>CAWAFH010000008.1:0-154112 GCA_963781265.1 uncultured Solirubrobacterales bacterium
GCTGAGCTCATCCGGCTGACCGGTGCGAAGTCGGCACAGCGCTTCCACGAATTAGATTCAGCTTGCGCGCAATACGCGTGTCGGCTCGGCGTACGGTCGCGGCATGGACACGTGGTGGCCGAAGGAACCGACGGAGGAACAGAAGGCCGAGGAGCGCGAGCTCGAGGATCGCCGGCTCCTGATCGAACACATCCGCTGGGAGCTGCTGCACCACTACCCCGTGGCTTTGATCGATCAGCTGGCCGAGGCGATCGAGCTGGCGGCTTCGGGCGAGAACGAAGCCTGGATCGAAGTCGACCGCCGTGCTTGGCCGGTGGCCGAACTGGTCGAGTTCTGGTGGCTCGACGAGTTTGTCGAGCGCACGAAGGCCGGCGAGTTCAAACCGCGTCGCGGCTCAGAGACGTGGCGCAGGGAGCCGCCGCCCGACAGCGATCCGGCCACCGGCCCGAAAGCGGCTTGACATGCTCACCACATGGCTTAATGTGCTGCACATGTCCAAGATGATCCAGGTCCGAAACGTGCCCGACGACCTGCACCGGACGCTGAAGGTCCGCGCCGCGGAGCAGGGGCTCAGCCTCTCCGACTACATCCTCCGCGAGCTCGAGGCCACGGTCGGCCCAGCCGACGATCCCGGAGCTGATGGACTGGCTTCGCGAGCAGCCGAAGGCCGACATCGACTTCGACGCCGCGGCCTTCATTCGCGCGCACCGCGGGCCGCTGCCGTGATCGTGATCGACGCCTCCGCGACGATCAACCTGCTCGCAGTAGGCGGCGACCGGGGCGCGTGGGTTGAGAACCGCATCCTCGACGACGGCTTGGTTCAGGTCCCCGAGCTCTTCGACCTCGAGGTCCTCAATGCCCTTCGGGGTCTCGAGGCAGCGGGGGCTCGCGCGGAGCGTGATCGAGGCGGCGTTGGTCGGGCTCGCCTCGCTGCGGGCGAAGCGACACGCTCACGCGCCGTTTCGCGGACGAATCTGGGCGCTTGCGCCACAACCTCACGGCCTACGACGCCGCCTACGTCGCGCTCGCCGAGGCGCTCGACGCGCCGCTGTCACGACGGACGCACGCCTCGCGCGCAGTTCGGGACACGGGGCGCGCATCGAAGTGCCACCGGTGTGACGTCCCGGCGGTTCCGCGGAACCGCCGCGGCCCGCGACACCGAGCCGGCCACGCCGCCGTAAGATCGGCCGATCGACGTTCCGCCCGCTCTCGTAGAGGTTCCGACGCCCGCCGGCACGGATGAACAATCGGGCACTGGCGCTACCACGACGGTGCCCGGACGCGTCCTGCTGACCGACGGCCAGGAGCGCTCCGCCGTCGCCGCCGCCCGCTCGCTGGCGGCGCGCGGCTACCAGGTCGGCGCCGCGGCCCATCGCTCGCTCGCCGCCGGCAACTGGTCGTCGAGCTGCGCCCAGAGCTTCCGCGTCACCGACCCGCGCCGCAGCCTCCGCGACCACGCGGCCGAGATCGGCACGATCGCGAAGGCGCATGACTTCGGCGCCGTCATGACGGGCAGCGATGCCGGCCTGCTGGCGCTCTCGCGCCACCGCGACCTGCTCCCGGCCGCGGTCCGGCACGGGCTGCCCGACGCCGAGGTGGTCGAGGACTGCCTGCTGAAGACATCGCTCGCAGCGCACGCCGAACGCGCCGGGATCGCCTGCCCGACCACGATCGTCTGCGACCGTCTCGAGCAGGCAAAGGAGGCGGCGCAGGTCGTCGGCTACCCGCTGATGCTCAAGCCGCGGCGGACGATCTTCGAGACCGGCGAGGGCATCGTTCAGCGCCCGTCGATCCTGATCGCCGACGAGGACGAGCTCATCAAGCGGTTCGACAAGTACGGAAGCCCGTGCCTGATCCAGCGCCGCGAGCTCGGCGGCATCTGCTCGTTCGCGGGCGTCGTCGCCGAGGGCGCCCTCGTGGCCTGGGTCTTCAGCCGCTACGAGCGCACCTGGCCCGCGACGGCGGGACCGGTCTCGCTCGCGATCACCGCCGAGCCTCCGGCGGAGCTCGTCGCGAGCGTGGGCGCGCTGTTACATGACCTCGGCTGGCAGGGGCTGTTCGAGCTCGAGCTGATCGAGCGTGGCCCGGGCGAGTTCGGCGCGATCGACTTCAACCCGCGCCTCTACGGGTCGCTCGCGCTCGGGTCCAGCGCCGGGGTACCGCTGGCGGCGATCTGGGCGGACCGCCTGCACGGCCGGCCGGCGCGGCTGCTGTCCGCAGCCCCGGGGCACACCTATCGCTGGGGCGACGCCGACATGCGCCACGCGCTCTACGCCCTGCGCAAGGGCTCGCCGCGCCGCTTCGCCTCGATCCTGACCCCCCGCGCCGGGACCACACACCCCTACTTCGGCTGGCGCGACCCGGCCCCGCTGGTGGCGCGCGGGCTCGAGATCGCGCGCAACCGGTGGCACCGGGTGCGCCGGGGCAAGGCGGACGCGCCGTGGACTTCCCTGTAGCGATCATCGGCGCCGGGCCCTACGGCCTGGCGACCGCGGCGTTCCTGCGCAGCTCGGGCGTCCCCCACGTCGTCCTGGGCGAGCCGATGGAGTCGTGGCGCACGGCGATGCCCGAGGGCATGAAGCTGCGGTCGCGCCGCCGGTCGTCGCATCTGGCCGACCCCAAGCGCGAGTTCAGCATCGACGCTTGGGAGCGAAGCGCCGGCAGGCGGGCGGTCGACCCGATCCCGGTCGAGGACTTCATCGACTACGGGCGCTGGTTTTTCGAGCACGCCGTCGAGCGATCCGACCCCCGCAAGGTGGCCGCACTCGAGCGCAGCGCGGCCGGATTCCGCCTACGCCTCGACGACGGCGACGAGCTGAGCGCCGGCGCGGCGGTCGTCGCCACGGGGATCGGCCCGTTCGCCCACCGCCCGCCGCCGCTCGGCGACCTGCCGGCCGAGCTGGTCTCGCACTCGCTCGACCACGGCTCGCTGCGCTCCTTCGCTGGCAAGCGCGTGCTGGTCGTCGGCGCCGGGCAGAGCGCGCTCGAGAGCGCGGCGCTGCTGGACGAAGCCGGCGCCGCGGTCACTGTCGCCGCGCGCGCCGACGACATCGTGTGGCTGGCCGACGACGAGCTGCAGACGATCAAGACCCGGCTGAACCTCGCCATCCGCCCGCCCACCGATGTCGGCGGCAGGGTCTCCGGCTGGCTGGCGGCGACGCCGGACGTCTTTCGCCGACTCTCGCCCGAGCGCCAGGCGTGGGTGATGTCGCGGTGCCTCGTGCCCGCGGGCGCCGCCTGGATCCGCCCGCGTTTCGGCGACGTGCGGCTCGAGACCTCGACCGAGGTCGTGGGCGCCGAGTCCGACGGCGACGCGGTGACGGTCGAGCTCGCCGACGGCACCGCGCGCGAGTTCGACCGGGTCATGCTCTGCACCGGCTATCGGGTCGACGTCGAGCGCTACGGGTTCCTCTCAGACCAGATTCTCGACCGGCTCGAGCGGATCGGCGGAGCGCCGCGCCTGGGCCCGGGGTATGAGTCGTCGATCGAGGGGCTTCACTTCGTCGGCGCGACGGCCGCTCCCGGCTTCGGCCCGCTGATGCGGTTTGTCGTCGGCACCTGGTACGCGGCGCCGACCGTCGCCGGACAGCTCGCCGGCAACCGCCGCCGGGCGCTGCGGCTCTCGTTTCCCACGCGCCGCGTTCCCCGTGCCCGCGGGCTCGCGAGAGCCGACGGCTAAGTTCGTCTGATGCAGACACGCCAGCTCGCGAACACCGGTGTCCAGGTCAGCCCGCTCTGTCTCGGGGCGATGATGTTCGGGGCCTGGGGCGAGACCGACCACGAGGAGTCGATCCGGATCATCCACGCGGCGCTCGACGCCGGGATCAACTTCATCGACACCGCGGACGTCTACTCGCGCGGCGAGTCGGAGGAGATCGTCGGCAAGGCGCTCGCGACCCGCCGCGACTCCGTCTTCCTCGCGACGAAGGTGCACGGGAAGATGGACGACGACGACCCGAACTACTTCGGCAACTCGCGCCGCTGGATCGTCAAGGAGGTCGAGAACTCGCTGCGCCGGCTGCGCACCGACCACATCGACCTCTACCAGATCCACCGCCCCGAGCTCGATACCGACATCGACGACACCCTCTCGGCGCTCAGCGACCTGATCACGCAGGGCAAGGTCCGCTACATCGGCTCCTCGACCTTCCCGCCCTCGGCCGTGGTCGAGGCCCAGTGGGTCGCCGAGAAGCGAAACCGCCACCGCTTCGTCACCGAGCAGCCGCCGTACTCGATCCTCGTGCGCGCGATCGAGCGCGACCTCCTCCCCACCTGCGAGCGCTTCGGGATGGGCGTGCTGCCGTGGTCGCCGCTCGCCGGCGGCTGGCTGACCGGCAAGTACCGAAAGGGCGCCGAGGTGCCGAAGTCGCGCCGCGCGGTGATGGTCCCCGACCGCTACGACATGTCGAAGCCCGAGAACCAGGCGAAGCTCGAGGCCGTCGACGCGCTCGCCGAGCTCGCCGCAGAGGCCGGGCTGACGATGATCGAGATGTCGCTCGCCTTCTGTCTCGAGCACCCCGCGGTGACCGCGCCGATCATCGGCCCGCGCACGATGGAGCAGCTCGAGAGCCAGCTCCCCGCCGCCGAGGTCCGCCTGAGCCAGGACGTGCTCGACCGCATCGACGAGATCGTCCCGCCCGGCACGACGCTCAACCCGGTCGACAACGGCTGGACCCCACCGGCGATCGCCGACCCGCGCCTGCGGCGGCGAAGCTTGCAGGGTCTCTAGAAAGACCGATTCCGACCGCCGGATATCGCAGAATCCGGCGCCGTGTACGACTTCCTGCTGTTCGTCCACGTCCTCGCGGCGTTCTCTTGGCTCGCGATGGTCGTCATGTACTCGGGCTTCGCGCTCGGGGGGCCGACGCCGTCGCGGGCGGTGCTCACCGCGCAGGTGCTGGACGGAGTCGGCGGCGCCGGGACGCTGATCTTCGGCGTCTGGCTGGCGCTCTACGTCGCCGGTTATGAGATCTGGGACGGCTGGATCATCGCCGCGATCGTGCTCTGGGCCGCTGGGGCCGAGACCGGGCGACGCGCGCACGCCGCGATGTTCGGCGCCCGGCCCGGCAGCGACGAGGCCGGTCGCGATCGACCGTGGCGTCGCGATGCGCTGGCACCTGATCCGGACCGCGCTGATCGTGTTGCTGCTCGCCGACATGATCTGGAAGCCGGGTGCCTGAGATGCTCGCGACGGTCCGCCCCGACGACTGGAACCTCGCGCTGTTCTGTCACGTGCTCGGCGCGATGGTGGTCGTCGGCGGCCTGGTGTTGGCGCTCGTCTACTTCGGCGCCGCCTGGCGCGGCGAGTCCGCCGCGTCGCTGCGCGCCGGCTTCAAGGCGCTGCTCTACGCAGCGGTCCCCGGCTACATCGTCATGCGCGGCGGCGCCGAGTGGATCTACTCGAAGGAGCACCTGGGCGACGCGCCGAGCGACCCGAGCTGGATCGGGATCGGCTTCGGGGTCGCCGACGGCGGCCTGCTCCTGCTGCTGATCGCGACGATCACCGCCGGGGTCGCGTCACGGCGCGCGCTCGCCGCCGACGACGCGCCGGCGGCCACGCCGCCGACGGTCGGGGTGCGGGTCGCCGCCATCGTGTGCGCGGTGATGCTGGTCGCCTACGTGGTCGCGATCTGGGCGATGACCGCGAAGCCCGCTTAGTCGACGGTCAGCACGGCCTTGCCGCTGACCCGGCGCTCGACCAGCGCCGCGAGCGCCTCGTCGGCCTCGGTCCAGCTGACGGTGAGCGAGACCCCTGTGTCGAGCTCGCCGGCGGCGATCCGGTCGGCCAGCAGCCGCAGGTCCCCGGACGTGTCGCGGCGCGCCATCTCGACGAAGACCATGAACGAGCGCACCGTGACCAGGTGCTGGCGGTAGAAGCTCGGCACGTCGATCGTCGCCGGCTCGGCCGAGGAGTTGCCGAACGAGATCAGCGTGCCCCGCGCGGCGAGGCTCTGGGCCGCGGCGGCGAACGACGCGCCGCCGGCGGACTCGAGGATCACGTCCCAGCGCGGCTCGCCGGGCTCGATCGAGGTGATCAGCTCGGCTGCGCCCAGCTCGGCCAGCCCCTCGCCGCGTGACGCGTCGCGGACGACCCCGGTGACTCGGGCGCCGGCGCGGCTCGCGATCTGGATCGCGAACCGGCCGACACCGCCGGCGGCGCCGGTGACGAGCACGCGCTTGCCGTAGAGGTTGCCGCCGTAGCTCAGCGTCCACAGCGCGGTCAATCCCGCCACCGGCAGGGTCGAGGCGTCGGCGAACGACACCTCGTCTGGAAGCTCGGCGAGCCCGGAGGTCGGCACCGCGGCGAGCTCGGCCCAGGCGCCGGGGTCGGCGAGGATGGCGACCACGCGGGCGCCGGCGGCCGGGCCGGAGCCGTCGGCGGCGGGCTCGCGGACGACGCCGGCGACGTCCCAGCCGGTCACCTCGCCCTCGGGCCGCACCGACAGGGCGCTGACCTCGCCGCGGTTGAGCGAGAACGCCCTCACCTCGACCAGCGCCTCGGCGGGCGCCGGGGTCGGGTCGGCGACCTCGCGCAGGCTCGCCCCCCGGGGCGCGCCGCGGTCGGGGACCAGCGCCCGCATCAGGCGCCGGCGCCGCAGCCCACCGCGTCGCGCAGCGAGTCGAAGACGACGATCCGCTTGAACGCGAGCGGCTGCGGGGCCGGCTCGGGGACGGTCGGTGCGGGGGTCTGAACGGGGATCGGTGCGGGTGTGGTCTGGGTGCTCATCTGGTGCCCTCCTGCTTGTCCTACCTTCAAGTTCGACGGCTATCGTACAACAAAGGTTCGATGAGTGTCGAACCATGCGTCCCCTTATCCGCTTCTTCGATTGACCAGCGATCGTCTTTAGCCCCGGCGAGTTTGGTTGCGCCGGACAGCAGGCAAACGAAGGAGCAACCGATGAGCGAACCCGCAACCACCGTCCAACCGAGAACCGTCGTGATCGAGCGCCGCTGGGCGATCATCGGCGCCTCGGTGACCGCCGCGCTGATCCTCATCCTCAGCGTCGCGCTCGCGTTCAGCCTCGGCGACGACGGCGGCCGGCCCGACGGCCCGCCGGGGATGCAGTTCTCGCAGGGCGGCTTCGCGCCGGGCGTCCCCGAGGGTGGCGCCCAGCAGATGCCGGTCCCGCAGGGCGCGCCCCCGATGCCCCAGGCGCCCGGCGGCGACACCTACGGCCAGGCGGTCCCGGCTCCCCCGGGCGCCGGACAGGCACCGCAGTCCGGCCAGGGATCGGGCGGGAACTCGAACCAGTAGACGCGACGGACGGGCCGGCGCCGCTCACCGCGGCGGCGCCGGACCGCCCGCGTCAGGCCGCAGCCGTCTGGGCGCGCTCCTGATGGAAGCGCACCGTGCGAGGGTTCTCACATGAGCGGTGTTCGAGCCCAGGTCGTCGCTGCTCGAACGGTCGCCGGCGTGATCGTCGGACTGGCCCTGGCCCTCGCGTGCTCCGTCGCGACCAGCGTCGCCTTCTTGCTGAAGCAGCGCGGGGCGGTCCTGGCGCCGCCCGTGCGTGGCCAACACCCGTTGCGAAGCGCAACCGACCTCTTCCGCTCGAAATGGTTCGCGGTTGGCTGGGCCGTTGCGGTCGGCGCCTGGGCGCTTCACGTCGGAGCGCTCGCCCTGGCGCCGCTTTCGATCGTGCAGGCCGTCCTCGCGGGCGGGATCGTCTTTCTCGCCGTCTTCGCGGAGCGCTTCTTCGGCTTCCGGCTCGGAAAGCGCCAGTGGATTGGCGTGATCGTCACGGCGGTGGGCCTTGCGATCATCGGGCTGACCACGGGTTCGGGGGACGGCGAGCCGCCGCACTATGCGGTGGCGGCCTTGATCGCGATCGAGTGCGGCGTGCTCGTCGTCGGCGTTGGGGTCGCCGTGTTTGCGACCCACCACCGCGTCCCCCTGGCGGCGCAGGGCCTACTCCTTGGAACCGCCGCCGGTGCGCTCTTCGGGGTTTCCGACATCGGAATCAAGTTCCTGGCCGACGACATCGCGAGCGGCGTGCTCGAGCTGATCAGCCCCTGGACCGTGACGGCGTTGATCGCCTCGGTGGTTGCCTTCTACGCCTCAGCCCGCGGCCTGCAGATCGGCCCCGGGGTCGAGGTCATCGCCCTGACCTCGATCGCGGCCAACCTCACCGCGATCGTCGGCGGCATTCTCATCTTCCGGGATCCAGTGGGCAGCGGAGCGCTGGAGATCATCGGACGGATGCTCGCCTTCTGTCTCGTGCTCGCTGGGGCCGCCCTGATCCCCGCCCCGGTCCGCGCCGCCGAGACCGCCCCCGCCTCGGAGGTAAGTGTGTGAGGCGACTGCCGAGTTCGTGCGCGCCGCGGTCGATTGAAGCGGCGGCTCGCGGGTACTTTCGACGTTGATGCTGTTTGGAAAAGAACACGTTGACCGCTACCGGGCCACCGACGGCGCCGAGGGCCACGATTGGCAGGGCACCCAGACGCTGCTGCTGACCACCACCGGGCGCAAGTCGGGCGAGCAGCGCACGACGCCGCTGATCTACGCCCCGGCCGGCGACGACGTCACCGTGGTCGCCTCGAACGGCGGCGGGCCCCCGCCCGCCTGGTTGCTCAACCTCGGCGACGACCCCGAGGTCGAGGTCCAGATCAAGGGCGAGAAGTTCCCCGCCCGCGCCCGGGTCGCGACCGCCGACGAGAAGCCCGAGATGTGGCGGACGATGACCTCCGAGTGGCCCGCCTACGACGAGTACCAGCAGCGCGCCGACCGCGAGATCCCGGTCGTCGTGCTCGAGCGCGCTTAGCCTAGGCGCGCTTGATCCGAAAGGACGGCGGCGCGGAGGCGCTCAGCCGAGGCGCGGGCGCCAGGCGTGCGGCTCGCGGCGGCGGCCCGTGAGCGGTATCGGCGGCGCGAGCTTGAAGCGCAGCGGGCTCACGAAGGGACCGGTGGCGCCGGGCTCGGGGCGCTCGCGGCGGCGCGGTGAGTACTGGGCGAGGTCGTCCACGCCCGTATATTCGGCCATCGCGCTTCGGAGCGGCAAGACCACGCGCGAGCGGGTCCAACAAACGTCCAGGGGCGCGGGCGCCGCGGCGTCGGCGATCATTGACCGATGCCCGAGCCAACCCCGCTCGACCTCGGCCTCGACGCGGCCGCGAAGGACCCGGACCTCCCGGGCCCGTTCACGGTCGGCGCCTGGGCGAACGGCTTTCGCGACTTCGTCCGCAAGCGCCCGCGGGTGCTGATCATCGGCGAGGTGTTCAACCTGCGCCGCGCCCGCGCCAGCACCTACTTCGAGCTTCGCGACGGCGACGGCGCCGCCCCGTGCGCGATCTGGAACAACGAGCTCGACCGGCTGCGCCTGCCCGAGGGCGCGCTGCGCGACGGCGCCCAGGTGGTCCTCGGCGGCGGCCCCGACTATTACCCGGGCAGCCAGACCGCCTCGCCGAGCTTCACCTTCCGCGCCAGCTACATCCGCCTCGCGGGCGACGGCGACCTGCTCGCCCAGCTCGACCGCTCGCGCCGCAAGCTCGACGCCGACGGCCTGCTCGGCCGCCAGGCCGAGCTGGCCCGGCCGCTGTTGCCACGGACGATCGGCGTCGTCACCGCCCGCAACAGCGCCGCCTGCGCCGACCTGCTCGCCGGGCTGGAGCGCCGCGGCTGGCGCGGGACGATCGTCTGGGCCGACGCCCCGGTCCAGGACCGCCGCGCGGCCGGCGCGATCGGCGCCGCGCTGCGCGGGCTCGCCGAGCTGCCGGCGGTCGAGATCGCGGTCGTCTGCCGCGGCGGCGGCTCGCTCACCGACCTGTGGGCGTTTTGCGACGAGAACCTCTGCCGCACGGTCGCCATGCTGCGCCTGCCGGTGATCAGCGCGGTCGGCCACGAGGTCGACCGGACCCTGATCGACGACGTCGCCGCGGTCTCCTGCTCGACCCCGACCCACGCCGCCGAGGCGCTGGTCGGGATCGACGTCAACCGGGCTCGCGAGGGCCTGCGCTCGGCCTCGATCCTGACCCGCCGCGCCGGGACGGCCGCGGTCGCGACGCGGGCGCGGCGGCTCGTCGAGCACTCGGCGGCGCCGGCGCGGACCCTGCGCCACGAGCGCGCCCGCCTGCATCAGATGCTGCGCGAGATCCGCGCCTCGGCGAGCCGGCGCAACGCCGAGCGCGGCCGGCTCGCCGGCGTCCACGCGCTCGTCGTCCAGCGCAAGGCCGCCGCCTTCCCGGCCGCGCGCGCGGCCGCCGGCAAGCGCCTCGACGCGCTCACGATGGCGCTCGCCGCGCACGACCCGCAGCGCACGCTCGAGCGCGGCTACGCGCTGGTCACCGATCGCGACGGCGAGCCGATCCCGACCGCCGCGGCGGCCCGCCGGCGCGGCGAGGTGGTCGTCCGCTTCGCCGACGATGCTGTGGATGCCCGGGTCGAACCCGGCGCGGACGATGGAAGCGAACGCGACACCTGAGAGCTACGAGACCGCGGTCGCGCGGCTCGAGCAGATCATCGCCCGGCTCGACTCGGGAGAGGCCGAGCTGCGCGAGACGCTGGCGCTGTGCACCGAGGCCAAGGGGCTGATCGAGTTCTGCAAGGCCGAGCTCGACGCCGTCTCCGGCCAGCTCAAGGAGCTCGATCTCGACCGGCTGGTCGCCGACCTCGAGGGCGGCACCCCCGAACCGCCGACCGGTTAGCCACCCTCCGCGGCGGTCACATCCATGCGGGCGATCAGCCCGTCGCGGAACTCGTAGTCGTGAAAGACGCGCCCCTGACCCACCAGGTCGCCCTCGAGGCCGTAGAGCGACTGGTCGACCAGGACCCGGACGCGGCCGTCGTCGAGCAGCTCGAACCCGACCGGGACGACCCGCGGGTCGAACTCGGCGAACTGCCGGGTCCAGTAGGAGCGAACCGCGTCGTGGCCGCTGATCCGGGTGCCCTCGAGGACGTTGGGCCAGTCCACGTCGGCGCTCATCAGGTCGATCACGGCGTCGATGTCGCGCGCGTTGAAGCGCTCGTACATGCGCACGATCGTCCGCTCGAGCTCGGGGTCGATGGGAGTGGTGATCGACTCAGTGTCGCACCGCATTTCACGATCGCCACCCGTCGCGATAGGTTCGAGCCATGCTCAGACTGAAGCGTCTCCTCCCCGTCCTCGCGATCGCGATCGCGATCCCGCTCGCCGGCGCCGCGCCGGCCTCAGCGGGCAAGTTCACGAACAAGTGCGGGGACGGCCAGGTGAACGGATCCGGTTGGTACAACCTGAAGACGATCAAGACCTCGTGCCGCGTCGCGCGCAAGCTCGCCGACCACTACGTGTTCGAGGCGGGCGGCAACGACGATGGCTTCAAGGGCTGGAACTGCTCCGAGAAGCAGATCGGCGACGAGGTCTGGCGGGTCAACTGCCACCGCGAGAAGCGGGGCAAGTTCCAGCGGGCGCGCTTCCTGTACGGCGCCTGAGCGCCGCTCGCCGATGCACAAGATCGAGGCCGAGTTCGAGATCGCCGGCTGGGACGAGGGCGATCGGATCGACGCCCCCGGCGACGGGCCGCCGCGGGGACGGGCGACGGTGCGCAAGACGTTCAGCGGCGCGGTCGAGGGCTCGAGCGTCGCCGAGCTGCTCACCTGCCGCGGTGAGGAGGGCGAGGCGTACGTCGCGCTCGAGCGAGTCGAGGCCGCGGTCGAGGGCCGCTCCGGGACCTTCGTGATCCAGCACGGCGCCGCCCGCGGCGGCGACGCCGACCCGATCTCGTTCGGCTACATCGTCCCCGGCTCGGGGACCGGCGAGCTCGCCGGGATCACCGGCGAGGCCGAGTTCGCCCACGACGACTCCGGCGCGACGCTGCGCCTCTACTACTCGCTACCGCACTAGCCCAGCGAGCGCCGCTCGGCGATCGCGCGGTCGGTCGCGTCCTCGAGGCCCTCGGTCTGCTCGGCGACCACCTCGGGCTTCTCCGAGGCCGGCGACTTCGCCGCGGGCGTGCGCTTCGGCTTCCCTGCCTTGGGCTTCGCGGCCTTCGAGGCGCTTTCGGCTTCGCCGGCAGCGGGCTTGCGCGTCTTCGGCTGCTCGCGGGCTTCGGCTTCCGCGGCGCCGTGGTCGGCATCGTGTCGGTCGGCTCGCCGTTCTCGTCGCCGCCGAGGCGGTCGGCGATCAGCTCCCGGGCGCCGTTGGCCAGCTCGAGCGGCAGGCGGATCAGCTTGACCGTGCCGGTGGCGACGGTGCGGGGTAGTTCTCGAACGCTCATCTCTCTCATTTCCTTTCCCTGGGTGAGCCCACTCTTCTACCCGGCCCAGCGCTGCCCAACCCTCCGACTGTGCGGTTGATCACACAACCGGAGCAGATACTCCATATTAACGGAGTTCTTACTCCGGTTCTGCTACGGTCGCCCGCATGAAACGGAGCAGCACCTCTCACTTCAACAATCCCTGGCTAACCCTCGTCGTCGTCTGCTTTGCGCAGTTCATGGTCGTCTTGGACGCGACCGTGGTCAATGTCGCGCTGCCGTCGATCCAGACCGATCTCGACATCTCCGACTCCGCGTTGCAGTGGATCGTCAACGGCTACACGCTGATGTTCGGCGGCTTCCTGCTGCTCGGCGGGCGGATGGCCGACCTGATCGGCCGGCGGCGCCTGTTCGTCGCCGGGGTGGGGATCTTCGCCGGGGCCTCGCTGCTCAACGGGCTGGCGACCTCGGACACGATGTTGATCGGCGCCCGAGCGCTCCAGGGCTTCGGCGGCGCGCTCGTCTCCCCCGCCGCGCTCTCGATCATCACCACCACCTTCTCCGAGGGCGAGAACCGCACCAAGGCGCTCGCCGTCTGGGGCGCGATCGCCGCCGGCGGCGCCGCTGCCGGCCTGCTGCTCGGCGGCGTGCTGACCGAGTTCCTCTCCTGGGAGTGGGTCTTCTTCGTCAACGTGCCGATCGGGCTCGCGGTGATCGCCGCCGCCTTCCGCTACGTGCCGGAGTCGCGCGCCGAGGGGATGCCCCGCCACTTCGACGTCGCCGGGGCGACCACGGTGACCGCCGGCCTGCTGGTCTTGGTCTACGCGATCGTCAAGTCGATCGACTGGGGCTGGGGCTCGGCGTCGACCCTCGGCCTGATCGGGGTCTCAGCGGCGCTGCTGGCGGCGTTCGTGTGGATCGAGCGGCGCTCGCACGCCCCGCTCGTCCGCCTCGACCTGTTCCGGCTGCGCTCGCTGGCGACCGCCAACGGGGTGATGCTGCTGGTCATCTCCGGGATGTTCGCGATGTTCTTCTTCTGCACCCTGTACCTGCAGAAGGTGCTCGGCTACTCGGCGCTCGAGACCGGGGTCGCGTTCCTGCCGATCAGCTTCGGAATCGTGATCGGCTCGGTCCTCGCCCAGCAGCTGATCGGGCGAGTCGGCACCAAGGCGGTGCTCGGAACCGGCACGACCCTGGCGGCCACCGGGCTGGCGATCCTCGCGGCGACGACCTCGGTCGACGGCACCTACCCGGTGCTGCTCGCCGGCTTCGCGCCGATCGCGATCGGGATGGGGCTGACGTTCGTCCCGCTGACCCTGGTCGCGACAACGAACGTCTCGGCGACCGACGCCGGCCTCGCCTCCGGGGTGTTCAACACCTCGCAGCAGATCGGCGGTGCACTCGGGCTCGCGGTCCTCTCGACCTTCGCCAACCAGGCGACCGCGAACACGCTGGCCGGGTTCGGCGGCGCGCCGACCCAGGCGCAGCAGACCGCGGCGCTGGTCGATGGGTTCCAGGTCGCGTTCCTGATCGCGGCCGCGCTGGTCGCGGCCGGGGCGGTGGCGACGCTGACGCTGTTGCGCCGCCGCGACGTCGAGAAGATCGACTCGGGCGATGCGGCGGAGATGGTGCCGGTTGCTGCCTGACACACCCGGCGCGGTGCATACAATCGAGGACGTGGCGACCACGGAGGCCAGCGCGCGCGGGATGCGCGCCGACGCCCAGCGAAACCGCGAGCGCATCATCGCCGCGGCGATCGAGGTGTTCGCCGAGCATGGACTCGAGGCCTCCACCGCCGAGATCGCGCACCGCGCCGGGGTCGGGGAGGCGACGCTGTTTCGTCGCTTCCCCTCCAAGGACGTGCTGATCGAGGCGCTCGTCGAGACGCAGATGGACGGGGCGCTCGCGATCGCCGCCGACTGCCTCGAGGATCCCGACCCCGGCCACGGGCTCGAGCGCTTCCTGCTCGAGATGGTCGAGCGCTCGGTCGCCGACCGCGGCGTGCTCGAGGCGACCAAGAACGAGTGCGTGATGAACGCCAACTTCGACGAGCGCCGCAAGCGGTTCCTGGACCTGGCAGCGGCGCTCGTGCGCCGCGCCCAGCGCGCCGGCGCCGTTCGCGAGGACCTCAGCGGCCAGGACCTCGGGATCCTGATCGGCCTCTGCTCGTCGACCGCCGAGCTTCCCTTCCCCGGCCTGCGCGAGGACCTCTGGAAGCGCTACGTCCAGATCGTGCTCGACGGCCTGCGCCCCGAGGGCGCCACCAAGCTGCGGCCGCCGGCGCCGGCGCGGCGCGTGTTCGAGCAGCCGCAAGGCTGCTCTGACTGAGCGCGGGCGCCCGGGCAGCCCGTTGGGCTCCTGCCACGAACTACATAGCCACTACGCAGTTCGTGGAAGGACCACCACCGGGGACCCGCGCCCGCCGGCGACTACTTGAGCGGCTTGCTCTGGTTCGCGTACGCGACGTAGTCGCGACACGGCTCGCCGCGCAGACCCGGGCAGGGCGGCAGCGCGGTCGGCGCCGGCTCGCCGCCGACCACCGGGAGCAGCAGCTTCGACGGCATCTCGGGCGAGTGGGCGACCGCGATCTTCGTCGGGGAGGTCGGCTCGGCCTCGCCGAACGCCCAGATCGGCTGGTCGCCGCCGGCGGCGCTGATCGTCACGCGCAGCTGCGAGCCGGCCCGGTACACGTGGCCCTGGTAGTAGAGCGGCACGGTGACCTTGGCGAAGCGGTTCTTCGGCATCGGCGCGGCGTCGCTCTTGCGCAGGCTGAGCACCGGCTCGAGCTTGGTCGACTTCTCGCGGTCGAGCTTGCGGCCCGAGGCGCGCACCCAGCCGCTCTGCACGAAGGTCTCCTTGCCGTCCGGGCGGATCTCGGTGACGGTCACCTGGAGGTCGGCGTCGGGCGCCTTGCTCTTGATCCAGGCGGTGAGCGCGCCGGCGCCGAGCACCGTGGTGTCGGAGCCCAGCGGGGCGCTGACGTACGCGGCGGCCGTGCCGGCCGGGTTCTGGCTCCACTGGTAGGACGGCGTCTCGGTCCACAGGTCGCCGGAGCCCGTGTTGCCGGTGAAGTCCGTCGGCGGGCGGGCGGCGAGGTCGAACTTGAACGAGTCCTGCTCGCCGGCCTTTGGCGCCTTCGAGCTCAGCGCGCCGTCGCGGTCGAGATACCAGGCGCGGGCCTTGGTCTTCGGGACCGGGAAGCGCGGGTAGCTGCGCTCGAAGCCTGGATAGGGCTGGCCGGGCTGGCCGCCGGCGCCGTTGTCGAACAGGATCCGGACCTCGGGCAGGCTCTCGTAGGCCGAGAGCGCCGAGGCGTAGTCGGGTTCATGCTGGATCGGGTCGTCGGGGAGGGTCACCCCGCTGACGCCCATGACGGCCTGATAGAGCGCCGGCGCGGTGGCCTGGACCGCCGGCGAGAGGGTTGGTTTTCGACCGGCTATGTAGAGCTCGAGGAAGTCGAACCAGCGGTTGAAGGTGGCGGGGTCGAGCGAGTCCGTGTGGACGCCGTTGGTGAACGTGAACCACTTCTTGTCCGTGCCCGTGAACCGCGAGGCGAGCGTCGGGCAGTGGCCGCCCGTCTGCTCGTCGGTCCACTGGCAGGCCATGAACACGGGCACGTCGATCTTCTTGACGAAGGTGATCGGCGCCAGCGGGTCGGCGACCTTCGGCTTGTAGAACTGGTTGCGGTCGATCTTCGCCAGCAGGTTGACCGCCTCGGGGTGCAGGTCCTGGTTGGCCTTGCAGATCTCGTCGCCCTCCTCGATCCGCTTCAGCGCCCACGCCTGGCCGCCGGTCGCGGAGGCGGGCTCGGCGTCGTGGACGCGGTCGACCGCCCACTCGAGCGCGAAGCCGGTGTTGAGGATGCCGCCGGGATACAGCGTGGTCTGGGTGTTGTCGATCACCGAGAGCGGCGTGATCCCGGCGAGGCTCGGCGGCCGCGTCTGGGCGACGAAGAGCTGGCTGATCCCTCCGTAGGAGACGCCGAGCATCCCGACCCTGTGGTTGAGCGCCCAGGGCTGGCGGGCGACGGTCTCGATCGCGTCGTAGCCGTCGAGGCTCTGGAGCGTCTCGAAGTAGTCGAAGGCGCCGCCCGAGCAGCCGGTGCCGCGCATGTTGACGTCGACCGTCGCGTAGCCGAGCAGGGTCGCGATCGGCTCGATCGAGCTCTCGCCCCCGTCGGGGTTGGCGTAGCCGTAGCCGGAGTACTCGACCACGGTCGGGTACGGGCCGGCGGAGGCGGGGCCCGGAAGGTGGACGTTGACGGCGAGCTGGGTGCCGTCGCGCGTGGTCAGGTAGCCGTAGCCGCCGGGCGGAAGGGTCTGGTTGTAGATCGAGGGATCGGGCGGAGCCGAGCGCTTGGTCAGCACCCGGACCGGTGCTGCCTTCGTCCCGCCGCCGCTGATCCGGTAGCCGCCGCCCGGCTCGACCTTGCGAAAGACGACGCCGCCGAGCTCGCCTGCCGTCTTCGTCGCGACCTTGTCGCCGTGCTTGTCGAAGAGCTTCAGCGTCGTCCCGGGGTCGGCGCCGGTCACCTGGACCTGCTCGACGCTGCCGCGGACGCTCAGCGTCGCGGCATCGGCGCCGGCGACCCAGAGCAGCGAGAGCGCAGCGACGAGCGCGGTCAACGCCGGCACGCCAAGGCCCCGCACTTCCCTGCTCCTCACGCGCGGAACAATCTCAGGTTCGCGGCTCGGGCGCAACCGCGCGACCCGCGCTCACGTCCATGCCCTCGCGCCTCAGCTCGAAGGTCATCAGCTCGGTCAGGTCGGTGCGCAGCAGCGGCAGGTTGAAGCGCTTGCCGAGCCGGTAGCTCCACGCGAGCGGGAACGGCACCGGCACCCCGCGGCTGAAGGAGTGCGCGACGCCGTCGGCCCCCTCGAGCTCGAGCGTCACCTCGCACGCCGGGTTGAAGATCCCCTTCGGGTCGCCGACGTCGACCAGGCGGGCGTGCTGGATGTCGCCGCTGACGAACGTGCGGGCGTCCTCGACGATCCCGCGCGCCTTGATGAACCCGGCGCGGATCGCGAGCAGCGTCGAGATCCCGGCCGAGGCGAGGATCAGGATCACGATCACCGGCGTGTTCGCGCCGCCGAAGACGGTCAGCGCCACCGCCGCGACCAGGCAGGCGACGCTCGCCAGCGCGAGCGCGCGGACGATCACCGGCCGACCCGTGGCCTCGCGGCGCGGCGCAGCCGGCGCGCGAACGCCGCCAGCGGCAGCTCACCGTCGCCGTCCGCGCCCGCCACCGGCTCGGGCTCCGGCTCGCCGGCGCGGCGCGGCGCGTAGAGCGCGACCGGCTCGCTCACCCCCTTGAGCTCGAAGCGGCCGCGGCTCTCGGCCTCGAACAGGTGCGAGAGCCGCTGCCAGGTCTCGGCCGTGATGAGGATCCCGTCGTCGGTCTCACGCGTCTGTGCCTCGGTCCGGGCGGCGACGTTGACCGCGCCGCCGATCACCGAGAAGTTGAGGCGCCCGGCGCCGCCGATCGCGCCGGCGACGACGGGCCCGGTGTTGACGCCGATCCCGACGCGCAGCTCGCCGGCCTCGCCGCGCTCGTTCACCGCCGCGTCGATCGCGCAGGCGGCGCGCACGGCGCGGTCCGCGTGGTCGGGGAACGGCTCGGGCGCCCCGAACACGGCGAGCAGCCCGTCGCCCTCGAACTTGTCGACGTGGCCCCCGTGCTCGGCGATGATCGGGACGATCACCTCGAACAACCGGTTGAGCGCCGCCACCACCTGCGCCGGGGTCGCTTCGTTCGCGAACGCGGTGAAGTCGCGCACGTCGCAGAACATCACCGTGACCTCGACCTCGACGCCCTCCTCGGTGAACCCCTCGGAGAGGATGTACTCGGCGACCTCCTTGTCGAGGTAGGTGCCGAACGCCTCGCGCAGCCGCTCGCGCTCGGCCAGCCCGGCGACCATCTCGTTGAAGCTCGCGGCGAGCTCGCCGAGCTCGTCGCCTGTGGTGACCGGGACGCTGACCTCGAAGTCGCCCTCGCCGACCCGCTCGACCGCGCTCGACAGGTCGCGCAGGGGATGCAGGATCGACTTCGACAGCAGCACCGTGAGCTCGAGCGAGATCGTCGTCGCGACCGCGAGCGCGACCAGGACGTCGGCGCCGAGGCTGGCGCTGCCGCCACCGTCGGAGGTGAGCGCCGCGACCACGAGGCCGGTGATCAGGTTGATCAGCGGCAGCGCGACCATCAGCCGCGTGCGCAGCGAGACCGCCCAGAAGTCCGTGCGCTGGCGGGGCGAGAGGCTGGAGTTGACGTCGAGCAGGACCGGCCGCATCCCGGCCTCGACCGCGAGGTAATGGAGGATCGCCGAGTAGCCCATCGCGACCGCGGCCCCGGCGAGCAGCGGGAAGATCGCCAGCGCCGGCAGGTCGAGGATGACCAGCGAGATCAGGCAGATCGGCAGCACCGAGATCGCCACCGGGATGGGCAGGTCGCGCCTCAACAGCAGGACGGGGAGGTTGATCGCCGCCGACCAGGCGTCCTGGGTCGCGCCCTCGTTGCGATCGCCGTCGATCCATTCGCGGATCGGCTCGATCTGGCCCCGGATCCGCCACAGCGAGGCGACGATCGCGAGCTCGGTCAGCACCAGGGCGATCCCGAGCACGCTCAGGTACTCGTGCGTGGAGCCCTCGATGTAGAAGGTGAACAGGGCGAGCGTGCCGGCGACGATCAGCAGCGCGGTCTGCAGCTCGACCGCCATGAACGCAAGCGGGTAGCGGGCTCCGAGCCGCCTGTAGAAGAAGGTCATCGCGCCCACGGCCATGCCCAGATCTTTCCATCTGGGCGCGACGTGGTGTGTGAGATCCCGTGCGCGGGGCTGCCCGGCCCCCCGCACGCCTCAAGGTTGTGCCTGCTGTGCCCGATGAGGTACGTGTGGCCCGCCTCGTGATGCCCGAAAACGCCTTGAACGGTGGCTTTCCCGAGCCCCCGTCGACCGCGTCGGTGCGCGTGGTCGCCGCGCATCACGACGCCTGCGGCGCCGACACCCGCGTGCGCCTCCCGGGCGCGGTCCCGGCGCGCGCCGTGCGCCGCTTCCACTGCGCCGGCTGCGCCGCGGCGTTCACGGCCCGCCACGTCGAGGAGATCGAGCTCCGCATCGCCGAGGCGGCGCCCGTGGTCGAGGCCCCGCCGCTCCTCGCGCCAAGCCCGAAGCCGAGGCAGCGCACCGGCACGCCGGCGAGGCCGAAGCCCGCGGCGAAGGCCGACCCGAAGCCGAAGCCCGCCAAGCAGCCGAAGCCGACCAAGAAGCCGAAGCGCGTCCGCGCCCGGAAGCCCAAGCCCGCGCCGAAGCCGAAGCGCGAGCGCTCGAAGCTGAGCATGGCCTCGGTTCGCAGGGTCGCGACGACGGACGTCTCGATGCCCAAGCTCACGATGCCCAAGCTGTCGGTGCCCAAGCTGGCGGTTCCGAAGCTGGCGAAGCCGAAGCTCGCAAAGCCGTCGGCCCCGAAGCTGTCCAAGCCGGCGCTCAAGAAGCCGGCGCTCAAGAAGCCGTCGATCTCGCTGCCGTCGTTCGATCCGCAGAACCGCGCCTGGAGGCTGGCCAGCATCGTCGTCGCCGGGCTCGCGGTGCTCGCCGTCCTGCTCATCCTGCGCGGCGGCGACGACCAGGCGCCGGGCGCGCTGCCCGCCGCGCCGTCCGCGGCCGGCGCCGCGGCGGCGAACGGCGGCGGCGACGGCAAGGCCAAGGGCGACAAGTCGGCGTCGAAGCCGTCCAAGGGGACCAAGTTCGTGAGCGAGTCCTCGTTCTCGCTCGCGCTGCCGGCCGGCTGGCAGCGAGTCGACCCGCCCGCCGGCGCGACCTTCGCCGCGGTCGCGACCGCCGGTGGCGCCGACGCGACCCTGTGGATCACCCAGGACCCCAAGCTCGATTTCCCGACCTTCGTCTCGCAGTCGCTCGAGCAGCTGAAGACGCTCGCCGGCTCGGCCCAGGTGATCGAGCGGACCCCGGCGCCCACCGCCGAGGGCACCGTCGTCCGCCTCGCCGCCGACGCGCCCGCCGGCCAGCCGAGCTACGAGGTCACCCTCCGCGTCGCCGGCCCGTATCGCTACTACCTCGCCACCACCGTCCAGCCCGATGCCTCCCCCGAGGTCGTGGACGGCGTCGACCTGATCACCGGGTCGTTCACCCCGGAGCTGCACGGCTGAGCTGATGTCCCGCCGGCGCCGAACCCTGATCCTGACGCTGCTGGCGCTCGCGGTGCCGCTGCCGGCGTACGCGATCACGAACGAGGTCCTCTCGCCCACGGCGGGCCCGCAGTCGATCTCGGTCTCGGCCTCGCTCGACTCGTGCGGCGTCCTCGAGGACGGGGTCGTCTGCAAGATCGACGTCTCCTTCAGCGAGGTCTCCGGGGCCTCCAGCTACTCGGCGACGGTCACCCGCGCCGACGGCTCGGTGATCGACTACGGCTCGCTCGGCGCCGGCGGCGGCTCGATCTGGGTCCCCTACGTGGGCGCCGGCAACTACAGCGTCAAGATCACCGCCTACGGCGAGCCCGAGTCGCCCGACGACCCCGACGCCCGCGGCGAGGTGATCGCCACCGGCTACTCGCGCAGCGGTGCCGCGGACGGCAAGGACACCGGTTCGGGCGGCGATCAGGCCGCGGTCGAGGCCGAGGCGGGCAGCAGCTCGCCGGACTCGGCGACGCTCAACAACCCCGACGGGGCCGCCTCGACCGAGGCGGGATCCTCGGCCGCGACGCCGTCCGAGACCACGACGCCCGCGCCCGAGACGACCACGACCTGCACGCCCTCCACGGAGACGGTGCCGGCCGCGCCGACCGCGCCCGTGCAACCGCCCGAGGACCTCGACCCGGAGAACCCCGACGAGGACGCCGACGGGATCCCGGACGAGCAGGAGCGCGCCGCCTACGGGCAGCAGCTCGCCGAGTACCAGGCCGCGCTCGCCGCGCAGCAGGAGGCCGCTGCCGCGGCCGCCGCGACCGGCTGCTGAGCGGGCGACCCGCCTCACCTCCGCCCCGGAGGCCGGCTGACTACGATCAGCCGCATGCCTACCGCCACAGCCGAGCAGCTTTCATCCGACGCCGCGCGCGAGTTCATCGCCCGCTCCCCCCACGGCCTGCTGATCGGCGGTGAGCGACCGCAGGCGGCCGACGGGCGCACGTTCGCGACCGTCGATCCGGCCACCGGCGACGAGATCTGCGAGGTCGCGCAGGCCGGGGACGCGGACGTCGACGCCGCCGTCGCCGCGGCCCGCGGCGCGCTCGAGGGCCCGCTGCGCAAGGTCTCGCCCTCGAAGCGCGCCGGGCTGATCTACAACCTCGCCGAGCTCATCAAGGCGAACGGCGACGAGCTCGCCGAGCTCGAGTCGCTCGACAACGGCAAGCCGCTCGCCGGGGCGAAGGGCGATGTCGCCGCCTCGGTCGCGCACCTGCGCTACTACGCCGGCTGGCCGACCAAGATCGAGGGCGAGACGATCCCGGCCTCGGGCCGCGACCTGTTCGTGCTACACGCTGCGCGAGCCGGTCGGCGTCTGCGCGCAGATCGTCCCCTGGAACTTCCCGCTGCTGATGGCGGTCTGGAAGATCTCCCCGGCGCTCGCCGCGGGCTGCTCGCTGATCCTGAAGCCGGCCGAGCAGACGCCGCTGACCGCCCTGCGGCTCGGCGAGCTGGCGCTCGAGGCCGGCTTCCCCGAGGGCACCGTCAACGTGCTCACGGGCGACGGCGAGACCGGCGCCGCGCTCGTCGACCACCCCGGAGTCGACAAGGTCGCGTTCACCGGCTCGACCTCGGTCGGGCGCGAGATCGGCGCCAAGTGCGGGCGCTCGCTGAAGCGGGTCACGCTCGAGCTGGGCGGCAAGAGCCCGAACATCATCCTTCCCGACGCCGACCTCGACGCCGCGGTCAAGGGCTCCTACCAGGCGATCTACTTCAACTCCGGCCAGGCCTGCAACGCGGGCTCGCGCCTGCTGGTTCAGGCGGAGCTGTTCGACGAGGTCGTCTCGCGGCTCGCCGAGTTCGCCTCGCAGGCGAAGGTCGGCCCCGGCCTCGACCCGGACTCGCAGTTCGGGCCGCTGGTCTCCGAGGAGCAGCTCGGCCGGGTGACCGGCTACATCGACTCCGGCATCGAGGAGGGCGCCGAGGCGGTCGCGGGCGGGAAGCCCACCAACGGCGGCGACGGCTACTTCGTCGAGCCGACCCTGTTCACCGGCGTCTCCGACGAGATGAAGATCGCGCGCGAGGAGATCTTCGGCCCGGTGCTCGTCGCCCAGCCGTTCTCAGACCTCGAGGAGGTCGCCCGGCGCGCCAACGACACCGAGTACGGGCTGGCCGCCGGCCTGTGGACCCGTGACATCTCACAGGCCCACAAGCTGGCCGCGCTGCTGAAGGCCGGCTCGGTCTACATCAACACCTGGGGCGCCGGTGACCCGGCGGCGCCCTTCGGCGGCTTCAAGGCGTCGGGGATCGGCCGTGAGAAGGGCCACCACAACCTCGACGCCTACCTGGAGACCAAGTCGGTCTTCACGCAGCTGTAGGCAGCTCCGCGTTCACGCCCGGCATCACGAGGTCGAACCGCTCCAGCACCCGCTGCGTCCCCTCGTCGTCGAAGTGGATCCCGTAGCGGCGCGTGAAGTCGGCCATGTCCTCGGGCTCCGGGGCGCGCGTCAGCTCGCCGAACTCGCGGAACATGTGCTCGAAGCCGCCCGGGGCGATGATCTCGAGGATCCGGCAGGGCTCGTCGCCGGCGTTCCAGAACGTGTGCCATTGGTCGCGCGGCTTGAAGACGAAGTCGCCCACCTCGGCGTAGGCAACGTCGTCGCCGAGCAGCGCCCCCATCCGCCCCTCGAGCACGAACGAGTACTCGTCCTCGCGGGTGTGCATGTGCCACGGAGCGCACAACGTGCGCGGCGCGATCGGGTGCTCGACCAGCGAGAAGCCGCCGCCGGTCTCCTCGGTCCATGCCATGAACCGGACCCCGACCCCGGGGAGCTGCACGGAGTAGCCGTCCTGCGGGCCGACGATCCGCGGGCCCTGGGTGTGGTCGAAGCGCTTGAGCTGAGTGGTGTCGAACATCGGCGTGATTCCTTTCATTGAGCAGTAGTGTTCAGCGAACGTAACACACCGCCTCCCGATCTGTCAAGATTGATTGAACAGATATGTCTCGCGAATACAAGAAGCGAAAGCGCGCCGACTCCGAGGCCCTGACGAAGCAGCGGATCACCGAGGCGATCATGCACCTGCACGAGCGCGTCGGCCCGGCGCGGACGACGGTGAGCGGGATCGCGGAGGAGGCGGGGGTGCAGCGAGCGACCGTGTACCGCCACTTCCCCGATGTGGACGCCCAGGTCGACGCGTGCAGCAGCCACTGGATCACCCTGAACCCACCCCCCGATCCCACCCCGTGGATGGAGATCACCGACCCGGATGAGCGGCTGCGCGTCGCGCTGCGCGAGACCTACGGCTGGTACGCCGGGACCGAGGACATGGTCGAGAAGCTCATCCGGGACGCGCCGCGCGTTCCCGCGATCGCGATCCGGATGCAGGCGAGGCTCGACGCCGCCGACGCGATCGCCGAGATGCTGATGGACGGACGGGCGCTTCGCGGCGCACGCCGCAGGCGGGTGCGGGCAGCGATCGGCCACGCGCTGGAGTTCGAGACCTGGCGCTCGCTGGTCCGGCGCCAGGGGCTCTCCACCGACGACGCCGTCGACGTCGTCGCCGGGCTCGTCGCTTAGGTGAGCCGCTGCAACGCTAAGCCGGTTCGAGCTCGATCCGAACCTCCACGCCCGCCTCCTCGTCGCCGATCGCGACGGCGTGGCCGCGACGCTCGACGCCGCGGATGCGCACGCGCACCGGCGCGCCAGGCCCGGTCAGGTTTCGCCACCAGCGCTTGCGCTCCGGCCAGCCGACGACGATCCGGACCGTCTCGCCTTCGCGCCGATAGCCCACCGGAAAGGTGTACTCGCGACCGCTGGCCCGGCCGGTGACCGTGATCAACAGCAGGCTCGAGCTGACGAGCGGGTGAAGCGGCGAACGCAGCAGACCCCGGACCAGCGGATTGACGGTGTGGTTGAAGACTGCGAACCGCGCGTGGCCGGCGCTCGCGGCCATCAGTGGTCGAGCCGGCGCTTGATCACCGCGAGCGACTCCTGCACGCCGTCGCGAGCGCGGCGGACGTCGTCCATGGGATCGGTGCCGAGCTGCTCGTGCTCGAGCGCGCGGTCGAGCAGCATGTCGACCGCGAACAGCGTGTTGCGAAGCTCGTGCGCGGCGAGCCGCAGCTCCTCCTCGGCCTCCCCATCGTCCCGGTCGGGCACGGCGCGAGTCTATCCGCGGTTAAGGCCGCATCCACCCGAGTACGATCGCCGTGCCCGGGTGGCCAAATTGGTATAGGCAGCGGCCTTAAAAGTCGCGGCCCGCAAGGGCGTTGCGGGTTCGAGTCCCGCCCCGGGTATCGCGTTCCTAAACGGCCTTTATCTGCGCTGAATATGGGCCTGCGAAGATGTACTGGAAGCGCAACTAGCCCCCTGTTACCGTGTTCCGAGGGGGTGGGTACGCGCGCTGTTCATGGAGGCCTCGACCCTTACACCTGCCGCTAGTCGGGCCGGCATTCTCGGCCGGCGCTCGCCGCTGCTCAAACTGCAGGGTGACGAGCGCCTGGTCGCGATGATCCGCGACGGCCACGATCACGCCTTCGAGGTCCTCTTCGAGCGCTACCACTCGCGCCTGCTCGCCTTCTGTCGCCACATGCTGCGGTCGACCGAGGACGCCGAGGACGTGCTCCAGGAGGTGTTCGTCAAGGCGCACGCCGCGATGCTCGCCGACGACCGCCACATCAACGTGCGGCCGTGGCTGTACCGCATCGCCCGCAACCGCTGCCTCAATCACCTCCGCCGGCCGGTCCCCGAGGGCCAGGACTCGATGGACGTGATGGTCGGCGAGAACGGCGTCACGACGGCCGACCGGGTCCAGAAGCGCGAGGACTTCCGCGCGCTCGTCGCCGACGTCCAAGACCTTCCCGAGACCCAGCGCACGGCGCTGCTCCTGCGCGAGATCGAGGCGCTCTCCTACGAGGAGATCGCCGAGACCATGGACACCACGATCCCGGCGGTCAAGTCGCTGCTGGTGCGGGCGCGGATGTCGCTCGCCGAGGCGACCCATTCGCGCCAGCTGACCTGCGGCGAGGTCCGGCTCGAGCTCGCCGAGGCGGCCGAGGGGCTGTGCAAGGCCTCCGGCCCGGTCCGCCATCACGTCAAGCGGTGCGAGGGCTGCGGCGAGTTCCGCGGCCAGCTGCGCTCGAACACCAAGACGCTCGCCGCGATGGCGCCGATCGGGCCGCTCGCGCTGATGCTGAAGGGCTTGATCGCGAAGTTTGGATGGGGTGGATCCGGCAGCGCCGCGAGCGGCTCAACCGCCGGGAGCGGCGTTGCGGGGTCGACCGGTGCCGTCGCCTCCGGAGCCGGTGGCGCCGCCGCGGGCGCCGGTGGCGCCGCGGCCGGCGGCGCGGGCGTCGCTGGCGGCGCGGCGGCGGCCGGCGGCGCGGCGATGGTCGGCGGTGGCGGTGGCGGCGCGGCGTTCGGTGGCGCGGCTGCCGGCGGCGGGATCGCCGGCGCGATCGGCGCCAAGGCGGCGGCGACCGCGGCGACGGCGGCGCTGCTGACCGCGGGCGCGGTCGAGGTCCGCAACATCTACTCCGACAGCCCGGTCGAGCGGCCCACGGCCAAGCACGCGCCGGCGCAGGCCTACTCGCCGCCCCCCGCGCACGGGGCCGGCAGCGCGACCTATCACCCGGCCGCACCGGCGACCGAGGCGACCCCGGTCACCGCCGAGGTCGAGACCAAGACTGCGACGACGGCGACGGACCCGGCGACCACGGCGCCGCCGGCCGATCCGGCCGCGGACGCACCGGCCGAGCCGAACACCAGCCCTGAAGACGAGGCGATCGCAGGCCCGGCCGCCGGCGGCTCCGGCTCCGAGGACGGCACCGGCGCCAGCGGCAGCGGCGGCGCGGGCGAGATCCTGATCACCGACGTCCAGCCGACGCAGGTGACCACCACCCCGACCACGACGACAACGCCTCCGCCGGTCACGACGACGCCTCCGCCGCCGGTCGAGCCGCCGCCGCCCGCCGATCCGCCGACCCCTGTCGTCGATCCCCCGGTCCCCCCGGCCGACCCGGGCGCGCCGGTTGCGGACGCGATCCCCGCTCCCTAGAGCGCCGCGCCTCTAAGCCGACCCCGCTCGGGCCAGCGGCAGCCGAGCGACGGCCCGCGTCTCGCCCGGCCGGCTCTCGAGCGTGAACTCTCCCCCGCCGGCGCGGAGTCGCTCGTTGACCGAGGCGAGGCCGATGTGTCCCTGGGCGAGCGCCTCGTCGCGGCGCCCCGGGACGATCCCACTGCCGTCGTCGACGACCTCGAGCTCGACGACGTCGCCATCGCGGCGCAGGGAGACCGAGACGGCGGTCGCGCCCGAGTGGCGGGCGGCGTTGGTGAGCAGCTCCCGGGCGACCGCCAGCATCAGCTCGTCCTCGGCCCCGAGCGCCGCCGGGTCGAGCTCGACCGCGACCTCGAAGCCGCCCTGGCGCCCCGCCTGGCGCGCCACGGCCCCGAGCGCCTGCTCGAAGCCGCCCTGCTCGAGGGTCACCGGGTGCAGGGCCATCATCGCCTCGCGCAGGCGGGCGATCGTCGCCTCGACGACCTCGTGGGCGCGCTCGACCTGCGCGCGGCCGGGCGCGGCCTCGATCAGCTCCTGGTTGGCGGCGAGCAGGGCCTGCAGCGAGTCGTCGTGGATCAGCTGGGCGATTCGCCGCCGGCCCTGGGCCTCGGAGTCCATCACCTGGGCGACGAGCTTGCGGCAGGTCTCGAGCTCGCCGCGAAGGACGCGGTTCGCCGTCTCGAGCGCCTGGATCTCGGCCCGCAGGGCCTCGTTCTCGGCGGCGACGTCCGCGGGCCCGTCGGCCACCGGGCCTAGTCCAGCAGCCCGCGGCGCATCGCCTCGGCGACCGCGGCGGCGCGATCGGAGACGCCGAGCTTCTCGTACAGGGAGTGCAGGTGGCTCTTCACCGTCGTCGTCGAGAGATGGATGTGCCTGCCGATATCGGGGGCCGACAGACCCTGCGCGACCAGCCCGAGCACCTCCTGCTCGCGCTCGGTCAGCTTCGGCGGCCCGCCGCTGCGCTCGCGCTCCTGGATCTGCGCGGCCAGTCCGGCCTGCGCCTCGGCGGCGAACGCGGTCCCGCCGCGGGCGATCGAGACGATCGCCTCGCAGACCTCCTGGCGCGAGGACTCCTTCGAGAGATAGCCCTTCGCGCCGGCGGCGACCGTCTTGTAGGCGAGCTCGGGCTCCATGAACGCCGAGAGGAAGAGGATCTCGGTCTCGAGGCCCTCCCGGCGCGCGGCCGCGAGCACCTGGGTCCCGTCGAGCCCGGGCATGCGGATGTCGAGCACCGCGACCAGGGGCTTCAGCTCGCGGATCCGGTCGAGCGCCTCGCGCCCGTCGCCGGCCTCGGCGAGCAGCTCGAGGTCGGGGCGATCCTTGATCGCGCGCACGATCCCCTCCCGGTAGATCGGATGATCGTCGGCGACTAGCACCGTCACGCGGTCTGCTCGAGAGGTCACGGGCGCGCCGCGATTCTAGTTCGCGGGGGCGAGGGTCTCGTCCGCGGCCCGCCCGAACGGCCTCAGGCCGTGCACCAGGACGGCCACGGTCTGCACGAGGATCATCGCGTCGAGCGCCGCCGAGCGATGCTTGAGGTAATAGAGGTCGTGGCTCAGCTTCCAGGCCGAATCCGCCTCCCCGATCGCCTCGGCGCGCCTGATCTGAGCCCAGCCCGTGATCCCCGGGGCGACCAGCAGGCGACGGTCATAAAGCGGGATCTGGGCCTCGAGCTCGCCGATCCGGTCCGGCAGCTCCGGCCGCGGCCCGACCAACGACATCTCGCCGCGCAGGACGTTCCAGAGCTGCGCCGCCTCGTCGACGTGGGTGGCACGCAGCAGCGAGCCGAGCGAGCTCCCGGCGGTCCGCAGCTTGACCATCTCGAACGGCGCCCCCAGCGCGCCGATCCGGGTCTCGCGGACCAGCACCGGCCCCGGGCCCGAGATGCGCGTCGCGATCGCGGCGAAGGCGACCAGCGGGGTCGCGAGCACCAGCGCGCACCCGGCGACGACCACGTCGAGCGCGCGCTTCAGCGGCAGCGAGCCGCCCCGGAAGTTCGGGTGCATCAGGTACTGGAAGAAGCTCGCGTCGATCGTCTCGAGGGAGACCTCGCCGAGCACGTGCTCCTGCAATTGGCTCACCGTGCTGAGCCTCACGTCGAGGGCCAGGCATTCCTCGGCGACGACCTTCGCGACCTCCAGCTGGTCGCCGCCCATGTTGACGATCAGGTCGATGCCCTCGCGCTCGACGATCGAGGCGATCTGCGAGAACGAGCCGAGCCGCCTCATCTCGGGGACGTTGTCGGGCGCGCCACCGTCGATCCAGCCCACGATCCGGTAGCCGGGGATCGCCGCGAGCCCGAGCTCGCGGGTCAGCGTGCGGGCGATCTGCGGCGGGCCCGCGACCCCGATCCGGATCTCCGTTCGCGCCTCGAACCGAGTCGCGATCCAGGCGCCGAGCGCCAGCACCAGCAGCGATCCGAGCGCGGCGGGAATCAGGTCCGCCGCCGGGATCGGGTGAAACGCCGCGGCGACCAGCGCCGCGATCGCGAGGCCGACGACCGGCACCAGGGCGCGGGCCGCGAAGCCGGCCGCCGGGAGCAGCTGGGCGAGCCGGCGCCCGGGGTCGAGCAGCCGCGCCGCGAGCAGCACCGCGAGCACGACCAGAAGCGCGTCACCGGGCCGTCGGGTGTGCGAGTACACGATCGCTCCAGCGGTCAGCGCGGGCGCCAGGCGCACCCCGACGAACTCGAGCAATCGCTGCGCGCGAAGCCGGCTCAGAGAAGAGCCGCCACGGGCGGCTCGGAGGGATCCCAGTGCCCCAGTCCGAGGCCCTCCGTGACCTCGGACTGAGACTCCCGGGAACGGGACCGGACACCGGTGGGGCCAGTGCCCGGAACGCCGAAAGAAGCGGTTCCGGCCTCGCGCATCGCCTTCAGGAAATCCTTCCCAGAAGTTGCTGCGAATGCGGTTTGGTTGACATCCATCTCTCCCATGTGAGGCCCTCTCCACCTCCCCGACGTGGGGGGTTAGGGGGTATTGCAGTGTCGAGCAAAGGCGGGGCCTTCTCTTCAATCAATCGGTCCGATTCCGGTTGGAAATCGGCGCAGGCCGATCGGAGGAGCAGACGACTATTCGATCGGTGGAGACCTCTACGTAGTTCCCCGCAGCGGGGAGTCAGCCGGCGAGGCCGATCACCTTGAGGCGCCGCGTCAGGCACCGGGCCGCGAACGCCTGGGTCTCTCGCATCGAGACGCCGAACAGCTCGAAGTCGTCGTCGTCATCGGGCGCGAACGGCGGTCGCAAGACGCCCTCGGCGACCGGCAGCGACTCGACCAGAGTGCGCTGGATCGCGTTCCGGTAGCGCTCGTCGGCGGCGGCCATCTCGGTGAGAAAGCGCGCGCCGAAGGCGACGTGGCGATGCTCGTCGCGGGCGACGTTGCCGAACCCCTCGACGAACCCGGGCAGCGTCCCCTGCTCCTCGTTGTAGCCGATGATGAAGTGCTGGCCGGTGAGTGCCAGGACCCCCTCGATCACCATGTGGTAGATCGTCACCGCCTCGACCAGGGCGACCGTGTCCTCCGGCTCGGCGGCGAGGCGGTCGACGCGATCCTTGAGCATCCGGTCGAAGAGCTCCTCGAACTCGGGGTTGAGATTGCTCTGCACCCGCTCCAACCGCTCGGCGAGGTCGTCGGCGCCCTCGAGCACGCCGACCTCGTCGTAGAAGCGGTTGAAGAACTGGACGTGTCGCGCCTCGTCGGCGATCTGGGTCGAGAGGAAGATCCGCATCTCCTCCGTCGGGGCGGCCCGCATGATCGGCCCGAGCTCGTCGGTGACCCGCTGCTCGCCGATGAAGAACGCGGAGAGCCCGTACATGCGGGTGAACCGCTCCTCCTTCGAGAAGCGCTCATGCCAATCGACCCTGTCCTCGCTGAAATCGAGGTCCTGGGTCGCCCACTGCTGGCGCTCCCAAAGCTCGTAGAGCTCCTGGTAGTCGAGCAGCTTGAAGCGGCCGTGGTCCGCGCCCTCGGAGAGCGCCGGGTCGCCGGTCGCGAGGAAGTCCTCGCGGGCGGCGATCGAGCTCAGAGTCTGGGTGCCGGCTTCCAAGGGCTCGGAAAGCCTAGACCCTGGGCGCGGCGGGTCGCGGGCTTCGCCGCAGCGCCGCGCGAACCGCGAGCCCCCGGGTCGCCGTGGCGATCTCCACTCCGACCAGTCGCTCGACCAGCTCCGCGCGTTCGCCCACCGCGTACACGACCAGCACCGGCCCACCCTGACGCCCGACGACTTCGCATGCCGCCCAGCAACCCGCGGCACCGAGCAGGTACAGACCCGGCGCCGGACCGCGGGCCGCGAACGCGGCGACAGTGTTCGCGAGCATCCCACCGGGGCGCGAGCCGGCCGCCTCCAGCCCCGCCGCGGCGGCGCTGCTCAGGAACGCCTCGATGCCCGCCACCGCGCCAGCGTCTCCGCGATGCCCGCCTCGAGCTCGTCCCGAGCCTCGCGCCGCAGCAGCGCGAATCGCTCCGAGCCCTCGAGCATCACCTCGAACCCGGTCTCGACCGAGACGATCACCGCCGTTGCCCGCCCGCGGCGCGTGACGACGACGCGCTCTCCATCCTCGACGCGGCGGATCACCGCCGACGCGCCCTGGGCGAGTTCCGTGATCCGGACTTCGGTGACGGGCTGGTCGTCCCCGAACACGGCTCGCTAGCGGACCGCCGGCCGCGGGTCGCCCACCGTGACCCTGCCACGAACTGCACAGCGGCTACGTAGTTCATGGCAGGAGCCCATCGGCATCCACCAGATCAGATCGACCCGCGCGGATCACCCCCGGTTAGTGGCTAAAGCGTGCCGAGAGTGCGCGGAGCTAGAGCTCGAGCGACTCGCCGGGCGCCAGCACGACGACCTCGGACGGGGTGGACCCCTCGACCTCCGCCTTGAAGGCGGCGGCATCGGCGGCGATCGGTGGGAACGTGTCGTAGTGGCACGGGATCACCTTCGGGGCGGCGATCAGGCGGCAGGCGTGGGCGGCGTCGTGACGGTCCATGGTGAAGTGGCCGCCGATCGGGACCAGGGCGACGTCGGGGCGGTGGCGCTCGCCGATCAGCTTCAGGTCGCCGAACAGCGCGGTGTCGCCGAGGTGGTAGATGGTCTTGGCGCCGATCTCGACGATCAGCCCGGCCGGGTTGCCGATCACCGTCCCGTCCGGGGTGGTGTTCGTGTGCCAGGCGGGCACGAGCTTGACGCTCCCCCACTCGAACTCGACCGTGCCGCCGAAGTTCGGGTTGTGGGTGTTCTCGACGCCCTGCTCCGAGAGCCAGCCGGCGAGCTCGGTCAGCGCGACGCACGGCGCCCCGGTGCGCTTCGCGACCGCGACGGCGTCGGCGACGTGGTCGCTGTGGCCGTGGGTGAGCAGGATGTGGGTCGGCTCGACCTCGTCGGCGCTCGGGCCCGCGACCGGGTTGTGCGGGGCCAGGAACGGATCGATCAGGACCCGGGTGTCGCCCTCGACGAGCTCGAAGGTCGCGTGGCCGATGAAGTCGATCCGCATCTCAGTCCTCCTCGTCGCTGCGCAGTTCCTCCGCCAATGCCCAGCCGACGGCGACGCCAACCATCATTCCGACTCGCGCCTCCTCGGCGACCAGCACGTGCAGGACGCGCTCGCGCTCGGCCGGGTCCTCGATCGCGAGCGCCTTGGCGAGCTCGCCCGCGTGCGACTCGGCGAACCACCCGCCCGTCTCGAGCGCCTGGGCGAGGATCCGCTGCAGCTGCGGCGCCGCCCTGGCGATCAGCGCCTCGGCCTCCTCGAACTGCCCGGGCTCGGCGAGGGCCTCGACCGCGGCCTCGAGCTCGGCGTCGGAGTAGCTCATCGGCGCCGCTCGTACATGTTGAGCGTGAAGTCGTCGCCGTAGCCGAGGCGGCGGTAAACCGACTGGCCCATCGCGGAACCCTGGAGCGACGACGTCTCGAGCCCGCGGTCGAGGGCCTCGGAGACCGCGGCCGCGATCAGGCGGCTGGCGAGGCCGCCGCCGCGGCGCTCGGGGTGCGTGGCGACGAAGTAGAAGCCGAGGTCGCGATCGTGATCGATCGTCCCGAGCACGCAGGCGGGGGCGCCCTCGACCCGGGCCTGGTAGAGGCGCAGCTGCGACATCGGCGGCGAGCTGAGGCACGGCGCGAGGCACTCGTCCCCGGTGAGGCCGTAGGCGAGGTCGTTGAGTCGGCCGAGATCGAGCGGGTCCGCGTCGGTGTCCCAGTCGAGGTCACCGACCTCCACGTCGGCGAAGCGGTCGAGCTCGACGGACATCGCCATCGGCGAGCCATCGAGGACGTGGCCCGCCGACTCGAGCAGCTCGACGGCCTCGCGGTCGAACTCCGGGGCCCAGACCGTCCAGGCGGCGATCCCCGCGTCCTCGTAGGCGGCGTCGAGCCGCTCGAGCGCGGCGCCGAGCGCCGCGGCGCTCTCGTAGCTCACCGAGTTGCAGATCGAGCGCTGCGGGCAGGCCGGGACGATCGCGGCGATGACGCCGTCCGCTTCCAGCGTGCGCGCGCCCTCCGAGCTCGCGCCGAGCACCGCGATCCAGTCGTGAAGCCCGCGCTTCTGCAGCGCCAGCGCCCGCTCACGGTTCATCGCTTGCGGGCGAGCATCAGCCCGTCGGCGATCGCAACCATCGCGGTGTCGACGCGGTCGTCGGCGGCGATCAGGTCGTTGGTGGCCCGGATCGCCTCGACCTGCGGCTGGTCGTTGCTCTCGTCGATCACGCGGCCCGCGGCGAGGACGTTGTCGACCACGATCAGGCCGCCCGGGTGCGTCCGCGCGAGGACGAGCTCGTAGTAGTCGGGGTAGGTCTCCTTGTCGGCGTCGATGAAGGCGAGCTCGAACAGCTCGCGCTCGGGCAGCGCGCTGACGGTCTCGATCGCCGGGCCGATCCGGATCTCGACCCGGTCGGCCACGCCCGCGGCCTCCAGGTTGGCGGCGGCGATCGCGGCGTACTCCTCGGAGAGCTCGCAGGCGAGCAGGCGCCCGCCCGGCGCGAGCCCGCGCGCGATGCAGATCGCCGAGTAGCCGGTGAAGGTGCCGAGCTCGATCGCCTCGCGAGCGCCGGTCAGCTTCGCGAGCAGGGTCAGGAAGGCACCCTGGTCGGGGGCGATCTGCATGACCGAGATCTCGCCCATGGCGGCGGTCTCCTCCTGGACGCGCCGCAGGACCTCGTCCTGGCGCGAGCCGTGGGCGACCATGTAGTCGTGCAGCTCGTCGGTCAGCGGGGTGAACTTGCTCACAGCAGGCGCCTCAACTGCGGCGCAACTCGGCTTCGTCCTGTCGGACTCCGCCTCAACGCCGTCCCAGCGCCGCCGCGAGCCCGCAGGCGGCCCCGACGAGCGCCCCCATCAACCCGGCCCAGACCGAGGCATAGTCGACCACCGCCGGCAACAGGAGGAGCACCGCGAGCACGACGACGACCGCGATCCGGTCGTACTCCTCGGTCGGGTCGGCGCGGCGCTCGGCATCGCGGATCACGAGCCAGGCGCAGACCACGCCGAGCGCGATCCCGTTGCCGCCGGCGGCGATCAGGATGCCGTCGCCGAGCGCCGAATCGAGGCCCGCCGCCGCGAGCATCCCGAGCGCCCCGCAGCCGAGCACCAGGAGCAGCGCGGCGACCGAGCCGGTCCGGCGCTCGATCGCCGGCAGGAAGATCGCGATCGCGAGCCCGCAGGCGAACAGGTAGCCGACGTTGTCGTAGACGAACGGGGCGGCGAAGTACCGCCAGAACTCGTCGCCGACCGGGCCGGCGATCGCGCCGAGGTCGATCACCGTCAGGTTGGAGGCCGCCTCGATCACGAGCATCGCGACCGAAGCTACGAGCACGGCGATCGTCGCCAGCGGGCGCAGCGCCAGATCCTGGGTCAGGCCCGCGCGGTCGGCGAGGCGCCCGCGGCGCTCGGCGGCCTTGCGGCGGCGCCGGTCGCCGCGTCCCTCGCGGACCCGGACCTCGTCCCCGACCCGCTCGAGCTTGGGCGCGCGCTTGCGCAGACGGGTGCCGCAGTAGGGGCACTCGGTCACGTACGGGCTCACCTCGGAGCCGCAGCTCTTGCAGACGACGGAGAGCTCGGGGCCGGCCATCCCCTCAAGTATGGCCGACCGCAGCTAGGGCTTGGTGGCCAGCGCGATCTGCTCGGTCAGGGCGCGCAGGTCCTCGCCGTTCGCGTCGGCGATCGCGAGCTGGCGGTGGGCGCCGGTGCCGTTGGCGAGCAGGTCCTCGACCGCCTCGAGCTCGGCCCGGCACCCGAGCGCGTCGGCGTGCTCGCTGAGCAGCTCGACCAGCTCGCGAGCCATCACGGGCGCCGGGACCTGCCTGCCGGCGCGGAAGTCGATCAGCCGCCCGTCGGTGCCGTGGCGGGCGGCGCGGATCTTGTTGTCGTCGATCAGCTCGCTCGGGTACTCGACCAGCGGCTCGTCGTCGTCGTAGAGCGCGCAGAGGCGATGCGCGAGGCTGACGACCAGCGCGGCGAGCGAGACGGTGTTCTCGACCCGCGTCTGCTGGTCGAAGACCCTCGTCTCGACGGTGCCGAGGTTCGGGTGCGGGCGCACGTCCCACCACATGAACGTGTAGTCCTCGATCGCACCCGCCCGCATCATCATCTCGCAGCGGTGGGAGAAGATCTCCCAGGTGCCGTAATGGGGCGGGATCCCCTCGCGCGGGAAGGAGCGGAAGATCGGCACGCGCGACGACATCAGCCCGGTGCGCTCTCCCTGCCAGAACGGCGAGTTGACCGAGAGCGCCAGGAACAGCGGCAGGTAGCGGCGGATCCCGTCGGCGACGTAGATCGCGCGGTCGGCGCCCTCGATCCCGACGTGGACGTGGGTGCCGAAGATGAGCTCGTTGAGGGCGATGATCCCGAGCTCGTCGACGAGCTCGTGGTAGCGCGGGCGGTCGACGATCAGCTGGTCGGCCGGGCGCGCGAACGGATGCGTCGCCGCCGCGCCGATCGCGAGGCCCTTGCGCTCGGTGATCGCGATCACCGCCTCGCGCAGCGCGACCAGCTCGCGCCCGGCCTCGGCGATCCCGTCGCAGGGCTTGGTCGCGATCTCGAGCACGGACTGAAACAGCTCCGGCTTCACCTGGCCCTCGAGCTCGCCCGGGACGTCCGCGAGCAGCGACTCGATCGCCTGCGCCAGGCCCCACCCGTCCGGGTCGAGGATCATCAGCTCCTCCTCGATCCCGACCGTGAACTCGGGTCCCGTGAATTCGTGATCGAGCAAGGCTCCGAGCCTATACTCAGGCTCCGCCAACTACTCGAAAAAGGACGTCATGGAAGTCAGCGCCGCAACCGAGCAGAAGTCCCTCCTCGCCACCCTCGCGCCCGGTAAGCGCACCCGCCTGCGCCGGCTGCTGTTCGAGTTCGGGCCCGGCCACGGGACCCTGTTGCTGCTGCCGATCGACCAGGGGATCGAGCACGGTCCGCGCGACTTCTTCGCCAACCCGGCTTCCAAGGACCCCGAGTACCAGTTCCACCTCGCGGCCGAGGCGGGCTACTCGGCGATCGCCTGCCAGATCGGGCTCGCCGAGAAGTACTACCCCGACTACGCCGGCCAGGTGCCGCTGCTGCTCAAGATCAACGGCAAGACCGACATCCCGCCGTCCGACGAGGCGCTCTCGCCGCTCAACGGCTCGGTCGAGGACGCGGTTCGGCTCGGCGCCGACGCGGTCGGCTACACGCTCTACGTCGGCTCGCCGGCGCAGGAGCGCGACCTCAACCAGCTGCGCCAGGTGCGCCAGGACTGCGACCGCTACGGAATGCCGCTGGTGGTCTGGGCCTATCCGCGCGGCTCCGCGGTCAAGGCCAAGGGCGGTCAGAACAGCTTCTACGCGATCGACTACGCGGCCCGGATGGCGATGGAGCAGGGCGCCGACGTCGTCAAGCTCAACCTGCCGAGCCCGGACGCGACCAAGGACTCCCCCGCCCCGTACAACGAGCTCGAGATCTCCCAGGAGGAGGCGGTGCAGGGGGTCGTCTCGTCGGCCGGCCGCTCGCTCGTGGTGCTCTCGGGCGGCTCGAAGATCGACGACGACAAGCTGCTCGAGCAGACCCGGCAGATCATGGAAGCCGGCGGCTCGGGCGTCATCTACGGGCGCAACGTCTGGCAGCGCGGCCACTCGGAGGCGATGGAGATCGTCGAGCAGATCAAGGAGATCATGCTCGCCAGCGTCCGCCGGATCCCGTAGCGCCGGGGCGGGCCCGGTCGCGCCGGGCTTGACCTTCGAAGATGTCGCGCCTGCCGAGCCTCGCGTCGGTCGCGGTCCTGGTCGTGCTGATCGTCGTCCTCGTGACCTCCGGTGGCGGCGATGACGGCGGCGCGCGGCGATGAGCCGGCCGCCAAGTCGGTGACGGCGAAGGTGACCCGCGTCGTCGACGGCGACACGGTCGAGGCCCGGGTCGACGGGCGCACCGAGGACGTCCGCTACATCGGCGTCGACACGCCGGAGTCGGTGAAGCCCGACACGCCGGTCGAGTGCTACGCGCTCGCCGCGAGCCACTTCAACGAGGACCTGGTCGAGGGCGAGACGGTGCGGCTCGACTTCGACGCCGAGCGCCGCGACGTCTACGGGCGCCTGCTCGCCTACGTCCACCTCGGCGACGAGTTCGTCAACGCCGAGCTGGTCCGCCGCGGCTATGCGACCACGCTGACGATCGCCCCGAACACGCGCTACGCGGGCCTCTTCGACCGGCTCGAGCGCGAGGCTTCGGCCGCCGGCCGCGGGCTGTGGGGAGAGTGCTGACCGGGGCCGACGGCCGCTAGGCCATCAGCCAGGAAAGCGTCTCGAACATCACCACGGTCACGACGACCACGGTGAGGGTCAGCGCGACGAGCAGGAAGCCGAACCCGACGGTGCCGCGCTTCTCGGTCGACTGGATCTCGCGGGCCCGCGAGCGGGCCGCGGCGCGCTGTCGGAGTTGCGCGCGACGCTGACGCTCGAGCGCAGCCTCCTGTTCGAACGCGACCTCGAACTGGTCGAGACCCTGTTGCATTCGCAGATCCGACATCGGTTCAGACGGTATCAGGCGTCGAGAACGCGTACAAGCGTTCGCTCATGAAACGCTCACGCGATCGCGACGTTCGCTACTCGGGCTTGCTCTTGGAGAGCTCGTCGAGCGCGTCGCCGACCGCCTCGGACACCTCGCCGCCGTCCTCGGGCCCCTCCCCCTTGATCGAGAGGTAGACCTCTTTGCGAAACACCGGAACCTCGCGGGGGGCGGTGATCCCGAGGCGAATCTTGTCCTTGGACACGGCGAGCACGGAGACCTCGATGTCGTCCCCGATCATGATGCTCTGATTCGTCTTTCTTGTGAGGACCAGCATCTCGCCTCCATTCGAGGTGCGGCCGAGGCTCACCCCCAGTGACCCTCACCCACGGGTTTTTTCGGTGCCGATCCAATGTAGCCGGTTTGACGGGCCGCGGAGTCAGGCGCCCCCGTTGGCTAGTATCGCCCGCCGATGGCTAAGCCACTCCGTTCACAACTGAACCAGATCCGCGCCTGGGTACGCCAAGGCCGGACCGATGCTTGGATCGCCCACCAGCTCGAGGTCTCGACCTCGGAGCTGCGCGAATTTCGACGCCGCCACGAGCTCGACGCCGAGGAGGAGACCGATGAGGTCGACCTGCGCGACGAGATCGAGGCCGAGATCGAGGCCGCGACCCGCGAGGAGGAGCTCGCCGCCGAGGCCGAGGCCGAGGACGAGGACTCCGACGAAGACGACGAGCGCGATTCCGACGAGGATGACGCCGATGACGACGACGAGCGCAAGCCGCGCCGTCGCCGTCGCCGCCGCCGGGGCGGGCGCGCCAAGCGCGCCGGCACCGGGATGCAGGCGAGCTTCGATCACGGCGAGGAGGGGTACGGCCTCTGGCTCGACCCCGCGATCGCCGACGATCCGGTGTATGCCGAGCATTGGGCCGACCACCGCAAGGTCGAGGTCACGGTCGAGCCGGATCGCATCGTGATCCGGCGCTCCGACAACGGCGCGGACGCGGACTCGGACGACGACTAGGACCGTGCGCCGAAGGGCCGCGGGCTAGCTGCGCGCTGCGCGCTCGCGCAGCTCCGCCGCCGAGCGCCGACGCCGGCCGCGGTGGCCGCGGTGCTTGACCGGGCGGTCCTCCCACGCCTCCACCGGGCAGCGCGCCAGCGTGTTGACGAGGTCCTCCAGCGAGCGCAGGTCGTTCGGGTCGGCGCCCTCGTCGAGCAGCTTGCGCATGCTCGCGTTGCGGACCGCGGTCGAGGCGTCCTCGAACAGGAACACGCCCATGCGCTCGTCGTGCTCGGTCGCCCGCTCGACCGGGATCCCGCCCTCGGAGCCGACCAGGCGCAGCGCCGCGACCAGCATCGGCCCCTCTCCTCCGGCGTCGGCGCGCAGGCGGTCGCGCGGCAGCCGGCCGACGACCGCGCGACGAAGCTCGTCGCGGGTCGCCTCGTCGAGCGCCCGCAGGCCCTTGCGCGGGCGAAAGTCGGCCGGGGTGCCGCTGCGAAAGGAACGGATCATGTGGACGATCGGCTTCCAGTGCTCGGGCGGGATCGCGTGCAGCGGCGCCAGCAGGACGATCCACAGCAGGCAGAGGGCCGCGGCGATCCCGAGCTCGACCCAGTGGTTGATCTCGGGCAAGAGCGCCGCGCCGCCGGCGATCACGGCGGCCAGCGCCAGCGCGGTCAGCACCTCGCGATAGGGGAAGAAGAGCGGCTTCTTGCCGCGCTGACCGCGGATGAAGAGCACCAGGGCCGGGATCCCGAAGCCCGCGATCATCCCGACCGGCGCCGCGTAGACGCCGATCTCGCCGACCAGCAGCCAGGTGACGCCGATGAACAGGAGCGCCGCGGCGACGACGCCGCCGATGAAGAACGGGCGCTTGTTCGGGATCGCGACGTTCTGGTTGATCGTCCGGTACAGCGCCGGCATCACGAAGGCGAGCGCCGTGAACGGGATCAGCCCGGCCGCGTCGGCGTAGGACGGCGGCGCGGCGTCGACCAGCACCTGGCCCGCGAGCACCATCGCCAGGACGGCGAGGATGCAGATCAGACAGAAGTAGGCGAGCAGCTGCCCGCCGGCGGTCTGTTTGCCGTACTGCTCCTGGAAGGCATCCCACATCGCCGATTTTCGAAGCGGCCTCATCCCCATGCGGAACCCCTGAGGCAGGAACGAGACGACGACGCCGAGGCGCGAGGCGAGGTGGTAGACGCCGAGCTCGTCGTGGCTGACGAAGCGCGAGAGGATGAAGATGTCGGCGTTCTGGATCAGCCAGAACGACATCACGATCGGCGCCCGGTAGCGGCCGCGGAGGATGATCTGCTTGATCTCGCCGAGGTCGAAGTTGGGCTCGAAGCTGCCGCTGAGCAGGATCAGCCCGACGATCCCGGCGGCCGCGGTCCCGAGCAGGGTGCCGAGGATCGCCCCCTCGACCCCGGAGCCGGTGGCGAGGAAGGCGGTCAGCACCGCGAGCCCGAGCAACGGCCTGGACGTGTCGGCGATCAGGAAGGCCCCCGGGCGTCGCTCGAGCCAGAGGGTGATGTCGCAGATCTTGAAGACGAGCATGGCGCCGGAGAGCAGGCCGGCGAGCGCCACCAGGCCCTCGTCCTCGGGGTCGCCGAGCAGGACGTCGGCGACCGGGCGGCGGAAGACGTAGATCAGCGCCGCCGCGACCACGCCGAGCGTGATCGCCCAGGCGAGCCCGGCGCCGAGCGTGTGCGGAGGCGACGACGAGACGACGTCGTCGTCATCGTCGTCATCGTCGTCGTCGTCGCCGCCGCCGAAGGTGCGGCGCACGGTGCCGGGCTTGACCAGCAGCGAGGCGACCTGGGTGACCAGCCCGGCGAGGAAGGTGAGCAGGCCGAAGCGCGCCATCTCGGCCGGGCCGAGGAAGGCCGCGACCACGAGGATCGAAACGAGCTGCATCAGGTTGGCGACGATCAGCGAGACCGCCTGTACCGAGGAGTTGCGCATCACGCGGACGCCGAGCACCGCCCCGGAGCCCCCCGGGTGGTCGTGACGTTGCTTGTTGGGCTTGTCCTTGGGCATCGCTATGCCCTACCCCGAGCGGCGGGGATCAGGCGTCCCAGATCTTCCAATTGGAGAAGTCGCGGCCGGTGAGCTCGCGCAGCCGCTCGGCGTCGGCGCGCAGCTCCGCGAGAGTCTCGGGGGGCAGCGAGGCGCGCACGTCGGGGCGCTTGATCGCCCGGCGCAGCGGGAGGCGGTCGTCGAGCACGAGCCAGAAGTTCGAGGGAAAGAGGCGGCCGCGGCGGCCGCGGCCCAGCTTCTCGAGCCGGACGGCGAGCCGCGTCGCCCGCGTCTTGCCCGAGGTCTGGTGGCGCTCCTGCTCGAAGCGCGGATGCTCGAACGAGGCGTCGACGCCGACGAAGTCGAACACCTGGCGCAGCGTCTCCATCCGCCTGTGGCGAAGCTCGGACTGCTGGAAGACGAGGACCTGCTCCTTGGGGTAGTGCTCGAGGAAGCGCTCGAGCTGCATCGCGTACTTGGAGCGCGTCACGTACGACGTGTTGGGGTGCGCGAGGGTCTCGGCCAGGGTCCCCTTCTCGCGGCGCTTGGCGTAGTTGTGGACCCAGTGGGCGGCGATCCGCTCGAGCGGGTCGCGGACCATGTAGATCAGCTTCGCGTCGGGCACCACCGAGGCCATCCGCTCGGGGACGCCCTCGTGCTGTGGGAAGGCCGTGTAGTTGGGCGAGGCCTCGCCGCGGACCCGCGCGTCGGCGTCGAACTGCGACTTGTACCAGTCGATCCCGCGCGGCCAGTTGCGCTCCTCGATGAAGAAGTTGAGCTCCTTGGGCTTCGACATCGAGACCTCCGGGTGGAGGCTGAGGTAGTAGTGCAGGACGCTCGTCCCGCACTTCTGCGCCCCGATCACGATCAGGTTGGGAAGGGCGCCGGCGCGTGTTTCAGCGCCCGACGCCGCTTGATCAAGCGGCTTTACGGATGTAGAGGCCTCCATAGGAGCGACCTCAGGGTACCGAAGGCACCGCCAGGCCACCCCGCGCGGCGACCACCTTGCGCGGCCGCGGGCGCTCGGCGCGGATCAGCGCCATCCGCTCGGCCACGAAGTCGTCGTAGGCGAGCCCGCTGAGCTGCGCCTCGCGGCTCGACGCGGCGGGGATGTGCTCGACCCCGACCCCGAGCGCGCGCAGCTCACCGAGCGCCCGGAGCGCGTCGGTGACGACCAGGGTCCGCTCGGGCCGCTCCCCCGCCTCGGCCGCGGCCGCGCGCACCGCCTCGGCCACGCGCTCGGGTTCGATCCCGACCGCGAACACCAGCGCCCGCGCGCGCGGCTTGGTGAGCTGCTGCCTCGTGAGCCGATAAGCGGTCTGCGGCAAGCTGCCGAAAAAGCTCCCCCAGCGCCGCCGAAACTCCCTCCCCCCGCGCCGACGGGTTGATTCCGTTGCCCCCTCTAGCGTTTTCAACCCGTCGGCGGGGTGGGCCGGGGCGCCGGCTGTCAGCCACGCGGCTGCGTCCCTCGCTCCGGTTGCGGGAGGCAGGGCGAGCCAGGGTCGTGGCGATCGCGGCGCGTTCGCCCGGATCGAGGAGGCGGTCGAGCTGCGCCTCGAGGCGCGGGTCGGTGGGACCGTCGACGCCGAGGCCGATCCCGGCGCGGTCGGCGTAGCGCGCGCGAGCGGGCTGGTCGTCGGTGCGGCGCGCCATCGGCACGAAGAGGCTGGGCACCCCGAGCTCGATCAGCTCGTGGTAGGCGTTGTAGCCGGCGGCGGCGACCGCCCCGTCGAAGGCCGCGAAGTAGCGGCTCATGGGGTAGGTGGCGCGCAGGTCGATCACCCCCTCCGGGACCTCGTCGGCGGCGGTGAGCGCCGATGAGAGCGCCGCAACCTGGACGTCCCCGCCCGCGGTCAACCGGGCGAGCGTCCGGCGCGTCGCCTCGCGCACCTCGGCCCCCTGGCCGAGCGTGACGAGGACCGCCGGGCGCCCCGGGTCGAGGCCGAGCTCGGCGGCGGCGGCGGCGCGGTCGAGCAGCTCCTCGCGGTCCAGGAGCACGATCGGGCCGACCCGGTGGGCGCGCTCGCGGAGGGCGACGGTCGGGCCGACGTCCTCGGATTCGGCGAGCTCGCCCGGCTCGATCACCGCGTCGAAGGCCCCGGCGCGGTTCAGAGGCACCCGGCTCGCGCCGCGCCTCCACAGCGGCCGCCGGCACCAGACGACGGTCCCGGCCGACGGCAACGCCCCGAGCAACGCCTCGTACGGGTGGGTGCCGTCGAACACGATCAGGTCGGGCTCGGCCTCGTTGATCACCGCCCGCAGGCGCGCGCGCAGGCGGCGCGACCAGCGGTAGTCGTTGCCCGCGCCGGGGGTCGCGTACGAGGCCACGTACTCGACCGGAAAGCCCATGCTCTCGACCACCGGGGCGGCCGCCGACAGGGTGAGAAAGAGCGGCTCGGCCCGGTCGCCGAGCCGGCGCGCGATCGCCATCGAGCGGGTCAGGTGACCGAGCCCCGTCCCGTTCGAGGTCGTGAACAGGATCCGCGGGCGGTCGCCGCGGACGGGCGGCTCGGTCAATGCCCGGATGCGGCCAGCGCGCGCTCGTACGAGCGGCGCAGGACCGGCGCGCAGTGGTAGCCCTCGGCCTCGAGCCGCGTCAGGGTCGCCTCGTACAGCTCGACGATCGACGCCTGCTCCGCGTCCGAGAGCCCGGTCCGCCAGCGCTCGCGGTGAGCGGCGTCGGAGCTCATCTCGGCGTCGAAGAACTCGCGCATGGCCGGCTCGTCGGCGACGCCGAGGAAGCCGAGCAGCTCGGCGTAGGCGCCCTCGCGGTCGGAGTCGACCAGCTCGTCGAGGCTGATCACCCGGAGGCGCTCGCGGTCGGCGGCGCTCAGGCCGCGCACGCCCTCCTCGGCCAGGCGCAGCCGGTCGGCCCAGAACTCGATCCCGGAGGCGACGTCGGTCGGGTGGTGGGGCTTCTGGCGCAGCGAGACCTTCGACGACCCCGAGTCGCGCCCGTCGCGCACCGAGTGCACGAAGCGGGCCTCGGGGAAGATCTCGGCGAGCCCGTCGGCGGCGGCGATCGTGAAGCAGCTCATCTCGACCAGGATCGGCTTGCCGGCCCTGTCCGCGAGCGGCTGCAGCAGGTCGTAGAACAGCGTCCGCGATGCCTGAAGCAGGTCCTCGCCATGAGTTCTCTCGAACCGCCCGACCGCCTCCTCGAAGCGGTCGGGCGCCGTGATCTGGTGGAGGCCGCGGTCGTGGCCGCGGCCGAGCGCCCGCCACTTGGCCCGCACGTAGGCGCGGTCGCCGACCCGGACGCGGTGCCACCAGTAGCCCCGCAGCTTGCGGACGAAGTCCTCGGGCTCGGTGCGGCCGCGCACGACGTCGGCGAGCCCCTTCGGGTTGCAGTGGAAGCGGCACTCGATCGGGACGCCGTAAAAGCGCGAATGGCGATCGAGCAGGTAGCTGAGGATGTGGGTGCCGCTGCGGCCGGTGCCGCCGACGAAGACGAGGTCGGCGGGCCCGCTCGGGCTCTGTTCAGGGGCGCTCATCAGGCCCTCGATCGTAGACGTAGATCAACGGGTCGAGATGATCGTCGGTGCGCTCGAGCGCGTGGCGAAGCAGCGGCGCGCAGCGGGCGCCGTCGGCGGCGAGCCGGTCGAGCGACTCGCGGTACAGGCGCTCGAGCTCGGCCGCCTTGCGCGCCGAGATCCCCTCGCGCCAGCGTTCCTTGTTGGCGCCCTCGGTGGTCATCTTGTTCGAGAAGTAGCGGCGGGTGCGCTTGGTCGGCGGCCCGCCCAAGAAGCGGAACAGCGGCCGCAGCGCCAGGCGGGCGCGCTGCATGCGGACGAGCTCGTCGAGGCTGACGGTCAACAGGCCGCCGGCCGGGATCGAGTCGGCGCCCCGCTCGATCGCCCGGATCCGCTCCTCCCACCACTCGATCCCCTGCACGCGGGTTCGCGGGCGGACCAGGCCCCGGGTCTGCGCGACGCGGGACGCCGAAGCGTCGCGGCCGTCGCGCACGACGTGGATGAACTTCGCCTCCGGGAAGACGGCGGTCAGGGTGTCGGCGCGAGCGACCGTGTCGGTGCTCTGCTCGACCAGCGCGATCGCGCGGTCCTCCTCCTCGACGCGGAACCAGAGCAGGTCGTAGAACAGGCGCCGGCAGGCGCCGCTCAGGTCATCGGCGTGGCCGGCCTCGAACGTGGCCAGGGCGGCGTCGTAGCGCTCGCGGTCGACGAACCGGTACATGCCGCGGAAGCGGTTGGTCTGAAAGCCCTTCCACCAGAAGCCGCGCATCCGCTTGAGGAACTGCTGCGGCGTCACCTCGCCCGAGAGCAGCCCGGGGAAGCCCTCGGGGTCGGTGTGGAAGCGGACCTCGACCGGCACGAGCGCGTAGCGGTTGTGGCGCGAGATCAGCTGCGAGAGCACGTGGGTGCCGCTGCGGCCGGTGCCGCCGACGAAGACCAGCTTCGCGGTCTCCGGCGCGCGCTCGGCGAGCTCGCCACCGAGGATCGGCGAGGGGGCCTCGTCGGGGGTGCCGAAGTGCGGCATCAGCCGTTGCCCCCGTTCTTCTCGTACGCGTAGTGGTCGACGTAGCGGTCGCACGCGGCCGAGAGCGCCACCGTGCGCGGTGGGTTCTGGGAGGCCGCGAGGTTGCCGAGCCAGACCAGCCGCCGGGCCCCGAGCGCGTCTGCGAGGCCGCCGGCCTCGCGCGCGCGGACGATGATCTCGGCGCTGCTGCTGTCCCCGGTGTCGATCTGGCCTGCGGGCCAGTAGGCGCCCCGGCCCGCGCCGCTGAGGTACATGCCCTCGAGCGAGGCGGGCAGCTCCGCGACCGTCCGGCCGTCGTAGACGACTTCGAGCGGGGCCTGCGAGTGGTATTGCAGCGAGAGGGCGTAGCGCCCGGGCCTCGGAAGGCTCAGGTCGATCCTTGCCTCGCCGGGCGCCTGCCAGCCGCTTTCCTGCCCGGCGACCCGCGCCGCGGGCGGCGCCGGCTGGTCCCAGTCCCCGTAGTCGGCCAACGCGGGCTCGGGCAGGACCACCGCCTCGCCGGGGCGCTGCCGACCGGGCGGGCACTCGTAGACGGCGCCCGGGTCGCCGCCCTCGTCGAGCACCTTGGAGCGCGGCGTCTCACCGTCACGCTCCCAGAGCACGTAGTCGCCGTCGATCGCGACCTGGCGGAAGTTCGGCGGCGCCGTCGACTGGAAGCCGGCGGTGGTCGTGATCGCGTACTTGAACTTGTCGAGCTGGCCGGAGTCGAGCGAGTCGAAGTCGGCGGCCAGCCCCTGCTGCCAGGTCTTCTCGGGGCGCGCGTCGATCTCCTCGGGGACGTAGCCGGCCGGGGCGCGGGCGAGGGTCTTGCGCAGGTAGTAGCCGGCGAAGCGGTCGACGCCGAGGAAGGCGAGCGGCTCGCCCTCGGCGCGCTCGGCAAGCCGCTCGAGCGCCAGCTGGCGATCGTCGAAGCCGATCGGGGCGTCGCGAAGCGCCAGCAGCGTGGAGAGGGTCGCGAGGATGGCGACGAGGGTGCCGGCGGCATAGCGGGCCAGCGTTGCTCGCCGTCCGCCGCTCGCCGGTTGCAGGAGCGCTCGGAGGCTGATCAGGAGCACCAGCGGCGCCAGCACCGCGAGCGCCTTCGCCTGCACGTGGATCTCGGCGAAGGCGCGAGTGCCGAGGTAGACGATCCCGCCGGTGATCAGCATCGCGAGCAGCGCCGATTGGCGGGTGCGGATCAACGTCCAGGTTCCATAGGCGATCGCGAGCGCGCCGATCGCGACGGCGACGAGCGCCCCGGAGACCTCCCCGCGGACGATCCGGAAGTCGCCGGCCGGCCAGATCCCGAGCGCCTCGCCGGGGAAGACGGGCGAGCTCAACCGCCCGGCCGACGCCTGGACGTCGGCGATCTTCGAGGCGAACTCCCGGGAGGGCGTGAACGCGACCGCCGCGATGGCGATCAGGATCAGGACCGCGACCGCGAGGGTGACCTTGTGGGCGAGCAGGCCGTCGCGCACCGCGGCCCAGTCGACCGGGCTGCGCCCGGCGAGCGCCTCGAGCACCAGCCACAGCGGCATCGCGATCACGAACCAGGCGAGGCCCGGGGCGCTGAACGTGAAGACGCTGGCGGCGGCGAGCAGCAGGCCGATACCGACGATCGACCGCCACGGTGGCGGCCCGGGATCGGCCTCGGTGCCGCCGCGGGAGGCGAGGGCGAGGGCGAAGCCCAGCACGAACAGCGCCATCGCCGTCTCCTTGAAGGCGCTCTGGGCCAGGAACGAGGCGGCCAGGTACGGGAGGCCGGCCAGGGCCGCGATCGCGATCCGGCGGCCCGCCGGCATCCGCTCGAGCCCGGCGAGCGCGGTCAGGGCCGTGAGCACCGGGATCGCCAGCAGCAGGCCGTTGAAGGCGCTGACCAGCGACGCCCCGGTCACCTGCGCCGCGATCACGGCGACCGCCTGCGGGCCGATCGGATAGCCGAAGCGCACCGCGCTCGGCTCGGGACCGAAGCCGTGCTGCAGCCAATCCGCCCAGTAGAGCTGAGCCGCGTGGTCGTTGGTGTAGACGCCCTCGCCGAGGACTCCGACGCGATCTGAGATCAGAAAGGGAAGCGTCGCCGCGGCGAGCACGATCGCCACCGCGCCGACCGCGACCTGCCAGCCGGGGGCCTCGCCGGTACGGCGCAGGTCGCGCAGCGCGACCGCGACCGCGGCGATCACCGCGAGGCCGATCAGGATCGCCGCGGTCGTCGCCCTTCCCGGCAGGCGGATCAGCAGCGGCGCGGCGACCACGAGCGCGGCGAACCCGGTCACCCCGGAGAGCCAGGGCGGCCGCGGGCGGCCGAGCGCGACCAGGATCGCGCGCCCGACCGCGAGCGAGGCGGCGCAGATCAGGAGGGTGCAGGCGTAGATCGAGAGCATCGGCGAGGGCCGCTAGGGCTGGTTGGCGGTCGGGTCCTCGTTGACGGAATCGCCGTCGAGCTCGGCCGCGCTCAGATCCGGAAGGTTGCCGCAGGCGCTCGGATCGGGCGGCGCGGTGAGCTCGAAGACGCTCACCGGGCCATCGCGCAGGATCTGCTTCGCCCCCGGGTCCGTGCGCGTCCACAGCGCCTCCTTGGTGTCCGTCAGCGTGCCGGGGTCGAACGGGTCGTAGGTGGTGACGACGTGGGTGTAGCCCCCGTCGGCGAGCGCCTGGCGCCACTCGGCACAGGTCGGGATCCGCTCGTAGGCGCCGTCCGGGCCCTCGGTGCCCAGCCACTGGACCTCGTTCGAGAGGTCGGTCCCGTAGAACGGGAACTGGTTGAAGACGCCGCGGATCCCGGCGACGGCGACCTTGGCGTCGCGCAGGTCGCGCGCCCAGCGCGCCGCGTCGGCGAGCTTCAGCTGCGGGCTCAGGTTCTCGTAGCGGCGCTCGAGGTAGTGGCGCTGCTCCCACCATCCGGCCCCGAGCGCTCCGATCGCGACCACCGCGGCGATCCCGGCGGCCCAGGCGAGCGGCGCGCCGGCGCCCCAGCGTCCGCGCGAGCGCAGCCACTGGATCAGCGCGAAGGCGACGAGCACCGCGACCCCGGCCGCGACCGCCCCCTTGACGTGTCCCTGCTGCCACTGGACGAGCGAGATCGCCGTCGCCGCGAAGAGGACGCAGAGCCCGCCGAGCGTGAGCAGGCGCGACCGGTGGCTGGCCCGAAGCGTGGGCAGGCAGGGCAGGATCGCGAGCCCGATCGCGGCCGCCGGCGCCAGGTAGCGCACGTTCCAGACGAAGGCGATCGGCCTGCCCTCCTCGCCGGCCGCGGTCAGCGGGGTGACCAGGTAGGCGAGCGCGGTGAACAGCACGACCGCGCCGAGCACGCGCAGCAGCGGCTCGCGCCCGCGCCACAGCGCGTAGACGCCACCGCCGAGGAAGGCGATCAGGACGAGCGGCCAGAGGAAGCCGAACGAGTCGTCGAGCCCGGGGAAGAACCAGTCGGACCAGACGCCGAAGTCGGTCGCGTAGTGAAAGACCGAGAACCCGGGGCGCAGCTCGAGCGCCCGCTCGGGCATCGGCAGCCCGAGCGGCCCGAACGACGTGTACGGGATCGGGTTGCCGATCGCGATCGCGTTGCGAACGAACCAGTAGCCGCCGGTGAGCACGGCCGGGAGCGCGAACCACGCCGCGGCGCGCACTCGCGCTCCGCGCGGGGCGATGACGACGAGCCCGACGAACAGGGCAACGACAGGGGCCAGGAAGCTCAGCTTCGTACCGGCCGCCAGGCCGGCGGCGAGCCCCGCGACGGCCAGCGCCGCACGGTCGTGATCGGCGGCACCCTCCGCATCGCCCGTTGTCCGCGCTGCCCGTGCGTTCACGAGGACCGCAACCGCGCAGAGGATCAGCGCGACGCCGACGATGTCGTTGAGCGCCTCGCCGGCCTGGAACTCGACCAGGTTCTGGGCGCCGAGCGCGATCGCGCCGCCGATCAGCGACTGCGGGCCGAGGCCGTACGGGCGGCCGATCGAGTAGGCGGCGGTGAGGCCGAGGCCGAGCCAGCCGAGATTGAGGAGCGGCGAGAGGATGTCGCGGTCGAACGCCAGCAGCGGGACCGCGTGCACCACCTCGGAGTTCGCCGGATAGAACGAGGCGAAGAAGATCGGGTCGAAGTAGTCGATCGTCCCGAAGTGGGCGCCGTGCGCGAACCGGGTCGCGAGCGGCATGTGGTACCAGAGGGAGTCGGCCCGGTCCATGCCTCCGGCGAGGCTCCCGAGCGTCGGGACCATCCACGCGGCGACGACCACCGCCACCGCGCCGGCGGCGAGCCAGGCGGCGACGCGCGAGGCCTCCGGCGCCGGCAACGGGCCCGACTCGAGCGGCGAGCGGCGAGCGGCGAACGCGTGCGCCGCCGCCGCGATCGCCATCGAGCCGAGGATCATCGTCCACGCCTCGAAGGCGGCGAAGGTGCCGAGCGCCTCGGCGAGCAGGACCAGCGCGGAAAGCCCGAGCACGGCCTCGGCGACCCGGGCCGGCGCCCCGCTCCAGCCGCCGAGCAGCGCCCCGCGCACCCGCCATGCGGCGTAGGCGAGCGGCGCGACGATCAGCGCCAGCACGAGCACGCCGAGCAGGTAGGCGCCGGCGTCGAGGGTGCGCTCGGAAGCGGGGGCGAAGCTGAACGCGGCGCTCATCGGCGCCGTCCGCCGGCTACTTGTTGAGGCCGCGGACCACGTAGGCGCCCTCGCCCACCGCGGTCATCCCGATCTTGCGAGCGCCGCGCTCGGCGGCGTCGGGGCCCTCCAGGTTGGTGAGCCGCTGCTTGAGCTTGGCGTTCTCCGTCTGCAGCTCGGCGAGCGAGGCGTGCTCGGCCTTCGAGTCGCGCCAGGCGTCGAGGAAGTTGATCGACGGCCCGATGTAGGAGATGCAGATCACCGCGAGGACGAGGACGAGCACCACTCGGCCGACCCGGTCCCAGTGGATCCGGCTGGCGCCTCCGCGGCTGCGGGTTCGGGGCGCCGGCTTCAACCGGTAGCCGCGGGCGGCCTGGGCGCGGGTGCTCACGCCTGATCCGTTCGGCGCGGATGGGCGACTACCTTCCGCTGAAAGCTTTCAATCCCGGGTAGGTGGCGCTCTCGCCGAGCTCCTCCTCGATCCGCAGCAGCTGGTTGTACTTCGCCACCCGGTCCGAGCGCGACGGCGCCCCGGTCTTGATCTGGCCCGCGCCGGTCCCGACCGCGATGTCGGCGATCGTCGTGTCCTCGGTCTCGCCGGACCGATGCGAGATCACCGCCGAGTAGCCGGCGTCCCGGGCGATCGCGATCGCCTCGAGCGTCTCGGTCAGGGTGCCGATCTGGTTGACCTTGACGAGGATCGAGTTGGCGACCCCGGCCTCGATCCCGCGGGTCAGGCGCTCGGGGTTGGTGACGAAGAGGTCGTCGCCGACCAGCTGACAGGAGGCGCCGAGCCGCTTGGTCAGCAGGTCCCAGCCGTCCCAGTCCTCCTCCGCCATCCCGTCCTCGATCGAGATCACCGGGTAGCGCCCGGTCATCTCGGCCCAGTACGCCGCCATCTCCTCGGCGCTCAGCGCCCGGCCCTCGTGCTCGAGCACGTAGGCGCCGTCGGACTCACGGAAGATCTCGCTGGTCGCCGGGTCGAGGGCGATGTACGCGTCGGCGCCGGGCTCGTAGCCCGCCGCCTCGATGCCCTCGACGAGCACGGCGAGCGCCGCCTCGTTCGACTCGAGGTCGGGCGCGAAGCCGCCTTCGTCGCCGACCGTGGTCCCGAGCCCGCGCTCCTTCAGGGTCGCCTTCAGCGCGTGGAAGACCTCGGTCCCCATCCGCAGTCCCTCGGCGAAGCTGGCCGCGCCCGCCGGGACGACCATGAACTCCTGGAGGTCGACCGAGTTGTCGGCGTGGGCGCCGCCGTTGATCACGTTCATCATCGGCACGGGCAGCACGGTCGCCTGCTCGCGCGACAACCCGCTGAGCTCGGCGATGTAGATGTAGAGCGGCACCTCGGCCTCCACCGCCGCGGCGCGGGCGGTCGCAAGGGAGACGCCGAGGATCGCGTTGGCGCCCAGCCGCGACTTGTTCGGGGTCCCGTCGAGCTCGCGCAGGGTCTCGTCGATCGCGACCTGATCGGTCGCCCGCGCGCCGACCAGCGCCTTCGCGATCGCATCGTTGACGTTCTCGACCGCTCGCCCGACCCCCTTGCCCGCCCACTCGGACCCGCCGTCGCGCAGCTCGGTCGCCTCGAACTCGCCGGTCGAGGCCCCCGAGGGGACCGCGGCGCGGCCGAGCGCGCCGGACTTGAGGCGCACGTCGACCTCGACCGTCGGGTTGCCCCGCGAGTCGAGTATCTGGCGCGCATGAATATGTCCGATTACGCCCATTCGCGGAGCGGGAGGCTAGTGGGTTCCGTCGCGCAGGGAGCGGTCGCGCAGCCGATCGGCGGCCGCCCTGACCGCGAGCTCGGGATCCACACCGAGCCTGCGCGAGAGGCGCACCGCCTCGAGCAGCATCTCCCCCACCGCCGCCTCGGCCTCGTCGCGGGTCTCGCGCTCGGCGGTCCCGCCGCCGCCGGGCTCCGCCCGGCGCAGCGTCTTGCGCGCGTACAGGAGACCCGGGAGGTTCTCCGGGATGTCCGCGAACGGGTCGCCGGCGCCGCGGCCCTCGACCTCGCGCTTGATCTGATCCCAGTTGGCGAGCACCTCGCGAGCGCTCTCCGCTTCGGCCTCGCCGAACACGTGCGGGTGGCGGCGGATCAGCTTCTCGGTGAGCTGCGCGGCGATCTGATCGAGCGAGCCCTCGCCGCGCTCCTCCAGCAGCAGCGCCAGGAAGACGACCTGGAACAGCACGTCGCCGAGCTCGTCGCGCAGCTTCGCGTCGTCGCCCTGGGCGGCGGCGTCGGCGAGCTCGTAGGCCTCCTCGACGGTGTGCGGGACGATCGAGCGCTCGTCCTGCTCGCGGTCCCAGGGGCACTCCCGCCGCAGCCGGCGGGTGATCTCGTCGAGACGCTCTAGCGCCGAGCGGTCCAGCTCAGCCGCCGGGCGGGGCAGTCTGCGGAGCGGTCTGGGGCGCCGTCTGCGGCGCCGTGCCGGGCGGGGCAGCGGTGCCGGGCACCGGGGTCAGGCCCGGGGTCGCGCCGCCGGCGGGCGCGGTCGATCCGGTCTGCGGCCCCTGCGCGAGGCCGACGGCGGCGGGGGTCCCGAAGACCTCGTTGGAGCCTGGAGCGATCGGCCTGGTCGATGGCACCGGCGCGTCGCAGCCCTGGCTCTGGGCGACGTCCTCGGTGCACGGGTCGGGAGGCGGCTCGGCGTTGGAGCAGCGATCGATCCGGTAGCCGTCGGCGCAGAACGTGCGCGCGACCCACTTCGTCTGGAAGTCGTCCTGGAAGGCCTGCGCGATCGTCTGCTGGCGGTTGGCGACCAGGCTGGCGCGGACCTGATCGGCGACCGTCTGCGCCTGGGCCCCGGCGGTGGAGCCCTGGACCGGGTCGTCGAGCTGCTGGGTGACCCCCGGGGTCACCTTCTCGACCTCGATCACGTAGTAGCCGGCTTCACCCTGGAACGGGCCGACGATCTCGTTCTCGGTTGCGCTGAAAATCTGCTCGTCGAGCGCCTGCTCGGACTGTCCCTCGGCAACCGCGGTCCGCAGGCCGCCGGTCGACTTGGTGGCCTCGTCGATCGAGTACTTCTTCGCGACCTCTTCCCAGGTCTTGGGCGACGGGTCGGTGCCGAGGGCGTCGAGCGCGTCGTTGGCCTCGGCCTCGGTCTTGGTCAGGATGACGCGGACGTCGCGGGTCTCGGGCTGCTCGAACTGGGCGATGTTGGCGTCGTAGTAGGTCTGGACCTCGTCATCGGTGACGGTCGGATCGCTCGGCAGGACGGCCTTCTGGATCGCGTCGGAGGCCAGCTGCAGCTGGATCCGCTGGCGCGCCTCGTCGAGCGTGAACCCGGACTGGTCGAGGAACTTCTGGAAGGCTTCCTCGGAGCCGAACTGCTGCTGCTTGATCGACTCGAGCTCGTCGTCGATCTGGCGGTCGGTGATCTCGATCCCGCGCTCGTCGGCCTCGCCGAGCACCCAGCGCGAGAGGATCAGGTCTCCCTCGGCCGAGTCGGCGAGCAGCTGATACTGCGGGTCGCCCTTCGCGGGCACGTCCTTCAGCCCCTGTCGCGCGGCCGCCTGGACGAGCGCGCGGTCGAACTCCTCCTGCGTGATCGTCCCGTTGGGGGCGTCCTCGACGACCGCGATCGCGCCGTCGGGCACCGACGGGGTGCCGATCCCGACCGCAACGCCGACGATCACGAACAGCGCCACGAACATGACCCCGAACACCACCAGGGCGAGCGTCTTGCGCGACTTCGGCGGCGGCGTCGCCTTCGCCCGCGCGGCAGCGGCGGGGTTGCCCTTCTTTCCCTGCGGACTCACGAGTTCGGCAGCATAACGACCGCCGCCTAAAGCGCGGCTCAGAGGCCGAGATCCAGGCGCCGGTCGACCGTCGAGGTCCTAGGCGGCGACCGGCTCGGCGGCGAGGGCCGCCGAGAGCGCCTCGGTCAGCGCGAGCACTGCCTTGAGCCGCTCCCCGGGGTCGTCGCCCACCCGCAGCGACAGGGTCCTGTTGCGCAGCTCGTAGATCGCCTCGGGGATTCGCTCGCGCACCGCGGCGACCGTCGCCGAGTCGAGCTCGAGCGGGGTCACCGAGAGCCGCCCGCCGCGCACCTCGGCGGTCCGCGCGCCGGCGGCGCCGAGCTCGATCCGCGCCCGCTGCAGGGCGAACAGGTTCTCGACCGGCTCGGGCACCGGGCCGAAGCGGTCGCGCAGCTCGTCGCGCAGGGCGCGCAGGTCGCCGGCGGCGCGAGCGCCCGCGATCCGGCGGTGGACGTCGATCTTCGCGGTCTCGAACGGGACGTAGTCGGCGGGCAGGTAGGCGTCGACATCGAGGTCCAGCCGCACCGGCGCCTCCGCCGGCCGCGCCTCGGCGCCCTGCGCGCGCAGCTGCTCGACCGCCTCGTCGAGCAGCGAGACGTAGAGCTCGAACCCGATCGCGGCGACGTGGCCGGACTGCTCGTCGCCGAGCAGGTCGCCGGCGCCGCGCAGCTCGAGGTCGCGCATCGCGATCGCGAAGCCGGAGCCGAGCTCGGTGTGGTCGGAGAGCGTCGCCAGCCGCTGGCCCGCCTCGCGGCTCAGGGCCTCCTCGGAGGGATAGAGCATGTAGGCGAACGCGCGCTCGCGAGAGCGGCCGACTCGGCCCCGGATCTGGTACGCCTGCGCGAGCCCGAGGTGGTCGGCGCGCTCGACGATCAGCGTGTTCGCCTGCGGGATGTCGAGCCCCGACTCGATGATCGTCGTCGCGACCAGGCAGTCGGCGTCGCCCCGCAGGAAGCTCAGCATCGTCCCCTCGAGCTCTGACTCGTCCATCTGCCCATGCGCCTCGGCGAACCGGACCCCCGGGCAGAGCGCCCGCAGCCGCTCGGCGACCTCGTGCAGGGTGTCGATCCGGTTGTGGAGGAAGAACACCTGGCCCTCGCGCGCGGCCTCGCGCTGGATCGCGCGTCCGACCAGCTCCTCGTCGTAGGGGCCGACGTAGGTGCGGACCGGGCGCCGTCCCTCGGGCGGCGTCTCGATCACCGAGATGTCGCGCAGCCCGGCGAGGCTCATCTGCAGCGTCCGCGGGATCGGCGTCGCCGAGAGCGACAGGACGTCCACCTTCAGCTTCAGCTGGCGCAGCAGCTCCTTCTGCTTGACCCCGAAGCGCTGCTCCTCGTCCACGACGACCAGCCCCAGGTCCTCGGCGCGGACGTCGCGCGAGAGCAGCCGGTGGGTGCCGATCAGGATGTCGACCCGGCCGTCGGCGAAGCGCGCGAGCGCGTCGCGGACCTCGGCCGGCTTGCGCAGGCGCGACACCATCTCGATCTCGAGCGGCGAGGTCGCGAGCCGCTCGCGGAAGGTCCCGAGGTGCTGCTGAGCGAGGATCGTGGTCGGCACGAGGACCATCACCTGCTTGCCCTCCGCGGCGGCCTTGTGCGCGGCGCGCAGCGCGACCTCGGTCTTGCCGTAGCCGACGTCGCCGCAGATCAGCCGGTCCATCGGGCGGTCCGACTCCATGTCGGCCTTGACCGCCTCGATCGCGTCGACCTGGTCGGCGGTCTCGCGGTACGGGAAGGAGCGCTCCAGCTCGAGCTGCCACTCACCGTCGGGCTCGAACGCGTGCCCCCGGCGCGCCTGGCGCTCGGCGTACAGGTTGAGCAGCTCGCCCGCGAGCTCCTGCGCCGCGCGGCGCGCCCGGGCCTTGACCGCGTCCCAGCGCTTCGAGCCGAGCGCGGACAGCTGCGGCGCGTCGCCACCGGCGCCGATGTAGCGGCTGATCTTCGCCAGCTGGTCGGTGGGCGCGAAGACCTTGTCCTCGCCGCGGTACTCGAGCTCGAGGTAGTCGCGGGTGACCCCGGCGAGCGTCTTCGTCTCGAACCCCGCGAAGCGGGCGATCCCGTGGTCCGCGTGCACGACGTAGTCGCCGACTCGCAGGTCGGCGAAGCTCGCCAGCCGGCCGCGCGACGGTCCCGGCTCGGCCGAGCGGCGCCGGTGGACGAGCCGGCGGTAGGGGATCACCGCGAGGCGCAGCTCGGGCGAGACGAAGCCGTCGCTGAGCGGCGCGTCGGTGAAGAGCACCGCGGCGTCGGTGGGCGCGACCGCGCCGAGGAAGTGGGCGTCGACCCGGTTCAGGTTGTAGCGGGCGCGCTCGGCCTCACCGCGGCTCTCGAAGGTGACGACGGTGCGGTAGTTGGAGCGCAGTTCCTTCTCGAGCTGGGATTCCGCTTCGCCGATCGAGCGGGCGGCGGAGGTTGGGGTCTGAGCCCGCCACTCGCCGCTCGCCGCTCGCCGCTCGTCCTCGTCTTCGGCCGGATCGGCCACCCCGCGGGCGGTCACGATCGCCCGCTCCCGTAGCGGCTCGGCGACGTCCACGTACAGGCGGCGGGCGTCGGAGTCGTGCATCGCCGTCGTCACGTCTTCCCAGTGGTCGGCGAGCGCCGCCGGGATCTCCTCCGCGGCGGCGATCACGATCGCCGTCCGCTCGTCGATCAGGTCGAGCGGAGCGCGGAACGAGTCGACCGGCAGCAGTTCGGCGACGTCCGGGCGCTCCTCCCCGGCCTCGGTCGCCGCGAGCTCGGCGAGCTCGCGGTGCTCGAGCGCGAGCTCGGCGGCCGGGTCCAGCTCGATCCGCTCGGCCTCGCCGAGCGAGCGCTGGGTGAAGGTGGAGAACCAGCGGATCGACTCGATCTCGTCGCCGAACAGCTCCAGGCGCGCCGCGCGCTCCTCGGTCGCCGGGAAGACGTCGAGGATGTCGCCGCGGACCGAGAACTGGCCGCGCTCGTCGACCTGGTCGACGCGCTCGTAGCCGGCCTCGGCCAGCAGCTCGGCAACGTCGCCGAGGTCGATCTCCTCGTCCTTCGAGAGGGCGAAGCCCGTGGGGCGCAAGCTGGCGTCCGGAACCGCCTCGGCCAGCGCGACGGCGCTCGCCACGACGATCGGCGGGTCAGCGCTCGCCGCTCGCCGCTCGCCGCTCGAGCCCGATTCAAGGGCCTGCAGGGCACCGATGCGCAGGCCGACGAGGTGCGGCGGCGGAGCGAGGTGCGACTCGTACCCGGTGCCGCGCGACGGGTAGTAGCGGACCCGGCGGGGCGCCAGGTAGGCGCCCAGCGCGCGGGCGAGGTCGCGGGCGCCGACGTCGTCGGCGGCCACCACGAGCGCCGGGCGGCCGTCGAGCGCCTCGGTGGAGTCGAGCAGCGCGGCGAGCAGATACGGGCGGATCGAGCCGGAAGCGCGCAGGTCGACCGCCTCGCCGGCCCTGATCCGGGCCGCGAGGGCTGCGAGTCGCCGGTCGGCGAACGCTATGTCGAGCAGTGCCCTGAGCAGTCGCGGCGAGGTTAGCGCCGTCGCTGTCCGCGCCGGGAGGGGCACGGATAGGCTCCGCCGCATGGGTGGGACCAGCCGACGGATCGCCGCGCCGACGCTCTCGATCCTCGCCGCCGTCCTGCTCCTGCTGGCGGCCCTGGTCGGCTACGCGAACAGCGCGCTGTTCGACTCGAACGAGTTCGCCGACCGGGCGAGCGCCGCGCTCGACGACGAGGCCGTGCGCTCCGAGATCGCCACCCGCGTGACCGACGACCTCGTGATCAACGCGCAGGCGGACCTGATCGCCGTGCGCCCGGTGATCGAGAGCGTGGTCGACGGCCTGGTCGGCGGCAGCGTGTTCCAGGGCCTCTTCAGCTCCGCGGTCCGCGACGTGCACCGAGCCGTCTTCGAGCAGGACCAGAACACCGTCACGCTGACGCTCGCCGATATCGGGGAGGTGCTGCGGGGAGCCGTGCAGGCCCTGCGGCCGCAGATCGCAAAGGAGATCCCCGGCAAGGTCGACGTCGAGATCGCCGACGTCGACCCGCCGGCCTGGGTCGCGGACCTGGCGCGCGCGGCGGACAACGCGGCCCTGGTCGAGGTCGTCCTGCTGCTCCTCGCGGTCGCGCTGATCGCCGTCGCGATGTGGGTGTCAACGGACCGGCGGCAGACCGCGATGACCCTCGGGGTCGCGATCGTGATGTGCGGGGTGATCGCCGTGGTCGCCCTCGGCGTCGCGAGGACGCTCGTGCTGGCGCGCATCGACGAGGCCGGGGTGCGCGACGCCGCCGATGGCATCTGGAACGCCTTTCTCGGCGACCTGACGCGGACGCTCTACCTGTTCGCCGCGTGCGGCGGGATCATCGCCGCGGCGGCGTCGTCGCTGCTGCGCCCGGTCGACATCGCCGCACCGCTGCGCAAGGGCCTGGAGCTGTTCGCGAGGACCCCGGAACGGCGGGGATGGCGCGCTGTCCGCGCGCTCGCCCTGATCGTGGTCGGGATCCTGATCGTGGCCCGCAGCGACGCGTTCGTGAACCTGGTCGTCCTGCTGATCGGCGTCTACATCGCCTACGCGGGCGTCTCGGAGCTGATGCGGATGATCCTGCCGGCCGACCAGGCCGAGGCGCGAGCCGATCGGGTCGCAGGCGGGCGGGCGCTCCTCGCGACGGGGGCCGCGCTCGTCGTCATCGTCATCGCGAGCGCGATCTTCGTCAGCGCCGGCGGCATCGATGAGACCCGGCGGGCCCTGCGCACGGAGGGCTGCAACGGCAGTCGCGACCTCTGCGAGCGGCCGCTCAACCAGGTCGCGTTCGCCTCGACCCACAACGCGATGTCCGCCGCGACCAATCCGGGCTGGCTGTTCGCCCAGCAGGAGCGGGGCCTGTCAGCGCAGCTCAACGAAGGCATCCGCGGTCTGTTCATCGACGCCCACTTCGGCACTCCCACGGAGAGCGGCGTCGTCAAGACCGACCTCTCCGACCTCTCCGGCCCGGAGCGCCAGGCCTACGAGGAGTCGCTCGGCCCCGAGGCGCTCGACGCCGCGCTGCGCATCCGCGACCGGATCGTCAACTCACCGCCCACCGGCCCGCGCCAGGTCTACCTGTGCCATCGCTTCTGCGAGCTCGGGGCGCTGCCGCTGAAGAAGGCGTTCGTGGAGATCCGCGATTTCCTCGCCGCCAACCCGAGCCAGGTCGTGGTGATCGTGGTCGAGGACTACGTCCCGCCGGCGGAGATCGACTCGGCGGCGCAGGCGACCGGCCTGATCGACCACGTCTACACCGGGGCACTCGGCGAGCCGCTGCCGACGCTCCAGGACATCGTCAACACGGGCGGGACGGCGGTGATGATGTCCGAGAACAACGACGGGGGCAGCGCGGTGCCGTGGTATCACCGCGCCTACGACTCGCTGCTGCAGGAAACGCCGTACTCGTTCAAGCGCCCCGCGCAGCTGCTCGATCCGGACCAGCTGCCCGCGAGCTGCGCGGCGAATCGCGGGCCGCGCTCGGCGCCGCTGTTCTTGATCAACCACTGGATCGACACCTCGCCGGCCCCGAAGCCGTCGAACGCGGCCAAGGTGAACACGCGCCGTGCCTTGCTCGACCGGGTGCATGCCTGTGAGCGCAAGCGCGGCCTGCTCGCGAACTTCCTCTCGATCGACTTCTACCGCGAGGGCGACCTGTTCGGGGTGATCGACGAGCTCAACGCGGAGCGCGCCGCCGAGAACCCGTAGCTGAGCCGGCACGCCCGGACGCGAAGCGGAGGACGTGGCCGGAGTTGTTCTATTCGCGGTAGGGCAGCCCGGGGCCCGAGCGCGCCCAGTCGACCTGGCCCTCGCCCTCGATCCGGGAGCGCTCCTCGACCTCGTCCCATTCGTGCAGCATCCGCTTGAGCTTCGCGACCGCCTCCGGCGGGTGCTCGGCGACCTGCATCGCGAGCTGCAGCGCCGCCTCCTCGGTGCGCGGAGCCGAGACGACCTTGTGCACGAGCCCCCAGCGGTAGGCGACGTCGACGTCGACCTCCTTCGCGGTCAGCAACAGGTACTTGGCGACCGACAGCCCGCACAGGGTGACCAGCCGCGCGGGCCCGACCGGGACGCCGAGCGCGGCCCCGGGGAAGCGCAGCCGCAGGTTCGAGCCGCCCACCCGCAGGTCGCAGGCGACCGCGATCTCGGCCCCGCCGCCGACGCAGGCTCCGTGGCAGGCCGCGACCGTCGGCTTCGGGAAGGCGGTCAGCTCGTCGTAGAGCGCCGCGAACAGCTGCATCCGGCGGACGCTGCCCTCCTGGTCGAGCTCCTCGCGCACGTCGGCGCCGGCCGAGAGCCCCATGTGGTCGGTCGACGACAGCACGAGGACCCGCACCTCGTCGTCGGCGCGCGCGGCCTCGAGGTGGGCGAGCAGCTCCTCGAGCATCGCGGTGTTGATCGCGTTGCGCGCCTTGGGGCGGTCGAGGCGCAGCAACGCGACCCGATCGGCGACGTCGTAGGTGGTCAGCGGCTCAGTCGTCGTCATCGGCGGCGATCCTTTCAATCAGGCGCTCGGTCTCGTCGGCCGCGGCCCCGATCAGCGCCGTCACCTCGGCCTCGGGCTCGCTGAAGCGGCCGAGGACGTGGGCGGACACGATCTCGGGGTCGGTCGAGTCCGGGCGCCCGACACCGACCCGCACCCGCCAGAAGTCGGTCGAGCCGAACCCGTCGCGCAGGCTCTTGAGCCCGTTGTGCCCGGCCGCGCCGCCGCCGAGCTTGGTCCGGATCTCGGCGAACGGCAGGTCGATCTCGTCGTGGATCGCGATCACGCGGTCCAGCGGGATGCGCATCGCGCCGCGCGCCGGGCCGGCGGCCTTGCCGGACTCGTTCATGAACGTCTGCGGGGTGAGCAGGGCAACCCTGGGGCCGCCCGGGCGGATCCGGCCCTCGGCCAGCTCGGCGCCGTACTTGCGCCGCGGCTTCGGCAGGTCCCAGCGCTCGGCGAGCCGCTCGGCCACCCGGAAGCCGACGTTGTGGCGGGTGCGGGCGTAGCGGCTGCCCGGATTGCCCAGGCCGACGAGAAGAAAGCGATCGCCCGGCTCCTCGGAGCGGCGCCCGAACAGGCGCAGGGCTTACTCCTCCGAGTCGGCGGAGCCGTCGGACGAGTCGTCGCCGGACTCGGCGGCGGGCTCCTCGCCCTCGACCGGCTCGCCGTCCTCGCCGACCAGCTCGGCCTCCTCCTCGATCTCGGCCTCCGGCTCCTCCTCGACCCGCGGGGGCGAGAGGGTGGCGATCGTGATCTCGTCGGCGCTCTGGTCCTCGCCGAGGACGAACTCGACCCCCTCGGGGGCCTGGATGGCGCTGAGCTGAAGCGTGTCGTTGATCTCCATCCCGGAGACGTCGGCGGGGATCGACTCCGGGATCTCGGTCGGCAGCGCGGAGATCGTGACCTCGTGCGTGACGTGCTCGAGGACGCCGCCCTCCTTGACCCCGGGGGCGTCGTCGGCGCCGAGCAGCTCGATCGAGACGTCGGCCTGGATCTCGACCTTCAGGTTGACCTCCTGGAGGTCCAGGTGGACGAGCTCGCCGCGGACCGGGTCGCGCTGCTGGTCCTTGACGACCGCCGGCACCGCGCTCGAACCCTCGATCTCGACGTCGATCAGCGCGCCGCCGTGGACGAGCACGTTGCGGATGTCGCGCTCGCCGACCTGGAAGGCGCGCGCCTCCGAACCGCTGCCGTAGATGACGCCGGGAACGAAGCCGTCGCGGCGCAGGCGCCGGCTCGTGCGCGAGCCGAACTCGGTTCGGGGCTGGACTTTGAGGGTCGCTCGGTCAGTGGCCATGCGGCGGATGAGGATAGAGAACCGGAGTCGGGCGGGCGCTCAGAGAGCGCAGTGGGTGCCGTCGGAGGCGACCCCGGAGGCGTCGCAGCGCATGATCGAGGGCGGCTGCCAGCCGGTGCCGTCGAGGATCCCGTCCTTCGCCGGGCCGGTGTCGTAGAGACGCCAGATCAGCCGGAAGCCGCCCGGCGGCGCGGGGAGCCAGTTGGCGGCCTGGCCGGGATCGCTCGGTTGCGTCGCCTGGACGTAGAGGTCGAGCGAGCCGTCGGCGTTGTAGCTCAGGTCGCTGCGGTCGTTGAGGAGATACCGGTCGAACGGGTTGGCGAAGAAGAAGATCTCCGAGTCGTAGAGGGTCATCGACCAGAAGCCGCGCGCCGGCACGGGGAGCTGGTCGGCGGGCAGGTGCAGGACGTAGCGCTCCCCGCCGTTCAGCGGCGACAGGTCGGCCGCCGTCTGGGCGAAGGCGTAGATCGCGATCTTCGGCTTGAGCGCGCCGACCCCGACCTTGTCGGTCATCGCGCGCAGGGCGTAGTCGGTGCCGTAGTGGCCGATGTCGCCGAGCAGGTAGCCGTTGTGGCGGTCGAACTCGGCGAGGAAGCGCGAGGTCAGCATCGCCTGGATCGTCGCCGGACCGTCGGTGACCGCGGCCCGCATCCCGGCCAGCGTCTCGGCGCTCAGCGACGGGTCGGTCGCCGGGTCGAGGCCCGCGCCGACCCCGATCGCCGCGATGCGGTCGAGCAGGGGCTGGTCGGCCGCAGGCGGCGGGAAGCGCTTCATCTCGCGCCCGAGCGCCGTGTAGAAGTCGAGCGGGTCCTCGCCCGGCCCGAAGCCGGGGATCGGGGCCTGGTCAGCGGTCGTGTCCACCGGCTCGAGCACCGGCGGCTTGTAGCGCTGCCCGAACCTCGCCAGCGGGGTGAGCCGGTAGGAGTTCTGGATCTTGTTGACGCGCTCGGTGTCGCCCTCGTCGCGGATCAGGGTGCGCCCGATCAGCCAGACCCGGTTGTAGGGCGAGCGGACCTTCGTGACCCCGCGCGGCAGCTTGCCGTCGAAGTCCGGCCCGACGATCGCGAAGTCGCCGCCGTCGGAGTTCCCGGTCGCCGTGCTGATGTTGCGGAAGTTCTCGGTCCACGGCGAGACCAGCTCGAAGGCGAAGAACCGGTGCATGGCCGGGATGTGGAGGATCCGCGGCTGGCGCTTGAGGTTGAGCCAGGCGAGCGAGTAGAGGGTGTCGTGGTTGGGCGCGACGACGGTGCGGTCGGTCGGCTGGGCGAGCTTGCGGGCGTGGCTGAACCGGTTCGGCGGCGCGTTGCCCTTGCCGTCGGACTTGCTGACGCTGGTGGCCGTCCGGTAGATGCGCCCGGTGTCGACGATCGGGATCCCGTACTCGTAGGCCTCGGCGCCGAGCGCGTAGCCGGTCTCGTAGTCGGTCGCCGCGGGCGCCGGGGTGGCCACGACGGCGAGCCCCGCGGCAACGGCGGCGAGGGCGATCGTGAGGCGCAATGCGCGGGCGGCAATCAGCACGGGAAGGCCCTCCTCCTTGAGAACTCGCTTTCGACTCTATTCAAACCGGTGCTGGCGCCGAAGTAGCGCTTTACCCTGAGCGAGTGGCCGGAGACGACATGAAGATCCCGAAGGGCCGGGTCCGCCGCTCCGCGAAGCTGGGTACGGCGATGGGCTCCCAGGCCGCCCGTTACGCCGGGACGAGGGCGGCCGGGGTGGCGCGCCGGGACGAGGCCGCCGAGGAGAGGCTCGAGGCGCGCCACCTGGAGACGGCGCTGACGATGGTCCGCACGCTCGGCGAGATGAAGGGCGCCGCGATGAAGATCGGCCAGCTCGCCTCGTTCATCGACACCGAGTTCCTGCCCCCCGAGTACGCCGAGATCTACCAGACGGAGCTCGCGAAACTGCGCACCTCGGCGCCGCCGATGCCGTGGGAGCGGGTCTCGAAGGTGATCGAGGAGGAGTACGGCGAGCCGGTCGACGAGCACTTCTCCGAGTTCGAGCCGGAGGCGTTCGCGGCGGCCTCGATCGGCCAGGTGCACCGCGCGAAGCTGCTCGACGGCCGGCCGGTCGCGGTCAAGATCCAGTACCCCGGGGTCGCCGAGGCGCTCGAAGCGGACATGCGCAACGCCGGCGTCCTCGTCCGGCTCGCGAGGGCGCTCGCCCCCGGCCTCGACGCGAAGTCGGTCGCCTCCGAGCTGCGCGCCCGGGTGCTCGAGGAGCTCGACTACGAGTACGAGGCGCAGAATCAGCGCACCTTCTCGCGCGCCTACCGCGGGCACCCGTTCATCTACGTCCCCGACGTGATCACGCGGCTCTCGCGCCGCCGGGTGCTGGTCTCCGAATTCGTCGAGGGGGTGGGCTTCGAGCAGGTCAAGGAGCTCGACGACGAGGAGCGCAGCCGCTTCGGCGAGATCGTCTTTCGGTTCTGCTTCGGCTCGATCTACCACCTGCAGCACTTCAACGCCGACTCGCACCCCGGCAACTACCTGCTGATGGAGGACGGCCGAGTCGCCTTCCTGGACTTCGGGATGACGAAGAAGCTCGACCGCGAGCAGATCCAGCTCGAGCAGGCGGCGCTCGACGCGGCAATCCGCCATGACCCCGAGGCCCTGCGCCAGCGCCTGCACGACCTCGGGTTCGTCAAGAAGCCGACCAAGCTCGACGCCGAGCACCTGATGGATCACGTGATGCTGGTCGGCGGCTGGTACATCGAGGACGGCGACTACGAGGTCTCCTCGCGGCGCGTGATGAAGATCATCGAGTCCGCCTCCGACCCGCGCTCCGAGTACTTCCAGGTGATGCGCCGCGAGAACATCCCCGCCGACGAGCTGATGGGCCGGCGGATGGAGATCGGGGTGATCGCGGTCCTCGCCCAGCTGCACGCGAAGCGCAACTGGCACCGGATCATGCGCGAGTGGGTCTACGGCGACGAGCCCGCGACCGAGCTCGGCCGCGAGGAGTGGGAGTACTTCGAGACCCGTGGGATCAGGCGGGTCCCGGGGTTGGCGGCGCCCTGAGGGCGCTCAGGCGCCGGCGGGCGGCGCGGGGGCCTCGGGCTGGGTCTCGGGGACCCTGACCCCGCGGATCGCGATCACCAGGCCGACCAGCGCGATCGCCGCCACCACCCGCAGGCTGAGCTGGATCCCGCCGACGAACGAGTCCTTGACCACGTCGAGCACCTTGTCGGCGACCGAGGTGTCGAACTGGTTGAAGGCGGCGTTGCCGGGCTCCGTGCCGGCGAGATAGCCGTGGATCACCCCGGCCTGGTCGCCGGTCATCTTCAGGCCGGCGTCGCTCGCCTCGCTCACCACCAGGTCCTCGGAGCGGCTGGTGAACAGCGCGGTCGTCAGCCCGAGGCCGATCGCGCCGCCCGCGATCTGGAACATGTAGGTGATGCCGCCCGCGAGGCTCGATCGCGTCGCGTCGAGCATCGTCACGGCCGCCGTCGTGATCGACGGATAGAAGAAGCCGGCGCCGACCCCGACGAGCACCAGGCCGGGGATCAGCACGGCGTAGGAGGAATCGGCGCCGAAGAACGAGACGACCAGCGGCCCCGCTGCGAGGAGCGCGGTGCCGAGGATGATCACCGGCCGCCCGCCGACCCGCTCGTAGATCCGCCCGGTGTAGAAGGCGAAGATCGCGAACAGGCCGAGCATCGGCAGCATCGCGAAGCCGGCCTCGAGCGCCGAGAAGCCGAGGATCTTCTCCATCAGCTGCGGCACGTAGAGGACGATCGAGAAGAAGACCGCCGAGAGCATCAGCACGGTCAGGCAGGCGGCGCGAAACGGCTTGTTGGCGATCACGTCCGGGGGGATCAGCGCCGCCTCGCCCATCCGGCGCTCGATCATCGCGAACGCGATCAGCAGCACGAGACCGCCGCCGAAGAACGCGAGCACCCGCGGGTCCGTCCAGCCCCAGTCGACCGCCTGGTCGAGCCCGAGCAGGATCGCGACGAGGCCGAGCGACACGGTCACGATCCCGGCGTAGTCGATCCTGCGCTCGGTCACCTCGACCGGCGGCTGGTGGACGAACTTGGCGGTCGTGAACACCGCGAGCGCCGCGATCGGCACGTTGAGCCAGAAGATCGCTCGCCAGCTGAGCTCATCGGTGAGCACGCCTCCGATCAGCGGCCCGATGGCGTTGCCGAGCCCGGCGACGCCGAGGATCAGGCCGCCGGCGAGGCCCGCCTTGGCCGGCGGCAGCGCGGCGAAGGTCATCCCGAGGATCGCGGGCCAGAGCAGCGCGCCCCCCACCCCCATGCCGACCCGGGCGATGATCAACACGATCGCGCTCGGGGCGATCGCGCCGAGGATCGAGAAGCCGGCGAAGATCGCGGCGCCGATGAAGAAGATCAGCCGCCTGCCGAGCATGTCGGCGAGGCGCCCGCCGGTGACGAGCCCCATTCCGAAGATGAGCACGTAGCCGTTGACGACCCACTGGACGGTCCCCACGTCGACGTCGAAGTCCTGCTCGATCGCCGGCAGGGCGACGTTGAGCGCGGTGAAATCGTTGGCGATGACGAGCACGCCGAGACCCATCGCGAAGAGCGCCAGCTTCGTCCCCCTCGGCAGTCCCTGGTCAGCCGCCATCGCCCGGGCACTTTAAGGCCGGCGACCGGACGCCGATATAGGTTTCGCACGAGAACGACCGAGGAGGGTTTTGATGAGCAGGTTCAGGCAAGGGTGGGAGCTGACGAAGAAGAGTTGGGCGCTGCTGCGCTCGAATCGAGAGCTGTTCCGGTTCCCGATCTACGGGGCGCTGCTGGCGATCGTGGTCACCGTCGTCACCGTCGGCCCCGGCCTCTACCTGATCGACGACGAGCAGACCGTGATCGGCGCGGTGCTGATCGCGATCGGCCTCTACCTCTCCTCGTTCATCACGATCTACTTCGGCGTCGCGCTCGCGGCCACCGCCGACGCGATCTTCCACGGGCGCGAGGCGACGATCGCGGATGGCTTCGAGGTCGCCGGCCAGCGGCTCGGGGCGATCGCCGGCTGGGCGCTGCTCGCGGCGGTCGTCGGCGTCCTGATCTCGCTGATCCAGTCGAGCGGCTCGATCGGCGAGGCGATCATCGGCTCGCTGATCGGCGCGGCCTGGTCGCTGATCACCTTCCTCGCGGTCCCCGTGATCACGTTCGAGGGCACCGGCCCGTTCGGGACGCTCACTCGTTCGGCGAAGCTCTTCAAGGAGCGCTGGCAGGGCCAGATCACCGGCAACGTCGCGATCGGCGGCATCGTCGGCCTGCTCGGAGTCCTGCCCGCGATCGCGCTGATCGCCGGCGGCGGCTACTGGTGGGCGGCCCAGGACGGCGAGGCGGCCTCGACCGCAGCCGTCGCGATGATCCTCGTCGGGATCATCGTCCTCGTCGTCTCGATGCTGATCATCCAGGCGATGCGCGGCGTCTTCGGCGTCGCCCTCTATCGCTACGCGTCGGTCGGCGAGGTGTCGTCGGGGTTCACCGAGGCGGACCTGAACTCGGCGGTGAAGCGGAAGGGCTAGAGCCGCCGCTCGCCGCTCGCCGCTCGCCGCTCATCAAGAGGCGCGGGTCGTTGGTGCAGATGCCGTCGACCCCGAGCCGCGTCAGCGCGGCGATCCGCTCCGGATCGTCGACCGTCCAGGCGATCACCTGGATGCCGGCGGCGTGCGCGGCGCCGAGCAGCCGCGCCGTGATCAGCGGGTGGTAGATCCAGACGGCCCAGGCGCCGAGCTTGGGCGCGCCGGAGCCGACGATCCGGGGTAGCCGCGCCCGCAGCGTCGCGGCGCCGGCGTGGTAGATCGGGCGCAGCCAGGGGCTCGCCGCCCAGTCGCGGCTCACCTTCGGCAGCGTCCAGCCGCGGTCGAGGTCCGCGGCCGAGTCGCGCAGCCAGGCGAGGCTGGACGTCTCCATCGTGGAGACCATCGCCCGCTCGAGCAGCCCGCGCTCGCGCAGCGCGGCGACGATCTCGTCCTCGCGGCCAGCCACCTTGAGGTCGAGGTCGAAGCGGATCCGGTCGAGCGGCGGGGCGGCCAGCGCGTCGAGCGCCTCGGCCAGGGTGAGCGGCTCGCGGCGCGCCGCGTCGGCCCAGTCGTGCGCGACCAGCAGCGGGCCGCTGGCGCGGCCCGGGCCGCCGCGGGCACCGCGCCAATCCTCGGCGAGGTCGAAGTCGCCGCGTGGGCGGAGGACGTCGAACTCGATCGCGTCGACCCCGGCCTCGACCGCGGCCGTGAAGCTGGCGAGCGTGTTGCCGGGGGCGAGCGCGTCGGCGCCCTTGTGACCGATGCGCAGCATCGCGGGACTGTAGCCCCGGCCTCGCGCGCCCGGCCAGTTGAGAGACTTGGCGCCGTGAGCGACCAGGCGGTCGGGACGATAGCTGCCGCGAGTATCGGTCATGTGTCCGTAGGTCCTGACCTGCGTGGCCCCCGTTCGTGATGTCAACGAGACTCCTAAGCGAGAGGTTCACGGATGAGCAATCGAGATAAACCGACGGGCAACCGAATCAGACGGTGGGAGAGGGTGACAAAGCGCGCGGAACCCTCGCGGCTGGAGCCGAAAGCGGGGCAGAAGGCATACCGAGCCACGGTCCACGTGACGATCTTCGCTAAGGACAAGCGCGAAGCCAGGCGGAGGCTCCTGACCGTACGGGGCGGCAGCGTCGACGTCCTCGTGGACTCGACCGAGGGGCCCGAGGAGGTCGACGTCCCTAAGGACTGAGCCTGACGGGCAGCGACCGGGTTGCGGATCATTGACTAAGCCGCTTCCCAGGGATCGAGCTCGAGGCGACCGTATACCTGGGCCACCACGGTGATCAAGCCGCTACTGCGGCGTAAGCGGTCAGCCGGTGAGCCCGGCGGCTCGCATTGCGTCGGCCGGTTCAAGAAAAATGTTGACTCGTACGGTGCGGCCCTTGGTGAGCGTGCAAACCATGCCGGTGCGCATCTCGACGTGCGCCCCGCTCCCCCTGCCGGTACCGTCAGAACGAATAACCATGACGACCTGATCGCCCCCAGCGTCGGTGATCTGCTCGGGCTCACTCTGATAGTCCTCAAAGTCCTCAGTGAAGGTGCGCAAGAGGTCCAGCCACCCTTCGCGCCCGACACCATCCCCCATACCCGGTACTCCCGCGCCTGCCCTCCTACCTGCTCCCCAGTCGAGGTCCGAGGCAATGAGCCCCTCGACAACCGCTCGATCGAATGCGGCACCAGGGTCGCCATGCCTTCGGCCGTCCTCAAGGATCTCGAACGCTCGCCGAACAATCCCGACGTTCTCCTGCGACATCGCCCGCCCAGTATCTCGCGATCCACGGAAAGTGCCGCTTTCTCTTTGATGGACGCGTCGTTGTCGAATCGTCATAGACACCGCGCGGGATCGATTCGAGCCGTCGCCGGGTAGTCCGACGCGCTGGCAGCCGAGCGAGTGGCGGAGCCTCGGCGGTATAAGCACTTTCAGCTGCCGTGAGGCCCGCCGCGCGTCCCAACCTTGTCGGTGCCGCCCATGTCATTGGCGGTCCAAGCCCAGACCCATAGGGCCGACTGCTCCTCAGGGTCGAGGCCCTCGAACGCGTCGATCTCACCCTGGACTCTCTCGAAGCCGTAGCCGTGATCGAGCATCCACTCGACGCGTGGGTGGGCAGCTTCAACGGTGGTCACGACCGCGAGGCTACGCTCCGACATGCCAGTCCGAACCCGCTGATCCCGCAAACTGCGGCGCTTTTACCCGGAGGGACAGAACGGCGGCGGCCGTCGTATTGCGTCACCAAGGTCGCTTCGTGCCCATTGGGTACACCCAGGCGACTGGGTCTCAAGTTGCGTGCGGCTCATCGGGGATGCGCGAGGTGGTGAGATTTTTCTCGCACGCGATCCCAGCGGTGTCACCGCTAGCCGCCGCTTAGGCTCGACCCGACCCCGGAGGGGGTCATCGTCTCGGCCTCTCTTGCGTGGGGGGATTCCGGGTATAGGGTCATTTCGAGGACGGGTCGAAGACGCCCGAGCGGGGGGCACAATCGTCACGGAGGTGACGGATATGCGGTTCACGAATGGCCGAGCGGGCGTCTCGGGCGTGAAGCGACGCTGCTTCGGCGCAAGGCTTCTCACACTGGTTGCGGTGATCGCTTTCGCGGCGCTCGCCGCGCCCCAGGTGGTGAGCGCGAAGAAGAAGACCCACACGGTCGACGCGACGATGACGCTCGCGATTATCGGGCAGCCGACGACCGGCTACGAGTTCGTTGCCCGCCTCACTGGCAAGCCGTTCGGAACTTCCGCAGCGGTCGGGGAGACCGTGCTGACCAACACGCCGACCGGCCTGATCACCGTGGGTCGGCCCGTCGCGGTCTATGCAAAGAAGGGCACGCTGAACCTGGAGAGCAGAGGACGTGGTCGAGTTCCAGCCCGACGGCAGCATCACCCTCAACGGGACCTTCGAGGTCCTCGGCGGCAGCGGCAAGTACAAGGGCGCCACGGGCGGCGGCACGTTCAACGGCGCGCTTCCACCCGGGAGCACCCTGACCGTGGGCACCGTGGTCACCTTCGACCTGGACGGCAAGATTCGGTACTAGCCGGAGCGCGTTTTAACAGCGTCGCTGAGGGAAAACTGCGGTGAGCGGCCGAAATCGCCCGCTCGGCACCGAAGTGGCCGCGAACCGATGCGGGGTCGAGCGATCGACCCCTAGAACAGCTGGTTCTCGCCGGCGAAGATCTCGGAGACCGAGTCGTCGGCGAAGATCCGCCGGATCGAGTCGGCGAGCGTCTGCGCCGCCGAGAGCACGTAGATGTTTTCCGGGGCGCCAGGACGCAGCGGGATCGTGTCGGTGACGACGATGCGCTCGATCTGGGAGTTCTCGTAGGCGAGCCGCTCGAACGCGGGGCCCGAGAAGACGCCGTGGGTGGCGCAGGCGATCACCCGGGCGGCGCCCTCGTCGAGCACCGTCTTCGCGGCCGCGCAGAGGGTTCCGGCCGTGTCGATCATGTCGTCGACCAGCACCGCCGTCTTGCCCCGGACGTCGCCGACCACGTAGCCGATCTCGGCGACCTGCTGGGCCGGGCGCTCCTTCTCCATCACCGCCCAGTGGACGCCGACCTTGCGGGCGAAGTTCCGCGCGACCTTCACTCGGCCGGCATCCGGGGAGACGATCACGAGCTCGTCGGTCATCGCCTGGTCGATGAAGTATTGGGTGAGCATCGGCATCGCGGTCATGTGGTCGACCGGCTTCGAGAAGAAGCCCTGGACCTGGCCCGAGTGCAGGTCCATGGTCAGAACGCGGTCGACGCCGACGGCCTCCAGACACTGGGCGACGACGCGGGCCGTGATCGGCTCGCGCGGGGCGGACTTCTTGTCCTGGCGCGAGTATCCGTACCAGGGCATCACGGCGATGATCCGGTGCGCGGAAGCGCCCTTGGCGGCGTCGATCATCGCCAGCAGCTCCATCAGCGAGTCGTTCGGGGTCATCCCCTGCGCGGCGTTGGCCGCGGTCGACTGGACGAGGAAGATGTCGGCGCCGCGGATCGACTCCTTGTAGCGGCAGTAGACCTCGCCGTCGGCGAACGTCCTCAGGTCGACCTCGCCCAGATCGACGTCGAGCTTCTGCGAGATCCGAGCGGCGAGCTCCATCGAGGCGCGGCCGCCGAAGACCATCAGCCGCTTCGTGTAGTCCTGCGGGATCGAGCTCATCAGTGCCGGGCTGACCGTGCCGGGGGGCTCCTCGAGAATGCTCACCCGTCGGCCTCGCCCTCGCTGGCCTCAGCCTTGCGTTCCACGTAGCCCTCGATATTTCGCTGCTCGTTGCTCGACACGCCGAGCGCCCCTTCCGGAACATCCTCGCGGATCACCGCACCGGCGCCAGTGTAAGCGCCATCGCCGATGGTCACCGGCGCGACGAGCGAGTTGTTGACGCCGACCCGCGCATCCTCCCCGATCTTCGTCCTGTGCTTGCGCCTGCCGTCGTAGTTGGCGATCGTCGTCCCGGCGCCGACGTTGGCGCGAGCGCCGACCTCCGTGTCGCCGACGTAGGTGAGGTGCGGGACCTTCGCCCCCGCGCCGATCGTCGAGTTCTTGACCTCGACGAAGGCGCCCGCCTTGCCGCCCTGGCCGATCTCGGCGTCCGGGCGCAGGTACGTGAACGGGCCGACGTTGGCGAGGTCGCCGACCACGGCGCTGGTCAGGTACGAGTGCACCACGCGAGCCTGCTCGCCCACCCGCGTATCGGTCAGGGTCGAATGCGGGCCGATGATCGAGTCGGCGCCGATCGACGTCTCACCGCGCAGCACGCAGCCGGGCTCGATCGTCGCATCGGCGGCGATCTCGACCTCCGCGTCGATCCACGTCGAACCGGGATCGACGACGGTGACCCCGGCGAGCATGTGGCGCTCGAGGATCTGGCGCCGGGCGACCGCGGTCACCGCGGCGAGGTCGACGCGGGTGTTGACGCCGAGGTTCACGTTCTGGTCCGTGGCCTTGTGGGCGATCACGCGGCGGCCCGCGTCGCGCAGCATCGGCAACACGTCGCCGAGGTAGTACTCGCCGGCCGAGTTGTCGTCTTCGAGGTGGTCGAGCGCCGCCATCAGCGGCTCGGCGTCGAAGGCGTAGGTGCCGGCGTTGACCTCGCCGATCGCGAGCACCTCGGCCGCGACCTGCTCGGGGTTCTTGGTCTCGACGATCCGCTCGATGTCACCGTCGGCGTCGCGAACGATCCGCCCGTAAGCGCCCGGGTCGTCGAGCTCGACCGTCATCACCGTCGCCCCCGCGCCGGCAGCGCGATGGGTCTCGAGCAGGGCCGCGACGATCTCTCCGGTGATCAGCGGGTGATCGCCGGAGAGGACGACCACGGTGTCGGAGTCGCGAACCAGGTCGTGGGCGGCCCGCACGGCGCCGCCGGTCCCGTCGGCTTCCGGCTGGATCACGGTCTCGGTGCCCTCGGGCAGCCCCGGGGTCAGGTCGCGGTCGGGCGAGACGATCACCGCCACGCGGTCCGCTCCGGCCTCACGCGCGGCAAGCACGGGCCAGGCGACCATCGGCCGCCCGCACACGGGGTGCAGGACCTTCGGCAGCGACGAGCGCATGCGCGTGCCCTCGCCGGCGGCCATGATCAGGACGGTGGGCCCGCTCACGCCGCGAATCGTAGAGGCGGCGGCTCGATGGACGGTTTGCGGCCCGCCGGAACGCCACGCAGGGTTCAGGCCAGCTCCCCGCTGTCTCGGCGCTCGAGCTCGCGCTCGTAGATCTTCACCCACTTGCGGATCGCGTTGTCGGAGACGCCGTACCTGCGGCCGGTCGCCACGTAGCCGTAGCTCCTCGATCTCGGCGATGAGCTCGGGATACGGCGGGCGCTCGACGCGTCTCGTTCGCGGTCGCTGTTCGCCCGTGGGCTGTCTGCGTCCTGTTCCACCGTTGGCCGCAAGCCCGGGAGCAGTACCGGTTGTTGTGGCGTGCCGGGAAGAAGGATTCCCCACAGGTGAGGCACTTGCGGGCCTTCTTCGGAGTCCGGTTCTTTGAGCCGCAGTGGGTTTCGAGCGTCGCTGCGCAGTTCGGGCAAAGGATGCGGAGGTTCTCGAATCGATGGTCGTCCGGTACTCCGTTGATGTGATCGAGGATGAGCGCCATTCGGCGGCCGCGCCATGACTCGCCCTGTCCGCATTCCTCGCAGACCCGGTCTTTGCGGCCCTCCTCGAAGAGTCGGCGCTTGAGATGAAACCGAGAGTAGGTCGAGCCCGCGATCATGATTTCGTCAAGCCGCCGCTTGGGCGCTTCAGGGCTTCGTTTCTGGCGGCATCCGGATCGAAGTGATCGAGTGGAGATCTCGCCCAGAGGCGCGCGTACTTCTTCAGTGTCCTCCAGTTGCCGCCAGCGCTTCTGTAGCCAAGATCTCTCAAGGTCTCAGCCCAGCTGGCTCGAGCGTGCGATCGCCCTGCGGAGATCGGCCTCCGTGAATCTGGCTGCTCGTGGCACGAACATATGTTCGTGCATGAGCCGGACGGAACCCGGGCTTTAGACTCCGGCTGCCAGACGATCCGGGGTGGGGTAACTGGCCAGCCCGCGAGGTTTTGGTCCTCGAGGAAGGAGTTCAAGTCTTCTCCCCGGAGCTGGAGCTACCCCTCCGCCTTGCGCCGCACCTTCGCCCGGCCGGCCGCGGTGCCGGGCTCGGTCGCGGGGCCGCGGGGCGGCGGGATGCCGAGCACGCGCATCGCCTTGAGGCCGAGGCCGAGCTTCTCGCGGCCCTCGGTGGAGGTGATGTCGTGGCCGCAGAGCTCCTTCACCCGCTCGAGCCGGTAGCGGACCGTGTGGCGGTGGGTGAACAGCTGCTCGGCGGTCGGGGTGACGTTGCCGTCGTTTTCGAGATACGCCTCGATCGTCGTCACCAGGTCGGTCTCGTACTGCTCGTCGTAGGCCGAGAGCGGCGCCACCGTCTCCTCGTAGAACCGCTCCAGCTCGCCCGGGTCCTCGCTCATCGCGGGCAGCAGCAGGCGGTAGGAGCCGGTGTCCTCGAAGGCGAGCAGCTCGAGCCCGTCGGCCTCGGCGACGTTGACGGCGAGCAGCGCCTCCTGCCCGGCCCGGTAGAGGTCGACCGGGTCGGCCACCCAGCGGCTGCGGGAGATCGTCAGGTGAAAGCCCGGCAGCGAGGCGCCGAGCTCGCGCGCCAGCGAGGCGGCCGCGCGCTCGATCTGGGCCGGCTCCTCGCCCGGGACGATCGCGCTCACCTCGGCGCGGTCGCCGAGCTCGCCGAGCCGGGCGATCGAGCCGGCGCTCGCCCCGCGCAGGGAGCGCAGCGCGACGACCAGGACCCGGGATCGCCAGTCGCCCGTCTGCGCCGCCCGCGGGGCCGCGCGGGCGAAGATCACGCCTCCACCCGAGTCGATCATCGTCCCGAGCTCGCTGGCGCGGGCCAGGATGTCCCCGCGGTCGGTGACCTTGCGGGCGAGGACCGCCTCGACGAACTGCCCCGCCGCCTCGTCGCTCGCCCACTCGGGCGCCCGCGAGCGCTCGAGCTCGAGCGCCAGCAGGGTCGAGACCATCCGCATGACGGTCGCGGACGGATCGCCGTCGCGGCGCCGGTAACGGAGCTCGCCGACCACCGCGTCGGCGACCCGCAGCTCGAGCGCGTCGACGTCGCCCTCGCCCGAGAGCAGCTTGCTCTCCTCGGCCGATGAGGAGGCGGCGACCGCGAGCACGGCGCTCGAACGGTCGATCAGGGCGACGCTCGCGCCCAGCGCAGCGGCGGCCGCGCGCGCGACGGCGGGCAGCCCGGCGCCCGACTCGATCGCCTCCGAGAGCGTCTCCAGCGCACCCTCATCCCCCTTATTTGCAGCGGTTTCGCCTGTTTTCGACTGCTGCGCCACGCGCAGAGTCTAGGCTCGGCAAGCGTCGTTCGGGACGCCTACTCGCTACCCCCCGAAGATCGAGGTGATGTCGTCCCAGTAGTAGACGATCGCGATCCCGGCCGCGACCCCGATCGCGAGCAGGGCGATCAGGACGAAGAACGAGACCAGCACCGCCGTCACCTTCTCCCAGGTGCGGCCGAACGAGCCGACCGTCGGCGCGAGGATCAACAGCCCGAAGGCGAGCAGGCTGATCAGGGCCGCGCCGCCGAAGAGGAAGTACTCGGTCGGGATCTGGGCCACGACGAAGGTCACGATGCCGGCTGATTCTGCCGCAACTCCGCGACGTGCGTTAGCACCATCGCCAGCGCGGCGCAGCCCGCGAAGGCGCTGACGCCCAGCGCCCAGCCGCCGCTGACGTCGCTCAGGTAGTGGACTCCGAGGTAGACACGGCTGAGCCCGACCACCGCCGTGAGCGCGAATCCGGCCGCGATCAGCGCCGTCCCGTACTTCCACCCGGGCCGCACCCGGACCGCGACCGTGAGCGCCAACCAGACGTAGAAGACCGAGTGGGCCGCGTGCCCGCTCGGATACGAGGCGTTCGGCGCGTCGACCAGCGGGTCCGGCGGCCGGGGACGGTCGACGATCTCCTTGATCACCGGGACGGCGATCAGGATGATCACCACCGCCGCGACGAGCACCCCGAACTCGGGCCAGCGCCCGCGCCAGGCGAGCACCCCGGCGGCGACCACCGTGAACGGGACCAACGCCCAGCTCGAGCCGAGAGCCGTGATCAGCTTGGCGAGGCTGGTCAGCGAGGATGTCCGCAGCGAGTCGACGAAGTCGATCGCCTGCGAGTCGCCCGGGGTCGGCCCGGCGTCACCGGCGACGATCATCGCGTAGCCGATCAGCACGAACAGGGCGACCGCGAGGGTCGCGATCAGGGTCGTGAACTCGAGCCCGAGCCCGCCCGGGGTGAACCGCCGCCAGGCGAAGCGGATCTGCGGAACCAGGCGCCGCAGACCGGGCGTCGACTCGATCCTCGCGGCCAGCTTGGAGCGGTTCTCGTGCTCGCGCAGATAACGCTGGATCGCGATCCCGCCGACGACCATCGCGACCACGATGCCGAACACGAGGGCGCCCGTGCCGGCGATCTCGGTCGCCTTGTCGATGCTCTGAGAGAGGAAGTAGCCGAGCAGGCAGAACGCCGCCGCCCACAGCCCCGTGCCGAGGACGCTGTAGGGGACGAAGGCGCGATACCGCATCCCCGAGCTGCCGGCGATGAACGGCGCCAGCGCGCGGACGAGGCCGATGAAGCGCCCGACCAGGATCGTCTTGCCGCCGTGGCGCGCGAAGTACGCCTCCACCTGCTCGAAGCGCTCGTGTGTGATCCGCACCCTCGGCCCGTGGCGGAGCACGAAGTCACGCCCGAGCTTGGTGCCGATGTAGAAGCTCGTCGTGTCCCCGGCCCAGGCGCAGAACCAGACGATCGCGATCGTGATCACGATCGAGGTCTCGCCCTGCCCGGCCACCGCCCCACCGAGGATCACCGCCGTCTCGCCGGGGAAGACCAGCCCGATGAAGGCGCCCGTCTCGAGGAAGGCGAGAGCGCCCACGAGCGCGTAGGTCCAATCGCCGAGCTTCGCCGAGAGGTCCTCGAGCAGCTGCTCGACATCGATGTCCGGAGCGAACTTCTGGAAGGCGATGAACGCGGCGACCACGAGCACGGCGATCAGGATCAGGCGACCGCGGTTGCGCTTCTCTCCCTCGAGCTGCATCGGGGGATTATCCGAGCCGCTGCGGCGCCGAAACGATCGCGCGCGCGTAGCGGGGCGGCAGCGCCGCCACCGCGGCGTCGGCCGCGGCCAGATCGGCGAACAGCCCGACGGCGGTCGGGCCGGAGCCGCTGACCAGGGTGCGGTCGGCGCCGGCCTCGTCGAGCGCCGCGAGCGCCTCGGCGATCTGGGGGCGCAGCGAGATCGCCGCCTGCTCGAGGTCGTTGACCAGCAGGTCGCCGTAGTCGAGCGGTGAGGCCCCGCTCGAGGTCGCCTCGCGCAGCCGGCGCTCGAGCTCGCCGAGCTCCGCCTCCGAGCGCCCGCCGCCGAGCGCATCGGCCTCGGCGTAGACCTCGGCCGCCCGCAGCCCGTCGTCGTCGTCGATCAGCACCGCGGCGAACTCGCCCGGGGTCGGCAGCGCCTCGACTCGCTCCCCCGAGCCGCCGACCAGGGCGAACGCCGGATCGAGCTGGGACGGCACGTCGGCGCCCAGCCCCGCCGCGAGCTCGGCGAGCCCGTCGACCTGATCGCCGGCGAGCCGCAGGATCGCCGCGGCGTCGGCGCTGCCGCCGCCGAGCCCGGCGGCGACCGGAATCCGCTTCTCGATCTCGACCCGGACCGGGTCGTGGCGCCAGCCGCGGGCTCGCATGGCCTCGAGCGCGACCGCGACCAGGTTCGGCCCGCTCACCCCGGGGCAGATGACCTCGTCCGCCTCGCCGACGGCGGGGCCGACCTCGAGCCGGTCGGCGAGCAGCAGCGGGCAGAACAGCGAGCGCAGCTCGTGCAGGCCGTCGTCGCGCCGGGCGCCGACATACAGGCAGAGGTTGAGCTTCGCGGGCGCGCGCAGGATCACGCCGCTTCCCCCTCGAGCGCCGCCGCGAGCTCGACGAACTGGGCGGGCGAGAGGGCCTCGGCTCGCGCGTCGGCAGGCAGGCCGAGCCGTTCCAGCGCCGCCCGCGCCGGCTCTCGCGATCCCGGCCGCGCGTGCTCGAGCGAGCGCGCCAGCGACTTGCGCCGGTGCGCGAACGCGTCGCGAACCAGCCGCGCGACGGCGGGCGAGGCGCCCGGTCCGGTCCGGCGCAGGCCGATCAGCGCCGAGTCGACCCGCGGCCGCGGCGTGAACACGGCCCGGTCTACGGCGCGCAGGATCCGCACCTCGCAGGCCAGCTGGACGAGCACGCTCGGCCCGCCGTACGTGCGCGAGCCGGGGCCGGCGCGCAGCCGATCGGCGATCTCGCGCTGGACCATCAGCGTCCACGACCGGACCCCGGGCAGCTCGGCGATCGTCCGCAGCAGGAGCGGGGTCGCGATCGAGTAGGGGAGGTTGGCGACCATCCGGGTCGGGCTCGGATCGAGGGCCGCGAGGTCGAGCCGCATCGCGTCGCCGAAGTGCAGCTCGACGTTCGGGTGCTCGGCGGCGATCGCCTCGAGCGCCGGGCGCAGCCGCTGGTCGAGCTCGATCACCTGCACGCTCGCCGCGAGGGGCGCGATCTGCGCCGTCAGCGCCCCCTCCCCGCCGCCGACCTCCAGCACGACGTCGTCCGGCTCGATCGCCGCCTCGCGGACGATCGCGCCGAGCAGGTTCGTGTCCGCCAGGAAGTTCTGGCCGAGCCGCACGAGCTCACCAGCCGAAGACGCGCTGGGCGTTCGCCTCCACGGTCGCCTCCAGCTCGGCGTAGCCGACCCCGCGGACCTCGGCGACGGCCTCGGCCGTGGCGACGACGTTGGCCGGCTCGTTCGCCCGGCCGCGGACCGGCTGCGGCGAGAGGAACGGCGCGTCGGTCTCGACCAACAGCAGGTCGTCGGGGACCTCGGCGGCGGAGGCTCGCAGCGTCTCGGAGCGCGGGTAGGTGACGTTGCCGGCGAACGAGCAGTACCAGCCCCAGTCGGCGGCCTCGAAGGCACGCTCCGGCGGCGCCGAGAAGCAGTGGAGGATCACCGTGACCCCGGTCGCCTCGGCGCGCAGGATCCCGAAGGTCTCCTCGAGCGCCTCGCCGTCGGTGGTCGCCCCGCCGTCGCGGACGTGGACGACGAGCGGCTTCGCGACCCGGCGGGCGATCTCGACGTGGGTGCGGAAGGCGTGGCGTTGCGCCTCGCGCGGGGCACGGTCGCGGTAGTAGTCGAGCCCGGTCTCGCCGACCGCGGCGACCCGCGGATGGCGGGCGAGCTCCTCGATCCGCGCCGCCGCGGCGTCGTCGAAGCCGTCGGTCCCGTTCGGGTGGCGCCCGACCGCCGCGAACACGGCCTCGTGGGCCTCGGCCGTGGCGATCGCGCGCTCCGATTCGGCCTCGTCGATCCCGACCGTGAGCATGCGGCGCACGCCGACCCGGGCGGCGTCGGCGATCAACACGGCATCGTCGGGCTCACAGATGCTCAGGTGAGTGTGGGAGTCGATCACGGCGCCGAGTCTGGCAGAGGCCGCCGCGCGCGAGGGCGGAGATTCAGTCCGTGACCGGCTTCGGCGGCGCGCCCCCGGCCTCGAGCGGCTGGCCGTCGAGCGGGGCTCCGTACGTCCACGGCGGCGGCCCGATGTCGCGATTGATGTCGAGCTGCACGTACCAGCGCGGCCCGTTGCGGGTGGCGACCAGATCGAAGTAGCGAACGTCGGCGAGGGTCGCCCGGCCGCGCTCGGCGTTGATCTCCGAGGCGAGCAGCGCCGGGACCTGCGGGCCGACGTCGTCCGGAGCGAAGGTCCCGTCGGCGCTCGAGGTGTCGGCGTCGAGCGAGCCGGGCTCGAGCCGCAGCGAGGCGATCCCCTGCCCGGCGGCGAGCTGGTCGTCGAGCTGAGCGAGGGCCGGCGCCAGGTTCGCGGCGCGGTACAGCGAGTCCGGGTCGTCCCCGGCGACCGCGCCCGGCGCCGAGGACGAGCTCACCCCGGGCTCGACCGAATCATCGGGAAGGTCGGGCGCGAGCCCGTCCATGACGACGAAGCCGAGGTAGAGGCCGAGCGCGATGGCGATGGCGTGGACGAGCAAGGGGGTCGGGTTGAACCCGCCGCCCTCGGTCGCCATCAGCTCTCCCCCGCCAGGATCCGCGCCTTCAGGGTCTCGAACTCGGCCTCCGTCAGCGTCCCGTCGCGACGCAGCCGGTCGAGCGCCTCGAGCCGGGCGATCGAATCGCCGCCGGCGGGGTTCGTCGGCGGCGGTGGCGCCGCATCGAACGTCCCGGGCCCGGCCGCGCCTCCGAACCGCGCCTGACGCCTGCGACGCCACGGGAGGTCGAGGGCGAGCAGGCCGCCGGCGCCCATCACGAGCCCCATGAAGCCGACGATCAGGCCGCCGGTCTTGCCGCCCGGCCCCGGGTTCGCGTCCGGTCCCCAGATGGCCAGAAACGACCCGGCGGCGATCGCCCAGAACAGCCCGGTCCAGAACCAGATCACGACCGCCCCGCCGTTCGGCTCGCCGCCGCCCGGCGGCCTGCCTCGCGTCAAGTACAGCCCGGCGGCGGCGAAGAGCCCCAGGACGCCGCCGATCAGGGCGAGGATCAGGCCCTCGATCCCGTCCGGGCACTCGCGCGCGGAGACGTACGGGCCGCCGCTCGCGCAAGTGCCGACCTGCAGCATCTGGTTGAGGCCGTAGCCGACCGCGACCCAGCAGAACGCGAACAGGGTCATCGCGACGAAGGTGCGGATGACGTAACGCACTGCGGGACCTTATCCGCGGGCGCTCAGCTCGGATCGAGCTTCGGAAACAGCGGCGCGATCCGCTCGACCTTGGCGCCGCCGCCGCGGGCACCGAACGCGTCGAGCTCGCGGTTGCCCTCGGCGAGCGCCTCGAGCACCTGGCCGCTGGTCTGCGGCATGTACGGGTGCAGGAGCAGGGCGAGCACCCGGATCCCCTCGGCGAGGCTGTAGAGGACCACGTCCAGCCGCTCGGCCTGAGCGTCGTCCTTGGCCAGCTCCCAGGGCTTGTTCTCCTCGACGTACCGGTTGAGGCGCCGCACGCGCGCCCAGACCGCCTCGAGCGCCTGGGTCAGCTCGACCCGGTCGAGCAGCTCGCGGATCACCCCGTCGACCCCGTCGAGGGCGTCCTCGCCCTCGCGCAGCGCCGCATCGGGCTCGGCTTCGGGGACGATCCCGTCGCGGTAGCGCTCGATCATCGCCAGCGTCCGCGAGGCGAGGTTGCCCCAGTCGTTGGCGAGCTCGGACTCGTACCGGGCTTCGAAGCCCGCGGTCGAGACGCTGCCGTCCTGGCCGAAGGAGACCTCGCGCATGCAGTAGAAGCGCAGCGCGTCGGCGCCGAAGCGCTCGATCACCTCGTTCGGGTCGAGGACGTTGCCGAGCGACTTGGACATCTTCTTCTCGCCCAGCAGCAGGAAGCCATGGACGTAGACGTGCCGGGGCACCGGCAGCCCGGCGGCGAGCAGGAAGGCGGGCCAGTAGACGGTGTGGAACTTGAGGATGTCCTTGGCGATGATGTGCCAGGTGGCGGGCCAGAAGCGCTCGGTCAGGTCCTCGCCCTCGCGCGCGTAGGAGAGCGCCGTGAAGTAGTTGAGCAGCGCGTCCCACCAGACGTAGATCACCTGCTCGGGGTCCCACGGCAGCGGCACGCCCCACGACAGCTTCGGCCGCGAGAGCGAGACGTCCTGGAGCCCGCCCTTGATGAACGAGAGCGCCTCGTTGCGGCGAAAGGATGGCTGCACGAAGTCGGGGCGCTCGGCGTAGAGGCGCTCGAGCTCGTCCTGGAAGGCGCTCAGCTTGAAGAACCAGTTCTGCTGGCTCTCGCGCGTCAGCGGGATCTCATGGATCAGGCAGGTGTTGTCGGGGCCGATCTCGGCCCCGGTCTTGAAATCCGCGCAGCGCGGGCAGTACCAGCCCTCGTAGAGGCCCTCGTAGACGTAGCCGTTGTCGAGCACGCGCTGGACGACCTCCTGGACGCGCTCCATGTGCTCGGGGTCGGAGGTGCGGATGAAGAAGTCGTTCGAGGCGCCGATCCGCTCGACCATCTCGGCGAACCGCGGCGCGTTGCGATCGACCAGCTCCTGCGGCTCGAGACCCAGGCGCTCGGCCGCCTGCGCGACCGGCTCGCCGTGCTCATCGGTGCCGGTGAGAAAGAAGACGTCCTCGCCACGCTGGCGGTGGTGGCGGGCGAGCACGTCGGCCGCGATCGTCGAGTACGCGTGCCCGAGGTGCGGCTCCGCGTTGACGTAGTAGATCGGCGTGGTGACGTAGTAGCTCACGAGCGCTGAGCTTATTCAGCCCATACGCATAGACTCGGCCAGTGGCCAACGAGGCGCTCTGGAAGCTGGTCAACGTCGCGACCGCCGCCCACGTCGCCGCCTACAAGGCGACCGGGGGCCGCTTCCTGCTCGGCCCGCTGGGCGCCTCGCGCACCGTGCTGGTCGACCACGTCGGGCGCCGGTCGGGCACCAAGCGGACGACGCCGCTGCTCTACCTCGACGACGGCGACGACGTGGTCATCGTCGCCTCGAAGGGCGGCTCGCACAAGCACCCGGCCTGGTGGCTGAACCTGCGCGAGATGGGCGAGACGGAGATCCAGGTCGGCTCCGAGCACCGCCGCGTCACGGTGCGCGAGGCGACGCCGGAGGAAAGGGAGCGCCTCTGGCCGCGGCTGGTCGAGATCTGGCCCAGCTACGAGGGGTACCAGAAGCGCACCGAGCGCCAGATCCCGCTCGCGATCCTCAGCCCGGCCGGCTGAGGAGCACTCGCTGATCGCCGAGTGGCGTCCAACCGGGCTCAGGACCCGGTTCGACGACACTCGATCAGGCCAGCCACGGTGCTTAGAGCAGCGCGTCCTGACCGCGGCCGGTTCCCGCGCCGCCCGACCGCCGCGGCCTGGGCACCCCGGCGGCCTCGGCGAGCGCCGCCTCGACGTCGGCGAGGATCGCGCGCTCGCTGCGCGACGCGACGAGCGGCTCGGCCAGCCCGTCGACGTGAACGTAGGTGCGGCGGCCGTCGCCGCGCTCGTGCGAGGCGAGCGGCACGAGGGCGAAGACGCGGTCGGCCCGCACCCAGCGCCCGTACCCGAGCGAGATCAGCCGTGGATCACGCGGCGTCGCCATCTGCGAGCAGCTTAAGGCGCCGCCCGGCGCAGGCCAAGCGCGACCGGGTCAATCGGTCGGCTCGGGATCGAGCCGGTTGAGCTTCTTGGTCGCCGTGTCGCGGCAATCGGGCGCGAACGGGACCAGGCCGATCACGCCGACGTTGCCCGCGCGGCTGTCGATCACGATCCCGACCTGCTTCTTTTCCTCGGCGACCTGCTCGATCTCGTCGGCGTTGTTGAGCAGCCGGCCGTCGATCTCGCAGAACGGGTCGCCGTCGATCGCGTACCCCTTGCCGGTCTCGTCGAGGTTGAGCTTCTCGACGATCTTCCGGTCGTTGAAGTTGGCGTCCGAGCCACCCCCGCAGCCGGCGACCAGCACCGCGATCCCCGCAAGCCCGAGCGCAATCCGTTGCCGCCGCCTCATTGCGCGAGCCAACCTATAGAAAAGGGCGGCCCGGAGGCCGCCCTTTTCTCACGTCTACAGCAGAGTTGAAGCTAGTTGTTCTTCTTCTGCTTGCAGGGCACCGACAGGTCCGCCGTCTCCGACGAGCCGTCGTTGTACGTCACCTTGCGCTGGAACAGGAACTTCTTGTTCTTGCAGCGCGCGCTGACGGCCTTGCTGGCCTTGCTGATGGTCGCGTTGAACTTCGTGATCATCAGTCCGCCGGTCTCCGGCGCGTTCGGCACCGAGAGAGCCTGGCCGTACTTGTTGCCGGCGTTCGACTTGACGACCGAGCCGAGGACGGTCGGCGCAGCCTGACCGAGGGTCGGGCTGTAGGTGTGCAGCTGGATCCCGTTCTTCGCGGGGCCGCGGAACACGCTCACAACGACGTCCGTGATCGGGGGGATCCCGGGACCCTGGACCTCAGCGTCGCCGGAACCGAGGTAGGAGCTCTTCGGGCAAGCGGCCTTCGCCTGGTCCGGGGTGCTCCCGCTCGGCGGCAGCGTCGTGCAGACATCGCCGGCGTTGAAATCGAACTTGACGTTCTTGTCGTACGAGATGAACTCAGACGCGGGGTTGGCCTGCAGGCCGTTGACGCCGCCGGTGACCTCGGTGCGAACTCCCGAGAACAGGTTGATCGGCTTGTACTTCTTCTTGTCCAGCTTCTTCGGGGTGACGCCGCCATCGACGAAGGCGGTGTTGTTGCTCGCGCCATCCGCGAACGCCAGACTGCCGACGCCCAGGGCGAGCACGAGCCCGATCGCCAAGACAAAACGTGACTTCTTGAGCACTTTTCCTCCTGCTGTGTGTGCGTAGCCTCGTGCCACGCGATCGTTTTGATGAGTCTCTCCACGCCCAGGGCCTAGACACCGGCGCTTACCGGTTACAACCCACGGGCCCGACAAAAGTTGCCCTTGATCGGGTGGGCACCTCGCGCAGCATAACCGCAGGCGACGGGCCTACGGGAACTGGCGCACGTGCAGGTACTGCGATTGCTCGGGTGAGACGCCGATCGACGAGTACGGCCCCTGCTGGTTGCACGGCGCCTGGGCGATCGACTGCGTGTTGAGCTGGCCGTTGAAGGCGAACTTCTGCAGACGATCGAAGAACGCCTGCGCCTCGGCGACATCGCCGTCGGTGCGCGAGTTGAAGGCCGGGTTGCTGGGCGAGGTCGGATCGAGCAGCGCGTTGATGCCCATGCTGCACTGGCGGACCTCGAACGACTTCAGCCCGGCGCGGATGTCGGAGAAGGCCCCGGACTTGAAGTACGGGTTGGTGCGGGTCAGCTGCAGCCGGTTCGGATAGGTCGAAATCGCGTCCGGAGCCAGCGGACCCTCCGTGCGGACGTAGTGGAACGACTTGCCCAGGGTCGTGTCGAAGAAGACGCCGTTGCTGGCAGCGGCGAGGTTCGCGAGAGCCGCGGCGACCTCGCGCTTGTACATGCGGACGACCTCGAGGATCGGGTTGAAGCTGGCGAGCCAGGGGTTGAAGCCCTTGAGCACCTGCGGCAGCGGCGAGTCGAGCAGCTCCCGGGTCGCCTTGAGGCCCTTCGGCCCGACCTCGAGCGTCCCCAGCAGGGCGCTGAAGAACGAGTCCAGCACCGGCGCCAGGCGCTGGGTCTCGACCAGCGTCGGGTTGAGCTCGCGCGCCGCCGGCTGCAGGCCGACGACCACCGGGTCGGTGTCGCGAGCGAACTGCTCGAGGCGCGTCAACGTCTCGCGCGATTCGCGCAGGAAGGTCGGGAAGATCCGGAAGATCTCGGTGAGATCGGCGTTGCGGTCGGCGGTCGTCTTGAACACCTGGGCGCCGTTCTCGATCGCCCCGCGCAGCTGCCCGGAGCGCTCCGAGAGCGCCGTGAACGCCTCCCCGCCGTCGCGGACGAACTGGCTCAGGGCGACGTCCTGGCTGTCGAGCAGGCGCAGCAGCCGGTCGGTGTCGTCGGCGAACGCCGGCAGGCTCGCGATCGCGACCGAGAGGTCGTCGCCGCGACCGCGCAGCGAGGCGGCCTGGCCCTGCATCCAGGCCTGGAAGGCAGCTCTGGTCGGCTCGTCGAAGGTGCGGAAGATCTCGTCGAGCTGGACCGCCTCGGAGACCTGGGCCCGAGGCAGCGAGTCGCCCTCGGGCAACGACGGGGCGGTGTCGCTGCCCGGGGTGAGCTCGACGTAGGTCTCGCCGAGCAGGGTCTTCTGGCGCAGGATGGCCCGCGTGTCGTCGGGGATCGGCGCGTAGGCCGCGTCGAGCTCGATCGTCGCGTCGGCGAGCCCGGAGTCGGAGAGGTCGATGGTCTTCACCTTGCCGACCGAGACCCCGGAGATCCGCACGTCCGACTCCTGGGCGAGCTGGGTCGCCTCGTCGAACGGGACCGTGAACCGGTAGCCCTCTGCCTTCAGCGGGATCGCGCCACCGAAGGCGAGCCACAGGAAGAGGGCGAGCCCGAAGCACGAGATCGCGAAGCCGACCGCGATCAGGATCCGGACTGTGCTCGGGGGCCTAGTTTCCATCGTCACTCCCGTCGGCGTTCGGACGGGTGAAGCTGATCCCGCCGGTGTCGCTCGGGTCGAGCGGGCAGATGACCTTGCTCTGCGGGACGTTGGTGTACTGCTGGAGCGTCCTGATGAACGGACGCGCGACCGCGAGGCTCTCGGCGAGCCGGGCGGTGCGGCACGACTGCAGGACGAGGCCGCGCGGCAGCGGCCCGTTCGGGTCCTGGAGCAGCGCCGCGCCGTTGGCGTTGTGGTTCAGCCACGCGGTCCAGAACAGGTAGCCCTCCTCGGAGCCGGGCGGGTTGTAGGCGAAGGCGTTGAAGAGCCGGTTGATGTCGCTGAGCGCGCCGGCGGTGTTGTTGGCGGTCTGCGCGAGCGGCTGCGAGGCCTGCTTGAGGTGCTTGACCGGGCGCTGCACCTGGCGCGAGAACGGACGAATCTGGGTGCGGATCGGATCGACCGTCTCGTTCAGGAAGCCCTGGAGCGCCACCTGAGCCGGGGCGAACGACTGCGCGGTCGGGATCAGGGCGCGCGACGCCGGGCCGACCACGCGCGAGAGTTCGGCGCTCGACTGCAGGCCCTGCTGGGTCGCCTGCAGCGTCGACGGGAACTCCCGCAGGCTCTCCTGCAGCGCCTCGCTCTGGTTTGCGAACCCCTGCAGCGCCTGGTTCTGCGCCGTCACCCACTCGGCGAGGCGGGTGTCGCTGCGCCCGAGCGCCTCGGAGAGCTGGCGGAAGCTGGTGATCGAGCGGGCGATGCTTGCGCGCCGCTGAGCGAGCAGCCCGTTGATGGCGGCGAGGTCGCGCCCGAGCGGCTCGAAGCGCCGCAGCCCGGCCGAGAGCTCCTTGCCGCGCCCGCCGAGGCTCTCGCCGCCCGCCTGCAGCAGCAGCTGCAGGTACTCGCGCGTGTCGCCATCCAGCGCCGCGAGGATCTGGTCGGGGTTGACGTTCGGCTCGGTCTGTGAGAGCGGGAGCGTCGTGCCCTCCTCGATCGGCTGCGAGCCGGTGCCCGGGTCGAGCTCCATCGTCATGTCCTGGAGGCCGGTGCGCGGGCGCAGCAGCACGGTCGCGTTCGGGTGGATCAGGTCCGCGTACTTCGACTCGACCAGCATCGTGACCACGGCCTTGCCGTCGACCAGATCGACGTTGGAGATATCGCCGGCCTTGACCCCGGAGATGTTCACCGTCTGGCCCTGGCCAGGGGTGACCGCCTGCGCGGTCGAGAGCTCGGCCTTGAGCTCGAAGCGGTCGTCGCCGAGCACGGGGATCCAGGACGGGTACGGCTGCTGCTGCTGGGACAGCACGTAGACGGTCACCGCGAGCCCGATCAGGAGGAGGCCGATCACGGCGATGAAATCACGCAGGTGTTCTCTGATCACCCGTCGCATCAGGGCACCAGGTCCGCGGGTCCGGGGGCCGAGGCGGGCCCGTTGATGTTCGGCGGATCGTTCTTCGCGCAGGCGACGTCCATGCGGAACGGCGGCGCCGCCCCCGGCAGCACCGGCTGGATGCCGTCCGGGGCCTCGATCGTGTTCGTGAAGTTCACCTGGTCGGATGGGGTTCCGGTCGGGTTCGGGTTGTGGACCAGCACCGGGCCGCCACCGGACTGCAGGCGCAGGTACGGGCCGTTGCCGTCAAATCCCTGGCCGGCGCCGGCAACGTTGACGAGGCCATAGAAGAGCTCGTAGAAGTTCGGCTGGCCGGTGCCGAACTGGGTGTCGGCGGTGATCGTCGTGTCGGCGGAGGGGATCAGGTTCTTGGTCGAGCAGCGCGAGAGCGCGGTCACCTGCGGGAACAGCTTCTTCGCGCCGGCGTTGACCTGGGCGAGGCCCGGCGCGGTGCCCTTCAGCAGCCGGGCGAGCCCACCGAGCTCGCTCGCCTTGACCAGCTGGCCGGTCTGGTTGAGCCACGGGTCGAAGGCCTCGATCGTGTCCGGCAGCTCCTGAATCCCCGGGCGCGAGACGATCGCCAACGCGCGCAGCGGCGGCAGCGAGTCGTTGAGGTCGGCGAGCGCGGGCTGCGCCGTTTCGAGCGTCGGCTGCAGCTCGGCGATCGTGTCCGACAGGTTCGCCGACTCGGCGGCGAGCGCCCCGGCGACCGTGTTGAGGTTGGTGATCAGGCCGCCGAGGTCCTGCTCGCGGCTCGCCAGCTTCGCGAACACGTCGCGGGTGGCGACGATGAACCCGGCGAGGTCGCCCGGGTTCTGGCCGCGCAGGGCCTTCGAGACGATCGCGGTGCCGCGGCCCGCCTCCTCGCCGTACTTGAACGCATCGTTGAGCGACTCGCCCGCGCTCTCGCCGGCGACGTCGGGATCCTGGGTGCGGTCGGCCTGGGCGGTCGGCTGGTAGTTGAGCGCGGTCCCGAACCCGGTCAGCGTCTTCTGCAGGCCCCTGCGGGTCGGCGCCTGCAGCGCCGAAAGCACCTCGTCGAGCTGGACCGCGGTCGAGGTCTGGGTGACGGGGATGCTGTCGCCGTCGGAGAGCTCCGGGGCGCTCGGGCTGCCGGGCTTCAGGTCGATGAAGAAGTTGCCCTCCAGGAACAGGCGCGGGCGGATCTCGACCTCGGCGTCCGCGTGGATCGGCAGCCCGTCCTCGTCGACGCTGAAGCTGACGTCGACCAGGTCGCCGCCGTTGTCGGAGACGTTGGTGACCTCGCCGACGTTGACCCCGGCGATCCGCACCGGCGAGGTCGGCCGCAGGGTCGCCGTGTTCTCGAACGTCGCGTGCAGCTCGTATGCGGGGCTCGACCAGGGCAGATGCTTCGCGAACGCGAGGTACGTCCCGATCACGATCAGGACGACCATCAGCAGGCCGAAGATCCACGGCGCGGGGCCACGGTAGGTGCGCCCCCAGATCCGCGGGTCCGGCGCGGGCCCCGTCGTCCGCTTGGCGGTCTTGGCGCGCGATCGCCTCACTGGCCGCTCTCCGTGCTGCTCTTGGACCCGGGCTGGTCGGCGGTCGTCGTCCCCTGATTGCCGGGCGGGTTGCCGATCACCTGCTGGCCGACCGCGTAGGGCTCGTTGCCGGCCTCGCACTCGAACTTCTGACCCGGCGCCGCCGTGTTCGGGTACGGGTTGTAGTGGAGGTAGTTGTCGGGGTCGCTGCTGCCCCCGTTCGCGGGCGCGTCGGCGTAGCTGCCCTCGCTGTTCGGGCCCGCGGGCGGCTCGAAGACGGTGATCCGCTGCCAGCGTCCGCCGTTGCTGCCCTGGGCGAGGGCGCTCTTGAAGTTGCGGAACAGCAACGTCCCGTAGTTGCAGACCGTCTGCGCCGGGGTAACGAAGCGGACGGTCGGGCCGAGGATGTTGACCGTCTGGTCGAGCCTCGAGATGCCGGAGCGGACGCCGTCATCGTCGTTGAAGCGCTGCAGGGCGAGCGCGGTCGGGCCGAGCTGGCGGTTGAGCGCCGGCGTGCCGCGCAGCGCCGGGATCCCCGTCTCGATCGCCGAGTCGAGCACCGGAGCCGTCTCGGCGAGCGTCTTGACACCCGGCTGGAGCTCGGTGAACAGGGTCGTGCTGTCGGCGAGGAACGGGCGCACCACCGGCAGCGCCTGGGTGGCGGCGTCGAGGGTCGGCGGCGTCTCGGAGATCGTGTCCTGGATGAAGGGCCGCGCAACCTGCTCGAGCGCGGTGAAGGTGATGTCGAGCGAAACGAACAACTGCGCCTGGGTCTCGGCCACCGGGGCAACCTCGCGGGAGGTCGCCGCGAGCGCCTGGACGAACCGGGCGAGGTCGGTGTCGGGGGAGGAGAGGTTCTCCATCACCGGCTGCAGGTTCTCGAGCACGCTCGGCAGCTTGCCGAGCGCCTCGTTGAGGGCCGGCCCTCGCCCGGCGAGCGCGTTGCCGAACTCGAACAGGTTGCGCTGGATCGCGACCCGGGTCGGAGCGTCGAAGGTGCTCAGCACCTGGTCGATCTCGACCGGCTCCGGCCGGGCGTGCGAGATCGGGATCGTGGCCCCCTGCGGATAGCCCTCGTCGGAGTCGCCCTGGACGATCTCGAGGTACTTGAGCCCGAGCGCCGACCGCGCGCGGACCACGAAGGTCGAGTTCTTCGGCAGCGGGTCGACGTCCTGGTCGAGCTTCAGGTCGAGCCGGGCCTTGACGTTGCCGTCCTCGTCCTGCTGCGGCTCGATCGCCTCGACCACACCGACCCGGACCCCGGCGATGCGGACCTCGTTGCTGGGCACGAGCTGGTCGGCATCGGGGACCTCGACCGAGATCCGGTAGGAGGGCACGAACGGGAGGCCGTTGTTGGCGTTGTAGGCGAGGAAGACGGCGAGGATCACGACCATCACGGTCAGCGCGCCGACCATCGTCGGGCTCGCGGTGATCCCGGCAATCGCTCCGCGGCGCCTCATCGCTTGCCTCCGCGGTGATGGCGGCGCTCGCCGATCAGGAAGTCGAGCAGCTGGCGCGCGGCGCCGGCCTCGACCTGCGGCTGGCCGTCGGGCGAGATCGGGGCGTCGGGCGCGGCGTCGGGCTGGTACGGCGAGGGATCGGTCTCCGTCGAACCGTCGTCGGGAGTGGTCGTCTGGTCGTCGGGGGTCGTCGTCGCGGGCGGCGCGCTCGGCTGCGGGTCGGTCTGGACTGCGCCCTGGTCGGAGCCGCTCTGATCGCCGGCATTGTCCGCGGCGCCCGAGCCGCGCTCGTTGCGGCGCCCGGCCTCGGCGCGGCGCTTGCGCTTCGCGGCGGCGCTCAGCGTCGCGGCGCCGAACTTGGCGCTGCAGCCGGACTGCGGGATCGAGGTGTAGTCGAAGCAGTTTTGGACCGGGATCAGCGCGCGGAGGAAGTGGCCGTACTGGTCGAACGAGTTGACGGCGCCGCCAAGCCCGAAGATCGTCTTCATCAGGTACTGGAAGCCGTTGGTCTTGCGCAGGCTGGCGAGCAGCTTCTTCAGGTTCTTGCTCGCCGGGGCGCCGTCGTTGGCGAGGCTGCGGATCTGGCGGATCACCGGGTCCGAGGCGACGATCGCCGGGCCCGCTTCGTCGGCGGCCTTGCCGAGCGAGGTGACGGCCGGGATGCCCGCGTTCGCGAACGGGATCACGTCCTGATTGAGGTCGGTCAGCGATGGGGCCGCGGCGCCGAGCTCGCTGAACACCGGCGTCGCGGCCTCGGAGAACTTGGTCAGCTCGCCCATCGTCGAGCGCAGCTCGCGCAGGAAGCTGGGCAGCTTCGCGAAGCCGGCCTCGAGGTCGGCCTGGCGCTCGGCGGTCGCCTGCCCGACCGTGGTCGAGGAGTTGATGAAGCCGGCGACGCTCTCGCGCTCGCGGGCCAGGGCGGTGAGCACCTGGTCGCCGTCCGTGGCGAGGTCGGCGAGCGCGCGGTTCTGCGAGCGCAGGATCGCGATCACCTTGTTGGTCTCGCGCAGGGCCGGATTCGCGCGCTCGATGATCTCGGCGAGCTCGTCGCCGCGGGCCGCGAGCCCGGCGCCGAGGTCGTTGAGGATCAGCCGGAAGCGGTCCGGGTAGGGCTCGCGCATGATGTTGTTGACCAGGTCGAGGTCGACGGCCTTGCCGTTGCGCTCCAGCGGCAGCAGGTACTGGCCGGCGCCCGGCTGGTCATCGGGGATCTTCTCCAGCTGGGGCGGCGCCGGGTTGCCGGGCGCGCGCGGCTCGGTCGGTGTGCACTCGACGAACTTCTCGCCGATCAGCGACTGCGGGCGGATCAGGCAGGAGGCGTCGGTGCGGAAGTCCTGGAACGCCGGGTCCTCGATCCGCATCACGACGATCGCCTTGCCCGGATCCGGCGAGCCGTCCTCGGTCACCGGCTCGTCGGCGGTGGCGATGTCGACCGCGGTCACCGAGCCGATCTTCGCACCGGCGACGCGCACCTCCTCGCCGGTGACCAGGAAGCTCGCGTTGTCGAACACCGCGCGGACCTCGTAGGTGCCGTCGTCGCCGCCGGCGCCGGTGCCGAGGACCAGTACCGCGACGGCGACGGCGAGCGCGGCGGCGACTGCGAGCAGGCGTCTCATGGGCCGGGGGGCACGTCGGTCGGGAGACAGAGCCCGTCGAGGCTGCCGTCGTCGAGGAACGGGTGGTCGGTCGGGTTCGGCCAGCCGGCGTTCGGCTGGGTCGACGAGCCCGGGCAGCGCTGCTGCGGGCCGAAGCCGAGCGAGCTGAAGGCGTCGTACTGGGCGCTGAGCGGAATCGGCTCGAGCGTGTCGGTGGCGGCGTTGTAGGAGAAGACGTTGCCGCCGGCGGGCTGGGCACGCACGTAGTGGCCGTTGTAGTCGTAGTAGCCCGACGCCCCGGCCAGCTTGCCGATCACGCCGAGCAGGTCAGGCGCGTAGGGGCGCGAGAAGTCGATCAGGTGCTGCGAGTCGGCGAGCGCGGCGAGCGTGGGCGCGACCGACTTCTTGGCCTTCTGGGTGACGGCCGGGGCGGTGCGCAGGGCGTCGGTGAGGTCATTGGTCGAGCCGTTGCGGTGCAGCGCGGTGCTGAGGTCGCGGAACACCGGCACCGAGTCCCTGGCCACCGGGCGCAGCTGGCGCAGGAACGGGGCCAACAGCGGGACGACTTCCTTCGTGTCGGCGACCAGCGGGTCGAGGTCGTCGAGCGCGGCGCGCAGGTTGACGAACGTCGTGTTCGCCTGGCGCATCACCGGCGGGAGCAGCTGCAGGTCCTGGCTGAACGCCTCGTTCTCGGCCGCGATCGCGCCGAAGGCCTGGTTCGCGTTCGAGGTCAGCTCCGAGAGCTGCTGGCGGCGGTCGGCGAGCACCCCGAAGACCTTCGATCCGGTGACCAGGAACTGGCTCAGCGCCGCCTGGTCCTGGGTCAGCTCGGCGAACAGCCGCTGGCTCTCCTGCAGGCTCGGCGCGAAGTACTTGTACGTGGCCCGCGCCTCCGCGTTGTTGCCGGTGTAGACGGCGGCCTGCCCCTTGATGAAGTCGCTCAGCCCGTCCCTGGTCTTCTTGTCCAAGGTGTTGAAGAGCTGGTCGAGGTCGACCGGCGAGGTGGTCGAGTCGGACGAGATCGTCGAGCCGTCGGGGATCTCGGGCGCCGAGTTCGGGCCCGGTGAGATCGAGACGTACCGGTTGGCGACCCCCGAGAGCGAGGTCGCGCGCACGATCGCGGTGGTGCCCTCGTGCAGGGGCCGATCGACGGTGATGTCGACCTGCGCCTGCGAGTCGTCGGTGAGCGTGAGGTCATCGACGGTGCCGATCGGCTGTCCGCCGACCAGCACCTCGTTTCCGGGCACGAGCTGGCCGCCGGTTTGGAACAGCAGCTTGTACTTATTGCCCTCGTCCCCGCCGAACAAGACCATCGCAACCAGCACGATGGCGACGATCAAGGCTGCGAATCCTGCGATCCGAGCCACGATCCGTCCCTTTCCTCCAGTATCCGGTCGCTCTCCCTGCACTCCGGGACGGCGCGCGCCTACTCCTCTCTACCCACTCGCTGACAAGCGTTTCCGCTGGGAGGCTTCCAATCCTCCCTGCCAGTAGACAACCGGCCGGTTCGTACCCGGGGCCATCCTAATCGCTTGTGGAGTCGGCGCGAACGCGGCGCGACGGATTAACGCGCTCTTCACTCCCGGGGTTCGCGGCCCGTAAGCCCCTTGTAGAGGTCGTTTGCGCGCGTTCCGGTGAGCGCGGCAACGACGCTGGCGGCGGCGCGCGGGCGCGCGCCGGACTGCACCAGGCGGCGCAGGGCGTCGACGGCGAAGGCGGTGTCGGCGCCCGCGGCGCGGGCCGACGCCGGCGAGATCACGACGACGATCTCGCCCTTGACCTCGTCGCGAAAGCGGCGCGCGAGCTCGCCGAGCGTGCCGCGGGCGACCTCCTCGTGGAGCTTGGTGAGCTCGCGGCAGACCGCGGCCTCGCGATCCGGCGCGAGCGCCGCCAAGGCCGAGAGCGAGGCGGGCAGCCGGCGCGGGGACTCGAACGCGACCACGGTCTCGGGCGAGGTCAGCACTCGCTCGAGCTCGCCGCCGCGGCGCGGCAGGAAGCCCTCGAAGCGCCAGCGGTCGACCGGCATCCCCGAGGCGACCAGGGCGGTGGTCACCGCCGATGGCCCGGGCAGCACCTCGACCTCGAGCCCGCGCTCGATGCAGGCGCGGATCAGCCGAAAACCGGGGTCGGAGATCGCCGGCGTCCCCGCGTCGGAGATCAACGCGACGCGCGCCCCGCGCTCGATCTGGGCGACCAGCTGGCGGGCGCGCTCGACCTCGTTCTGCTCGTGGTTGGACACGAGCCGCGGCCGGGTCAGCTCGAGCCGCTCGTACAGGCGCCCGGCGCGCCTCGTGTCCTCGCACGCGACGAGGTCGGCCTCCTCCAACGCCCGCCGGGCGCGCGGGCTGAGGTCCTCGAGGTTGCCGATCGGGGTCGGGCAGACCGTCAGACGGCCGGCCATCAGGCGTTGCCCTCCTCGATCGCCATCGCCGCGGCGCCGATCATCCCGGCCTCCGGCCCGAGCTCGGCCGGGGCGACCCTGGTCTGGTTCATCGGCGGGAGCGCCCGGGTGCGCAGCTCGCGCCGCGCCGGCTCCAGCAGCAGGTCGCCGGCGGCCGCCGCGCCGCCGCCGATCACGATCACGTCGGGCTCGAAGATGTTCGCGTAGCTCGCCAGCGCGACACCGAGGTGCCGGCCGATTCCGGCCACCACCTCGACCGCGATCCCGTCGCCGGCGATCGCCGCGTCGGTCACGTGCTTGCCGGTGATCTCACCGTGCTCGGCGAGATCCGCTCCGAGGCGCGAGTCGGGATGGGCCTCGGCGGCGATGCGGCCGGCGCGCCCGAGCGCGGTTCCGGAGGCGAGCGCCTCGACGCAGCCGTGGTTGGGGCAGTGGCCCTGGCAGCGGGGCCCGTTCTCGTCGATGACCATGTGACCGAGCTCGGCGCCGGCGCCGATCGTCCCGCGGTACAGCTCGCCGTTGAGGATCAGCCCGCCGCCGATCCCGGTCCCGATCGTCAGCAGCACGAGGTTGCGGGCGCCGCGGCCGGCCCCGAAGCGGTGCTCGGCAAGCGTGGCGACGTTGGCGTCGTTGTCGACGAAGACCGGCAGACCGAGGCGCTCCGCCATCAGGTCGCGGATCGGCACGCCGACGATGGGCAGGTTGACCGAGGCGATCGCGAGCCCCTGCTCGCGGTCGATCGTGCACGGGACCCCGAGCCCGATCGCGCCGACGTCCGGGCAGGCGTCGAGCGCCTCGCGAAGCTCGCGTTCGAGCGTCTCGAGCAGCTCGTCGAGCTCGAGCCCGGTGGTCGGTTCCGTGCCGCGATGCAACACCTGGCGGTCCGAATCGACGACCCCGATGGCCATCTTCGTCCCCCCGAGGTCAGCGCCAATCGCAGCCCTCATGCAGAAAAGCGCCTCAACGGCGGCGCGGCTCGGCTTCGCTTCGCTCCGCCTCGCAGAGGAAGGATTCTCCGAAGGGCATGCGGTATTGATAGCTCATGCCCGATCCCGGGGATCAACCTCCGAAGCCAAAGCGCCAAGAGCCGCCCGACTACACGGTCTACAAGTCGCGCCGCCGGCTCACCGACCGCATCCGCAAGCCCGACCTCTCCGGGCTCGGATCGAAGCTGGGCCGCGGCGGCGATGACGGCGGCAACGGCGGCTCCAAGCCGCCACGCAAGCTCTCGATGCCGGGCGAGCGCCCGCCGTGGCGGCGGGTCGCGAAGTGGTTCGGGATCTTCGTGGTCGGCTGGATCGCGCTCAGCATGCTCGCCTTCGGGATCTCCGCCCAGATCCAGAAGTCGAAACTCGCCGACGGGGTCGGCAACGTGCTCGACGGCGGCCCGTTCCTGCTGGGCGGCCAGACGATCCTCGTCCTCGGCACCGACGTGCGCTCGGGCGCCTTCGCCGGCCCCGACGAGTCGGAGACCGAGAACTGCATCGAGGCGGTGACGAGCGGGCGGCCGACCGACAACAACTGCAAGCACGGCCCCTATCGCTCCGACACGATCATGCTGATCCGGGCGGGTGCCGGCACCTTCCGCAAGCTCTCGATCCCGCGCGACACGCTGGCCGACGTCCCCGGCCATGGCCCGCAGAAGATCAACTCCGCCTACGCGACCGGCGGCGCGAAGCTCGAGGTGCGCACCGTCGAGGGCCTGCTCGGGATCGACATCGACCAGGTCGCGATCATCGACTTCGACGGCTTTCGCAAGTTCATCGACGCGATCGGCGGGATCACGGTCGACCTGCCGACGCCGGTCTGCTCATCGGTCTCCGGCGGCGCCTTCAAGCTCGACCTCGAGGAGGGCGAGAACGACCTCGACGGCTTCCAGGCGATCACCCTGGCACGAACCCGCGAGAACACCTGCGGCGTCCGGCGCGTTCGCGGGCACCGACGTCGAGCGGGCTCAGTTCCAGCAGCTGATCCTCGACGGGATCAAGGGCAAGCTGACCAGCATCACCAGCCTGCCGCTCAACTTCATCAAGGGCCCGCTGATCGGCTGGAACGCGCCCAAGGCGATGGTCTCGAGCATGGGCATGCTGACGATGCCGCAGCTGGCGATCTCGGCGGCGACCGGCGGGGGCGGCGGCACCGACGTGCTCAAGCCGTCGGGGACGACGGCGGCCGGCAACCTGGTGATCTCGCCGGAGGAGTGCGAGCGGGCGGCCGAGGCGCTGCTCGGCGGCAAGCCGCCCCGCAAGCCGAACTGCCCGCAGAGCTGAGATTCGCCGCTCGCCGCTCGCCGCTCGAGTCGCCGTTCGAGCGGCGAGCGGCGGACGGCGAGCGCCCTAGTCCTTCGACTTCGACTCAGACTTGGAGCTCGACCCCGAGTCCGACTTCGAACCCGAGTCGGACTTCGACCCCGAATCGGAGCCGGAACCCGAGTCCGAGCTCGACTCGGACTTCGACTCGCCCTCGCTCGAACCGCCCTTGTTCGAGCCCTTCTTCGCGTAGTCGGTCGTATAGAAGCCGGAGCCCTTGAAGTGGACTGCAATCGGGTGAAAGACGCGCTCGACCGGCTTGCCGCAGACCTCACAGACGGTCACCGGGTCGTCCGACATCGACTGAAAGACCTCGAAGGTGTGACCGTCCGGGCATCTGTATTCGTAGATCGGCATTCGCGGCAAGTATTCCAAGCGGGCGCCCGGGAGCGGCCGGGGCACCGCTACGGTTGTGCCCGATGAGCGATTCGCCGGCAACCGAAGCGGGCCCGACCATGGACGAGATCGTCGCCATGTGCAAGCGCCGCGGTTTCATCTTCCCCTCGTCGGAGATCTACGGCGGGGTCGGCTCGACCTACGACTACGGTCACTACGGCGTCCTGCTCAAGAACAACGTCAAGAACGAGTGGTGGCGCGCGATGCTGCAGGAGCGCGACGACATCGTGGCGATCGACTCGGCGATCATCCAGCACCCGCGAGTCTGGGAGGCGTCGGGGCATCTGGCCGGGTTCACCGACCCGATGGTCGACTGCAAGACGTGCAAGCTGCGCTTCCGCGCCGACCACCTGGAGACGTCGCAGTGCGGCCAGAAGCCGTCGAAGCTGGCCGGCCAGGGCCCGGACTGCGACCTGACCGAGGCGCGCGAGTTCAACCTGATGTTCGAGACGACGGTCGGGCCCGTCAAGGATTCCGGCTCGACCGCCTACCTGCGGCCGGAGACCGCGCAGGGCATCTTCATCAACTTCAAGAACGTGCTCCAGTTCGCGCGCAAGAAGCCCCCGTTCGGGATCGCCCAGATCGGCAAGTCGTTTCGCAACGAGATCACGCCGGGCAACTTCATCTTCCGCACCCGCGAGTTCGAGCAGATGGAGATGGAGTTCTTCTGCCCGCCGGGCGAGGCCGAGCGCTGGCACGAGCACTGGATGAACGAGCGGATGCGCTGGTACACGGAGCTCGGCATCCGCCCCGACAACCTGATCCTGCGCGCGCACGGCGCCGACGAGCTGTCGCACTACTCGAGCGCCACCTCTGACATCGAATACCGCTTTCCAATGGGCTTTTCGGAGCTCGAGGGGATCGCCAACCGAGGCGACTTCGACCTCACGGCGCACGCCGAGCACTCGGGCGAGAAGCTCGAGTACTTCGACCAGCAGACCAAGGACCGCTACGTGCCCTACGTGATCGAGCCGGCCGCCGGGGTGGACCGCGCGATGCTCGCGTTCATGGTCGACGCCTACGACGTCGAGGAGGTCGAGGGACGCCAGCGCACCGTCCTGCGCCTGCACCCGCGCCTCGCGCCGGTCAAGGTCGCGGTGCTGCCGCTCGTCTCGCGCGACGGGATGCCGGAGCGGGCCCGCGAGATCTTCGGCGAGCTGCGCAAGCGGATCCCCGCCGAGTACGACGAGGGCGGCTCGATCGGCAAGCGCTATCGCCGCCAGGACGAGATCGGGACCCCCTGGGGGGTCACCGTCGACGGCGAGACGATGGAGGACGGCACCGTCACCCTGCGCGACCGCGACTCGCTCGAGCAGATCCGGGTCCCGGTCGACGGCCTCGCCGACGCCCTCGAGGTCAGGCTGAGCGAGCCCTGGCAAAGCCCGAAGCCGGCCTGAGCCGCGCCTCGCGCTCGCCTAGCGGATCCGCCTGCACTTGCCCCCGGCGAAGTCGCCGAACTCGGGGTCGGGCTCGTAGTCCAGCGCGCAGCGCTTGCGGACCGCGTTGCCGCCGGCAATCGCTCGAACCGTCACGGTGGCGGCCCCGTCAGCCTGCAGGTCGGCCCGCAGGGCACGGATCCAGTCGTGGTCGTCGACGATCCACAGGTGGTTGTCGCGGCCGGCGGGCTCGATGTGGCCGGAGAGGCGGGTCGCGGTGCGCCCGCCGGCGCCCTTGACGGAGACCCGGTCGGCGTCGCCCTTGACGGTCGCGCCGACGGTGTAATGACGGCCGAGCCCTTCGTAGTCCTGCGAGTACGTGAACTCGAGCACGTGGGGGCGGGAGGGCGCGGCCGACGCCGGAGCGGCGATCGCGAGCAGGGCAAGGGCGGCGACGAGCGGAGCGGTGACCTTCATCGGGTCATCCTCGCCGCCGGGGCGGGCCTGGGCAAGCCACCCTTGGGGTCGTGTCGCGACACCCTCCGCTAGAGCTTGCGGACGGTGTCGCCGATGCGCACCTCGCCGCCGGTGATCACTCGCGCGTTGAGCCCGCGCATGCGCAGCTCGCGGCCGACCTCCGAGTTGACGACCTTGAGCGCGTCGACGCCGAACCGCCGCGCGAACTTGCCGCAGCCGAGGTGCGGAAGCTCGCTGACCTCGAGCACCGCCTCGCCGATCGCGATCCGCGACCCTGGCGGCAGGTTCTCCTTGCTGAGGTCGAAGTCGACGTAGAGCTGGTCTCCCGCCTGCGCGAGGTCCTCAGGGCGATCGCCGCCGGCGACCAGCGTCGTCGCGCGCACGTTCATCACCGTCACCTGGGCGTCGGGGTTCGGCTCGCCGTCGTCGGTCGACGAGGTCGGGCGCAGCGACCACATATCGCCGACCAGGCCCTGGGCGGTGTCGAGGCGCGCGGTGTCGAGCAGCTCGCGCTCCTCCTCGGCCGGCCGCGCCGCGATCAGGCGCACGACCCCGGCTTCGACGGGCGCCTCGCGGACCCGGTCGATCCCGGCCTCGAGCTCCGCCGGGCTCGCGTGGTGTACCTCGGTGAGCGTCATGGGGTGGCGCGCCGACTCAGCCGAAATCGATCTCGAAGGCGACCTCGTCCTCGAAGCACCAGCACCAGGTCTCGCCGGGCTCGGCCGAGCGGACGATCGGGTGCCCGACGGCCGCGGCGTGCTTGCTCGCGTGCTTGTTGGGCGACGAGTCGCAGCAACCGACCTTCCCGCAGGTCAGGCAGACGCGCAGGTGCAGCCAGCGATCGCCCGTCTTCATGCATTCCTCGCAGCCGGCGACCTCGGTGGGCGGGGCGATCTCGATCTGATCGAGGTGAGTGCAAACTTCTTCAGCCATCTCGCCTCGACGGTATCGAGGCCGTCAAGTGGCCGGAGCGCGGTGAAGGCGCCCGCCATCTTCCTTCGAGCGTCGTCGAACCGGGCCATCCGCCCGGTTGAGCGCCTCTCGGGCTCGGATCCATAGATGGGAGGAGGGAACGATGTGTGACGTCCGTCACACTCCCGTTGTGCACGGCCGAGCGGCGGCATAAACTCGACATCATTCGGTGTAACGGTCCGAGGAGGACGAGATGAGCGTTGCCCAGAAGGACGGGATCAAGGCGGCCGAGGGGATCAGCTACGAGGACCTCTACCGGCGCTGGGAGCAGTCGAACTGGCAGGCGACCTCGATCGACTTCGCCCCCGACCGCGAGGGCTGGGCCGGGCTCTCGGACCTGCAGCGGCGCTCGGCGCTGTGGATCTACTCGATGTTCTTCTACGGCGAGGACTCCGTCGCCGACAACCTCTCCCCCTACATCGACGCCGCGCCGCGCGAGGAGCAGAAGTACTTCCTCGCCACCCAGCAGGTCGACGAGGCCCGCCACGCCGTCTTCTTCCATCGCTTCTTCAAGGAGGTGATCGGCGCCGGCGACTCGATCGCGTCGACGCTCGCGTACACCGAGTCGGAGCTGTCCTGGGGCTACCGCGGCGTCTTCGACCGCCTCGACCGCATGGCCGACGACCTTCGCCGGGATCGCTCGTTGCCGAACTTCGCCCGCGCGATCGCGCTGTACCACATGGTCGTCGAGGCGACGATGGCCCAGCCGGGCCAGCACTACATCGAGGATTTCTTCGCCGACGCCGGCACGATGCCCGGCTTCAGCGAGGGGATGGCGAACGTCTCGCGCGACGAGCAGCGCCACATCGGCTTCGGCGTCAAGGTGCTCTCGGAGTGCTTCGCCGAGTCCGAGGAGTGCAAGCAGGCGGTCGCCGAGCTGATGCGGGAGCTGCTCCCCTACACGCTGGCGGTCTTCTCGCCCGTCGACAGGGCGCGCGAGTACACCCGCGCGTACGGGTTCGAGCTCGAGGAGCTGTTCGCCTTTGGCCTGCGCTCGGTGCGGACCAAGTGGCGCGCGACCGGCTATCCGATGGAGGACATGCCCGGCGTGCTCCCCGTCGATCCCGAGCTGGCGCCGGAGGAGGTCGCGCGACGGCAGATCGTCCTGCTCGAGGCCGGGGTGATGGGCCCGCCCAACGGGCGGCCCGACTCCTCGCCGGAGGTCCAGGCGCTGCACTTCGACCTGATCGCGCGGGCCGCGCGCACCGATGCGGTCGACGGACGCCCGCTGACGATCCAGTGGCGCTTCGACGACGCCGACCCGTGGCACCTGCGCATCGGCAACGGCTCGACCGCCGCCGCCCCGGGGCTCAGCGACGGGGCCGACGTGACGATCGAGGCGAGCTGGCAGGACTGGATCGAGACGTCGAGCAAGGGCGCCGACGCGCGCCGGCTCATGCTCCGCCGACGGCTGCGTCCGCGCGGCTCGATCCGCAGCCTGCTGAAGGCACAGCGGGCGTTCCCGCCGCGCCCGAACCGCCTCGGCTAGCGCCGCTCGGCTACTCCGTCGCCGCGGGCGCCGGTGCCGGGGTGGTCGTCGAGGTGTACTCGAACTCCTCCTCGGCGCCGAACAGCTTGTCGAGGACGGCCTTGCGCAGGTCCTCGGAGAGCGCCAGCGCGAGCACGGCGCCGGCGATGCCGATCAGGATCAGCCGACCCCAGTGACGCCGCTTCTCCTCGCCGCGCAGGCGATTGGTGGCGTCGCGGAGGCTCTCCGCCGTGGACTTCAGGTCCTTGTGGAGCTTCTTGTCGTCGATCGCGGTGTCGATCACGCTGCCGTTCGACGACAGCCGGTCATAGGCGTCGCGGGCCGCGTCGACCGCGTCGCGGACGCTGTCGCGCAGGTCCTCGTCCTCCATCAGCCGGCGCAGGTACTGGTTGTCGGCGGCCGATCCGACCGCGTCGCGCGCGCGCTGTGTCCTCGTGCTCTTCGCCATCGGTTCTACCTCTCCAAGTCTCGTCATCCGGTCTGAGTTGCTCAGCTTATACCCGCGGCGGCAACGGTTATCCGCCGATCGCGACCTCCAGCGCTCGCTCGATCCGATCGACGTAGACGAACTCGAGCTCAGCGCGCTCGTGCTCTGGGATCTCGAGGATCTCGCCCTCGTTTCGATCGGGCACGATCACCCGCTTGATCCCGGCGCGCTGGGCGGCGAGCGACTTCTCCTTCAGGCCGCCGACCGGCAGCACCTGACCGGTCAGGGTGATCTCGCCGGTCATCGCGACGTCGGACGAGACCGGCTTGCCGCGTACCAACGACGTCAGCGCGGTCGCCATCGCCACCCCGGCCGAGGGCCCGTCCTTCGGCACCGCGCCGGCGGGCACGTGGACGTGGAGGTCGTGGGTCGCGAACCAATCGTCCGGCAGGTCGGGGTTGAGCTCGGCGCAATGGCCGCGCACCCAGGAGAGCGCCGCCTGGGCCGACTCGCGCATCACCTCGCCGAGCTGGCCGGTGATCGTCAGCCGGCCGCTACCCGGCATCGCGGTCGCCTCGATGAACAGCACCTCGCCGCCGACCGGGGTCCAGGCCAGCCCGGTCGCCACGCCGGGGTCCTTGGTGCGCCGGCGACTCTCCGAGAACACCCGGCGGCGGCCGAGCAGCTCGCGCACGCGCTTCGCCGAGACCGGACGCGGCTTGCGGCGCCCCTTCGACTCGGCGAGCTCGCGGGCGAGCTTGCGGCACACGCTGCCGATCTCGCGCTCGAGCCCGCGCACGCCGGCCTCGCGGGTGTACTCGTCGATGATCGCCCGCAGCGCCGCATCGGAGAACCGGACCCCGGCGCCGCGCAACCCGTTCTCGGCGAGCTGGCGCGGGACCAGGTAGCGGCGAGCGATGTGGAGCTTCTCGTCGGCGGTGTAGCCCGCCAGCTGGATCAGCTCCATCCGGTCGAGCAGCGGCCCCGGGATCGTGTCGAGGTTGTTCGCCGTCGCGATGAACATCACCTCGGAGAGGTCGAACGGCAGGTCGAGGTAGTGGTCGCGGAACGAGTCGTTCTGCGCCGGATCGAGGACCTCGAGCATCGCGCTCGACGGGTCGCCGCGAAAGTCGGCCCCCATCTTGTCGATCTCGTCGATCATGAACACGGGGTTGCGCGAGCCGGCGTCGCGGAGCGCGCGGATGATCGTCCCGGGCATCGCGCCGACGTAGGTGCGCCGGTGGCCGCGGATCTCGGCCTCGTCGCGGACCCCGCCGACCGAGATCCGCTCGAACTCGCGCCCGAGGGCGCGGGCGATCGAGCGCCCGAGCGAGGTCTTGCCGACGCCGGGCGGCCCGACGAAACAGAGGATCGGCCCGTGCGAGTCCGGGTTCAAAGTTCTCACGGCCAGGTACTCGAGGATCCGGTCCTTGACCTTCTCGAGGTCGTAGTGGTCGGCGTCCAGGACCTCGCGGGCGTGGCCGAGGTCGAGATCGTCGGTGGTCACCGCCGACCAGGGCAGCTCGACCAGCCACTCGAGGTAGGTGCGGATGACGCCGTACTCGGCGGCCGCCGACGGCAGCTTCTCGAGCCGCGAGAGCTCGCGATCGGCGGCCTTGCGAGCATCCTCCGGCAGGTCGGCGGCCTCGATCCGCTCGCGCAGCTCGCCGACCTCGGCCTGAGTCTCGTCCGCCTCGCCGAGCTCGCGCTGGATCGCCTTCAGCTGCTCGCGCAGGTAGTACTCGCGCTGGCCCTTCTCCATCTCAGATTCGACCTCGGACTGGATCCGCGAGCCGAGCTGGATCACCTCGAGCTCGCGGGCGAGGAGCTCGGAGAGCCGCCGCAGCCGCCGGGTGACATCCACCTCCTCGAGCAGCTCCTGCTTCTCCTCGGTCGCGATCCGCAGGGAGCCGGCGATCAGGTGGGAGAGCGCCGACGGCTCCTCGATGTTCGTGACCGCAAGCTGCAGCTCCTCGGGCAGGTACGGGATCTGCTCGATGATCTCGGAGAAGGCGCGCTGCACGTTGCGGGCCAGCGCCTCGAGCTCGGGCGAGTCCTCGACCTCGTCGGGGAGCGCCTCGATGCGCGCGACGAGGTACGGCTGCTCGGCGATGTAGTCCTTGAGCTTCACCCGGTCCGTCGCCTGGACCAGGATCCGCATCGTCCCGTCCGGGACCTTGAGCATCCGCGCGACGACGCCCACCACGCCGACGTCATAGAGCTCGCTGGGCCCGGGCTCGTCGAGCTCGGGGTCGCGGGAGGCGACCAAGACGAGGGTGCGCTCGCCACCGAGCACGTCGTCGATCAGCTTCATCGAGCGCGGCTGGCCGACCGCGAGCGGGGTCAGCGTGTCCGGGTAGGCGACCGCGTCCTTGAGTGGCAGGACCGGGAGCGCCGCGGGGAGCGGCCCGGAGGCGCGCTCGCGCAGCGCGCGCTCGACCTCGGGCGCCTCGACGACCTCGATCCCGCGCTCAGCCATCGGTGTCGATCGGGACCCGCCTCGTCACCTGCCCGGCGAGCGGGAGCTCGACCCTGAGGATTCCGTCCTCGTAGGCGGCGCGGGCGCGCTCAGCGACCACGTCGGCGCCGAGCTCGACCACGCGCCGGAACGCGCCGGCCTCGATCTCGATCTGCTGGTAGACGCGTCCCTCGGTCTCGGCCACCGGGCGCTCGCCGCTGATCACCAGCTCGCGGCCGGCGACCTCGAGCGAGACCGTGTCGATGTCGACCCCGGCGAGCTCGGCCTTGACGATGGCGCGCGGTTCGTCACCGCAGTAGTAGACGTCGACTCGGGGCGAGAAGGCGGCCTGGGCGCGGGTCAGCCCCAGCCGCTGGTCCGCGAACGGGTCGCCGAGCAACTCGTCCATCTCGCGCCACATGCGGTCGAAGTTGACTCTGAGGTTGCGAGGGGGCATGGGATGAATTTAGCTCGCCGTCCGCCGCTCGGCGCTCGAGCGGCAAGCGGCGAGCCTCACAGCTCGTAGACGTCCCCGGCCCGCGCCACGCTCAGCTCCGCGCCGAACGCCGCCTCGGCCTCCTCCTTCGCCCACTCCGCGTCGAGCTCGTCGGAGATGTGGGTGAGCACCACCCGCTTGGCGCCGGCGCGGCGCGCGTGGTCGCCGGCCTCTCCCGGCGTCAGGTGGCCGCGGATCCCGGTGCGCTCGGGACGCGGCAGGGTCGCCTCGACGAACAGCAGGTCGGTGTCGCGGGCGACCTCGACCAGCTCCTCGCAGGGGCGGCAGTCGGCGCCGAAGGTGAACCGGCCGGCGCTCGAAACCAGGTTGACCGCGTGGGTGAGGATGAAGTGCGGCACCTCGGCGAAGGTCGCCGTCAGCGGGCCGATCTCGACCGTCGAGCCCGCGTCGTAGTCCTCGATCGCGAACGCCCGCTCGATCAGCGCCTCGTCGCCCCAGGCCCCCACGACCGTGCGGAACGTCTGGCGAGCGCCCGGCGGCACGATCAGCCGCGGGCGGGCGGGGTCGTCGGTGCCCGGGTGGCCGGCGACCGGGACCGGCTGCTGGCGCGGGGTGAGCAACAGCGCGTATGCGTACGGGACCAGGTCGATGAAGTGATCGGCGTGGACGTGGGTGATCACGACCGCGTCGACCTCCGTGTAGTCGACCAGCTCGCGCAGCTTGCCGAACACGCCACCGCCGCAGTCGAGCAGGACAGTGGTCCCGCCCTCCTCGACCAAGTAGCCGCTGCACGCCCCGCCCGCGTCCTGCCAGGCCGGCGACTTGCCGAGCACCGTGATCCTCATCCGCTCCAACTCTACGGCCCGGCGGCCGAAATCCCGCAAACCGCGCAAACCGCGCCGGCGGCGTTGCGCGTGAAAACCCGGCGATTGCGGGATCGCCTCCCGACGCACGGCCGCACCCGTGCCATGATCGCCGCGGCGCCGGGCAAAGGGCCGCCACGGGAAGCGACAAATCGGATCGAGAGGGAGGTAGGAGCGGGTGATCGAGGTTGCGCAAACGGCGTCTCCGGAGCTCTGCACGGCCGCGCAGGCCACCGAGGTCGCCGAGACGCTCGGGCTCCGGCGCAAGGGCGCCGCGAAGCGACGCAGCAAGCGCCGCGACGGCGTCAGCTGCGAGGAGTGCTTCTTTCACCGGCGGATGCTCTGCGCGCTCGACCTCGACGAGCCCTGCGCCACCTTCCGCGCCGATACCGCGCAGGGATTGGTCCCGCCGCGCCAGCCGGCGCTGCTGCTTCGGGACACCTAACAACAGCGCGCGCCCTCTAAGATTTGGCGCATGGCAAGTGATCGCAGCGCCCGCCTGAGCGCTTCCCCCCCGCTGTTCGAGAGCCGCTTCCTCGACTTCTTCTCGCGGATCCACCCGGTCGTCCCGGCGTTGATCTACGTCCCGGTGATCGTCGCGCTGATCGTGCTCGGCGCCGACGGCGGCAAGGGCGCGCTGGCGCTGATCGGGTTGTTCGCGGCCGGCCTCTTCATCTGGACGCTCGCCGAGTACTGGCTGCACCGGCTCGTCTTCCACTGGGACCCCGACCATCCCGTCGGCCACCGCCTCCACTTCATCATCCACGGCGTCCATCACGACCACCCGAACGACAAGATGCGGCTGGTCATGCCCCCCGGGGCCAGCATCCCGCTGGCGCTGCTGTTCTTCGGCCTCTTCTGGCTGATCTTCGGCACCCCGACCGCCTATCCGCTGTTCGCCGGCTTCCTCGCCGGTTACCTCGTCTACGACTACACGCACTACTACCTGCATCACTTCGTGCCGAAGTCGGCGCGAGGCAAGCAGTTGCGCGAACAGCACATGCGCCACCACTTCCAGGACCACCGCTTCGGTTACGGCGTCTCCTCGCCCCTCTGGGACGTGGTGTTCCGCACCCTGCCGCGCACGCGCCGCGGTAGCTAACCGTTACCCTCCTTACACACTGTTCGTCCCTACTCACTGTGTAACCACAGTGAAGCCAAGAGGAGTTTCATGTCACCGTCTTCGAGCACCGTCGATGAGGCCGCGAAGTTGATCCGCGAGCGGATCAAGGAGCTCGACACGGAGCGCGGTCAGCTCGAGCGCGCGCTGGCCAGCCTGACCGGCGGCCGCGAGGGACGGCGGGGCCCGGGGCGGCCGCGGAGCTCGAACTCGGCGAAGCCGACGCCGCGCCGCCGGCGCCGGCGCGGTGGCACCCGGGCCGACCAGGCGGTGAAGCTGATCACCGACAACCCGGGGATCTCAGCCTCGGAGGTCGCCGCGCGGATGAAGATCAAGCCGAACTACCTCTACCGGGTGCTCGGCGAACTCGAGCAGGACGGCAAGGTGCGCAAGGACGGGCGCGCCTACCATCCGGTCGCTCAGGCGAAGTAGTCGTCGATCGCGTCCGGCGCGCGGCGCGACGTGATCACGCCGGCCGGGATCGTGAGGAACCAGATCGCGACCGCCAGCTCGGAGCTCAGGTAGGCGACCGGGACCGACGCAGCGAAGAAGGCGACGGGCAGCAGGGAGCTGCCGCGCGCCCAGCGATAGACGTCCTCGGGCATCGCGCGAGCGAGCAACCCGTTGCGATGCGCGTGGCGCAGCAGGACCACCTCGAGGCCGCTGATCACCGCGACCGTCGCCGCGTAGACCGCGACGGCGAGCGGGTTGTCGAAGTAGTTGCCGATCAGCGCGGTCGGAAACGGCAGGAACGCGATCAGCGCCAGGTAGAACAGGTTGAGGCCGATCAGGCCCGGGTCGAACGCGCGCAGCAGCGAGAACATCTGGTGGTGCGCGACCCAGTAGCGGCCGATCACCGCGAAGCTGATGAAGAAGCTGACGATCGCGTCGCTGAGGTCGTTGAGCGCGTCGGCGAGCTCGCGCGGGCTGTCCGCCACATCGAGCGTCGGCACGGCGATCCCGACGACGAGCAGGGTCATCGCGATCGCGAACATGCCGTCGCTGAACGCGAGCACGCGCCCGAACTCCTCGCCGCCGCGCTCGAACAGGCGGTCCGGTGGCGGGTGCTCCGGGGACGCGGTCACCGAGGCCCCCGGCCCGGCTCAGACGAGCCCGAGCTCGGCGACCGAGTCGCGCTCGGACCGAAGCTCGGCGACCGAGGCGTCGATCCGCTCGCGCGAGAAGTCGGTGATCTCGAGGCCCTCGACGATCGAGTACTCGCCGTCGCTGCACCGGCACGGCTGGCCGCAGATGACCCCCGGCTCGATCCCGTAGGTGCCATCGCTCGGGACGCCCATCGAGACCCAGTCGCCCTTCGGCGTCCCGAGGACCCAGTCGTGGACGTGGTCGATCGCGGCGTTGGCGGCCGAGGCAGCGCTCGACGAGCCCCGCGCCTCGATGACCTCGGCGCCGCGCTTGCCGACCCGCGGGATGAACTCGTCGGCGATCCAGGCCTCGTCGTCGACGGCCGACCAGGCGTTCTCGCCGCGAATCTTCGCGTTGACGAGGTCCGGGTACTGAGTCGGCGAGTGGTTGCCCCAGACGGTCATGTTGTTGACGTCGGCGACGCCGGCCCCGAGCTTGTTGGCGAGCTGCGCGACGGCGCGGTTGTGGTCGAGGCGCATCATCGCGGTGAAGCGCTCCGCCGGGACGTCGGGGGCGTTCGCCTGGGCGATCAGGGCGTTCGTGTTCGCCGGGTTGCCGACCACGAGCACCTTGATGTCGGCAGCGGCGCCGGCGTTGATCGCCTCGCCCTGCGGCTTGAAGATGCCGCCGTTGGCCTCGAGCAGGTCGGCGCGCTCCATCCCCTTGGTGCGCGGCCGGGCTCCGACCAGCAGCCCGATGTTGCAGCCCTCGAACGCGCGCTTCGGATCGTCGGTGATGTCGATCCGCCTGAGCAGCGGGAAGGCACAGTCGTCGAGTTCCATCGCGGTTCCCTCGGCGGCCTTGATCGCATCGGGGATCTCCAGCAGGCGCAGCTCCACCGGGGTGTCGGGGCCGAGCATCTGGCCGGACGCGATCCGGAACAGGATCGCGTAGCCGATCTGGCCGGCGGCGCCGGTGACGGTGATCGTGGTCGGGGACTGGCTCACTTCAAAAGGCTCCTGTCGGTCTGGTTGTTAGTTGCTAGTTGCTAGTTGCTAGTTGCGAGGGATCGGCGACTGCGTGGTCGAGGTTCTCCTTGATCGAGGCGAGGAACTCCTGGGTGGTCTGGAACCCCTGATCGCCACCGACGAGCAGCGCCAGGTCCTTGGTCATCTTGCCGCTCTCGACCGTCTCGATGCAAACGCGCTCGAGCGTCGCGGCGAACTCGGTCACCTCGGGCGTCTCGTCCATGCGCCCGCGCGCGGCGAGCGCGCGGGTCCACGCGAAGATCGAGGCGATCGGGTTGGTGGAGGTCGGGTTGCCCTTCTGGTGCTCGCGGAAGTGGCGGGTGACCGTGCCGTGCGCGGCCTCCGCCTCGACCGTCTTGCCGTCGGGGGTCATCAGGACGCTCGTCATCAGCCCGAGCGAGCCGAAGCCCTGCGCGACCGTGTCGGACTGGACGTCGCCGTCGTAGTTCTTGCACGCCCAGACGTAGCCGCCCTCCCACTTCAGCGCCGCCGCGACCATGTCGTCGATCAGGCGGTGCTCGTAGGTGATCCCGGCGGCCTCGAAGTCGTCCTTGAACTCGGCCTCGTACACCTCGGCGAACAGGTCCTTGAAGCGCCCGTCATAGCGCTTCAGGATCGTGTTCTTGGTCGACATGTAGACCGGGTAGCCGCGATCGAGCCCGTAGCGCAGCGAGGCGCGGGCGAAGTCGCGGATCGAGTCGTCGAGGTTGTACATCGCCATCGCGATCCCGCTCGATGGGAAGTCGAAGACGTCGATCTCGATCGGCTCGCCCGACGCCTCGTCCTTGGGGGTCCAGGTCAGCGTCAGCTTGCCCTCGCCGGGAATCAGCGTGTCCTCCGCGCGGTACTGGTCGCCGAAGGCGTGACGGCCGATGATGATCGGCTTCGTCCAGCCCGGCACCAGCCGCGGGATGTTCGAGATCACGATCGGCTCGCGGAAGATGACCCCGCCGAGGATGTTGCGGATCGTCCCGTTCGGCGACCGGTACATCTCCTTGAGGCCGAACTCCTCGACCCGCGCCTCGTCCGGCGTGATCGTCGCGCACTTGACCCCGACCCCGAACTCCTTGATCGCGTTCGCCGCGTCGACCGTGATCTGGTCCGAGGTCGCATCGCGGCTCTCGATCGCGAGGTCGTAGTACTTCAGCTCGACATCGAGGTAGGGCAGGATCAGCTGCTCCTTGATGAACGACCAGATGATCCGGGTCATCTCGTCGCCGTCGAGCTCGACGATCGGGTTCTTGACGTGAGTCTTCGTGTCAGGCATTGGGCGGGCGATGCTATCGGCGCGGCTGACCGGCGTGGTCGAACAACCGGCCCGGCCTCGAACTCGGACGCGCGACACGGCGCGGAGCGTATTGGCGACGTAGAGTCCGCGTCGTGGACGCCGAGCGGGTACAGATCGAGATCGCGGACCACGTCGCCGACGTCCGCCTGACGCGTGCCGACAAGCACAATGGCCTCGACGCGCGGATGTTCGCCGCGATCAACGAGGCGATCGACGAGCTGCGCGCCGCCGGAGGCGTGCGCTCGATCGTCCTCTCCGGCGACGGGCCGAGCTTCTGCGCGGGGCTCGACTTCCAGGCGTTCGCGGCAGAGGACGGCGCCGGCCCGACGCTGCTCGACCGCGCCGAGGGCGAGGTCGCGAACTTCGCCCAGCGGGTCGCCTACGGCTGGCGCCAGCTCGAGGTCCCCGTGGTCGCGGCGCTGCACGGCGCCTGCTTCGGCGGCGGCCTGCAGATCGCGCTCGGCGCCGACATCCGGATCGCCGCAGCCGACACGCGGATGTCGGTGATGGAGATGCGCTACGGCCTGGTCGCCGACATGAGCCTGTCGCAGACGCTGTGGCGGCTGGTCGGCGACGACGTCGCCCGCGAGCTCACCTACACCGCGCGGGTGGTCGAGGCGCCCGAGGCCCTCGAGCTCGGGCTCGTGACCCGGATCGCCGACGACCCCGCCGCGGCCGCCCGCGAGCTGGCCGGCGAGATCGCCGCCCGGTCCCCCGACGCAATCCGCCGCGCCAAACGGCTCGCCGACGAGGCCCCGTTGCTGAGCGCCGCCGAGGGCCTGGCGCTGGAGGCGGAGCTGCAGCGCGAGCTGCTCGGCAGCCCCAACCAGCTCGCCGCGGTGACCGCGGCGCTGACCAGGCAGCCGGCCGAGTTCAGCGACCCCGCCTGATCGCCGCCCGGGGGGCGAATCCCCGTCCGAGCGTCACTCAACCGGGCGTATGGGCCGGTTCGATGACGCTCGGAGAAGGATGGCCAAGGTGGCGCGGCGCCAGCACGGCGTCGTGACGCTCGCGCAATTGAGGGCGTGCGGGTTCACCGACGAAGTGGTCAGGGGGCTCGTGCGGCGCGGCGAGGTGCGGCGGCTTCACCGCGCGGTCTTCCTGGTCGGGCCGATGGTGGGCGCGCACACGCGCGAGCTGGCGGCGACCCTGGCTTGCGGGGCGGGTGCCGTCGCCAGTCATCGCTCGGCGGCGCGTCTCTACGCGATCCTCCCGCCCGCTCCGGGCCCCGTACACGTCACCGTGGCGGGCCGGCACGTGGGAGGCGATGACAGCATCGTGGTCCACCGGACCCACACGCTCCGCCGGCACGAGGTCCGCGACCGTCACGGCATCCCGGTCACCGCCCCGATCCGCACGATCGTCGACCTGGCCGGCGCTTGCAGGGCGACGGAGCTCGAGGCGGCGGTGGCGGAGGCGTTCGCGCTCAACCTCGTCAACCGGGCCGTCCTCCTCAGGGCCATCGATTCATCCCCGGGTCGTCGCGGCGTCGCGCGGCTGGCGCGAATCCTCGAGGGGGAGCGCCGCCCGGCCCGGACCCGCTCCCACCCCGAGCGCCTGTTGCTCTCCGCCATACGCCGGAGCGACCTTCCCGAGCCGGAGGTCAACGCCCGGATCGGCCCCTGGGAGGTGGACTTCCTGTGGCGCGATCTGAGGCTGGTCGTGGAGGTGGACGGGTACTCGACCCACTCCTCGCCGCGGGCGTTCGAGCGCGACCGACGCAAGGACGGCGACCTGTTGGGGCGCGGCTTCATCGTCCGCCGCTTCACGGCCAACCAGGTTCGCAACGCCCGCACCGCGGTGATCGGTTCGATCCGGAGCACGATCGACCAACTCCACCGCCCGCCGAGCGTCGTTCAACCGGGCGCTTAGCCCGGCTCGACGACGCTCGGGCGATCGGCGGTGCGACAATGCAGCGCATGGCAACCGCAGAGCGCCCGCGCAGCTCGGCCGCTACCCACGAGGTCGCGAACCAGGCGACCGCGCTCGAGGGCTACAACACCTTCACCGCCGACCGGGTGCTCACCGAGGCGCTGCGCCGCGAGGGCGGCGACTGGGCCGCGGACCGGGTCAGCGAGGTCGGCGAGTTCGCCGGCTCCGCGCAGGCGATCCGCTGGGGCTTCGAGGCGAACGAGAACCCGCCGAGGCTGAAGACCCACGATCGCTTCGGCAATCGCATCGACGAGGTCGAGTTCCACCCGGCCTGGCACCACCTGCTCGGCGCCGGCGTCGCCTTCGGCGAGCACGCGCTGCCGTGGCGAGAGCCGGGGCCGGGCGCCCACGTCGCCCGCGCGGCGATGTTCGTCGCCTCGCAGGCCGAGGCCGGCGTCGGCTGCCCGCTGTCGATGACCTACTCGGTGATCCCGGCGCTTCGCAAGCAGCCCGAGCTGGCCGCCGAGTGGGAGCCGCGCTTCACCAGCCTCGCCTACGACGGCGAGCTCAAGCCCGCCGCCGAGAAGCCCGGCTCGCTGTGCGGGATGGGGATGACCGAGAAGCAGGGCGGCTCGGACGTGCGCGCCAACACCACGGTCGCCGCGCCGCTCAACGGCGGCGGCCCGGGCGCCGAGTACGAGCTCACCGGCCACAAGTGGTTCATGTCGGCGCCGATGTGCGACGCCTTCCTCGTCCTCGCGCAGGCCGAGGGCGGGCTCTCCTGCTTCCTGCTGCCCCGCTTCACCCCCGACGGCGAACGCAACCGGATCTTCATCCAGCGGCTCAAGGACAAGCTCGGCAACCGCTCGAACGCCTCCAGCGAGGTCGAGTTCCGAGGCGCCTGGGCGCGAATGGTCGGCGACGAGGGGCGCGGGGTGCCGACGATCATCGAGATGGTCAACCACACGCGCCTCGACTGCTGCCTCGGCGCCGCCGCCGGGATGCGGGCCGGGGTCGCGAACGCGATCCACCACACCTCGCAGCGCTCGGCGTTCGGCAAACCGCTGATCGACCAGCCGCTGATGCGCAACGTGCTCGCGGACCTCGCGATCGAGTCCGAGGCGGCGACGATCGGAGCGATGCGCCTGGCCCGCGCCTACGATCAGTCGATCGCCGGCGACGAGGGCGAGACGCAGTTCAAGCGGATCGCGAACGCGGTCCTCAAGTACTGGCTCGCCAAGCGGGCGGTTCCCCATGCCGGGGAGGCGCTCGAGTGCTTCGGCGGCAACGGCTTCGTCGAGGAGTCCGGGATGCCGCGCCTGTATCGGGAGTCGCCGCTCAATTCGATCTGGGAGGGGTCGGGCAACGTCCAGTGCCTCGACGTCCTGCGGGCGATGGTCCGCGGCCCGGAGGCGACCGACGCGTTCTTCACCGAGGTCGGCGAGGCGGCGGGCACCGACGCCCGCCTCGACGCGGCGGCCGCGGCCCTGCGCGAGGAGCTGACCGACCTCGAGGCGATCGAGTCGCGGGCCCGGCGCGTGGTCGAGCGGATGGCGCTCGTGCTCCAGGGCTCGCTGATGGTCCGCTACGCCGACCCGGCGAGCGCCGATGCCTTCTGCGCCTCGCGGCTGGGCGGCGACTGGGGCCGCGCCTTCGGCACCCTGCCCGCCGGAACCGACTTCGGGCGCATCATCGAGCGGCACGCGGTGTTGACGTAGGGGCATGCCCCTCTCGACCCGGATCCGCCGCCACCTGCAGACCCATATCGTCGGCTACCTCGCGCTGTTCGTCGCGCTCAGCGGCACGGCGCTGGCCCTGCCGGGGCAAAAGACGGTCAAGGGCGAGGACCTGGCAAACGGCGCGGTCAAGAAGCGCGCGCTGGCCTCGGGGGCCGTGGTCTCGGGCAAGCTCGCGGGCGGCGCCGTCAAAGCGGAGAAGCTCGCCGCCGGCGCGGTGGGCAACGCCCAGCTCGCCGACAACGCGGTCGATCGCAAGAAGATCAAGGCCCAGGCCGTCGCCGGGAGCAAGATCACCGATGGCGCGGTGAGCTCGGCGAAGGTCGAGGACGGCACCCTGCAGGCCGCCGACTTCGGCGCCGGGCAGCTCAGCGACGGGTTCGTGATCAACTCCGGTATCGGCCAGACGTTCTCGCTGCCGCGGGCGGGGCGCGTGTACGTGATCGCCACGGCGGTCACCGCCTGCAACGCGGCGCCGTGTAACTACGGCGTCCTGATCGACTCGACGGCCGTGCCCGGCGCGACCGTGACGCTGAACGAGACGACGACCGAGGAGCAGGTGACGATGATCGGCGTCACGGGCCAGCTCGCCGCCGGCAACCACCTGATCAGCCTCATCCACGATGGCGGCCTGACGACGTCGGATGTCAGCGTGGGCGGCATCCTCCTGCAGTAGCACGGTGGCCTACGACGAGCGACTCGCCGAGCGCGTTCGCGAGCTGCTCTCGCTGCGCGCGGGGCTGACCGAGAAGAAGATGTTCGGCGGCATCGCCTGGATGCTCGACGGCAACATGGCATGCGGGGTCGCGGGCGACGAGCTCCTCGTGCGCGTGGCCCCCGACGACCGCGAGCGGGCGCTGGCGGAGGAGCACACGCGCGTGTTCGACCTGACGGGCCGGCCGATGAAGGGATTCGTCTGCGTCACCCCGGCCGGCGTGGCCGACGACCGGGCGCTGGCGGGCTGGGTCGACGCCGGCGCCGACTTCGCGACCTCGCTCCCGCCGAAGTAGCGCAGCGCGCGCGCCGTACGATCTCCCCATGGCGCCAACCGGAAAGCTGACCCTGTTCCACGTCCGGGGGATCCGGATCGGGGTCGACTACTCGTGGTTCTTCGTCCTCTTCCTGATCATCCTCTGGCTCTCGGGCTTTTACCGAGACGTCCTCGACACCGACAGCTCCGATACGGACCCGTACCTGCTCGCGGTCGCCTCGGCGTTCGCCTTCTTCGGCTCGATCCTGCTGCACGAGCTCGGCCACGCTGTGGTCGCCAACCGGCTCGGCGTGCCGATCACCGAGATCACCCTGTGGCTGTTCGGCGGGGTGGCGAGGATGAGCAAGGACACCGAGACGCCTGGAGCGGAGTTCAAGATCGCCGCCGCGGGCCCCGCGGTCACCCTGCTGCTGGCGATCGGGTTCACGGCGATCGGGATCGCCGCCGCGGGCTCGGAGGACTTCTGGGCCGCGGTCCGGCTCGACCCGACCGCGCAGATCTCCGGTGTCCTCGCGATGATCGCCTGGCTCGCCGAGATCAACATCCTCGTGCTGATCTTCAACCTGATCCCGGCCTTCCCGCTCGACGGCGGCCGGATCGCCCGCGCGATCGCGTGGCGGCTGACCGGCAACCGCAACAAGGCGACCCGCTTCGCCGCCAACGTCGGGCGCGGCTTCTCCTACGCGCTGATCGCGTTCGGGATCGGGATCGTCGTGCTCGGCGGCGGCGACTACCTGATCAGCGGCGTCTGGCTGGCGCTGATCGGGCTCATCCTCGGCCAGTCCGCGCGCGGTTACGCGATGCAGTCGGAGTTCTCGAGCCGGATCGACGGGATCAGCGTCGCCGACGTGATGGACGCCGATCCGGTCTTCTTGACCGAGGACACCAGCATCGAGAGCGCGATCGACGAGTATTTCCTGCGCTACCGATGGCCCTGGTTCCCGGTCGTCGACGCGGGCGACCGTTTCCGGGGCCTATTGGTCCGCGAGGCCGCCGATGGCGTCCCGGAGCCGAGCCGCTCCTCGCAGACCGTCGGCGAGGTGTTCGAGCTCGATGCATCGGGAGCGCTGCGGGTCCGCGACGACGCCCCGCTCGAGACCCTGCTCGGCAACGACGCCCTGCGCCGCCTCGGTGGCCTTGCGGCCGTCGACGCCGACGGGCGCCTGCGGGGAGTGATCACGGCCGACCAGGTCGGCCGTGCGATGCGCGACGCGCTCGCCGGCCGCCCGGCCTGATTTCCAAGCGCAGCGGTCGGATTTCTGGCCGCAATCCGCGTTCATTAGGATCAGCTCAGATGCCGAAGCACGACGTATTGGTGATCGGGGCGGGACTCGCGGGGCAGCGCGCCGCCCTGGCGGCGGCCGAGCAGGGCGTCTCGGTCGCGATCGTCTCCAAGGTCCATCCGGTCCGCTCGCACTCCAACGCCGCCCAGGGCGGGATCAACGCGGCCCTCAACCCCGAGGACTCGTGGGAGTCGCACGCCTTCGACACGGTCAAGGGGTCGGACTACCTCGGTGACCAGGACGCGATCTCGATCATGTGCCGCGAGGCCCCCGAGGAGATCCTCCACCTCGAGCACCTCGGCGTCCCCTTCCACCGCAACGAGGAGGGCAAGCTCGGCACCCGAGCCTTCGGCGGCGCCTCGCAGGCGCGCACCTACTACGTGGCCGACATCACCGGCCAGGCGATCATGCACGTGCTCTACGAGCAGCTGATGAAGCACTCCGACGCGGTCGACCGCTACGAGGAGTACTTCACGACCTCGCTGGCGCTCGACGACGCCGGCAACTGCGTCGGCGCCGTGCTGCGCAACGTCCGCGACGGCTCGATGGAGCTGTTCGAGGCCAAGAACGTGATCCTCGCGACCGGCGGCGACGGCCAGGCCTGGCAGCCGACCACCAACGCGCTGATCTGCACCGGCGACGGGATCGCGATGGCCTACCGCGTCGGCGCCCCGCTGATGGACATGGAGATGATCCAGTACCACCCGACGACGCTGGCGGGCAAGGGCTTCCTGATCACCGAGGGCGCCCGCGGCGAGGGCGCCCACCTGCTCAACGCCAAGGGCGAGCGGTTCATGGAGACGTACGCGCCCAACAAGATGGAGCTCGCCTCGCGCGACGTCGTCTCGCGCGCCGAGCAGACGGAGATCAACGAGGGCCGGGGCTTCCCCGACGGCACGGTGGCGCTCGACATCACCGTCGTCCCGAAGAAGCGCATCCACGAGGCGCTGCGCGAGATCGTGCTCGTCGGCCGCGACTTCGCCGGGGTGGACATCACCAAGGAGCCGATCCACATCAAGCCGGGCAACCACTACACGATGGGCGGTGTCAAGACCGACGCCGACGGGGCCACCGAGATCCCCGGCCTCTACGCCGCCGGCGAGTGCGCGTGCGTCTCGGTCCACGGCGGCAACCGGCTCGGCGCGAACTCGCTGCTCGACACGCTGATCTTCGGTCGCCGCGCCGGCCTGCACGCCGCCAACCGCGCCAAGCAGACCGATCCGGGCCGCCCGTCGAAGGCCGCCCTCGCCGACGAGCAGGCGCTGATCGACGGGGTCGTCGGCCGCGAGCGCGGCTCCGGCCGCCGGGTCTCGGAGATCCGCAAGGAGCTCGGCGCGACGATGGACAAGTACGTCGCCGTGTTCCGTGACGACGAGGGCATCAAGAAGGCGCACGAGATCGTCAAGCGGCTCAAGGAGGAGGCGAAGACCGCCTACATCGACGACCGCGGCTCGGTCTTCAACCAGGACGTCCTCGGGGCGCTCGAGCTCGGCTACATGCTCGACTGCGCCGAGTGCGCCTGCGTCGGGGCCCTGCACCGCACCGAGAGCCGCGGCGCCCAGTACCGCACCGACTTCCCGGAGCGCAACGACGACGAGTGGCTCAAGCACATCGATCTGACGATGAACGGCGACGGCCCCGAGATCAGCTACTCCGACGTCACGATCACCGAGTGGCAACCGATGGAGAGGACTTACTAGGTGTCTGCTGAAGCCGAGACCCGCGCGGAGATCGAGCAGTACACGCTCAAGGTCCGCCGATTCAAGCCGGAGTCGGGCGAGGGCCCCTACTGGGAGGAGTTCGACGTCGAGCTCGACCCGACGCTCTCGGTCCTCGACGGCCTGCTGCAGGCCAAGGACCGCGACGACGGCTCGCTCTCGGTCCGCTGCTCATGCCGAGCGGCGATCTGCGGCTCGTGCGGGGTGAAGATCAACGGCCAGTCCACGCTCGCCTGCCTGACCCAGATCGGCGAGGCCCATGAGATGGCGAATCGCAGTGCCTCGGCTGACAGCCATACGCCCGCAGGCGAAGCCGAGGACGTGGCGCAACCAATTGTGGTCGAGCCGATGGGCAACATGCCGGTGATCAAGGACCTGGTCACGGACATGGAGTCCACCCACTGGACCAAGATCCGGCGGGTCACACCGTGGCTGCTCGACGACGGCAACCCGCCCGAGCGCGAGCGCATCGTCCCGCCCGAGTCGATGGTGGACATCACCCAGACGATCGCCTGCATCCAGTGCGGCGCCTGCGTCAGCTCCTGCCTCTCGATGGAGGCGGACCCCGACTTCATCGGCCCGGCCGCGCTCGCCAAGGCCTACCGCTTCGTCGGCGACCCGCGCGACGTCGAGGGCCGCGCTCGCCTCTACGACCTCGCCCAGGATCCGCACGGGATCTACGACTGCACCCACTGCTTCAGCTGCGTCGATGCCTGCCCGAAGGGCGTCGCGCCGATGGACCAGATCATGCGCCTGCGCCGCGCCGCCGGCCACGACGAGGAGATCCGGGACAAGAACAACGGCCACAACCACGAGGCCGCGTTCGTGAAGATCATCGAGAAGAAGGGCACGCTCGACGAGTCGCTGCTGCTCCAGGAGTCCTACGCCCCCGGCGTCAAGGGCAAGCTGATCCCGAAATCGTCGGCGCTCAAGGGCCTGCTCGGCTCGATCCCGACCGCGATCCGCGGCATCCGCTCGGGCAAGATGCGCTCGCTCCCGAAGCTGATCCCGGGCGTGCACCACAAGCTGCCCGGCGACGCGCAGGAGCGCGTCAAGCACATCTACGAGCACACCGAGGACCACCGCACCGAGATCAACCTGTACATCACCGGCGAGGAGGACGTCGAGCCCGAGCCCGACGAGGAGGAGCTCAGCCCGCCGGAAGTGTCGAGCGGACCGAAGGAGAACGAATGAAGCTCGCGTACTGGCCCGGCTGCGTCTCGCGCGGCTTCACCACTGAGCTGCACGGCTCGATGGCGATGGTCGCCGAGCGGCTCGGGATCGAGCTCGTCACCCTCGATCGCGCCAACTGCTGCGGCGCCGGAGTGATCGCCGAGCACAACCAGGAGCTCGCCGACGCGCTCAACGCCCGCACCTTCGCCCTCGCGCAGCAGACGGGGCTCGGGATGATGAATATCTGCTCGACCTGCCAGGGCGCCCAGTCCGAGTGCCAGCAGCGCCTCGACGCCGACTCGGCCTACCGCGCCCACATCAACGAGATCCTCGCCGAAGAGGGGGTCAGCTACGAGAAGGACAAGGACGGCTGGGAGAACAAGAACTTCCTCTGGGTCCTGGTCGAGGACTATGGCCTCGACCAGCTCAAGGAGAAGGTCACTCGCCCGCTCGCCGGCCTGCGGGTCGGCCCGTTTTACGGCTGCTACGTCGTCCGCCCCAAGCACCGGCTCGGCTACGACGAGCATCCCGAGCGCGACCTCTACCTCGAGCAGGTGATCGCGACGCTCGGGGGCGAGGTCGTCGAGTACGACGGGGCGCGCAAGTGCTGTGGCTTCCCGGTGATCACGATGAACCGCGAGACGTCGCTGCGCCAGGCGGGCACTCACGTGGCCGACGCGCTCGACCAGGGCGCCGACTGCCTGGTGACGCCGTGCCCACTGTGCCACCTCAACCTCGACATGCAGCAGCCCGAGGCGGCGAAGGTCGTCAACCGCGATCTCGGGCTCGCCGTCCTGCACCTGCCGCAGCTCGTGGGCCTCGCGCTCGGCTTCGAGCCGAAGGCGCTCGGCATGAACCGCCACATCGCGTCGACCGAGTGGGTCGGCGAGCGGCTCGCCGGGGTCCCCGCCTGAGCCTCGGCGCGCGCCTCGGACGCCGCCTTCGCAAACCGCTGCCGCTCGTCGTCTGCGTCGACGTCGAGCCCGACGAGCGCCGCCCCGGCGACGCGGACTCCGACTGGGCCGGGTTCGAGTTGTTGCTCGACCGGGTCGGCGAGCTGCGCGACCGGGTCGCCGAGCTGGCGGCCGGGCCGACCGCGCTCACCTGGTTCGTGCGCGCCGACCCGCAGATCGAGGAGCTCCACGGCGACCCCGCCTGGGCGCTGCGCCGCTATCGCGACCGGCTCGTCGCGCTGCGCGACGCAGGCGACGAGATCGGCGTCCACGCTCACGCCTGGCGGCGCGACGGCGAACGCTGGCTCGTCGACCACGGCGATCCCAAATGGGTCGAGCATTGCTTCGCGACCGCGATCGCGGCCTACCGGGAGGTCTTCGGGACGGTGCCGCCGTGCGCGCGCGGCGGCGACCGCTTTCTCAACGAGCGCGCCGTGGCGCTGCTCGAGCAAAGCGGCGTGCTCGCCGACGTCACGGTCGAGCCGCGGATGCCCTCGACGGCGGGGATCGTCGCGGAGGAGCCGACGACCGGGGAGCTGCCCGACTACACGAGCGTGCCCGAGGTGGTCTACCGGCCGTCGACTGCCGACTTCCGCCGTGCGGAGGGCGAGCGCCGGCGGCTCGTGATGGTGCCGCTGACCGCCGCCGGCCCGGAGCTGCTCTACCCCTGGATGGATCAGAACACGTTCTCGCGCCGTCTCAACGAGCGGCTCGCCGAGGGTCCCGGTTCGCATCTCGCGTTCGCCGTGCGCTCTGACCTTCCCCTGGTCGACGTGCACTGGGAGCGGGTCGTCGACAACCTCGGGATCGTCCCGCATGTGGTCGGCGTGACCGTCGCCAGACGCCTGCGCCCCACGGTCGCGTCGCGGCTCGCCCGCGCGAGCGGCTGACGGCTACCCTTCCGCGCGATGAACGACGCCCACATCCCCCACGGAGCTCCGCAGCCTCCGCCCGAGGTCGAGCAGGCCGCCCTGCTCGGACACATCGAGGACGCTGTCAGCCTCTATCTGAAGTTCACCGACGTCGACCCTGAGACCGCCCGCCAGGTGGTCGAAAGGCTCGCCGACGGCTAACGGCCTCGGTCCGGTCGTCGCGCGGCGCTCGCCCGGAACTGGGCCTGGATCCCGCGACCGGCCTTGCAGAGGAATCCGCCGCGGGTCTTCTCGGCGACCGAGGCGTAGTAGAGGCCGGCCACGAAGGTGCCGTCGATCTCCCAGGCGCCGCTCGCGTTGGTCTTGGCCGTGCCGACCACGTCGCCGCCCTTGTAGGGGCCACCGAAGTCGTAGTGGAGGGTCACCTTGCGGCCCTTCTCGCACTTGTCCTCCTTCGACGTCACCTTGCCCTCGAAGCGAGTGGGACCGCCGTCGGTGATCTTCACCTTCGTCTTCGCCGAATCGGACGCCGCGAGCGCCGCGCCGGCGATGACGCAGGCCACCGCGGCGATCACAAGCGGGACTGCAGCCTTCGGTCTCATCGGGACTCCTTCCCGTCGACTCGGACGACCGTACGTCGCCGGGCGGGCGGAGTCAACCGTGCGGGACCGCCGGGCCGCGCGCGCCGGCCTCGCGCCACATGAACCAGTTGCGGACCCCGAGCAGCTCGTTCTCCTCGATCACCTCGAAGCCGAAGCGCGAGTACAGCGCGACGTTCTCCGGCTTCTCGGTCTCGAGGTAGGAGTCCTCTCCGTCGGCGTCGAGCCGGCGCGTGTACTCGCGCAGAACGAGGCTGCCGATCCCGTTGCCCTGCAGCTCCGGCTCGACCCCGAAGGGGCCGAAGTGGGCATGCGGGCGGTCGGGGTCGCGATGCTCCCAGTCGTTGAACCAGCGCAGGGCGCGCGCGGCCGAGCGCGGCCCGAGCGTGCTCAGCGCGGGCAGCATCCGGATCATGTCGATCGGCCGCGCGCGACAGGCACCGCGGACGAGATCGTTGGTCGAGGCGATCACGCGGCCGTCGAGGCGGGCGACCAGCGGCCGCTGGTGGGCGGCGAGCCGGTAGAGGCGCTCGAACAGGCGGTGCGTGTGGCGATAGCGGCGGCCGGCATCGTCACCGAGCACCGCGTAGGCCATCGGGCTCGTGCACATCGCGCGGGCGGCGACCGCGACCGCCTCGGCGGTCTCCTCCGGCCGGGTGTCGCCGACCTCGACCCGGGTCAGGTCGACTCGCTCCCTCATGCCCCGCCCATCCGCCGCGCGATCCACCGCGCCCCGACGGTGTCCGTGAGCCCGTGGGCGATGATCGAGGCGAGGATCACGAACGACGCGACGTCGAAGATCAGGGTGCGCTCGGGGACCGAGGCGTCGAGGACGAGCAGCGCGAACAGCATCGAGGCGACGCCCTTGGGGCCGAACCAGGCGATGAACGCCTTGTGGGGGCGCGGCAGCCTCGTCCCCGCGAGCGCGAGCTCGACCGCGACGGGGCGCGCGATCAGCAGCGCGAAGGCGATGAACGCGAGCAGGGCCGCGACCGAGCCGTCGAAACCCGTGGCGACGATCAGGGCGCCGAAGACGAAGAAGGTGAGGACCTGGAAGATCGCGCTGACGTTCTCCGAGAAGTCCGCGAAGCGCTCGGTGATCTTGCGCTCGGACAGGCCGAGCGTGATTCCGAGGACGAAGGCGGCGATCAGCCCGTTGCCGAACGTGACGTCGGCCAGGCCGAAGGCGGCAAAGCCGAAGCCGATGGCGTAGATGCCCTCGTAGCGACCGGTGATCCCCCGCGGGACGACGCGGTGAAGCCAGCCGGCGAAGACGCCCATCGCCACGCCCACGACCGCCCCGAACGCCGCCTCGCCGATCAGCTGCAGCCCCTCCCGGCCGGCGTCGCCGCCCGGCGAGGCGAGGACCAGGAAGAAGAGCACGAACGGCAGCGCCAGCCCGTCGTTGAGCCCGGACTCGAGATTGAGCGTGTGGCGGATCGACGACGGCACGTGCTTCGAGGTGACCACGGCGGACGTGACCACCGGATCCGTCGCGCAGAGAACCGCGCCGAGCAGGAACGACTCGGCCCAGGTGAGCTCGCCGAACAGCAGCTTCGCCCCGACGGCCAGCAGGAGCAGGGTGATCGGCATCGCGACGACCAGCGCCCGCGCCGGCGGCCCCCAATGGCGGCCGAGCAGCTCGCGGTCGACCAGCAGCCCGTCGGAGACCAGGGTGAGAATCAGCGCCAGCTCGATCAACTCGACGATGCCCTCGTCGCCGACGTCGACCGAGACGATGTCGAGCTCGGCCAGCACGATCCCGAGCGCGATCGAGAACACCGAGGCCGAGAGCACGGTGCCGCGCATCAGCCCGGAGAGTGCCGCGACCGCGGCCAGCAGCACGCCGAAGATCAGGAGGGCCTCGCCGAACGAGAGGTCCATCAGCGCACGAACCAGTCGGTGTAGCCGCCGCACCCCGCGCGGGCGGGCTCGGCGCTCGTGGCCGCGATCGCGCCAAGGTGGGCGACCGAGTGCGCGCCGAGCAGGCGCCCGGCGAGCGGCGGATCCTCGACCGTCGCGGTGATCGTCAACGCCCCGCCGCCCGACTCGACCGTGCCGGCGGGCCAGAACGGGGCCGTGCCGCGGTAGTCGAGGTTGCCCGGCAGCGTGGCGGCGGGGTCGCCGCCGGCGGTCAGGCTCACCGGGCGGGTGGCGTCGTACTGGAGCGACAGGTCCCAGCGGCCGGGTGGAAGGTCGAGCTCGATCGTCGCCGAGTCGCCGCTCTCGATCGTGGCGCTCGACCAGTCGTCGGCGACGACTGGCTCGGCGGCGAAGCTCGAGGCGAGCGCCGGGCGCTCCGGCGGGCAGGCGCCCGTGCGACCCGGAGCCTGATCGGTCTCCGCCGGCTCGCGCCCGAGCGGCGTGCCGTTCTTCTCCCAGAGCTCGTAGGAATCGGTGCTCTCGATCGCCCGGTAGCCGGGCGGCGGGCCGCTCGCGTACTCGGCCTTGGTGGTCAGCACGTACGGGAACTCCGCCAGCGTCCGCGCGGTCACGGAGTCGAAGTCGAACTTGGAGCCGACGTTGGCGAGGTCGTAGTTGGGCTCGACGAAGTAGGGGTCGTAGAAATTGCGCACGTGGGTGTAGGGCTTGGAGCCCCGCAGCTCGTAGAGGACGAAGTTGTCGCGACCGAGGAAGAGCAGCTTCTCACCCTCGACCAGCGGCCGGATCCGGGCGAGCTCGTTCGCGTGTGCGGTGGGCGCGACCGGCGCCTGGCGCAGGATCAGGAAGCTGGAGCCGGCGGCGGCGAGCGCGAAGACGGCGCCGAGCGCCACCAGCCACCGGCGGCTCGAGCCGAGCAGCCCACCGAGCGTGATCAGCATCACCAGCGGGGCGGCGATCGCGAGCGCCTTCGCCGAGGTGTAGACGGTCCCGAGGCCGCGGGCCAGCAGGTAGAGGGCCGCGGCCGCGGCGAGCGCCGCGGGGATCGCGGTGCCGTGGCGGCGGATCCAGCGCGGCAGGGCCAGCGCCAGCGCGACCAGGGCGAGCGCGCCGCCGGCGTAGAAGATCAGCGCCGGCAGGTCGGCGGCACTCGCCGAGAGGCGAAACTCGCTGGTCGGCCAGATGCCGAGGGCCTCGAGGGGCGAGAGCTGGCCGGGGAGGTTGCCGAGGCCGCCCTCGTTGGCCTGGTCCGGGTGCAGGGCGCGGAAGTCGGCGAAGTCGCTGAGTCGGCCGACCTCGGGGATGACGAGGAGCACGAGGATTCCGACGCCGACCGCTGTGGCGAGCACCACCGCGCGGGGGATGGCGCCTCGGGAACCCGCACGTCGCTGCTCGACGAGCCTCCACAGCGCCCAGACGCCGGCGACCCCGGCCAGCCAGGCGAGGCCCGGGAAGGAGTAGACGTACGTGACCCCGGCCGCCAGGACGCCCATTGGGATCGCGTCGCGCCAATCGCGTGCCTTGGCGAGGAGGAGGGCGAAGGTGAGCACGAACAGGGCCATGATCGGCTCCTTGAACGCCTCCTGGGTGAGGTAGGCGGCCGCCAGATACGGCAGGGCCACCAGCACCGCCGCGAGCGCCCGCCGCCGGCGGCCGAGCCCGTCGAGCGCCGACCAGGCGACCAGCGCGGTCAGGGAAGGGACCGCGAGCGTGAGCCCGGCGAAGACGTTGATCGAGGTCGAGCCGATCCCGGAAGCCAGCCCGGCGACAAGTGCGTGCGGGCCGATCGGGTAGCCCTGGTCGATCAGCACCGGCTCGGGGCGGAAGCGCTCGGCGATCCAGTCGGCCAGGAGCAGGTGCGAGGCCATGTCGTCGTTGACGAGCCCGACCCCGAGGATGCCGACGTGCCCGGAGGCGATGAAGGGGATCGACGCCGCCAGCGCCGCTGCCGCGGCCGCCAGCGCGCCGAGCGGGTCGATCGCCGGGCGCGCCATGGTGGCCGCGAGCACCGCAATCGACGCGAGCACGAGGACCAGCAGCGCGATCGCGATCGCCGTCCCCCGCCCGCCCCAGCCGCCGATCGCGCCGCAGACGACCAGCGCCAGCGCGAGGCCCACCGGGCCGGCGAGCGGCGTCCACCGGCGCCGCCCGCAGAGGGCGAGCACGGCCTGGCCGATCACCAGCGAGCCGGCGGCGAGCAGCGCCGCGGAGGCGACCGCGCCGGGCAAGCTCTAGCCGGCTAGCGCGGCGGCGCCCGCCGGGACGCGAATCAGATCGCGCTGATGCAGGACCTCGGCGACCTGGACTGCGTTGGTCGCGGCGCCCTTGCGGAGGTTGTCGCCGACGACCCAGAGGTTGAGACAGCGCGCGTGCGAGGGGTCGCGGCGGATGCGCCCGACGAGGACCTCGTCGCGCCCCGCGACGTCGGTCGACATCGGGTAGATGCCCTCGCCGGGCGCGTCGACGACGAGCGCGCCCTGGGCGGCGGACAGAAGCTCACGGCACTCCTCGGGGGAGAGCGGGTCGCGGGTCTGAACGTTGACCGACTGGGAGTGGCCGACGAACACGGGGACGCGGGCGCAGGTGGCCGAGATCCCGACCTCGTCCTCGCCGACCTCGAGGATCTTGCGCGTCTCGGCCATCAGCTTGCGCTCCTCGGTGGTGTAGTCGTCGCCGTCCTTGAATGTCTCGACCTGCGGCAGCACGTTGAACGCGATCCGGTGGGGATAGACCTCGGAGGCGACCTCCTGCCCGTGCAACAGGCCGTGTGCCTGGTTGGTGAGCTCGTCGATCGCGCGCTGCCCGGTGCCGGACACCGACTGATAGGTCGAGACGACGATCCGCTCGATCCCGACCGTGCGCTGGATCGGCGCGAGCGCGACCATCATCTGCATCGTCGAGCAGTTCGGGTTGGCGATCAGGCCGCTGTGGCGCTCCGCCGCGTCGGGGTTCACCTCGCTGACGACCAGGGGGACGTCGGGGTGCATGCGCCAGAAGCTCGTGTTGTCGACGACCACGGCACCGGCAGCGACGAAGCGCGGCGCCCACTCGGAGCTGACCGCGCCGCCGGCCGAGGAGAGGACCAGGTCGAGACCCTGGATCGACTCGTCGGAGAGCGGACGGCACTCGAGCTCGCCACCGGCGAACGGGACCCGCTTGCCGGCCGAGCGCTCGGAGGCAAAGGCGACCACTTCGGAGGCGGGAAAGTCGCGCTCGGCGAGCACCTCGAGCAGGGTCGAGCCGACCGCCCCGGTGGCGCCGACGACCCCGACTCTGTAGCCGCTCATGAGGTCACCCGCGGGCGATGCTCGCCCGACGGGTCCTCCTCGTGGACGGCGTCCGCCCCGAGGTCGAAGGCGTCGTGGATCGAGCGGACCGCCGCCGGCACGTGCTCGGCGGCGATCACGCACGAGATCTTGATCGGCGACGTCGAGATCATCTCGATGTTGATCCCGTTCGCCCCCAAGGTGCTGAAGACCTTCGCGGCGACGCCCGGATGGCTGCGCATCCCGGCGCCGACGATCGAGACCTTGCCGACGTCGGAGTCGGTCGAGACATCGCCGACCCGGAGCGGCTCGAGCACCTCGGTCGCCGCGCGCAGGTCGTCGCGCGAGACCGTGAACGAGAGGTCGGCCTTCTGGTCGGTCGAGACCGGCTCGTTCTGGATGATCATGTCGACGTTCACGTTCGCATCGGCGAGCGCGCTGAACACGCGGCCCGCGACCCCCGGCTCGTCGAGCAGGCCGGTGAGGGTTACCCGCGCCTCGTAGGCGTGGGTGACTGCGGTGACCATCGGCTGTTCCATCGTGGCGTCCTCGGCGAGCACGAGGGTACCGGTGGAGTCCTTGAACGAGCTGCGGCAATGCAGGCTGACGCCGTGGTTGCGGCCGTACTCGACCGCGCGAAGCTGGAGCACTCCGGCGCCGGATGACGACATCTCCAGCATCTCGTCGAACGAGACCTGCGAGAGCTTGCGCGCGCTCGGGACGAGCCGCGGGTCGGCGCTGAAGACGCCGTCGACGTCCGTGTAGATCTCGCAGATGTCGGCGCCGAGCGCGGCGGCGATCGCGACGGCGGTGGTGTCGGAGCCGCCGCGCCCGAGCGTGGTCACGTCCTTGGAGTCGCCCGAGACCCCCTGGAAGCCGGCGACGAGGACGATCCGGTCGTCGTCAAGCGCCGCGTGGATGCGGTCCGCCCGGACATCGATGATCCGCGCCTTCGTGTGTGAGGAGTCGGTGACGATCCCCGCCTGCGAGCCCGTCAGCGAGATCGCCGAGTGGCCCATGTCGTGGATCGCCATGGCGCAGAGCGCGCACGAGATCCGCTCGCCGGTGGAGAGGAGCATGTCCATCTCGCGCTCGAGCGGCCGCTCGGAGATCTCGTAGGCGGCGTCGACCAGCTCGTCCGTGGTCTTGCCGCGCGCCGACAGCACCGCGATCACCTGCTTGCCACCCTCGCGGGCAGCGACGATCCGGCGCGCGGCGCGCTTGATGTCCTCGGCACGGGCGACCGAGGTCCCGCCGAACTTCATCACGACTGTCTCAGCCATCGGCTCTGAGAATACGGCGCCTCAACGGCGGCGCGGCTCGGCTTCGGCCTTCGGCCTCCGCCTCGCATACGATCGGGACGAGCATGGAGGAACCGAGGGGGCCTTCGAGGCGGGTGGTCGCGCGCCGCCGGGCGGTCGCCCTGGCGGTGGTCGCAGCCCTGCTCGTGGTCGTGTGGCTGGTCTTCCTGCGCGGCGGCGGTGACGATTCGGGCGACGCCCAGGCACCGCCGCCCGGCGTCTCGGCCGAGGTCTCGGCCCGGGTCGCGCAGATGAGCCCGACCCAGCTCGCCGACCAGGTGCTGCTGCTCGGCTTCGACGGCACGGACCCATCGGCCGAGATCGTCGACCAGCTGCGCGAGCACGAGTACGGAGGCGTCTTCGTCGACGCCGACAACTGGCTCAACGCCGATCAGGGGGCGAAGCTCGTCGCGGCGCTGCGCTCCGCCGGGCGCGAGGACGCACGGGTCCCGCCGCTGATCACCGCCTCTCAGGAGGGCGGTGAGTACCGGGCGTTCGCCGACCTGCCGCCGGAGCGCAACGAGCTCGAGGTCGGCGACGAGGGCTCGCCGAGGGCCGCCGAGGACTGGGCCCACGACGCTGCCGCAGCGCTTCGCAGCGCCGGGTTCGACCTCGACCTGTTCCCGATCGCCGACATCGCGACGCTCGACAGCCCGCTGGCCGACCGCGCCTTCTCCGACGACCCGGCGCTGGTCACGGAGCTCACCGCGGCCTCGATCCGGGGCTGCAACCGGGCGGGCCTCGCCTGCGCCGCGCTGCACTTCCCGGGGCTCGGGGGTGCCTCGGAGGACACCGACCGCGGGCCGGCGACGATCGGGCTCGACGCCGCGGCGCTCGAGGCCCGCGACCTCGCCCCGTTCGCGGCCGGCTTCGACGAGGGGATGCCCGCGGTGGTCCTCTCGCTCGGCTTCTACGTCGCCTACGACGCGGTCACCCCGGCCGCGCTCGCCGAGCCGGTCGCGACCGGGCTGCTGCGCGACCAACTCGGCTTCGAGGGCGTGGCGATCACCGACGACCTCGGCGCCGGGGCGGTGCGCGCGGGGACGGCGCCGCCGAAGGCCGCGGTCGCCGCGCTCGCCGCCGGGGCCGATCTGATCCGGATCGACGACCCGGCGAACCAGCGCGGCGTCGAGCGCGCGATCGTCGCGGCGGTCGCCGACGGCGACCTGCCCCGCAGCCAGCTCGAGCGGGCCGCGAGCCGGGTGCTGCAGCTGAAGCGCTCGCGCGGCCTCGTCGGCTAGTGACCAGGCTCACACACGGCGATCTATCGGGTCGATATATCTATCCGATAGATGCAGCTCAACCCCACCTCATACGTGATCCTCGGGATGCTCGGCCTGCGGCCGATGTGCGGCTATGAGATCAAGCAGCTCGTCGACAACTCGACCCGCTTCTTCTGGGCGGCGAGCTATGGCCAGATCTATCCGGAGCTTCGCCGGCTCACCGATGCGGGGCTGATCGAGGGCACTCCGGACCCGGGCACGTCGCGGCGCCGGATCGAGTTCCGGCTCACCGACGCCGGGCGCGGGCAGCTGGTCGCGTGGCTGGCCGAGCCCCCCGTGATCCAGGAGAGCCGCGATGAGAGCCTGCTGAAGATCTTCTTCTCGGAGGCCGCCGGAGAGGGCGGCACCCACGCCGCGCTCGAGGCGAAGCGCGACGAGCACCGCGAGCTCGCTGACCGACTGCGGGAGATCGCGGCGACGAAGCTGACCGACGGCAGGGCCGGCCCCGAGACCGCGCTTCGCTTCGGGATCGCGTTCAACGACTTCGTCGCCGACTGGTGCGACCGCGAGGCAAGGGAGAGGACATGACCGACCGACTGGCGAGACTCGCCGACGGGCACGCCCGCCGCGTGCTGCTCATCGCCGCGATCTTCTTCGTCGTCGCCGGCGCGATCGGCTCCGGCGTCGCGGACCGCCTCGACCCCTACGGCGCCGACGATCCGAGCACCGAGAGCGTCAAGGCCGACGACGCGCTGCGCGACGCCGGCTATCGCGACACTTCGGTGGTCATCCTGATCAACGGCGTCGACCCGACGTCGCCGGCCGGGCGCGAGCGCGTCGCGGGGGTCGCCGACCAGGTCGCGAAGGATCCGGACGTGGCCTCGGTCACGGGCTTTGCCCAGACCGGCTCGCGAGCCTTCGTCTCGCGCGACGGCGACTCGACCTATCTCGCCGTCGCCCTGCAGCCGACCGACGACGATGCCACCCAGGGCGCAGCCGAGCGGATCGCGGGAACGCTCGAGGGCGAGCGAGGGGTCGAGGTCGGCGGCGGCGCGCTGGCGCAGAAGCAGATCAACGAGCAGGTCGAGCAGGACCTGCGGCGCGCCGAGCTGCTCGCGTTCCCGCTGCTCTTCCTGCTGTCGCTGCTGTTCTTCCGCAGCCTCGTCGCGGCGCTGCTGCCGCTGATCGTCGGCGGCCTGGCGATCGTCGGCACGATGGCTGATGCTGAGCGCCGCCGCCGGGCTCGGCTCGATCTCGGTCTTCGCCCTCAACCTGGTCACCGGCCTCGGGCTCGGGCTGGCGATCGACTACAGCCTGTTCGTGGTCTCGCGCTATCGCGAGGAGCTCGCCCGCCACGGCCCCGGTCTGACCGCGATGCGCCGGACGATGGCGACCGCGGGCCGCACCGTGTTGTTCAGCTCGCTGACGGTGGCCGGGGCGCTCGCATCGCTGACCGTCTTCCCGCAGCGGTTCCTGTACTCGATGGGGATCGGCGGAGCGCTCGTCGCCCTGATCGCGGCCGCGATCGCGCTCCTCGTCCTGCCGGCGATCCTGGCCCTGCTCGGCGAGCGGGTCAACGCCCTCTCCCCCGCGTTCCTGCGCGACCGCGCCGCCCGCGACGCGCGCCCCGCCGGCGAGGGCTTCTGGTACCGGCTCTCGCAGTTGGTGATGCGCTTCCCGGCGCGGATCGCGATCGCGAGCGCGGCCTTCCTGATCGCGCTCGGGATCCCGTTCCTGTCGATCAACTTCACCTCGGTGGACGCCCAGGTGCTGCCCGAGGCGGCGAGCGCGCGGCAGGTCGACGACGCCCTGCGCGCCGACTTCCCGCCGTTTCACGACTCGCCCATCGTGCTCGAGGCCGACGGCCTCGATCGCCAGGGCGCGGCGGCGCTCGCCGCCGAGGTCGCCAGCCAGCCCGGGATCGACTCCGTCAACCCGCCGGTCGCGCTCGACGGCTCGCGCTACGCGATCGAGGCGATCTCGACCGAGCCGCCGCTCAGCGACGCGAGCCAGCACCTCGTCGAACGGCTGCGCGCCCTCCCGAACGGCGCCGCGGTGACCGGCTTCACGGCCCATTACGTCGACCTCCAGGACAGCCTCGTCGACCACCTGCCGCTCGTGCTGGCGATCGTCGTGGTCGTCACGTTCATCGTCCTCTTCGTGATGACCGGCTCGGTCGTGCTGCCGATCAAGCAGGTGCTGATGAACGCCCTCGGGCTCAGCGCCACCTTCGGCATCCTCGTCCTGATCTTCCAGGACGGCCGCTTCGAGGATCTGCTCGGCTACCAGAGCCAGGGCGGGCTCGAATCGACCCAGCCGCTGCTGTTGTTCGCGGTCGCCTTCGGCCTCTCGACCGACTACGGCGTGTTCCTGCTCGCCCGGATCAAGGAGGCGCGCGACGGCGGCTACGACGACCGTGAGTCGGTCGCGGTCGGGCTCGAGCGCACCGGGAGGATCGTGACGGCGGCGGCGCTGCTGTTCGCGATCGCGATCGGCGCCTTCGTCACCTCCCAGGTCGTCTTCATCAAGGAGGTCGGGGTCGGCACGGCGATCGCGGTGCTGATCGACGCGACGATCATCCGCGCGCTGCTCGTGCCGTCGCTGATGCGCCTGCTCGGACGCTGGAACTGGTGGGCGCCGGCGCCGCTGCGCCGCCTGCACGAGCGGATCGCGCTGCGCGAGGCGTAGGCTCGATGGCGAAGGTCCATCCCGGCCGCTACACCGCCGTCGCCGAGGGCGAGTTCGTCGTCTTCCTGATCGGCATGCGGATCAACAAGCCGCTCAAGGTGCACAAGTGGCTGCCGGTCTTCGCGGCGATGCGCCCGATGATCGCCGAGCTCGAGGCACACCCCGAGAAGGGGATGATCAAGGCGCAGTTCGCGCTGATCGGCAGCTCGCCCGCGCTCGAGCCCTACCAGGGCGCGCCAATCAACCGCCTCTCGACGAAGTGAGCGAGACGCCGACCGCACGACGCCCCCCGCGGCCGGCCAGCACCAACTGAGCGGCGAGCGGCCCGCAAAGCGGGGCGATATCCGGACAGTTCGCCGTGACGGGACGCCGAAGGGTCCGCGCCGCGACCAGCCGCGCCGGAGGACTTACCGAATCGTTAGCTCGGCTCCAAGCCGCTGACGTGCGGCGGCCGTATAACCGGTCATGAATACCTCTCTGAAACTCCGCCTGACCGCCGTCCTCACCCTGCTCGTCGCCGCCGTCGCGCTCGCCGCCTGCGGCTCGAACTCGGACTCATCGACCACCGCGACCACTGCCTCCGCCTCCGGGGGCGAGACGGTCGGCACCGCGAGCGTCGGAGGCGCCGGCGACGTGCTCGTCGACGCCAACGGGCTCACCCTGTACACGCCGGCAGAGGAGGCCGGCGGCAAGATCGAATGCGTCGGAGCCTGCGCGAAGATCTGGCTGCCGCTGACGGCCAGCGGCACGCCGACCGCGGCGCCCGGAGTGGACGCGAAGCTGACGACGATCAAGCGCCCCGACGGCACGATGCAGGTCGCCGCCGACGGTGCACCGCTCTACACGTTCACGGAGGACACCGGCGCCGGGTCGGCCGCCGGCAACGGGTTCAGCGATTCGTTCGACGGCAACGACTTCACCTGGGCAGCGGTCGGCGTCTCGGGCACGGCGTCGAGCCCCCCGTCGACTTCGACGACGACCACGCAGACGGGCGGCGGCTACAGCTACTGAGCGACTGAGCGCGGCGAAAGCCGCGCTCAGCTGACCGCGCTGCGGCCGGCGAAGGCGCGACCGAGGGTGACCTCGTCGGCGTGCTCGAGGTCGGCCCCCACCGGCAGCCCGCTGGCGAGTCGCGTGATCGAGACCTTGCCTCGCAGCAACTCGGCGATGTGATGCGCGGTCGCCTCGCCGGTTGTGGTCGGGTTGGTCGCCAGCACGACCTCGCCGACCGGCTCCTCGGACGCGTCGATCCGGCGCACGAGCTCGGCGATCTTCAGGTCCTCCGGGTCGACGCCGTCGATCGGGGACAGCGCCCCGCCGAGGACGTGGTAGAGGCCTCGGTACTCGTGCGTGCGCTCGATCGGGATCACGTCGGCCGGCTGCTCGACGACGCAGATCAGGGTCCGGTCGCGGCGCGTGTCCTGGCAGACCTCGCAGAGCGGTCCCTCGGAGAGGTTGAAGCACACCTCGCACAGCCCGACGCGCTCCTTGACCTCGCGGATCGCGTCGGCGAGCGCCGCCGCGTCCTGGTCGTCGGCGCGCAGGATGTGGAAGGCGAGGCGCTGGGCGGTCCGCTGGCCGATCCCGGGCAGCTTGCCGAGCTCGGCGACGAGCCGGTTGATCGGCTGTGGGTACAACTACATCCCCGGCAGGCCGAGGCCGCCGAGACCGCCTCCGCCGCCACCCATGCCGGCGATGCCGCCCATCTTGCTCGAGGCGAGCTCCTGCGCCGAGCGCAGGGCCTCGTTGACGGCTGCGAGGACCATGTCCTGGAGCAGCTCGGGGTCCTCGGGGTCGATCGCCTCGGGGTCGATGGTCAGCTCGAGCAGGCGCAGGTCGCCGCTCATCTTCGCCTTCACCATGCCGCCGCCGGCGCTCGCGTCGACGATCTCGTCCTTGAGCTTCTCCTGGGCCTCGGTCATCTCGGCCTGCATCTGCTGGACCTGCTTCATCATCGAATTCAGGTCGAATCCGCCTGCTCCCTGTGGCAACCGGGTCATCCTTCCGCCTCCTTTGCTTCGGCCTCGCCGGACTCCGGCTCGGGTAGGTATTCCTCGGCGTCGAACTCGGTCCGCATCAGCTCGATCAGCTCGTCCTCGCTCAGCTTCTGCTCGGACTCGGGCTCGACCTCGTCGCCGTCGAGCAGCACGTACTTCGGGCGCAGGCGCTCGCCGACGATCGTGCGCAGCGCGTCGGCGAACCGGTCGCGCGCGTCGGTGGCCTCCGCCTTGCGCTTGTTGAACGCCGCCGACGCCGGGAAGCCGACCTCGAGCACCGCGTCCTCGACGTTGATCGCGACCGGCCGCGCGGCGCTGAGGATCTGCGAGAGCAGCCCGGAACCCGACTCGCGCACCTGCTCGAGCACCGCCGGCCACAGCCCGACCAGCTTCTCCAGGTCGATCCCCTCGGCGACCGCGGTGGCCTGGGCGCTCACGCCGTCCGCATCCCCCGCCATCTCGGCCGTCTCCTCGGCCTCCTTTTGCTGGGTAGGGGAGTCGTCCTTCGGCTCGTCGGTGACCACCTTCGTGGGGCCGACGGCGTCCGGTGCTGCCTGGGAGGACGCTCCTGGCTCCGGCCGAGCGACGCCGGAGGCTCTCGTCCGCACGTCCTCTTCCGGAGCCGGGTCCGACCGGGCAGTGCCGGGCGCCCCGACGACGGGCGCCGCACCACCCCCGGCCAACGCAGCCTCGACCCGCTCCAGCCTCTCGGCCAACGCCTCCTTGGACGCATCCAGCTGCGGCCGCGTGCACCGCAGCAGCGCCAGCTCGACGGTCATCCGGGGCTCGTCGCCCTCGCGGATGTCGGCGAGCGCCTTCGAGAGCGTGTCGACGGCGCGCGCCAGCGTCAGGTCGGAGAGCGACTCGGCCTGGGTCCGCAGGCGCTCGGCCGGCGCCACGGAGACCGCGAACGAGGCCGGCGCCTCGCCGAGCGTCCGGATCACGATCAGCTGGCGCAGGTGGCCGAGCAGGTCGCGCGCGAACTGGGTCACGTCGCGTCCCGATGTCGCGAGCCGCTCGGAGACCTCGAGGGCAGCGCGGCCGTCGCCCGCGGCGATCGCGTCGGCGGCGGCGAGGATCAGGTCGGAGTCGGCGACCCCGAGCACGGCGAGCACGTCGTCGGTGCTGACCTGCTTGCCGCCGTAGGAGACGAGCTGGTCGAGCGTGCCGAGCGCGTCGCGGAAGCTGCCCGAGGCCGAGCGGGCGATCGCGCCGACCGCGCCGTCGGAGATCTCGATCTCCTCGGCGGCGGCGACGCGGCGCACCACTTCGGCGAGCTGCTCGAGCGACGGCCGCTGGAAGTCGAAGCGCTGACAGCGGTCGACGATCGTCGGCATCACCTTGTGCGGCTCGGTGGTCGCGAGGATGAAGGCGGTGTTCGGCGGCGGCTCCTCCAGCGTCTTCAGGAAGGCGTTCCACGCCTCGCGGGTGAGCATGTGGGCCTCGTCGAGGATGTAGATCTTCCAGTGGCCCGAGGCCGGCGCGTAGCCGACGCGCTCGCGCAGGTCGCGGATGTCGTCGACCGAGCGGTTCGAGGCGGCGTCCATCTCGATCACGTCGAGCGAGGTGCCGGCGGCGATCGTCACGCACGACTCGCACTTCCCGCACGGGTGGAGGGTCGGTCCGTCGACGCAGTTGAGCGAGCGGGCGAGGATCTTTGCGAGCGAGGTCTTGCCCGTCCCGCGCGAGCCGACGAACAGGTAGGCGTGATGGACGCGGTCGCGTTCGACCGCGTTGGAAAGCGTGCGCACCACGGGCTCCTGACCGACGACCTGGTCGAAGGCCTGGGGGCGGTGGCGGCGATAGAGGGACGTCTCGCCGGTCACCGGGCCGAGTCTACTGTCGGCCCTCGGACCGTCTGAAAGACTGGCCCGGTGAGTAGCGAGGACATCGTCGACCACGGTCGTCGGATCGCCGAGCTGGAGCGCAAGGTGACCGCACTGTACGAGCGGATCGGCCAGCTCGAGCCCGGGTCGACCGGGTCGGTCTTCGCCTCCGACGCGCGGCCGCCCGACCCGCGCGCGGACCCGCGGGTGCTGGGCCCGCTCCAGGCGGGCAACAAGATCGAAGCGATCAAGGCCTACCGAGAGCTGACCGGAGTCGGGCTCGCCGAGGCCAAGGACGTGGTCGACTCGATCGTCGTCAGCTGACCGCGTTAGCTGCTAGAGCTATCGGGCAGGGCGTGGACGAAAAATCCGGAGGTAAGAGCAGATGAGAGCAGGACTGACGACCCTCGCGCTGACCGCGGCGATCGCGTTCGCGGCCGTGGCGCCGGCGGCGCTCGGCGACGGCGGCGAGAAGTCGAAGATCAAGATCACGAAGCTCAGCGCCAACGGCGCCAAGGGCAAGGTGACCTCAAAGGCCCATTCCTGCGAGGGCGGCAAGAAGGTCAGCCTGTTTCGCTTCGACGACTACGTCTCGGTGAAGATCAGCATCACGCACTCGAAGTCCAGCGGCGCGTGGCGGGTGAAGAAGGACCTCAAGCCCGGCAAGTACTTCGCCAAGGTCGACGCGAGCGCCGGCTGTCGATACGCGGTCTCGCACTACAAGAACCTGCGCTGACAGCCGGTTAAAGAATGACCGTGCGGGCTCGTCCTCGAGAATGGTCTGCGGGCGTGCCCGCCGTGGCTGGCTCGAGTCAGGCTGTTCCGCGGCACTTGCCCGGCACCGCTTAAGGCTGCTTCCTTCCGGACCTGACCTGATTCGCGGACGCGCATCGCGCGGGACCTGACCGTCAACACCGCCCGCGGCGTACTGGCCCCGTAGGCCATGACCCTCAGACGAGCTTTCGGCCCCGCTAGAGCGGATTGCGGGTACAGGGCACCGCTAATTCCCCGCCTAGCACGGTCGCCGCGAATCCTACCGGGCTAAGGGAATTGCCACAGCCGCCGATTGAATGTCCCGATGGGATTTCACCCCGGCATCCGCCGGGGGGACGGGCCGCGTGGGGGTCGCGGCCCGCTCCTCCGCACGCTCGACCGCCGCCGGCTCGCCCTGGTGCTGGCCGCCGCCGTGGCGATCGCGCTCGCGGTCGCCGGGCTCGCCTCGGCGCGGATGACCTCGACCAAGCTCAGCCCGACGCTGTGCGAGACCACGGGCGGCGGCAAGTTCGTCGCGATTCCCGGGTTCAAGGGCGAGATGATCGACCGCCGGCTGCTCGCCGACATCCGCTGGATCAAGAAGCGGTATCGGATCTTCATCACGGACGGCTACTCGATGAGCGACGTGCACGCCGAACAGGGCGAGCATCCGATCGGGCTGGCGCTCGACATCGTCCCGAACAAGGCCGAGGGCGGGACGTGGGCCGACATCACCGCGCTCGCGAAGTGGGCCGAGCCCAAGCAAAACCAGCCACGCGCCCCGTTTCGCTGGGTGGGATACGACGGCGACGCGGGCCACGGCCGCGGCAACCACCTGCACCTCTCGTGGAGCCACTCGGTGACCCAGGCGGGTCGCCCCGCGAAGCTCGTCGACACGATCCGCTGCCCCGACCCGATCGGCGACCAGGCGCCGACCGACCCCAACACGGGCGGTTCCATCGAGGGCACCGCGCCGGCGCACAGTACCACGGCGGCCACCACCACGGCGGTGGCGGTCACTCGGGCGCGGGCGGCGGCGTGAGCGCGAAGCTTCGCCTCGCGCCCCCGGTGGCCGAGACCGACGGCGTCGGCCTGGGCGGCTAGCCCCACCGGCCGCTCCGCCCCGCCCGATCTACAATCCCCGCCCTCGGGCGCGTAGCTCAGTGGGAGAGCGCTCGCTTCACACGCGAGAGGTCGCTGGTTCGAAACCAGCCGCGCCCATCGATCAGAAAGCCCCGCTATCGGGGGTTTTGGCTTCCCGGGCGAGCTGCCGGATCGTCGCCGGGGGCCGAAATCGGACTGTCTGCCCATGTCTGCCCATTCGCGGGGCGCTCCGCCAGGGCCTCATCGGGGACGTTCAGCCGCTGGGATGCCGTCCACCACCTGCTGAATCGCGAGCATGGCGCGTACGGCACCGAAATGCGAATGACCTCTTCTGATCCAGCCCTGACCCCGGAGCAAGGAACCGCTCGCCGCTGCCGTCCTCAAGGCGGGATGCTTCCAATAGCCTCAGCCCACCTTGGCGCTGGCGAGGCTCTCGGCCAGGTCGGACACGGTCGTGCACGGGATAACGCCGATCTCCCGTAGCTCGGCCACGGCGTCGCGGGGCTCGGACTCACCCGGGAAGATCGCGTTGAGACGGCCGCCGACGAACACGTCCGTGCGTCGTCCCGCGGCGAGCATGATGCTCATCAGGCGTTCGGAGTACGCAAGGCACTGGCCGTTGTGGAGCGAGACTGCGAGCGAGGTCGTCTCCGGTCGGCCCTCCAGCAAGGCGGCAAGGTCCTCGGGGTTTCTGCCCACCCCGGCGTCGATGACCTCGGCCCCGAGCTCACGCAGCACGCCGGTAAGCACGAACTTGCCGTAGAAGTGGGTGTCCCCGGAGCCCACCACGAAACACCTGCCAGCCACGGCATCTCCCAACCCCCGATCACGGATGGCACCTGTTTCGGAATCGATCATCTCCGTCGCGCGCTTGGTGAACTCGGTGGGGCTGACCGCCGCGATGCCATTCGGCTCGTTGTTGTCGCGCTCCAACGGGTGGTAGAGGTTCTCCAAACGCTGGGCACCGATGCGCCGGATGCCGAGCATCACGTGCATGGGGTCGCGTGCGTCGATTCCAAACTCGTGCAACCCACCGAGGACGTTCTCGAAAAACCGAGTTCCTTCGCGCACGAGGACATCGCGCATCTCCTCGACTTTGCTGAAATCGAGGAGATCCTCCAGCTCGACTGCTTTACCAGCGGCCACATGCGACGCCGCATGGATGTCAGTGATCTCCTCGACCGTCGGCACCCGTACTTTCTCAGTGATCGGATTGGGAAGGAGCGCGACCCCCGTGCGGTAGCGGCGCTCCGTCGCGGCGAAAATCATGTACTCGCTTGACGCGATGCCGTAGTTGCCGGTGAGGAGTGAGTCCGAGGCGTCAATCGTGTTCCCATATAGATAGGAGAGCGCTGGATGATCGGCCTTGAGCACCTCCGCAAGTGCGAGCCACACGGCAATCTTCGTGGGGATATCGGTCAGGAGCTGGCCGAAACCGGTGGCGTAACGAGCGCCGCAAAGGTTCTCGACGATGTACCGCTCCAGCCGCGCATAGCCGATCAGGGAGACATTGTCGACAAACTCCGCGCACATGCCGTCATCGAGATAGGAGTCGACCACCACCTCGTCGGTCCACTTCTCCGCGACGAGAGCGATTGCCTTGACGTTCTCGGCTACCGACTCGACATCACTCTCGAAATACGGGAGATCCCACACATATTGGGAGAGCACGCCGGTGTACGTGCCGCCGGATTCGATCGCCGCGCGGGTGTTTGGCACCGCGGCTGGCGAGCCGATGTGGAAATCGTTAAAGCACGGCATAATCGGCGCAGCCTCGGCCACCGCCACATGGTCTTCGAGCCCTCCGAGGACGAAGCTCGTGCTGGCGGGGGCGCGTTCGCGCAGGCGATCCGGTAGGCCGGTCACCCAGTTCGGGATGCAGAGCGCGCGGTCGATGACTACCCCGGTCTCCTGCCCGAAGGCATGTAAGCGTTCAAGCCCGGCGACCTGCTCCTCGAGCGAAGCGAGACCCATGATCGCGCTCCACTCGACCTCGCCGGCCGCCATCAGGGAGCGCTTCCACTCGACCTCGCTCCGGACTCCACGATCCCGGCAGAAGGCGCTGCGGCCGACTGCAGTCTGGGCGCCGAGTGCGAGTCCTTCTTCGATCAGTGCGGCGCCTGCAGGCAGATCCTCGCCGACGAACAGATCTTCACTAACCACCGGCCGAGCATAAAGCCAGACCAGCGCGCGGGCGGTTCCATCGACGGTCGCGTGGGCGTTCTCGAAGCTCGGGCTGCAGCAGGACGAGCGCACGCGACACGGCGAGAGATGGACCCCGATGAATGAATGGGCAAACATCCCAGTGTTGCCCAAAGCGGACCGAATCGCGCCCGGGTGATGAGCCCTCAGGTGAGCAATGCAACGAGGAGGGCGGCGGCCGTCATTACGCCGAGGACGCAGCCAACCAACCCCGCCAGCACGAACGGGGGCTCGACGCGCTCGCGGGTTAGGAGATCAACCAGAGCTGTCACGGCTCCTCTGCCTTCCCATGGCCGACGAGGATGAAACGTATCGGACGGACCCGACGGAGTTTCGGCTTGCGAGATCGCCCTCGAGCGGTCAGGAAGACTCGTGGATGACGTCCTCGATCGCGGCGACCACGGTGTCGGGGGCCTTGTTGAGGATCTGCGTGTGCTTGTGGGGCGTCGTTGCGAATACGGACACGCGCTTGTTGCGCTCCTCGGCCTCGGCGACAGCAGCGCGCACCGTGCGCATCTCGTCCTCGGTGGCGCCCGAGTGGGCTCCGGTGCCAACCACGAACACGGTCGGGCAGTCCAGCGCCGCGAAGTCGGGTCCGAGTTCGCCGTTGACGGCGTCCATCTCGATCACGACGTCCGCGGACTCGGCGGGAGACATCCGGGCCGAGCGGCCGACCGCTGCCAGGATGCGCATGATCCACCCCAACCGACGAAACTGGGTGCGGACCTTCTGCTTTCCGGCCTCGTCGAGCATGGCGATTGGGTAAGCACCGTCGATAAGCACCAGTCCGCCGACCCGCCCGGGGTGCTGAGCCGCGTATCGCACCGCAAGCGTGGCGCCGTGAGACCACCCGACGAGGATCGGGCGTTCGATCCCGGTCGCGTCGATGACCCGTCCGATGTCGTCGACGGCCGCCTGTACGGAGTAGTCGGCCGATCTGCCCGACTTCCCGCGCGCCCGCGCGTCGAACCGCACCGAGCGGTACTTCCCGTCGAGACGGCGGATGACCCGGCTCCAGTTCTGCACGGTGCCGAAGCCACCGCCGAGGAAGAGCAGGGCAGGCGTGGCGCCCGGGGCGTCGACGGCGTAGAGCCGAGTGTCTGCGGCAGGAATCATGAGTTGTCGTGACATCGCGGTCGAGCCCTTCGGATTGGCGTGCATCGGTCGTCAACCGACGCGGCCGAGATGAGCGCGTCGGGCCTGCCATTTGAACAGGTCAAGCGCCTCACGGGGAGCTCTGGTGTCACGCGCGCTTTGCATCGAGAGCAGAACTCCTGGACGAGAACCGCATCGGCTGAGAAGCGGAGATACTGCGCTCGGGGATGTCCCAGGCCGACGTCGAGATCGTCAAGGAGTTCACTCAGCGCTTCGCGGCGGGTGGCCATGTGACGGACCATTACTTCGATCCGGAGATCGTCTGGGACACATCGGCGAGCGGGCTGCCATCGGCGGGCGTCTATCACGGCCGTGAGGGAGTGCGGCGCTTCTTCCGCGACTGGCTCGCCCCGTGGACCGACTACGAGATCGAGGCCCGCGAGATCATCGACGCCGGTGGTGCGGTCGTGCTCGTCTTCCGGCAGGCGGGGACGGGCCGGGGGAGCGGGGTCACGATCGAACGCGACTTCTTCGGCGTCTGGGAGCTGGAGAACTCGAAGGTGGTGCGCTTCCGCCTCTTCGCGTCCCGCGAGCAGGCCTTCGAAGCCGCAGGGATGTCGGGGTAACGGAGCCGAATCGGGCCTAATCCTGCCCTATCGAAACGGCCTGTCAGGCACCAAACCGCTTGGTAGAGCCGTCCCTCGGTGAGAGACTGCGCAGGCGATGTCGCAGGAGCAGATCGAGTTGTTGCGGCCGGTCCTCGCCGAGTGGGCGGAGGGGAACTTCTGGGGAGCGGCCGAGCTGATGGCACCGGACATCACGTTCCGGGCTGCGCCGCCGGCCAACTTCGTTGCCCAGGGGCGCGACTTCCCGATCTTCATCGTCTGGAAGTTCCGGGAGAACGAAGTAATCGGCGTCTACCTCGAGGGAACGAGGGACGCCGCCCTCAAGGCCGCCGGGCTTTCGGAGTAGGACGCGATGGAGTTGGGAGTGCATCTGCCGCTGATGGAGTGGCAGGGCGAGGGACACTCGCTCACGCGGCTGCAGGCGACGGTCGACGCGGCGCGGGATCACGGCTTCGACACGATTTCCGTCAACGACCACTTCGTCTTCTCGACGCCGTGGCTTGACGGCCTCACGGCGCTCGCCGCGGCCGTCGAGCGTTCCGGGGAGATGACGCTTGCGACCACAATCTCGCTCGCTTCGCTGCGCGGTCCGACGCCGCTGGCGAAGGCAATCGCGGCACTCGACATCCTCTCCGACGGGCGTGTGATCGCCGGCGTCGGCCCGGGCTCGTCGCAGCTCGACTACGAACTGATCGGGATGCCGTTCGACGAACGCTGGCCGCGGTTCGAGGAGGCCGTGCGCGTCCTGCGGACCCTGCTCCGAGGCGAGCCCGCCCCGCAGGGGAAGACCCGCTTCTACCCAGTCCCCGAGGCGCCGCTCGCACCCCCGCCTCGGCGTGACGGCGGGGTTCCGCTGTGGATCGGCAGCTGGGGCTCGGAGCCCGGCCTGCGCCGGGTTGCCCGGCTCGCGGACGGGTGGCTCGCCTCCGCCTACAACACGACCCCCGAGATGTTCGCGGCCGCCCGCGAGCTCCTCGGCAGAGAGCTCGAGAAGCACGGTCGCAGCGGGGAGCGATTCCCGAACTCGCTGGTGACCATGTGGACCTGGGTTACCGAGGATCGCGTGGAGGCCGACCGGATGCTGACCGACGTGCTCGCGCGCGTGCTCAAGCGCGACCCCGACAAGCTGCGAGCCGGCGTCTGCATCGGTTCGGCCGAGCACTGCGCGGAGCTGCTCTCTCGCTACGCCGCGGTCGGCTGCGAGCGGGTCCTCTTCTGGCCGCTCGGAGATGAGCCGAGTCAGATCGAGCGCCTGGCGACGAGCGTGCGTCCGCTGATCGGGAGCTGAACGCGGCTGAGATCCGCGGTTCGGTATGCGCGCGGGACCGCCTCAGTCCTGCTCAGAAACCTCGATCCACACCGCTCGCGCAACTGCGCAGAGCGCGCCGTCCGCGGTGTAGAGCGCACTGGCGGTATTGAGTTTGCGTCCCTCGCGAGCGACTGTCCAAGCCTCGACCAGATGAGGCCGACCGGCTGCAACCGGCAGCCTCAGATCAGCCGCGAGACGGCCGAGCAGTATCCGGCCGACATCCTCGAAGAGATCCGTGACGATGCCGCTCGGGCAATCCAGCGCGGCCCAGACAAACTCGTCGCGCACCATTCCCTGAGCGTCTGCGAGTGAGGCCTCCGGAGTCCAAGGGGCGGCAAAGACGGGCTCACCCTCCACGGGCCCCGGAAAGATCCTCATGCCGTCGCCCGGGTGGCGCCTCGGTCCGCAGACGAAGCAGGTCGGATAGGGGTGGCGATCGCGCCATGGGTACGCCGATGCGGCCAACCGCGCAGCGTCCAGCGACACGGCGTTCGGGACGTCGATGGTGACCGTCGCGGGGACCGCCTCAGCGATCAGGACGCCGTCACCGCTGACCAGCGATGCCTGCTGCTCTCCTCGTTGGATCGTCAACGGCGTGTCGAGTGGCGGCGGAGCTCGAAGCGTCACCTCGGCCGGACCGTCGATCCACCGCGCGAGAAGCGCGCACGTGTAGCCCCCGTTTGCGCTCCCGGGAGGACCTCGAAAGCGCTCGTCGATTACCACCATCGAGGTCACGGGTCGCCCAACCCTTCCATCGGTGCCGTGGCAGGTCAATAGCCCGCCCGGGCGGCGTCGATCTCAATTCCGATCGACTTGAGCTCGTTCGAGCTCTTCCCGTAGTCGAGCCACCTCGTGACTGAGTTCCTCGAGGGTGGCGATCACGGGCGCGTCGACTTCGACCGACTGCATTCGCTGGGCGCGGGCGACGAAGATGCTGGTGATCGCACCCGTGACGACGGCGAACAGCGAGAGCCCGGCGACCATCAGGACCGCGGCGATGACGTAGCCGCCGGTGTCGCTGGGGACCGCATCGCCATAGCCGACGGTCGTGACCGTCTGGGTCGCCCACCACATGCCTCTCCAAACGGTTGGGTAGGCATCGGGGTTGACGAAGTGCTGGACGACGCCGAACCCGACGATCGCGATCAGCCAGAGGACCGCGATCACCGTCGCGGCGTAGCGCGGGAGCAATCCGTGCTTCTCCACGCGGCGGTTCAGCCATCTAAAGAGCGGCCGGGTCTCGAGCGGCTGCGGTTCGGCCATGTCGACTCGGGTCGCGGCTAGTGCTCGCCGGGCCGACGGGGGACGTATCTCTGCTGATGCTCGTCGTAGACGATGACCAGGGGTGGCACGATCAACACGAGCAGGCCAATGGCCATGATCCCCAGCACCACCGCCACGGAGCCGTCGATGATCGCGATCACCGCGATCGTCGCCAGCAGCAAGAAGAAGCAGATCCGCAAGATCCGGACTCGATGGGGTGAAACGTTCATGTCCCGACCGTAGAACCGCCATCGTCAAGGCGACTCCGCAACCGCCACCTAACGTCGCTCCCCGGCGACTACTGATCGTGGCCGGCGCTGGACGAGGACGTCCAACCGCACGCCCGGCGCCGGGCCATCGGGTGAGCGGCCCGGCGCCGTGCTCGGTCCTAGGCGGCGGGCTGTCGTCCGCGGTCGGGCTGTCGTCCACCGTAGGCGACCAGTCCGTAGATCACGAGGACATCGATGATGAAGATCATCAACGCGCCGAACGGGAACGCGTTCACGGTGAACAGGATCGCCATCGCATTGAGGCTCGCGGTGATCACGCCGATCCAGCGCCCATAGGGGTTGCGGCTCCAGATCGAGAAGGCGGCGAACAGCTGCATGATCCCAATGATCAGGAACACCCAGCCCCACGCGCTCAGGTTGGTCAGGATCACGTAGTGGCCGGAGTCTGTGAAAAAGCGGCTATCCGCAATTGCGGCGATCCCCAGGATCGAGTTCAGGCCGCCGGCGATCAGGATCATCACGCCCGCGAACAGGAGCCATCCTTCTCCTCGGGCCTCGTCATAAGTGTCCATTCGGCTCTCCAGTTTCTTGTTCAGAGGGCCACAATCGCAGCCCTGCGTTCGACACCACCCACCGGCAGCGGCCCGGCGAGCGCCGCCCGCTCGTGGTCAACCCGCGTTGTAGCCGCCGTGGAAGCGGTCGACGCCGATGATCGAGACGATCACCAGCCGCTCGACGCCGGCCCGCTCCCCCGCCGCTTGCAAGTTGCGCGCCGCGGTCGTGAAGAAGGCGCTCGCCGCCTCGTACTCGGGCGACGGGCCGGTCGCCGCGTCGACGATCGCATCGACCCCCACCAGCGCATCGGCGAGGCCCGCGCCGCTGATCACGTCGACGCCGTGCGTGCGTGAGATCGGGACGACATCGTGGCCGCGTGACTGGAGCGCGTCGACGACGTGGCGGCCGGCACGGCCGGTGGCGCCGGCGACGGCGACCTTCGTATTTGCGTTCATGTCTCGTCTCCTTCAGTGAGCGCTCGCGGCGGCGGTCAGCTCGCCGGCAAGCGGTTGGTCACTGAGATGACGAGGCGGCGGCGCGGTCTGTGACGGTCGGGGCCGCGTCGCCGGCCAGCTCGCCGAGCTCGGCGATCGAGTCGGCGAGTCCGGCGGCCGCGATCTCGAGGTCGGGGACCGCGTCGCGGGCGACGTTGAAGCAGAAGAAGACGCGCCCGTCGTAGCTGAAGATCGCGACGCCGAGGGCGTGCTCGGCGGCGAGCGGGACCAGCGGCCAGACCGCGGTCATCCGCGAGCCGAACGCGTACAGCGGCACCTGCGGGCCCGGCACGTTGGTGACCGTGACGTTGAATAGTCGGGTCGCGAACAGCGAGCGGGCCAGGAACGTGTGCAGGACCGGCGGCGCGTGCGCTGCGAGATCGATGATCTCCCGCGAGCCGACCGCCTGGTCGCCGGCCTTCAGCCGCTCGGCTTCCTCGACCTGCAGTCGGTAGCGGCGCAGCCCGTCGGGCTCAGCAACCGGGAGGTGGACGAAGAGTGAGGTGATCTTGTTGCCGAGCGAGAGCTGATCGGCCGCGGTGCGGATGTTCACCGGAACCATCGCTCGCAGGCCGGCGGCGGGCGGCTCCTCGCCGCGGTGCTCGAGCAACCTGCGCAGGCTGCCGGCCATCGCCGCCAGCACAACATCGTTGACCGTGCCGCCGAGGCTGGACTTGATCCGCTTCAGGTCGTCGAGCGAGACCTCGACGATCGCGAGGCTGCGGGCCGCGCCGATCGGCCGGTTGAGGCTGGTGGCCGGGGCGCTGACCACCTCGTCGGCGACCAGAACGCCGGCCAGCGCCCGCGCCCGGTCCCAGGCCTCGCGGGCATGCTCGGGGTGCACGGCGGCGTCGGCCGCCCCGGTCGCGATCGAGGCGGCGCCACGGACGACCCCGGCGCCGAAGCGCGCCAGTCCGAGCGCGGAGGAGCCGGCCGCAGCGGCCGCGCCGCCGATCGCGCGCAGCGGCGTGCCGGCTGCCGGCGGGGCCGGGACGAGCTCGGTGTCAAGCCCCGTCGGCTCGAGCGTCGGCGCCGGGGCGTCCGGGTCGGTGTCGAGCAGCGCCTGGCCGATGTCGACCGAGCCGACGCCGTCGACCATGCAGTGGTGGGTCTTGCTGACCATCGCCCAGCGCCCGTCGCCGAGGCGGATGAGGACGATCTCCCAAAGGGGCCGGGCGCGGTCGAGCCGCGACGAGAAGTAGTCGCCCGCCCACTCGCGCAGTTCGGGCTCGCCCGCCGGCGACGGGAGCCCCGCCTGGCGCACGTGGCTGGCGACGTCGAAGGCCTCATCGTCGACCCATTGCGGCCAGTGCAGGCCGCCGGTGCGCGGCTGCGAGAGCCGCTGGCGAAAGCGCGGCATGTGGTCGGCGACCTCGACCAGCTTCGCGCGCAGCTGGTCGAGAGTCGGAGCCCCTGCTCCGGGGCCCGGCTCGAACAGGGCGACGCTGCCGATGTGCATATGGGCGCTCTCGTCCGCCTCCTCCAGCTCGAGGAACGTCGCATCGAGAGCCGTCACATCCTCTTTCGACATCGCCGCCGATCCTCCCGGGCAGCGGGGCCGCGGGCATCGGGATTGACCACGGGGCCGTCATGGGGCGGACTACGGAGGCGGGGACCCCGTCAGGTGGCGCCCGCGTCTAGAGTCGAGCGCCCGCCGCACGACAGCCAGGAGGCCCAGATGGACAAGCTCGATTTCGTCGCCGTCCCCTCGACCGACAGCGACCGGACCCGCGCCTTCTACGTGGACACCCTCGGCCTGCGCCCCGACGACAAAGCCGAGTACGAGTTCTGGATCGGCGATACCTGCTTCGGGATCTGGGAGCCCGCCCGCCTGGGGATGGAGTTCGCGCCGTCGAAGAACGCCCACCCGGCGATCCACGTCGACGACGTCGCCGCGACCCGCGCCGAGCTCGAGGCCAAGGGGATCGAGTTCAACGGCGAGACCTTCGACACCGGCGTCTGTCACATGGCGTTGTTCACGGACCCCGACGGCAACGACCTGATGCTGCATCACAGGTACGCGCCCCGGGACTGATCGGGGCCGTGGCGCACGCGTTCGCTCCGCCCGAGCGCCATCTGCTGCGGGCGCGCGACCTCGCCGACGCACGGTACGCCGAGCCGCTCGGCGTCGACGACCTCGCCGCGGCTGCCGGCCTCTCGCGCGCCCACTTCAGCCGCGAGTTCCGGCGTGTATTCGGCCAGTCGCCGCACGCTTACCTACTGACCCGCCGGCTCGAGCGCGCGGCCGCGCTGCTGCGGACCACCGACCGCTCGGTGGCCGACATCTGCCTCTCGGTCGGGCTGACCAGCGTCGGTTCGTTCACGACCAGCTTCACCAGGACCTTCGGCCGCTCGCCGACCGCGTACCGCGCGGGCTTCCCGCCCGCCTCGCAGCTGGCGATGGTCCCGGGGTGTGTGGTGCGCGCCTACGGGCGTCCCCAACACCGCACGTTTCGAGAAGACAAAGCGCCGCCGCCGTCCTAGCGTGGCCCCATCGACCACGACCAAGGAGGACACACGATGATCAAGTTCGCAAACGCCCAGCTCTGGGTCCACGACCAGGACGAGGCGCTCGCCTTCTACACGGAGAAGCTCGGGATGGAGATCCGCGCCGACGTCACCCTGCCGGAGATGGGCGACTTTCGCTGGCTCGTGGTCGGCGCGCCCGGCAACGACGAGACCGCGATCGTGCTGATGCAGGTCCAGGGGCCGCCGCTGTTCGACCAGGAGACCGCCGACCAGCTGCTCGGCCTGATGGCCAAGGGCGCGGCCGGGACGATCTTCCTGACCACCGAGGACTGCCGCGCCTCCTACGAGGAGCTCAAGGCGCGCGGCGTCGAGTTCACCGAGGCGCCCGAGGAGCGCCCGTACGGAGTCGGACTGCGGCTTTCGCGACCCCTCGGGCAACGCGCTCCGGCTCACCGAGCCCCGGGAGCTGCCGACCGCCTGAGCCCCGAGCCCGAACCGTCCGGCCGCCGGGGCGCAACCCGCCCCGCGGCCGGACAGTTCGGTCGGGGTCTAGCTCGAGTCGCCGGCGAGCACCTCGTCGAGGCGGTCGTAGGTCTCGTTGAGGCCGCCCTCCATCCCGGAGCCGAGCATGCCGTCGCGCTCCTCGGCGGTGTGGAAGATCGAGGTCGTGACGAGCCTGGTCTGCTCACCGAGGTCCTCGAGCACGGCGGTCTCGACCGAGACGTGGCCGGGCATCCCCTCCCACTCGAACGTCTGCACGATGCGCTCGGGTGCCTCGATCTCGCGGTAGGTGCCGCGGAAGCCGATCGCCTCCTCGCCATCGCTCCCGACGAGGAAGCGCCACGTGCCGCCGGGGCGCACGTCCATCACGTCGACGGTCGTCGTCGTGTCGCGCGGGCCCCACCAGTGCGGGATGGCCTGCGGGTCGGTCATCGCCGCGAACACCCGCTCGCGCGGGGCGTCGAAGATCCGCTCGACGCGGATCTCGCGGTCGGACGGCGTGGTCACGGTTGCCCGACGCGATTGGGTCTGCTGGTCGCTGGTCATTGCGTGGCTCCTTTCGAGCTCTCGAGGAACTCGCCCAGCCGATCCAGGCGAGCGTTCAGCATCTGTCGGTAGCTCGGAAGCCGAAGCTGGACTTCGTCCAGCTGCCGGGGCCCGAGCGCGCGGACGCGGGTGCGCCCCACCTTCTCGGTGCTCACGAGCCCGGCCCCTCGAGGATCCGGACGTGCTTCTTGACCCCGGTGAGCGAGATCCCGAACGGCTCGGCGAGCTCCGAGATCGTCCCGGCGCTGCCCTCGCCGAGGCGCTCGAGGATCCCCCTGCGGGTGGGATCCGCGAGCGCCGCGAGCGACCGGTCGAGCTCTGACTGATACTGAACCATCTGGTTCACTGTAGCACACCGGCATGGACACGATGCGGCCGACGACCCGCGCGACGGCGCCGCCGTAGGGGTGCGGGAGAGAGCGGGCGAGCCGGAGAGCTAGCGGCCGAGGGTGGCGAGGAAGGCGCGGGCCGGGGTCGCGAGCTGGTCGATCAGCTCGCGGATCTCGGCCAGCGAAGCGCGCAACTCGGGGTCGCCCGCCTCGATCGGCAGCATCGAGTCCTGCAGCTCGGCGATCCGCCGGCTCGCCTCCGCGCCGGCGAGGACCGCGCGGGTCGACGAAGGACTTCACCCCCTGGGACGGCAGGCCGGGCGACGGCGGTTCGATCACCGGCGCGCTGAGCCCGTACCGCTCGGCGAAGCCCGTGCTCGTCCGCTTGGCGCGACCGTAGGCGCGCTGCACCGGCCGAAAGAGCTCGTCCTCCAGTCGGTCGGCGGTCGCCTCGTCGAGCAGCTCGTAGGCGGCGCCGAGGCAGGAGACGGCGAAGCCGATCTGCAGCGTCGCGCCGCCGAGGTCGTCGAGGATCTGGGTCCGGGCTGCGAGGGTGGTGACCGCCAAGGCGACCCAGCTTAGGCGGTGACCGCGAGCTCGTCGTCGGTGGCGGGCGCCGGGTCGGGGCTCGAGAAGACCATCGCCCCGTCGTCGATCGCCCCGTGACGGACCCGGCGAACGTCGAACGCGTAGTTCATCGGCAGGCTCCATGGCGGCTTCGACCCCTGCTTGGGGAACAGGTGGAGCGCCCGCTGCACGTAGCCGGAGGAGAAGTCGAGGAAGGGCTGCTCCTCGACCGAGGGGTCGACGATCAGCGGCACCGCCTGGCGATGGCCGTGCTCGCGCATGTAGGCAAGCAGCCGGCAGGCGTATTCGCACGTGATATCGACCTTGAGCGTCCAGGACGCGTTGGTGTAGCCGATCGCGTAGATGAAGTTCGGGACGCCCCGCAGCATCATCCCCTTGTAACCGAGCGTCTCGGGCGAGCACGACCCGCTCGCCGTGACGCTCGCTCGATGCCGCCGAACGGGATCAGGTCGAGCCCGGTAGCCGCGACGATCACGTCGGCCTCGACCTCGCGCCCGGAGCGCAGCCGCAGCCCACCCTGGGTGAACGTCTCGATCTCGTCGGTGGCGATCGAGGCGCTGCCGTCGCCGATCGCCCGGAAGAGGTCGGCGTCGGGGGCCAGGCAGACGCGTTGATCCCACGGGTCGTAGCGCGGGTTGAAGTGGACGTCGACCTCGTAGCCGGGCGGCAGCCGTCGCTCGTTGCCGCGTCGCAGCAGCCGGCGAACCAGCTGCGGCCGGCGGCGCGCCAGCCGGTAGAAGCCCGCCTGCAGGAGCACGTTCTTCCACCGCGTCACCGAGTAGGCGGCCCGGTCGGGCAGGACCCGGCGCAGGAAGTTCGCGATCGCGTCGGACTTCGGCATCGAGACCACGTAGGTCGGCGAACGCTGGACCATGGTCACGTGATCGGCGTCGGCGGCCATCGCCGGCACCAACGTGACCGCGGTCGCGCCGCTGCCGATCACAGCCACGCGCTTGCCCGCGTAGTCGAGATCCTCGGGCCAGTGTTGGGGTTGAAACGAGCTTCGCCCCGATAGCGCCTCCAGCCCCTCGAACTCGGGCAGTAGCCGCGCTCGTAGCGGAAGTAGCCGCAGCAGGCGAGCAGGAAGCCGCAGGTGAAGGTGGACCGCTCACGCTCCGGGCCGCGCTCGACCTCGACCGACCAACGCGCCTCGGCGGTCGACCACTCGGCGGCGACGACTCGGTGACCGAAGCGGATTCGCTCGTCGACGCCGTGCTCGCGGGCCGTGTCGCGCACGTAGTCGAAGGATCGCCGGCCCGTCGGCGATCGCCTCGGCCGCGGTCCACGGCCGGAACCGATAGCCGAGCGTGTGCATGTCGGAGTCCGAGCGGATCCCCGGGTAGCGGAACAGGTCCCAGGTGCCGCCGGATTCGCCTCGCGCCCCTCGAGGATCGCGTAGCTGAGCCCGGGCAGCTCGTTCTGCAGATGGCAGGCGGCGCCGATCCCGGAGATCCCGGCGCCGACGATCAGGACGTCGTGGTGCTCACTCACTCGCCGCCCTTGTCGGCCGGCTCGTCGCGCGGCTCCGCGGCCGGCTCCGGCGCGGGCGTCGCGGGCGCGGGGCTCGCGGGCCGCTTCGGCTCGGGTTCGCTCTTGCCGGTGAGCGCGTCGCGAAACTCGCGCACCTCGCGCATGCCCTTGCCGGCCGACTTGCCGATTGTCGACGGGTCCGCCTTGTCACCGACCATCTCCTGCACCGAGTCCTTCAGGTCGCGCGCCCCGGTGCCGGTCTTGCGGCCCAGCCCCGGCAGGTAGCGATAACCGAAGAAGACGAGTGCGATGACGACGATGATCGCGATCTCCAGAGGTCCGATCACCGTACCGGACTAGCCCCGCCCGCCTAGAATCGAGCCGATGCACTCTCGGCCGCCGATTCTCGGCTAGCTGCGGCTTCACGATGCCCGTCATCCCTCGCCTGCCCCTGATCGGCGACCCGCTGCGGCGGATCCGCCTCCCCGATGACCTCGATGCGGCCACCGTCGCCGGTCCCGAGGCCGACCCGGCCAACGTCGGGCTCGAGCCCGAGACGGTCGAGCGGATCTGGGAGGCCGGGCTCGACCTCTACCGCAGCGGCGTCCACCCGGCGCTGCAGCTCTGCCTGCGGCGCGAGGGCCAGGTGGTGCTGACCGCGCGATCGGCCACGCGCGCGGCAATGCCCCGGGTGACAACGGCGACGCCGCAGTCGCGGTCTCCACCGATACGCCGTTCTGCATCTACTCGGCCTCGAAGGCGGTCACGGCGCTCGTCGTCCACATGCTCCAGGAGCGCGGCGCGCTCTAGATTTCCGATCGGGTCGCCGACCATATCCCGGAGTACGCGCGCCACGGCAAGGACAACATCACGATCGGCCACGTGCTCGCCCACCGCGCCGGGGTGGCGTCATTGCCGCGCGCCGCGCTCGACCTCGACCTGCTCGACGATCGCGGCCACCTGCTCGAGCTGATCTGCGACGCGAAGCCGGCGACGCCGCCGGGCAAGCTGCTCGCCTACCACGCCGTCTCCGGCGGCTTCATCCTCGGCGAGATCGTCCACCGCGTCACCGGGCGCAGCATCCGCGACGTGCTCGGCGACGAGATCGTCGGCCCGCTCGGGTTCCGCTCGGGGCGACTTCGGCGTCGATCCCGCCGACGTCGGCGAGGTCGGGCTCAGCTACGTCACCGGCCCGCCGCTCTTCCCGCCGGTCTCGCTGCTCGCGACCCGGGCGCTCGGGGCGCCGGTCGACGACGTGATCGAGCTCTCGAACGACCCGCGCTTCCTGACCGCGGTCGTGCCCGCGGCGAGCGTGATCACGAACGCTAACGAGCTCTCGCGCTTCTTCGAGATCTTCCGCCGCGGCGGCGAGCTCGACGGCGTCCGCGTGATGCAGCCGCAGACGCTGCGACGGGCGCTGACCGAGCAGTCGCGACTCGAGATCGACTTGTCCCTGTTCTTCCCGACCCGGTTCAGCTACGGGCTGATGCTCGGCGCGAAGGTGATCAGCCTCTACGGCCGCGACACCGACCTCGCCTTCGGCCACCTCGGCCTGATCAACATCATGGGCTGGGCGGATCCTGAGCGCGGGATCTCGGCAGGGCTCGTGACGAGCGGCAAGGCGCTCCTCTACCCGGAGGTCCACCGCTTCTACGGCGTCATGCAGCGGATCGCCGCGGACGTCCCGAAGGTCCCGGAGGCCGATCGCCATTTCTGAGCCCGACCCGATCGAGGGGGGAGCCGTGATCCGGCGCGCCTACGCGGCGTTCGGCGAGCGCGACCTCGAGACTCTGATCGAGCTCTCCCACGAGGAGGTCAAGGTGTTCACGGTCACCGGGCTGCTCGCCGGGCGGACCGAGCCCTACCGCGGGTACACCGGCTCGCCCAGTACCTCACGGACCTGACCGAGCAGTGGAAGCGGCTCGAGCTCCAGCCGCAGTCCTTTCACGCCGTCGGAGCCGGACAGGTGCTCGTCTTCGGCCGGGTGCGCGCCTGGCGCGGGTTGGGCTTCCTGGACTCGCAGAACGCGTGGCTCTGGACGTTCGACTCCGGCCAGGTGCGATCGGTGCGCGTGTACACCGACCCGAGCGACGCCCGCAGCGCCTTCACGGCGGACTGAGGCCCCGGCCGCGCCCCGCCGAGTTTCATCTCAACCACCCCCACGGTGGTCTGGATGAAACTCGGCGGTCGGTCCGGTGCGCTCGAACGCCTCGGCGGCGTCGCGCTAGCTTGTCGGCCATGGACACGCGGGTCGAGAGGATCGTCCTCGAAACGGATCGCCACCGGATCATCGGCGACATCACGATGCCCCGCGAGGGCTATCGAAGCCGCCTGTCCGACTACCTGAACCGCGGCGAGATGAACTCGTCCGCTCGCCAACGCCGAGATCGCGTCGCTCGACTCGGCCTCGGCGGGTGAACAGCGCGAGTTCATCGCCGTCGCCCGCGGCCACGTCCACCTCGCGTACCCGGCGCCCGCCGCGTAGCCGCTAGGCAATCCGGTCCCCGAGCGCGACCTCCCGGTCGGGCCGCAGCAGGATCACTCCCTGCTCGGCATCAGGCACCGCCGATCACCAGGCACTCGGACATGAACGGGCCGATCTGCTTCGGCGGGAAGTTGACGACCGCGACCACCTGGGTCCCCTCCAGCTCGGCGCGCTCGTAGTGGATGATCTGGGCGGAGGATCGCCTGATGCCGATCTCCTCGCCGAAGTCGATCGTCAGCTTCCAGGCGGGCCGCCGCGCCTCCGGGAACTCGTCGACCGCGATCACGCGGCCGACGCGCATGTCGACCCGTTCGAACTCGTCCCAGCTGAGATCGCGCATCGCTTACCTGCCTACGGGGTGAGGACGATCTTCAGCGCCTCGCGCCGGTCATAGATCGCGTACGCGTCGGCCGCCTCGTCGAGCTTCATGTGATGGGTGACCAGGGGCGTCGGTAAAGGGTCCCGGCGGCGAGCCGCTCGAGCACCGGGTCGACGTGCTTGATCACGTTGGCGTGGCCCGTCTTCAGGGGTCAGCGCCTTGATCCAGATGATCCCCATGTGGACGTCGATGCGCTCGGTGTAGACGCCGGTCGCCGAGACGGTGCCCGCCTTGCGCGTCAGCCGGCAGGCGAGCTGAGGCGCGTAGGGTGGCCCACCGCGTCGATGGTCGCGTCGGCGCCGCGGCCTTCGGTGAGCGCCTTGACCGCCGCCCGCGGGTCCTCCTCGGTCAGGTCGAACAGCTACGGCCCCGAGCGCGCGGGCGAGCTCGAGCCGCTCGGGAACCGTGTCGACCGCGACCACCCCGGCCGCACCCGCCGCGAGCGCCGCCTGGACGGCGCAGAGGCCGACCCGGGCCCAGCCCGAGCACCGCGACCACCGAACCCGGCTCGACGCCGCACTCGACAACCGCGTGGTATCCGGTGCCCATCACGTCGCCCGCGAACAGGGCGACGTCGTCGGACATCCCCTCGGGCACCTTGCGCAAGGTGAGGTCGGCGTTCGGGACCAAGAGCAGCTCGGCCTGGGCGCCCTGCAGCGACCCGAGCGTCTTCCCGTGGCCGAAGACGCGGCCGTGGTCGCACTTGTGGAAGTCGCCGCGCTTGCAGAAGAAGCACTCGCCGCAGGCGGTGCAGTACGTGCCGAGCACGCGGTCGCCGACCGCGACCGAGCCGACCGAGTCGCCGACCGCGGTCACGGTGCCGACGTACTCGTGGCCGAGCACGAACCCCTCCTCCATCGAGACCCGCCCGTGGTAGATGTGGAGGTCCGAGCCGCAGACGCCGCTCGCCTCGACCCGGACGATCGCCTCGTCGCGAGACGAGCTGGCTCCGGGACATCGTCGACGCGGACCTCTCCGGGGGCTTGGAAGGTGACGGCGCGCATCGGCGCCGAACTCTATTTGGACGGGGCCGGCGGACATAGACTCGCGCCAACCGACCAGGAGGACCGAGCGGATGAGCGCAGACCCAGGAGCCGTGCTGATCACAGGTTGTTCGACCGGGATCGGACGCGCCACGGCGACCCGCCTCGCGGGACGCGGCTGGACCGTCTACGCGAGCGCCCGGCGACTCGACTCGATCGCCGACCTCGCCGACGCCGGCTGTCGCACCCTGGCCCTCGACGTCACCGACGAGGCCTCGATGCGGACCGCCGTCGAGGCGGTCGAGGCCGAGCACGGAGCCGTCGGGGCGCTGGTCAACA
>CAWAFH010000009.1:0-10190 GCA_963781265.1 uncultured Solirubrobacterales bacterium
CGACCGGAATCGTGATCACGTTGTCGGCGTGCCCGTCGGGACCGACCGTGAACGTCCCGAGCGAGAGCGGCTCGCCGTCGCCGAGCAGCCAGAGCTCGTAGTGCTCGCCGACCGAGCTCCGCGGCAGGCCGTCGATGACGACCTCGGCGGTGCGCGGCTCGCTCTCGGCGAGGCTGACCAGCCCGCTCGCTCCGCTCGCCGTCGAGCGCGTGCAGGCCGACCGAGGTGACGAGCGGGCCCGTCGGCTCGTCGTCGCCGCCGACCCCGATGCCGATCGCGAGCCCGATCGCGAACACGGCGACCGCGAGGCCGCCGGCGAGCGCCAGGCGCGGGGGCGCCCACGACCGGCGCCCGGCGTCGGCTCGGCCCGCTCGCCGGGAAGCTTCAGCGGCGGCAGGGTCCGTTGCGCGTGCCAGGCCTCGGGCGGGGCCGCCTCGAGCTCCGTAACGAGGCGGCGCATGGTCTCGACCTCGGCGGCGAGCTCCGGGTCGGCCGACACTCGCGCCTCGAAGTCGGCCGCCTCGACCGGGCCGAGCTCGCCGAGCAGGTAGGCGGTGATCTGCTCTCGCGACGGCGCGCTCATCGCTCGCCGCCGATCTGATCGCGCATCCGCTCGAGCGCCCGCGCCATCCGCATCTTCACGGTCCCGAGCGGGATCCCCGTCCGCGCCGCGATCTCGGTCTGGCTCAGGTCGTCGTAGAAGCGCATGCGGAGGATCCTCGCTTCCTCGGGGTGCAGCTGCGAGAGCAGCGAGGCGACGCGGTAGCGCTCGACCAGGTGCTCGACCTCGTCGACCGACCCCTCGCCCGGCCCGGAGACCTCGGCGAGGGCCCCGGCCGGCTCCGGAACGCGACGGCGAAGGCTGTCGATCGCGCGGCTGCGGGCGATCATCATCAGCCAGGTCAGCAGCCCACCCCGCGCCGGGTCATACGTCGAGGCGCGCTGCCAGGCCTCGAGGAAGACCTGCTGCTGGACGTCCTCCGCGGCGGGGCGGTCGCGCAGCGTCTTGAGCAGGAAAGCGAACACGGCCGCTCCGTGGCGGTCGTAAAGCTCGGCGATCGCGCCTCGATCCTCGGCGACCAGCCGCGCGGCGAGCGCTCCGTCCGTGGGCTTGCCGCCCTGCTTTTCTCGCGCTGGTCGCATTCGGCCTCGGCCAACTCCCGCTGATTCGACCCAGGCTTCCATGATTACCAGTGATACGCAGCGGGGCCCGGTTGCGGACGATCGTTGAGGCCGGTTGACCCGTTCGAAGGCTCCGTCAGGCACAAGTATGTGCAAATCAACACGAAATCATGAGCAGGTCTTTGCAGTTGGACGTCGAACTGTGTACGCTGCCGCAACTCGAATAACCGGTAAAGCCGAGTTCCGGACCCCAAGGGGGCCGGAAGCGGGGGAACCAACTGTTTTGGGGCTAACCCACCCAAGCCGAGAGGCCGGTGGGGGCGCAGGCTCTTTCAGCGCCAGCCCGTCAGCTAACCCCGTAGGCCGACGAAGGAGACCGCACGTTGACCTACAGCATTGAAATTCGGAGAAAGCGCAGATTCACCGCGCTGATCGGCGCCGCCGCTGTGGCCCTGATCGCGCTCCCCGTCCACCGCGCTCGCCGCGCACGGCAGCGGCGGAGTCGGCATGGGCGGCAGCGGCAGCACGCCGCCCACCGACGGCCAGACCACCCCTGGTGCGACGGCGAAGCTCAAGAACGGCTTCGCGGTTCCGCCGGCCTCCGCCCCGCGCAAGGTCGTGCGGGCGATCGAGGCCGCGAACGAGATCGTCAAGGGGAAGCCGTACTGCATGGGCGGCGGCCACGCGCGCCGCGTCGACCGTTGTTATGACTGCTCGGGCTCGGTCAGCTACGCGCTCACCGGCGCCGGGCTGCTCGACGCCGCGATGCCGTCGGGCTCCTTCATGGGCCGCGCCTGGGGCAAGGGCGGCAAGGGCCAGTGGATCACCACCTACGCGAACGAGGGTCACATCTACGCGGTGATCGCGGGCCTGCGTCTCGACACCTCGATGACCGTCGGTGACGGCCCGGGCTGGAGCACGGAGATGCGCGCGTCGAGCGGCTTCGTCCCCCGGCATCCGATCGGCTTGTAGGGCATCCAGCACTTCTAATAGGACCCGCGCCCAAGGCCCGCCACAATGGCGGGCCTTGTTCATGCAGGGATCCGACAGCCGCTTTCACGCCGGCCTGCGCGCCGGCGTCCCGTTCGCCGCGGCGGGCACGCTGCTGGCGATCTCGTTCGGCGTCGTCGCGCAGCCGCTGATGGGCAACGTCGCGCCGATCGTGATGTCGGCGCTGCTGTTCGCGGGCTCGGCGCAGTTCGCGGCCACCGCGGTGCTCGCCGCGGGCGGGAGCGTCGTCGCCGCGATCGCCGCCGGGATCCTGCTCAACCTCCGCTACGTGCCGATGGGCATCGCATTGGCGCCGTCGCTGCGCGGCGGGCCGCTTCGCCGGGCGCTCATCGGCCAGGGGATGATCGACTTCTCGTGGGCGGCGGCGAGCCGCGGCGGCGGGCGCTTCGACCCCGACGTTCATGCTCGGCGCGACCGCGCCGGCCTATCCATGCTGGGTCCTCGGCACCGCCGCCGGCGTGTTCGCCGGCGACCTGATCGGCGACCCCGCGGCGCTCGGGCTCGACGCGATCTTCCCCGCGTTCTTCTTGTGCCTGCTCGTGGAGGGCGAGTTGCGGCCGGGCCTGCCCCGGCTCGTGGCCGCGCTCGGCAGCGTGATCGCGCTGGTGCTGATCCCGTTCACGCCGGCCGGCGTACCGGTGATCGCGGCCTCGGCCGCGGCGCTGCTCGGGCTGCGCGGCGCCCCTCGCGAGCGGCCCGCGGCCGAGGGGGCGCCGGGATGAGCGAGATCTGGATCACGATCGCCGTCCTCGCGGTGGCGACCGCCGCGATTCGCGCCTCCGGGCCGGTGCTGCTCGGCGGACGCGAGCTCCCGGCGCGCGCCCAGGGCGTGATCGCGCTCGTCGCCCCGGCGCTGCTCGCGGCGCTGATCGTGGTCGAGACGGTCGGCGCGCCCGAGGGTGGCGCGCTCGAACTCGACGCGCGCGTGCTCGGCGTCGGCGCCGCCGCGGTGGCCCTCCGATTCGGCGCCTCCACGCTGCCGGTGGTGGCGCTCGCGGCGCTGGTCACCGCGCTCGCGCGCCTGGTCTTCTGAGGCGCCGAATTCGACCTAACCGTCCGGGTTATCGGCGATCGTTGTACCGCGGCGGGAGTGGCATGGGTTCGACGGTTCGGATAGCGTCACCTCGGTTGGAACCGGCCAGCGCTTGTACGCAATGGAGCAGATGACGAGCCCTGCATCGGCGTCGGAGGGGCCGGGGGCGCGATGCGCCTCCGCGATATCCGCCTGCGCGGAGTTCGCAAGGCCTACGGCGACGTCGTCGCGGTCGACTCGGTCGACCTCGAGGTGAGCCGCGGCGAGTTCTTCACCATGCTCGGGCCGTCGGGCTCCGGCAAGACGACAACGCTGCGGATGATCGCCGGGTTCGAGCTCCCGGACTCGGGCGCGGTCGAGCTCGGCGGCGTGGACGTCGGCAACCTCCCGCCGTACGACCGCGAGGTCAACACCGTCTTTCAGGACTACGCGCTGTTCCCGCACATGACCGTCGGCGAGAACGTCGAGTACGGCATGCGGGTCAAGCGGGTCGACAAGAGCGAGCGCGCCGGACGCCGCGACGCGGCGCTCGAGATGGTCCGCCTGACCGGCTACTCCGACCGCAAGCCCGGCGAGCTCTCCGGCGGCCAGCGCCAGCGCGTCGCCCTCGCCCGCTCGATCGTCAACCGCCCGAGGGTGCTGCTGCTCGACGAGCCACTCGGCGCGCTCGACCTGAAGCTGCGCGAGCAGATGCAGGTCGAGCTGAAGCAGATCCAGCACGAGGTCGGGATCACCTTCGTCTACGTCACCCACGATCAGGAGGAGGCGTTGACGATGTCCGACCGGATCGCGGTCTTCAACGAGGGCCGGATCGAGCAGGTCGGCACTCCGGCCGAGGTCTACGAGGCGCCCGCGACCCCGTTCGTGTCCGGCTTCGTCGGCGTCTCGAACGTGCTCGAGCGCGACGGCGCCACGTTCACCGTCAGGCCGGAGAAGGTGCGGCTGCTCGAGCCCGGGGAGCCGACCGACGGGATGCGGACCGAAAAGGGCCGGGTCCGCGATGTCGCCTACGCAGGGATGATCACCCGCTACCACGTCGTCCTCGACGCGGGTGGAGAGCTTCAAGTCGTCCGCCAGAACCTCGAGACCTCGTCCGCGCAGGCACTCGAGCAGATCGGGCGGGAGGTGGTCGTCGGATGGCGGCCGGAACACACGGTCGCGGTCCAGACCGCGGTAACGAGAGGAGACAATGATGCGCAGTAAGGGAGGAAATCCCGCCAAGGTCGCCTGGTTGGTGATCGCGGGGTTGCTCGTGTTCATGCTCGCGTTTGCCGCGGGATGTGGCAGCAGCGACGACAGCACCACCGCCGATCAGAGCGACGCCCTGACGCGAGCTCGGCAAGGGCGAGGGCGAGGTCGACCTGATCGGGTGGGCCGGCTACGCCGAGGACGGTTCGACCGACCCGAAGGTCGACTGGGTCACCGACTTCGAGAAGGAGACCGGCTGCAACGTCAACTTCAAGGTCGCCGGCACCTCCGACGAGATGGTCGAGCTGATGCGGTCCGGCCAGTACGACGGCGTCTCGGCCTCCGGTAACGCGACCGCCCGCCTGGTCGAGGCTGGCGACGTGGCTCCGGTCAACACCGACCTGGTGCCCAATTACCAGACCGTCTTCGACGACCTCAAGGACCAGCCGTACAACACCTTCGACGGCGTCAACTACGGCATCCCGCACGGGCGCGGGGCGAACGTGCTGACGTGGAACACGGACGCGGCTCCGGACATCGACGGCTCGACCTGGGCGCCCCTGCTCGACCCGAAGGTCTGCAGCCCAGTACAAGGGCAAGCTCAGCGTCTATGACGACCCGATCTACATCGCCGACGCGGCGCTGTACCTGAAGGCGCATCAGCCCGACCTCGGGATCGAGAATCCGTACGAGCTCGACGACGACCAGTTCAACGCCGCGGTCGACCTGCTCAAGCAGCAGCGGCCGAACGTCGGCGAGTACTGGTCCGATTTCGCGAAGCAGATCTCGTCGTTCGCCAACGGCGACGTCGAGCGTCGGCACCACCTGGCAGTACCAGTACTTCACCCTGCTGGGCGAGGGGGACCCCGTCGCGTCGACCCCGGCCTCAGGGGGCTTCCTCCCGGAGGAGGACGCGACCGGATGGTCGGACACCTGGATGATCAGCTCCGAGGCCGATCATCCGAACTGCATGTACATGTGGATGGACCACATCATCGAGCCCGGTGGCCAACGCCAAGGTCGCTGCATGGTTCGGCGAGGCGCCGGCCCAGAGCAAGTCGTGCGCGGAGTTCAAGAAGCTGGATGCCGCGTACTTCGCGGCTCCGAATCAATGCAAGCTCTACAACGCCGACAACCCGGAGTTCTGGAAGCGCGTCTACTACTGGAACACGCCGCTCGCCGATTGCGGCGATGACCGAGGCGACGTCTGTAAGGACTACAACGACTGGGTCTCGGCCTGGACGGAGATCAAGGGGTAGCAGTGACAGCCCAACCCCCAGCTGACCCGGCCGTCCCCGGAGGCGTAGCCGAGGAGACGGGCGGAACGTTGGGTGTTCCGTGGAAGCCGGTGTAGCGCCGGTTAGGAAGAGGTCGGTGGGCCACAGGCTCGCCGGCCTCTTCCACGGCCGTCCCCGGCTCCAGGTCGGAGCCCTGCTCGCCGGCCCGGTCGGCTGGCTCGTGATCGGCTACCTCGGCTCGCTCGCCGTGATCCTGGTGGCGGCGTTCTGGCAGGTCAACCCGCTCAGCGGCGAGGTCGAGCAGACGTTCAGCCTCGACAACTTCCAGACCCTGGTCGAGGAGCCGGTGTACCGCACGATCGCCGGCGCACGATCGCGATCGCGGCGCTGGTGACGATCACCGACGCCCTGCTCGCCTTCCCGATCGCCTTCTACATGGCCAAGGTCGCCAGCAGCCGGGCGAAGGCGCTGCTCGTCGTCGCCGTGCTGCTGCCCTTGTGGTCGAGCTACCTGGTCAAGGTCTACGCCTGGCGAACGATCCTCTCGGCCGGCGGGATCTTCAACTGGGCGCTCGAGCCCCTCGGGATCAGCGGCCCCGGCTACGGGAACGTCGCCGTCTGGCTGGTGATGAGCTACCTCTGGCTGCCGTTCATGATCATCCCGATCTACGCCGGCCTCGAGCGGATCCCGGACTCGGTGATCAGCGCCTCCGAGGACCTCGGCGCGCCCCCGTTCACGACCTTCCGGCGGGTGATCCTGCCGCTCGCCTTCCCGGCGGTTGTCGCGGGCTCGATCTTCACCTTCGCGCTCACGCTGGGGGACTACATCACCCCCTCCCTGGTCTCCAACAACCAGTTCATCGGCAACGTCGTCTACTCCAACATCGTCAACAACCAGCCCCTGGCCTCGGCCTTCGTGATGGTCCCGGTCGTGGTGATGATCATCTACCTCCTGCTGGCCCGGCGGCTCGGGGCCTTCGAGCACCTATGAGGCTCTCGAACCGCTCTCAGATACTCCTGCGGATCGGCGTCGGCCTGACGCTGGCGTTCATCTACGTGCCGGTGATCGTGATCCTGATCTACGCCTTCAACGCCGGCAAGACGCTCGAATGGCCGCCGTCCGGCCTGACCCTCGACTGGTTCGGCAAGGCGATCGACAACTCGGGCGCCCGCGATGCCTTCCTGACCTCGATCAAGGCCGCCCTGGCGGCGACCTCGATCGCGATCGTGCTCGGCACCCTGATCTCGCTCGCCGTCGCGCGCCACCGCTTCTTCGGGCGCGAAACGATCTCCTTCCTCGTGCTGTTGCCGCTGGCGCTGCCGGGGATCGTCACCGGGATCGCGATCAACGACACCTTCACCCAGGTGCTCGGCCTCGACCTGAGCCTGCTGACGGTGGTCGTCGGCCACGCGACCTTCTGCATCGTGCTCGTCTACAACAACGTCGTGGCGCGATTGCGGCGCGTCTCGGTCTCGCTCGAGGAGGCGTCGGCGGACCTCGGCGCCCACACCTGGCAGACGTTCCGGCTCGTCACCCTGCCCACCATGCGGACGGCGCTGGTGGCCGGCGCCCTGCTCGCCTTCGCGCTCTCCTTCGACGAGATCATCGTCACCCGGTTCACGATCGGCGCCGACCTCGAGACGCTGCCGATCTGGATCTACAACAACCTCTTCCGCTCCAACCAGCTGCCGATCGTCAACGTGGTCGCCGTGATCGTGATCGTGATCTCGATCATCCCCGTCTATTTCGCCAACAAGCTGAGCCAGGACGCCGGCGGCACCGGCGGCCGAGGCGGAGGCGGCAAGCCCGACGCGGTGACCGCCGAGGCGACCGCCGCTCCGTAGCGCCCCAGCGCCGACGGGTTGATTTCGCCATACAGAGCAACGTTTTCAACCCGTCGGCGGTTCGGGGGCGCTCAGGCCGCGGCGCGCGGCGCGCGCAGGTCGGCGCCCGTCGCGGCTGCCGCCCATGCGAGCAGGATCGCCTCCCCCGCGGCGGCGTTGATCTCGGGGTGGCCGAGCACGACCTGGAGGCCGAGCCCGTCCTCGAGCGCCACCAGGCCGCGGGCGACGGTGGCCGGGTCGGAGTCGATCACGAACGCGCCCGACTCGACGCCGCGTTCGAGCACCCGCTCGTAGAGCATCACCTGGCGATCGAAGAACGACGCCGAGAGGGTGGCGAACAGCCGGCTCGAGCCCGTCATCGCGTCGAGCTCGTAGAGCAGCCGGCTGTCCTCGTCGTCGGGGCCGGTCGGCACGCCGAGCCCGATCGCGACCCGCAGCTGCGTCGCCGAGTCGTCGATCCCGCGAATCGCTTCCGCGCGACGCTCGGCGTAGCGGCTCATCGCGTCGCGGGTGACCTCGAGCAGCAGGTCGTCGAGGTCCGGGTAGTAATAGAGCACGGCGCTCGACGAGATCCCGGCCCGCCCGGCGATGTCCTTGACCCGCAGGCCGAGCGCACCGTGCTCGAGCAGCAGCTCGCGCGCCGCCGCCGCCAGCTGAGCGCGTCTCCGCGCCTGGTCCTTTCTCCGCATTCTTTGAACTGTATCCAGTGATTAGGCGTCATTTGCCTATTGACAAGGGGTTCCACGCGCGTTTATTCTTGAAATCTGATTCAAAGTATCGTCAAGAGCACGCTCGCGCTCGTGGTCGCCGCCATCGCGTCCGTCGCGCTCGCCGCGTGCGGAGACTCGAGCTCGACCGAGACCACGGCCGGCACCGCGGGCCCGCAGCGCGTCCCCGAGGGCGAGCCGGGCGACCAGCTCTCGATCTCGCAATGGCCGCTCTACATCGACCCCGGCAAGGACGGGACGATCGCCCAGTTCGAGAGCGACACCGGGATCAACGTCGACTACAACGAGGAGATCAACGACAACTCCGAGTTCTTCGCCAAGATCCAGCCGCTGCTGACCGCCGGCGAGTCGGGCGGCCGCGACATGATCACGCTCAGCGACTGGTTGGCGGCGAAGCTGTACGGGCTCGGCTACATCTACCAGCTCGACAAGTCGAAGCTGCCGAACGTCGAGAAGAACCTGCTCCCGGCCCTCCAGAACCCGGCCGCCGATCCGAATCGCGACTTCACGGTTCCGTGGCAGGCGGGGATGACCGGGCTGATCGTCCGCAAGGACCTGGCGCCCGGCGTCGACTCGATCTGCGACCTGTTCGACCCCAAGTACGCCGGCAAGGTGTCGATGCTGACCGAGCTTCGCGACACGGTCCCGATGACGCTCAAGTGCATGGGCATCGACCCCGACAACGCGACCACCGACCAGTGGCTCGCCGCGGTCGACAAGATCAGCGCCGCCGCCGATTCGGGCCAGATCCGGCGCTTCACCGGCAACGACTACATCCGCGACCTCGCCACCGGCGACACCGCGATCGCGCTCGGCTGGTCCGGCGACGCGGTGCAGATGCAGAAGGACGATCCGAACGTCGAGTTCGTGATGCCGAAGGAGGGCTGCATGCTGTGGTCGACGAGCATGGAGATCCCGGTTGGCGCGCCCGATCCGCAGGCGGCGCTCGAATTCATGAACTACGTCTACGACCCGAAGGTCCAGGCCGACATCGCCGAGTACGTCAACTACGTCACCCCGGTCGCCGGCGTCAAGGAGATCCTCGCGAAGCGCGACCCGGAGCTGGCCCGCAACCAGCTGATCTTCCCGAGCCCGCACTACACGCGCAACTGCACCTTCGAGCCGGTCCTCGGCGGCGCCCAGGGTGACCAGGTGACGGAGGCGTTCGAGCGCGCGCTCAACGGCTGACGTGCGCACGCTCTCGATCGCCGGGCTGCAGGCCGCCCCAATCGCAGGGGATCCCGATGCCACGATCGAGCGCTTCGCCGCCCAGGCCGCGGCGGCGCGCAAGGCCGTCGGCCACCTGCAGCTGCTGGTCGCGCCGGAGCTCTACCTCTCCGCTCCTCCGGGCCTACTGGAGGAGGGCAGCGGCTACGCGGCCGAGGTCGCCGTCGAGATCCCCGGTCCGCTGACCGAGCGGCTCGAGCGGCTCGCGGCCGAAACGGGACTCTGGCTGGTCCCGGGCTCGGTCTACGAGCGCGCCGGCGACGGTGCGATCCACAACACGGCCGTCGCGATCTCACCCGAGCGGGGCCTCGTCGCGACCTACCGCAAGGCTTTCCCGTGGCAGCCCGGCGAGCGCACGAAGCCGGGCACCCGGTTCGTCGTCTTCGAGATCGACGGGATCGGGCGCGCCGGCCTCGCGATCTGTTACGACGGCTTCTTTCCCGAGGTGTTCCGCCAGCTCGCGTGGCTCGGGGCGGAGGTCGTGCTGCAGCCGACCCTGACCACGACCAGCGATCGCGCCGCCGAGCTGGTCACGGCGCGGGCCAACGCGATCGTCAATCAGCTCTTCGTGGTCAACGTCAACGCCCCGGCGCCCGCGGCGCTCGGGCGCAGCCTCGTGGCCGACCCGGAGGGTCTGGTCCGGGTCGAGGCGGGCAGCGGCGAGGAGCTGGTCACCGACGTGCTCGACCTCGACGCCGTGACCCGGGTGCGCGAGTTCGGCACCGCCGGCGTGTCGCGCATGTGGCAGCAGATCGATCGCGGCGCCGCTGCGGAGGTCGAGCTGCCGATGTACGAAGGC
>CAWAFH010000010.1:0-5905 GCA_963781265.1 uncultured Solirubrobacterales bacterium
GCTCGGCGCCGCGCTGCGCCTAATGCTGCACCGCAAGAGGGTCCTCCGGTCGAGGAAGTTTTCACCTTGAACGCGGCGGAAGCGGGCTCGAGGATTACCGGCGAGCGCGTGATCACGCCCGAAGGAGGGTTCAACCCGACCTGGCAGCGCCACGTCGCGGCCTATCGCGCTTGCGCCTCGCTCCTGCCTCCCGGGCGGCTGCTCGATCTCGGCTGTGGCGTTGGCCACAGCTACCATCTGCTCGCCCCACGCGAGACCGTGGGCGTCGACCTCGACGCCGAGGCGCTCGTCGGCCAGGACCGCGAAACCCGGGTCGCCGACATGCGCGAGCTCCCGTTCGCCGACGGCGAGTTCGCTTCAGTGCTCTCGGTCCAGTCGATCGAGCACGTCCCCGACCCAGAGCGGGTGATGAGCGAGGTCGGGCGTGTGCTCGAGTCCGACGGCGTCGCGATCTTCGTCACCCCGAACCGGCTCACATTCGCCCGCGCGGACGAGGTCATCGATCCCTATCACTACGTCGAGTACTCGTCTGGTGAGCTCGCCGCGCTCTGCGAGAGTCGCTTCGACGAGGTCCAGCTCCGGGGACTGTTCGGCTCACCTCGCTATCTCGAGCTGGTGGCGGCGGAGCACAGGCGACTGGACCGGTTGCTTCGCAGGGACCCGTTGCGCCTGCGCAGGCTGGTTCCGCGCAAGGTCCGTCAGCGGCTCTATGACAGCATGCTTGCCCGCGCCCGTCAGCGCCCGGAACCCGGCGCCGAAGCGATCGATGTCGACGATTTCGAGTTGCGCTCCAAACCTCTCGACGAGTCACTGGACCTGATCGCGATCTGCAGGTCCGGCGGCGGCTAGATGGCCGCGCTGCGGCTTCGGGCCGCGGAGCCCGCGACGCTCGTCTTCGCCGGCGCTGCGCTTCTCGCCGGCGCAGCATTGCTTGTTTGGCTCTCTGATCTGACTTTCTGGCGAGACGAGTGGGACTTTCTCCTGCACCGGCGGGGGTTCGACGCCGAGGTCTATTTCGACCCGTTCGTCGAGCACCTGTTGGCACTCTCGATCGGCATCTACCAGCTCACCGTGGCGATCTTCGGGATGGAGTCAGCGGCGCCGACCCAGGTGGTAGCGGTCGGCCTGTTCATCACCGCCGCGACGCTGCTGTTCGTCTATTTGCGGCGGCGCGTGGACGCCTGGCTGGCGCTGGCCGGCGTGCTCCCCATCCTCTTCTTCGGCCCCTCGTGGGACGACCTGCTTTTCCCGTTCCAGATGGCCTTCTTCGGCTCGATCGCGTGCGGGATCGGGGCACTGCTGGCGCTCGACGGCGAGTCTCGACGCGGGGACGTGATCGCGACGGCATTGCTCACCGTGGGTCTCCTGTTCTCCGGCCTCGGTGTCCCGTTCGTGGTTATGGCGACAGTTGACATCGCCCTCACCCGCGAGCGCTTCCGGCGCGCCTTCGTTGTCATGGTTCCGACCGCGCTCTACGCGCTTTGGTATCTGCGCTGGGGCCGCGACGCGGACACCTTCATCTCCTTTCACAACTTCCAGACCTTGCTCGGATACGTGAGCGACGGCCTCGCCTCGAGTCTTTCGAGCCTGCTGGGCCTCGCGGTCTCGCGCGACGAGATGCCGGTGAGTGCGCTCGACTGGGGCCGGCCCCTGCTGGTGATCGCGATCGTCGTCGCGGTCTGGCGAATCGCCGGGGCGGGTTTCGCGGCGATGCCGAGGCGTCTGTGGTCCTTGGTTGCCGGACTGCTTGTGTTCTGGTCGCTGACTGGCCTCAACGCCTCGTTCTTCGGCCAGGCGACCTCGGGTCGCTACCAGCTCCTCGGTGCCGTGCTCTGGGTGATGATCGCCGCCGAACTGCTGCGCGGGGTGGCAGTTCGACGCTGGGTCCTCGCCGTGGTCCTCTCAGTCTCGTTGCTCGCGACGATCGCCAACTTCTCCCTGCTCAACCAGACGGCGGACGGGCTCGCCGGGATCGCCGAGAAGCAGCGCGGCGGGCTTGCGGCGCTCGAGCTGACGAGGGCGGAGGTCGACCCGGCGTTCTTGCTCACCGAGAAGAACTCAGGGGTCGACTACCTCGGCTTCCTCGACGCGGGTTCGTACTTCTCGGCGGTCGACGCTCATGGTTCGCCCGCCTACACCGCCGACGAACTCGCCGCCGCCTCTGATCGAGCGCGCATGTCCGCCGACCGGGTGTTCGCCGCGGCCCTCGAGCTTCGGCTCGAACCGGTCGCCGCCTCCACGACTCGCGCGTGCGCGCCGGCGCCGGCGACCGGCTCCGAGCCGATCGTCGTCCCCCCGGGCGGCACCGTGATCCGCGCCGGAAGCGCGCCGGTGCGGGTCAGCCTGCGCCGTTACGCCGATGACGAGTTCCCGGTCCGGCTCGGCACGATCGCCGCCGGCGCGGCGGCGGCGCTGGCGATCCCCGAGGATGCGTCCCCGCTGCCCTGGCGGGTCAAGCTCGATGGCGCCGGGACGGCCGTGGTCTGCCCGCTGGGGGCGGGAGCGTGAGCATTGCCTCCGACAAGGTTTCCGCCGCGGCGCTCGAAGTGCGGACGATCCCGGCCGATCCCACCACCGCCCGCGGGACGGGCTGCGAGACGGTCGCGCTCACCGAGGCGCCAACCGAGGTCCCGGGCGGCTCCGGGCTGTCGCAGCCGTGGGTGCTTGGCGTCTCGGGCTCCGGGACGCTGACCGTATGTGGGGAGGGCCGCCCGTGAGCGCGGCGACGCGCGAGCGCCTTCCGCTGGCGCTGCTGGCCGTCGCCGCGACCTGCTCAGCGGCCCTGCTGATCGTTCTCAGCGGCCGTCTGTACTTCTACATCGACGACTGGGACGTGCTGCTGCACCGGCCCGGTTGGACCGCCGACGCGCTCCTCGCGCCGCACGAGGGACACCTCAGCCTGTCGCTCGTGGCCTCCTACAAGGCCCTGCAGTCCGTGTTCGGGATGGACTCGATCACCCCGTTTGCGGTCGGTGCGACGCTTGCGTTCGTCGCCAGCGCGATCAGCCTGTTCGCCTGGCTGCGCATCCGGGTCGGCGACTGGCTCGCGCTTGCCGGAGCGGTCGCGATCCTTTTCCTCGGCTCGGCCTACGAGGACCTGCTGATCCCGTTTCAGCTTGGGTTCTTCGCGCCGATGGCGCTCGGCATCGCCGCACTGCTTGCGTTCGAGCGCGGCGACCGCCTCGGCGACATCGTCGCATGCGCCCTTCTCGTCGCGGCGATCTCGTTCAACTCCGTGGGGCTGATCTTCGTCGCCGCGATCGCCGTCGTCGCCGCGCTGGAACGCGAGGTCCGCGCGCGCGCCTGGGTCGTCGCTGGCCCTGTCGCGCTGTATGCGATCTGGTTCGTGGTCTGGGGCCGCGACGCCCCGAGCCAGCTCTCGTTTGACAACGTCGCGACGTCCCTCGGTTTCGTCTTGGACGGCTTCGCGAACTCGATCTCGGCGCTCTTCGGGCTCGCCACCAGCCGCGACGAGCAGCTGGTTTCCACGTTCGACTGGGGCCGCCCACTGCTCGTGGTCGCCCTGGTCGGCGCCGGGTGGTGGGTGTGGCGAAGGCGGAAGTTCTCACCCTGGCTGTGGGGGATCGTCGCCGCCGGGGTGACGTTCTGGTTCTTGATCGCGATCAATGCGACCGAGTTCCGCTCCGCAGACCTGTCGCGCTACCGATACCCCGGGGCGATCGTCTGCGTGATGATCGCCGCGGAGCTCCTGCGCGGGGTGCGCGTCACCGCGCCGGCGATCGTCGTCACGTTCGGGATCGTCGCGCTGGCGACGCTCAGCAACCTCGACGCGCTGCACCAGGACTACGACTCGCGGCTGCCATTCACGGCGGTCATCGCCGGTGGCCTCGGAGCACTCGACGTCGCACGCGACGTCGCCGACCCAGGTCTCGTTCTCGACGAGGAGAACTCCGACTTCGCCTACTTCGGGCTGATCGACGCGGGCTCATACCTCGCGGCGTCGGAGGTTTACGGATCGCTGGGTTACTCAGCCGAGGCGCTACCGACGGCGCCCGAGCGTGCCCGCGTCGCGGCCGACAAAGTGCTCGGCGCGGCTCTGGGTCTGCGGGTCGCGCGACCGGCCGCGGGCGCCCGGCCCGTCGGGTGTCAACCACTCGAGCTAGGGGCCGAGCCGGCGACCGGCGTCGTTCCCGGTGCCGGGCTATGGCTTCGTGCGGCGCCCGGAGCCGACGCCGAGATTGGTCTGCGCCGCTACGCGCGAGAGAGCTTCCCGATCGACGCCGGGCCGATCCGCGGCGGGGAGAGGCTCGTCGTTGACATCCCGCCGGATCGCTCCGATGCGCCTTGGACCTACCGGCTGGCCGGCCACGGAGCAGTGGACGTCTGCGCGCCGGGGGCCTGAGGTGGAGGCCGCGACGACCCGAGTGCGCGGTTCGCGCGTCGGCGGATTGCGCGCGGTGCTCGCCGACCCGCGGCTGCCCGTCGCCCTGTTCGCGTTTGCGGCCGTCGTCTCCGCCGGGCTGCTGATCGCGCTGAGCGCGCGGCTCACCTTCTTCATCGACGACTGGGACCTGCTGCTGCACCGTCGGGGCTTCAGCGTCGACGCCTTCTTCACCGACCACGCCGGGCACCCGTCGATGAGCCTCGTTGCGATCTACAAGTTCCTGCAGGCCACGTTCGGGATGGACTCGCTGACCCCGTACGCGGTTGTCTCGACCCTCGCCTTCATCGCCAGCGTCGTCCTCCTGTTCATCTGGATGCGCCGCCGGGTCGGCGACTGGCTGGCGCTCGCCGGAACGCTGCCGCTGCTCTTCCTCGGCGCCGCCTACGAGGACCTGCTGACCCCGTTTCAGCTCGGCTACTTCGCCCCGATGGCCTGCGGGATCGGGGCGTTGCTGGCGCTCGAGCGCGCCGACCGGCGCGGCGACATCCTCTGCTGCGCGCTGCTCGTGGTCGCGATCAGCTTCCAGACGGTCGGGCTGATCTTCGTCGCCGCGGCCGCGGTCGCGATCGCCTGGGACCGCGAGCTGCGCGCCCGCGCCTGGGTCGTCGTCGTCCCGGCCGCTCTCTACGCGCTCTGGTATCTCGGCTGGGGCGGCACGGACGCCAACCAGGTCTCGTTCGAGAACATCGCCACATCGCCGGGATTCATTCTCGACGGCTACGCGGCAGCCATCTCCTCGTTGTTCGGATTGACCTCAATGAGCGCCGATGCGCCGGTCAGCTCGCTTGATTGGGGCCGGCCGCTGCTGGCGCTGGCGATCGTCGCCGGGGCGGCCGCGGTAATCGCCCGCGGCCGGATCCCGAAGTGGCTCGCCGTCGTCGTCGTCGCAGGGCTCGCGTTCTGGTTTCTGACCGCGATCAACGCGAGCATCGGTCGCACGGCGACCACCTCGCGCTACCAGTACATCGGCGTCGTGTTCGTGCTGATGACGGTCGCCGAGCTCGCCCGCGGGGTGCGGCCCAGTTGGCGGGTGATCGCCATCGCGGTCGCCGTCTCGCTCGCGGCGACGGCCGCGAACCTGTCGGCGATGCGCGACGCCTACCACGGCCTCAAGGGCGTCGTGCCGGCCGTGCGCGGCGACCTCGCGGCGCTCGAGATCGCCGCCGACAACGTGGACCCCGGGCTCGTCCTCACCCCGAAGAACTCGGACTTCAACTACTTCACGCTCGTCGACGCGGGGTCCTATCTGTCGGCCGTCGACAAGTTCGGCTCGCCCGCGTACACGGCGGAGGAGCTCGCGAGCGCACCCGAGCCGGGCCGCGCCGCCGCCGACAAGGTGCTCGCGGCCGCCGACGGGGTCACGCTGCGACCCGTCGGCGGGGCGGCCGGCTGCCGGCCGGTCCCGGCCGCCGCCGGCGAGCCGGCGATCGTCCAGCTCGAGCCGGGCTCGACGTGGATCGTGCGCGCGAGCGGGGGGGAAACAGACCTCGCGCTGAGGCG
>CAWAFH010000011.1:0-129713 GCA_963781265.1 uncultured Solirubrobacterales bacterium
CCGAGTTGGCGCTCCGGCCACCGGTGGGAGAATTACCCGCGCGAGGTCCCGAACCTCCGCCCGACGCCCGGCCTGACCGGCGCGCCTCCGAGCCAATGTGGCCACTTCAGTACCGCTCCGGCTCGCGGCGCGCGGCTTGACGCGCTCAGCCGGGCAACGACCCGCCTCACCCGAAGGCCGAAACCCGCCTCACCCGAAGGCCGAATCAGGCACCTTTTCGGCACTTGCCACGAATGTCGGTAGGGACTAGCTTGGTCGCAGCGGCCCGCTAGATCGGAGGATTGCGGGCATGACGACGCATGCGCCTTTTCACGCGGCGTTAAGAGTTTGGGCTGCGTTGTTCGCAGTTCTCGGCGGCTTACGGTCGTTGACCAAGCGACAGCGGCGACTCCGACCCACGTCCAGAGCCGAGCGCAGGAGATCAGGTCCGGCACGGTCACGACCTTGCGTTCTCCGGCGCGAGCAACACGGCCGGCAACCTGATCGTCGTCTACGCGCTGTGGAGCAACACCCAGCCGGTGACGCTCTCCGACACCGCCGGGAACAGCTATGCCAGCGCCGCGCCGGCGACCACGTGGAACAACGGTGCCTGGAGCTCCCAGGTGTTCTACGCCAAGTCCGTGGCGGGCGGCGCGAACACCGTCCGGGCGACGTTCTCGCAGTCCATCTCCTCCTTCGGAATCATCTACATACACGAGTACTCGGGCGTCGACGCGACCAATCCGCTCGATGCCTCCGCTGCCGCGATCGGTTCGAGCCAGGCGATGAACAGCGGCTCAGCCAACGTCAGCGGCTCGAACGACCTCATCTTCGGCGCGGGAGCGTCGTCCAATACCGTGAACCAGGTCGGGTCGGGATTCACCACGCGCCGTACCGACTACGGCAATCGCACCGAGGACAAGGTGGTGACCAGCGCCGGCAGCTACAACGCAACGGCCACGCAAAACGCATCCGCCTGGGTGATGCACATGGTCGCGTTCCGGGCCGCGACCGGGTCGACCGACGCCACGCCTCCGACCGTGGCGATCACGGCGCCGAACAACGGCGCCAGCGTCAGCGACATCGCGCAGGTGACCGCGAACGCGAACGACAACGTCGGCGTTGCCGGGGTGCGCTTCCTCGTCGACGGGCAGCCGTCGGGTGCGGAGGACACCTCGCCCCCGTACGGGCTCGCCTGGGACACCCGCGGGGTACCCAACGGGGCCCACACGCTGACCGCGCGCGCTCGAGACGCGGCCGGCAACACCACAACTTCCGCGCCGATCGCCGTCAACGTGGCCAACTCCGACTACTTCCAAAACGAGGTGCTGGCGACGGGCTTCGACCTGCCGACGACGTTCGAGTTCCTCCCCGACGGGCGCACTCCTGGTCGCGGAGCTGGCGGGCCGGATCAAGGTCCTCTCGCCGCCGTACACCCAGCTGACCCGGGCCTGTTCCTGCAGATCAACAACATCGGCTCCGCGGGGGTCCAGCAGGGCATCTACGACCTCGTGCTGGATCCGAACTTCGCCTCCAACCACTTCTATTACGTCTTCTACACGCTCGGGTCTCCCAATCACGATCGCGTCTCGCGCTTCACCGCCAACGCCTCCTTGACGGGCACGGTGGCGGGCAGCGAGTTCGTCCTCTACGAGGACCCGCAGGACGCGAACGCCGAGCATCACGGCGGCGCGCTCAGCTTCGCCAACGACGGCAAGCTCCTGTTCACGACCGGCGAGCATTTCCAGCCGGCGGTATCGCAGTCGCTCACCAGCCCGCGGGGCAAGGTCCATCGGATCAACCCGGACGGAACCATCCCGACCGACAACCCGTTCTACGACGGGTCCGGTCCGAACGTCGACAGCATCTGGGCGCGTGGCCTTCGCAACCCGTACCGCGCCTACTACGACGCTCCGACCGGCCGGTACTTCATCGGTGACGTCGGCGGGAACGACGCCTCGACCGCGATCGAGGAGCTCAACATCGGCGCTCGCGGCGCCAACTATGGCTGGCCCGACAGCGAGGGCCCGTGCGCGCTGCCGTGTCAGAGCCCGTTGCTCTCCTACGCCCATAACGGTCGCGACGCCGCGATCACCGGCGGATTCGTCTACCACGGCACCAAGTTCCCGAGCTTCTACCGCGGCGCCTACTTCTACGCCGACTACACCCAGAACTGGATCAGGGGCGTGCGGCTCGACGCCAACGGCGCGATCACCGACCGCTTCAACTTCGAGCCGTCGGACGGCTCGGTGGACGGCCCGTACGGCGACATCGTCTACCTCGACGAGGGCCCGGATGGAGCCCTCTACTACCTCGACCTCGGCTACTCCGACATCGGCGGCACCTTCGGCGTCAGCAAGCTCCGCCGGATCAAGTACGTGCAGTCGAACCAGGCGCCGGTGGTGTCCGCGTCGGCGAACCCGACCTCCGGGTCGACCCCCCTGAACGTGGCGTTCTCGAGCTCCGGCTCCTCCGATCCCGAGGGCCAGCCGCTGACCTACTCGTGGAACTTCGGCGACGGTGGCACATCGACGGCGGCAAACCCGTCTCATACCTATACGAGCCCGGGCACCTACCAAGCGCGACTCACGGTCTCCGACGGGGTCAACGACTCGACCTCGACCCCGATCGCGATCAGCGCCGGCGACGTTCCCGACGGCGACGATCTCGTCGCCGACCGACGGCTCGAGTTTCCGGGCCGGCGATGTGATCTCGTACTCCGGTGACGGCACCGACCCCGACGACGGCCCCTTGCCCGACAGCGCCTTCACCTGGAACATCGACTTCCTGCACGACGGCCACGTTCACCCCGGGACGCCGATCACCGGAGTGCGGAGCGGGAGCTTCACGATCCCCACCTCGGGACACGACTTCAGCGGCAACACCCGCTATCGGATCACCCTGACGGTGAAGGACTCGACCGGCCTCACCGCCACCAAGGCAGTGACGGTCTACCCGACGAAGGTCAACCTCAGCTTCGACACCGTGCCCAGCGGGCGAACGATCTACCTCGACGGGATCGCCAAGGTGACGCCGTTCGTCTACGACACGCTGGTGGGCTTCACCCACACGGTCGAGGCCCGCAACCAGATCGCCGGTAACACCTCGTACACGTTCGCCTCGTGGTCCGACGGCGGCGGCCAACAGCACTCGATCACCGTCCCGAACTCAGCCCAGAGCTACACGGCGACCTTCAATTCGACCCCGGTTCCGACGGGCCTGGTGGGCGCGTGGGCCTTCAACGAGGGCGCGGGCGCGACCGCCAGCGACGCCTCCGGCAATGGAAACCACGGCACCGTGGCCGGCGCGGGGGCCACCTGGACCCCGAGCGGCAAGTACGGCGGGCGCCCTGTCGTTCAACGGCTCCTCGGGCAGCGTCACGGTGCCGAACGCGCCCTCGATCAGCCTGAGTTCCAGCTACACGCTCGAGGCGTGGGTCAGACCGACGGCCCTCAGCGGCTACCAGACGATCCTGATCAAGGAGACGACGGGCGGCTGCGGGTACTGGCTGCAGACCAACGGGACGAGCGTCAGCAGCGGGCTTCGACAACGGCGGCTGTCGCGAGCACCAGAGCAGCACGCCGGCGCTACCGGTCAATCAGTGGTCCCACCTCGCCGCGGTCTTCAACGACACGGCGAACACCTACACCCTCTACGTCAACGGCGCGGTCGCATCGACTCAGAGCGAGACGACCGCCCCGATCGCCCAACACGCAGGGGCTGGTGTTCGGCCAATCCGGTTGCAGTGGCTGCAGCTTCGAGCGCTGGCGCGGCCTCCTCGACGACATCCGCATCTACAACCGGCCGTTGAGCACCGCCGAGATTCAGACGGACATGAACGGCGGGATCTGACGCCGCGACTCACGCTCCTCGGACCGGCCCGCGCTCACCACATCACCGACTCGTCGAAGTAGGTCCCCTGCGCCGCCGGCAGCGGCCGGTAGCCGAGCAGGCGCTGGGCCTTCTCGGTGCTGAGCGCGCAGGCGTTGCCGTGGGTCAGGTTGGGGACGTCCGGGAACCGGTCGCGGATCGCCGCCTGGACGTCGCCGACCGCGGGGTTGACGTCGGCGTCGGCGAGGTTGAAGGCCTCGAACGCGAACGAGTCCGGGGCCTCGAGGGCGCAGGCGAAGCCGGCGGCCAGGTTCTCGAGCGAGCTGCAGACGTAGAAGTTGTTGGCGGTGGTCGCCCGCACGCCGGGGTACTCGAGCCGCAGCGCCACGCCCTGCGTCGCCCCCTGCGGACAGGCGCCGGCGAGGTAGCGCTCGAACTCCGCCTTCAGGTGCCCGTAGAGCGTCTGGCCGTCCGCGAGCGCCGGCAGGTAGTTGGTCTCGAGGATCGGGAACTGGTCGACCTGGACCGGGTCGTGGATCCGATAGACCTGGGCCGAGGAGGCGAAGACGAACCTCGGGACGCCCGCGGCGCGGGCGGCCTCGAAGACGTTGATCGAGGCGTCGTAGTTGAGACGGTAGAAGTCCGACTCGACCATGCCGGGCATGAACGGATGCGGGATCCCGGCGAGGTGGATCACCGCCTCGCTGCCGGCGAAGCGCTGCGCGAGCCGCGAGCGGACGTCCTGGATGTCGTCCCAGCTCGGCGGCAGGAGGCCCCGGTAGATCAGCGCCGGCTCGACGCGGCGCTGGACGCGCCTGATCACCTGCGCCGCGCGCAGGCGCGGGCCCGAGCTCGCCGTCCCGAGATAGCGGCGCCGCAGCAGCGCGGCGGCCGGCGCCCCGAGCCGGTCGAACACCCGCGGCTCGTAGCCGTGCTCGCGCAGCCCGCGGACGACGCTCTGGCCGACGAAGCCGCTGCCGCCGGTGATCGTGACCACGCGCCCGCTCATCGTTCCTCGAACAGGTCGCACCAGGCCGAGATCCCGCGGCCCCAGCGGTCCACGTAGGCGTCCTCGCCGGCGGTCGCGACGAGGCCCGCGCCCATCTCGCGCATACAGGCGAGCGGGGAGCCGGCGTCCAGGTCGACGGCGTCGACGATCTCCCAGAGCCGCTCGTTGGCGCCGATCCCGCCGCTCTCCTTCTGGAGATTGACGAACGGGTCGCTGGCCCGACGGTGCTCGACCATCGGGCGCCCGCAGACGATCGGCAGCCGCAGGTGACGGCAGATCCGCTGCAACACCAGCCCCGCCCAGATGTCGTCGAACCGCGAGTACGGAGAGTCCTGGCCCATCGGCGGGAAGTACATGAGGCAGGCCAGCTCGCCGCGCACGGCGAGGTTCATCCCCGAGATCGGGAAGTACTGCTCGCTCGCCAGCACCCTGGTCGGGGTCGCGTGCACGAGCTCGATCTCCTGGGGGCCGATCCCGTTGGCCAGGGTCTGGACCGCGTCGAGGTCGGGGTTGGTGTCCCAGAGGCCGACGCTGACCGCGACCCGGAGCGTTCCGCAGTTGCGATACGGGAGCCCCCTGACCCGCAGACCCGGAACCGTGCTCTGCCACACCGGCGTCCGCTCGAGGTTGGCGAGGTGGGCGTCGAGAAACCCCTCGCCCGCGGGATAGCAATCGTCGTCGAGGGTGACGATCACCCGGGCGCCCTGCTGCCAGGCCTTCCAGAACCCGAACGCCCGGATCGCGCTGTCGCGCCTCGAGATGATCCAGGGCGCGCTCAGCTCCCGTTCGATCTCGGTCCAGCTGTAGGCGTCGATCGGACGCCCGTCGGCGAGCCGCTCGGCCGCCGCCAGGTCGAGCGTCAGCTCGGGAGCGTCCTCGATCACGATCACCGCGTCCCACGGCCACGGGCGCCAGCGGCGCAGGAACTCGAGCAGCAACTGCGGGCGCGCGGTGGGGATCACGAGGGTGTTCACAACAGCTCCCGGATCGGCTCGGGGATCGGCTCGCGCTCGCTGCCCTCGAGGTCGTCGCCGGCGAAGAACCACTCGCGAAAGCCGTCGACGTCGACCACCCGGCTCTCTCGGCCGAACCCGAGCTCGACGTCGTCCTGGTTCCAGGCGCGCTCGACCGCTGCCCGGTGCCGGGCCAGGCAGCGGTCGTAGTCGACCCGGTGGAGGTGGATCAGATAGAGGCTCGGGTCCGGCAGCACCTCAGGGGCATTGGACTCGACGTGGAAGCCGATCGTCCAGGCGAGCGGGATCCGCCCGAGGATCCGTTTCGAGTACTTGGGCGATCGGTGCCAGAAGCCGCGCTGGCGCAGCAGCGGCCGGTCGAGGCGCAGCGGCTCCTCCCCCTCCTCTGGGTAGTGGACCACGTTGTAACCGGTGCAGCACGCGGCGGGGCCCTCGAGCCCGTCGACGTAGGCGGCGAGCCCGTCGTGGCGACGTGGATCGGCGACCACGAACTCGTCAGCCTCCGCGAACAGGACCGCGTCATAGGAGCAGAGCAGGAACGACTGGAACTCCTCGACCGTCGACTTCAGCCAGACGTGGTCGAAGCTCTTCTCCCGGTGGACGGGGACGACGGTGCAGCGGTCGGCGATCGCGTCCGTGCTGCCGTCGGCGCTGTCGTGGTCGAGGACGTAGACGTCGGCGGGGTCGAAATGGCGACCGTAGTAGTCGAGCCACAGCGGCAGGAAGTCGGCCTCGTTCTGGACGATCGTGAACACGGCGCGACTGCGGCGCCCGCCGAGGGTTCGCGACTGGTCGACCCGCACCTCGGTGCGGTCGAGCTCGACCAGGTCGGCTCCGGCGCCCCTCGCAAGCAGCGAGATCCGCACCGGAGGTCCTGGAGCGCGTCGCAGATCCAGCGTCGCGTCCCATCCGGACCAGGCCGCGCGCGGTACGTCCGGGTGCATGGCGGCAACGTCGGGGCGAAACATGCCGGTCCGCGCGCCCTCCGCTCGGCGGCCGTCGACGAGCACGAGCAGCGCGCCGTCGAGCGGCCCGTCGGCGCCCAGCGCCCAGCCACTCACCCGGAGCATTCCCCGGGGCACGACCGTCCCGGCCGGCGGCGCGTCGATGAACCCCTGCGTCACCGCCGAGACCTTTCCGGATCGGGCTCCATCTTGCAGTCAGCCCCCGGGCCCGGCTTGACAACGCTGACAACGGGTGGAGGATCGGGGGAAGCCGAGCACAGGGTTGCTCAAGGAGAGGAGAGGCGAATGGCTGATGCCGCACTGTTCATCGGATGGGGCCAGGTGGTGCGCGGACGCGAGAAGCGCGCCGTCCAGGTATTCAACGAGAGCGTCGAGTACTGGGGAGGGCTGCAGGGCGACGGCAAGATCGAGGACTTCGAGGTGGTGCTCCTGACGCCCCACGGCGGCGACCTGCAGGGCTTCGCCCTGCTGCGCGGCAGCGAGGAGCAGATCGGCAAGCTGCGCGCCGACGAAGAGTTCGCGCGCCGCATCACGCGGGCCGACCTGATCGTCGAGTCCCAAGGTGTCATCGACGCGGCGATCGGCGAGGGCATCGCCCGTGGCATGACCCAGTACCAGGGCGAGATCGAGGACCTGGACTAGCCGTCAGCCGGGCTGGCGCGCACCACGCCTTGGCGGCGAGCCGGGCCTAGTCTTCGAGCGCGTCTCGGATCCGCTGCTCGCGCCTGCTGCCCGCGGGTTGCGCGGGTGCCGGCTTTGATGCGGCCGCGCCGCCCGACCGGTTGACGTAGTCGTAGAGGCGGTCGGCGTGCTCGCCGAACAGCGCCATGACGTGGAACTTGGTGCCGCCGAAGGTCAGCGTTTTCTTGCCCTGGTAGAGGTCGGCCTTGTCGAGGGGGGCCTTCATGACCACGTCCCCGACGTCGAGCAGGCGGCCCCCGGACAGCTTCATCGCGTACAGGTTGCGGTCGGTGGCGACGAGGACGTGCGGCCCCGCACTCACCTTCGAGCGGTGAAAGATCCCGAGCTCCGAGCTCATGAACGCGGAGGTGCCGACCGCGCTGGCATTCGCAGCCGCGGACTGCCCGGTCTGGGTCTGGACGAGTTCGCGAATCGACTCGCCGTCCTCGAGGTTCGCCTGCGCCCCGGCGCTGAGCTTCTCCACCCGCTTCTTCCTACCCCCGAGCATGGGCCACCATTCTATGACGCCGGGCGCTGATGCATGCGGTTCGGTGGACGGGAGCGACGGGACTCGAACCCGCGGCCTCCGGCGTGACAGGCCACAACATCGCCGACGACGGCTGACGATCCGAAACGACGAATCCCGCTTGCAGACACGGGTTTCGGCCCCGTGTCGCACCCTGCCCGAACCGCTTGCCGCTGCGGAGCGGCTGTCAGCACGTTTTGGGCCACAACCGGGCCACGCCCACGAACAAGGGAGTGGGCCGAGACCGAGGAGGGCGACCCGGTGGTCGTGGTCAAAAAGCCAGCGAGCTTCACCGGCCTCGACAGCGGCGACGTGGAGCTGACCACACCGATCCCGAACACGTCGAAAATCGGCGTGTGGCGGATCGAGCCGAGCGGCCACTGCGCGCTGAAGGGTCTGGCCGAAGACCCGATCGCGACCGCGGCGGCCAAGCAGGCGAGGAACAACTAGCCGAGCGCTGTCGGGATAGGCTGGCGCAGGTGGGGCGACTACTGGCCATCGGTGCAGCCGTCCTCGTCGTCGCGGGCTGCGGTGCCGGCGACGATGGAGACGGAGGCGACGGCTACACCCAGGACGACATTGCCAGCGCCCTCGGGTTGCACAACAAGCACCACGAAGTCATCTACGAGATGGCCCCTGGCAAGGACTGCGTCGTCATCCAGGTGCTCACGTCCTCGGATGAAGTCGAGTCGGCCCAGAGCGTGGCAGGCGAGGTCCCCACGGCGCTAGCGGTCAACCCCAACGGCGATGTCGGCGTTATCTTCGCGGGCTTCGGCAACTTCTCCCAGGACGAGTGTGTTGCACCAGCCGAGTCCGACCTCAACTCGCTGAGCGAGTGACCTCGCGGCCGACCTGGCAAGCCGTTCACCGCTAACTACCGGCCGAAAGCGGCGCCGTTCGGGTCAGGTCGTACCGTCGTCGGGTCCGCCGCCACCGTCCGTGCCGCAGCCGCTGTGGGCCGGGTTGGTGGCGCCAATCCCGGCGTTGGCGTCGCACTCGTAGCCGAGATTCGGATCGGTTCCGTCGGGCAGCTGGCCGGGAGGATTCATCGCATCCGCGTTGCCAACACAACCGGCGCACGGCCGCCCGTAGGCATGGCCGACTCCGTTGCCGTTCGCCGAAGGCGCGCCCACCGCATAGGGGTCGTACGGGCCTGGGGCCTTGGCGCCGGCGAACGCGCTGCCGGCACCGGCAAGGGTCAGCGCTGCTGTCGCGGCGGCGGTCAGGATGACGCGCTGGCTGGATCTCACTGTGCCCCCTCGAGTCGGTTCACGCGGTCAACACCCAGTTCGGCCGGGTATCGGGCGAGCGTGAGGACGGTCGGACGACCGTCCAGGCGCCTCCGCACCGGCACGGCGTTGGTCGGCTCGTTCGGCCAGGCGGCGCAGGTGTTCCGCGGGGCGGCGTGACGGTGGAGGCGACCAACAGCCACGCCTCCTACTTCACCTGGAACCAGGTCGCGATCCGAGCGGAGGAGCGCCTCGGGCTCGCCGTCTACCGGCCGAGCGCCTTCACGGTCGTCTCAGGACTCTCGTCGTAGGCACGGGTCAGAGAGCGGGGGCGGCGCCGACAGCACGTCGCCCCGTGATCCGGCCCCGACGACCCTGGATGGCACCGTCCGGACTAGTCGCTCAGCCCTGCGGCCTTGAGGGCCTCAGCTGGCTGATCCGGGAAGGTTTCGAAGCGAACGAGCTGGCGTTCTCGGATCTCGAACAGGATCCCAACCGGCTGATCGAACGCGACGTCGCTCCGCCTGCCATGCAGACGGATATGGCCCAGCGCCACGACGCAATCGCCTGCGTCGCGCCAATCGTCGATCGCCATTGTCCACTCGTCGAACTGCTCGTCGATCTCCCGGAGGTAGCGACGGACGCCCTCTCGGCCGCGTATGGGCACACCACCCAAGAGCTGACTCACGAGCACGACGTCAGGATGAATCTCTTCATCCGGGAACCTGCGATCCCCGGCGTTCCAGCGACTGAACACGCTCTGAGCGAATGCGACGTTCTCCCGCGACATCGCCTACTCCGACAGCCCTGCGGCTTTGAGGGCCTTGGCGTAGTCGCCGCTGACGTCGACGCGCCGAATCTTCCCGTCGTCCATGGAGACGCGGAGCGCCCAGCGCACCTCGACAGGGATGCCGCTGCCCGCTCCGCGCCCGGTCGAACGCACGCCTACTACAACCAGTCCACCGACATCGGTGACGTTCTCGATCTCCATCCGGCTGTGGGCTGGCTCGAACGACTCGCGAAGCGTCTGCCAGAACTCGAGGATCGCAGTCGGTCCGACGACCGTGCGTGACTCAGGGAACGCAGCGGTGTTGTGCCATTCGGCGTCGGACAGAAGGCACGCAGCAGCGTCTTCGCCGTCGCCTCGGTCGAGGGCACGAAGAAATCGCTCGACCGTTGCCACGTTCTCCTGCGACATCGCCCACGAAGTATCTCGCGCCATCGGGGGGACGGTCGCTCCCACGGTTCCTGGCACCGCCAAGATCGCCGAGTGGCTCAGTGCAGCTTAATCGTCGTGAACGAGAAGGACCGGGCACGAGGCGTGCTTCGCAACCGCGTTTGAGGTACTGCCCTCCAACCTTGCCCGAAGCCCGCTCAGCCCCCTGGAGCCGACGACGACGGCAGCCACACCTCGTTTGCGGGCGAGCTCGACAATCGCGTCGGACACCTTTCTCTCGTCGGCCACGGACAGAGCCTCGGCCCGAAGTCCGAGCGACCTCGCCAGCTCAGCCCCCTCCTCTGCGACGCGATCGGCGTGAGCCTGAGACGCGTCGTCAACCTCCCGCGCGGCTACAGGATCCACCGGTTCGGGGCCCAGGCTCGTGGGGTCCATTGGCATCGCGCCGACCCCGTACGCAAGGCCCGGCTCCCACACCGTCATCACCAGTGCCTGGCGTGAGCGGAAAAGCTGGGCGGCATCGTGGACAGCCCGACGCGCCGTGTCTGAGCCGTCGTAGGCGATGAGGACCGGCGCGCCCGCGTTCATCCGCGTGAGGTTACGTGGTCGCCAGTGATGGGTGAACGCCAGCCCGCGCGGGACTCGACTCGTGGATCGCGGGTGGGACTCCGGCGTGTGTGGCGGGGCGGTATGTATTTGCTCGCGCACCGCGCGATTCCCGCCTTAGCCCTCCCGCTTGGAGCGAGCGAAGCGGACCGTTTAGGCGTCGATTTGGTAGCGAAACGTGGTAGCGAGCCAGAAGACGTTCAGGTCTGCGGGAGACTGGCTGTATACGGCTTGCCTATGCGGTTTGTATGAGACGGGAGCGACGGGACTCGAACCCGCGGCCTCCGGCGTGACAGGCCGGCGCTCTAACCAACTGAGCTACGCCCCCGGGATTGCGTCGGGCCGAGCCGGTCGGCGCTGACACGGGCCCGGAGCCCGCGGGCGAGATTCTAGGGATAGCCTCTCGACCCGTGCGGGTGGTGACCTACGACTCAGAGCGCGGGCCGCGGGCCGGCGTGCTGGCGGCCGCGGGGGTGATCGACGCGTGGGACGCGCTCGGGGGCGACGGCTCGACCCTGCGCGAGCTGATCGCCGACGGCCGCCTCGCCGACCTGGGCGAAGCCGACGGCCCCGCGACCCCGCTCGCGGACGTCGACCTCCTGCCGCCGATCCCCGATCCCGAGAAGATCATCGGGATCGGCCTCAACTACACGGACCACGCCGCCGAGGCGCGCCAGGAGCCACCGGCCAGCCCGACCTTCTTCGGCAAGTTCGCCAACGCCCTGCGCCCCGACGGCGCCACCGTGGAGCTTCCGGCGGCGAGCTCGAAGGTCGACTACGAGGCCGAGGTCGCGATCGTGATCGGCCGCCGCGCCAAGGAGATCACGGAGGCCGAGGCGATCGACCACCTCGCCGGCTACACCCTGTTCAACGACCTCTCGGCGCGCGACCTGCAGTTCGCGACCCCGCAGTGGATGCCGGGCAAGGTGTTCGACGGCGCTGCGCCCTGCGGGCCGGCGATCGTCACCTGCGACGAGGCCGGGCCTGACGATGCGATCGGGATCGCCCTCGACCTGAACGGCGAGCGGATGCAGGAGGACACCACCGCGGGCCTGATCTTCTCGGTCCCGCGGATCGTGGCCCACCTCTCGAGCCTGATGACGCTCGAGCCCGGCGACATCATCGCCACGGGCACCCCGTCAGGGGTCGGGGGCGCTCGCGACCCGAGCGTCTGGCTGAAGCCGGGCGACGAGGTCGTCGTCAGCTCCCCGCAGCTCGGCGAGCTGCGCACGCGGATCGCCTGACGTCAAGTCGCCGAAGTTCGACCTCGGGCGCCTACGGGCGCCCGTTCGCGTGGCGGCCCGTGATCGTGCCCTGCGACGCGAACGCGGCGACGAGCGCGAACGGCAGGAACCAGACGACGTAGAAGTAGAACCAGTGCGCCGCGGTCAGCTGGACGGCGATCGTCACCGCCGCGGCGAGCGCGGCGATCTGGATCGGGGTCTTGCGCCGCGGCACGAACGCCACGGCGATCGCGAGCGCGGCTGCCAGCGCGCGGACCAGCGGCTGCGCGAACTCGAGCGAGGGCGCCTGGCCCCAGATGCTGAAGGGCGAGCTGCGAGCCGCCTGGTAGCCCAGCGTGCGGTCGTACATCTCGCTGCACGCCGCCGTCGGGGATGAAGGGGACGAAGACGACCGCCGCGGTGATCGCGAACGCGATCGAGAACCACAGCGCGCCGCGCCAGCGCCGCTCCGGGTCGGCGGTCGCGAACAGCGGCGCCAGCGCCGCGGGCCCGAACTTCGCCGCCGCCGCGAGGCCGGTGAGCACGCCCCGCGCCGGTGCCGAGCGCAGCGCGATCAGGGCGCCGATCCCGAGCGCTGCGATCAGCGCGTCGTTGGCGTTCGCGTTCATCGTGTAGAGCGTCCACGGGCAGGCGACCCAGGCGAACCCGAGCGCCCAGCCGAGCGCCCGCCCCTGCTCGCCGTCGCGCAGCCGGCGCCCGAGCACGACGAGCCCGGCGATGCAGGCGAGGTCGAAGGCGATCGAGGCGGCGTGGGCGGCGGCCACACCGGCGTCCCAGACTCCGTCCCAGGGAAAGAACAGCTCGAACGGGACGTAGGACAGGTAGTTGAACGGGCCGTAGACGTCGCCCTTGAGGTCCAGCCCGAGCGAGAACCCGCCCTCGTAGAGCGGCTGGCCGCCGGTGATCCGGTCGGCGCCGACCACGCCGGCAACCCCGATGTCGATCACGTGCGAGTCGATGACGTTCAGCGCGATCCGCGCCGCGGCGAGGATGAACACGCCGATCGCCAGCCAGCGGATCGGCGCCAGCGGGACCACTGGCCCCTCGCGCTCGCGCGGCCAGAAGCCCGCGACCAGCATCCGGATCAGGAAATAGCCGAGCACCGGGTAGGTGAGCGCGACCGAGGCGCTGATCTCGGCCCGGTTGAAGAAGTACAGCGAGATCCCGAGCCCGAGCAGGACCAGCAGGTCGAGGTGCAGGAGGCGCAGCGGGCGGCGCGGGTCGAAGAACGGCGCGACGAACAGCAGGCAGAGCGGTAGCCAGACCCACGGGGAGTTGACCTTCTGCGCGATCGCCCCCTCGTAGCCGCGAGCGAGCGGCGTCTCGACCTGGTAGTCGCGCCAGGCCTCGTCGACCGAGCCGTCGGCCCCGTCGACGATCACCTCGGCCACCTCCTCGCCGTCGGCGGCGAACTGGACCTGCCAGCGCGCCCCGCGGATGTACGCGCTCGGCCGCGCCCCAGGGGTCTCGTCGAGCTCCGCGCGGACGACATCGGTGCGCTCGGCGATCGCGATCGCCTGCTCGGCCGAGACCGAGAACCCGGGTGGCGGCCGGGTGAGCGAGTCGGGCTCGACCAGCCTCGGGATCGGCTGGCCGCCGAACGGCGACTGCTGGGCCGGGTCGTCGTCGACCGCGGCGCCGGCGCCGGGCGCGGCGAGCACCAGCCCCGCGAGCGCCACGACGAGCGCCGGCGCGAGCCGCCTCTGAGAGCGCGGTCGCCGCTTCATCAGCGGGCCACAGTAGCGATAGCCTCCGCCCCGATCACGGCGAAAGGGGAGCCACATGGGCTTCATGGACAAATTCAAGGACGCCGCACAGCAGGCCCAGCAGGCGGCGAAGTCGGCCGGGGGCTCGGTCGCGAGCATGGGCGGCATGGGCGGCGCGGCCGACACCGCAGCGAAGGCGAACAAGATCGCCACCCAGGGCGTCCAGCACCCGGCGGTGCTCAAGGGAATGCGCGAGACCGGCAACAAGGACCCGCTCTCGGGCGGGGTCGAGTACGAGCTCGAGGTCGAGGTTCGCCCGACCGGCGGCGAGCCGTATCCGGCCAGCTTCTCGCAACAGCTGGTCGCCGGGGCGGTCGACGGCTACAAGCAGAAGATCGGGGGCGAGGTGGTCGTCAACGTCGACCCCGACGACCCCCAGTCGATGCTCCTCTGGGGCTGATCTCCGCGGTCCCCTGATCCGAAAGCACGCTCGGTTGCGTATGACTGAGCGTGCGAGACAACCGAGACAGAGTCGCCGTCATCGGCACCGGGATCGCCGGCCTCACCGCCGCGCGTTCCCTCGACCGCACCCACGCGGTCACCGTCTACGAGGCCGAGAGCCGGGTCGGCGGGCACACGCACACGGTTCGCGTCGACGATCCGCGCGGCGAGCGGTGGGTCGACACGGGCTTCATCGTCCACAACGACCGCAACTATCCGGCGTTCACCGGGCTCCTGCGCGAGCTCGGGGTCGAGGCCCAGGACGCCGAGATGGGGATGTCGATCGCGTCCGGCGACGGGAGCTTCGAGTTTGCGAACACGAGGCGCGGGCTGTTCGCGCAGCGCTCGAACCTGCTGCGGCCCCGCTTCTGGCAGCTGATCCGAGACCAGCTGCGCTTCAACCGCGACGTCCGCCCGCTCGCCGGGCGCGCCGACGCGCCGACCGTCGGCGAGTTCCTGGACGACGCCGGCTACTCACGGTGGTTTGTCGAGCGCGCGATCGTGCCCGAGGTCTCGGCGGTGTGGTCCGCCGATCCCGACGACATCTGGCGCTTTCCGCTCGGCTTCCTCGCCGAGTTCCTCGAGAACCACGGCCAGCTGCAGTTGCGCGGGCGCCCGCGGTGGCGGACGATCACCGGCGGCTCGCGCGTCTACGTCGAGCGACTGCTCGAGCAGTTCGGCGGCACGGTCCGCACGGGCTCCCCGGTGCGGTCGATCGAGCGACTCGACGCCGGGGTCCGAGTGGTCAGCGCCGGCGGCGAGGCCGAGCGGTTCGACCAGGTCGTGATCGCGACCCACTCCGACCAGGCGCTGGCGATGGTCGCGCGCCCGACCGCCGGCGAGCGCGAGGTGCTCGGCGCGATGCGCTACCAGGCGAACGAGGCGGTCCTCCACACCGACCGGTCGCTGATGCCGAAGCGGCGCCGGGCCTGGGCGAGCTGGAACTTCCACCTCAGCGAGCCGCCGCGCCCGCGCACCGCGGTGACCTACTGGATGAACAACCTGCAACGGCTCGACGCCGCGCGCGAGTACTTCGTGACGCTGAACCTGAGCGAGCGGATCGACGACCGGAAGGTGATCGAGACGATCCCCTACGCCCACCCCGTGATCACGCACGAGAGCGTCGCGGCCCAGCGGCGCTGGGGCGAGATCAGCGGGACGGACCGGATCCATTACTGCGGCGCCTACTGGCGCTGGGGCTTTCATGAGGACGGGTGCTGGAGCGCGCTCCGGGCCTGCGACGCCGTGCGTCGGGCCGCGCCGGCCGAGGACGAGCTGGAGCTGGCGGCGTGAGCGCCTCGGCCCTGTACGAGGGCTGGGTCCGCCACCGCCGCGTCGACCCCGTCTCACACGAGTTCCGCTACCCGATCTTCATGGCCTACCTCGACCTGGCCGAGCTGCCGGAGGCGCTCGACCCGCTGCGCGGCTGGTCGGCCCGCCGCCCGGCGCCGGCCTGGTTTCGGCGCTCCGACCACCTCGGGCCGCCGGAGGTGCCCCTCGACCGGGTCGTGCGCGAGCGGGTCGCCGTGGAGACCGGCTCGCAGCCGCGCGGGCCGATCCGCGTGCTCACCAACCTGCGCTACTTCGGCCATTGCTTCAACCCGGTCAGCTTCTACTTCTGCTTCGACGAATCCGGGGCGGCGGTCGAGGCGGTGCTCGCCGAGGTCAACAACACGCCGTATGGCGAAACGCACGCGTATGTGCTTGGCAACGACGGCCGCAAACGGGTAATTTCGGGGACACTGGAGAAGGAGTTCCACGTGTCACCGCTGATGGGCATGGATCACGTCTACGACTGGCGCGCGACGGCGCCGGGCGAGGACCTGCAGGTTCACATCGCCAGCCGCCGCAATCAGCAGCTCGTCTTCGACGCCACCCTCGCGCTGCAGCGCCGCGAGCTGACTCCGGCGGTCGCGCGGCGCATGCTGGCGCGCTACCCCGCGCTCACCCTCCAGGTGATGGCGAGGATCTACTGGCAGGCGTTGCGGCTGCGGCTCAAGGGCGCACCCTGGTTCGGCCATCCGGAGCGCTCGACGTGAGGCCCGGGGTCGCGCTCGCCCGCCGGGTGATGTTCGCCGCGCTCGGGCGCATCCGCAGCGGCTGGCTCGAGCTGGTCGAGGGCGGGCGCACCTACGCCTTCGGCCCGGAGCGCTCCCGCGTGCGGGCGCGGATCGAGGTCCGCGATCCGCGCGCCTACGCCTGGGCGCTGCGCGGGAGCACCGGGCTCGGCGAGGCCTACGTCGACGGCCTCTGGGCCACCGACGACCCGGTCGCCGTCGCCCGGATCGCCTGCCGCAACCTCGGCTGGCTCGACCTGGCGCGCCAGCGCCTGCAGCCTGTGATCGGCCCGGTCCAGCGGGCGCTCGAGCTCGTCCCGCGCAACAGCCGCGAGGGCGCGCGCGAGAACATCTCGGCCCACTACGACCTCGGCAACGACCTGTTCGAGGCCTTCCTCGACGAGCGGCTGATGTACTCGGCGGCGGTCTTCGCCGATCCCGACGACACCCTCGAGCAGGCTCAGCTGCGCAAGCTGGAGCGGATCTGCGCGGCCCTCGACCTCGGGCCCGACGACCACCTGCTCGAGATCGGCACCGGCTGGGGCGGCCTCGCGATCCACGCCGCCGCGACCCGCGGCTGCCGGGTGACGACGACGACGATCTCTCAGGAGCAGTACGGCTACGCCCGCGAGCGCGTCGCCGAGGCCGGTCTCGCGGACCGGGTGGAGATCCTGCTGCGCGACTACCGGGACCTCGACGGCGTCTACGACAAGCTCGTCTCGATCGAGATGATCGAGGCGGTCGGCTGGCAGTACTTCGACCGGTTCTTCGCCGCGTGCTCGCGGCTCACCGCCCCGGGCGGCGCGTTCTTCCTGCAGGCGATCGTGATCGGCGATGACGCCTACGAGGCCGAGAAGGCCTCGCGAAGCTTCGCCAACAAGCACATCTTCCCGGGGGGCTGCCTGCCCTCGCAGCGGCTGATCACCGAGCTCGGGCGCGACCACGGGATCGCGGTCGCCGACTGCGACGAGCTCAGCGACGACTACGCCCGCACCCTGGCGATCTGGCGCGAGCGCTTCAACGACGCCGCGCCGACCCTGCGCACCCGCGGCTACGACGACCGGTTCGCACGGCTTTGGAACTTCTACCTCGCGCTCTCCGAAGGAGGCTTCCGTGAGCGCCGGATCCGCGACCTGCAGCTGGTCCTCGCGAAGCCCGGCTGGCGGACACCCGACGGATGGCGATCGCCTACACACGAGCTGGAAGCGGCGAGCCTCTCGTCCTGATCCACGGCCTTGGCGGGTCGCGGCGAATCTGGGAGCCGGTCATCGACCGGCTCGCTGCCGAGCGCGACACGATCGCGGTCGACCTGCCCGGCTTCGGTGCCTCGCCCGTGCTCGGCGACGGGATCCCGCCGAGCCCCGCCAACCTCGGCGGCGCGGTCGCCGACCTGTGCGAGGAGCTCGGAGTCGAACGTCCCCATCTGGCCGGCAACTCGCTCGGCGCCTGGGCGGCGTTCGAGCTCGCCAAGCGCGGCAACGCCGCGTCGGTCTGCGCGATCTCGCCGGCCGGGCTGTGGCGGGCGCCGCTCGGCCCGCGGCGCGTCGACTCCCACGGCTGGGCGCTGCGCCTGCGCCCGCTGCTGCCGCTGCTGCTCGCCTCAGCGCGGGCGCGGGCGGCCCTGCTGCGAACCACGGTGGCGCGACCGGAGCGCGTCCCCGCCGCCGACGCGAGGGGGCTGGTGCGCGACTGGCTGGAGGCGCCCGGTTACGACGCCGCGAACGTGCAGATGCGCGCGAACGTGTTCGAGGACCCGGAGCTGGTCACCGTGCCGACGACGGTCGCCTGGGGAACCGAGGACCGGCTGGTCGGGCGGCCGCGCGCGGAGCGGCTACCGCCCGGGGCGAGCTACGTCGAGCTCGAGGGGCTCGGCCACACGCCGACCTGGGACGACCCGCCGCGGATCGCTGAGCTGCTGCTGGTGGCCAGCGACGCGGATCAGGCCGGGTCCGGGCGCTGCTCGCCCGGCCAGGACCCTGTTGCCTTGTAGAAGCTGCGGCGAGCCAGGTGGTCGGCGACCCCGCGGGTGATCGAGAATGCCGCCCCCTGGACGGCGAGCGAGGCGACCAGCTTCGGCATGTTGGTCTCGCGATCCTCGGAGTCCGGCGGCTCCTGGTCGTCGATCACACCCCAGATCGCCTCGAACGCCTTCTTGCCGACGAAGCCGGCGATCAGGCCGCTGACGATGCTGACGGGGATGAACAGGATCTTTGCCATCGATGCCAGCCTACCCCGGCGAGCGGGCCGCCAACCTGGAGGCCCAGGACGACGTCACGCGCCGCGCCTCCGCCGACGGGTTGAAAACGCTATACAGCGCAACGTTTTCAACCCGTCGGCGGCTCTGGGGAGCTGGAGCGCGACTCGACCGCGAGGTGGGCGGTGCCGGGCTCGAACCGGCGACCCTCGGAATGTAAATCCGATGCTCTCCCAACTGAGCTAACCGCCCGCGCCAAGTCTAGGCTCGGGCCGCGCTGCGGCGGGCCCGTTCGAGCAGCTCGAGCACGGTGACCGCATCGGCGGGATCGACCGGCGGCGGGTTGCCGCGCTTCAGCGCCGCGGCGAGCTCGGCGTAGAAGCGCGGCCAGTCGCCGGGCTCGGACGGCACCGGCTCGGAGGCATCGCCGTGAACCAGCCGCCCCCAGCGCTGCGGCGGCTCGCGGCCCCACGGCTCGCCCGGGCGCGGGCGTTCCCCCGCGGCGAGCGCCGCCTCCTGGCCGTCGACCTCGTCGACCACGTAGGCGCCCTCGTCGCCGAGCACCCGCAACCGCGGGCCCGGAGCGGCGGCGACCGACGACGCCCACAGGTGGCTCTCGACGCCCGACTCGTGGCGCAGGGCGATGAACGCGTCGTCGTCGGCCGCACCGCCGCGGCGGGCGGCCACCTCCCCGTAGACGTCGCGGACCGGCCCGAACAGGCGCACCGCCTGGTCGACCAGGTGAGCGCCGAGGTCGAGCAGGACGCCGCCGCCGCGCTCGGGCGGCGTCTCCTCGCGCCAGGCGCCCGGGCGCGGGCGCGGGCGCCAGCGCTCGAAGCGCGACTCATAGCGGTGCACCCGCCCGAGCCGGCCCTGGTCGAGGAGCCGACGCAGGGTGAGCTGGTCCGAGTCCCAGCGGCGGTTCTGAAAGACGGTCAGGGTGACCCCGCCGGCAGCTGCGCGCTCGACCAGCTCGCGGGCTTCGGCAGCCGACGGGGCCAGCGGCTTGTCGACGACGACCGCGAGGCCCGCGTCGATCGCTGCGCCGGCGAGCTCGGCGTGGACCTCGTTGGCGGTCGCGACCACGACCAGGTCGTGCTCGCCGGACCGCTCCCAAACCGCCGCGGCGGCTGGCTCGACCCGGACCTCGGGGTACTCGCGGCGGGCGCGCTGCGAGCGCTCCGCGTCGGCGGTGACGATCGTGGTCAGCGCGAGCCCCGGTGTCGCCGCGATCAGCGGCGCGTGGAAGGTCGCCCCGGCCAGCCCGAAGCCGATCAGAGCGACGCGCTGCTCCACCGGTCCCGCCTAGGAGGCCGGCGGCGGCACGGAGCTCAGCGCGTCGCCTCGCGGCGCTGGCGGGTGACCGCGTCGATCGTCACCGCACCGAGCAGGACGGCGCCGGTGATCATGAACTTGACGTCGGAGTCGAGCGCCAGCAGATCCATCCCGTTCGAGATCGAGCCGATCACGACCGCGCCGAGCAGCGCGGACCAGATGTAGCCGCGACCGCCGAACAGGCTGGTGCCGGCGATCACCGGCCCGGCGATCGCGAGCAGCAGCACGTCGCCGGATCCCGATTGCTGGTTGACCGCCAGCAGCCGTGAGGCGGCGAGGATGCCGCCCGCGGCGGCGAGCATCGAGGCGAGGGTGAAGACGCTGACCTTGATCCGGTTGACGTTGATCCCGGCCCGGCGCGCCGCCTCCTCGTTGCCGCCGACGGCGAAGATGTGGCGGCCGTATCGCGTGCGCTCCGTGATGAAGGTGAACAGGATCATCAGGACGACCACGATGACCGCCGCAAGCGGGACCCCGCGGTCGGCGTTGAGGATCGCGACCGCGACGATCACCGCCGCCGCGATGACCCCGAGTTGGAGCGCGAGCCCCGACAATGGCGAGACCCCGAGACCCGCCGCCTCTCGCCGACGGCGGACCGCGAAGCGGCTGGCGGCGTAGGCGACGATCGCGGCAGCGCCGAGGATCCAGCCGACGACCGGATCGAAGAAGGTCGTCGTCAGGTCCGTGATGAGGCTGGGCGGCAGGTTGACCGAGCCGGTGTCGCCCAAAACCCATAAGAGCGCACCCTGCCAGGCGAGCAGGCCGGCGAGCGTGACCACGAACGACGGCACCCCGAACCGGGTGACGATGAAGCCGTTGAACGCCCCGATCGCGACGCCGACCGCGAGGCCGGCACCGATTCCGAGCACCGGCGCCCAGCCGTGCTGGACGGTGAGCACCGCCATCACCCCGGCGGCGAGGCCGCTGACGGCGCCGACCGACAGGTCGATCTCGCCCAGCAACAGGACGAGCACGACCCCGATCGAGATCGTCGCCGTGGCAGCGATCTGCAGGGTCAGGTTGGACAGGTTCACCGCGCTCAGGAACCGGTCGTTGGCGATCTGGAAGATCGTCCAGATCACCGCGATCCCGAGCAGCACCCGTACCGAGGCGAGGTCGCCGCGGGCGAGGGCGGCGAAGGCGCGCCTCAGCGAGAAGCTGGTGCCCTCGTCGGCCGGCGCGGTCCCGATCGGCCCGCCGGCCGGACTGGTCTCTGTCTCGGCGCTCACAGTGGCGTCTCCTCCGTCGCTCGCTCCCTGACATCCGCACCGGTGATCGAGGCCACGATGTCCTCGCGACTCGCGTCGCCGGACTTGAAGGTCGCCGCGAGCCGGCCGAGGCGCAGGACCGCGATCCGGTCCGAGACCTCGAACACGTTGGCGAGGTTGTGGCTGATCACGACCACCCCGAGGCCGCGGTCGCGCAGCCGGTGGATCAGCTTCAGGATCTGGGCTGTCTGCACGATTCCGAGCGCCGCGGTCGGCTCGTCGAGCAGCACCATCTTCGGCTCGCCGAGCAGCGAGCGGGCGATCGCGACCGCCTGCCGCTGACCACCGGAGAGCGAGGCGACCTCGGTGCGCACGCTGCGCAGCGTCGTCACCCCGAGCGAGCTCAACAGCTCGACCGACTTCTGCTCCATCCCGACCTCGTCGAGGACGTGGACGCCGGGCACGGTGTTGACGACCTCCTGGCCGAGGAACAGGTTGGCCACCACGTCGAGGTTCTCGGCCAGCGCGAGGTCCTGGTAGACGGTCGCGATCCCGAGAGCGGTCGCGTCGTGCGGTGTGGTCACCCGCGTCGGCCGCCCCTCCCACGTCGCCTCGCCGGAGTCCGCGGGCTGCGCCCCGGAGACCGCCTTGATCAGCGTGGACTTGCCGGCGCCGTTGTCGCCGACCAGGGCGAGGACCTCGCCCCGGTAGACCTCGAGGTCGACGTCCTTGAGCGCCTCGACCGGTCCAAAGCTCTTCGTGAAGCCCTTCAGCGCGAGGAGAGGTTGCGAAGCCGTGTCGGCCCCAGAAGCGTCCGCGGTGCTCTGGCTTTGACTCATCTCTCCCTCTCCTCGCGCATCAGGCTATCTGTTGCGTCTACTGGATTCCTGCGTCCTTGCAGTCCTGGGCGTACTGCTGCGTGCAGATGTCCTGCGCGCTCCAGTAGCCGTCCTTGACCACCGTGTCCTTCACGTTGTCCTCGAACACGGGGATCGTGTCGGTGATCGCCGTCGGGACGTCCGCGGTTCCGTTGTTCTCCGTGCCGTTGATGACATCGGAGTCCGCCGGGTCCTCACCGTTGACGACCGCCACGGCGAGCGTCGCGGCGTTGTCGGCGAGCGGCTTGATCGGCTTGTAGACCGTCATGTACTGCTCGCCGGCGAGGATCCGCTGGATCGCGGCCAGCTCCGCGTCCTGACCGGTGACCGGGATCGTCGTCGGGTCGATGCCGGCGCCCTTGAGCGCAGCGATCGCACCACCGGCGGTCCCGTCGTTGGCGGCGAGGACGCCCTTGAAGCCGTCCTTACCGAGCGCCGTGATCGCCTGGTCCATTTCCTTCTGGGCGTTCTCGGGCAGCCAGTCAGGGGTGTCGTACTCCTGAGCGACGTCGATGCCCTTGTCCGTGAACACCGAGGTCGCACCCTCCTTGAACAACTTCGCGTTGTTGTCCTTCGGGTCGCCGTTGATCTGCACGATCGGCCCGGTCGGGTTGCCACCGTCGGCGAGCGCCTCGGCGAGCGCCGTGCCCTGCTGCTTGCCGACCTCTGGGCTGTTGAACTCCGCGTACGCCGCGAGATCGGCATCGAGGATCAGCCGGTCATAGCTGATCACCGGGATGTCGGCCTGCTGGGCGCGGGAGACCATCCCGGCCGCCGAGGTCGAGTCGACCGGATCGAGGACGATGACGTCCACACCCTCGGTGACCGCGGCCTCGACCTGCGACTGCTGCTTGGTCGGGTCCTGATCGGCGTTCTGGTACAGGATCTCGCAGTCCGGGCAGAGCTCCTGGACCTTCTGCTCGAAGAGCGGCTTGTCCTGGGTCTCGTACCGGGCGGTCTGCGTCTCCGGCAGCAGGAAGGCGATCTTGCCGCTGCCACCGCTGGTCGCGCTCGTATCGCCGCTGGTCGAGTCGTCGCTGCCGCACGCGGCGATGCCGAGTGCAGCGATCAGCCCGACGGCAGGGACCAAAAGGCGATTGCGCATCTTGCTAGCGCTCACCACTGTCCTCCTTGTTCCGGGGTCGACTTCATCACTGGTCCTCTCTCTCTGGGCGCGCTCGTGACGAGCCGCCGGGGTTTTCGTTTGTGCCCTCACACTTCATGCCGCCTGCGCGACCATATCCGAGGTCATGAACCGATCCGATTCGTGCATGACCAGCGCCAGCGCCCCGAGCAGCTCGGCGCGCTCGCCGAGCACGCCGGCGACGATCTCGAGGTCCTCGACCGCGCTCGGGATCGCGTTGCGGTGCACCGTCTCCCGCAACGGCCCGAGCAGCGTCTCGCCCGCCATGCTCAGATCGCCGCCGACGATCACGCACTCGGGGTTGAGCAGGTTGCAGAGGTTGGCCACGGCGATCCCGATCGCGCGGCCCGCGTCACCGATCAGCCGCTGGGCGGCAGCGTCCTGGGCGGCGCAAAGCTCGAGCACGCGACGGCTCGAGATCTGCTCGGCGCGGCTGGCGCTCAGGAGCTCGGCGATCGACCTGGTGGAGGCGAGCGTCTCGAGGCAACCACGGTTGCCGCAGCGACACACGGGGCCCCGGTCGACGATCACCGTGTGGCCGATCTCGCCCGCCGTCCCGCTGACCCCGCGCTGAAGTCGCCCTCCGGAGATCAGCCCGGCGCCGATCCCGGTCGAGACCTTGATGTAGGCGACCTCGGACTTGCCCTTCGCGGCGCCCCAGACGAACTCGGCCAGCGCGCCGAGGTTCGCATCGTTCTCCACCTCGACCGGGAGGCCGAGCCGCGACGCCGCCTCGCCGGCGGCGTCGACCCCGACCCACCCGGGCAGGATCGAAGCGGCCTGGACGGCGCCGGACGCGCGGTCGATCGGAGCCGGGAGGCCCATGCCGACGCCGATCACCCGGGCCCGGTCGACCTCGGCCTCATCGAGGACGTGATCGACGAACTCGGCCGCCGCCGTCAGCCCGTGCTCGGCGGAATGGTCGACGTTGAGCTCGCGCCACGTCTCGGCCAGGACCGCGTGCGACAGGTCCGAGACGGCGACCCGCAGGTGGCGGTGGCCGAAGTCGACCCCGACCGCAAGGCCGGCCGATGGGTTGAGCGAGACCATCACCGGCGGCCGGCCGGCCTGGGTCGAGTCGGGGCTGTCGCCGTCGCGCTCGCCGGCGAGCCCGGTCTCGAGCAGGTCGGAGACGATCGTCGAGACGGTCGAGCGCGAGAGCCCGGTGATCCGGGCGAGTTGCGCGCGACTCGCGACCCCGCGCTCGCGTAGGGCGTCGATCACACGCTTGCGGTTGCCCTCCCTCAGGGAGGCCAACGAGCCGCTCTTCCTCCTCACAACGCGGGCATTAGTTTCACACCCCCGGTTATTTGTCAACCCTTTGTCGAAATGCTCCGCGTTTTGGCGCATGTTATGTGCGAGGCTCGTTGAATACCCCACGGGTCGTCTGGTGTCGTTGACTACAAGCTCCGGCGATGCATACGATCGTGGCGCAGTCGATGCAGGAGGAACAGCGATGAAGATGCGCGCGGCGGTGCTGGAGGAGTTCGGCGAGCCCCTGGTGGTCCAGGAGGTCGAGCTGACCGACCCGAAGGAAGGCGAGGCCCTCGTCCGGCTCGTCGCCTGCGGCGTCTGCCACACCGATCTGTACACGGCGTCGGGAGTGGACCCCTCGGGCTACGCCCCGACGGTGCTCGGGCACGAGGGCGCCGGGGTGGTCGAGGCGGTCGGCCCGGGCGTTCAGGATCTCGCGGTCGGCGATCACGTCGTCACCCTGTTCAGCCCGCAGTGCGGCAAGTGCATCCACTGCGTCGACGAGCGCACCAACCTCTGCCTCGCGATCCGCGAGCAGCAGAACAAGGGCTATCTCCCCGACGGGACCACCCGGCTGCAGCGCGACGGCGAGGAGATCCGCCACTTCATGGGCACCTCGACCTTCGCCGAGTACACCGTGATGCCGGAGATCGCGCTCGCCAAGGTGAACCCCGAGGCGCCGCTCGACCGCGCCTGCCTGTTCGCCTGCGGGCTCTCGACCGGGCTCGGCGCGGCGATCAACACCGCGAAGGTGCGGGAGGGCTCGACCTGCGTCGTGTTCGGCGCCGGGATGGTCGGTCTCGGCGCGGTCGCCGGTTGCCGGTTGCAGGGCGCCGAGCGGATCGTCTGCGTCGACCTCTCCCCCGATCGGCTCGAGCTCGCCCGGGGCCAGGGCGCGACCGAGACGATGATCGGCGGCGAGGACGTGGTCGACAAGATCGTCGAGTCGACCGACGGCTTCGGCGCCGACTACACCTTCGAGGCGACCGGCAACGTCAAGGTCATGCGCCAAGCGGTCGAGGCCGCGCGGATGGGCTGGGGCCTCGCGACGATGGCCGGGGTCGCCGGCAAGGGCGAGACCCTCGACGTGATCCCGCGCTTCCTGATCACCGGCCGCCGCGTCGCCGGCTCCTCGTTCGGCGGGGTCAAGGGCCGCGACGGCGTCCCCGAGCTGGTCGACCGCTACCTCGCGGGCGAGATCGACGTCGACCCGTTCATCTCGCACCGGATCGGGCTCGACGAGGTCAACCGCGGCTTCGAGCTGATGGAGGCCCAGGACGGCATCCGCAGCGTGATCGAATTCTGAGGCGGAGGCCTCGTTGATTCAGAACTAGGAGGAACCTTGCTGCTCACGCGCGTCGAACAATCCGACTGGCTCTCGAACGCCTACCTCGTCTTCGACGAGCCGGGCGGCAAGGGCGTGCTGGTCGACTCGAACACGGTCACCGATCCGCTCGCCGAGCTCGCCGAGCGCGAGGGCATCGAGATCACGCACCTGCTCCTGACCCATCACCACTACGACCACGTGGTCGGCGCCCGGGCGCTGGCGGAGCGCTTCGGCGCTCCGATCCTCGCCCACGAGCTCACCGACGCGCTGATCGACGACAAGGTCGACGAGACCTTCACCGATGGCGACGTGGTCGAGAGCGGCGCCCTGCGGATCAAGGTCATGCACACCCCGGGCCATTGCGCCGATCACTGCGCCCTCGACTTCAACGGAACCGACGTGCTGACCGCCGACGTCCTCTTCAAGGGCACCGTCGGCGGGACGCGGGCGCCCGGGGCGACGGGCTTTGCCGATCTGAAGTCCTCGGTGATGGACAAGCTGATGAAGCTCGCGCCCGAGACCCGGATCCACCCCGGTCACCGCGAGCCGTCGACGATCGGCGCCGAGTGGGACTCCAACCCCTTCGTGCGCGTGTGGCGCGGCCTCGACGAGGAAGGCTCGGAGCCGTGCACGATCGGGCCGGCCGACGCCGACGAGCGCGAGGACGCGACGCTGGTCCTCTGGGCGCCCGACTACGACGGCGGCAACAAGGCCTGGGTGCGGTTCGCCGACGGCTCCGACGCGATCGTCGGCGGCTCGCAGGTCAAGCGCGGCGAGCTGAGCCAAACGAACGGGCGTGCTGACCGCCGGGGCCGGTTACCGGGCGACTACGGTGGCGGCCCCTGCCGCGCGGTGATCTGATCGCAGCGGTGTCCAGACCAGACGAGACCCGGATCGCCCGGCTCGCGACCGGCGCGCTGACAGCACTGCTGTGCGCGGACGCTCGGCTCGGCGGAGCGAGCTGGACGACGAGCGCCGTATTCGTTGCGAGGCCGCTGGCGCGGCGGGCGAATGCGGCCGCGGCAACGGGGCCCCGGAGGGCCCCGTTGCGCTGGCGTTTCGAGAGTGCGGATCGTGCGGCGGGGCCGGAAGGGTGTCGTCGCGGTCTCGAACGGGTCTTTGACGTTGTGCTGATTGGCTGACCCAGCATCGCCCGGATCGCCGGCCCTTCCCAGGGGCCCGAGGGCGGGTTGCGCAACCCCCGCGCGGTGGGCGTGTTCACCCCTTGGTGGAGGGCGATATGCTCGCCGCGGTGAGGAGCCGCGCCCGCGAACGGGCACGGCGCGACGTAGAGGAGAGAGATGCAGGGATCGATGCCGGTGGGTAGGAAGCTTGCGGTGCTCGCGGGCGTGCTGGGGGCGTTGCTCGTCCCGCAGGTCGCCCAGGCCGCGCCGCCGGCGAGCGTCTTCAACGACTCGTCGAGCCCCGTCACGTGCGAAGTGCAGACCAACGGGGTCGACTTCTGCTCGAACTTCAACCCGGACTTGCGCTCGACCGTGCCCGCCTTCGACAACGTCCCGATCGACGTCAACGTCGCGCTCCCCGACGAGGCCACCTTCGGCTCCGGCCCGTACCCGCTGATGATGATGTTCCACGGCTACGGCGGCGACAAGATCGGCCTCGGCTCGATGCAGCACTGGCTCGCCCGCGGCTACGCCACCTTCTCGATGACCGACCGCGGCTTCCACGAGTCGTGCGGCTCGGTCGCCTCACGGACCGCCGCTTTGCCGCCTGGCGCTTGCGCCGACGGCTACATCCGCCTGATCGACAACCGCTACGAGGTGCGCGACGCGCAGGAGTTCGCCGGCCAGCTCGCCGACGAGAACCTGATCGACCCGCAGCGGATCGGCGCGATCGGCGGCTCCTACGGCGGCGGCATGTCGATGGCGCTCGGCGCGCTCAAGAACCGCAAGGTGCTCCCGGACTACAGCCTCGTCCCGTGGACGAGCCCGGACGGCAAGCCGATGCAGATCGCGGCCGCGGCGCCGAGCATCCCGTGGACCGACCTCGCCTACTCGCTGCAGCCGAACGGCAGCACGCTCGACTACGTCGCCGACGCGCCCTACAAGGGCCGGGTCGGGGTCGAGAAGCAGTCGCTGGTCGGCGGGCTCTACTACTCCGGGCTCGGCGCCCCCGGCTATTACGCGCCGGTTGGCACCGACCCGACCGCGGACATCACCGGTTGGCGCAACCAGCTGGAGCTCGGCGAGCCGTACGGGGCGAGCGCCCAGCAGATCGTCGACGAGATCACCCAGCACCACTCCTCGTACTACATCGATCACTCGATCGCCCCGGCGCCGATGCTGATGTCGAGCGGGTTCACCGACGACCTCTTCCCGGTCGACGAGACGATCCGCTTCTACAACCGGACCCGGACCCAGTACGCCGACAGCCACCTGGCGCTGTTCTTCGGGGACTTCGGCCACCCGCGGTCGCAGAACAAGGACGACGTGAGCGACGCGCTGTCGGCCGCTCAGGACCTCTGGATGGATCATTACGTCAAGGGCGTCGGCGCGGCTCCGCCCGAGGGCGTCACCGCGTACACGGAGACCTGCCCGAGCGACGCCCCGTCGGGCGGCCCGTACACCTCGAGCAACTGGGCGACCGCGGCGAAGGGCGAGATCCGCCTCGACGACCCGGCGCCGAAGACGATCGAGCCGACGGCCGGCAGCGAAGTGATCGCCGGCGAGTTCAACCCGGTCGGCGGCGCGGCCTGCGCGACGGCGGACGGCGCCGATCAGGCCGGCGCCGCCTCCTACCGGCTCGACCCGGCCCCCGCGGGCGGCTACACGATGATGGGCGCGGCGACCGTGATCGCCGACATCACGCTGCCGGGCGACAACTCGCAGGTCGCGGCGCGGCTGCTCGACGTCGGCCCCGACGGCCAGGAGACGCTGGTCTCGCGCGGCCTCTGGCGCCCGGCGAGCGGCGGGCCGACCAGGCAGGTCTTCCAGCTGCACCCGAACGGCTGGACCTTCGCCGAGGGTCATGTGCCAAAGCTCGAGCTGCTGCCGAAGGATTGGAACCCCGGTCTGACCGGCGGCTACGGGCGCGCCTCCAACGACCAGCAGCCGGTCTCGGTTTCGAACCTCGAGCTGCGGCTGCCGGTGGTCGAGAAGCCGGGCTCGTTCAAGGGCCTCGTCGGGGCTGCGGCGAAGCGCTTCCTGCCCGATGGCTACGAGCTGGCCGCCGACTTCGCGGCGCTGGCCAACCCCCATCCGAAGCTCGCGAAGCGCAAGCTGAAGCGCAAGGGGTCGAAGCTGATCGGCAAGCTCGCCTGCCCGGCCGACTTCGCGGCGTGCAATCAGCTCAAGGTGACGCTGACCACGAAGAAGCCGAAGCCAACCGCGAAGAAGCCGAAGACGGTGGCGAAGGGCAAGCTCGCGAGCGTCGCCGGCGGCAAGTCGAAGAAGCTGAAGCTGAAGCTGACCGGCAAGGCGAAGCGCTACCTGAGCAGGAAGTCGAAGCTCAAGGTGTACGTGCAGATTCGCTCCGCGGAGCTGGCCGAGCCCACGGTGTCGAAGGCCAAGGCGGTCGCCAAGCACAAGGGCTGAGACCGGGAGCGGGCTGAGCGGCGCCCCGCCGCTCAGCCGAACTCGGTCCCCGTTCCGACCGCGCGACCGATCGCGGTTGCCAGTTGCTCGACCCCGGCCGGAGCTCCGCGGCGGCGGTCGCTGTCGCGAGCGTGGCCGTCGGTCTGGCGGCCGGCCGACGCGACCGGCGGTAGCGAGCCGTCCTCGTGCTCGAGCTCTGCCCCGCTCGCCGCCTCGCCGGCGCCGAACGTGCCGCCGCAGGAGCGGATCGCGTCGGCGAACAGGCCCGCCCGCAGCGCGTAGCCCTGGGCGTCGGTGTGCACGCCGTCGACCAGCAGCCCCGGGTCGGAGGCGGCGGCCGCGTGCCAGTCGACCAGTGACACGTTCGGGTCATGAGCGGCGAACGCGCTCACCGCGCGGTTGAGGCCGTCGACCGATACGCCGTTCAGCGGCGGGCGGTTGAGCGTCGCGACCACGAGGCATCGATCTCCGGCGAGCCGGCGGGCCCGGTCGAGGTCCGCGGCCAGCCCCTCGGGCGCCGCCGGGTCGTCGTTGGTGCCGAGGTCGAAGACGACGACGTCGTAGGCCGGGTCGATCCGCGCCGCGAGCACGTCGACGCCGACCGAGCTCGGGCGCCCGGTCTTGGCGTCGACGTCGAGCCCGGTATCGCCGAGCCGCTCGCGCAGGTACGGGGACGTGCCGACCCCGAGGCTGTCGCCGACGTAGAGCACCGAGGCGCTCGCAGCGCCGGCGGCGACCAGGGCGGCGGTGGCGAGCGCTAGCTGGAGCCGGAGGAGGCGGCCGACCATCCGCCGATTGTGGCGGGTGGGCGCCCGAACCTGCGCGCGAGGACGAGCGAGAACTCGAACAGGGCGTAGAGCGGCGCCATCGAGATCAGCATCGTCACCGGGTCGGTGCCGGGCAGCAGCATCGCTGGCACGATCACCGCGGCCCGCGACGACCTCGCCGTTGACCCGCTCGGGGGCATCGGTCTCGGTCGCGGTGATCCGCTGCTTCTCGTCCTCGTCGTCGCGGCTTCCGGTGACCGAGTCCTTGAACTCGCGAAAGCCCTTGCCGGCCGACTTGCCCAGCTCGGGGAGCTTCTTCGGGCCCACGATCACCAACGCGATGATCAGGACGATCGCCAACTCCATCGGTCCGATGTTCGGCATGTCTTTCCTTCCGGTTGCGGTCAGCGGTCCTACTCGACCTGGACCGTCGCTTTCATGAACGGGTGGAAACGGCAGTAGTAGGTGAAGGTCCCGGGCTTGTCGAAGGTGACGCTCTTCGAGTCGCCCCGGTCGAGGTCGCCGGTGTCGAACGAGCTGTCATCGGCGGTCGCGGTGTGCGTGGCGTCGTCGGAGTTCGTCCAGGTGACCGCGGTCCCGGCGTCGACGGTGACGGCCTCCGGGTCGTACTTGAAGTCCGCGATGTCGATCTGATCGGTCGACGCCGCCGGCCCGGCCGCCTCGGCTGTGGTCGAGGACGACTCCGCACTCGTGCTCGAGGTGGAGTCGTCCCCGCCACATCCGGCCACGACGCCCGCCGCGATCACCCCGATCGCGGCGAGCAGTGCAATTCCATTGCTTCGCGTGTGCATCCTTGCCTCCTCGGCCGGGCCGGTCTCGTTACGACTGGACGTACGGCTGGACGGCCTTCAGGACCTCGTCCATCGTCAGCGTCGGGTCGAACGCGTCCGGCGCCGGGTCCTCCCCAGCGGCCTGTCGGATCGTCGCCGCGTGGCGCGCCTCGACCTGGACGATCCCGCCCGCGGTCGCGAGCAGGTCCTTCGACTGGATCATCGGGGCGGCGCCGTTGTAGGCGCTGACACCGGTGTCCTCGAAGGTGATCGCCAGCGGGATCAGCTTGTCGGCGCTCGTGAACGCGTCGCCGAAGTCGACCTTCGGCGCCTTCACCGGGGTCCCGCCCAGATCCTTGATCGTCGCGGTGAGGGCGTCGACGTGCTCCTGCTCCTCGTCGCCGAACGTCTTCACGTAGCCGGCGACCTCCTTGCTGAGTCCCGGGGTCTTCGCGGCGCCCGCGTAGAAGGCGGCCTCGAGGTACTCGAGGGTCAGCGCGTAGTTGAGGATGTCGATGTCGCCCGACGATCCCTGGGCGAACGCCTTGCGGACCAGCGGCGAGACGGCCGCGGTCCCGTAGATGGCGCCTGCGGCGAGCATGCCGCGGATCAGGAACGTGCTGCGGTTGAGGTTCTCGACCTCGACCTTGGCCAGTTCCGGGGCTCCGTTGGCGGCCGCGAGGCCGCCCCTGTTGATCGGTTCCATGTTCGGCTCCTTTCTGAAGTCCGTCGCCGCTAGACGAGGAACGGCTGCACCGCGTCGAGGACTTCCTGCATGTCGGCCGGTTGCGCGAACGCCCCGTCCGGGGTCGGCTCCTGGCCGGTGAGCACGTTCAGTGCCGCCGCGTGACGACCCTCGACCGAGTGGATCGAGAGCGCCGCCGCGAGGATCTCGGGCGACTCGATGTTCGCCGCCTGGCCCAGGTAGGCCGCGGCGCCGAGGTTCTCGACCGTGGCCGCGAGCTTCAGCACCGCGGTCGGGTCCTCGAGCGGAAACTCCGCCTTCGGGGCCTTGGCCGCCGGGCCGCCGAGCTTCTTCGCCGTCGCGGTGAGCGCATCGACATGCTGCTGCTCGGTCTCGCCGATGTGCTTGATCAGGGCCAGGTCGTCGCCCTTGAACAGGCCGCTCTTGGCGACATCGTTGTAGAACGCGGTCTCGAGGTACTCGAGCGTCAGCGCGTAGTTGACGATCCCGAGGTCGCCCTCGCCGAACTGCGAGGCCGTGTCCTCGCTGCCGGACGACATCGTGCTCGAGCTCGTCGAGGTCTCGTCGTCGGATCCGCATGCGGCGAGCAACGCTCCGGCCGCTCCCGTGCCGCCCGTGAGGGCGAAGAACTTGCGCCGAGAGACGGGATCGCGGGCGATGCGCCTGGCCGCACTGGGCTCCCTGCGATGGGAAATGCTCATCTGTGAACTCCCGTGGTTGGTTAGCGGAGAGCGACTCGCTCCCCGTCTTCTTGGCCCAACCTACGAACGCCCCCGGGGCCTGGATCAATGAGGGATCAGGTGCGGCGTGCTGCGTCGGCGACCGCCACCCCGATGAGCCCGAAGCGGCTCGAGCGCCGAAAGTCGCGGCGCGGGTCGCTCACTCGCCGGGGACGGGCCCGGGCGGCTTGCCCCAGCGCCGATACGCCGAGACCGAGTAGGCCCGGCGGCGCGCGTGCAGGATCGGATCGTCGGAGGGCTCGATCCCGGCGGCGAGCCGCAGCGGGTCGAAGACGTCGATGTGGCCGTCGCGCTCCGGGTCGGCCACGGCCGCGGTCAGCTCGAGCCGGCCGGCCGGGACGAGCTCGCGCTCATCGGGCCACAGCGCGGTGGGGTCGTCGAGCGGGTCGCCGGGACCCGGGATCTGCAGGAGGAGCTCGAAGCCGATCGAGCCTCGCTCCAGGCGGGAGCGAAGGTCCTCGTAGAGGTAGTCGTGCCCGCGCGCCTTCGCCTCGTCGTCGCTGAGCCGCTGCTCGCCCGCCTCGGGGACCCAGCGGTAGCGAATCGGGGCTCGGCCGCCGTCGGCGTCGACCAGGAAGTAGGTGTGCGGCGAGTAGTACGTCGCCGTGGCGAAGCTCGCCAGCGGCTCGACCCCGATCGTGCCCTGAACCGCGGTCTGGGCCTCGGGGTGGGCGCCGAGGTAGGCGCCGAGCTTGTCGAAGTCGGGCTGGCCGGTCTCGGGGTCGGGGCGGCGGGCGTCGAGCAGCTCGAGGAAGTCCTCCGGGGTGCGGGCGATGAACGCCGGCGTCGAGGTCGCGAGGATGTCGGTCTCGGCGTCGCCGGGCCCCCGCAGCTTGACCGCGAAGCCGCGCGACTCGCGCTCGGCGTCGTCGGCGTCGGGGTCGCCGGGAGCATTGGAGACGCGGACCAGGGCATCAACCGGCTCGCCCGTGAGGTGGAAGGCCGTCGAGAGCGCCGCGGCCGCGGGCGACGCGGTGAAGGTTCCCTCGCACCAGGCCCCCTTCGCGTGCAGCGCCCGGGTGCCATCGCGGGGCCCGCCATAGATGCCGTCGGCCGCCGCGATCAGCTGCTCGTAGAGATCCGTCTCCGGCATCGCGGCCACCCTACCTCGCGCCCGGGCGGGCCGCTAGCGTCCGCGGCGATGGAGCTGGGGATCGAGGAACGGGTCGCGCTGGTGCTCGGCGGCAGCCGCGGCATCGGGCGCGGGATCGCGGCCGCGCTCGCGCGCGACGGCGCGCGGGTCGCGATCGCGAGCCGCAGTCGCGAGCGCCTCGACCAGGCCGCGGCCGAGATCGAGGGCGACGTGACCGGGTTCGTCGCCGACACCGGTGACCTCGACCGGCTCGCGGCGCTGCCGGGCGAGGTCGCGGCGACGCTGGGCGCGGTCGAGATCCTGGTCACCAACACCGGCGGGCCGCCGCCCGGGCCGGCGCTCGATGCCGACGTGGACGCGTGGCGCGAGGCGTACGGCTCGCTCGTGCTGGCGCCGCGCATCCTGATCGGCGCGGTGATCGACGGGATGCGCGAGCGGGGCTGGGGCCGGATCGTCAACGTCGGCTCGAGCTCGACCCGCGAGCCGATCCCGGGCCTGGCGCTCTCGAACTCGCATCGGCCCGGGCTGGTCGGCTTTCTCAAGACGCTCTCGCGCGAGGTCGCGGCCGACGGGGTGACGGTCAACGACGTCGCCACGGGGCGCTTCGCGACCGAGCGGCTCGCCGCCAACTGGGGCGGCTGGGAGGCGATGCTCGAGCACGCCGCGGCCGACGTGCCCGCCGGCCGGCTCGGCGATCCAGCCGAGTACGGCGACCTGGTCGCCTTCCTGTGCTCCGAGCGCGCCGCCTACATCACCGGGACCTCGATCCCGATCGACGGCGGCCTGCTGCGCTCGATCTAGCCGCTCGGCTCGGGGGCCGGCCGGCCGGCCGGAGGCTCGGACGCCGCCCAGACCTGGTGTCGCCGTGCCTTGACCGCGAACCAGATCCCGCCGGCGAGCACCATCGCGAGGCTGAGCAGCTGCGCCTGGGTGAGCCCCAGCGCGACGTCGTCGTTGCGGCGGATGAACTCGATCAGGAAGCGCTCGGCCCCGGCGAGGATCAAATAGAGCGCGAACAGCAGGCCGGGCTGAAAGCGGGTGCGCAGGCGCCAGAGGACGTACGTCGCGAGGCCCATCGCGATCGTCTCGTAGATCGGGGTCGGGTGCACCGGCACGTCGGTCGGCACGCTGCCGTTCGGATAGGCCATCGCCCACGGCCCGTCCCACGGGATGCCGTAGTCCCCGTCGCCGGAGAGCTGGCAGCCGATCCGCCCGACCGCGTACCCGATCGCGAGCCCCGGCGCGCAGATGTCCAGCAGGGTCAGGTTGAGCATCCGCCGCCAGCGCGCCCAGAGAACGACCCCGATCGCGCCGCCGATCGCGCCGCCGTACCAGACCAGGCCCGAGCCCGAGAACAGGTTGCCGATCAGGTCGCCGGAGACCTCGTCGTAGTTCTCGATCACGAAGTCGAGCCGCGAGCCGACGACGCCGCCGACGAGCGCCGCGAAGGCGAGCTCGTAGGCCCAGTCGACCGGCTTGCCGAGCTCCTTGAGACGCTTCGCGACGAGCAGCCCGGCGGCGATGAAGCCGAGCGCGAACATGATCCCGAACGTCTGGAGGGTGACCGGGCCGAGGTGGATCTCCGGTTGCATCGCGGCTGGAGGTTAGGCGAGCGGCCGACGGCGTCTCAGCAAGTGGATAGCCCCGGCGGGAGTCGAACCCGCGCTCCCAGGTTGAAAACCTGACGTGCTAACCGTTACACCACGGGGCCGTGGGCGCCGAAGTCTAGGCGCGCCGGTCACACATTCAGGACGCGGGACCTTCCCCAGGATCGCCGCCTGCCCCGGGGCCGGCGCCGAGCAACAGCTCGAGCAGCGCCTTCTGCGCGTGGAGGCGATTCTCGGCCTGGTCCCAGACCGCCGAGCGCTCCCCGTACAGCGCCCGCTCCGAGATCTCGTCGCCCGGGTGCGCCGGCAGGCAGTGCAGCGCGATCACCCGCTCCGAGCCGAGCGCCAGCAGGTCCTCATTGAGCTGGTACGGGCCGAGGTCGGCGCGGCGACGCTCGGCCTGCTGCTCGTCGCCCATGCTGACCCAAACATCGGTGTAGAGCGCGTCGGCGCCCGCGGCAGCCTCGCGGGGATCGTGAGTGTCGAGCGCGGCCAGACCGCGCTCGAGCTCGTATCCGGGCGGCGTCGCGACCCTGACTTCGACCCCGGCGAGCCGCCCGAGGATCGCAAGCGAGCGGGCGACGTTGTTGCCGTCGCCGACATAGGCGACCTTGACCCCGCCGAGGTCGCCGAACCGCTCGCGCAGCGTCTGCAGGTCGGCGAGCGCCTGGCACGGGTGATGAAGGTGCGTGAGGGCGTTGACGACCGGTACGGTCGCGGTCCGCGCGAGCTCGACCACCTCCTCGTGATCGCCGGCGCGGATCACGATCGCGTGCAGGTAACCGGAGAGGATCCGGGCCGTGTCGGAGATCGATTCGCCACGGCCGAGCTGAAGCTCGTCGGCGCGCAGCGCGAGCGGGTTCGCGCCCAGCTCGCTGACCCCGACCTGGAACGAGATCCGGGTCCGCGTCGACGGCCGCTCGAACAGCAGCGCGACCGTCCGCCCGGCGAGCTCACCGGCCCCGAGCCCGGCCTCGCGGCCCGCCTTGAGCCGGTCGGCGCGCTCGAGCAGCGCCTCGAGCTCGGCGGCGCTCAGCTCCTCGCCGGTGAGAAAGTGTCGAGGGACCCCGTTCAAGCAGGGCATTCTATGGTCGGGATGCAACTGCGCGCGCTGACCTGGAACCTCTTTCACGGCCGTGACCACCCGCCGAACCGCGCGCTCGACAGCTGGCCCTCGCGGCTTTGGAAGCGCAGCGAGCGCGACCGCACCCACATCCAGGTCAACCGCGACCTGTTCGACGAGTTCGCAGCGGTGATCGCCCGCGAGCCGTGGGACGTCGCCCTGTTGCAGGAGACGCCGCCGCGGTGGGCGGCCGGGCTCGCCGAGGCGGCCCGCGCCGAATCCCACCTCGCGCTCACCTCGCGCAACGGGCTCGCCCCGCTCCGCGCCTGGCTCGCGGGCCTCAACCCGGACCTGATCGCGTCGAACGAGGGTGGCTCGAACCTGACTCTGGTGCGCGGCCGCATCATCGAGCGTCGCGAGCTCGAGCTCACCCCCGGCCCGCGGCCGGAGCGCCGCGCGATGGCATTCACGCGCTGCGCGATCGCCGGCGTCGGGGGCGAGCTGTGCGTCGCCAACCTGCACGCGAGCGCCGGGCCGGGCCGGCGCGCCGAGGCCGAGCGCGAGGTCGCGCTCGCCGCGCAACGGGCGACCGAGTGGGCGGGCGCCACCCCCATGATCCTGGGCGGCGACCTCAACCTGCGCCCGCGAGACTCCGGCATCTACACCGTCCTCGAGGAGCGGTTCGGGCTGCGCGGCCCGACCGCACCCGGCTCGCTCGACCACCTGCTCGCCCGAGGTCTCGAACCCGTCGCCGCGGCGCAGGCCTGGGCGCCGGAGCGGCGCGAGATCGAGGACCAGGGCCTGGCGATCACGCTCTCCGACCACGCGCCGGTGGAGGCGGCCTTCCGGCTCGCCGATCGGGAAGGTTTCACCCCGACCGCCCGGAAGTGACCCGGAAGTGAGATAGTCAGATCGATTTTCACGCCGGCGCTCGAGGAGGCACATATGGCAACCAGGTCCGGAGGCTCGAAGTCCACAGGTGGATCGCGCAAGCGCACCACGGCCAACGCGAAGCCGAGGTCGACGGCCAAGCGGGCCGCGTCCTCGCGCGCGTCGAGCACGCGGAAGACGACGAGCCGCTCGGCCAGCCGCGCCTCGGCCGGCCGCTCGGACAAGAGCGTGCAGGCGTTTCGCGACGCGCTGGAGCGCAGCCGCACCGCGCTCGAGTCGAACGTGACGGTGCCGCGCGAGCGGGTCCAGGAGGTCGTCGACGACGCGGTCAAGCGCGGGCGGATGACCCGCGACGACGCGAACGAGCTCGTCTCGACCCTGGTCAGCCGCAGCCGCAAGGCGACCGACGACCTGATGCGCGACCTCGAGAAGCTGCTCGAGCAGGCGCGCAAGGGGATCGAGGCGCGGACAACCTCGACCCGCAAGCAGGCCACCCGCGCCGCCGGGCACGTGGGCCGGGCCGCGCGCGACGCCGCCGACCGCCCGCTCGCCTCCGCCGACAAGCTACGGCGCCGCACGGGAGCACCCGGGCCGCCGATCGTCGGCTACGAGCAGCTCACGGCGGCCCAGGTGAAGTCGCGCCTCAAGGACCTCAACAAGGCCGACCTGCGCAAGGTCCGTACCCAGGAGAAGCGCGGCAAGGGGCGCAAGAGCATCCTCGACGCGATCGAGAAGCAGCTCGCCTGAGCTTCGCGAGCGCCGTGGTCCCCCTCGTGCTCCTGCCACGAACTGTGTAGTCGCTGGGTAGTTGGTGGAAGGAGCCGGGTGGGGTGCAGGCCGGCCGAGATCCGGCGCGCGCGCAGCTCTAGGTCGTCGTGAGCTCGGCGATCAGCGGCCCGAAGTCGAGGCGCTCGCCGAGCGTCTCGGCGAGCAGCTCCTCGGCCGCGAGGCGCTGCCCGTGGCGCCAGAGCCCGCGCAGCCAGGCGCCCGCCTCCGGCTCGGCGTACCAGCGCTCGCCGAAGCGCTCGCGCAGGTGGCGGCGCCAGTGGGTCTCGAGCGCCCACGCCCGCAGGTAACAGACCACGTAGAAGCCCGGGTCGACGTCGGCGAGCCAGGTCTGGGCGGGCCAGCGCACCCCGGTCGCGGCGCCCAGGAGCTCGGCGTAGCGGGCGGGCATCCGCTCGAGGTCCGGGCGCGCGCCGTGCAGCTCGCGCTCGTAGCCGAGCTTCGCGCAGTAGCGGCGCAGCAGGACGAGCCAGGCGGCGCGGGCGTGATCGGCGACCCCGGCGGCCGCGTCGATCCCGAGCCGCTCGGCCAGCCAGGCCGGGTCCTCGGTCAGGCGCTCGAACAGGAACGCGAACGACTCGGTCACCCCGTTGTCGCCCAGATAGCGGTCCTCGAAGGTGAGCTCGCGATCGACGTTCGCGTAGTGCTCGGTGTGGCCGCCCTCGTGCATGAGCGCGGCGAAGTCCTCGCGGCCGCCGACCGGAGCGATCACGAGATAGACCTCGTCCGGCACCCGCAACGGGGCGCAGAAGGCGCGCGGCGACTTCGTCGGCCGTGGCTCGGTGTCGAGGTGGACGTTGGCCTGCGCGTCGAGGTCGATCCCGAGCCCGGCGACCGTGGCGGCGAAGGCCGGACGCAGGAACCCGGCGTCGAAGCCCTCGTCGAGCGCTGCGGCGCGGAAGAAGCGCGGCAGGTCCGAGCGCCGCAGCTCGCCGAGCTGCGACAACCCCAACGCCTCGAGCCGCGGGGCGAGCGCCACCGGGTAGGCGGCGTCGGTCGCGTCCAGCAGCTCCCGCGTCTGGCGCTCCAGCGCGGCGAAGTCGAGCCGGCGGAGGTCGGCATAGGCGTCCGCGTAGCCCGCCCAGCCGAGCTCGCGGCAGGTCTCGTGCGAGCGCTCGAGCGCCGCCCGCAGCAGCGGCGTGATCTCCGCCTCGACCGCCGCGTCCTGAGCCCGCTGTAACGCCTCTCGTCGCTCCGGGTCCGCCTCGTTCGCCTGCTCGACCGCGGCCTGGCGAAACGGGACCAAGCCGCCGTCGAGCTCGAGCTCGAGCGTCGCCTCGAGCCGCGCCGACTCCTCCGCCTCGGCCTTCGTCAGCGCGCCGAGCAGCCCGTCGAGCGCGAACTGGGTCAGGTAGCGAAGCCCGCGCGCCTCCTCACCCGAGGCGGACGCAGCGAGCTCGCGCAGCGCGGCGACGCGGTCGGCGCTGAACAGGCCCTCGTAGGCGGCGTAGACGGGCTCGAGCTCGAGCTCTGATTTGTGGCCCGCCCCCTGCAGGTAGTACTCGCGCTCGATCCGCTCCAGAAAGGCCTCCGCATCGGCTCGGTAGGCGTCGACGTCGAGATTCGCGGCCACGCTGCAACGATAGAACCATGGAGACCACCCCCACGAGGCCGCGAACCGGCGACCGGCTCGAGCTCGAGATCGACTCGCTCGCCCAGGGCGGGCGCGGCGTCGCCCGCGCCGACGGCTACGTGGTCTTCGTCAGCGGGGCGCTGCCGGGCGACCGAGTCCGGGTTCAGCTGACGAAGGCGAAGCGCGCGTACGCCGAGGGCAAGGCGATCGAGATGCTGCGCCCCGGCGAGGAGCGGATCGCCGACACCTGCGTCCACGACGGCGAGCCCTGCCCGGGCGCCCCGTGGCAGGCGATGACCTACGAGCGCCAACTCGCCGAGAAGGCGGCCCAGGTCGACGACGCGCTGCGCCGTCTCGGCCACCTCGACGGCTTCGAGGTCGAGCCGATCGAGCCGGCCGTGGAGGCCTGGCGCTACCGCAACAAGCTCGAGTACTCATTCGGACCAGGAGCGGAGCGGCTCGCGCTGGGCTTTCATCGCCGCGGCAGCTGGGCCGAGATCGTCGACGTCGACGACTGCAAGCTCGCCTCGGAGGCCAACAACGCCGCCCGCAACGCGGTTCGCGAATGGGCCATCGAGGAGGCGATCCAGGCGTATGAGAGCGGGCCGCAGACCGGCGTGCTGCGCAACCTGGTCGTCCGCGAGGGCCGGCGCACCGGACAGCTTCAGACCCGGCTGGTGACGTCGCCGGAGCGGATCCCGCGCCCGCCCGTCGACCTGCACACGGTGATCGAGGGCCCGGCCGGGGGCACCGACGGCCCGACCGGCGTGCTCGGCGCCGAGCACCTGACCGAGGAGCTCTGCGGTCTGCGCTTCCGCGTCTCGCACTCCGCCTTCATGCAGACCAATACCGAGATGGCCGAGCGCCTCTACGAGATCGCTGCCGACTTCGCCGGCCTGAGCGGCAACGAGCGGCTCTTCGACCTGTTCTGCGGGATCGGCACGATCGGTCTCTCGCTCGCCTCCCGGGCCGCGGAGGTCTGGGGGCTGGAGAGCGTCGCCGACGCGGTCGCCGACGCCGAGACCAACGCGACGCTGAACGGGATCGAGAACGCCCGCTTCGTCGTCGCCGACGCGCGGCTCGGCATCGTCCCGCTGCTCGAGCGCGCGGGCAGGCCCGACGTCGTGATCGTCGATCCGCCCCGCTCCGGCCTCTCCAAGAAGATCGTCCGCCGCCTGCTCGAGTGCGAAGCGCCCCGCATCGTCTACGTCTCCTGCAACCCCACCACGCTGGCCCCGAACGCGGCCCAGATCGTCGAGGCGGGCTATACGCTGCGGCGCGTGAAGCCGGTGGACATGTTTCCGCAGACGCCGCACGTCGAAGCGGTCGCCGTGTTCGAGGCGGCATGAGCGAGCGCGGGTTCGGGGTCGCGGCGGGGCTCGACCCGGACGTCGCCGGGCCGCTCGCGGCGCGCTGCGCCGAGCTCGGCTACACGTCGATGTGGTCGAACGACCACCCCGGCGCGCTCGGGCTCGAGACGCTCAAGGTCTTCGGGGAGACCGCCCCGGCGCTCGAGCTCGGGGTCGCGGTGATGGCGCTCGACCGCCACGAGCCGAAGGCGATCAACGACGAGATCGAGCGGCTCGGACTCGACCGCGACATGCTCTGGCTCGGGGTCGGCGCCGGGTTCTCGAAGCGGCCCTTGACGACGATGTCGCAGGCGCTGCCGCAGCTGCGCGAGCAGCTCCCGGGCGTGCGGCTCGTGCTCGCGGCGATGGGGCCGAAGATGTGCAAGCTCGCCGGCTCGTCCTACGACGGCGTCTTCTTCAACTGGATGACGCCCGAGTTCGCGGCGTCGGCCCGGCTCAACGTCGAGTCGGGCGCGGGCGACGCGCCACGGGACGCGCCGCCGGTGTTCGGCTACGTGCGAACCGCGGTCGGCGAGGACGCCCGCGCTCGGCTCGCCAAGGAGGAGTCCTTCTACCGCGACCTCCACGACGGCTATCGCAACCACTTCGACCGTCTCGGTGAGCCCGAGGGCACGGTCGGGGTCGCCGCCGCGGACCGCGACGAGGCGCAACTGCTGCTCGCGGCCTACGAGGCGCTCGACGTCACCGTGGTCCGCGGGCTCGCGAGCGCGAACGTCGAGGCGATGACCGCGGTCGCCGAGGCGGCCGCTCCCTGAACAACTCCCGCGGGATGCTCCGCTTCGCGTCCGCTCCCGCGGGGGCGTGGCCGCGACCTAGTACGGGGGGAGGTCCGCGTACCAGTCGCCGAGCGCGCGGAACGCCGTCCAGAATTCTCGCTTGGGCTCCTCGGAGTCGAGCGAGTCGTCGATGTCGGGGACGTAGAGCACGTCGATCGTCGGGGTCAGGCCCTGGATCTCGCCCAGCGTCGGCTCGAGGCTGCCGGCCATCGGCACCCCGACCTCGTCGAGCGTCTCGAGCGCTCGCTCGCCCATGACCACGATGCAGCGCGGCTGCACGATCGCGATCTCCTCGACGATGCGCTCGACGCACTCGCCGCCGGCGAGCGCCGGGTCGGAGACCGGGCACTTCACGCACAGCGTCCCGTAGACGGCCAGCGGGTCGATCCCGAGCCGCTTGAAGCTCTTCATCAGCGCGTTGCCGGAGCGGCCGTAGAAGGCCACGCCCTCCTCGATCTCGGCCGCCGTGGGCGCGTACTTCAACAGCATGATGTCGGCCTGCGGGTGGCCGGAGCCGAGCACCGGCATCAGGTTGCCGCGCGGGCAGTGGGAGCATTCCTGGAGGCGGTGCGTGAGCTGGTTCAGCTCGCGGATCGCGCGCTCGAGGTACTTCTCCTGGATTTCGTCGTCAGTGGTCGGCAAGCGTCCTCCCGGCCCGCTTTCCGAGCCGGGATCATTCTTTGACGGCTCCGACCGCCCTCCTGCCGGGCCCGGCGTCTGCATCAGGCCTTGCCGGCCCGCGTGTCGAGGCGTTTGCCCCCGCGCCCGCCCCCGGTCTGCAGCCACTTGAGCGTCTGCACGTAGACGAGGTTGCGCTTCTTGCGCACGATGTCCGCGTCGCGCATCGACTCGAGGAACTCCTGCGGCCCGTCGAAATCGTGGACCCGGGTCATCACGCTTCCGAGCCCCTGGGCGACGTGGCTGTCGGAGCCGGCGCCGGGGACGATCCGGTACTTGGCCGCGAACCGCTCGGCCTCCTCGTTGAACGCGCTGAGCGCGACCCGCGGGTTGAAGACCTCGAGGATGTCGATCTCCTCGACCATGCCGAGCAGGTGCTCGTAGTCGGGGACCGAGTGCAGGCGGTCGAACGGATGCGGGACGTAGACCAACCCTTCCTGACGCCGGATCTCGGCGATCGTCTCGGCCATCGTCATGCCGCGGTCGATCTTCTCGTTCAGAAAGAGGCCGATCACCTCCCCCTGCTCGGCGGTCTTCACCTCCTCGGCGATGATCACCTTGACCCCGAAGTCATCCGCAACCTCCGCGGCGGCGAAGGCGCCCGAGACCTCGTTGTGGTCGGTGATCGCGATCGCCCCGAGCCCGGCCTCGCTGGCGGTCGCGAGCAGCGTCTCGACCGGGGTCGCGCAGTCCGAGGAGTGATCGGTGTGCATGTGCAGGTCGACGTGGATCTCGCGCCGGCGTGAGATCCGGCGGCGCAGCTCGGGGTTCCCGCGGGGATCGTGGCGGCGCGCCGCCAGCCGGCCGTAGATCTCCTCGACGCGGTCGGCGACCGTTCCCCAGCCGGGGATCGAGCCGGCGGCCTTGCGCACCAGGCCGCGGCGGAATGGGTCGCTCGAGAGCAGGCGCTCGAGCTGGCCCGCGAGGGTGATCGCGTCGCCCGGCTGGTACAGCAGGCCGAGCTCGCCGTCGCGGGTGAGCTCGTTGTAGAGCGGCAGCTGCGAGCAGACCGGGACGGTGCCGGTCGCAAGCGCCTTGCGCACGAGCCCTGGCGCCGGACGGGGTCCCCCCGACGCGGCGACGAGGACGTCCGCCGCGGCGATCAGCTGGTCCGCTGCGGCGTCGCCGGGGCCGACCACGCGGACGCGGTCGCGCAGCTTCTGCGCGACGCGGACCTCGGTTGCATCCGGTGTCCAGACGGCGGCTTCCCAATTGCCGTCCGTGGGCAGACGGCGGATCGCCCGCATGAACAGCCGCAGGGAGCCGCGCTCCTCGTCGAGGCAGAAGGCGATCCGCAGCGGCCGCTCACCCGCGGCGCGCGCCGGCCCCGGCCACCACGGCTCGGGGTCGTGGTCCGCGCCCGGTTCGACCCGCTCATAGGGCCCGGGAAAGAAGCGCTGCAGCAACGCCTCGGTCGCCTCGCAGCTCGTGGTGCGGGCGTCGAGGCGGCCGAGGAAGATCTCGACCAGCGGCCTCGCGACCTGGGTCGACAGGGTGCGCTCGGTCGGCTCATGGAAGCTGCCGACGTTGAGCGAGCGCGAATGACGCAGCGCCGCCGAGCCGAGGCTGGGAGCGAACGGGTCGTGCACGTGAACGACGTCGAAGTCGACCCCGCCGAGCAGCCGCTCGAGCGCCCGGGTGGCGTCGACCGGCAGCGGTGCCGCTCGCGGCCGGGGCCCGCGCGGCAGCGGGATGCCGGTGCCGAGCGCGAGCACCCGCGGCTCGCTGGACGCGAACAGCGAGGCCGGTCGCTCGAGCGCGGCGGCGATCGCGTGGCGCGACTCTCGCACCTCGTGCCGGGAGCCTGAGGCCGTCGCGATCACGACCCTGTGGCCGCGCTCAGCGAGCTCGGCCGAGACCCGCGAGACGAACTCGTTCACCTCGTGGCGCATCGCCCACGGATGCGGGGTCACCTGCGCGATCGTGAGGCGCTCGGGCGGAGCCACCGACGCAGGATACGGGCGCTGACGTAGACGACGAGGGCCCCGCCTCGCACCACGAAAAAGGGCCCGCTCGAAAGCGGGCCCTTTCGCAAAACGCTCGCGTCGCGGGGACTAGGCCTCGGCCTTCGTCTCCTCCGCGGCGCGCTTCGCCCGCTGAGCCGCCGGCTTGCGGGCGTACTTGGCGATGAACTCCTCGGTCTGCTCGCGGGCCTGGTCGTCGGGCCGCTGGCTGTGCGGCGACTTCATCAGGTAGCTCGACGGGCCGTCCAGCTGGCCGGAGACCCCGTTGTCCAGCGCCAGTCTTATTAGACGCACCGCGTCGATCACGACGCCGGCAGAGTTCGGCGAATCCCAGACCTCGAGCTTCAGCTCCGCGGTCAGCGGCACGTCGCCGAACGCCTTGCCCTCGAGCCGGATGTGGGCCCACTTGCGGTCGGTGAGCCACGGCACGTAGTCGGACGGGCCGACGTGCACATCGCGGTCGGGCAGCTCGGTGCCCATCACCGAGGTGACGGCGTTGGTCTTCGAGATCTTCTTCGAGTGGAGCCGCTCGCGCTCGAGCATGTTGAAGAAGTCCATGTTGCCGCCGACGTTGAGCTGGGAGGTGTGCTGGAGCTCGACACCGCGCTCGTGAAAGAGGCGGGCAAGCTGGCGGTGGACGATCGTGGCGCCGACCTGCGACTTGATGTCGTCGCCGATGATCGGCAGCCCGGCCTCCTCGAAGCGGTTGTCCCAGTAGTCCTCGCGGGCGATGAACACCGGCAGGCAGTTGACGAAGCCGACCCCGGCCTCGAGCGCCTGCTCGACGTACCACTTGGTCGCCATCTCGGAGCCGACCGGGAGGTAGCAGACGAGCACATCGGCCTTCGTCTCCTTGAGCACGCCGACGATGTCGGCGGTCTCACCGGGGGCCTTGGTGATCTTCTGCTTCAGGTACTTGCCGAGCCCGTCGTGGGTCATGCCCCGCTGGACCTTGACCCCGAGCTCGGGGACGTCGGCGAACTTGATCGTGTCGTTCTGACCCGACCAGATCGCCTCCGAGAGGTCCTTGCCGACCTTCTCGATGTCGATGTCGAAGGCTGCGACGAACTCGATGTCGCGGACGTGGTAGCCGCCGAGGTCGACGTGCATGAGGCCCGGGACCTGGTCGTTGGGGTCGGCGTCCTTGTAGTACTGGACGCCCTGGATGAAGCTGTTTGCGCAGTTGCCGACACCGACGATCGCGACGCGGACCGGGCCGTCGTCGGGACGGTGTCCGTTCGCGGTGGCGCCGTTGGCGTGGCCGTTGGTCTCACTCATTGGGATCGGGATCCTCCAAGAAGGCGGGGTGAAAGGCGAACTACCCGCGGTTCACGGTTTGGTTACAACTCGCTGGCCTCGATCGCCTTGAGCTCACCGCGCACGTGCCAGACGCGCTGGCCGACCGTGAACGCGGTCAGCCCGGCCATCGCGTAGATCGCCGCGGGGAGCAGGTCGACGTCGGTGATCAGGTCGCCGGCGCCGAACACGAGGCCGATGGAAAGTAGCACCACGCGGACCGGCCGGGTGGCGATTCCGACCTTGCACTCGACCCCGAGCGCCTCGGCGCGGGCGCGCGTGTAGGAGACCATCAGCGAGCCGAGGACGACGAACACGCAGGCGGCGGCGGGCACCGCGTCGCCCGCGTCGGCGAACTGGTAGGCGACCGCGGTCAGCACCAGCCCCTCCTCGATCCGGTCCAGGGTCGAGTCGAGAAAGGCGCCGAACATCGTGCCCTTGCCCGACATCCGCGAATAGCGACCATCGAGCGTGTCCATGATCGAGCCGATGACGAAGGCGACCCCGCCGAGGAAGATCTGGTCGCCGAGGATCAGCGCGGCGGCGGCGAGGTTGAGGATCAGGCCGGTGATCGAGATCGCATTCGGGGTCAGCCGCGACTCGATCAGCCGGTCGCGCGCGTAGCCGCGCCACGCGGCGGCGGTTCGCGGTGAGGGTGACCCTTCCACGCCCGTCACCGTATCCGCCCGAAGCTCAGGCGGTCGCTTCCTGGGTCCGCTCGGACGGCCAGCCCCAGGCGTCGGGGCGCAGCTTCGCAAGCGCGGTCGCGGCGACCGCGGCGGTGCAGGCGACGAGGGCGCCGGCGGCCGCGTCGAACCAGTAGTGGTTCGCGGTCGCGACGATCACGAAGAAGACGACCAGCGGATAGAGCCGCCAGATCACCCGCGGGATCCGGTGGCGGACGAGGCTCGCGGCGGTCAGTCCGACCATCATCGAGAAGGCGATGTGCATGCTCGGGACCGCGGCGTACTTGTTGAGCAGCAAGCTCGCGGTCTGGTCGTCCTGGGCGACCCCGGTGAACGCCGAGATCGTGTCGGTGAACCCCTCGCTCGGGAACAGCCGCGGCGGCGCGGTCGGGAACAGCATGTAGCCGACCAGCGCGAGGCCCATCGCGACCATGAACATGTTGCGCACGAAGTAGAAGTGGTCGTTGCGGCGCAAATAGAGCCAGGCGAGGAAGCCGGTGGTGACCACGAAATGCGAGTTCAGGTACATGAAGTTCGCGGCATCGATCAGCCACGGGGTGTGCTCGATCAAGGTGCTCTGGAACCCCGGCTCGAAGAAGAGCCCGAGCGAGCTCTCGATGTTCATGACGTGGTGCGCGTTGACGTAGGCGTCGATGCTGCCCGAGTCGGTGATCCCGCGCACCACCTGATAGCCCTGGTAGGCGAGGAAGAAGAGGCCGAACTGGAGGACCGCGTCGAAGATCCCGTTCGGCAGCAGACCGTTGACCCTCGACCAAATCGCGCGCATCGCGCGCCGATTGTAAAGGGCGTGTTACGGGATCAGCGGGACGAGCTCATAAACCGGGTAACGAGGTCGACCGCATCGGGGCGATCGAGCCACGGCCAATGGCCGGCGCCGTCGAGCTCGACCAGGCGGGAGTTCGCGAGCCGGCTCGCAAACTCGCGCCCGAGGCGCGCCGGCAGGTATGGGTCCGCGCGCCCCCAGACGACCAGCGCCGGGGCGTCGATCCGGTCCAGGCCCTCGCCGGCGGCGGCGAGCAGCTCGGGGTCGGCGGAGCGGTAGAGCGCCAGCAGCTGTGGCCAGGTGCCGCGCGGCCACGACGCCCAGACCGCGTCGAGCCACTCGTCCGGGAGCGGACCGCGCCCTTCGGAGGCCTGGCGGGTGATCAGCTTGAGCCCCGCGCGCGTGGTCGTCGCATTGGCGAGCTCGCCGGCCAGGGGCACCCGCCAGAACCAGCGCGCGACCCAGTGCCAGCGATATCCGGGGAAGATCGGGACCGCGTTGATGACGACCAGCCGGCGGACCTGCTGGGGACGGCGCAGCGCAGCGATCAGCCCGACCACGCCCCAGTCGTGGACGACGAGGTCGTACTCGTCGATCCCGAGCGCCTCGCGGAAGCGCTCCACGAACCGGGCCAGCCCGTGCATCGAGTGGTCGAGCTCGGCCGTCGAGCGGCGCTCGGTCGCGCCCCAGCCGGGCAGGTCGAGGGCGACGGCGCGGCGGTCGAGCCGTTCCATGAACGGCACCCAGTCCTCGGAGCTGGTCGGGCTCCCGTGCACGAAGACGACGGGCCGGCCGGTGCCCGGGCGCGAGCGGTAGAAGGTGCGGACCCCGTCGACGCTGACGACCCGCTGCTCGAGCGCGCTCACCGGGGCAAAATATCCTCCGCCCGATGGCCGCGCCGAGATCGCCCGAGCGAACCTGGACGCGGCCGCGGCGCGCCCGGGTGCGGGCGATCCGCGATCGACTGCGCGAGATCTACGGGCGCCCGGTCAACCATCCGCACGGCCACCCGATCGCCGAGCTGGTCCGCACGATCCTCTCCCAGAACACCAACGACCGCAATCGCGACGTCGCCTACGAGCGCCTGCGCGCCGCGTTGCCGACCTGGGTGGACGTCCGCGACGCTCCGGTCGAGCAGGTGATCGAGGCGATCAAGCCGGGCGGGCTGTCGCTGACCAAGGGACCGCGCATCCAGCAGGTCCTGCGCGAGCTGCCCGACGACGGGGGAGAGCCCACCCTCGACTGGCTCGCCGACGCCGATCGCGACGAGGCGATCGGGTTCCTGGTCGAGCTCCCCGGGGTCGGGCGCAAGACCGCCGCCTGCGTGATGATCTTCGCCCTCGGGCGCCCGGAGATCCCGGTCGACACCCACGTCCACCGGGTGGGAGGGCGCCTCGGCCTGTTCCCGGCCGACGCCTCGTTCGAGCGCGCCCACGACGAGATGCTCGCGATCACCGACCCGGCCGACGCCTACGAGCTGCACATCAACCTGATCACCCACGGGCGCCGGGTCTGCCGCCCGGCGCCGCGGTGCGACGAGTGCGCGCTCAGGCGGATGTGCCCCTGGTATCTACGCATCGGCGATCGACGGGCCGCCGGCTCCGCGTGAGTCGGTAGGTTTCCGATCCGATGAGCAAACGTCCATTCATCCTCTTCGGGATCGTCGCGGTGCTCTGCGTCCTCGTGCTCCCGTTCATCGCCCTCGGCAAGGAGGGCGACTCGGAGTCCGGCGCGGTCCAGGTGGCCTCCGCCGACCAGGAGGCCAAGGACATGTTCGCGACCAACTGCGGCACCTGCCACACGCTCGCCGCCGCCGGCACCGACGGGGTCGTCGGCCCGGATCTGGACTCGCTGCTCGTCCCCAGCGGCACCAACAGCGCCCAGCTCTATGAGGGCAACGCGACCCGGGTGCTGACCGCGATCGAGTGCGGGCTCGGCGGGCGGATGCCGAAGGGCATCCTCGAGGAGGCAGAGGGCCAGCAGGTCGCTCAGTTCGTCGCCGCCTACGCCGGCCAGATCGGCAAGGGCCCGGTGGTCGACATCGCCGACCAAAAGCCGCCCGAGTACACCTGCTCGAACGGCTGACGCAGGTCGCCCGCCGCTCGGCGCTCGCCGCTCGAGGCTGCTCGAGCGCTTGGTTTGCACGCGTGGATCTGCTAGCCTCGCACTAAGATTTTGTATCTACGAGACTTGAAGCAAACAGGCTAGAAGGAGCGACGAAAGTGGCTAAGACGATTGGAATCGACCTCGGGACCACGAACTCCGCGATGGCGGTGCTCGAGGGCTCCGAGCCGGAGATCATCGAGAACTCCGAGGGCGGACGCACGACCCCCTCCGTGGTCGCGTTCACCGACTCGGGCGAGCGCCTGGTCGGCACCGTGGCGAAGCGCCAGGCCGTGATGAACCCCGAGAACACGATCTTCTCGATCAAGCGGTTCATGGGCCGCAAGGAGGCCGAGGTCAAGGAGGAGGAGACGATCGTCCCGTACCAGGTCGTCGCCGGCCCGAACGGCGACGTCCGGGTGGAGGTCCGCGGCGATCAGTACTCGCCGCCCGAGATCTCGGCGATGATCCTGCAGAAGCTGAAGACCGACGCGGAGGCGAAGCTCGGCGAGACGGTCGACTCGGCCGTGATCACGGTCCCGGCCTACTTCAACGACGATCAGCGCCAGGCGACCAAGGACGCCGGCAAGATCGCCGGGCTCGATGTGAAGCGCATCATCAACGAGCCGACCGCGGCCGCGCTCGCCTACGGGCTCGACAAGGAGGAGGCCGATCAGACGATCCTCGTCTTCGACCTCGGCGGCGGCACGTTCGACGTCTCGGTCCTGGAGATCGGCGACGGCGTCTTCGAGGTCAAGTCGACCGCCGGCGACAACCACCTCGGCGGCGACAACTGGGACAAGGCGCTCGTCGAGTGGCTGGTCGCCGAGTTCAAGCGCGACCAGGGCGTCGACGTCTCGAACGACAAGCGCTCGCTGCAGCGCCTGTACGAGCAGGCCGAGAAGGCGAAGATCGAGCTTTCGACCACCCAGGAGACGCAGATCAGCGTCCCGTTCATCACCGCGATCAACAACGAGCCCAAGCACCTCGAGGTCAAGCTCACCCGTGCGAAGCTCAACGAGCTCACCTCCGACCTGCTCGAGCGCGTCGTCGCTCCCGTCAAGCAGGCGCTCGCCGATGCCGGTTCGAGCATCGACCACGTCGTCCTCGTCGGCGGCATGACCCGCATGCCCGCGGTCCAGGAGAAGGTCAAGGAGCTGGTCGGCAAGGATCCGCACAAGGGCGTCAACCCCGACGAGGTGGTGGCGATCGGCGCCGCGATCCAGGCCGGGGTGCTGAGCGGTGACGTCAAGGACGTCCTGCTGCTCGACGTCACCCCGCTGACCCTGGGGATCGAGACCAAGGGCGGCGTGATGACGAAGCTGATCGAGCGCAACACGACGATCCCGTCGAAGAAGTCGGAGATCTTCTCGACCGCCGACGACAACCAGCCGTCGGTCGAGATCCACGTGCTCCAGGGAGAGCGCGAGATGGCCGCCTACAACAAGTCCCTGGGCAAGTTCCAGCTCACCGGGATCCCGCCGGCGCCGCGTGGCATGCCGCAGATCGAGGTCACCTTCGACATCGACGCGAACGGCATCCTCAGCGTCGCCGCCAAGGACCTCGGCACCGGCAAGGAGCAGACGATCGAGATCAAGGGCGGCTCCGGGCTCGCCGAGTCCGAGGTCGAGCAGATGATCAAGGACGCGGAGTCGCACGCCGAGGACGACCGCAAGCAGCGCGAGCTCGCCGAGGCCCGCAACGTCGGCGAGAACGCCGCCTACACGGCCGAGAAGCAGCTCAGCGACATGGACGCCCAGATCGACGACGCGGCGAAGGCCGAGATCACCGACGCGATCAAGGCGGTCCGCGACTCGCTCGAGTCCGACGACGCCGAGCAGATCAAGGCGAAGACCGACGCCCTGCAGGGCGCCTTCCACAAGGTGTCCGAGCAGGTCTACGCGAACGCCGCCGCTCAGCAGCAGCCCACGGACGGCCCGGACGCCGCCTCGGCCAACGGCGCCGGCGACGCCGAGGACGAGGTCGTCGATGCGGAGGTCGTCGATGATGAGCGGAGCTAGGGACGAGCCCGCAGAGCAGGATGAGGTCGCTCGCCGCTCGGCGCTGGACTCTCGGGGCAACTCAAGCGACGAGAGGCGAGAGGCTGACGACCCGAGCGGCGAGCGGCGAGCGGCGAGCGGCGAGCCCGGTTCCAAGGTCGGCGACGAGCTCGAGGAGCTCGTCGCCGGGCTGAAGCGCGAGCGCGACGAGTACCTCGACCTCGCCCAGCGGGCGAAGGCCGACTTCGAGAACTACCGCAAGCGCACCGTCCGCGAGGCGGCGGACGCCGAGCGGCGCGGCAAGCTCGCGCTCGCCCGTGACCTGGTCCCTTCCATCGACAGCCTCGAGCGGGCGCTCGCGGTCGCCGAGCCCGGTTCCGACGTCGCCCGCGGGCTCGAGCTCGTGCACGCGGAGCTGATCGCGACGATCGGCCGCGCCGGCGTCGAGTCCTTCGACCCGACCGGCGAGCCGTTCGACCCCGCCCACAGCGAGGCGGTCTCGACCCGCGCCGCCGACGGCGAGGCGGGGATCGTGGTCGAGACGCTCGACCGCGGCTATCGCTGCGACGGCACCGTGTTGCGGCCGGCGCGGGTGATCGTCGGGGAGTAGCGCGATGGCCCGCGATCACTACGAGGTGCTCGGCGTCGGCCGCGGCGCCTCGTCCGAGGAGATCAAGAAGGCGTACCGCAAGCTCGCCCGCGAGTACCACCCGGACCGCAATCCGGACGACCCGCAGGCCGAGGAGCGCTTCAAGGAGGTCCAGGGCGCGTACGACACGCTCTCGGATCCCGACAAGCGCAAGGAGTACGACGCCGGCGGGCGCTTCGGCGGCTTCGGGCGCGCCGGCGGTGACGCGGCGGGCGGCTTCGGCGACTTCGGCGACATCTTCTCGACCCTGTTCCGCCGCGGCGGCCAGGGGCCCCAGCCGGCGGCTCGCGGCCGCGACCTCGAGACCGAGGTCCGGCTCGGCTTCCGCCAGGCGATGGAGGGAACCGAGGTCGCGGTCACGGTGCCGAAGCAGTCGACGTGCCGCACCTGCAGCGGCACCGGCGCGAAGCCGGGCACGATGCCGGTGACCTGCCCGCGCTGCAACGGGCGCGGGATCGACTCCGAGAGCCAGGGCTTCTTCTCGATCAGCCAGCCGTGCCCCCAGTGCGGTGGCGCCGGCCAGGTGATCGAGGACCCCTGCCCGACCTGCGGCGGCTCGGGGCTGACGATGCAGCGCAAGCGCTACCGGGTGCGGATCCCCGCCGGGGTCCGCGACGGCAGCCGGATCCGCGTGCGGGGGAAGGGCGAGGACGGCGCCCGCGGGGCGCCACCCGGCGACCTCTACGTGGTCACGCGCGTGCAGGCCTCGCCCGTGTTCCGCCAGCGCGAGGACGCGAACCTCGAGGTCACCGTCCCGATCACGGTCGCCGAGGCGATCCGCGGGGCGACGATCGAGGTCCCGACCCTCAGCGGCAGCAAGCGGATCCGGATCCCCGCCGGAACCCAGCACGGGACCGTGCAGCGACTGCGGGGCGAGGGCCCCCCGAAGCCGGGCGACCGCGGGCGCGCCGACATCCTCTACCGGCTCGAGATCCAGATGCCGCGCGACCTCGACGACGAGCAGCGGCGGGCGCTCGACGCGTTCGCCGAGTCGATCAACGACCACGATCCGCGCGAGCGCCTGTTGCGTGAGGCGTCCGCGACGTCGGCAAAGGTTGGCGAGGATCGATGAGCGCGGAGAAGAACAGGGGCGGCGGCGCGCGCGGGGTCGACCGGCGCCGCGGGGTCTTCATGATCTCGGTCGCCGCCGAGCTCGCCGAGATGCACCCGCAGACGCTGCGCATGTACGAAGCGCGCGGGCTGATCACGCCGAAGCGCTCGCCCAAGAACACGCGCCTCTACTCCTACGAGGACGTCGAGCGCCTGCGCCGGATCCAGCGGATGACCGCCGAGGAGGGCCTCAACCTGGCCGGGGTCGAGACGGTGCTGACGCTCGAGCGCGAGCTCGAGCGCGCCCGGGCCGAGGTCACGAGGATGCGCGAGCGCGCCGACCAGCTGGAGCGCCGGATGACCGCGGAGCTGGAGCGGGTGCGCACCTCGCTTCGCGGCGAGATCGTCCCGTACGGCGTCTATGAGACCGAGCTCGGGCGACCGCCGGCCGAGTCGGGCGACAGCGTCTCGATCCCAATCGAGCGGCGCCGCCGCAACCGGAGGTGACCTCGGGCGAGCGCGCCGTCGGGGCCGGGCTCGCGGCCGGGCGACTCGCAATCGGCGCGGGCCTGTGGCTGGCGCCCGAGGCCGCGGCACGAGCCCTCGGCTTCGAGCGGCTGGTTCGGCCGGGCTGGCACTGGCGCGGATCGCCGCCACCCGCGATGTCGTGCTCGGCACCTGGCAGCTCTCGCGCTCGGCGATCGCGAGCGGCTGCGGCACGCGACGCTCGGGGTCGCCGCCGCCGACGCCGGGGACGCGCTCACCTTCGCGCTCGCGCTCGGCGGCGACCATGGCGCGCGGACCGCGGGCGCCCGGGGGCTTCCCGCGGCGACCGCCGCGACCGCGGCGGGCTTCTGGCTCGCCGCCCGACTCCGGCGCCCGGAGCCAGGTCTCACAACGACGTGATCTAAGTCGTGACGACTCAGATTGTTTGACAACTAAGGCTCAACCCCGTAGACTGAGGGCTCGATGCAGGCTGACAGATTCACGGTCAAGTCCCAAGAGGCGGTCTCGGCTGCGCAGCAGCTCGCGGCGCGCTTTCGCAACACCGAGCTGGTGCCCGCGCACCTGCTCGTCGCACTGCTCGAGCAGGAGGACGGCTTCGCCCCGGCAGCGCTCCGAAAGCTCTCCGCCGACGTCGCCGCGATCACCGACCGCGCGCGCAAGGCGGTCGCCGCGCTGCCGGTCGCCGGCGGCACCGAGACGCCCGAGGTCCGCCCGGCACAGAGCTTCATCGCCACCCTGCAACGCGCCGAGACCGAGATGGCGGCTCGCAACGACGAGTACATCTCGGTCGGCCACCTCCTGCTCGCGCTCGCCGACCCGGCGAGCGGCGTCGCCGACATCCTGCCCGACCGCGAGTCCCTGGTGCGCGCCGTCGAGGAGACCCAGGGCCCGAGCCGCGTCACCTCCCCGAACGCCGAGGAGATGGCCGAGGCGCTGGAGAAGTTCGGTCGCGACCTGACCGCCGACGCGCGCGCCAACAAGCTCGACCCGGTGATCGGCCGCGACGAGGAGATCCGCCGCGTGATCCAGGTGCTCTCGCGCCGGACCAAGAACAACCCGGTCCTGATCGGTGAGCCCGGGGTCGGGAAGACGGCCATCGTCGAGGGTCTCGCCCAGCGGATCGTCGACGGCGACGTCCCGGAGTCCCTGCGCGACCGCCGCGTGATCGCCCTCGACGTCGGGGCCCTGGTCGCCGGCTCGAAATACCGCGGCGAGTTCGAGGAGCGCCTGAAGGCGGTGCTCAAGGAGGTCCAGGACGCCGAGGGCCAGATCATCCTGTTCATCGACGAGCTGCACACGATCGTCGGCGCCGGCGCGACCGAGGGCGCGATGGACGCCGCCAACCTGCTGAAGCCGATGCTCGCCCGCGGTGAGCTGCGCTGCATCGGCGCGACGACCCTCGACGAGTACCGCAAGCACATCGAGAAGGACGCGGCCCTCGAGCGGCGCTTTCAGCCGGTGCTGGTCGGCGAGCCCGACATCAACGACACGATCGCGATCCTCCGCGGGCTCAAGGAGCGCTACGAGCTTCACCACGGCGTCCGGATCACCGACCCGGCGATCGTCGCCGCGGCGACGCTCTCGGAGCGATACATCGCCGATCGCTTCCTCCCGGACAAGGCCATCGACCTGGTCGACGAGGCCGCATCGCGGCTGAAGATGGAGATCGAGTCGTCGCCGGTCGAGATCGACGAGGTCGACCGTCGCATCCTCCAGCTCGAGATCGAGCGCGAGGCGCTGAAGAGCGAGAAGGACGACGCCTCGAAGGCGCGGCGCGAGGCGATCGAGTCCGAGCTCGCCGACCTCAACGAGACCGCCTCGGAGCTGAAGGCGCGCTGGCAGGCCGAGAAGGCGGCGATCGACGAGCGCAAGGGCGCGATCGAGCACCTCGACGAGGCCCGCGGCCAGCTCGAGCAGGCGAAGCGCGAGAACGACCTCGAGCGGATGGCGAAGCTCGAATACGGGGAGATCCCGGACCTCGAGCGCGCGGTCAGCGAACTCGAGGACCGCTCGCGCTCGCTCGACGAGGGCGGCTCGCTGCTGACCGAGGAGGTGACCGAGGAGGACGTCGCCGAGGTCGTCGGCCGCTGGACGGGGATCCCCGTCTCCAAGCTGATGGAGGGCGAGGTCGAGAAGCTGATCCACATGGAGGAGCGCCTCCACGACCGGGTGATCGGTCAGGACGAGGCGGTCGAGGCGGTCGCCAACGCGCTGCGGCGGTCGCGCGCGGGGCTCTCGGACCCGAACCGCCCGATCGGCAGCTTCCTGTTCCTCGGCCCGACCGGCGTCGGCAAGACCGAGCTCGCCCGGGCCCTGGCCGAGTTCATGTTCGACTCCGAGCAGGCGATCGTCCGGATCGACATGTCCGAGTACATGGAGAAGCACTCCGTCTCGCGGCTGGTCGGGGCGCCGCCCGGGTACGTCGGCTACGAGGAGGGCGGCCAGCTGACCGAGGCGATCCGCCGCCGGCCCTACGCGGTGGTGCTGCTCGACGAGATCGAGAAGGCGCACCCCGACGTCTTCAACGTCCTGCTCCAGATCATGGACGACGGCCGGCTCACCGACGGCCAGGGCCGCACGGTCAACTTCACCAACACGATCCTGATCATGACCTCGAACGTGGGCTCGGACCGGATCACCGGCCCGATGGTCGACGAGGGGATCCGCGAGCAGATCGAGGAGGTGCTCGCGAGCACCTTCAAGCCGGAGTTCCTGAACCGGATCGACGACGTCGTCATCTTCCACCGCCTCAGCCGCGAGGACATCAGCGAGATCGTCGACCTCCAGGTCCACCTGCTCGCCGAGCGCCTGCGCGAGCGCGGGATCGAGGTCGAGCTCACCGACGACGCCCGGACCCTGCTCGGCAACCTCGGCTACGACCCGACGTACGGCGCCCGGCCGCTGAAGCGCGTGATCCAGCGCCAGCTGGTCGACAAGCTCGCGCTGCGGCTGCTCGAGGGCGAGTTCGCCGACGGCGACCGGGTCGAGGTCGACGCCGCCGACGGCGAGCTCGGGTTCTCGAAGGCGGTTGCGCCGAGCACGGAGAAGGCCGCGGTCTAAGCTCGCCCGCGATGCGGGTCGGGATCTGCGCCTACTGGTTCAACCGCGGGCAGGGCGTGGTCGCCCGCCAGCTGCGCTCCGCGCTCGACGCGATCGGCCACCAGACGTTCGTGCTTGCTCGCCCGACGCGGGCGGCGAACATCAAGCCGTCGTTCGTCGACCACAGCGGCGTCTGGGACCAGCCCGGGGTCACCGACGCATCCCACTACCGGATCCCGGCCGCCGAGCTGGTCGCCTGGGGGCTCGACAACTCGCTCGACCTCGCCCTGTTCGACCAGAACTACGAGCTCGACGCGATCGCCGAGCTGCGCGCCGCCGGGGTACCCACCGCCGGGCGCTTCGTCTGGGAGCAGTTCTCGCGTGAGCACGTGGAGCCCGCGAAGCGCGCGCTCGACGTGGTCTACTCGCTGACCGCCTGCGAGCAGGAGCGCTACGCGACGCTCGGCATCGAGAGCCCGCGCGTGCGCTGGGGCATCCACCCGGAGCTGTTGCGCTATGCGCCCGAGCGGCGAGCGGCGAGCGGCGAGCCCCTTACGTTCTTTTACCCCGCCGGGTTCCTGAGCAAGCGCAAACCGGTGGCTGAGGTTCTGAAGGCCTTTCGCCGTTTCGACGAACCGGGCGCGAAGCTCGTGATCAAGGCGCAGGTCGAGCGCGAACTAGACCTGCTGCGCAAGGGGGTCGAGCGCGACCCGCGGGTCCAGGTCGTGATCGAGGACCTGCCGACTGACGAGCACCTGCGCCTGTTCGCCGCCGCCGACGTCTGCGTCGCGCCGAGCCGCTGGGAGGGTCTCGGGCTGCACCTCTACGAGTCGATGGCGCTCGGGCTGCCGGTGATCACCAACGACGCGCCGCCGATGAACGAGGTCGTCCGCGACCGCGACAACGGGCTCCTGGTCGCGAGCCGGACCCGGGGCCGCGCGAAGTCGGGGATCCCCGCGTACCGGACCAGCGTGCGCGGGCTCGCCGCCGCCCTCGCCGCCGCCGCCGATCCGGGCACGCTCGGGTCGCTGCGCGAGGGCGTCGCCCGAGCCCGGGAGCGCCTCAGCTGGGAGCACACGATCAGCGACTACGAGGCGCTCGTCGGGAGATTCGGATGAGCGGCGAGCAGGTGCTCGAGCGCAGCCAGCGGATCGAGCTGCCGATCGAGCGGACCTTCGACTTCTTCGCCGACGCCGGCAACCTCGAGGCGATCACGCCGCCGTGGCTCGGCTTTCGGATCGTCACGCCGCGCCCGATCGAGCTGGGCGAGGGAGCGCTGATCGAGTACAGGCTGAAGCTCCATGGGATCCCGGTCCGCTGGCGGACGCGGATCGAGGCGTGGGAGCGGCCGCACGGGTTCGTCGACGCGCAGGTCTCCGGCCCGTATGCCCTCTGGCACCACACGCACACGTTCGAGGCCGACGGCGAGTCGACCTTGATCCGCGACCGGGTCCGTTACCGGATCGGCTTCGGCCCGCTCGGCGCCGCCGCCCTGGCGCTGTTCGTGCGCCGCGACCTCGAGCGGATCTTCGACTTCAGGCGGGACGCGATCGCGGAGCTGCTGGCGCGCGACCGCGCGACGGGGACTCGAGCAGCCTGACCGGCCGGTCGAGCCGCCGTCCGACCTCCTCGGCCTCCGCGGCGCCGACCTGCGGCCCGGCGACCAGCAGCACCTCGCGGGCCGGGTAGGTGTACAGCTCGTCGGTGATCGCCTGCACCGGGTCCGCGTCGCCGACCCGCCCGCTGGCGTCGAAGCCTGCCGCAGCCATCGCCGCGAGCGAGATCGCGAGCACGCGCGCCGCGGAGTCGCGCGCCTCGCCGAGGTCGGACGCCCAGCGGTCGAGCAGCTTCAGCCGCACCGGGGCCAGGATCCGCACCTGCGGCCGCTCAGCGCCGCCCAGGACCTCGGTCCCGCGCTCGGCGATCGCCGCGATCCGCTCCACCAGTTTGCCGTCCTCGACCGGCTCCGAGGCGACGACCAGCAGGCGGTAACGGCGATCGCCCGAGTCGGGCACCTCGATCGGCTCGTCGAACTGGGTCCGCGCCGCGATCACCAGCACGACTGCGACGGCGAGCGCGCCGACCGCGAGCCCGAGCTGCGGCCCGACGAGGGCGAAGGCGGCGACGATCGGCACCACCAGCGCGGCGACGATCAGCGGCAGCATCCACGGGCGGATGACCAACGGCACCAGGCGTCGCATGCCCGCTACCTACCCGCTGCGCGGCGTGGCCGCCCCGCGAAGCGCCGGCCGCACCAGGGGCGGCGCCGCCGGAAGCGCGGCCGGCTCGAGCGCGGAGACGTCGAAGCCGGCGTCCGCCAGCGTCGCGCGGGTGTCCCGGTTCGGCTGACAGCCGCCGGCCACCCATCCCCAAGGTCGCCGGAGCCGGTCCTGCCAGCGGCCGAGCGAGCCGGGGTCGCGGACGTGCTCGAGCAACAGCAACCGGCCGCCGGGGCGCAGGACCCGCGCGACCTCGCCGCAGACGGCGGCCGGATCGCCGACCGTGCACAGGACCAGGGTGCAGACGACCGTGTCGAAGCTCGCGTCGTCGAAGGGCAGTCGCTCGGCCCCCGCCTCGACCACCTCGAAGCTCGAGGCCGGCGGGGCGCCGGCGAGCTTCTCGCGCAGGCGCCGCGCCATGTGCGGGTCGGGCTCGGTGAGGACCAGCTCGGTGACCGCCGCCGGGTAGTGGGCCGCGTTGGCGCCCGTGCCGGCGCCCAGCTCGAGCGTGCGGCCGGTTGCCGCCGCGACCACCGAGGCCCGCAGGTCGGCGAGGCCGGCCCGCTCGGCCCTCGCGGTCATGCGGTCGTAAAGTGCGGCGAACAGGGGATGGCCGGCCATCGCTCAATGATTGCTGACCCGAGGCGCCCTGTGGGCCAACTTGCGCGACGGCGCGCTACGTGAAAGAAAGAGGAGTGCGGGCGCTCACCGCCCGCGTTCGACCCCCAACGAGGAGGAAGCAGCCGCGATGCCGACCTACATCATGCTGACGCGATTGACCCCGGACGGCGTCAAGACGATCAAGGACAACCCGGCCCGGGTGCACGAGGTCAACAAGGAGGTCGAGCAGCTCGGGGTCAAGGTCGTGAACCAGTGGGCGACCCTCGGCGAGTACGACTTCGTCAGCGTGGTCGACGCCCCCGACGAGCAGACGATGGCGAAGCTCTCGATCGAGATGGGCTCGCGCGGCACGGTCATGAACCAGACCCTGACCGCGATCGACGCGGAGGAGTTCACCAAGTCCCTATGAGGGTCCTCGTGGTCGGAGGTGGCGGTCGCGAGCACGCGATCGTCCGTGCGCTGCGCCGCTCCGCGGGCGTCGACGAGCTGCTCTGCACGCCCGGCAACGCCGGGATCGAGGCCGACGCGCGACTGGTCTCGACCCGGGGCGACGTCGCCGCCGTGGTCGCTGCGGCCAAGGCCGAGGAATGCGACTTCGTCGTCGTCGGGCCCGAGGCACCGCTCGTCGACGGCCTCGTCGACGCGCTCGAGGCCGCGGGCGTCGCGGCGTTCGGGCCGAGCGCCGAGGCGGCGCGGCTCGAGGGCTCGAAGGTGCACGCGAAGGCGCTGATGGCCGAGGCCGGGGTGCCCACCGCCCGGCACGAGGTCCTGCGCAGCCGCGGCGAGGCGCTCGACCAGATCGCGAGCGCGAGCTTTCCGGCGGTCTTGAAGGCCGACGGCCTGGCCGCGGGCAAGGGCGTGATCATCTGCGAGACCGAGGCGCAGGCCCGCGAGGCGGTCGAGGCGTTCTTCGTCGAGCAGCGCTTCGGCGCGACCGAGGTCGTGCTCGAGGAGTTCCTCGACGGCGAGGAGCTCTCGCTGCTGGCGCTCTGCGACGGTGAGAACGTCGTGCCGCTCGCCCCGGCCCAGGACTACAAGCGGATCTTCGACGACGACCGCGGGCCGAACACCGGCGGCATGGGCAGCTACTCGCCGGTTCCAGGCTTCGACGCGGCGACGGTCGACGGGATCCTCGACTCGGTCCACCGGCCGATCGTCGAGCTGATGGCCGGCCGCGGGACGCCGTACCACGGCGTTCTCTACGCCGGCCTGATGCTCTCCGACGCCGGCGCCAAGGTGCTCGAGTTCAACTGCCGCTTCGGTGATCCCGAGACCCAGGCGGTGCTGCCGCGGCTCGAGGGCGACCTGCTCGGCCTGTTCCGCGCCGCCCGCGAGCCCGGCGGGCTCGCCGGCGCCGAGGCTCGGTTCGCGGACGACTGGGCCGTGACGGTCGTCCTCGCGTCGGCCGGCTATCCGGAGGGCTCTTCGAAGGGCGATGTGATCCGCGGCCTCGACCGGGTAGGCGGTCGGGTCGAGGTGACCCATGCCGGCACCGCCCGCAACGAGGCCGGCGAGATCGTCACCGCCGGCGGGCGCGTCCTCAACCTGACCGGGCTCGGATCCGGCCCGGGCGAGGCGCGCGAGCGGGCCTACGAGGCGGCAGGAATGATTGATTTCGACGGCAAGCAGATGCGCACCGACATCGCCGCCCGAGCCGTGGCGGCGCTGGCCGGCTGACAGAACAGGAGACGACCAGCGTGGAGATGCAGCGCGACCCCAACACCGAGACCGAGGTCAAGACCCCGGTCGAGCTCGAGCCGATGCCCGAGGTCGAGGCCGCCTTCGAGGAGATCGAGGTCGACGCCCCGAGGGTCGGGATCGTCATGGGCTCGAAGAACGACAAGGAGAAGATGCAGCCCGCGGGCACGGCGCTGCAGGAGGCGGGGATCCGCTACGAGGTCCGGGTGATGAGCGCTCATCGCGACCCGGAGAAGGTGCGCGAGTACTGCCACGCGGCGCGGATGAGGGGGTTGCGGGTGATCATCGCCGGCGCCGGAATGTCGGCGGCGTTGCCCGGGGTCGCCGCCGCCCATACCGATCTGCCGGTGATCGGCGTGCCGATCCTCGGCAAGAGCCTCGGCGGGCTCGATGCCCTGCTCAGCGCGGTGCAGATGCCGCCCGGGGTCCCGGTCGCATGCGTGGCGATCGACGGGGCGAAGAACGCGGGCCTGCTCGCGGTGCGGATGATCAATTGTTAGCTCGGCGTTCGCCGCTCGCCGCTCGCCGCTCGCCCGAGGGGCTCTCGTGATCGCCAGGTACTCGAGGCCGGAGATGGCCGGCGTCTGGTCGGATGAGCGACGGATGCGCGGCTGGCTCGAGGTCGAGCTCGCCGCCACCGACGCCTGGGCGGACCACGGCGCGGTCCCGGCCGCGGCCGCGGCCGCATGCCGCGAGCGCGCCTCGTTCACGGTCGAGGCGGTCAAGGAGCGCGAGCGCCAGACCAACCACGATGTCGCCGCCTTCGTCGATGTGGTCGCCGGGTCGATCGGCGAGCACGGACGGTGGATCCACTACGGGCTCACCTCGTCGGACGTGCTCGACACCGCGCTCGGGCTCCAGCTCGTCGAGGCCGGGTCGATCCTGATCGGCGGCGCGACCGCATATCGCGACGCCCTGGTCGCCCGCGCGCGCGAGCACGCCGAGACCCTCTGCATCGGCCGCACCCACGGCGTCCACGCCGAGCCGACCACGTTCGGGCTCCGCCTCGCGGGGTTCGCGTTCGAGGCCGATCGCAACCTGACCCGGCTGCGCGATGCGTTCGACGACGCCGCGGTCGGCAAGCTCTCCGGGGCGGTCGGCACGTTCGCCTCCACCCCGCCCCCGATCGAGGCCGCAGTCATGGACCGCCTCGGCCTGCGCGCCGAGGACATCTCGACCCAGGTCGTCCCGCGCGACCGCCACGCCGCGGTGCTCGAGGCGATCGCGATCGCCGGCACCGGGCTCGAGCGCTTCGCCCAGGAGATCCGCAACCTCCAGCGGACCGAGGTCCGAGAGGTCGAGGAGACCGTTCGCCTCCGGGTCGCAGAAGGGCTCGTCGGCGATGCCGCACAAGCGCAACCCGATCACCGCCGAGCGCGTCTGCGGGCTCGCCCGCGTGCTGCGCGGCTACGCGCAGACCGGGCTCGAGAACGTCGCCCTGTGGCACGAGCGCGACATCTCGCACTCGGGGGCCGAGCGGGTCGTGCTACCGGACGCGACGATCCTGCTCGACTACATGCAGCACCTCTCCACGGGCCTCGTCGAGGGCATGAACGTGCATGTGGAGCGGATGCTCACCAATCTCGAGCTCACCCACGGAGCGCTGTTCAGCCAGCGGGCGCTGACCGCGCTGATCGAGGCGGGGCTGACCCGCGACGACGCCTACCGGCTCGTCCAGGAGGCAGCGCAGGGCGCCTGGGACACGGGCACCGACTTTCGCGAGCTGCTGTCAGCGGCGATCGCCGCCTACCCGGACCGCGGCGCCGACCTCTCCGCGATCGACCTGGACGAGGTCTTCGACTACAACGCCTATCTGGTCCACGTACCGGAGCTGATCGCCCGCCTCGACCGCATCGACGCCGCCTGAGCGCCGGCTAGCGCGCCGCCGCGATCGCCCGGGTGCCGCGGGCGGGCGAGAGCGTGACGTTGCGGCGAACCGGTCGCTCGAGCGCCGCCGTCGCCGCGCGCAGCGAGACCGAGCCGAGGATCGTCTCGATCGCGACCCGCATCTCGAGCTCGGCGAAGGCGGCGCCGATGCACCGCCGCGTGCCGCCGCCGAACGGGATCCAGGAGTAGGTATCGGGCGCGGAGTCGCCGAGGAATCGCTCGGGGCGGAAGGCCCGCGGATCGTCGTATACATCGGCGCGGGTGTGGACGAGGTAGATGCCCGCCAGGATCACCGTGCCGGAAGGGAGCTCGAAGCCGCCGAGCTCGGAGTCCTGGCGCAGCTGGCGGCCGGTGAACGGGACCACCGGGCGCACCCGCAGGGTCTCGTCGACGACGGCGTCGAGGTAGGCGTGATCGCCGCGCGCGAGCTCGGCCTCGAGCCGGGCCAGCGCCTCGGGGTGATGCAGCAACAGGTCGAAGGCCCACGCCAGCCCGGTCGCGGTCGTCTCGTGGCCCGCGAGCAGCAACGTCATGAGCTGGTCGCGCAGCTCGCGGTCGCTCATCTGCGAGCCGTCCTCGAACCGCGCCGTCAGCAGCAGCGACAGGATGTCGTCGCGCTCGGCGAGATCGGGGCGGCGTCGGTGCTCGGCGATCTCGGCGTAGAGCAGCGCATCGGTGCGGTCGCGCAGCGTCGCGATCCTTCGGAACGGGGGCAGCCTGCGCAGGGTCGGATTGGCGAACCCGAACGCGGCCGGCGAGGCGCTGGCGCTCAGGATGCCGACGAGGCCGTCGCGCAGGCGCTCGCGCCGGTCGGCGTCCTCGACCCCGAAGACCGCCCGCAGGATCACCTCGAGCGTGATCGCCTGCATGCTCGGGTGGAGCGCGAACTCGGTCCCGAGCGGCCAGCTGCCGACGGCGCGCTCGGTCGCCTCGCGGATCACCTGCTCGTAGCCGCGCATCCGCTCGCCGTGAAACGGCGGCAGCATCAGCCTGCGGCGGCGCAGGTGCTCGTCGTCCTCCTGCAAGAGCAGGGACGAGCGCCCGAGCAGCGGCTCGAGGATCACGTTGCGACCGGGGGCGATCGTGTTCACCCGGTCGGCGGTGAACAGGCGCTTCAGCGACTCCGGGTCCGAGAGGAAGACGACCTCGCCCGGGCCGAGCAGGCTCGCGTGGAAGGTCTCGCCGAGCCGGGCGCGCCAGTGCTCGAGGAAGGGCAGCGGGCGGAAGACGAAGCGGGCGGTCTGCAGCGGCTTCGGCAGCGGCACGCGTGGCAGGTCGGCGAACCGGCGGGCCGGCGCGGGCGCCGGGGCGGCCGGGGCGGCGGATGCGATCGAGCTCGCCATCGCCATCAATCGTAGGGCGGCGGCGCAGCCGCGGGGCCGGGCTGCGGGCGTGGGCGGGCGACGCTCAACCATCCGCCCGCCGTTGTTAGCATCGCCGCCGTGAGCTCGCTCGCGGATCTCAAGCTCGTCGCCTCCGGGAAGGTCCGGGAGATGTACGCCGACGGCGACCAGATCGTCATGGTCGCCTCCGACCGGATCTCCGCCTACGACGTCATCCTGCCGACCGCCATCCCGGACAAGGGGAAGGTGCTGACCCAGATGTCCGTGTTCTGGTTCGAGCACACGGGCGAGATCGTCCCGAACCACTACATCTCCCAGGATGTGCCGGAGGAGGTCGCCGGCAAGGCGCTGCGCGTGAAGCGGCTCGAGATGTACCCGGTCGAGTGCGTGGCCCGCGGCTACATCACCGGGTCGGGCTGGAAGGAGTACCAGCAGACCGGATCCGTCTGCGGGATCGAGCTTCCCGCGGGGCTGCGCGAGTCCGACGAGCTCCCCGAACCGATCTTCACCCCGGCGACCAAGGCCGAGCTGGGCGACCACGACGAGAACATCGACTTCGACCGCGCCGCGGAGCTGATCGGCGACCGGCCGCTGATGGAGGAGCTGCGTCGGGTGACGCTGGAGCTCTACTCGTTCGCCCGCGACCACGCCGCCGAGCGCGGAATCATCATCGCCGACACGAAGTTCGAGTTCGGGTCCTCGCCCGGGGCCGAGGTGGTGCTGGGCGACGAGGTGCTGACCCCGGACTCGTCGCGCTTCTGGCCCGCCGATGACTACGAACCCGGCCGCTCGCAGGCCTCGTTCGACAAGCAGTACGTGCGCGACTGGCTCGACCAGTCGGGTTGGGACCACTCGCCGCCCGGGCCAGAACTGCCCGGGGACGTGGTCGCGAACACCCGCGGGAAGTACGTCGAGGCCTACGAGCGCATCACGGGCCGCTCGCTCTAGGTGACGCCCCCTACGCTGAGCGGATGAACCTGTTCGTCTGCGGCCTGCGGCGCTCGGGCACGACGATCCTGTACGACGCCCTCGGCGAGGACAGCGACCTGCAGTGCTTCTACGAGCCGCTGCGCGAGGACGCCGAGACCGTCGGCGGCGGCAGCGGGGCGCGCGACACCGACGCGTTCGCCGAGACCCGCGAGCGTCGCGAGCGCTTTCGCGCCGAGCGCCACCCCGAGCTGCCGATCGAGCTCTTCAACTGGGGTGGGCCGCGTGCTCCGGAGCTCGAGCTCGATCCGGAGCTGCCGGCGCACGTGAACGAGCTGCTCGCCGAGCTGCTCGCGACGGCTCCCGCCGTCGCAATCAAGGAGACGCGCCTTCATCACAAGCTCGGCGCTGTCGCCGAGCTCGACCCCGAGGCGGTCATCGTCCACCTGACCCGCGATCCGCGCGCGGTCACCGCCTCGATGCTGCTCGGTCGCCGCCGCAGGACCGACATCTACCCGGACGCCGACAGCTTCTTCACCGCCCGCACCGGGCGGCGCCTGTGGTCGAGCCGGCGGATCTCCGAGGAGCTGATCGCCCGCCAGGGCTCACTCGAGCTCCCCGGGGACATCCCCGACTTCCTGCGGCCGCTGATCGTCTGGAGGGCGGCGTTCGAGAGCAGCGCCGGCGACGGCGCCCGGCTGTTCGGCGACCGCTACGTCCAGGTCAGGCTCGAGGACCTGCGTGCCGACCCGCGCCGCGAGCTCACCCGTATCTATGCCGCCTGCGAGCGGGAGCTGCCGGAGCCGGTGGCCGCGTGGGCGGGCGACAACATCCGGCGCGAGGCGGCCGTCCACCTGGCCGACGATCCCCGCTGGGCGCGCGGGGCGCGGCTGGTCGGGATGGAGGGGTCACTCGAGCGCGCCGGCTACACGGAGATCCTCGAGCTCGAGCCCGCGCCGGGCGAGCCGCTGGACCTGGCCCCGCCGGCGCCCCGGTCGCGCCTCTCGGGCTTCACCGGCCGAGCCCGCCGGCGCCGCAGCTGACGCTACGCTGCGAACGGTGAAGGCTCGCGTGCTGATCCGGCCGAAGGAGGGAATCCTCGACCCGCAGGGCAAGGCCGTGGAGCGGGCGCTACCGGCGCTCGGCTTCGACGGCGTCGGCCGCGTCCGGGTCGGGCGCATGGTGGAGCTCGAGGCACCGGAGGGGGCCGACCTCGACCGCCTCTGCGAGCAGCTGCTGGCCAACCCGCTGATCGAGGACTACGAGATCGAACGAATGCCCGACACCTCCTCCGCTTCGCGTCCGGGGGTGTCGGGGTCGGTCGAGGGCTGATGTTCGGCGTACTCCAGTTCCCGGGGTCGTGCGATGAACGCGATGCGGTGCTCGCGTGCGAGCGAGTGGGCGAGGCGCGCCTGGTCTGGCACGGCGAGACCGACCTCTCCGGAATCGACGCGATCGTCGTCCCCGGTGGCTTCTCCTACGGCGACTATCTGCGCGCCGGCGCGATCGCCCGCTTCGCCCCGGTGATGGAGCCGGTGCGCGAGTTCGCCGCCGCCGGCGGGCCGGTGCTCGGGATCTGCAACGGCTTTCAGGTGCTGTGCGAGGCGGGCCTGCTGCCCGGCGCGCTGCTCGCGAACGAGCACCTGCGCTTCCTCTGCCGGCAGGTCGAGCTCGAGGTGGTCGACGCGGACACGGTCGCGACCTCCGCGTGCGCCGCCGGCGATCGCCTCTCGATCCCGGTCAAGCACATGAGCGGTCGCTGGTTCGCCCCGGCCGATCAGCTCGGCGAGCTCGAGGCCAACGGCCAGATCGTCTTCCGCTACGCCGCCGGGCAGAACCCGAACGGCTCGGTCGCCGACGTCGCCGGTGTCCGCAACGAGGCGGGGAACGTGGTCGGCCTGATGCCGCACCCCGAGCACGCCGTCGACGCCCTGTGCGGCTCGACCGACGGGCTGAAGCTGTTCGAGTCGCTCGCCGCAGCCCGGATCCCCGCGCCGGCGTGAGGCGTCGGGCCGCGAGCCTGGCGCCGGCGCCGTTCGTCGTCGGCGTCGGGCGTTCGGGCACCACGCTGCTGCGGCTGATGCTCGACTCCCATCCGCAGCTCGCGATTCCGGCCGAGACCCATTTCGTGCCCGAGCTGATCGAGCGCGCCAACGAGTGCCGGTTCGCGAGCGAGTTGGTCGACGCGATCGTCGGCGCCCGCACCTGGGGCGACTTCGGCCTCGACGCCGACCACTTCCGCGCCGAGGTCGAGCGCCGCGAGGCCCACGGGGCGGCCGCGGTCCTGCGCGTCTTCTACGCGCTCTGCGCAGAGCGGGAGGGCAAGCCGCGCTGGGGCGACAAGACGCCCGGGTACGTGAAACGGATGCGGCCCATCGCCCACGCGCTCGAGGAGGCGCGGTTCGTGCACCTGATCCGCGACGGCCGCGACGTCGCCCTCTCGCGGCTCGCGCGTGGGATGGGGACCGGAAAGCCGATCGACGAGATCGCCGACCTCTGGCGGCGCCGGATCGAGAGCGCCCGCAAGCAGGCGAAGCGGCTGCGCGGCCGCTACCTGGAATTGCGATTCGAGGACCTGATCACGGACCCGGAGCAGGTGCTGCGGCGGGTCTGCGAGCTGGTCGAGCTCGACTACGACCCGGCGATGTTGAGCTACCGCGAGCAGGCGGAACGGCGGATCTCCGAGCTCGGCGATCTCGCCGCAGAGGGCGCCCGCGACGAGCGCGACCGCGACGAGCGCCAGGCGGCGCATTCGCTCGCCGCAAAGCCGCCGACCGAGGCTCGGATCGAGGTCTGGCGCGAGGACATGGATTCAGCCGACCGGGCGGCGTTCGACCGGGTCGCCGGCGATCTGCTTCGCGAACTCGGCTACGACGTGCCATCCTGATCGGCCCACCATGGCCTTCGACTATTCGATCCGGATGCTTCGCAATCGCCGCCTGCGCGGCCGCTCGGAGCCCGAGTTCCCGGCCCCGTTCGTGGTCGGCGTCGGGCGCTCCGGAACCACCTTGCTGCGGATGATGCTCGACTCGCATCCGCAGCTCGCGATCCCGCCGGAGACGCACTTCCTCAACCCACTGATCCAGGCCTCCGGCCGCCTGCGCTTCAACGCCCGCACGGCGACCCGCGAGATCGTCCATGACGAGCGGCGGCGCTGGAACGACTTCGGGCTCACCGAGGAGGACCTGCTCGTCTCGATGCAGTCCGTGGAGAAGTTCAACACCGCCGACGCGATGCGCGCCTTCTACCGCGCCTATGCCAACAAGCACGGCAAGCCCCGCTGGGGCGACAAGACCCCGGACTACATCCGCAAGATGCGCAAGCTGCAGAAGACGCTGCCCGAGGCGCGCTTCATCCACGTGATCCGCGACGGCCGCGACGCCGGCCTCTCGCAGAACGCCAGGATCACCAAGCGCGGCAAGGAGCCGGTCCCGGCGCGCGAGATGGCGCGCCGCTGGCGGAAGCGAATCGTCAAGTCGCGGATCGACGCGGAGGAGGTCGAGCACTACATCGAGGTGCGCTACGAGGACCTGATCTCCGATACCGAGAGCGTCCTGCGGCGGGTCTGCGAGCACATCGATCTCCCGTTCGACCCCGCGATGCTGAGCTACCACGAGCGGGCCGAGGAGCGGCTGCAGGAGATGGCGGGGGCGCTGCCGGCGAAGAAGGGGCGCCCCGAGCGCGAGGCCGGTGAGCGAATCGAGGCCCACGCGCTGACCACGAAGCCGCCCGACGCCGACCGGGTCGCGGTCTGGAAGCGCGAGATGAGCGCCGAGGAGAACGCCGAGTTCGAGAACGCGGCGGGCTACCTGCTCGCCGACCTCGGCTACGAGACGGCGACGCCGAAGGAGGACTGGCTGCCGCCCGAGGAGTGGGCGCGCTCGAAGTCGCGCACCGATCGCGGCTCCGACCAGACCGGCTCGACCAAGTTCCGCGACATGGTCAAGCGCAACTAGCGCTTGCGGATCGCCTTTCTCGCGCGGTTCTCTATCCTGATCCGCTCGCCTCGGACCCACGCCCCCAAGCTCGCCGGGGTCCGCGGCCACTGATCATGGGTTTGTTCTCGAGACTGAAGAAGGACGACGCGCGCCGCGAGCCGGTGCCGTTCGTGGTCGGCATGAACCGCTCCGGCACGACCCTGTTGCGGATGATGCTCGATGCCCACCCCGATCTGACGATCCCGCCCGAGACCCACTTCGTCCCCGACCTGATCAAGGCGGCCCGCGAGCGCGACGCGACGCCGGAGAGCGCGCTCGAGGCGATGAAGTCCGCGCGCGAGTGGGGCGACTTCGGCTTCTCCGACGAGGAGATGCTCGGCCGCCTCCGGGCGCTGCCCGAGATCAAGCCGGGCCCGGCGGTGCGCACCTTCTACGCCGCCTACACCGAGGAGCAGGGCAAGCCGCGGTGGGGGGAGAAGACACCGACCTACGTCCAGAAGATGAAGCTGATTCAGCGGGCGATCCCGGAGGCGCGCTTCGTGCACGTGATCCGCGACGGGCGCGACGTGGCGCTCTCGGTCCTCGACCGCACGGTGCGCGAGCTGACCGCGGAAGACGTCGCTCGCCGCTGGCAGAAGAAGATCACCAAGGCGCGCGAGGACTCGCCGCAGCTCGACCACTACATCGAGATCCGCTACGAGGACCTGATCCTGGAAACCGAGCCGGTGCTGCGCAAGGTCTGCGACTTCATCGAGCTGCCCTGGGACGACTCGCTGCTCACCTACCACGAGCGCTCCGCCGACCGGCTCAAGGAGATGGCCCGCGCGCTGCCCGCCGAGGGCCGCGCCAAGGAGCTCTCGGTCGAACGGCGGATGGCCACCCACGAGATGACCACCAAGCCGCCGAGCGCCGACCGCGTCGCCCGCTGGCGCACCCAGATGACGCCCGAGCAGCGCGAGGAGTTCGAGGCGATTGCGGGCGAACTGCTCGATCAGCTCGGCTATCCGACCGGCGCCGACGCGGTCGAGAAGGCCACCGCGCTGATCGAAGCAGCGTGAGCGGCCGCTCGCCGTTCGCCGCTCGCCGCTGGAGGACATGACGATGCGGATTGGGCTGGTTTCGAAATGGTTTGCCTCCGGGCAGGCCGTCGTGACGCGGCAGATCCGCTCGGCGCTCGACGGGCTGGGCCACGAGACCTTCGTGCTCGCGAAGCCGGGCAAGGGACCGCGCGCCAACCAGGAGCGGGTCGCCGACCCGGTCTGGGATCAGCCGGGCGTGACCCAGGGCTCGAACGCCGACATCCCCAGCGACGAGTACCGGGGCTGGGCCTCGGACAACTCGCTCGACGCGGTCCTCTGCGACCAGAACGACCAGTTCGACGAGATCGCCGCGCTGCGCAACGACGGCGTCCGCACGATCGGCCGCTTCGTCTGGGAGAGCTTCGCCGCGGCCGACGCGGAGCCGGCCCGCGCGGCGTACGACACGATCTACTCGTTCACCCGCGCCGAACAGGAGCGCTACCGCGGCTTCGGGATCGAGAGCCCGCTGCTCACCTGGGGCTGCCATCCCGAGCTGATCGAGATCGGCGAGGAAGTTCGAGCGGCGAGCGGCGAGCGGCGAGCGGCGGACGAGGTCTGGTTCTACGTCCCCGGCAGCTTCATGGGCAAGCGCAAGCCGTTCCCGGAGATCGTCCAGGCGTTCACCCGGGCCCGAGGGGATCACCTGCGGCTGCTGATCCGCGGCCAGGTCGATCGCAAGGCGGGCAAGCTCGAGCAGGCGGCCGGCGGGGACGCGCGGGTCGTGATCGAGCTCGAGGACCGGCCCACCGACGAGCACCTGCGCCAGTTCGCGAGCTGCCACGTCTGCCTCTCGCCATCGCGCTGGGAGGGCCTCGGGCTGCCGCTCTACGAGGCCGTGGCCTTCGGAATGCCCTCGATCACCAACGACTCGCCCCCGATGAACGAGGTCGTGCTCGACGGAATCAACGGGATCTGCGTCGACTCGGTGCCCTGGGGCGAGGCCGGCTCCGGGATCCCCGCGTTCGACCCGGACTTCGAGCAGCTGACCGCCGCGATCGAGCGCCTCGGCGACCCCGGCGAGCGCGAGCGGCTCGCCGCCGGCGCGCTCCGCCTGCGCGAGAACGAGCGCAGCTGGGATCGCACCGTGGAGGGACTGGAGCGGCTTCTTGGCTGCTGAGCTCGGGGGTCGCGCGGCGAGCGGCGAGCGGCGAGCGGCGGCCTGATGCGCGTCGGAGTCGTTTCCAAGTGGTTCAACCGCGGCCAGCCGGTCGTCGGGCGGCAGCTGCGCACGGCGGTCGACGAGCTCGGCCACGAGAGCTTCGTCCTCGCGCGGCCCAAGAAGGAGAAGGGCCCGCGGCCGGGGGCGCTCGACCGCGACGACGTCTGGGACCAGCCGGGCGTCACTGAGGCCTCCGCCTACGACATCCCCGCCGACGAGTACCTGGCCTGGGTCGACGAGCACGGAATCGACGCGATCCTCTGCGACCAGAACTACCAGTTCGCCGAGCTCGCAGAATTGCGCCGCCGCGGGGTGCGGACGATCGGGCGCTTCGTCTGGGAGCACTTCACCGCCGAGCACGTCGCCGGCGCGCGCGAGGCGTTCGACGTCGTCTACTCGCTGACCCGCGCCGAACAGGAGCGTTACGCGCGAGATGGGGCTCGAGACGCCGTACATCACCTGGGGCTGTCACCCGGAGCTGATCGCCGTTGCGGAAGAGATCGCCGCTCGCCGCTCGCCGCTCGCCGCTCGCGATCCCGTGAGGTTCGTGTTTCCAGGCGGCTTCCTCGGCCACCGCAAACCGCTGGGGCCGGTGCTCGAGGCGTTCGAGGCGACCACCGACGACCGCCTGCGGCTGATCGTCAAGGCCCAGGTCGAGCGCAAGCAGGTCAAGGCCGCGGCGGCGGCGGCCGAGCGCGATCCCCGGATCGAGCTGCGCCTCGCCGATCAGCCGACCGCCGAGCATCTGCGCGAGCTCGCCTCCTGCGACGCCTTCATCGCCCCGGCGCGCTGGGAGGGTCTCGGGCTGCCTCTCTACGAGGCGATCGCCTTCGGCCTGCCGGCGATCACGAACGACGCGCCACCGATGAACGAGGCGATCCACGACGGCATCAACGGCCTGCTCGTCGCCTCGACCCCGAACGGAACCGCGCGCTCGGGGATCCCGGCGCTTGAGCCTGACGTGGGCGAGTTGCGAGCCGCGATCGAGCGGCTCGCGGACGACTCGCTGCGAGCGGAGCTCGGCGCCGGGGCGATCCGGGTGCGCGAGACGGAGCGGCCGTGGTCCGCAACGTTGAGGGGCATCGGCGAATTATTGGAATCGACTTCAACCGGGTAGCTTGGAGGGCTTCATGGGCTTCACAGATCAGATCGAGCGGTATCGAAAGCGCGCGGGAATCGCGCTCGCGGGCAGGCGCCTGCGCGGTCGCGGCCCGGAGCCGCCGCCCGCGCCGTTCGTCTGCGGCGTGACCCGGTCGGGCACGACGCTGCTGCGGCTGATGCTGGACTCGCACCCCGACCTCGCGATCCCGGGCGAGACGCACTGGGTGCCGAAGCTGATCAAGGCGTTCGAGCGCTCGAAGCAGAGCGGCGAGGACGCGGCGAACCTGGCGATCGACCACAAGCGCTGGGGCGACTTTCACCTCGACGCCGACGAGCTGCGGGCGCGGATCAACGCGCTCGACCCGGTCACCGCCGCCGACACGATCCGCGCCTTCTACATGCTCTACGCCGAGCGCGAGGGCAAGATCCGCTACGGCGACAAGACGCCCGGCTACGTGCGCGAGATGAGGCGGATCCAGCGGGTGCTGCCGGAGGCGCGGTTCGTCCACATCATCCGCGACGGCCGCGACGTCTCGCTCTCCCACCTGCGGATGAACTGGGGCCCCGAGACCTACGAGCAGTCGGCGCGCCTGTGGCGCAACCGGATCCGCAAGGCGCGCAAGATGGCCCCGTCGGTGAACCACTACACCGAGGTCCGCTTCGAGGACCTGGTCGCCGACACCGAGGGCGTCCTGCGGCGAGTCTGCGACTTCATCGAGCTCGACTTCGACCCGGTGATGCTCGAGTACCACGAGCGCGCGGAGGGCCGCCTGGCCGAGAAGGCCCGCGAGCTGCCACGCAAGAACCGGCCGAACCAGACCGCCGAGGCGCGGATGGAGAGCCACGTGCTGGCCAAGGAGCCACCGCGGTCGGACCGGATCGGCATGTGGCGCGAGCGGATGACGCCGGAGGAGGTCGCGGAGTACGAGCGCGTCGCCGGCGACATGCTCGTCGAGCTGGGCTACGAGCTCGGCTCGGAGGCTGGCGAGCAGCGCGCCGCGGAGAAGGGCGCCAAGGCGCCGGCCGCCGCCTGAGCGGTGGACCGACGCCGGCGCCGACCTCGGGTGCGCGGGCGCACCTGCCGCTCGAGCGGCGCGCGGCTGATCGCGGCGGCCGTCGCGGCGCTGCTGGGCTCGCTCGGGGTCGCCGGTGCGGCCCAGGCCACGCCGTGGGACGCGACCGGCGCGGTCGCACCGGCGCAGACGACCCCGCCACAGCTCCCCGACCCGTACTGCGGCCAGAGTTACGCCGACGACCGCCCCGCGCCGGGGCCACGGCTGGCGTTCGCAATCGGGCCGCGGCTGGCCGGCGAGGCCGGGAGCGCTCAGACGACCCCGGTGGTTGCCGAGGACAAACGGCTTCGCGATCGCGCGTTGCTGGCGCTCGCCGGCGACCGGCCGCTGACCGTCCGCCTCAACCGCCTGTTCCAGGCGGACGGGGCCTCGGGGATCGCCGAGTTCAAGCGGATGGCCCGCCACTACGCCTCGCTCGGGCTGGACGTCGAGCTCCAGGTCCGCTACCACCCATCCCCGGGGGCGGACGGCGACGTCGGCGCCTGGCTCGATTACGTGCGCCGGGTGGTGCGCGCGTTCGGCCCCAACCGACACGTCGTCGCGCTGCAGATCACCAACGAGGTGAACATCCCGTTCTCACCCAACACCTCCGACGGCGCCTACGCGAACGCCGTCGAGGCGCTGGCGCGAGGGGTACCCGCCGCCAAGCGCGAGGCGCGACGGCGCGGCTACGACCAGCTCGCCACCGGGTTCAACTACGCCTACCGCTACGGCGCCGGCGACGCGGACTTCTGGCGCGCGGTCGGCGCCGCAGGAGGCAAGCGGTTGCGCCGGGCGACCGATTGGGTCGGCGTCGACGCGTACCCGGGCACCTTCGTCCCGGCGACCGTGGCCGACCCAGGAGACGCGCTCCTCGAGGCGGTCGCGATGGTGCGCGAGTGCTACATGCCGCTTGCCGGGCTCGGCGAGCGGGTCCCGATCCACCTCGAGGAACTCGGCTGGCCGACCGGCCCGGGCCGCAGCGAGGAGGGCCAGGTCGCCGCGCTTCAGTCGTTCGTGCGCACCATGCACCGGTACCGGGGCACCTACGGGATCACCGCCCTGAACTGGTTCGGACTGCGCGACAACAACAGTCAGGGACCCAACTTCCAGTCGTTCTTCGGGCTGCTGCGCGACGACTACAGCCGCAAGCCCGCGTTCGCCGCCTACCGCGACCTGATCGCCGAGCTCGGGTAGCGAAGGGCGGAGAGATCTGGGACCCCACGGTCCAGCACCCCGGATCGGTGCGCCCGCGCGGGTCTTCTTGCCACCGAAAGGAATCGAAATGAGCGCTAGGGCGAGTAGCGCAGCACGGTGAGGCCGCCCGGCAGCGAGCCGAGCGCGACCTTGTCCACGTTGTTGACCTTCTCGGCGAGCAGCGGCTTGGCGCCCGCGAGGACGTTGAGATAGACGGTCGCCGGGGCGCCGGTGGCCTGGTCGACGACGTCGCGCTGGAAGCGGACGGCGCCGGCCTTCACGGTCGTGCACGGGTTCGCGTAGCCGCTGCGCCCGAGGGTGCAGTTGAAGCCGTTCGACTCGGTCGCCTGGCCCTTGAGCGGGATCGCGTTCTTGGCGATTCCGGTCGACTTGGTGGCGGTTGGATCGGTGCCGATGATCACCCGCGAGGAGATGAAGGTGTTGAAGCGCAGGGCGTCGATGTCGGTCGTGAACGAGGAGTCGAAGGCGAGGACCTCGCCCTTCTGCGGGGACGGGATCGGGACCGAGTAGACGCTGCGGCGCTTCTCGGAGTCGTCGATCGTCAGCGGCAGCTCGGTGCTGACCAGCGCGTCGCTCGTGGTCGAGCTCGGCACCGGGACGTTGCCGTGCGCCTGGACCAGGTTGACCCGGCCCTTGTCCTGGGCCACCGAGGCATCCGGCCGGTCGGCGCCGAGCACGACGACATCGCCGCCCTTGGCCTTCTTGTTCGAGGCGCCGACGATCAGGTTGACGTAGCACCCGTCGGGCGGGCACGGCAGCGCCGAGAGGTCCGTGACCGTGGTCTCGGCGTTGGGGATCGCGATCGTGCAGTGATGGTTTCGGTTCGGGCGCTGCTGCTTGCAGACGACCGTGCGACTCGGGGTCAGCGGCAAGAAGCCCGAGCCGGCCTTCGGGCTCGGGCTCAACACGATCCGCGCGGTCACGGTCGGGTTGACGTTGTAGCTGCGCCCGACGCATCGCGGGCCCTGAGCGACGCAAGTGGTCGAGACCTGCGCCTCGCCGCTGACGCGCAGGCGATCGCCGGCCGCGATCGGGTCGAAGGTCGACGGGTCGAGCCGGAAGGCGACCCGGTCGCGCGCCCCCGGCTTGCGGGCGACGGGGATCCGCTTGATCAGCTCGCCGTCGTCGCCGCTGGTGGAGACGACCGGCTGCGGCGGCTTCGGGTTCACGCCGCCAGCCGCCGCGGCGGGGATCGCGATCGCGAGCAGCGTCAGGCAGGGCGCGATCAGGCGCTTGATGGTCGGACCACTCATCTCCCGGATCACAACACGCCGAGACGACTCGGGTAGCGCCGCGGCGGGCGGACTGAAAGACGACATGCACAATCGCTTTACTTGCGCGTCTGACCACCTCGGCCTCCAAGCACCGCGAGCTCGGGCTCACCGATGCCGAGTTCGAGCTGATCGTCGAGAAGCTCGGGCGGGAGCCGAACGGAGTCGAGCTGGCGATGTTCAGCCTCCTGTGGTCCGAGCACTGCGCCTACAAGCACTCGCGAAAGCTGCTGCGCCGGCTGCCGACCGACGGCGACCGCGTCCTCATGGGCCCGGGCGAGAACGCCGGGGCCGTCTCGGTCGGCGACGGCTGGGCCGTCGCGTTCAAGGTCGAGTCGCACAACCACCCGAGCGCGGTCGAGCCGTTCCAGGGCGCCGCGACCGGCGTCGGCGGGATCCTGCGCGACGTCTTCGCCCTCGGCGCCCGGCCGATCGCGGTGCTCGACTCGCTGCGCTTCGGCGAGCTCGACTCGCAGCGCTCGCGCTACCTGTTCGACCACGTGGTCGCCGGGATCGGCCACTACGGCAACTCGATCGGGGTCCCGACGGTGGGCGGCGAGGTCTACTTCGAGGCGCCCTACGAGCAGAACTGCCTGGTCAACGCGATGTGCGTCGGGCTCGCCCGCGCCGACGAGATGGTCCGCGCGGCTGCGGCGGGAGTCGGCAACGCGGTCGTCCTGATGGGCGCGTCGACCGGCCGCGACGGGATCGGCGGCGCCTCCGTGCTCGCCTCGGCGGAGCTCGAGGGCGGCGACGACTCGAAACGGCCCACGGTGCAGATCGGCGACCCGTTCGAGGAGGCGAAGGTGCTCGAGTGCTGCCTCGAGCTGCTCGCCGACGGGCTTCTGGTCTCGCTTCAGGACCTGGGCGCCGCCGGGCTCACCTCATCGGCCGGCGAGATGGCCTCGAGCGGCGGGGTCGGGATCGACATCGACGTCGCCCGGGTGCCGCTGCGCGAGGCCGACATGGAGCCGTTCGAGATCATGGTCTCCGAATCGCAGGAGCGGATGCTGGCCGTGGTCGAGCCGGCGAAGGTCGACGAGGTCCTCGCTCGGTGTGAGAAGTGGGAGACCGGGTCCGCGGTGATCGGCGAGATCACCGGCTCCGGGACCTTCCGGGTGCTGCGCGGCGGCGAGGTGGTCGGCGAGATGCCGGTGGCGGCCTTGGTGGATGAGGCTCCGCTGTATGACCTTGCGCCGGAGGAGCCGGAGGTGTGGCCGTATGCCGAGGTCGCCGCTCGGCGCTCGGCGCTCGGCGCTCGGCGCCAGGATGGGGCCGCGGCGACTCTCTTGGAATTGTTGGGGAGCCCGAGCGTCGCCAGCAAGCGGTGGGCGTTCGAGCAGTACGACTCGGTCGTCGGATCGCACACCGTCCGCCGGCCGGAAGCAGCCGACGCGGCCGTGCTGCACCTACATGAGGCCGGCGCGACGATCGCGATCTCGATCGACGGCAACGGGCGCCGCGTCGCCTGCGAGCCGTACGCCGGCACGATCGAGGCGGTGCTCGAGTGCGCGCAGAACCTCGCGTGCGCCGGCGCTGCGCCGCTCGGGCTCACCAACTGCCTCAACTTCGGCAACCCGGAGAAGCCGACGGTCGCCTGGCAGCTCGACCGCTCGACCCAGGCCCTCGCGGACGCCTGCAACGCCCTCGCGATCCCGGTGGTGGGCGGCAACGTCTCGCTCTACAACGAGACCGACCTGGGCCCGATCTACCCGACCCCGGTGGTCGGCATGGTCGGCGAGCTCCCCGATCCCGAGCGGGCCGGCGGGCTCGCCCCGGCGGCGGGCGACGCGATTGCGCTCTGCGGCCCGTTCTCGCCCTCGCTCGCCGGGTCGGAGCTGGCGAAGCTGCGAGGAGAGCTCGGCGCCGGGCTGCCGTCGCTGCCGATCGACGCGGTTGCGGCCGCGATCGAAGCGGTCCGCGACGCGGTCCGGGAGGGCGTCGTGCGCGCCGCCCACGACGTCAGCGACGGGGGGCTCGCGTGCGCGCTCGCGGAGGTCGCGATCGCCGGCGGAGTCGGCATCGAGGCCGACCTCGACCCCCTGGTCGAAGCTCGCGGCTGTTCGGGGGAGACGGCGCTGTTCGGCGAGGGGCCCGGCGGCTTCGTCCTCGCGGGCGACCGAGCTCGGCTGGAGGCGCTGGCCGGCGACGGCGTCGACGTGTTCGTGATCGGCGAGGCGGGCGGTGACCGGATCGCGCTCTCGGCGGCCGGCGCCGAAGCCGACGTGACGCTCGCCGACGCCGAGCGCGCCTGGCGCTCGCTCGGCGAGCGGATCGAGAGCGACGTCCTCGCGTAACGAATCGCGCTCCATCGGGAGAATCACGCCAACCGCGGGGGCGAGATCGGCCGCGCCCGTTGCTAGCCTTGACGGGTAGGCGCCCGCCTGCCTCGCACCACGACTTCTGGGGTATCGAGAAGCCTCGATGGAGCCAATCGAGCGGCCTTCGACCGACCGCGATCGCGACGGCGTTCCCGAGCGCGATGGTCCCCGCGACGAATGCGGGGTCTTCGGCCTGTACGCGCCCGGCCACGATGTCGCGCGGCTCGCATACTTCGCGCTCTACGCGCTCCAGCACCGCGGCCAGGAGTCAGCCGGGATCGCCACCTGCGAGGGCGGCCACATCACCACCCTGCGCGACACCGGCCTGGTCTCCCAGGTCTTCGACGAGGAGAAGCTGCGGGCGCTCGACGGCGACATGGCGATCGGCCACGTCCGCTACTCGACCACCGGCGGGGGCTCGTGGGAGAACTCGCAGCCGGTCTGGCGCGACGACGGCCGCGAGGTCGCGCTCGCCCACAACGGCAACCTGACCAACGCGGTCGAGCTCTACAACGAGCTGCGCGAGCGCGGGATCAGCTTCCGCGGCACCTCGGACTCGGAGATCATCGCGGCGCTGCTCTCGGTCGAGGAGGCGCGCCCGATCGAGAACGCGGTCGCCGCCGTGATGCCGCGGCTCGAGGGCGCCTACTCGACCGTGGTGATGACCAAGCGCGCGGTGGTCGCCTTCCGCGACCCGAACGGCGTCCGGCCGCTGTCGCTCGGCAAGATCGGCAACCGCTTCTGCGTCGCCTCGGAGAGCTGCGCCTTCGACATCATCGGCGCCGAGCTGATGCGCGAGGTGCAGCCCGGTGAGCTCGTCGCGCTGACCGCCGACGGGCTCGAGACCCGCCAGATCGTGCCGGCCGATCGCCCCGCGCACTGCGTCTTCGAGCACATCTACTTCTCCCGCCCCGACTCGCGGCTCGAGGGGCGCGTCCTCCAGGAGGTCCGCGGCCGGATGGGTGAGATCCTCGCCCGCGAATCACCGGTCGACGCCGACCTCGTGATCAGCGTTCCCGATTCCGGCAACGCGGCTGCGAACGGTTACGCCCGCGCCTCCGGCCTGCCCAAGGACGACGGGCTGATCAAGAACCGCTACGTCCAGCGGACCTTCATCCAGCCGGGTCAGGAGCTGCGCAAGCACGGCCTGCGGATGAAGTTCAACCCGCTGCCCGAGATCATCTCCGGCAAGCGCGTCGTCGTCGTCGACGACTCGATCGTGCGCGGCAACACGACCCGCCAGATCATCGGCATGCTGCGCGACGCCGGCGCGCTCGAGGTCCACCTCCGGATCTCGGCGCCGCCGATCCGCTACCCGTGCCACTACGGGGTCGACATGTCGACCTCCGAGGAGATGATCGCCCACGGGCGCACCGTCGAGGAGATCGCGGCCGAGATCGGCGCCGACTCCCTCGCCTACCTCTCGCTCGACGGCGTCTACGAGGCGGTCGGCACCCCGCGCGAGGTCCACTGCGACGCCTGCTTCACGGGCGAGTACCCGCTCGGCGACGACGGCGACATCAGCGGGAAGTTTGCGCTCGAGGCGCTGCCGGTCGTCCACGGGTGAACGAGGCTCAGCTCACCGAGGCGCTGCGGCGCAACTTCGGCCACCCCGCCTTCCGTCCCGGCCAGCTCGAGGCGGTCGAGGCCGTGGTCGGGAGCCGCGACGTCCTCCTGGTGATGCCGACCGGCGCCGGCAAGTCGCTCGGCTACCAGCTGCCGGCGGTCCTCGACCGCAAGCTGGCGCTGATCGTCTCGCCGCTGGTCTCGCTGATGACCGACCAGGTGGAGAGCCTGCGCGGGCGCGCCGAGCTGATCAACGCTCAGCGCGACCGCGAGGAGAACCGGCGGGCGCTCGACCGCGCGATCGCCGGCGACGTCTCGATGCTCTACGTCGCCCCGGAGCGTTTCGCGACCCCCGGGTTCGTCGACCGGCTGAGCGAGGCCGCGATCGGGATCTTCGTCGTCGACGAGGCGCACTGCGTGAGCCAGTGGGGGCACGACTTCCGACCCGATTACCTGCGTCTCGGCGAGATCGCGCAGCGGGTCGGGGCACGCTCGATCTTCGCCGCGACCGCGACCGCCACCCCGCGGGTCGCCGCCGACATCGCCCAGCGCCTCGGGCTGCGCGACCCGGTCCGGATCACGACCGGGTTCGATCGCCCGAACCTCTCCTACGACGTGGTCAAGGTCGACTCCGAGCGCGCGAAGCAGGCGGCGACGCTCGCGCTGCTCTCCGAGCCCGATGCGCTGCCGGCGATCGTGTACGCCGGGACCCGCAAGAAGACCGAGGCGACCGCCGACTGGTTGAGCGAGAGGCTCGGGCAGCGCGTCCCCACCTACCACGCGGGCATGGAGCGCGAGGCGCGCGCCGCGGCGCAGCGGACGTTCATGTCGGGCGAGGCGCCCGTCGTGGTGGCGACGAACGCGTTCGGGATGGGCGTCGACAAGGCGAACGTCCGCACCGTGATCCACGAGGTCGTGCCATCGTCGCTCGAGGCCTACTACCAAGAGGCGGGCCGCGGCGGGCGCGACGGGCTGGCCTCGCGCTGCGTGCTGCTGGCCGAGAACCGCGACAAGGGCCTGCACGTGTTCTTCATCAACCAGGTCGACGACCCCGAGGCCAAGAACCACCGCTGGCGCCAGTACCGGGAGGTCTGGGGGTTCGTCGAGGGCGAGGGATGCAGGCGGCGGGCGATCCTCCGCCACTTCGGCGATCGGGTCGAGCCGACGGCGCTCGGGCGATGCTGCGACGCCTGCGACGGGCCGCTTCAGATCGCGAGCGCGCCACCGCCGCGGCGCAGCGTCGCCGAGTACTCCGACATCGAGGACGCGATCGTCGCCGTGGTCGAGCGTGCCCAGCCGTCGGTCGGGCGCACCAAGACGGTCGAGATCCTGCGCGGCGGGCGCAGCAAGGCCCTGCTCAAGTCCTCCTACGACTCGCTTCCCGGCTACGGAGACTTCGCCGAGTGGCGCGCCGACGACGTGCTCGCGCGCATCGACGGGCTGATCGAGTCCGGGAGGCTGCGCAAGACCGGGGGGCGCTACCCGACCCTGCGGGTCGCCCAGGCGGCGTGAGCCGGTGAGCTCCCTGCGCGTCGGGGTTCTGGCCTCCGGCACCGGCACGAACCTGCAGGCGATCCTCGACTCGGTCCATGGGCGCGACGGGGTCGAGGTGGTCGCGGTCGGCTCCGACAAGGCCGACGCGATGGCGCTGGAGCGGGCCTCAGGCGCCGGGATCGAGACCGCGGTATTCGCCGCCGCCGACTACCCGGATCGCGAGGCGCGCGATCTCGCGATCGCCGACTGGCTCGAGGGGCAGGGGGTCGAGTTGCTGGTCCTCGCCGGCTACATGCAGCTGCTCTCGCCCGCGTTCATCTCCCGGCTGGCAGGGCGGGCGATCAACGTGCACCCGGCGCTGCTGCCGTCGTTTCCCGGCCTCGACGCGATCGGCCAGGCGCTCGAGCACGGCGTCCGGATCACCGGGGTGACGGTCCACTTCGTCGACGAGGGCGTGGACTCCGGGCCGATCATCCTGCAGCGCCCGGTGCCGGTGCCGCCGAGCCGCGACCGCGAGGCGCTCGAGGCCGCGATCCACGCGACCGAGCACGCCCTGCTGCCGGCTGCGATCGAGCTGATCGCGGCGGGGCGGGTCTCGATCGAGCCGGGATCGCGCGTGGTCGCGATCGGCGATTAGACTCGAAGCGTGAGCCTGGAAGCGGCGATCACGCAGGAGGGCGGCGCGCCGCCGGGCGGAATCCCGGTGCGGGTGCGCCGGGCCCTGATCTCGGTCTCCGACAAGACCGGCGTGGTCGACTTCGCGCGCGGCCTGCGCGAGCTCGGCGTCGAGGTCCTCTCGACCGGTGGCACCGCCGCCGCGATTCGCGAGGCGAACCTGGAGGTCACCGACGTCGCCGAGTTCACCGGCTCGCCGGAGATCCTCGACGGCCGCGTGAAGACGCTTCACCCGCGGCTCCACGCCGCGCTGCTCGCACGCCGCGACGACTCCGAGCACATGGCGACGCTCGAGGCGGAGGGGATTGAGCCGATCGACCTGGTCTGCGTCAACCTCTATCCGTTCGAGCGCACGATCGAAACCCCCGGCGTGACCGAGCGCGAGGCGGTCGAGCACATCGACATCGGCGGGCCGACGATGATCCGCGCCGCGGCCAAGAACCACTCGGCGGTCGCCGTCGTGGTGAAGCCCGAGTCCTATGACGCGGTGCTCGAGGAGCTGCGCGAGTCCGGAGGCGAGGTCTCGACCGAGACGCGCCAGTGGCTCGCCAACGAGGCGTTCGCCCACACCGCCTCCTACGACGCGGCGATCTCGCGCTGGTTCGGGTCGCGCTACGAGGCCTTCCCCGATCACTTCGTGATGCCGCACGAGAAGTTCATGGAGCTTTCGTACGGCGAGAACCCCCATCAGAAGGCGGCGCTCTACATCGAGCGCGGCGCCGGTCAGCATCACGTGCTCGCCGGGGTCGCGAAGCAGCACGGCAAGCCGCTCTCGTTCAACAACATCCTCGACCTCGACTCGGCGCGGCAGCTGCTCGACGAGTTCGAGCAGCCGGCCTGTGTGATCGTCAAGCACAACAACCCGTGCGGGGCCGCGGTCGCGCCCTCGGCGAGCGACGCCTATGAGCGGGCGTTCGCCTGCGATCCGATCTCGGCGTTCGGCGGGGTGCTGGTCTTCAACCGGCCGATCGACGAGGCGCTGGCGGCGCGCCTGCATCAGCAGTTCATCGAGGTCCTGCTCGCGCCCGGGTTCGAGGACGGGGCGATGGAGATCCTGACCCAGAAGGAGTCCGTGCGGATCCTCGAGGCCTCCGACCTCACCTACGTGCCGCGCGAGCGCGACGTGAAGCGGGTCCGGGGCGGGCTGCTCGTCCAGGATCCCGACCGGATCGACGAGACGCGCGAGTCGATGGAGGTCGCCACCGCGGTGCAGCCGAGCGAGTCGCAGTGGGACGACCTGCTCTTCGCCTGGAGGGTGTGCCGCCACGTCCGCTCGAACGCGATCGTGTTCGCCAAGGACGGGGCCACGGTCGGAATCGGCGCCGGGCAGATGAGCCGGGTCGACTCGGTTCGGATCGCGGTGGAGAAGGCGGGCGATGCGTTCGGCGCCGAGGCCGCGGAGCGACTCGCGGGGTCGGTCGTCGCCTCCGACGCCTTCTATCCGTTCCCGGACGGCCCGCTGGCCGCGATCGGCGCCGGAGCGACGGCGCTGATCCAGCCCGGCGGGTCGAAGCGCGACGGCGAGGTCATCGCCGCCTGCGACGAGGCCGGCGCGTCGATGGTCTTCACCGGCCGCCGCCACTTTCGCCATTGAGCGGGACCGCCACCCTCGACGTGGTCCGGGTGTTCTGCGCCGCCGACGGCAGCGGCGGCAACCCACTGGGCGTGTTCGTGGACGGCGGCGAGGTACCGGAGGACCGGCGCCAGGCCGTCGCCCGCGACCTCGGCTTCGCCGAGACGGTGTTCGTCGACGATCGCGAGCGCGCCGAGCTGCGGATCTTCACGCCCGAGGTCGAGCTGCCGCTGGCCGGGCATCCGCTGGTCGGCAGCGCCTGGCTGCTGCGCGAGCACGGCGCGGCGCCGTCGGTGCTGCGGCCGCCGGCCGGCGAGGTGCACGGTGCGCTTCGACGGCGAGCTCACCCGCGTGACCGCCGACCCCGAGTGGGGCCCGCCGTTCGAGTTCCTCGAGCTGGGCTCGCCGGCCGAGGTCGACGCGCTGGAGCGGGTACCCGACGGTTACGGGCTGGTCGGCGCCTGGGCCTGGATCGACCGCGACGCGGGCCTGATCCGCGAGCGGGTCTTCGTCCCCGAGGCCGGGGTCGAGGAGGACGAGGCGACGGGCTCGGCGGCGCTGCGGCTGTGCGCGCAGCTCGGGCGCCCGATCGAGATCCGCCAGGGGCGCGGCTCGGTGCTCTACGCGGCGCCGGTCGGCCCCGACCGCGCGGAGGTCGCCGGGCGGGTGGTCGCCGACGGGCGGCGGCCGTACCCCGTCGGCTGAGCGGCGCTCAGGTGATCCCCTGGTCGGCGGCGACGAAGGCGAGGGCGATGAACAGGATCGAGATCGCCAGCACCCAGCGGCCGTGCTGGTTGTGGCGGCCGAGCAGCATCGCGCCGATCACGAGTCCGCCGATCGGGATCATCACGGCGAGGATGTAGCCGGCGATCACGAGCCCGTCGGCCGACGCGGGCTTCGCCGGCTCGGCGCGGTAGTTGGTGCGGTGCTCGGTCCACTTGGTCCCGTCCCAGTAGCGCATCCCCTGCGCGTTCTCGGGGTCGGCGTACCAGGCCGGGGGCGGCAGCTGGCCGCCTCCGGTCGCGGGCGGTGATTCGATCGCCGACAGCGGCTGCGGATCCGGCTCGGGCTCGCCTTCGAGCGGCACCCCGGTGTCGAGCGGCACCCGGCTGTTGGTCCAGCGGCTGCCGTTCCAAAAGCGCTGCAGACGCTTCGTCGTCGGGATCCCGATACCAGCCCGCGGGCGGCGGCTTCGAGGTGCCTTCCATGCGGGGAGCGTAGAAGCCGCGACCGCCGGAGGGGAGAAGGAGTGCCCCCGGTGGGACTCCAACCCACAACCTTTCGGGTAAAAACCGACTGCTCTAAGCAGTTGAGCTACGGGGGCGTCACGGATGATGCCCGAAAGTGACCGCCGCGCTCCGCGGTGCGGAGACGATGGCAGTTGGCGCATCGCACCTCACACCGAGCGACCTCGGCTTCGAGCTCGGCGAGCGCGCGCTCGCCTCCGACGGCATCACTGATCGCGAAACGCTTCGGGCCGACGTGGTCGAACTCCAGGACCGCCGGGTCGACCTCGCCACAGTCGACGCACGACGACCGCCCAAGGATCCCGCCCACGAACGCCTGGTTCCGATCGCGCAGCGGCCGGCTCGGCGCCGCCTCGCGGCGAGTGGCCGCTCGCCGCGCGAACGCCAGGCGCCGCCTGGTGCGCCGGCGATGGCAGTTGACGCAGACGACCTCGCATTTGCCAAGCTCGGCTTCGAGCCGCGCTGACGAGGCGGCGGTGGAGACCAGGTCGGAGACGTTTGCAGCCTTCCCCGAGCCGACGTGGTCGAACTCGAGCACGCCGACGCGAGGCTCCCCGCAATCCGCACAGCTTCGATCCGCGAGGTACGCAAGTACCAGCTCGCGAGCCACGCTGCGGCGGCGCTCCTTCGCCGCGGCGACCTGCGCCCTGTGCCGATCACCGCGGGCCCGAAAGTAGTCCTGGAAGCACCGCTTGCACCAATGCTGACGGCCGTCGCGGCCGCTGCGGCTGAACATCTCAATCGGCTGTGCACGCTCGCAGCGCGGACAGGCCCGCACCTGGCCGCAGATCACCGGGACCCGGACGGTGCGCAACGGGATCAGCCGTTGGACATCCCGGGTCCAGACACTGACCGAGCTGAGCGAGACGCCGAGCTCGTCCGCGATGCTCCGTAGCGACCAGCCTCGAATTCGCAATATGCGTGCCGCTCGGCGTTCCTCGACTTTTCGGCGCATAGCGAACGTATGTTCGCGATCGCACCGGACGGAACGCCGCCACCGACTCGATCCAGTTCGCGCCTTTACAGTCTCTGGCGTGCGGGTCTCCGCGAAAGCCGATTACGCCGTCCGCGCGATGGTCGAGCTCGCCTCGTCCGGCGCGTCGGAGTCCGCGCCCGCGAAGGGCGAGGTGCTCGCCGCCGCTCAGTCGATCCCCGTTCGCTTCCTCGAGAACATCCTCGGCGAACTGCGCGTCCACGGGCTCGTGCACAGCCGGCGCGGCGCCGACGGCGGCTACTGGCTGGCCCGCGCGGCCGACGACGTCACCCTCGCCGAGGTCATCCGCGCGGTCGAGGGCCCGCTCGCGACCGTGCACGGCGAGGCGGCCGACGAGCTCGATTACCCCGGCGGCTCCCAACCGCTGCGCGAGGTCTGGCTGGCGCTGCGGGCGAATATCCGCCAGGTGCTCGAGTCGGTGACCCTCGCCGACGTCGTCGGCGGCGCCCTGCCGGAGCCGATCCCGACGCTCGCCGAGCACCCCGACGCCTCGCTGCCGCGCGACTCCCGCTTTGCTCAAGGACCAGCCGAGCCGCTCTAGGACCGGCGAGCGTGGATCGGCAGCTCGCCTCGCCGAGCTGAACAACGCGCTCGGGTCTTACACCTAGCCGTCGCGCTCCGCGGCTCGACGGGCCTCGCCGTCGATCTGCCGGACCGTCGCCCAGAGGACCATGCCGACGAACGCGATCAGGATCGCGAGCATCGCGGTTGCCACCACGGCGGCGAGGCTCATCGTCGGCTGCACCCCGCCTCAGGCGAGGACGAGCTCCTCGGTGCGCGGGCTGGCGCCGTTCTCGTCGAAGCGACGCGCGCGGGCGGCGGTGACGTAGACGATCTGCCGCTCGGCCAGCTCGAGCTCCTCCACCTGGGCACGGGTGAGCTGGGCGATCAGCGGGCTCTCGTCGGCGAGCGTCAGCTCGATCCGCACCTCGAAGCCGAGGTAGACGATCCGATCGATCATCGCCTCCTCCGAGCTCGAATGCGGGACGTGCGAGATCTGCACGTCGTGCGGTCGCACCAGCGCCTCGCCGATCCGGTTCGCGGTCCCGACGAAGCTCATCACGAACTCGGTCTCGGGATGGTCGTAGAGGTCGGTCGGCTTGCCGGCCTGCTCGACCGCGCCGTCGTTCATGACGACGATCTGCTCGGCGACGTCCATCGCCTCCTCCTGATCGTGGGTGACGAAGATCGTCGTCACGTGGACCTCGTCGTGCAGCCGGCGCAGCCACTGGCGCAGCTCGGTGCGCACCCGCGCGTCGAGGGCGCCGAACGGCTCGTCGAGCAGCAGCACCTTCGGCTCGACGGCGAGCGCCCGGGCCAGCGCCATCCGCTGGCGCTGGCCGCCGGAGAGCTGGGAGGGATAGCGGTCGATCAATCCCTCGAGCTGGACGAGCGCGAGCAGCTCGTGCACCCGCTCGTTGATCTCCTTCTTCGGCCGCTTGCGGATGCTCAGGCCGAAGGCGACGTTGTCGCCGACCGACATGTGCTTGAACGCCGCGTAGTGCTGGAAGCAGAAGCCGACGTTGCGGTCCTGGACGCTGACGTGGGTCATGTCCTCGTCGGAGATGATCACCCGCCCCGAGTCGGGCTCCTCGAGCCCGGCGATCACCCGCAGCAGGGTCGACTTGCCGCTGCCGCTCGGGCCGAGCAGGGCCGTGAGCGACCCGTCCGGCACCTCGATCGACACTTCGTCGAGGGCGACGAAGTCGCCGAAGCGCTTGACCGCGTTCTCAACCGTGATTCCCATCAGGGGTCTCCTTTCCGGAGGTGAGTGCCGCGTCGCCGACGGCGATCGCGGAGGGGGCCTTCGCCTGTTTGTCACGGCGCTGGATCAGGTTCATGAAGAGGAGGACGCAGAGGGCCATGACCGCGAGCACGAGCGATGCCGCGTAGGCGCCGGCGACGTCGAAGTGCTCGTACTGGTTCTCGACCAGGAGCGTCGCCGTCTCGGTCTTGCCCTCGATCTTGCCGGAGACGACGCTGACCGCGCCGAACTCGCCGATCGCGCGGGCGCTCGCGAGCACCACGCCGTACGTGACGCCCCAGCGGATCGATGGCAAGGTGATCCGCCAGAAGGTCTGCCAGCCGCCGGCGCCGAGCGTCGCGGCGGCCTGCTCCTGATCGTCACCGATCTCCTGGAGGACGGGCGTCACCTCGCGAACCACGAACGGCAGCGAGACGAAGATCGTCGCCAGAACCATCCCCGGAACCGAGAAGATCACCCGGATCCCGTGGTCGAGAAGCCACGGTCCGAACCAGCCGTCGACGCTGCCGTACACGAGCACCAGCGAGAGACCGATCACGATCGGCGAGACCGCGAACGGAAGGTCGATGAGCCCGTTGAGGATCGCCTTGCCGCGGAACTTCTGGCGCACCAAGACGAGCGCGCAGGCGATGCCGAAGACGGTGTTCAACGGCACCGCGATCGCGGCGATCAGGATCGTCAGATAGAACGCGTGCAGGGCCTCCGGCGTGGTCACCGACTCCCAGGCGTGGGCGACCCCGTCGTCGAACGCCTTGAAGAAGATCAGGACCACCGGGATCAGCAGGAGCGCGAACAGGTAGCCCAGGGCGATCGTCCGCAGCCCGTACTTGGTCAACCGGCCCGTTGCGGGGCGGCCGCGGACGGGCCCGGGCTGGATTGCGCCGGTGTCAGCCGACATGGCGGAGGCTCCGGCGGGAGAGGAACCCGATCGCGATCAGGACGATGAGCGAGATCGCCAGCAGCACGACGGAGACCGCGGCCGCGGTGATCTCGCGGTCGCTCTGGATCTGACTGAAGATGAACACCGAGGAGACCTCGGTCTTGAACGGGATGTTGCCCGAGATCAGGACCAGCGAGCCGAACTCGCCGATCGAGCGCGCGAACGCGAGCGCGATCCCGGAGAGGATCGCCGGTCGCAGGTTCGGCAGGATGATCCGCCGGAAGGTGGTCAGCGGTCCGGCGCCGAGCGACGCGGCCGCCTCCTCCATGTCCTGGTCGAGCTCGAGCAGCACGGGCTGCACCGAGCGGATCACGAACGGCAGCGTGACGAACAGCAGCGCCAGGACGACGCCGATCCGCGTGAACGCGACCCCGGAGAGACCGAGGACGCCGTTGTCGCCGTAGAGCGCCAGCAGGGTGATCCCGGCGACGATCGTCGGCAGGGCGAACGGCAGGTCGATCAGCGAGTTGACGATCCGCTTGCCGGGGAACTCGTCGCGGACGAGAACCCAGGCGATGATCGTGCCGGCGATCGCGTTGATCGCGACCACGATCGCCGAGGCGCCCAGGGTCAGCTTCAGCGCCGCGATCGCCTGCGGCGCGGTGACGTCATCCCAGAACGAAGCGAGGCCGTCCTCGAACGACTTCGAGACGACCGCGGCGAGCGGGATCAGGACGATCAGGCTCAGGTACCCGATCACCAGTCCCCGGGTGAGCCCGGGGCCGCCGAGGCCGAGCCTGAAGCCCGGCCTCGACGGTGCCTTGGCAGTTGCGACGGCCCCTTGACTACTCATGGCGCCTCAACAGCGGCGCGGCTCGGCTTCGCTTCGCTCCGCCTCACTCCGTCGCAACCCCCAGGTTCTGCTCGATCTCCGCGATCGAACCGTTCTCCGGATCGAAGAAGTCGGTGGTCACCTGGTCCCAGCCACCGAGGTCATCGATCGTGAACAGGTCCGCGGGAGTCGGGAACTTGTCCGCGTTCTGCTTGAACACCGACTCGACCACCGGCCGGTAGCCGTTGTCGGCCCAGAGCTGCTGCGCTTCGTCGGTGTACTCGTAGTCGACGAACTTCTGCGCCGCCTCGTCCGCGTCAGTGGTGACCGCGATCGGCGTCTGGATCAGGATCGTCGAGTCGGGGACGACGTAGTCGATGTCCTCGCCGGCCTGCTGGGCCGCGATTGCCTCGTTCTCGTAGGCGAGCAGGACGTCCCCCTTACCGCCGAGAAACGTCCCGAGCGAGTCGCGGGCGCTCTCGTCCTGGACCGGGACGTTGTTGAGCAGGTCGGAGATGTACTGCAGCCCCTCCTCCTCGGACTTGCCCTGGGTCAGGACCTGGTCGCCGTAGGCGGCCATCAGGTTCCAGCGGGCGCCGCCGGAGGTGAACGGGTTCGGCGTCAGGACCTCGACGTCCCTCCTGGGTCAGGTCATCCCAGCTCTGGATGTTCTCGGGGTTGCCCTTGCGGGTGACGAAGACGACGACCGAGTCCTCGACGATGCCGTTGTACTCGTTCTGGTTCCAGTCCTCGGCGACGAGGCCGGCGTCGACCAGGCGAGTCATGTCCGGCTCGAGCGAGAAGTGGACGACATCGGCGGGCTGGCCGGCCTCGACCGCTCGCGACTGGTCGCCCGAGGAGCCGAACGAGTTCGAGAACTCGACGCCCTCGCCGTCGGGGGTCGCGTTGAACCCTGGCTCGAGGTCGCCGGTGTACGCCTCCTCCGGGGTCGAGTAGGCGACGAGGTCGATTGAGCCGCCGGAGCCGCCGGAGCCGTCGAATCGTCGGACGATCCCCCGCAGGCCGCGACGCCGAGCGCGAGCGCGCCGGAGAGCGCCGCGACGGCGAGCAGCCGGGCACCGCCGCGGGGCCGCGCGTCCGCCACACGGTTTTCCGTGGCGTTCGCGGCCCCACCGCGATGAAGCTTCTGAAGGAAGCGAGTCATGTTTAGCGTTTTCACCTTTCTTGATTGGGTTACTTGGGAATACGAATAGCGCGGCAGAGTAGCAGAAGCGATTCCGGTTTCGACGACCGAATCGGATCGCGCTCGCGCCGTGCATCACCGCCGACCCGTGCGGCGCTGCACCGGCTCGCTGGGTGACAATGCGCCGGTGCGGGTGACGGCAAAAGCCGAGTACGCGGTGCGCGCGGTGATGGAGCTCGCCGCGGGCGAGGGCAAGCCGGTGAAGCGCGACACGATCGTCGCCGCGCAGGGGATCCCGCCGAAGTTCCTGGAGAACATCCTCTCCGAGCTGCGCCACGCGGGGCTGGTGGAGAGCCAGCGGGGCGCCGACGGCGGCTATTGGCTGAGCACGGACCCGGCGCAGATCACGGTCGCGGACGTGATGCGCGCGGTCGAGGGGCCGCTGGCGAGCGTGCGCTCGAGCCGGCCGGAGACGCTCGAGTACGAGGGTCTCGCGGAGCCGCTCCAGTACGTCTGGGTGGCGCTCCGCTCGACGATCCGCTCGGTGCTCGCCGAGGTGACGATCGCCGACCTGATCAGCGGCAAGCTCCCCAAGCACGTCGTCGCGATGACCAAGGACCCGGACGCCTGGATCTCGCAGTAGGAAAGTAGGGTTGAACGCCGTTCGAGAGTCGGGAAGGATTGGTGCCGGCGATGCTGTTTCGGCAAGTCATTCACGAGGATCTCGGCTGCGCCTCCTACCTGGTCGGCGACGTCGACGAGGGGATCGCCGCGGTCATCGACCCGCAGTGGGAGATCGAGCCATACCTCCGCCTTTCCCGTTTGCACGGGGTTCGAATCGAGCACGTGCTCGAGACGCACAACCACGCCGACCACGTCTCCGGGCACGGGCGTCTCGCCCGCGCGACCGGGGCGACGATCCACATCAACCGGCTCGCCGACGCCGAGTACCCGCACGAGCCCTTCGACGACGGCTGGGTCCTGCGCCTCGGCGCGGTCGAGATCGAGGCCGTGCACACGCCGGGCCACCGGCCCGAGCACACGGCCTTCGTGCTCCGCGACCGCGACTACGGCGGTGAACCGACCGCGGTGCTGAGCGGCGACTCGCTGTTCGTCGGCGACGTCGCGCGCCCCGACCTGGCGGTCGAGCCCGACGAGGGCGCGCGCGATCTGTACCGATCCCTGAACGAGCGGCTCTTCACCCTCCCGCAAAGCACCGAGGTCTGGCCCGGGCACCTGGGCGGCTCACTTTGCGGCGGCTCGGGGCTCGACCACCGCACCTCGTCGACGATCGGCTTCGAGCTGGCGCACAACCACGCGGTCGGGTTCGCGAACGCCGACGAGTTCGCCGCCGATGCGATCGCGTCGCTCGGCGACCGGCCCCCGAACGTCGACCACGTCGTCGACCTCAACCGGGGTCCGTTGGTCGAGGAGCTCGGCGCCCGGGCGCCGCTCAGCCCCCGTGCCGTCGAGGTCGCGATCGCCGGTGGTGCCCTGCTCGTCGACGCGCGCACCAATGACCAGTTCGACGAGGCCCACATCCCCGGGGCGATCAGCGCCTCGGCCTACGACACCGGCTTCGCGACCAAGGTCGCCGAGGTCGTCCTCCCCGACGTGGAGCTGATCGTCGTCGCGGCCTCCGACGGCTACGAGCTCGCCGCGGCCGACCTGCTCGCCTCCGTCGGGCTGCGGGTGCGGGGCTTCTTGGCCGGCGGGATGACCGCGTGGCGCTCGGAGGGCCGCCAGGTGAGCCGGCTCGAGCTGATCGACCCGACCGAGCTCGGCGACCGGATCGACGCCGGCGAGCCACTTGCGGTCGTGGACGTCCGCACGGCGTCGGAGTTCGCGGCCGGTCACATCCGCGACTCGATCCACATCCCCTACGGCGAGCTCACCGAGCGCCTCCCCGAGCTGCCGACGGATCGGCCGCTCGCCACGATCTGCAGCGGGGGAAAGCGGTCCGGGCTGGCCGCGTCGATCCTCCAGCGCGAGGGCTTCGAGGACGTGATCCACGTCGGCAACGGCGGGGTCGCCACCTGGAGGCGCGCCGGCCGCCCGCTGGTCGGCGACGAGCCGCAGCCGGCGCCGGTCGGCTGAGCCGGACGGCGCTCAGGTCAGCGAGCGCTCGAACGAGGTGTGAAGCTCGCGCTCGTCGGTCTCGGGGTCCCCCACCGTGCGCTCGAGCATCACCGACGCCTGACGGCCGTCGATCGACATCGTCGCCACCTGGTTGTCGTAGAACGGCCCCTCGACCAGGCGCCAGCGCACCCGCTCGCGGTCGACGCCCGCGAGCCGGGCGAGGCCGCGGAAGGCGACCGCGGGCACGCGGGAGTCGCCGAGGTCGATCGTCTTGCGCTCGCGGCTGTCGAGCGCGTTGCGAAACGGCGAGCACACGGCCTGCCAGACGCTGCTGCGAACCTCCGCCGTGGCCGGGAAGGCGAGCTCCGCGAGGTAGGCGTGGTGGACGTCGCCGGAGAGCACCGTGATCGTCGCCGGCGGCGTCCCGAACTCGCCGGCGCCGGCGCGGGCGAGCAGCCCGGTGAGGCGTTCGAACGATTCCCCGAACGCCGCCCAGTGGTCGAAGTCGGCGGCGCGGCGCAGCTTCTCGGCCTGGCGAGCGGCGGCCTTGCCCCAGGCGCCGCGGGCGACCGCCTCTCCCCAGCGCTCGGCGTGGTGCAACGCGGGCGCCAGCACGAGCGGGTCCGAGGTGCCGATCAGCAGGTGGTCGAAGTCGCCCGAGAGGTGCTCCTCGAGCCAGCGCCACTCCTCCTGGTTGAGCATCGAGCGCCTGTCCTCGTCGAGCACCCGTCCGATCCGCGAGTCGATCACCACCAGCCTCGCGCTGCCCAGGTCGCGGCAGTAGCTCCAGCGGGCGCCGTCCCGGGTGCCGCGCTCGTTGGCGGCGAACTCGCGCAGGACGTCCCAGCCGTCGTCGGCCTCGCGCACCCGGGCGAGCAGGTCGCTCTCACGGATCAGCCGGGGCGAGAGGTTGCCGATGAACTGATAGAGCCAGTAGGTGGCGATCCCGGCGCACTCGCGCTCGGCCCACCAGTCGAGCTTGGCCATGTCCTCGACCCAGGCCGCGGAGATGTTCCAGTCGTCGTGGATGTCGTGGTCGTCGACGACCATCGACGTCGAGACGGCCGACAGCAGCCAGCGGATGTGCGGGTCCTCCCAGGACTCGCGGTAAAGCCGCGTGTACTCCTCGAAGTCGGCGACCTCGTCCCCGGGAGGCTCGCGGATGTCGCGGCGCTTGCGGATGAAGGCGAGCGTCTCGGGCGAGACCTCGTCGGCGTAGACCTGGTCGCCGAGCAACAGCAGCGCCTGCGGCCAGCGCTCCTGGTCGCCGCGCAGCATCTCCACCACCAGCGTGTAGAGGGCGTCGAACTCGCGCCCGGCCGAGTGCTCCTCCTTCGGGAGCGTGTACGGGCCGTGATGGGGCAGCGAGACGCGGCAGGAGCCGAACGCGAGCCGCAGCGGGCCGTCGGTGCCAAGCGTCCGGATCGCGCTCGGCGGCAGGTCCGAGCCCTCCTCCGGCCAGCGCCGCTCACCGTCGAGCGCGACCTCGTACTCGGTCCGCGAACCGGGCTCGAGCCCGTCGACGATCACCAGCGCGAAGTGGTGACCGGAGACGTTGAAGGTCGGCTCGCGATGGCCGAGGATCTCCACCTCGCAGGGCTCGTCGGTCTCGACCCAGAGCACCGCCTCGGTCTCCCCGACGTAGCGCAGCAACGGTCCGAGCACGAGCTTCGCCATCCGGCCACGGTACCCGCGGGCCTCGACTCCGAACCGCCGGAGTGAAAGGATCCGCCGATGAAGCGAATCGCGCGCCAGGGGGTGGTCGCGGTCGCGGTCACCGTCGCCTGCCTCGCAGCGGCGCCCGCGGCGGGCGCGGTCACGTGCGACGGTACCGCTCGTGCGGGGCCGTCGGGGGCGCCGGAGTTGCTGACCGGATGCGGGCGCGACGACGCGGACCTCGGCGCCGGGGCGCTCGCTGCGGCGACGCTGGAGCGGCTCGAGCCCGCGCTCGGGGTGAAGCCGGCGACGCTCGATCCGGTCGACGCCGAGCGCGGTCCGACTGGCCGGGTGATCCGGCTGCAGCAGACGCTCGGCGGGGTTCCCGTGTTCGGCGGCGAGGTCGTGCTCGCCTACGGGCGGGGCGGGGCGGTCGACTGGGTGCGGACCACGGCGCTGCGCCAGAGCCCGCCCGCGGCGCGCGACCGGATCGGTCGCGAGCGGGCGGTCGAGATCGCTGCCGGCGCGGTCCCCGGCGGCACGCCAGGTTCGGTGGCCGACGCGCGGCTGGTCGTGCTGCCACGGCCGGGCGGCGCGGCGCGGCTCAGCTGGCGCGTCGTGCTGCCGACGACCGCCCCGGCGGAGTGGAACGTGTTCGTCGACGCCGCAACCGGCGACGTGCTCGATTCCTGGGACGCGCTCACCGACGCGAACTCCGCCTCGATCTTCGACCCGAACCCGGTGCAGACGGCCGGGACCTCCACGGGGCTCGCCGACTCTGGAGACGCGGACAGCGCCGCGCTGACCGCCCAGCGAACGACAGCCTTCCCGCTCACCAACCTGGCCCCGGTCGTGGACACCCTGAAGGGCGACTACGCCGACCTGACCGCCACAGGCATCACCGGCAGCAGCCTTCCGTATACCCCGGGGTCGGCACACTCGGCCTCGCGCGACTACGACTTCACGCGCTCCGACGACCGCTTCGAGGAGGCGAGCGTCTACGCGGCGATCACCGGGATCCAAACGAAGATCCAGGCACTCGGGTTCAGCGACGTGAACAACAGGTCGATTCCGATCGACGTCCACTACTACGCCGCCGACAACGCCTTCTACTCCCCGTCCGACGGCGGCCTTCATTTCGGCGACGGCGGGGTCGATGACGCCGAGGACGCCGACATCGTCGCCCACGAGTACGGGCACGCGGTCCAGGACGACCAGGTGCCGGGGTTCGGGCCCGGCGGCGATTCGGAGCAGGGGGCGATCGGCGAGGGCTTCGGCGACCTGCTCGCGGCGATGTACTACCTCGACCACGGCAGCTCGACCTACCAGTCGACCCGCCGCTACTGCGTCGGCGATTGGGACGCGGTCGTCTACAACCCGTTCACGGGGGCGTCCGACGGCAGCGGCTGCCTGCGCTGGATCGACGGGACCGACGAGGGCACCGGCGCCGACATCGGCACCTACGGGGGCTCGCCGAGCGAGGTCCACGACGACGGCCGCTACTGGTCGGCGGCGATGAGCTGCGTCTTCGAGGGCCTCGGCGGGAATCCCGCTGCGCGCGACACGCTCCTCAGGCTCGTCCTCGCCCACCATGAGCTGCTCGTGCCGACCAGCTCGGATGACGGCTTCGAGGACTCCATCGCGGCCCTGGAGACGGTCGACGGGACGCTCTTCGGCGGCGCTCACGTGCAGCTGATCGACGGCTGCGCCCGCCTCCGTGGACTGATCACCTCAACCCCGGCCGACACCACCCCACCGACGGTGACGGCGACGGTGGACCCGCCGAGCCCCGACGGCGAGCACGGTTACTACCGGCGGGACGTCACGGTCAGCTGGTCGATCTCCGATCCGGACTCTGCCGTGACCGGGAGCGGCTGTGACACCACCTCGATCTCCACCGACACCGAGGGCACGGAGCTGACCTGCACCGCGACCAGCGCCGGCGGGGTGACCGCGCAGACGGTGACGATCAAGCGCGACGCGACCGCGCCCAAGACCAAGCTGCTCGAGACACCGGCGAAGCGGACCGCGAAGCGGCGCGCTCGCTTCACCTTCGGCACGACGAGCGGCGAGCGCAACCTGCAATTCGAGTGCGCGCGGGGCGATGGCGCCTTCGAGGCCTGCACCTCACCGGCGAAGCTGCGGGTGAAGCCGGGGCGCCACGAGTTCGCCGTCCGGGCGATCGACGCGGCCGGCAACCGGGACGCCAGCCCGGCGCGTTACGCCTGGAAGCGCAAGCGCAAGCGCTAGCCGAGCTCGGGCACACCCTCGTCGGTCGTCGAGGCCTCTGCGTGCAGGCGGCGCGGGATGCGGCCGGCGTGGCGGGCCGCGTAGCCGGCCTCGACCGCCTTGCGCATCGCGGTGGCCATGCGCGCCGGATCGGCGGCGCGTGAGACCGCGCTGGCCAGCAGCACGCCGTCGCAGCCGAGCTCCATCGCCTGAGCGGCGTCGGAGGCGGTACCGAGCCCGGCGTCGCAGATCACCGGCACCGATGCCGCCTCGACGATGATCCGGAGGTTGTACGGGTTGCGGATCCCGGCGCCGGAGCCGATCGGCGAGCCGAGCGGCATCACCGCGGCGCACCCCGCCGCCTCGAGCCGCGCGGCGAGGATCGGGTCGTCGTTGGTGTACGGCAGCACCGTGAAGCCGTCGCCGACCAGCTGCTCGGCGGCGGCGAGCAGCTCCGGGGCATCGGGGAGCAGGGTGCGGTCGTCGCCGATCACCTCGAGCTTCACCCAATCGGTCTCGAACGCCTCGCGCGCCAGCTGCGCGGTGCGGACGGCGTCGCGGGCGGTGTAGCAACCGGCCGTGTTCGGCAGGCAGAAGAGCCCGAGCCGCTCGATCAGGTCGACCAGCGACCCCTGGGCCGCAGGGTCGACGCGGCGCAGGGCGACGGTGACGATCTCCGTGCGGGAGGCCTCGAGCGCCGCCTCCATCTGGGTGAGCGAGCGGAAGCCGCCGGTGCCGACGATCAGGCGAGAGGTCCAGACGCGATCGCCGAGAGTCCATGTCTCGATCGCCGCTCGCCGCTCGCCGCTCGCCGCTCGATCAGCCACCCTGGATCGCTCCCACGACTTCGATGCGCTGGCCGTCGGCGAGCTCGGTCTGATCCCATTCGCTGCGGGGGATCACCTCTCCGTCCACCGCCACGGCGACCCCGCGGCGGGCGCGGCCGGCGGCCGCGCGTTCCACGATCGCCGCGACCGTGGTCGCCGGCTCGACCTCCAGCGCCGCGCCGTTGACCTCGACCGTCATCGGGCCACCGCCTCGGCGCGCGCGCCGGCGAGGACCGCGGCGATCCGCTCGCCGGTGAGCGGGGCCAGCAGGATCCCGTTTCGAAAATGGCCGGTGGCGAGCACCAGGCCGTCGATCGCCCCGGGGCCGACCAGCGGCAGGTTGTCGGGCGTGGTCGGGCGCAGCCCGGCGATCGTCTCGACCAGCTCGAGCTCGGCGATCTCGGGCAGCATCCGATAGCCCTCGCGCAGCAGCTCGTGCACGGCGCCCGCGGTCACCCGCAGGTCGAAGCCCTGCTCCTCAACCGTCGCGCCGAGCACCAGGCGCCCATCGTCGCGGGGCACGGCGTAGAGGCGCTCGGAGGCCACGATCCGCCGACAGACCGGCCGCGACGCCGGGCCCGCGAGGGTGAGGATCTGACCCTTGACCGGCCGCACGGCCGGCCGCGCCTCCTCGGGCAGCCACGCGGCGGCCGACCAGGCGCCCGCGGCGAGCACGACCGCATCCGCGCGGACCTCGCCGCCGTCGGCGGTGCGAACGCCCGCGAGGCGCTCGCGCTCGAGTACCGCCTCGGTCACCTCCGCCGGCTCGACCGCGCCGCCCGCGCGCGCGAACGCGAGCGCGAGCGCGCCGACCAGCTGGCGGGGGTCGACGGCCGCCTCGTGCGGGGCGTGCACGCCGCCGTGGCCGCCGGGGCCGAGGCCCGGCTCGAGCTCGCGGCACGCCGTCGGGCCGAGCCAGTCGGCGTCGAGCTCGTGGACGCGCATCAGCTCGTAGCGGCGCCGCAGCTCGGCCGCCTCGTCGCGGTCCAGCGCCACGTGCAGCGCGCCGAGCGGCAGGTAGCCGATCTCCCGCCCGCTCGCCTCCGCCAGCTCCTCGGCGAACTCCGGCCAGAGCCGATGCGAGGCGAGCGCGAGCTCGAGCAGCCGGTCCTCGCCCCAGGTCGCCTCGCCCACGGGCGCGAGCATCCCGGCGGCGACGCCCGAGGCGCCGGCCCCCGGCTGGTCGCGTTCGAGCACGACGACGTCGAGGCCGCGCTGGGCCGCGCGCCAGGCGCAGGCGAGTCCGATCACGCCGCCGCCGACGACGATCACGTCCGCGGTCCGGTTTGTCGTTGTGCCGTTCGCCACGGGCTGCTCCTTGTCCGGGGCGGGCGGACCTCGCATCTCCCTGCGCCGGCATTACCCGGATCAGGTTCAGACGGTCGGCGGCCCGTCGCCGCCCTCTCAGCCCCATTCGGGTCGGGGCTCCCGTTGTCATCCAAGATACTCCCCCTCGATGGGAGAGACGAAACCGGAGCTGATCGAGCGATTCTTCGGCGCCTTCGACGCGGGCGAGATCGACGCCGCGCTCGCGCTCGCCACGGACGATGTGGTGCTCGACCGGTCGAACTCCAAGGGGCCGTTTCACGGCGTCGCCCGCGGCCGGACCGAGGCGCGGGCGGCGGCCGTCGAGTTCCGCGAGCCGCTCAGCCACCTGAACTGGAAGCTCGAGAACATCCGGACCGTCGGACGCGACCTCGCCGTGGTCGGCACCGAGGTCGCGATCGAGGGCCGGTCCAGCGGGATCAGCGTCCTCGCCCACGGCGCCTGGATGATCCGCTTCGAGGGCGTGCAACTGGCGGAAGGCGTGCTCTTCCAGAGCTACGACGACGCGCTGCTCGCGGCCCGCCGGCGCGCCCTCGCCGCCGCCCGCCTCTACTTCGTCTGCGAGGCCCGGCCCCACGGGGGCGACCCCGGGCCGCTGCTCGAAGCGGCCGTCGAGGGCGGCGTCGACGTGATCCAGCTGCGCGAGAAGGCGCCGCGCTGTGCCGAGGAGCTGATCGCGTTCGCCGATCCGTTCGCGCGCGCGGCCCGCGAGCACGGGGCGCTGTTCTTCCTCAACGACGAGCCGGGCCTCGTCGAGGCCTGCGCTGCCGACGGCGCCCACGTCGGCCAGGATGATGAGCCGGTCGCAGCAGCGCGCGGGGCAGCGGGCCCGGCGGCGCTGATCGGCCTCTCCACCCACTCGCCCTCGCAGTTCGACGCCGCGCTCGCGGCCGCCGGCGGCTCCCGGCCCGACCAGATCAGCGCCGGACCGGTGTGGGAGACGCCGACGAAGGCCGGCCGCCCCGCAGCCGGGCTCGGGCTGATCGAGCACGCCGCCCGGGTCGCCGGCGCCGACGTGCCATGGTTCGCGATCGGCGGGATCGACGCCGAGACGATCGCCGAGGTGGTCCGTGCCGGGGCGCGGCGCGCGGTCGTCGTGCGCGCGATCCGCGACGCCAACGACCCCGAGGACGCGGCGCGGCGGCTGCGCGCGGCGCTCGATCCCGAGCCCGGGCTCTAGCCTGCGAGCCGATGGCGAGCCGGGAGCGAAAGCGGGCCGAGCGGCACAAGCGCAAGGATCGCTCGACCGAGCGCCGCGCCGAGCAGGCCGCGAAACGCGAGCGGATGGCGTCGCGCACCGAGGCCAAGAACGAGGCCGCCCGCGCCGAGCTCGAGCCGTTGGCCGAGGGCGAGCGCCCGACCGTGGTCACGGTGGGCGCTGTGCTCTCGGCGGTGATCGCGATCTCGAGCGTCGTCGGCTACCTGGCCGGGATCAAGGTGACGCGGATCGGCAGCGACGGGATCGAGCAGGGCCAGCACGCTGCGCCGGTGATCTCGGTGATCGCCGCGGCCGGGCTGATGGCGACGATGGCGTACGGGATGTGGCGGGCGCGCTACTGGGCGGTGCTCGGCTTCCAGGCGCTGCTCGTGATCGTCCTGATCGCCGCCTCGCTCGGGCTGCTGCAGGCGACCTCATGGCTGCAGGCGGCCGGGACGACGCTCCTGATCGTCGCCGCCGGCGCGCTCTTCTATTTCATGATCAAGGCGATGGCCCGGATCCAGATGCCGCAGCGCCCGGGCGCTCGGCCACCCTCGAGCTGATCGAGCGGCGTCTTATAGATTGGACTCATGCCTGATTCGTATGACGTGATCGTTATCGGGGGCGGGCCCGGCGGCTACCACGCCGCGATTCGCGCCGCCCAACTCGGCAAGAGGACCGCCGTGGTCGAGATGGACAAGCCCGGCGGGCGCTGTCTCAACTACGCCTGCATCCCCGCGAAGACGATGCTGCACACGGCCGAGCTCTTCGATCACGCGCAGAACAGCGCCGAGCTCGGAATCAAGGTCAAGGGCGCGGAGCTCGACTGGGGCGCGCTCGGCGACCGGCGCACCAAGGTGTCCGAGACGCTCTCGGGCGGAGTGAAGATGCTGTTCGACAAGAACAAGATCGACCTGATCGCCGGCAGGGGCGCGCTCGACGCCGACGCCAATGTGGTCGTGGACGGAACCACCTACGAGGCGGGCGCCGTCGTGCTCGCCACCGGGTCGACCGCCCTCGCGATCCCCGGGGTCGAGTTCTCGGACCGGGTCGTCGACACCTGGGGCGCCTGGTCGCTGCCCTCGCTGCCGAAGTCGATCGGAGTCGTCGGCGCCGGCGCCTCGGGCGCGGAGATCGCCTCCGCCTACGTCCGCTACGGCACCGACGTCACCCTGATCGAGATGCTGCCGCAGATCCTCCCCGCCGAGGACAAGGACATCGTCCGCGTGGTCGACCGGGTGTTCAAGAAGCAGGGCATCAAGGTCCTCACCGGAACCCCGATCTCCGACGTCGAGGCGGGCGCGAAGTCGGTCAAGGCGAAGGTCGGCGACGAGGCGATCGAGGTCGAGTACCTGTGCATCGCGGGCGGCCGCGCTCCCGATACCGAGGGGCTGGGGCTCGACGCGGCGAAGGTGAAGACCGGTGACGGCGGCAAGGTCGAGATCGACGAGTACCAGCGGACCTCGAACCCGAAGGTGTACGCGATCGGCGACCTGGTCCGCGGCCCGGCGCTCGCCCACAAGGCCCAGGAGGAGGGCGTCGTCGTCGCCGAGGCGATCGCCGGCGCCCCGACCCATCCCGTCGACCCGGAGCTGGTCCCCGGCGCCACCTTCTGCCACCCGCAGGTCGCAAGCGTCGGCATGACCGAGCAGCAGGCCAAGGACGCCGGCAAGGACGTCAAGGTCGGCAAGATGAAGCTCGGCGGGGTCGGCGCCTCGGCTGTCTACGACGATCGCGACGGGATCGTGAAGCTGGTCGTCGACGGCGAGTACGGCGAGATCCTCGGCGCCCACGTCGTCGGCAACCGGGCCTGCGACATGATCGCGGAGCTGGTCGACACGATCGCGCTCGAGGGCGGCTATCAGGAGCTGGCGCGCATCATCCACGCTCACCCGACGATCTCCGAGGCGATCCTCGACGGCGCGCGCGCCGTCGACGGCTGGGCGATCCACCAGTAGGCGCGCGGTGGACTACGAAGCCCTGCGCGCCGGGATGGCCGCGGCGGTCCCGTTCAACAACCACCTCGGGCTGGAGGTCGCCGAGCTCGGCCCGGGAACCGCGGTCGTCCGCCTTCCCGACGACGAGCGCTTGCGAAATCACGTCGGCTCCCAGCACGCGTCGGGGCTCTTCGCGGCCGCGGAGGCGGCCTCCGGCGGCGCGTTCGTGGCCGCCTTCGCCGAGCGGATGGGTGAGATCCGGCCGCTGGCCGCAAACGCCGAGATCGCGTTCACGAAGCTCGCCCAGGGGCCGATCACCGCCCGCGCCGAACTGCCCGCCGCGGACGCGCTGCTCGCGGCGCTCGACGCCGACGGCAAGGTCTCGTTCCCCGTCTCGGTCGAGCTGACCAACGAAGCCGGCGAGACGGTGGCGACGGCGACGATCCAATGGCACGTGCGCAAGACGGCGTGAGCGCTCCGTCGGTCTTCTACTACGACCTCGCCTCCCCCTACGCCTACCTGTCCGCCGAGCGGATCTCGCAGGTGTTCGAGGACGCCGGCGCCGAGCCGCCCGAATGGCAGCCGATCCTGCTCGGCGGCTTGTTCAAGCGCTTCGGCCGCAGCTCGTGGGGCGTCGGCCCCGAGCGCGAGGCCGGGATGGCGGAGGTCGAGCGCCGCGCCCAGGCCTACGGGCTTCCCCCGCTGCGCTGGCCCGATCCCTGGCCCGGCAACTCGCTGACCGCGATGCGGGCGGCGGTGTTCGCGAAGGAGCTCGGCCGCGCGGTCTCGTTCTCGCTCGCCGCCTTCCGCCAGGCGTTCGCCGCCGGCCGCGACCTGACCGAGCCCGACAACGTCTTCATCGCCGCGGCCTCCTCGGAGCTTCACCCGCGCTCGCTGCAGGCCGCGATCGCCCGGGACGCGATCAAGCAGCGCCTGCGCGAGGCGACCGACACGGCGGGCGATCGCGGCGTCTTCGGAGTGCCGGCGGTGGTCGTCGGCGGGGAGGTCTTCTGGGGCGACGACCAGCTCGAGGCGGCCGCCTCAGCCGCGGCCGGCTGAGCGCAGTCTGATCTCGGTCGAGCCCTGGCGCGTGGGCGCGCGAGGGTTGAGCTATGTTGAAGTGGGTGGCTGAGAAGACGGTGAAGACGGCAGACGTGGACGGGGCGACGGCCTCGACGCGCCCGCTTCCCGAACCCGAGACCGCGCTCGAGCTGCTCGAGACGATGGGGCTGATCCGCCGCTTCGAGGAGGAGGCGGGTCGCCAGTACCAGAAGGCGAAGGCCGGCGGGTTCCTTCACCTCGCGATCGGCGAGGAGGCGACGATCGTCGGCACCACCTCGGCGATGCAGGCAACCGACTACCTGATCGGCACCTACCGCACGCACGGGCACGCGATCGCGCGTGGCACCGACCCGAACCACGTGATGGCCGAGCTCTTCGGCCGCGTCGACGGGACCTCCGGCGGGCGTGGCGGCTCGATGCACGTCTTCGACGGGGAGCGCCGGTTCATGGGCGGCTACGGGATCGTGGGCGGCAACCTGCCGCTCGCCGCCGGGCTCGCGCTCGCCTCCGACTACAAGGGCACGGACGAGGTCACCGTCTGCATGTTCGGCGATGGCGCCTCGAACACCGGGAACTTCGGCGAGACCATGAACCTGGCTGCGCTCTGGCGCCTGCCGGTGGTCTTCATCCTCGAGAACAACCTCTACGGGATGGGCACCTCGGTCGAGCGCCACTCGGCGGTCACCGACTTCTCCAAGAAGGCGGAGGGCCTCGGCGTCCCGGGCGTGCGCGCGGACGGCATGGACGTGCTGGCGATGCGCGAAACGGTCGCCGAGCACATCGCGATCGCCCGCGAGGAGCGCCGGCCGACGATGGTCGAGGCGTTCACGTACCGCTTCCGCGGCCACTCCGCCGCCGACCCCGAGGTCTATCGGACCAAGGAGGAGGTCGAGGAGTGGCGCAAGAAGGACCCGATCGAGATCCTCGCCAATCGGCTCGAGGCCGAGGGACTCCTGTCCGAGAGCGCCCGCGACGAGATGCGCGAGCGGGTCGAGGCCCGGGTGCTCGCCGCGGTCGAGTTCGCCGATTCCTCTCCCGAGCCGCCGCTCGACACCCTCTACGACCACCTGTACGTCGTCGGCGACCAGGTTCCCGGCTGGTACGCGGTCGACGAGCGCGCCCCGCAGCCGTTCGCGGGGGAGCGAGAGGGCGAGGAGCTGACCGGCGAGGCGAAGCGACTTGCCGAGGCCGGGGCCGCGTACGGAGGCCAGGCCGCCGCGACCTCCGGGCGCAAGCCGGGTGACACGCTCGAGGATCGCGAGGCCGCCGACGCGCTCGAGGACCGCGAGGAGTTCATCACCGAGGACGACGAGGGCGAGACGCAGGGCCCCTGGTGAGCTGATGGCGCCATTGAGGATGAGGGAAGCGCTGCGTGACGCGATGGCGGAGGAGATGCGCCGCGACGAATCCGTCTACGTGATGGGCGAGGACGTCGGCGTCTTCCAGGGCGCGTTCAAGGTCACCGAGGGATTGCTCGAGGAGTTCGGCGAGCGACGGGTCCGCGACACGCCGATCTCGGAGAACACGATCGTCGGCATGGGCGTCGGCTCGGCGATGGGCGGGCTGCGGCCGGTGGTCGAGCTGATGACGGTCAACTTCGCCCTGCTCGCCTTCGACCAGATCATCAACCACGCCGCCGCGATCCCCTACATGTTCAACGGCCAGGCGCAGGTGCCGCTCGTCGTGCGGATGCCGGGCGGCGGCGGGCACCAGCTCGGGCCGACCCACTCCCACAGCTTCGAGGCGATGTTCCTCCAGATCCCCGGTCTGCTCGTCGCCTGCCCGTCGACGCCCGCGGACGGCAAGGGTCTGCTGAAGGCGGCGATCCGCGACGACAACCCCGTCATCTTCATCGAACACGAGACGCTCTACGGCGCCCGCGGCGAGGTCCCCGAGGGCGATGACCACGTGATCGACTTCGGCGACGCGGCGATCCGCCGCGAGGGCACCGACGTGACCGTCGTCGCGATCCTGCGAATGGCCCACATCGCCCAGCAGGCGGCGAAGACGCTCTCAGCAGAGCACGGGGTCGAGGCCGAGGTGATCGACCCCCGGACGCTGCGCCCGCTCGACCTCGACTCGATTCTCGCCTCGGTCCGCAAGACCCACCGGCTGGTGATCGTCGAGGAGGGCTGGCCGCACGGCGGGGTCGGCGCCAACATCGCGGCCCTGGTCGCCGAGCAGGCGTTCGACGACCTCGACGCGCCGATCCAGCGGGTCACCGGCGCCGACGTCCCGATGCCTTACTCGAAGCGACTCGAGCAGTCTGCGATCCCCCACGCCGAGCATGTCGTCAGCGCCGCCCTCGCCACGACGCAGGGGGCCTTCGGCTGACCATGGCACCCCCGGACGCGAAGCGGAGGCGGTGGCCATGTCCGTAGACATCGTCATGCCGCGCTTGTCCGACTCGATGGAAGAGGGGACCGTGCTCACCTGGATGAAGGCGGTCGGCGACGAGGTCGCGCTCGGCGAGGAGCTGGTCGAGATCGAGACCGACAAGGCGAACATGGTCTTCGAGTCCGACGCCGCGGGAACCCTGATCGAGATCGTCGCCGGCGAGGGCGACACGCTGCCGATCGGCGAGGTGATCGCGCGGGTGGGCGATCCGTCTGAAGCTCCAGCGGGTGGTGACGGCGGCGAGGACGGGAAGGCCCCCGCAGCCGAAGCTGCGTCGCCCGCTCCCCAAGCCCCCTCCCCCACCCAGCAAGAGACCCCGAGTCCCGCGACCGCTGGGAGTGACGGAGGCGGCGGCCGGGTGAAGGCGAGCCCGCTGGCGCGGCGGATCGCCGGCGAGAAGGGCATCGACCTGCACTCCGTCCAGGGCTCGGGACCGGGCGGCCGAATCATCAAGGCCGACGTCGAGAACGCGCCGCCGCCGGCCGGCGCCTGCGGGCACGCCCCAGCGCCGGCGGCCGCCGTCCGCGTCATCCCCCGAGACCGCCAAGGGTTCGGTCGAGACGGTCGAGCTCACCAAGCTGCAGCAGACCGTCAGCCGCCGGATGGCCGAGTCGAAGGCGACCGCCCCGCACTTCTACCTGCAGGCGAACATCGACATGAGCGCCGCCTGGGACGCGCGGGCGCGGATCAAGGCCGCCGCGGCCGAGGGCGCGGTGATCCCCTCGTTCAACGACATGGTCGTGAAGGCCTGCGCGATCGCGCTGCGCGAGTTCCCGCGCGCCAACGGCGCCTATCGCGACGGCAAGTGGGAGCTCTACTCGCGCGTCAACGTCGGGATCGCGGTCGCGGCGCGGGACGCGCTCGTGGTCCCGACGGTCTTCGACGCCGACTCGAAGGGCCTGACCCGGATCGCGACCGAGTCGCGGGCGCTGGCGGCGAAGGTCCGCGACGGCTCGATCACCCCGCCCGAGCTCTCCGGCGGCACCTTCACGGTCTCGAACCTCGGGATGTACGGGATCTCGAACTTCCACGCGGTGATCAACCAGCCCCAGGCGGCGATCCTCGCGGTCGGGGCGATCACCGAGACCCCGGTCGTCCGCGACGGCGAGATCACCACCGCGCGGCTGATGGGCGTCACGCTCGCCTGCGACCACCGGATCCTCTACGGCGCCGACGGCGCCGAGTTCCTCGGCCGGGTGCGCGGCGCTGCTCGAGGAGCCCCTCGGCCTCGCGCTCTAGGGCCACCGTGCCCGGGCGGCTGATCGACATCCCGCTCGAATCGCTCCCGTACATCGACGAGCACGGCGCCGAGGTCTCCGCGAGCGCCGAGCGCACCTGGGCGGCGCTGCTCGCCTACATCGGCGGGACCGGCGGCCACCTGCTCGCGGGCCTGGCGGCGCGCGGGCTCGGCTGCGAGCCCTCCGGGCGCCACGGCGAGGCCGGCAGGATCGGCTCGACGGTCCCCGGCTTCATCGTGACGCGGTCGATCGCCCCGGCGGTCCTGGCGATGATGGGCGAGCACCGGTTCGCCCGCTACGCGCTGATCTTCCGGATCGCCGAGCTCGGCGGCGGCACCGTCCGCCTGGGCGCCGAGAGCCGGGGCGAGTTCCCGGGCCGCGCCGGTCGCGCCTACCGGCTGGCGGTGATCGGCAGCCGCGGGCACGTGGTGGCGACCCGTGGAATCCTGCGATCGGTGCGGCGGGCCGCGGAGTCTGACCGCGATCTGGGTTGAAACGTCGGGGATCGGGAATAGAATCGCTGTAGCGATCCGCACGAGTCATCAGCTCGAACGGATCCAGACATAGGGAGCGAGGGCGGAACCCCGAGCACCCATCGTCCATAGGCGCCGCGGAGGAGATCCCGATGCGGCGAAAGCCAGGCCGGTAACGAGGAGATCCCGAAGGATCGGCCAGACGCGAAGGGCGGAGAGAATGAAGCCAGTCGATGGCGCGGTCGCGAGCGATCCTGCCCGCGACCAGTTGCGCGCACGTAGGAACGGGACGGGAGGCGTCGAGAAGGAGGCGCAGGGCGAGGCGTGGCTCACCCGGGAGGACCGCGCGAACCTGCTGCGGTTCATGGCGATGATGCGGGCGGCCGAGGAGCGCGGGATCACGCTCTATCGGCAGGGCAAGATCCCCGGCAGCTTCTACGACGGCTGCGGACAGGAGGCCGTCTCGGTGGGCTCCTCGTTCGTGCTCGGTCCGCGCGATCGGATGTGCATCCTGCATCGCGATCTCGGCGCGCACTTCGTCCGCGGGGTGACGCCGGACCGTTACCTCGCCAACTACATGGGCCGCAGCGGCGGCGTCACCGGGGGCAAGGACGGCAACATGCACTTCGGCGATCCGGCGCTCGGCTGCGTCGGCATGGTCTCGATGCTGCCCGACATGGCGCTGGTCGCCGGCGGGATGGCGATGGCATTCAAGCTCCGCGGCGAGGCGCGGGTCGCGATGACCTACTTCGGCGAGGGCTCGACGGCGAACGGCCAGTGGCACGAGGCGATGAACTTCGCCGGTGTGCACGAGCTGCCGGTGGTCTTCTTGCTCGAGAACAACGGGTTCGCCTACTCGACCCCGAACGAGCTCGAGTTCGCTGTCGACCCGGTCGAGCGCGCTGCCACGTACGGGTTCCCGGGCGTGCTGGTGGACGGCAACGACGTCGAGGCGGTGTTCGAGGCGTCGCGGGAGGCCGCCGAACGCGCCCGCGCCGGTGCGGGCCCGACGCTGATCGAGTGCCGGACGATGCGCATGCACGGCCACGGCGCCCACGACGACATGAGCTACGTCCCGGACGCGATGCGCGATGAGTGGTCGCAGCGCGACCCGATCGAGCGCTACTCCGAGCGGCTGGTCGCCGAGCACGGGTTCGCCGCCGGCGAGGTCGAGTCGATCCGCTCCGAGGTCAAGGACTACGTCGACGAGTGCGCCCGCAAGGCGCTCGATTCGCCGCTGCCGGAGCCCGACGTCGCGACCAGCGGCGTGTTCGCCGACGAGGTCACCGCGCTGGGCGATGGACACGCCCCGTGGTCGCGCTGGGTCGCCGCGCAGGGCCGGGAGGTCGCCGCATGAGCGCGACCGTCGAACGGCGACCGTCGAACGGCGAGCGGCAAGCTCGCGAGCTGACCTACCTCGAAGCGATCAGCGACGGGCTGCGCGAGGAAATGCGCCGGGACGACACCGTGTTCTGCCTGGGCGAGGACATCGGCGCCTTCGGCGGGGCGTTCAAGGTCACCGACGGGTTCGTCGACGAGTTCGGGGCCGAGCGCGTGCTCGACACCCCGCTGGCGGAGAACGCGATCATCGGGACAGCGGTCGGAGCGGCGGTCGAGGGGCTGCGGCCCGTCTGCGAGATGCAGTTCGCCGACTTCATCTCCTGCGGGTTCGACCAGCTCGTCAACGTCGCCGCGAAGCTTCACTACCGCCAGGGAGTGGCCGCGCCGATGGTCGTCCGGCTGCCCTCGGGAGGCGGGTTCTCCGGCGGGCCGTTTCACTCCCAGAACCCGGAGGCCTGGTTCTTGCAGGCGCCGGGTCTGAAGGTGGTCGCGCCGGCGACCGCCGCCGACGCCAAGGGCCTGCTGGTCGCGGCGATCCGCGATCCGAATCCGGTCTGCTACCTCGAGCACAAGGGCCTGTACCGCTACGTCAAGGGCGAGGTCCCCGAGGGCGACTACGAGGTCGAGCTCGGCAAGGCCCGCGTCGCGCGCGAGGGCGAGGAGATGACCGTGATCGCGTACGGATCGGCGGTTCACCTGGCGCTCGACGCCGCAGCGGCGCTCGACGAGTCGATCGAGGTGATCGACCTGCGCTCGCTCTGCCCGCTCGACACCGAGGCGATCCTGGCGAGCGCGCGCAAGACCGGCAAGGTGCTGGTCGCCCACGAGGCGACGCAATCGTGCGGCGTCGGAGCCGAGGTCGCCGCGCTGGTCGCGGCGGAGGCGTTCGAGGACCTCGACGCCCCGGTGCGCAGGCTGACCGCGGCCGACGTCCCGATCCCGTTCAGCCCGCCGCTCGAGCAGGCCGTCCTGCCCCAGCTCGACGACATGAAGGAGGCGTGCAGTGAACTCCTCAGCTACTAGTCCCTCAGCAGACCCGGCCGCCCCCGGACGCGAAGCGGAGGAGGCGGGCGGAACGTTCGAGGTTCTGATGCCCAAGATGGGGATCTCGGTCTCCGAGGGGACGATCGTCGAGTGGCGCAAGCAGCCGGGCGACCGGATCGAGGCCGACGAGACGATCGCCGACGTGACCACCGACAAGATCGACGTCGAGATTCCCTCGCCGGCCGGCGGCATCGTGGCGCGGCTGGTCGTCGAGGCGGGCGAGAGCGTCGAGGTCGGAGCGGTGATCGCGGAGATCGACACGGGCGCCAGCGCCCCGGACGACTCCCGAGAGCCCGGCCCGCCGACCGCCGAGCGCCCCCCGCACGTCGAGGCGGAGGCCGACCGGTCGGGCTTCTACTCGCCGGTCGTGCGGCGGATCGCCGACAAGCACGGGATCGACCTCGCGCGGGTCGAGGGAAGCGGGATCGGCGGGCGGGTCCGAAAGCGCGACGTCCTGGCGCACGTGCAGACCGGGAACGGGAACGGCACGGCCGAGAAGCGCCAACCGGTCCTGCACACGGAGTCCCCGTACCGCCCCGACCCGCCGCCCGAGCCGACGTCGAGCGGCGAGCGGCGCGAGCCGATGACGGTCATGCGCCAGGCGATCGCGCGGCACATGGTCGCAAGTCGCCAGACGGCGGCGCATTGCACGACGATCGTCGAGGTCGACATGTCGCGGGTGGCGCGCCGGCGCGCCGAGCTGAAGCCGGCGATGGCTCGCAAAGGCGTCGGGCTCACCTACCTCGCGTTCGTCGCGGTGGCGACGGTCGAGGCGCTCGAGCGCCATCCGGTGCTGAACGCGTCGGTCGACGGCGATGAGCTCGTCTACCACGACGACGTCAACCTCGGGATCGCGGTCGCGCTCGACGAGGGCCTGATCGTCCCGGTCATCGCTCGCGCCCAGCGGCTCAGCCTCGAGGGCATGGCGGCGGCGATCGCCGACGTCGCCGAGCGGGCGAGGACAAAGCGGCTCGAGCCCGATGAGGTTCACGGCGGCACGTTCACGATCACCAACCCCGGGCAGTTCGGGGCGGTGCTCGCGACGCCGATCATCAACCAGCCGCAGGTGGCGATCCTCGACCTCGAGGCGATCGTCAAGCGGCCGGTCGTGGTCTCCGACGAGGCCGGGGATTCGATCGCGATCCGCCCGATGACCTACCTGCCCATGTCGTGGGATCACCGCGCCCTCGACGGCGCCGAGGCGGCGAAGTTCCTCGGCCGGGTGAAGGCGCGGCTCGAGGGCTGGGAGGTCGAGTGATGGCGATCGCCACCCCGGCGCACACCAACGGGCACGCGACCGTCGCCCCGCCCCAGATCCCGCCGGTGGCGCTCGACCACGAGCAGCTCGTCGTCCGCCGCGGCGAGCGCTCGGGCCTCTATTGCGTGGTCGCCGTCCACTCGACGGCGCTCGGCCCGGCGCTCGGCGGCCTGCGGATCTGGCACTACCCGGCCAGCGCCGACGCGGTTCGCGATGCGATGCGGCTGGCGGCGGGAATGACCCTCAAGGCCGCCGCCGCCGGGCTCGCGCTCGGCGGCGGCAAGGGCGTGATCTGCGCGCCACCCGGCGGGCTCACCGGCGAGCCGCGCCGCGCGGCGCTGCTGGATTTCGGCGACCTGGTCGAGTCGCTCGGCGGCCGCTACATCACCGCCGAGGACGTCGGCGCCTCACCGGACGACCTGGTCACCCTGAGCGAGCGCACCGACCACGTCACCGGGCTGCCCGCCGAGCGCGGCGGGTCGGGCGACCCCAGCCCGTTCACGGCGATCGGGGTCGAGGCGGCGATCCGGGCCTGCGCCGCCGAGCGGTTCGGCAGCCCCGGGCTCGCCGGGCGCACGGTCTGCATCGTCGGGCTCGGCCATGTCGGGGCGGGACTCGCGCGGCGCCTCGCGGACGCCGGCTGTGAGCTGTTGCTGAGCGACATCGACCCGGGCAAGCGGGCGCTCACCGAGGTGCTCGGCGGGACCTGGCGCGACCCGGGCGACGCGATCCTCGCCGAGTGCGACGTGCTCGCGCCGTGCGCGCTCGGCGGTGCGATCGACGCCGCGAACGTGGGTGAACTGCGCTGCGAGATCGTCTGCGGGTCGGCCAACAACCAGCTCGCCGATGACGCACTCGCGGGCGTCCTCGCCGACCGGGGAATCCTGTACGCGCCCGACTTCGTCGCCAATGCAGGTGGGCTGATCCACGTGTTCATGGAGGTGGACGGCTACTCCGAGGAGCGCGCGGTCGAACTGGCGCTCGGCATCGAGCAAACCGTCGCGCGAATCCTCGCGATCGCCCGCGAGCGGGACGCCGCGCCGCTGACCGCCGCTCGCGAGCTCGCCGGCGAGCGGCTCGGCGCGGCTCTGCGAAACTGAATCGATGGACACGCTTTCGGTCGCCCGGCTCGGCCTCGTCCCCTATTCGGAGGGCGCGCGGGTCCAGGCCGAGCTCGAGCGGGCTCGGCTCGCGGGCGAGGTCGGGGACCTCGTGCTGATGCTCGAGCACCCGCCCGTCTACACGAAGGGTCGCCGCTCGGCGGCCGAGGAGCTGCCGATGGGCGAGGACTGGTACCGGATGCAGGGGATCGAGGTCGCCACCGCCGACCGCGGCGGCCAGGTCACCTACCACGGCCCCGGCCAGCTGGTCGCCTACCCGATCATGAGCCTGCGGTCGCTGGCCCGCCCCGACGACGTGCACTGGTTCGTACGCTCGATGGAGACGGCGATGATCGCGGCGATCGGCGACTTCGGAGTCGAGGCCGGGACGCTCGACCGGTTGACCGGGGTCTGGGTCGGCGACGAGCCGCCGCCCGGCGGGGACGCGCGCAAGATCGGCTCGATCGGCATCCACGTCCGCAAGGGGGTCACCACCCACGGCCTCGCGGTCAACGTCGCCAACGACCTGCAGCCGTTCGAGTGGGTGGTCCCGTGCGGGATCGAGGCGTGCCGGATGACCTCGCTGACTCGCGAGCTCGGCGCCGAGCAGTCGGTCGGCGAGTTTGCGAGCGCGCTCGCCGCGCGGCTCGGCGAGGCTTACGAGCGCGAGCCCGTGGAGACCCCGGCGGCGGAGCTGCTCGGGTCACTAAGTTTGAGCGCGAGATGAGCGATACGGCCCAGCGCATCCACGTCACCCGGTCGCGCGCCAACCCCGGCGGCGCCAGCGGGATCGAGGGCCGCCCGTTCCGCGAGCGCAAGCCACCGTGGCTGAAGGTCCCGGCGCCCGGCGGCGCGACCTACCGGCGGCTGAAGAAGTCGATCGAAGCCGACAACCTGCACACCGTCTGCGAGGAGGCGAACTGCCCCAACGTCGGCGAGTGCTGGGAGCGCGGCACCGCGACGTTCATGATCCTCGGCGACGTCTGCACCCGGCGCTGCGGCTTCTGCAACGTGCAGACCGGGGTGCCGACCTGGCACGACCCGCTCGAGCCGCTCCGCGTCGCCACCCAGGTGAAGAAGATGGGGCTGCGCCACGCCGTCGTCACCTCGGTCGATCGCGACGACCTGCCGGACTACGGCGCCTCGGCGTTCGTGGGCGTGATCCGTTCGATCCGCATGATGGCCCCGGACTGCAAGGTCGAGATCCTCACCCCCGATTTCCGCGGCCAGGAGATGCCCCTCGCGAAGGTGGTCCACGAGCGGCCCGACGTCTTCAACCACAACGTCGAGACGGTCCCGCGCCTGTACCCGCGCGCGCGGCGCGGCTCGGACTTCCTGCGCTCATGCCGGGTCCTCCGGCTCGCCAAGGAGATGGGCGGCGACCGGGTGCTGACCAAGTCCGGCCTGATGGTCGGCCTGGGTGAGGACTTCGACGAGATGGTCGACACGTTCCGGACCCTGCGCGAGCACCGGGTGCAGATCCTCACGGTCGGCCAGTACCTGCGCCCGACCGAGAAGCACCTGCCGGTCGTGCGCTACTGGGAGCCGGCCGAGTTCGACCGCCTGCGCGACGCCGCCTACGAGCTCGGCTTCGAGTCGGTCGCCGCCGGCCCGCTCGTGCGCAGCTCCTACCACGCGGACGAGGCGGCCGCCCAGGCCGCCGCCGCCTGACGCTCCACTCAGCCCACGGAGCGCCGCAGCGCCGCGGGACGGCGCGCGGTCTCCTTCCCCGACGCCGCGCTGCGCACGACGTAGCGGGGATCGGCGGCCGACGCGGCCACCACCCGTCCGGCGATCTCGGTCCGCTTCGTCAGCCGCCGGCGAACGGTCCCCTTCACCGTGACGCCGCGAAAGCTCCACTCGACGCGATCCCCGCGCTTGAACTCCTGTGCCATGACGCTCCTTCTCCGGTTTCCAAAGGGCCAACCCCGGAGGGCCGCGCGGCGCCCTCCCGGACGAGACGGCGGGAGGGGCGAACTACTCTTCCCCAACCTTGTTCCCGCTCAAGGACAACGTGCCCTCGGTTCGCCCGCCGCTGGCGACGATCGCGCTGATCGTCGCCTCGGTGGTCCTCTGGGCGCTCGACTGGAGCCCCGACCTGACCGAGACCTGGTGGCCGCTGGCGGCGCTCGCCTCGCTGTTCGTCGGCGGCGGCTTCGTCGAGCTGATCGTCGACATGCTCTTCCTGTGGCTGTTCGCGAAGACGCTCGAGGACACGCTGGGCCGGCCGCGCTTCCTGGCGCTGTTCGCGCTCGGCGGGATCGCGGCGGCCGCCGGACAGGCGCTCGCCGATCCTGACCTCGCCGCCCCGACGGTCGGCGTCGCCGGTTCGATCGCAGCGCTGATCGGCGCCTACGCGCTGCTCTACCCGCGGGCCGGGATTCTCTGCTGGGTGCTGATCCCGTTCTTCGTCACGTTCGTCGAGATCCCGGCGCTGGTCCTCGCCGGCGTTTGGCTCGTCGCACAGGCGCTGCCCCTGCTCGGCCAGCCGCCGTTCGCGGCGCTCGCGGCCGGGGTCGTGTTCGGCCTGCTCGTCGCCCGCCCGCTCACCCATGGACGGGAACTGATCGCCGACCGCTCGCAGCCGGGGTATTAGGCCGTGGACCCGGGCCTCCGAGCCGCGCTTCTGATCGGCGGCCTGATCTTCGTCGGCCTGTTCGCCGCGATGACCGTCTCAGTGGTGCTCGAGGACGGCGTCGACGTGCTCACGGTGACCGCGACGGTGATCGTCGTGCTACTGGCGCTTCCGCTGATCGGCGCGCTTCGCGACCGCCGCTGAGCGCCGGGCCTAACGTCCCGCCGGGCGGCGACGTCGCCACCTGAGCTCGGAGCTCGCCGGGCCGCCGGTGGTCTCGACGTCCTGCGTGCGAAGCACGAGTTCGTCGCCGTCGAGGACGTACTCGCGGCGTTTGTCCATCCCCGGCTGGTCCGGGTGGACCGCGAGCTCGACATGGTGGATGACCACGCCTGGCGCCGGCAGCGAGAACGTCCCGCAGTACGCGTTGTAGGTCGCGTACGCCGCCGCGCGCTCGCCCGTGGTGCCGGCGGTCCATTCGCGCGACCCGAAGCGAGCGCGCCCGGAGTGCTGGATCTGCACGGCCATGCGCCCGCCGGCCAGGTAGATCAGCTCCCCGCGCGGCGACCCGCCACCGTGCTCGACCCGCTTGCCGTCAGCGTCGATCCCGGTCCAGGCGACCAGGGTCCACTCGCCCAGCAGGCTTTCGACGGCTGCAGCGTCCACGGCGCTAGCCGTGCGGCGAGCCCTCGAAGCGCTCGAGACCGTCGTCGGGGATCGGCTCCCAGGCCGCAGCGTTCGCGACGAAGCTCCGCTTGCTCGGGCGGACGCCGGGGTCGCCCTCGAAGGCGCTCATCCGGATCGCCATCTGCGCAGGATCGTCCGGGTTGCGGCTGAACAGGTGCGCCCCGCATTCGCTGCAGAACGCCTTCTCGAAGCCGCCGTCGGGATGGCGCCAGGTCTTGACCAGCTCGGCGCCGTCGAGCAGCTCGAACCCGGACCCGTCGATCTGCGCTTGAGCCGAGGCCGCGGTCCCGGTGCGGCGCTGGCAGCGGGTGCAGTGGCAGTAGGTCGCGCGGGTGGCCGGCGCGGCGATCCGGAAGCGGATCGCGCCGCACAGACAGCGACCGGTGAGCGCCGGCTCGGACACGGGCCCGAGGCTATACGTGAAAGGATCGCGGCGCCTTGGCAGGGAAGCCGAACATCATCCTGCTGATCACCGACCAGCAGCGGCGCCCGCGCCACTGGCCCGACGACCCCGGCTGGCTGCGCGACCTGACCCCGAACGAGGCCGAGCTGGCGCGCACCGGCGTCAGCTTCACCAACGGGTTCTGCAACACCGCGATGTGCTCGCCGAGCCGGGCGACGCTGTTCACCGGACGGTTCCCCGCCGAGCACGGCGTCGCCCTCACGCTGACCGCCGCCGACCTGCGCCCGGACCCGCGCCGCATACCGGCGGTCCTGCGCACGACGGCCGACGTGCTGCGCGGCGGCGCCGTTCCATGGCGGCGGGTGCTCACCCAGTTCGCCAAGAGCGCCCTGCGGATCGACTCGAGCCGCGGCAACGAGAACGAGCTCAACCCGGCGACCCCGAATCTCGCCCGGCTGCTCGAGCGGGCCGGATACACGGTGGCCTACAAGGGCAAGTGGCACCTCACCCACCCGAGCGGCGCGAAGACCGGGACGGGCCTGCTCGGCGGCTGGACGGACGCCGACTCGCGGCGCCTCGAGCGCGACTACGGCTTTCGCGACTGGGAGGCCCCCGACGCCGGCGAGAACGCGAAGGCGGCGAACTTCGGCGGCGGCAACGCCGGCGAGGGCGAGGGCTGGGACGAGGTCTACACCCGCCAGATCGAGCGCTGGCTCGGGCGCGAGTCGCTGCCGGAGCCGTTCTGCCTCGTCATCTCGCTGGTCAACCCCCACGACGTGCTCGGCTACCCGGCGTCGTATCTCGCCGGCGGCTACGCGCGCGAGGACTTCTGCGACCTGGGCGTCGAGCTGCCCGCGACGCTCGACGAGGACCTGCGCGGCAAGCCGCGCGTGCACTCGCTGATGCGGATGGGGATGACCGCGTACCTCGGGGCGCTCGGCGACCGGCGGGCCCAGCTCGACTACGTCAACTTCTACGCCTACCTGCACCGCGTGATCGACGAGAAGATCGGGCGCCTGCTGAGGGCGCTCGGCGATCCGGGCGATCCGGGCTCGCTGCGCTCGCGCAGCATCATTGTCCGCTGCTCAGACCACGGCGAGATGGGGCTGTCGCACGGCGGGCTGCGCCAGAAGGCGTTCAACGCCTACGAGGAGACGATCAACATCCCGATCGTGGTCTCGAACCCGATCCTGTTCCCGCGCGCCGTCGAGACCGACGCGCTCGCCTCGCTGGTGGACCTGGTGCCGACGATCACCGCGCTCGCCGGAGCCGACGCCGCCGACGCGGGCCTGCGCGGTCGCGACCTGACCCCCGTGCTCGCCCGCCACGCCGGCCCCGAGCGTGAGGCGCTCGGCGCGGCAGCGGTGGACCTCGGCGCGGTGGCCGACCACCCCGACCCCGCCGACTCGGTCCAGGACGCGATCCACTTCACCTACGACGACCACCAGGCCGGCACCGCGTCGCGCGAGGCGCCCGGGCAGCCGAACCGCGTCCGCGCGGTGCGCACCGCGACCGCGAAGTACGCGACCTACCTCGACCCGCAGGGTGAGCAGCCGACCGAGTACGAGATGTACGACCTCGAGCGCGACCCGGACGAGGTGCGCAACCTGGTCGGCGTCACGGACGGACGGGCGCGGGCGGCAGCCAGCGCGGGAATGCTCGGTGAGCTCGAGCAGCGGCTCAACGACGAGCTCGAGCGCTGCGGGACCCGCGTCGGCCCGCGCTGAGGCGGAGGCTTACACTCGGCTTCATGTCCAGCCACGCGATCAAGAACGACGCGCCGGCGGACGCGCCAGCCGCCGGCGCGGTTCTCTTCAACCCGGCGACCTACGACGGTGCCGACCTCGACCCAGAGGCGCGCCGGCTGATGCTGGCGACGATCGCGTTCTTCGAGCAGCGCGGGAAGACGGTGCTCAAGCAGCACGACCGCGAGCACACGTGGTACGCGGACTTCCTCGAGTTCGTCGAGCGCGAGCGGGTCTTCGCGACCCTGCTGACCCCCGCGCGCGACGCGGACGGCAGCGCCGAGAAGCGGTGGGATACGAAGCGGATCTGCGCCTTCAACGAGATCACCGCCTTCTACGGGCTCGTCTACTGGTACACCTGGCAGGTCTCGATCCTCGGGCTCGGGCCGATCTGGCAGTCCGAGAACGAGGCGGCCCGCCGCCGCGCCGCCGAGCTGCTCGACGGCGGCTCGATCTTCGCCTTCGGGCTGTCCGAACAGGCGCACGGCGCCGACATCTACTCGACCGACATGGTCCTCACCCCCGACGGGAACGGCTTTCGCGCCAACGGCGCCAAGTACTACATCGGCAACGGCAACCTCGCCGGGATGGTCTCGGTCTTCGGCCGCCGCGCCGACGTCGACGGCCCAGACGGCTACGTGTTCTTCGCCGCCGACAGCGGCCACCCCGCCTACCGGTTGATCAAGAACGTCGTCAACTCGCAGTCCTACGTCTCGAACTTCGAGCTCGACGACTATCCGGTCCGCGCCGAGGACGTCCTGCACACCGGGCCGGCGGCGTTCGACGCGGCGCTGAACACGGTCAACATCGGCAAGTTCAACCTCGGCTTCGCCTCGATCGGGATCTGCGAGCACGCCTTCTACGAGGCGATCACACACGCCGACGGACGAGTCCTCTACGGGATGCGGGTGACCGACTTCCCCCACGTGCGCCAGGCGTTCACCGACGCGTACGCGCGCCTGGTCGCGATGAAGCTGTTCGGCGATCGCGCGATCGACTACATGCGCTCAGCGGGGCCCGGCGATCGTCGCTACCTGCTCTACAACCCGATCACGAAGATGAAGGTGACGACCGAGGGCGAGCGGGTCATCGACCTGCTCTGGGACGTCGTCGCGGCGAAGGGCTTCGAGGCGGACATGTACTTCGAGATGGCGGCCCGCGACATCCGCGCGCTGCCGAAGCTCGAGGGCACGGTCCACGTGAACATGGCGCTGGTGCTGAAGTTCATGGCGGCGTTCCTGTTCGACCCGCAGGAGTTCGAGCCGGTGCCCGAGCGCGACGACCCGGCCGACGACGAGTTCCTCTTCCACCAGGGCCCGGCGCGCGGGCTCGGCAAGATCCGCTTCCACGACTGGCGGCTCGCCTATGACGGCTTTGCCGACGTGCCGAACGTCGCCCGTTTCGTCGAGCAGGCCGAGGGCCTGAAGCAGCTGCTGACCACGGCGCCGCCGTCCGAGGAGCAGATCACCGACCTCGACTTCATGCTCACGCTCGGCGAGCTGTTCACGCTCGTCGTCTACGGGCAGCTGATCTGCGAGCAGGCTGCGCTCGACGGGCTCGACCGCGATCTCGTCGATCAGATCTTCGACGTGATGGTTCGCGACTTCTCCGCGGGTGCGGTGGCCCTGCACGGGCGCGCGTCGTCGACCGAGGCCCAGCAGGCGTGGGCGCTCGGGCAGGTCCGAAAGCCCGCCGTCGACGGCGGGCGCTTCGAACGGGTCTGGGCTCAGGTCCGCGGGCTCGCCGGCGCGTACGAGATGCGCCCGTAGCCCGCTTCGCGCGGGCAGAAGTGGCCGGGCGATGAACGCGGATACCCACAAGGCGCGCAGCACGGCCAAGGGCGCGCTGGTCGTCGGCGCGCTCGGGGTGGTGTTCGGCGATATCGGGACAAGCCCGATCTACACGGTCCAGACGGTCTTCAACCCGTCCGATCCGCACCCCATCACCGCGACCACCGACAGCATCTTCGGGATCATCTCGCTGATCTTCTGGTCGGTGACCATCATCGTTACGATCACTTACGTCTCGCTGGTGATGCGCGCCGACAACAATGGCGAGGGCGGGATCATGGCCCTGATCACGCTCGTCCGCAAACGGGAGATCCCGGGTGGGCAGCGGACGAAGGTGATCCTTGCCGGGCTCGGGATCTTCGGCGCCTCGCTGTTTCTCGGCGACAGCATGATCACGCCCGCCATCTCCGTGCTCTCGGCGGTCGAGGGCCTGAAGGTGGCCGCGCCGTCGCTCGAGCACCTGATCGTCCCGATCACCGCCGCGATCATCGTCGTCCTCTTTCTCGTGCAGCGGCGGGGGACCGCTGTCGTCGGGCAGGTCTTCGGCCCGGTGATGATCCTCTGGTTCCTCGCGATCGCCGCGTGCGGCGTCAACGGCATTGCGGATCACCCGGAGATCCTCAAGGCGCTCTCGCCCACCTACGCGGTCAGCTTCTTCTTCGACCACTTCACGACTGCGTTCTTCGCCCTCGCCGCGGTGGTGCTCGCGGTCACCGGCGCCGAGGCGCTGTACGCCGACATGGGCCACTTCGGCCGAGCCCCGATCACGCGCGCCTGGCTGCTGCTCGTCTTCCCCGCCTGCATCCTGAGCTACATGGGCCAGGGTGCTCTCGTCCTCGACAACCCGGCCGAGAACATCTCGAGTCCGTTCTTCCTGCTCGTGCCGGAGTGGGGCCAGTGGCCGATGGTCTTCCTCGCGACGGCGGCGACGGTGATCGCCTCGCAGGCGGTGATCACCGGCGCCTTCTCGGTGGCGAGCCAAGCGATGCAGCTGGGTTACCTCCCGCGGCTCCGGATCGTCCACACCTCGGAGGAGACCGCAGGGCAGATCTACGTGCCGTGGATCAACTGGCTGCTGCTGGTCTCGGTGCTGACCCTCGTCTTCACGTTCGAGACCTCGTCCGCGCTCGCGTTCGCCTTCGGGATGGCGGTCACGGGCACGATCACGATCACCACCCTGCTCTTCTTCTACATCGTGCGCCACCAGTGGCGCACGCCACTCTGGCTGGTTGTCCTGGGGGGCGGTGCGCTACTGACGGTCGACCTGCTGTTCCTGGCCGCCAACCTGACCAAGCTCGCCCACGGCGCCTGGCTCCCGCTGCTGATCGCGATCAGCGCGTATACCGTCCTGACCACCTGGCAGCGCGGGCGCGAGCTGGTCACGGCGCGGCGTGAGCGCGAGGAGGGCTCGCTGCGCGCGTTCGTCGACGCGCTGCACGAGCGCCGGCCGCCGGTCCAACGGGTTCCCGGCACCGCCGTGTTCCTGAACCGCGCGAAGACGACCGCGCCCCTGGCGATGCGGGCCAGCGTCGAGCACCTACACGCCCTGCACGAGCACGTGGTCATCCTGTCGATCGAGACCCTGCTGGTCCCCCACGTCTCGGTTGCCGAGCGGCTGGTCATCGACATGCTCGGCTACTCCGACGACGGGATCGCCCACGTCAGCGCCCGCTTCGGCTACATGGACGAGCCCAACGTGCCCGAGCTGTTGCGCCTCATCCAACTGCGGCCCGAGGAGGCCGCGATCGACGTGGAGAACCCGTCGTACTTCCTCTCGACCATCGACCTGAAGCCCGGCGACGCCCCTGGGATGAGCCGCTGGCGCAAGCGGCTGTTCCTGGCGACCTCGCGGATCACCGCGGACGCGGCCGACTACTTCGGCCTGCCGCGCGAGCAAACCGTGATCCTCGGCTCTCAAATCGAGGTCTGAGGCGCCCTACAATCGCGGTTCTGGGGCCATAGCTCAGTTGGGAGAGCGTCCGGTTTGCATCCGGGAGGTCGCGGGTTCGAGCCCCGCTGGCTCCACTTCACTCCGGTCTCCCGGCGCAGGCGCGGATCCGCATAGTCCGCGGCCGGGCGTATCCCGCGAACCTGACCGTTTTGCGCCGGGGTCAACCGCAAGAGGACCTGGGACCGTCCGTCTCCGAGCTCGCTGGCCGGGATGTAGAAACAGCGGTCCGTGCGTCGGGTCGAACACTGCGATCCAGTCGACCGTCCTCGCTGTGTATTGCTTGGTCCGTTGAACTCGGCCATTGGTGAGCGAGTGAGATCCGCACTCGAACGGCGATCACCTCCCCGTCCGAGGTCGCGTGCTTCACCTGCACTCGCTCGAGGGTGGCGCTGTCCGGTCGCTGGAAGATCAGATCGAAGTCCCAGTCCTCGCCGTACGGGATCGCGATCCGAAAGCCGCGGCGAACGAGGTCGCGGGCGACCTCGAGCTCGGCGCGATCTCCCTTCTGCTTCAGCGGCGCCACTGGGCTCCTACACCGGAAAGTCGCGCTCGGCGTCGTGGTCGAGCTCGTCGGGGTCGACGACCACGGCGAGCATCTGCTCGTGCCAGAGGCAGACGATCCCGCCGTCCTCGTGCGGCAGCACCAGGTCGGGCTGCGCGAGCCCGCCGCGCTCGAGCAGCTGGCGCATCGCGGCCTCCATCTCTTCGCGTTGCGACTCCATCGACGGGTGGAGCCTGACCGGAGCCGGCGCGCGGATGGCGCGCGAAATGTGCCAAAGGGCGGGCATGTGGGAGGATCGACGCTCGCAGTCGGACTGGAGGAACGGATGACTGAGAACGAGAGCGCGACGGCGGTCGGCGAGCGCGAGCATCCGGACAAGTCGCCGGAGACGACCGACAAGGCGAAGACGGCGGAGCCGGCCGAGGTCTCGAACCTCGACATCGTCCGCCATTACTTCGACATCGCCGCCGACCACCTCGGCCTCGCGGACGATCTCCGGGTCGTCTTCTGGACTCCGTACCGCGAGGTCACCGTCCAGATCCCGATCAAGCTGTCGGACGGCAAGACCCACACCTTCTCCGGCTACCGGATCCAGCACAACGGCGCCCGCGGGCCGTACAAGGGCGGGATCCGCTTCCACCCCGAGGTCGACGTCGACGAGGTCCGCGCGCTCGCCTCGCTGATGACCTGGAAGACCGCGGTTGCCGGCGTCCCGTTCGGCGGCGCCAAGGGCGGCGTCAACTGCCCGGCGAGCGAGCTCGAGCAGTCCGAGCTGCAGCGGATCGCGCGCTCGTTCATGGACAAGGTCGAGAAGGTGCTGGGGCCGACCCGCGACATCCCCGCCCCCGACGTCGGCACCAACGCGCAGACGATGGCCTGGCTCATGGACGAGTACGGAAAGCTTCACGGTCACACCCCGGCGATCGTCACCGGCAAGCCGATCTCGCTGGAGGGCTCGTTCGGGCGCGAGGCCGCGACCGGGCGCGGCTGCATCTACATGTTCCGCGAGGCGGCACCGCAGCTCGGGCTCAGCCCGGCGGACACCTCGTTCGTCGTCCAGGGCTACGGCAACGTGGGCTCCTGGGCCGCGCGGATCATGCAGCAGCTCGGGGCGAAGATGGTCGGCGTCTCCGACGCGAACGGCGCGATCCGCTCCGACGGCGGGATCGACGCCAACGAGCTGCACGAGCACATCGCCGGCGGCGGCCTGATCACCGAGCTCGAGGGCGTCGACGCGATCGACCCCGGCGACCTGATCGAGATCCCCTGCGACGTCTTCATCCCCGCGGCGCTCGGCGGCATGATCCACGAGTCGAACGCCGACCGGATGAACTGCCGGATGCTGATCGAGGGCGCCAACAGCCCGACCACCCCGGCCGCCGACACGATCCTGCGCGAGAAGGGTGTCTACATCATCCCGGACGTGATGGCGAACGCGGGCGGCGTCGTCGCCTCGTACTTCGAGTGGGTGCAGAACCTGCAGCACTTCCGCTGGGAGGAGCGCGAGGTCAACGACCGGCTCGGGACGATCATGCGCCGTGCCTTCCGCGAGGTCTCGGCGCGCGCCAAGGGGGGGTCGATCGATCTCCGCGAGGCCGCCTACCTGGTCGGGATCGAGCGCGTCGTCGAAGCCGCCCGGACGCGCGGCTACGTCACGACCTAGCCAAGCCCGTCGTCCAAGGCGCTCCCGGCCCGAGCTGCGCCGCCGCCGCGAGCTGTCCTGGGCTGCGCCTACCCTGCGAAGCCAGTAACCCGGCGAACCCCGACAGACAGGGAGTGAGAGCAGGCATGGACACCTATCCGGTCACCTTCGAGGTCGAGTATCCGGAACGTTCGCTCGATCGGCTGACGAGCTTCTTTCGCCTCTTCACGGTGATCCCGATCGCGATCCTGATGGCGACGATCACCGGCTTCTCGACCACCTACAAGGACTTCGGGGACACAACGGTCACGATCACGACCGCCGGGATCGGCCTCCTCTTTCTGCCGCCGCTGCTGATGATCCTGTTCAGGCAGAAGTACCCACGCTGGTGGTTCGACTGGAATCTCAACTTCCAGCGGTTCTCGAATCGGATCAGCGTCTACGTGGCGCTGATGGACGACCGCTATCCCTCGACCGACGAGGAGCAGAGCGTACGCCTCGTCTATCCGTACCCGGATGTCGAGGGCGAGCTGGGCCGCGGGATGCCGCTGGTGAAGTGGTTCCTCGCGATCCCCCACTACGTCGTGCTCTTCTTTCTCTCGATCGGCGCCTTCTTCGCGGTCGTGTTCGCCTGGTTCGCGATCTTGTTCACCGGTCGCTACCCGCGCGGGCTGTTCGATTACGTCGAGGGCGTGCTGCGCTGGCACAACCGGGTGATCGGCTACGCGTTCGCGCTCGTCACGGACCGCTACCCCCCGTTCCGACTCTCCCCCTAGAAGTCGAAGTCCTTGGGTTCGCCCTGCTCGAACCAGAGCTCGTCGTCCTCAGGCTGATCGCGCAGGAACTCCGGGGTCTCCTCCAGCACGTCCTCGTCCTCTGAGTCCTCGTCGTCCTCCTCCTCGACGATCTCGCCGTCCACGACCTCCGCCTCGACCGCCTCTGAGTCGGCGGTGTCCGGGATCGCGCCCTCGAAGTGGTGCTCGACCGTGTCCAGCGACTCGATCGGCGGCTCGGGCGCGGGAGGGGGTGCCGCGGCCGGGTCGATCGCGGGCTCATCGGCGGTCTCGTCGACCACGCGCGCCTCGCGGCCGGCGGCCGGCGAGCGGTGCCTCCTCCGACGGCGGCTGCGGGGCGGCCGGCTCATCGGGCGGCAGTTCGTGGACGACGGTCTCCTCGGGCGCCTGCGGCTCGGGCGGCGCCTTCGCCTCCGGCGGCAGCTCCTCGTCCAGCTCCAGAGCCAGATCGAGCTCGCCCTCCTGGTCGTAGAACGCACCGCCCAGGCTCGACTGGTCCTCGGGCTCGGCGGTTCGCTCGGCCGCGGCGGGGGGCTCCGGCGTCGCCGGTGCCTCGGGCTCGGCCGGCGGGGCCGAAAGCTCTGCGGGAGGCTCGGGCGCTGCGGGCGCGGGCGCCTCGTCAGCCGCGGGCGGCGCCTCGAGCGCCGGTGCTTCTCCGGTTGGCGGCGCGACCTCGAGCTGGCCGGTCTCGAGCTGCGCGGGCGCGTCCTCGGTCGCGACCGCTGCCTGACCCTCGGGCGAGTCCTGTTCGGGAAAGTCCGGGTCGTCCGGACGGCTGGGGGGACCGAACGCCTCGCCTTCGAGACGTGCCAACTCGGTGTCCTCCGCGCCATGACTGCGCTTCAGATCGAGGTGCTCTCGGATCGCGTCGTCGAGAATTCCCATCGCTGTGCGGTGCTCGAAGCCTACTGCGAGACGCCGGCTCGGTCGTGCCGACGCTGCCCGCCCCTTTTGGGCAGGCCTGCAGCCTACTTTCGCCGCGGAGCGGCAGGAACCTTCGCGGCCGATCCGTTGCCTGCGCTCGCCCCGGAACCGCCCGGCGAGCGCGATCGCGGCTGCAAGCCAGTTATCCTGCAATACGCGCCGCTCTGGACGGCGGGGCGCAACAGCACCCCGGGGCTATAGCTCAGTTGGGAGAGCGCCTGGTTCGCAATCAGGAGGTCGCCGGTTCGAGCCCGGCTAGCTCCATCGGGGAACGCCCCGCTAATGCGAGGTTTCTTCGTTCGTAAGGCTGCGCGCTTGGCGGTTCAAGTGCGCTCGTCGGTGCCCAAAAAGACCCCGCCCGACACGGAATTGTCTTCAGCGCGGCGTCTTCCTTGCGGCGCTTGCCGTGCACCGACACCTTTCGGCTTCCGCTGTTCGCGCGATGCAGCAGTCCGCGTCCCAGGGTGTGGGGCCGGCGGCGATCCTGGGGAACGAGGACGCCGCGGTCTGCTGCCCGCCATGCTTGCGGTGTGCGTCTTCACGTTCTCAGCGACCTGCACCTCGAGCGCGGCGGCGGACCGCCGCTCGCCGCTGACGCAGACGTCCTCGTCCTCGCCGGCGACATCGGCCTCGGCGTGTCCGGGCTGCGTGCGGCGATCGGCTGGTGGCCGGAGCGCCCGATCGTCTATGTGTCGGGCAACCACGAGCCGTACGGACACGGATTGCCGAACCTCACCAGCGAGCTCCGGACTCTCGCGACGGCGTCCGACGGTCGCGTCCACCTGCTCGAGCGCGACGAGATCATGATCGGCGGCGTGCGCTTTCTCGGCTGCACACTATGGAGCGACTTCGACGTCGCCGGCGCATCCGAGCGGGACCGCGCGATGGCGATCTGCGGCGACCTCCTCAACGACTACGAGCACATCCGGTGGACGCCGGAAGCGCGCACGCTCCGGCCGGACGACACGCTTCGTCTGCACCAGACCAGCCGCCGCTGGTTGGAGCACCGGGTGGGGGCGCTCTACGACGGACGAACGGTCGTCGTGACCCATCACGCGCCACTGCCCCCGCGCGAGCGCCTGACCGACCCGCTGGCACGGGCGCTGGCCGGGGCCTTCGTCAGCGACCTCACCGACCTCATGGGCGCTGACCGTGTCGCGATGTGGATTCACGGCCACACGCACCGACGCGTCAACGTCACGGTGCAGGGCACGCGCGTGGTGAGCAATCCGCGCGGCTACCCGCATGAGCCGGTCGAAGGCTTCGACCCCGGACTCGTACTCACGATATGAATGCCACCACCGCGACCCGACAAGGATGCCGCTTCTCGCGCGAAGGAGGAGCGTGCCCCCTGGCAGGTCAGACGCCCGCAGGTCGTCCTTGCGGGCACCTCGCGCGGATCCATCGAGGCGCTCGCAGCCAGTCGGCTGCGTTGGGGGCGCTTCGCCTCGGCGCCGATCTTCCAGAAGTCACGGGCACCTGCCGGACCCAACAGGGTGAGGAACCTCACGAAGGCGCTGCACCACCACGCGGTCCCGGTCGGCGAGGAAAGGCGGCGCCCCCGAGCCCGCGCGCAAGCGCGCCGGTGAGCGCCGCGCCGGCGGTCCCGTCGGGGTCGAGAGCCGGGTTGTAGATCGTCACCTCGACGCCGGCGACGCGGCCGGAAGCCATCGCGGCGGCGAGGACGGTCGCGAGCTCGTCGGGGGACAGTCCGCCGGGCTGGCGGTAGTCGACCGCGGGCATGACCGCGTCGTCAAGCACGTCCGCGTCGACGTGGACCCAGAAGCGGTCTGGAGCGCCCGGGCGGGTCAGGTGGGCGAGGGCACGCTCGGCGGCGGCCAGCGCGCCGAGCGCGCGGACCGTGGCGAGGTCGAGCGCGAGAAGCGCGCCGGGAAGTGGCTGGCTGCCGTTGCGGGCCTGTTCCTCCGCGTCCCGGAAGCCGACGATGACCGCGTCCTCGGCGCGGACGAGGGGCGAGCGGCCCTCTATGTCGCCAATCGTTGGCGGCCCGTAGCCGGTGACCAGCGCGAGGTCCATTGACGCCGCCTCGCCCGAGGGCTCGGCCGACGGCTGGTAGAAGTCGGCGTGACCGTCGAGGAACAGGAGCCCGGCGCGATCACGGCGGCGCAGCGCGAGCGTCCCGCCGAGCAGCACACTGCAATCGCCGCCGAGGACGAGGGGCACGTCGCCGACGTCGAGCACTTTCCCGACCGCGTCGGCGAGGGCGACCGCGTACGCGACCACCTCGGGCCCGTTGAGCACGCCGCTCGCCGGGTCGCGCACCCCGGAGCCGGGCGGGGCCGCGACGGTCGTGGCGGTGCGTGCATCGAGCGCCTCCGCCAAGCCGTGCCCGAGCAGCGCATCGCCGAGTCCCTCCACCCCGGCCGCGCGCAGCCCAAGTCCCGAGGGTGCCCGAACGACGGCGCCGCGGGGGACGGCGTGGGGTGGGTTAGGCATGGGGCCCCAGAGCCTCCCACGCGCCGCCCTCGGCGGGCGGCGAACGTCTCCGCGAAGAGCTTCACCAGCCTCGCGGGAGAGTCGCTTCTGTCTCGAGAAAGCGGCTCGCGGGGCGCTCTCCTCTGGTTCGCCGCTTCGTTCTCGCTCTTGCGCGAGGTGCGGGCGTCGCGGCGCGCCGCGAGCTCGGTCCCGCTCCGGACGAGGAGGAGAAGTCTTTGCGGGTTGGCAGCTCGACTTTCTCGTCTCGCCGGTCAGAGCTCTACCGGCGTCGGTGGGGCGGAACTTGCGTCTAGTGCCCATTGGGGAGGAGACAGAAATGGGCTCAGATCGGATCAAGAACCATGCGGACCTGATCTGGGAGTCCGAGATGAAGTCCTGCCAGGCGGACAGGTCGCTCGAGTACCGGATCCAAGCGCGAGCTGGGCGGGCGGACCTCGAGGTCCGAAGCCATGGACGGCCGCGGCCGGCGCTCAGCGGCGAGCAAACAGCCGCAGGAAGAGCAAGAAGATGTTGAGGATGTCGAGGAAGATGCCCGCCGCGAGCGGGATCACCTCCTCGCCTCCGGCGCGCCGTAGGCGGTTGAAGTCGACGACGACGTATCCGCCGAAGATCGCAAGGCCGAGGAGCGCGTAGATGGTCGCTCCGCCTGGGAGGTTGACGAAGATCAGGACCACCCCAAAGACAATCAGGCCCAGCAACAGCCAGAACAGGATCCGGTACAGAAACGAAAGATCGCGGCGGGTGGCGTATCCGCCGGCGCCGAGTCCAAGCGTGAACAGGGCGGTTGCGCTGGCGGCTTGAGCGACCGCCTTCGAATCGCTCTTGGCGTAGTAGTCGACCGTGCTTCCGACGCTGATCCCGAGCAACAGGCCAAACGCGAACAGGAGCACGAGGGCGAGGCCCTGGGCGCCGCGGGCGTTGGCGACGTGGAGGCCGATCAGGCAGCCGATCGCCATCAACCAGGGAATGAACCACTGCCAGCCGCTCAGGTCGCGGCCGATCCACATCCCGGCTGCCGCGAAACCGACCGTGACCGCCACCAGCGCCATGACCCGGCCAAAGACCGCGTTCGAAGACACGCGGGCCGGCGCGGGGGCGCTGAGCGTGGGTTCGACGGTGGACATCATGAATGAACCGCGGCAGCCTACCTGCTCGATCTCCGACGCCGACGCAAGCCCGGCCATCGCGTCGGGTGCTTTAGCGCGTGTGCATGGTCGCCTCGAGCAGCGCCCAGCGCGTCCACCGATGTGGCTCAGCGGGCGGGGCAGCCCGCGGCTGGTCCAGGGCAACGCTGGCTCGACGCTCAGTCGGGCGGCGACGCGAACCGTTCCTGCGCGGGTGGCTGCGGCGGGTCGCGTCGCCCGTGCCGAACGAGGGCGTCCAGGGCCACTGACACGAGCCCGAGGCCGATGATCGCCGTGAAGGTCTCGGGGGCGTTTTGGAGGGTGTCGACGGCGAAGAACCCGAGCACGATCGCGGTCACCGCGATCGCCAAGACGACGATGATCGTGTTGCTCTTCGTCTCGGCTCGCCGTCGGTATCCGGCCACGCCGACGAGCAGGAAGACCATCAGCGCGACCGCGCTTCCGACCGACGCTATCGCTGACAGGTCGACGAGGTTGGCGACGATGAGGACGAGGCCCGCGGTGATGAACAGGCCCGCCCGGCGACCCAGGCGAGACTCTGTGCCGAAGATCACCGGGAAGAGCCCCACCTCGGCGAGCATCCCCGTCAGGTTCGACGAGGCATAGAGAGTGGCGTTCGTCGCCCCGGCCGTCGCGAGCAGCGCAGCGACCGCCATGACGGTGAACCCGGCGTCGCCAAGCGCGGGGCGCGCTGCCTCGGCGATCGCCGTCTCGCCGTATCCGATGACCTCGGTGACGGTGAGCGCGCCGAAGACGCCGAGCGCGATCAGCACGTACACCAGCGAAGTCACGCCCAGCGCCTGATACATGGCCCTCGGCAGGTCGTGAGCGGGATCGCGCAGGTCGCCGGCGGTAAAGGTGATCACGTTGAAGCCGAGATAGGCGAAGAACGTGAGGGCGACGCTGGCGACGATCTTCGAGAGGGAGGGGTAGCCGCTGAACGCCAGAAGATCGAAGTTGATGTCGATGATCGTCACGCAGATGAAGACCGCGAAGACGCCCAGGACGCCGAGGACGATCAGCGATTGGGCGCGGGCGACGAACCTGGCTCCGACCAGGTTGACCGCCACCATCGCGAGGATCAGGGCAGTGGTGAAGACGTTGTCCCATGCCGCGCCGGCGTCGGTGCCAACGAAGAGCGATGTCGCGTAGCTGCCGAAGGAAACCGCGACCATCGAGGTGACGATCACGATCGCCGCGCTGTAGCCGAGCCACGACGCGATCCCCGTGAGACGCCCCGCCCCGAATCCCTCGATCAGGTAGGTGATCAACCCGCCGGAGGACGGGTATCGCGCCCCGAGCTTGACGCAGACGTAGCCGAGCAGGGCGGCGACGAAGCCGCCAAAGAGAAACGAGATCCAGACGGCCGCACCCGCCACCGCGCCCGCCTCACCGAGCAGGGCGAAGATGCCGGCGCCGATCATGGAGCCGATCCCGAGGACGGTTGCGCCGCGGACCGTCATCTCCTTCGACGGGGCTTCGGGAGGGGGCGACTGCGCTGCGCTGGTGGTCGGCTCCGACACGGTCGCCAGATCAGGTCGTTCTTGTCCCGCTACGCATGGCCAGAGGCATGTTCCCAGAGACGTCGCAGGCGTCCCGGGATGCCGCCTGCCGCCCGTGGAAGCGGCGCC
>CAWAFH010000012.1:0-330148 GCA_963781265.1 uncultured Solirubrobacterales bacterium
GCTGATCAGGTCGGCGTCAGGCCGCGGATCACGTGGAGGTCGATCGATCCCGGCGCGAACACGCCGATCGAGTACTGGACCGGCCGGCCGTCCGCGAGGTGCATGAGCTCCGTGAGCTCGAGGGCCGCCGTCACCCGCGTGGCGCCCATCGCCTCGCCCAGGCGCCCGCGGGGTTCGACCAGGCGCGGGCGCACGCTGGTCCTCGCGAACGCGATCTTGACCCCCTGCTCCAGCAGCACGTCGAGCACCATCTTCCCGGCCTCCACGGCGGCGCGAACCTGCTCCGGCGGGGGCAGCTCGACATCCGGGTGGACGATGTCGCGCATGTGGGCCGCCACCGCTCCGTCGGCGAGCACCGTCCGCTGAACCAGCAGGGCACGCGTGCCGCGGCGCAGGCCGAGCGCCTCGGCGACGTAGCCAGGTGTCCGCGCCGGCTCGACCTGGAGGTTCCGGACCGTCAGCCGCTTGCCCTGTCGGCGCGCGAGCGACGTGTAGGACTCGAGCACCTCGAGGCCCTCGCTGAACGCGGGACCGAGCGCGACCCGGCCCACGAACGTGCCACTTCCCTGGCGGCGAACGATCTCGCCGTTGCTCTCGAGGCGTTCCAGCGCAAGCCGCAGGGTCCCTCTGGACACGCCGAGCCCCTCGGCCAGCTCCTGCTCCGGCGGAAGCCGGTCGCCCGGGCGAGCTCGACCGGGTGCGAGCCGCTCGCGTAACGCCGTCTCGGTTGCGTCGACCAGCGAGGACTGAGCCACGGCCGAGAGCCTAGAGGCCTCTAGGCTGCGCGCCGTCCCACCTCGCCGTCGAGCAACCCGAGCCGTCGCGCGAGCCATTCGGCCGGCAGCGCCTGGAGGAGCAGGGTCATGACGATCGCGAGTGCGACCACGGCGGCGTACTCGTCGGTATGCGGAACCCCGAGCCCCGCCAGCACGCCGACCAACGCCGCCGGTACGACGCCGGTCTCGCGGGTCCAGCACATGAACGCGACCTCGTTTCGGGTCCAGCCCGCCCGGCGGTCCGGCAGCGTGCAGGCGAGGACCGTCAACGGCCGCGCGACCAGCAGCAGGGCGGCGAGCACGGCGAGCGCGGGGAGGAACTGCTCGCCGAGCGTGTCGAATGGAATGTTGGCGCCCAGGACGACGAACACGAACAGCGTCACCAGGTCGGCGGCCGAGAAGGCGAACATGCGCAACTCCCGTTCATGGGACGAGTGCATGGCAAGCCCGAGGCGCTCCATGTTGCCGACGATCAAGCCGGCGAGGAAGGCTCCCAGGTATCCACTACCCCCGGCGGAGTCGAGCGAGAAGTAGCCGATCGTGACCACCGCCAGCACCGCGGCGGCGGATGACTCGCGCCAGATGCCGGCGCGGCGGCTGGAGATCGTCGCCGCAAGCAGCACCCCCGCGACGACGCCGATCACGGCGCTGATCGCCAGGTCTCCGACGAACTCGCGGGCCGGCGTCGCCACCGACGCATCGCCACTCAACAGGACGCCCGCGAACGCCAGCGCCAAAACCGCGCCGGTGGGGTCGTTGAACGCGGATTCCGCGACCACCGTCTGGGCGACCTTCGGCCGCAGACGCGAGCGCACGAACAGCGGGATCAGAATCGCCGGGTCGGTGGGGGCGAGCACGGCCCCCATCAGCAGCGCCGCGGTCCACGAGAGGTCGAACGCGAGATGGGCGACGACTCCGGTGATCACCGCGGTCAGGACGACCCCGGGGATGACGAGCATCCCCAGCCCGATCCAGACCCGCCTCAGGACGTCCACCGAGAGGTTGAGGCCGCCATAGAAGAGGATCAGCGATACCCCCAGCGTGAACAGGAGCTGCGCCCCGATCGAATCGAATGGGACGTCGACCACGTCCAGCGCGGACGGGCCCAACAGGGCGCCGGCGAGCACCAAGAGGAGGATCTCCGGGACCCGCAGCAGGCTGGCCACGAAGCGTGCCGCGAGCGCCGCGCCGAGCAGCAGGCTCAGCGTCAGGAGCACGTCCTGGGTCACGAGGGTCCGTCGTCGCGCGTGTCGGGCGGCTTGCGGCCGCGGATCGTGCGTTCCCCCTCGAGGGCCATGCGGGCGATGTCGTTCGCCGTGACCAGCAGCAGGATGATGACCAGGCCAGCGCCCAGGGCGACGGCGATCAGGCGCCGCCGGGCATCGTCACGCGCGTCGTCGAAGGCCGCCTCGGTGGCGGTCGCCTCCGCCGCCTCGTAGTCCGCCAGCTCCTCGGCCGTGGCGGCCATGGCCTCGAACCGTCGCAGCTCGGGACCGAGCAGGATCCGCTTCGTCTGCTCGGGGTTGTCCCCCTGGAGCTCGCGCCAGGCGACCCCGTCGAGCCGCATGAACCCGCCGTACTGCTCGTTGAGCCGGCTCAGCAGCGGTGCCTCGCGCCCGTCGGTCAGCTGGTCGGCCGCGATGTCGAGCTCGCGCCGCAGCTCGCGTGCGGAGGTGACGAACCGGTCCCGGAGATCGCCACCGGCATAGCCGTAGGCGGTCTGCCAGCCGTTCACGTCCGTGACCAGGAACTTGAGCTCGCGCGCGACCGCCTGGTTCTGTCCCCGCGCGCTCACCTCGTCAAACCGGTCACCGAGCTGCGACATGCCATGGAGCGCCACGGCCGTCGTCGCCAGGGGCCCGATGATCGTCAGCACGATCGCCGTGTAGAGCTTCGCCCTGATCGTCATCGGCCGCTGTCCCGGATAGCATCGGCCCGGCGATGATCCTGTTCGTGCTCACCGGAGCGGCGCCTCCGATCCTGGTCGTGACCCTCCTCGCGATGTGCTACCTGACCGGGTATGAGCTTTGGAAGGAGACCGAGCTCGCCTTCCTGTTCAAGGCCTGGTGGGTGCTGCTCGTGTTCCTGCTGAACGTCGTCGGCTTCGGGATCTTCTGGATCTGGCTGGCGATCAGGCGGGTCCGGCGCGCCGGCGCCGCCTAGCAGCACGCCGCCGCTCACTCGGCCTCGGTCCGGACGTCGTGCAGCCGGGCGAGCTTCAGCGCCAGCTCCAGGGAGAGCAGGTCCTCCTTCGGAAGGTCGAGCTCGGTTACGCGCTGGATCCGCTCCAACCGCTGACGGACGGTGTTCGGGTGCACGTAGAGCGCCCTGGCGCTCGCGCTGACGCTGCCGCGGTCGGCGAGGAACTGCTCCAGCGTCTCGATCAGACGGGCGCCGTGGCGGCGGTCGTAGTCGGCCAGCTTCTCCACGGCCTGGCGATAGCGATCTCGGGGCGCCTCGTCGAGCTCCATGTGGACGAGGTACCGGTAGGCGCCGAGCTGCTCGTACGAGACCGCGCCGCCGCCGGCGACCAGCGAGCGCCCGACGCGCGCGGCGTCGGCCGCCTCGCGCATTCGCCGCCGGGCGCTGACCGCGCCCCGGTCGACGTCGCTGAGGCCGATGATCAGCCCCTCCTCGCGGGCGAGCGACTCAGACGTCTCGCGCAGCGCCTCTGCCGCCCCGCCGTTCGCGCTCGGCAGCGGCGCCAGCGCCCGCACCCGGTCGTGACGGGAGTCGAAGAACGCTCGCGGGTACGCGCGCCGCAGCCGCGTCTCGAACCGCACCGCAAGCTCGGGCCAGGAGGCTGCGGCGCCGTCCGCTCGCGGAGCGCGCTCGACGTGCAGGAAGAGATGGTGGCCCGAGAGGTCGCATCGGGCCTGGCTCGCCTTCGCCTGCCCGGCCTCGATCGAGCCCGCGGCCAGCGCATCGAACATGTCCTTGACGATGTTCTCGGCCGTCAGCCGCTCGATCAGCTCGGCCTTCTTCAGCCCGACGGCCGTCTGGTTGGCGACCGCGCCGAGCAGCTCCGCGTCCTCGTCGGTGAACTCCCGGTTGCGGGCGAGGCAGCAGATCACCCCGAGCTGCTCGTTGCGCGCCACGAGGGGCACGGCGAGCACCGCCCGGTCGCCCGCCTCGGGCCACCGCTGCCGATCGGCGCCGCTGCCGCCGTTGCGCCCCTTGCCGCCCGGGCGGCGCATCAGGTCGAGCACGAGCCGGGCTCCGCCCTCACGCGGCCTTGGCGCAGGGGCGTTTGGGGGGTCGGAGCTCACGAGGATCAGCTCGTCGGCGTCCACGTCGAGGCGGTGGATCTGGCAGGCGTCCGCGCGCAGCAGCTCGCGAGCGCCACGGGCGACGGCCTCGTAGAGGTCCTCGCGGACGGTGACCTCGGCTAGCGCCTGGCTCAGCTGCGTCAGCGTGGTCAGGGCCTGGACCCGCCGCCTGGTGTCCTCGTAGAGCTGCGCGTTCTCGATCGCGCCGGCCACCAGCGACGCCGTGTGGACGAGGAAGTTGAGGACCTCATCCTCGAACTCCCGCGGTGCCTGCGTGTGGAGAACGACGACGCCGATCACGTCGCCGGCCTTGGCGAGGATCGGGACGGCGACCATCGACTGGAACTTCTCCTCCTCGAGCTCCGGAACGAACTTCATCCGCGGGTCCGCCATCGCGTTCTCGCGGATGAACTCCGGGGTCTCGTTGCGGGCCACCCAGCCCGCGAGCCCCTCGTCGATGCCGAGCGAGAGCTCGCCGACGAAACGCGCGTAGCGCGGTGATGCGGCCCTCAGCACCAGCCGGTCGCCCTCGACGAAGTAGATGAAGCACGCGTGTGACGCCGTCGCGTCCGTGGTGATGTCGACGATCCCGTGCAGGACCCGATCGAGATCGAGCGACGACGAGACCGTCTTGATGACCGCGTACAGCGTCTCGTTCTCGAGCCGCGCCCGGCTCAGGGCGTCGTCCTCCTCGACAAGCCGCAGACTCAAACGAGACCTCCTTGGACGTCCACCCGGCGCCATCCTAGCCCGGGACACGGGCCGCTCCTATGTCGCGATCCTACACCGGGGAAGGCCCAAGTATGGACTTCATGCCCATTGTCATCACCGGCCCGGCCGGGATACGTTGCCGCCGCTAGTGGACTTCCTGCTCGCCCAGGTTTCGGACCTCAAGGACGCCGCGCCGGCGGAGAGCCTGGGCCTCGACAGCGTCATCCTCGGCGAGCAGTTCTACTTCTTCACCGTCGTGCTGATGTGGCTGATCCACGTCGGCTTCATGACGTACGAGACCGGTGTCGCCCGCCGCAAGAACGCGCTCGCGACGGCGATGAAGAACATTCTCACGATCGCCGTAGTGACACCGAGCTTCTACTACTTCGGCTGGTGGATCTACAACTGCAACATGCCCGGCTTCCCGCCGATCGGCCCGAACAGCACCGACTTCACGGCGGCCGCGTGCCAGGGCGGCATCCCGTGGTCCGACATCTTCGGGCCGAACCTGACGAACAACATCAACCTCGTCTTCTTCCTCGCCTTCCTGCTGTTCAGCTGGACCACCGCCTCGATCATGTCGGGCGCGCTGCTCGAGCGCGTGCGACTGTCGGCGTACCTGGTGCTCGCGGTGCTGCTCGGCTCGGTCGTCTGGATCCTCGACGCCGCGTGGGGCTGGAGCTTCGGCGGCTGGCTTACGCTGCGGTTCGGCTTCCACGACTCGATCGCCTCGGCGGTCGTGCACGGCGTCTCGGGAGCCTTCACGCTCGGCGTGCTGTTCAACCTGGGGCCGCGGATCGGCAAGTACACGAAGGAGGGCTTAGCGCGCACCTTCAGACCCCACAACATCCATATGACCCTGATGGGGCTGATGCTGATCTTCACCGGCTTCTACGCCTTCTACGCCGCCTGCCTGGTGATCGTCTCCACCACGATGCCGGGCTGGGCCAATATCTACCTGAGCCCGACCACGCTCGGCTCGATCGCGATGATCATCACGTTCGGCTTCGCGGGCGGGTTCACCGGCGGCTACTTCGCCAGTCGCGGCGACCCGTTCTGGACCGTCTCGGGCGGGCTCGCCGGGGTGATCAGCGTCTCGGCCGGCGCCGACGTGTATGCGCCGACGCTCGGGTACCTGATCGCGATGGGCTCCGCTGTCCTGGTGGTGTGGGTCGGCAACTGGATCGAGGCGAAGATGCGCGTCGACGACGTCGTCGGGCGCGGTGGCGGTGCACGGTTTCGCGGGCTTCCTCGGGATCATCTGGGTCGGCGTGTTCGCGGCGGGTTACCCGACCGGCGTCAACAACGTCGAGAGCTCGATCGGCGGCCAGCTCATGGGCCTGGCGACGTTCCTGCCGCTGGGCTTCCTCACCGGCTGGTTCGCGTCCTGGCTCCTCAAGAAGCTGAACCTGTTGCGGGTGCCGCCCGAGGTCGAGCTCGACGGCCTCGATCAGGCCGAGTACGAGCCGGACATCCACGTGCCCGAGTTCGCGCACGCCGAGGACCTGATGATCGAGCCCGACGGCACCCGGGTGCCGGCGGAGGCCGTCCAGAGAGCCGCTGCGGCAGAGCTTGTGAGGTGACGTAGAGATGCCCGCGATAATCGACAGCGCCCCCGATTGCGTCAGCAGCGACCCCGGGACGACCGAGGACGCGCGTCGACGGATTCCGCCGATTTCGTCATGGGCGATCCCTACACGGAATGCACCGGGTTCATGACCTTCGGTCCCGGCTCGACCTACGGCGAGGACGGGGTGGGCGCGAACGGGGCGTACATGGTGCTCACCTGGATCGGAATCGTGGTCATGGTCGTCGTCATGGTCATGTGGGTGGCGCTCGAGAACCGCCGCCTGGTCGACTACGCCCGCCGCGCGGTGCGCGGTGCGCCACCCAAGTCACCTCAGCCCGGCATGACCGGGGGTGAGGAGTCGGAGGCCCCATGAACGGAAAGCAGATCGAGTTCCCGCCCAAGCAGACCCACGTCCGGTCGTTCGAGGTCGCGATGCTCGCGATCTCGATCATCTGCGTGATCATCGTGCTGATCATCGTCCTGGGTACCGACCTCGGCGACGAATTCCGTCCGACCGTCTGAACGGCGCGGATTACACTCGCGGGGTGCCGTCCCTTGGCGACGCCCGAGCCGCTCCGAAGGTTGAGACGCCGGATCGGCGGGCGCCCAGCTGGCCCCGCGCCGCGGTGGTCGCGGCGGTGCTCGTCCTCGCCTTCGTCATCTCGCGCAGCTCGAGCCAGGAGGTGACCCAGGAGGAGGCCGTCGCGAAGGCCACCCAGCAGGCCGATTTCGTCCCCGAGGACACGCAGATCCGCTTCCTGCGCCAGGGGATCGACCGGCATCCGTTCTGGATCGTCTCGCTCTCGACGCCGGGGCCCACCCTCGGGACCTACGACGATCTCGCGGTCGCGCGGATCGATGCCGAGTCGGGCGAGATCGTCGAGTTCCGCGAGCAGAAGGACGCCAAACGAGGGGCCGACCAGGCGCCCTGACCATGCGCCTGCTCGTCCTTCAGCACATCGCCTGCGAGCATCCGGGCGTGTTCACCGAGGTGATCGCGGAGCGAGGGGTGGAGGCGACCGCGGTCGAGCTCGACGAGCGCGAGCCGCTGCCGGACTGGCGCGACTTCGACGCCGTGCTCGCGATGGGCGGACCGATGGGCGCCGGCGACGACGCCGAGCACCCGTGGCTTGCGCAGGAGCGGCGGCTCGTGCGCGACGCCGTCGAGGCGGGACGCCCGTTTCTCGGCGTCTGCCTGGGCGTGCAGCTGCTGGCGGCCGCACTCGGAGCGTCGGTGTTCACGGCCGAGCGCCCGGAGGTCGGCCTGCTGGAGGTCGAGCTCACCGACGAGGGGCGTGCCGACCCGCTGTTCGCGGGCCTCGATGACCGCCTCGTCTCGCTGCAATGGCACGGCGACACCTTCGAGCTGCCGCCGGGTGCCGTGCGCCTGGCGCGCTCGCCGGCGGCGGAGAACCAGGCCTTCCGCTCGGGCGAGGCCGCCTACGGGGTGCAGTTCCATCTCGAGGTCACGGCCGAGATGGCGCGCGAGTGGGCGACGATTCCGGCCTACCGCGAGTCGCTCGCCGACACCCTGGGGGAGGCCGCCGGCGAGGACTTCATGGAGTCGGTCGAGCGGCGCGCCGGCGAGTTGCACCCGCCCGCTCGGCGGTTGTTCTCGAACTGGCTCGCGCTTGCCGGAGCCCCGGCATAGGGGTCTCTCCGGTTGCTTTGTACAATTTTGTCCATTAGGGAAGGGAGCCCCGACAGTGGCCGCTGATCAGCTCGGAGGGACGATCGACACCGTCCTCTCCAACCCCAGGGTGAAGATGCCCCCCGCGACCCTGGAGGAGGCCCGAAACCAGGAGGGTCGCCCGGCCCAGATCGAGGCCCTGACCAAGAGGATCGAGGCCGAGGACATCCGCTACGTCTTCTTCCAGCAGGTCTCGGTGACAGGGCGCGTGATGGGCAAGGGCGTCGTCGCGTCGTTCTTCCCCCAGGTGGCGGAGCGGGGCTACCAGCTCGTCTACGGCGCCACCGCGAACCTGTTCACCGACCGCAACGGCAACTACATCGGCTTTGGGCCGGAGGAGTCCGAGCTGGCCGCGATCGCCGACCTCGACACGTTCGCGGTCCTGCCCTGGGACGAGCGCGTCGCCCGGGTGTACTGCGACTGCTACGACACCGAGACCGGCGAGCTGCTCGACGCCGATCCGCGCCAGAACCTCAAGCGGGTCGTGAGCGAGTTCGAGGAGGAGCTCGGGCTGAACTTCGTGATCGGCATCGAGCCGGAGATGATGTGGATGCGCCGCGGCGAGACCCAGGGTGAGGTGGAGGGGGTCACGAAGCCCTACTGCTACCACATCCACCAGTTCGAGGAACTGCGTCCCATGCTCCTCGACGTCGTCGACTACGGGCAGCGGATGGGCCTCGACATGAGCTACGGCGACCACGAGGACGCCCCCGGTCAGCTCGAGCTCAACTTCCGCTACGACCGCCCGGTCCGCACCGCGGACAACATCACCACCTACCGGCAGATCTGCGCCGCGGTGGCCCGCAAGCACGGCCTGTTGGCGTCGTTCATGCCGAAGCCGTTCACCGGTGTCTCCGCGAACGGCCATCACCATCACTTCACGCTGGTCGACGACGAGGGCCACAACGTCTTCCACGACCCGGACGGCATCTGCCAGCTCTCCGACACCGGGCGGCACTTCCTCGGCGGCATGCTCGACCACTTCGGCGCGCTGATGTGCGTCGGCAACCCGTCGGTCAACTCGTACTGCCGGATGTGGGACTTCGGCTTCTGGGCGCCGGTCTACAAGAACTGGGGCTGGCAGAACCGCACCTGCACCGTGCGCGTCGCCGGCGGGGGACGCTTCGAGTATCGCGGCGTCGACTCGTCGTGCAACCCGTACCTGACGATCGCGGCGCTCCTGGAGGCCGGCCTGGACGGGATCAAGCGCAAGTCCGACCCCGGCGATCCTCAGGAGGGCAACACGTACGACCTGCTCGAGTCGGGCGTGGAGCTCGAGCGCGTCCCGGAGAGCCTCGGCGCCGCGCTCGACGCTCTGGAGGCCGACGAGGTCGTGCGAGAGGCCCTGCCCGGCCGCCTCTACGACGTCTTCCGCCACTACAAGCGCGACGAGTGGGAGCGCTACCTGGCGGCGGTCACCGACTGGGAGCGCGAGGAGTATCTGGAGGTATTGCCCTAGCCGGGGCAGCGGGCCATGTGCGGGATCGCCGGGATCATCTATCGCAACGGCGGCGGGGAGCACGCCGTCGGGCAGGACATGACCCGGATGCTCCAGGCGATGAAGCATCGCGGGCCCGATTCCACCGGGTTCGCGCTCTACCGTGACGACACCGACACGTACGTCATCCATGTGAAGCTCAGCGAGGGGGGCGACTCGGACCCTGACCTCGCCCAGCGCGTCGGCCGACAGCGCGACCAGGTCGAGGCCCGGATGCGTGCCGCCGGCGCCCAGCTCGGCGAGGTCAAGGGCACCCCGCGGACGATGACCGTGTCGTTCGGCTATGACGGGGATCTGAAGCAGCTGGCCGACACGGTCGAGCGCGTCCGCAACACCGAGGTGCTCTCGCTCGGCCGGTCGCTGGAGATCGTCAAGGATCTCGGCGACGCCGAGACGGTCGCGGCCGAGTACGACCTCTCCGGGTACCTCGGCACGCACGCGATCGGGCACGCCCGGATGGCGACCGAGTCCGACGTCGACATCGCCAACGCCCACCCCTACTGGGCCTATCCATTCCCCGACGTGGCCGTCGTCCACAACGGTCAGCTGACCAACTTCCACGACTGGCGCCGACGGCTGCAGCGCGCCGGCCACCGCTTCCAGTCCGAGTGCGACTCCGAGATCATCGCGGTGTATCTCGCCCAGCGGATGAGCGACGGCATGACGCTCGAGGAGGCGATGCACCGTAGCCTCGAGGACCTCGACGGGGTCTTCACCTACATCTGCGTGACCGAGGACGCCCTTGGCGTCGCCAAGGACGAGCTCGGGGCGAAGCCGCTCGTGCTTTACGAGGACGACGGCCTCGTGGCGCTGGCGTCCGAGGAGATCGCGATCCGCCAGGTGCTCGATCGCGAGATCGAGACCCGTGACCCCTACGAGGGCGAGGTGCACGTGTGGAGCAGGTGACCGAGCAACCGCGGATGGACGAGCGCGGCCTGGTCGAGCTCGACGACGCGGTGCCCAAGACCTCGAAGATCGAGGACGGCCGGGCCGTGCTCGACGCGCGCGATCTGACCACGCGGAAGATCAACGCGGAGCTGCGCTGGCTGATCTACGAACGGGGGGTGGGCGACGTCACCGTGCTGAACCCGAGCGCGCGGCATTCGCTCGGGGTGGCGATTCTCGCCCGCTGCCGGATCCGCTTCGAGGGCAGCCTCGGTTACTTCGGCTGCGGGCTGATCGACGGTCCGGAGGTCGAGATCACCGGGCGGGTCGGCTGGTCGGTCGCCGAGAACATGATGTCCGGGGTGGTCGTCGTCGACCACAACGCCGGCTCGCTCGCCGGGGCCGCCCTACGCGGCGGGGATCTCGTGGTGAAGGGCGACGTCGGCTCCCGGACCGGGATCGACCAGAAGGGCGGCACGATCGTGGCGCTCGGCAACGCCGCCTCCATGACCGGGTTCATGATGCAGCGCGGCCGCCAGATCATCTGTGGCGACGTCGGTCCCGGCCTTGGCGACTCGATGTACGACGGGGCGATCTACGTGGGCGGCCAGGTCGCGTCGCTCGGGGTCGACTGCGTCGAGGCCGAATGGACCGACGTGGACACCGAGCTGGTCGAGCGCAAGTTCTCGATCCACGGGCTCGGTGAGCCGCCGGCGCTGCGCAAGTTCGTGTGCGGCAAGAAGCTCTACAACTACGACAACCTCGAGCCCAGCGAGCGCAAGCTGGTCCTCTGATGGCCGACGACGCCCAAAGAGCACGCGAGGTCCTCGGCAGCAGCCCGATCTTCACGCCGGAGGTCATCAACGACATCCACATGAAGGCCGAGCTGGGGCGCTACCGCATGCGCGGCTTCTCGATGTTCAAGAAGCTCCCGGGTTGGGACGACCTGATCTTCCTGCCCGGCACGCTGACGCGGTTCGTGATCGAGGGCTACCGGGAGAAGTGCGACACGAAGACCGTCCTCGGCGCGCGCTTCGCGAAGAAGCCACTCGAGCTCGACATCCCCATCTACATCACCGGGATGAGCTTTGGCGCCCTGTCGCTGGAGGCGAAGATGGCACTGGCCAAAGGCGCGTCGATGGCGGGCACCGCGACCTGCTCGGGAGAGGGCGGGATGATCCCGCCCGAGCGCGACCTGTCGACCAAGTGGTACTACCAGGTGATTCAGAGCCGTTACGGCTTCAACCCGCATCACCTGATGCTCGCCGACGGGGTCGAGTTCTTCATCGGCCAGGGGTGCAAGGTCGGCCTCGGCGGCCACCTGATGGGCCAGAAGGTCACCGAGCAGGTCGCCGAGATGCGCTCGCTGCCCGCGGGTATCGACCAGCGGTCCCCGGCGCGCCACCCAGACTGGCTCGGCCCCGACGACCTCTCGCTGAAGGTCCAGGAGACGCGAGAGGCGACCAACTACGAGGTTCCGATCCAGCTCAAGCTCGGCGCCGCGCGCGTTTATGACGACGTCCGCATGGCGGCCAAATGCGGCCCCGACGTCATCTACCTCGACGGCGCTGAGGGCGGCACCGGAGCCGGCCCGCACATCGCCGCCGAGGAGACCGGGATCCCCCTCCTGGCGGCGATCCCGGAGGCGCGGCGGGCGCTCGAGGACGTCGGCCTCGCCGACGAGGTCGACCTCGTCGTGGCGGGCGGCATCCGCAACGGTGGGGACGTCGCCAAGTGCCTGGCGCTCGGCGCCGACGCGATCGCGATCGGGCACTCGGCGCTGATGGCGCTGAACTGCAACAAGGAGATCCCGGGCGTCACCGACTACGAGGGGACGGTCGGCGTGCCCGCCGGCCAGTGCTACCACTGCCACACGGGCCGCTGCCCGGTCGGCATTACCACCCAGGACCCTGAGCTGCGCAAGCGCCTGCACGTCGATGAGGCCGCCCAGCGCGTGTTCAACTTCCTCCACACGCTGACGCTCGAGGTCCAGATGCTCGCCCGCGCCTGCGGCAAGACCAGCGTCCACAACCTCGAGCCGGAGGACCTCGCGGCGCTGACGATCGAGGCCTCGGCGATGGCCAGGGTCCCGCTCGCGGGCACCGACTACATCCCCGGCGTCACCGAGGGACGGGCGCTGGAGGAGATCCGCACCCTGCTCGACCAGTACCTGGACAACCCGGTCGACTACCTGCCGCAGACCGCCGATTCGAGGACGGAGGGATCGTGACGGCCGAGCCCGAGAAGGTCGTCTCGATCGACGCCGAGTACCTCTCCGGTAGGCGCTTTCCGTACCAGGAGGACATCTCGCTGGTCGAGGGTATCGACCTCGATGCGGCGACCCCGGGCGAGGACCTGAACTGGCTCGAGGACGTCGAGCTGCTCGTCGAGGAGGGGACGCCGGCGGTGTTCGACCGCTACTCCAACTCGTTCCTGCGCATCTACTTCCCGATCCCCGAGGGCCGCGAGGACGAGATCGCGCGCAAGGTGCTGATCGCCCACCTGCAGTCGGGGAACTCCTACGGCATCCGGCTCAAGGAGGCGCACGCCAAGTTCGCCCAGCCGGAGCTCGGACCGTGGGCCGAGGGCTCGGAGACGGTCGGCGGGGACTGGAAGCCGTCGGTGGTGGAGGGCTGGGAGCCCCCAGGGCACTGAGGGCGGGGACGATGCCCGAGCTGCCGGCGTCCGTTCGCCATCTCGTCATCGGCGCCGGCGTCCATGGACTCTCCACCGCCTGGCATCTGGCGAGCGCCGGCGAGGACGTCCTGTGCGTCGACAAGGCCGGAGTCGGCGCGGGCGCCTCCGGGATCGCCTGCGGGGTGATCCGCAACAACTACTTCCAGCCGGCGATGCAGGAGCTGATGGCCGCGTGCGTTGAGATCTGGGAGTCGGATCCCGAGACGCTCCACTACCACCCGAGCGACTACGTGGCGCTCGGGCCGCCTTCGCAGGAGCCCGACCTGGTCGAGGTCTTCGAGCGCCAGCAGGCGATCGGCTACTCGTCTGAGCTCCACCTGGGCGAGCGGGCGGTGCGCGACCAGATGCGCGGGCTCTACCGCGACTGGCGGGCCGAGGGACTGACCGTCTGCCTGCACGAGCACCGCGGCGGCTTCGCGTTCAACCACGAGTCGATGCTGGGCCTGGCGGCGAAGGCCCGCGCGGCGGGCGCGCGGATCGCCGAGGGGATCGAGGTCACCGGGTTCGCCGACGACGGAACTGGTGCCGTGACCGCGGTGGAGACGAGCGCGGGCCCGATCGAGGTCGAGCAGGTGGTCGTGGCGGTCGGGCCATGGATCCCGCGCCTGTGGGAGATGCTCGGCCTGCCCGAGCGGATCGACGTTCGCTCTGCGGACGGCTCGGTGGAACCCGGGGTGCCGATGTGGACCTACTGGTACCTGCAGGAGGGGGAGGTCGGGCTGGCGCCGTCGACGCTGGACACCGCGCTCGGCGCCGAGGGGCCCGTCCTGCACGTGGACTCCGATCGCCCGCTTGCGGACGATGAGGGCCGACTGATCACCGACGAGCCGTGGGGCATCTACGTAAAGCCCGACCGCGAGTCGGTCCAGGGCGGCGCCCAGCCGCTCCCGGTGGGTTCCGAGCTCAGCCTCGAGCCGTACCCGAGCGGAACCGTCGAGCCCGGCTTTCCCGACCTGTGGTGCGCGGCGCTGTCGCACTGCATGGAGCGGTTCGCGGGCTGCCGCGGCGCGTACCGCCAGGTGCGCTCGGGCGGGGCGGGCGCGTTCACGGCGGACAACTTCCCGGTCTTCGACTACATGCGCCCGAATGTCTACGTCGCGGCAGACTCGAACCACGGCTACAAGATGATCGCGGTCGGCCGAGAGATCGCGCGGGTCCTCGGCGGGGAGCACTCCTCGCTCCTGCACCCATTCCGCTTCGAGCGGTTCGCAACCGGCGACCTGCACCCGGTCTCGCACAGCCCGTACCCGTGGAGCTGAGGGACGCCGCCGGCCACGTCGTCGTCGGCGGCGGCGTGCTCGGCCTCTCCGCGGCGTGGCGCCTCGCCGAGCGCGGCGCCGACGTGCTGGTGCTCGACAAGGGCCGGATCGGCGGGGGCGCCTCCGGGGCCGCCGGCGGCATCGTGCGCAACTACTACCGCGCGCCGGCGATCACGGACGTCGTCCGGCTGTCGGTCGAGATGTTCGAGGCCGATCCCGAGGCCTTCGGTTTCCGCCAGGTCGGGTATCTCGCGGCCGTGCCCGAGGCCCAGGTCGACGACCTGGTCGCGATCAACGGGCGCCACCGCGAGTGCGGGTACGAGTCTGAGCTCGTGATCGGCGAAGCGCCGTGCAACGAGTACCTCGCCTGGACCTGGCCTGACTGGGAGGCGCCCGTCGCCGCGCTGCTCCACGAGCGCCGCGGCGGCTGGGCCGACCCGATGCGGACCGTGCGCCGGCTCGCCGAGCTGGCGCGCGCCGCCGGCGCCGAGATCGCCGAGGGCGTCGAGGTCACCGAAATCGAGCGGGGCGAGGGTGGGGTGGAGGCGCTCGCGACCTCGCGCGGGCGGATCCGCTGCGAGCGCGTCGTGTTCGCGCCCGGTCCTTGGGCCGCGGGAGTGCTGGGGATGCTCGGCGGGACCTGGCCGGCGATCTCCTACTGGAAGGCGCAGGAGGGGGAGTTCGAGCTCCGTGAGGCGGTGGCCGGGGCGCGCGCCGGCCACGAGCCGCCGGTGGTCCATCTCGACCAGGCCGGACCGCTGCGGTCGGACGCGAACGGCGGGCTGCTGGTCGACGGTCCCTGGGGGATCTACTTCCGCGTCGGCGCGGGCGGCGCGACCGTGACCGGCGGCGGGCTGCCGGTGCCGCTGGTGGCGCCGGAGCTCGACCCGTACGGTCCTGAAAACCCCGAACACGCCGCCGAGCCAGCGTTCGCGGACTTCTTCATCTCGGGCCTCGCCGCGACGATCCGGCGCTTCCGCGGGCGCGCCCGAGACTGGCGGACGACGCTCGCCGGCGGAATCGTCTCCCACACCCCCGACAACTATCCGATCTGCGACTGGGTGGCGCCCAACGCCTACGCGATCGTCGACTCGGGCCACGGCTTCAAGCTGCTCGCGCTCGCCCGCCTCGCCGCCGACGAGTTCCTCGGCGGCGAGCCGACGCTCGAGCCGTTCCGCCTGTCGCGCTTCGAGCGCGGTGAAACCCATCCGGCATCGAAGGGGCCGTATCCGTGGACTTAGCCCCTCGAAGTGGCTTTCGTCGAAATTGCCGCGTCACCCTGCCGCGATCAGCGCGACGCCGGCGAGCGCCAGGCACACACCGGCGTCCTGGATCGCGACGAGCCGCTCGCCGAGCACACCGCGTGCGAGGACGACGGTGGTCACCGGATAGAGGGAGGCGAGCACGGCGACGACGCTCAGCAGGCCGGTGTCGGTGCCGAGCGTGAAGCAGGCGTTGGCGCCCACGTCGAGCAGCCCGATCAGGACCAGGGCGGGGAGGACCGCCGGAACGGTCGCCAGGCCGGGTCGCAGCGCCGTGAGCGCAACGACCAGCAGCGCGGCCGCCGCGGCGCGGGCGACCAGCAGCGCCCAGAACGGATCGGCCGAGTCGACGGCGGCGTCCATGCCGACGAAGAAGCCCCCGAACCCCAGCGCCGCAACGCCGCTGAGCAGGAGCGCCTCGCGCGAGCCTCGGCCCCACGACGGGGCCGGGCTGCGGGTGGCGAGGATGACGCCGGCAAACGCGATCGCCATCCCGGCGAGCTGGACAACGGCCGGGTGCTCGCCGCCGGCGATCCCGACGATCACCGGTAGCGCCGCGGCGCCGCTGGCGGAGATCGGGGAGATCACGCTCATCGTCCCGAGTGCGAGCGCTCGGTAGAGGGCGGCGATGCCCACGAGCTGAGCGACGCCCGCGGCGAGCGCCGGGGCGACATCGCTGAACGCCGGCACCGGTTCGCCGCCGATGAGCACGACGACGGCGACGGCGGTGAGGCCCGCGAACTGGCTGACCAGCAGGATCGAAGCGAGCGTCAGCGTCCGCGCGCGCAGGCCGCCGAGGAAGTCGGCCAGCCCCCAGCAGACGGCGGCGCCGATCCCCAGCGCGATCGCGGCCACGCCGGTTCAGCCGCCCGGCGCCGCCCGGTCGCGCGCGACGGCGGCTCGTCCGGCGGCGTCCCGGGCGCGCTCGGCGCGCGGGTCGTTCGACCCCGAGAGGTTGGCCGCCACCAGCCCGGCGGCCCCGCGGGCGGCGGCCGCGGCGAGCTCGCAGGCGACGATCGCGTCGGGCGTGAACGGCCACGTCCCCGCCGCCGCGATCTCCGCCGCTGCGGCACCGACCTCGGCGGCCGCCTCGGCGATCGCCAGCGGCGGATCGCTTGCGAGCCCGAGCGCCGCCGCGCGCTCGGCCTGATCCGCGGCTTCGGTCACCGCCGCGTAGGCGCGCGCGTCGTCGTCGGCCGCGCGCCGGGCCGCTGCGCGAAGCTCACCTGCGCGTGTGCCGAGCGCCCGCAGCGCGACGGCGTCAGCACGGCCGCCCGCCGCCTCGACCCGGTCCGCGGCAAGGTTGCCGGTCAGCTCCACCAGCGCGGCCGCCGTCGCGCACGCGAGGGCGCAGCCGACGCCGGCCGCGGCCGCCTGATCGCGGGCGGCGATCGCGTCGAGCCATTCCATCGGCCGAACGCTACCGCCGCGATCAGAACAGGCCGACCGTCCGGCCCTCGGCGTTGATGTCGACTTCGAAGGCGGCCGCGGTCTTGCCGAGCCCGGGCATCTGTTGAATCTCGCCGCAGAGCGGCACCAGCCAGCCGGCGCCCGTGTAGGCGCGCACGTCGCGGACCGGGAGCTGGAAGCCGGTGGGCGCGCCGATCAGCTCTGGCTCAGCCGAGAGCGACAGTGGAGTCTTCGCCATGCACACGGGCAGCTCGGCCAGGCCCTGGGCGGAGAACTGGTCGATCTTGTGCTCGGCTTCGAGGTAGTAGAGGACCCCGTCGGCGCCGTAGACGCGCTCGGCGATCGTCTCGATCTTCTCCTTGGTCGTGGACCCGCCGTCGTAGAGGAAGCGGAACTCGTTCGGCTCGTCGCAGGCCGCGACGACGGACTCGGCCAGGTCCGCGACTCCCTTGCCGCCCTGGGCGAACCCGTCGCTCACGGCGGCGGCGAACGCGCCGGCCTCGGTCGCAAGCCTCGCCACGAGCTCGACCTCCTCGTCCGTGTCCTCGGGGCGCCGGTTGACCGCGACGACGGCCGGGAGCCCGAACTCGCGGACGATGCCGAGGTGGCGGACGAGGTTCGCGATCCCAGACTCGATCGCCGCGAGCCGCTGCGCCTTGCTCGGCTCTGAGTCAGCGTCGAGACCGCCGTGGTGCTTGAGCGCCCGCACCGTGGCGACGACGACGATCGCGTCCGGAGCGATGTTCCCGGTCCGGCAGACGATGTCGATGAACTTCTCCATCCCCATGTCGGAGCCGAACCCCGCCTCGGTGATCACGTACTCGCCGAGCTTCAGGCCGAGCAGGTCGGCGATCAGCGACGAGTTTCCGTGCGCGATGTTGGCGAACGGGCCGGCGTGCATCAGGCACGGCTGCCCCTCGAGCGTCTGGATCAGGTTCGGCTTGATCGCGTCCTTGAGCAGCACGGTCATCGCCCCGGCGGCGCCGAGGTCCTCGGCGGTCACCGGATCGCCCCCGAGGGTGTAGGCGGCCGTGATCCGGCCGAGCCGCTGCCGCAGGTCCTGGAGGTCGCGGGCGACGGCAAGGATCGCCATTACCTCCGAGGCGGCGGTGATATCGAAGCCGCTCTCGCGCGGGTAGCCGTTGGCCTTGCCGCCGAGCCCGAGCGCGACCTGGCGCAGGGCCCGATCGTTCATGTCAACGGCCCGCTTCCACGTCACGCGCAGCGCGTCGATGCGGTGCGGGTTGCCGTGCAGGATCGACGCGTCGAGGATCGCCGCGAGCAGGTTGTTCGCGGCGCCGATCGCGTGGATGTCGCCGGTGAAGTGAAGGTTGAGGTCCTCCATCGGCACGACCTGGGCCAACCCGCCCCCGGCCGCGCCGCCCTTCATCCCGAACACCGGGCCGACCGACGGCTCGCGGAGGCAGAGGACGGGGCTGCGGCCGATGTAGCCCATGCCCTCGGTGAGCCCGACCGAGGTGGTCGTCTTGCCCTCTCCCGCCTTGGTCGGCGTCATCCCGGTGACGCAGACGAGCTTGCCGTCCGGCCGGTCGGCGAGGCGGTCCAGGGCCGAGAGCGAGATCTTGCCCTTGTAGCGGCCGTAGGGCTCGATCTCCTCGGGCTCGAGATCCAGCCGAGCGCCGATCTCGTCGATCGGCAGCAGCGTCGCCTCCTGGGCGATCTCGAGGCTGTCCTTCATGTCTGACTTCCCTCCGTTGATCAGTGTGAGACGGCCGCCGCGCCGAGCTCGGAGACGAGGCGGTCGCGATAGAAGCGCTCGAGCGCGAAGGGCTCGATCAGCTCCGGGGTGGTTCCGGTGGCGGTCAGCTCCGCGAGCGTCGTGCCGACGATCGGCGCTGCCTTGAATCCGTAGGTGCCCCAGCCGGCGCTGAGCAGCAGGCCGTCGACCTCCGTGACGCCGAGGATCGGGCTGAAGTCGGGGCTGATGTCGCACAGGCCGGCCCAGCTCCGCAGGATTCGCGACCGCTCCAGCTGCGGGAACAGCTCGAGCGTGTGGCGCGATGACTCCTGGATGAAGTTGAGCGTGCCCTGCTGCCGGTACGTCGTCCAGGGCTCGATCTCGGCGCCGACCAAGAACTCGCCGCGATCGGTCTGGGAGATGTAGACGTGCATCTGCGACGAGACGATCACCACGTCGAGCAGCGGCTTCAGCGGCTCGGTCACGAAGGCCTGCAGGATGTGGGTGGTGATCGGCAGCTCGATGCCGGCCATCGCGGCGATCGTCGAGCTCCAGCCCGCGGTCGCGCTGATCACGTGCCCGGCGCCGATCGTGCGGCCGTCGCGCAGTGCCACCCCCGTCGCCCGGCCGTTCGACCGCTCGATCCCGGTGACCTCGGTATACGGATGGATCTCGGCGCCGGCCGCGTCGGCGGCGCGGGCGAAGCCCCAGACCACGGCGTCATGGCGGATGATCCCGCCGGGCGGGTGATAGAGAGCTCCCATGACCGGATAGATGGCGTCGGCAGCGAGGGACATCGCCGGCGCCAGGCGCCCGACCTCGTCCGGGCCGATGACGCGGGAGTCGATTCCGCAGAGCCGGTTGACCTCCGCGCGCTCGGTCATCACGAACATCGCCCGGTCGGTGTGCGCGAGCGTCAGGTGCCCCTGCTGGGAGAAGAGCAGGTTGAAGCCGAGCTCCGCCGACAGCCGTGCGTAGAGCTTGACCGAGGCGTCGTAGAAGCGGGCGCCCTCGGGGGTCTTGTAGTTGGAGCGCAGAATCGTCGTGTTGCGGCCGGCCGCGCCGGAGCCGATGTAGTTCTGCTCGAGCACGCAGACGTCCGTGATCCCGTGATTGCGAGCGAGGTAGTAAGCGGTCGCGAGGCCGTGGGAGCCGCCGCCGATGATCACGACGTCGTAGCGGTCCCGCAGCTCGCCGCGCGGCCGCCACATCCGGCGCTTGCGGAACAGGTCACGCATGGTCGAGCGCCTCGGTCCCGACCGCCCGTCCGCCGAGCGCCTCGGCAGCGTCGGTGAACACCGTCCACACGTAGTTCGCGTACCCGGCGCCGAACATGTGGAGGAAGCGGTCGCCGCGCTCGCGCAGGATCATGCCGGGCACCCGCGCCACCGAGACCGGCGCGAACGCCGCCTCCGCGAACCGTTGCGGGCGCAGGTCGAGCGCCGTCGCCCGGGCGAAGGTCTCCCGTGCGTGTGGCCCGACGACCGCGTTCGAGGACAGAGTCGTGGTCAGCTCGAGCACGGAGACGAACCCCGGCCGCCGATCGGCCGCCGCCTCGAGCGCGTCCCGGACGGTGCCGGTGGACTCGGGCGGGGTGACCGCCAGCACGCGGTCGGGGCTGATCGGGCACCACCAGGTCCCGTCGGCCTGTGCGGCCTGCCCGGGGGTCAGCCGGGCGCCGCCGGCGAGCTCGGCGACGATCGCGGCGACGTTGTCGGGGTCCCCCTGGAGCTCGAGCTTGCCCAGGAAGGAGACATCGGCGACCCCGACCGAGCGCCGGCAGACGTCGGCTTCCGCTCCGTTCGCCCCGTAGCCGGCCACGGCGCGCCAGCCGGCCCGAGTCGCGATCCGCGCGCCGGCGCGGCGATGAACCCACTCGATCGGGCTCCGCGCCACGGGTACCTCGCCGTCGAGGGCCACCGTGGCGTCCGCGGCGAGGAACTCGAATTTCATCCGCGCAGCCGCTCCTGGTCGGGGTCGTAGAAGGGCGCCGTCTGCACGGTCGCGGTGAGGCGCCGCCCGTCGTCGGCGAGCGTGATTGCGCTGCCGTCCTCCGCCATGTCCGCGGGCACCCACACCATCCCGATCGTCCGTGACAGCAGTGGTGAGAAGCGCGACGACGTCACCCGACCCACCGGCTTGCCGTCGGCCAGCACCGCGGCGCCCTCTGCCGGCACCGCACCGTCGGCGACGGTGAATCCCACGAGCATGTTCTCGTTGCCCCGCTCGCTCACCGCCTCCAGGGCCCAGCGGCCGATGAAGTCCTCCTCCTTGTCGAACTTGACGATCCAGGGCATCGCCGCCTCGAGCGGGTTCGACTCTGCGTCGGTGTCCTGGCCGACCAGGATGTGGAGCTTCTGAAGCCGCAGCACGCGCTGGGGCTCGAGCCCGAACGGCCTGATCCCGTGCGGCTCGCCGGCCGCCATCGTCGCGTCCCACAGGTGCTCGGCGAGGGCAGCCGGGCAGTGCAGCTCGTAGCCGAGCTCGCCGACGAAGCCGATCCGCAGCAACAGGCAGGGAACTCCGCCGACGCGGGCTCGCTTGCCGTCGAGGTAGGCGAACGATTCGTTCGAGCAGTCCAGATCGGTGAGCCCGGTCAAGATCTCGCGCGCCCGCGGGCCGGCGAGGTTGAAGGCGGACAGACCCTGGCTGACATCGGTCAGGTGCACGTCCATGTCCCACTCGGCCAGCCACCACGCGAACCAGCTCTCGACGGCGTCGGCACCGCTCGAAGTCGTGGTCACGTAGAAGGACTCGTCGTCGAGGCGGCAGATCGTCCCGTCGTCGGTGATCCGCCCGGCGTCGTCGCCCAGGACCCCGTAGCGGATCCGACCCGGCTTCAGGTTGTCGAAGCGGTTCGGGTACAGGCGGTTGAGGAAGGCGCCGGCGTCCGGCCCGCCGACGATCAGCTTGCCGAGCGTCGAGACGTCGATCAGCCCGGCGCCCTGGTGGACCGCCATCGTCTCGCCCTCGGGATCGCCGTAGTCGTAGGGCCGGCGCCAGTCGCCGGCCCACAGGACGTTGCCGCCGAGCTCCTGGTGACGCCCGTGGACCGCGGACCGCTTCGCGGGCTCGAACGGGCGTCCCGCCAGCGCGCCCATCGGGACCGCCGACCACGGCGGCCTCGCGGTCGTCATGCCCACTTCGGCGACGTCCGTGCCGGTGTCTGCGGCGGTCTGCCGGATCGCCGCGAGCTGGCACATGCGGCCCTGGCACGGGCCCATCGTCGCCGTCGTGTAGCGCTTGAGCAGCTCGAGCGAGTCGAAGCCCTCGTCGATCGAGTAGCTGATGTCCTTGGTCGTGACGTCCTCGCAGAGGCACGCGAAGCACTTCTGACTGCGTCCGCGCTCGGTCCCGGCGGGGGCCGGGACGACCTCGATGGAGGACTCGGCGCCCTCGGCCAGGGCGTGGCGTTCGGACTCGAGTCGTGACCGGTCGGCCGCCTCGCCGAGTTCGAGCGAGAGCGCCGCCTCCGCTCCCGCGACCGCGCCGGAGAGCTCGGCCTGGCCGCGGGACGCGTGGCCGGTCACGGCTCCGGCGGCGTAGATCCCGGCCGGCATGGCTTCCGGGACGTAGGCGCCCGCGGACGCGTCCCAGCGCGCCTTGCCGCCGGCCTGCAGCAGCAGCGAGGTCGCGGGAACCGTGCCGCCGGAGACGGCGACCAGGTCGCAGGCCAGATCGCGCTCGGTGTCGGCGAGCGCGCGGCCGTCCCGGTCGAGCTCCGCGACGACCGCTCCGGTCACCCGCCGGCGCCCCACGGCGCGGACCACGGTGCTGCCCCGTATGAGTGGGATGCGTGCCGCCTCGAGCCGCGCGAGCAGATCCCGGCTCGCACCGCTGGAGCGCGAGTCGGCGACGGCGACGATCTCGACCCCGGCGTCGTGGAGCGCAAGGGCCGACTCCAGACCCCGGTCGGCCGTCGTTGCGACGACGGCCGATCTGCCCGGACGGACCCCGTAGAGCGAGGCGAGTCGCTGCGCGCCCGAGCACAACATCACCCCGGGCAGATCGTTGCCCTCGAACATCAGCGGCTGCTCGATCGAGCCAGTGGCCGCGATGTGGCGCTCGGCTCGGATCTGGTGCAGCGTGCTCTGCGTCCAGACGGGCACGATGCCGTCGAAGTAGCCGAGCGCTGCGGCCGGCGCCAGCACCTCGACCCCGGCGGCGCGAACGCGCTGCGCCAGCTCGTCGACCGGGTCGGGGCCATCGCCGAGCAGCGCGGTCCCGCCGAGCTCCGGACCGTCGTCGGCGAGCACCACGTCGGCCCCCAGCTCGGCGGCGCGCAGCGCGGCGCTCATGCCGGCGACGCCGCCGCCGATCACGAGCACGTCCGCATGGCGACGCCGGTACTCGGTGCGCCACTCGCGGTGCTTCTGGCGGCGGGCGAGCCTGCCCAGGCCGGCCGCGTTGCGGAGCACCTTCTCATAGAGCGGCCACAGGCGGCGAGGCCTGATGAAGGTCTTGTAGTAGAAGCCCGGGGGGGTCAGGCGGCTGCCGAGGATGTCGGTCGCTCGCATGGCGTCGAAGCGCAGGGACGGCCTCGCGTTCATGTGCTCGACCTTCATTCCCTCCCGGACCGGCTCCGTGCAGGCGCGCACGCCGGGCCAGCCGTCCACGTCGACGAGGCAGTTCGGGCACTGGCCGGCGCAGCAGAACAGGCCGCGCGGGCGGTGGTACTTGAAGCTCCGCGAGAGGACCCGATGATCGGCCGCGTGCAGCGCCGAGCCGATCGTGTCGCCCGCGAACGCCTCGATCCGCTCGCCGTCGAAGGTGAACGAGACGGTCCGTGCGCGGTCGATCCGCTCGCCGCGGCTGGGGGGGAGGCGGCTCATCGTCCGGGCAGGCCCACCCACCGGACCTCGTTGGTGGTCGTGTCGCGCTCGGCGAGAAACCACGCCCGGCATCCCGAGCGGTGATACCACCATTCCCGCTGCACGCCTGCCACGTTGCGGCGGAAGTAGTTGTAGGTGTTCAGCTCCCGCTCGGAAGGCTTCGTCGCCGGTCGCGGGACGACCTCACCGCCGTAGGCGAAGTCGGTGACCTCGCGTGAACCACAGTTTGGACAGGTGAGCAGAAACGACATTTGCCGAGCCCGAAGCCGGACTCCGGGCACAGACTAGACAAATTGGTACAAAGACGCAAGACTGCCGGTGATGACGCTCGCATACCGTTGCCTAGATGCCGGCTGCGACGTCGAGATCCGGGCGGCCGACGAGCGGGCGCTGATCGAGGCCGTGCAGGCGCATGTGGCCGAGGCGCACGACAGCTTCGAGCTCGAGGAGGTGATCGTCGACATGGCGACGGAGGTCGAGACCCGAGAGGACCGGCGGTGAGCGGCGCCGCGAGCGACCTGGACCCGGATGTCCTGGCCCGCTTCCACTTCACGCGCGAGATGGTCGAGGGCCCCGTTTACCGCAAGTACAAGTTCGCGATCAATCGGGTGTGGAACGTGGACGACCTGGATTTCACCCAGGACGCCGCCGACTGGCAGCGGATCGACGACGACCAGCGCCGCGGGCTGCTCGGCGTCACGATCCGCTTCCTGGCCGGCGAGCAGGCGGTCACCGACCAGCTGGTCCCGATGATCGCCGCCTCGCACGCGCTCGGCCGCTTCGACTGGGTCACGTACCTCGCGACGTTCCTCATGGAGGAGGCCAAGCACGCCGAGTTCTTCATGCGCTGGCACGACGAGGTGGTCGGCGTCCTCGAGCCCGAGGAGGTGGCGCGGCACTTCCTGGTCCGCGGCAAGACTGTCGACCCCAGCGGCCGGTTCGAGGTCCGCGACGTGCTTCACGAGGCGCTGCCCGAGTACGGCGGCGAGCTGCTGCGCGCCGCGATCGACGGCGACCGCGATGAGATCGAGCGTGCGTTCGTCCGCTTCTCGGCCGCCTACAACGGCTTCGTGGAGGGCGTGCTCACCATGCCCTCGTACGAGATCGTGATCGACACGACCAACCTGTGGGACGCCTTTCCCGGCCTGCGACAGGGGTTCAAGCAGATCCTCATGGACGAGGGCCGCCACATCACGTTCGGGACCCAGGCCTGTCGGATCCTGATCGAGCGTCACCCCGAGTACGAGGCGCTCGTGCACGAGGTCTTCGACCGCTACCGCGGCAACCTGGTGGGCCTCGTCGAATACCAGAAGGCGGTGCCCGGGCTGGAGGTCGACAAGTACCAGCGACAGAAGGTCCGCCACTACCGCAACCGTTGCCGCGAGATGGGCATCACCGCCGACGCGGAGCTGATCGAGCAGATTCTCGACCCCGAAATCGACTTCGTGGTCGGGGTCGAGGCGGGGTAGCTGTGTGAACTCACCACATATGACCCTTGAGAATCCTGGCCTGCGTGTCCATTGCCCGGGCCGCGCATATGTGGCATACCTCCAGGTATGAGCGGCTCTCAACGCCCGACGGTCGACGATGTCCGCCGCGCGGTGGCCGACGAGGGGATCGAGTTCCTGTTCGCGCAATTCGTGGACATGCACGCGAAGCCGAGCGCGAAGCTGATCCCGTCCCAGCAGCTCGAGGGGCTGCTCGCCGACGGCGCCGGGTTCGCCGGCTTCGCGGCGGGCGACATCGGCCAGACGCCCGACAACCCCGATTTGATCGCGATGCCGGACGTCGGCAGCTTCACGCGGCTGCCGTGGAAGCCCGAGATCGCCTGGTTCGCTTGCGACGCGACCGTGGAGGGCGAGGAGTGGCCGTACTGCCCGCGGACGATCCTCCGCCACCAGCTCGAGCGCGCGTCGGACGCGGGCTTCGAGTTCAAGATTGGCTGCGAGCTCGAGTACTTCCTGGTTCGCCAGACCGAGGACGGGGGGATCGAGATCGCGGACCCGCTCGACACGCTCGAGCAGCCCTGCTACGACATCCGCGCGCTGACGCGATCGTTCGACTTCGTCGCCGACGTCGTTCGCCACGTGAACTCGCTCGGCTGGAACCTCTACGCCACCGACCACGAGGACGCCAACGGGCAGTTCGAGCAGAACTTCGACTTCGCCGAGGCGCTGACGACCTGCGACCGCGCGGTCTTCTACCGCTACATGGTCGAGGCGCTGGCGCAGGAGCGCGGGCTGATCGCGACCTTCATGCCGAAGCCGTTCGCCCACCTCACCGGAAACGGGTGCCACTTCCACATGAGCCTGTGGGACGGCGACACCAACCTGTTCGTGCGCGATCGGGACGACGACCCGCGCAATCTCGGGCTCAGCGAGCTGGCTTACAACTTCATCGGCGGCCTCAAGGCTCATGCGAAGGCCTACATCGCGCTCACCGCCCCGACCGTCTCCTCCTACAAGCGCCTCGTGGTCGGAGCGCCGACGAGTGGGGCCACCTGGGCTCCCGCATACGTCACGTACGGCTGGAACAACCGGACGATGATGCTGCGCATCCCTGACGGGGGACGCATCGAGGACCGCACCGTGGACGGCTCGTGCAACCCCTACCTGGCCGCCGCCGCGGTGCTCGCCGCGGGGATGGACGGGATCGAGCGCGGGCTCGATCCGGGCGATCCGACGGCTGCGAACATGTACGAGACCAGCGAGGCGGACCGGCGGGAGATGGGGATCGAGACCCTGCCCGAGAACCTGCTCGACGCGACACGCGAGCTCGAGGGGGACGAGGTCCTGCGTGCGGCCCTGGGCTCGGTCGGCGACGAGGACTACGTCGACTACTTCATCCGCTGTAAGCGGCGCGAGTGGCAGATGGCGCACGAGCAGGTCACGAAGTGGGAACTCGACCGCTACCTGCAGCTGTTCTGAGCCCGGGAGGATGAGCTCATGTGCGGGATCGCCGGACTATTCAGCAAATCGACCGACGTCGAGGAGCGGCTCGGCGCTCACCTGAGCGCGATGTTGTCGCAGCTCGCTGATCGCGGGCCCGACAGCGCCGGGGTGGCGATCTACCGTGATCCGGCGCCGGCCGGATCCTGCAAGGTCTCGCTGTTCTCCGCGGAGGCGGAAGAGCCGTGGGGGTCCCTGAGCGCGGAGCTCGCCGCCGACTTCGGTCGAGGTGAGTACGAGGTCCGCGCCTCGCACGCGCTCTTCGTCGTCGCGACCGGGCCGGCCGAGGTGCAGGCCTGGCTCCGCGAGCGGCATCCGGAGGTGCGGGTGATGAGCGTCGGCGAGCGGGTCGAGATCTACAAGGAGGCCGTCGACCCCCGCGAGTTCGTCACGCGGTTCGGGCTCGCCGACGTGAGCGGGACGCATGCGCTCGGGCATACGCGGATGGCGACGGAGAGCAGGGTGACGACGGAGCACTCGCATCCGTTCTCGGCCGGCCTCGACCTCTGCTTGGTCCACAACGGCTCGCTCTCCAACCACAACCGGCTGCGGACCCACCTGCGCCGCCAGGGGATCGACTTCACGACCGACAACGACACCGAGGTCGCAGCCGGGTACCTGACCTGGCGCCTCAGGGAGGGCGACGACCTGGAGACCGCGCTGCGCGGCTGCCTCGAGGATCTCGACGGCTTCTACACATTCGCGGTCGGCACCGCCGACGGGTTCGCCGTCCTGCGCGACCCGATCGCCTGCAAGCCCGCGGTGCTCGCCGAGAGCGACGACTGGGTCGCGATGGCCTCCGAGTACCGCGCGATCGCGACGCTCCCCGGCGCCGACGCGGCGGAGCTCTGGGAGCCGGAGCCCGGCCGCGTGTACTCCTGGGAGCGGGCGAAGGTCGCGGCGTGAGCGCCGATGCGGTGGAGTCCGTCGACCTCGCGACCACCGAGCTGCGAGAGCTGAACCAGCGGCTGCATCACCTCGGCCCCGGCGATCCCGGCCGCTGGCGGGTCACCAACCCGAACGGAGCGCACGCGGTCGCGGTCGGCCTGGACGCGCAGATCGACGTCGAGATCGACGGGCACGTCGGCTACTACTGCGCCGGGATGAACAAGCTCGCCACGGTGCGGGTCGACGGGAATTGCGGGACCGGGGTGGCGGAGAACATCATGTCGGGCTCGGTGATCGTCGCCGGCGACGCGAGCCAGTCGGCCGGGGCCTCGGGTCGCGGGGGACTGCTCGTCATCAGGGGCAGCGCGGCGGCCCGCTGCGGGATCTCGATGAAGGGCGTCGCCATTGTCGTCCACGGCTCGGTGGGCCACGTGGCGGGGTTCATGGCGCAGCGCGGGAGCCTGGTCGTCTGCGGCGACGCCGGCGAGGACCTGGGCGACTCGATCTACGAGACCCGGATCTACGTACGCGGGCAGGTCGCCAGCCTGGGCGCCGACTGCGTCGAGAAGGAGATGGCCGACGAGCACCGTGCGGAGCTGGCGTCGCTGCTCGAGGCCGGCGAGGCCTCGTTCGACCCGGGTGAGTTCCGCCGCTACGGCTCGGCCCGCCGCCTCTACAACTTCAACGTGGACCACGCGGGCGAGTACTGATGGCCGGCTGGCGACCGGGGCTGCGCGAATCGGCGCTCTTCGACCGCAACGCGATCCACGAGATCCAGCGGATGGCTCGCGAGGGCATCTACGACATCCGGGGGTTCGGCGCCAAGCGGCGGGTGCCGCATTTCAACGACCTTTTGTTCCTCGGCGCCAGCATCTCGCGGTATCCGCTCGAGGGATACCGCGAGCGCTGTGCCACCGACGTCACGCTCGGGACACGGTTCGCGAAAAAGGCGATCGAGCTCGACATCCCGATCACGATCGCCGGGATGAGCTTCGGAGCCCTCTCGGCCCCGGCGAAGGAGGCGCTGGGGCGCGGGGCCAGCGCGATGGGGACCAGCACGACCACCGGCGACGGCGGGATGCTGCCCGAGGAGCGCGATCACTCGAGCAAGCTCGTCTACCAACTGTTGCCCTCCCGCTACGGGATGAACCCGGACGACCTGCGCCGCGCGGATGCGGTCGAGGTGGTGGTCGGCCAGGGGGCGAAGCCCGGCGGGGGCGGGATGCTGCTCGGGCAGAAGATCTCCGACCGGGTGGCGGAGATGCGCGACCTGCCGAAGGGCATTGACCAGCGCAGCGCGTGCCGCCATCCCGACTGGACGGGGCCCGACGACCTGGAGATCAAGATCCAGGAGCTGCGCGAGATCACCGACTGGGAGAAGCCGGTCTACATCAAGATCGGCGCCACCCGCACGTACTTCGACGTCGCGCTCGCGGTCAAGGCCGGCGCCGATGTGATCGTGCTCGACGGGATGGAGGGCGGCACGGCGGCGAGCCAGGAGGTGTTCATCGAGCACGTCGGGATTCCGATCCTCGCGGCGCTGCCGGAGGCCGTCCGATCCCTCCAGGACCTCGACATGCACCGCAAGGTGCAGCTGATCGTCTCCGGCGGGATCCGGTCGGGGGCCGACGTCGCGAAGGCGCTCGCCCTCGGCGCCGACGCGGTTTCGATCGGCGTCGCCGCGGTGATCGCGCTCGGTGACAACTCTCCCGAGCACGAGGAGGGCTACGCGGAGATCGGCAGCGCCGCGGGCTACTACGACGACTGGCACGAGGGCCGGGATCCGGCGGGGATCTCCACCCAGGATCCCGAGCTCGCCGGGCGGTTCGACCCCGAGCTCGGCGGGCGCCGGCTGGCGAACTACCTGCGCGCGATGGTGCTCGAGGCACAGACGCTGGCACGGGCCTGCGGCAAGTCGCACCTGCACAACCTGGAGCCCGAGGACATGGTCGCGCTGACCGTCGAGGCGGCGGCGATGTCGAAGGTGCCGCTGGCCGGGACCGGCTGGGTGCCGGGCAGGGAGTAGGCACCCGGCGGATGGGACTCACGAACGTCCACGGCGTCGCCGGCCTGTACCGCCTGGCTCGACGGGAGGTGCACGGACGCGTACTCGATGGAAAGGCGCTGGCCGCCGACATCCGCCAGGCGCTCAAGGAATCACTTGCGGCCAGCTCCAGGCCAGCTCCCGGGTTGGCGACTGTCCTCGTCGGCGACGATCCGGCGTCGGCGATCTATGTCGCCTCCAAGCACCGCGCCTGCCAGCAGGTCGGGATTGCCTCCTTCGATCGCCGGCTACCGGCGGACGCGACGCAGGTAGACCTCGAGGAATGCCTGGCTGAATTGGCCGCCGACAGTCGGGTCAGCGGGATCCTGCTGCAGCTTCCGCTCGCGGATGGGCTCGACGCCCGGGCTGCGCTGGAGCGGATCGGCCCAGACAAGGACGTCGACGGCCTTACCTGGCGCGGCGCCGGGCGCCTTGCGACCGGGTCGCCGGCGCTGGTCCCGTGCACTCCGGCCGGGATCATGACCATCCTTGATCACTACGGGATCGAGATCGAGGGGCGACGGGCTGTGGTCGTCGGACGCTCGAATCTGGTCGGGCGCCCGGTTGCGTGCTTGCTCGAACAGCGAAACGCGACGGTGACCGTCTGTCACAGCCGCACCCGCGCCTTGGCCCACCACTGTCAGGAGGCGGACATCCTCATCGCCGCCGCTGGCAGGCCGCGCCTAATTGGACCCGAGCACGTCAAGCCGGGAGCCGTCGTGATCGACGTCGGCATCCACCGCACCGAGGACGGTCTCTGCGGCGACGTCGTTCTTGAAGCCGTCCAGGACAAGGTGGCGGCCATCACCCCGGTTCCCGGCGGCGTCGGGCCGATGACCATCGCCTCACTTCTTGTCAACACCGTCCAGGCTCACCACCAGCAGGCCGCGGCCGTTGCTGCGGTTGGAGGCGATCGACGCGGCTGAGGAGCAAAGCGATGCTCTGCGTCCGCGTTGGGCGAGGGCCCATTCGAGGGCCCAATCTGCAGGTAACTGGGCGGCACTCAACCCAGTCGCCCCGATCTCCCCGCTAATCGGCAGGTTTCGGGATCAAGCCGGTTGATGCCGGGCCCCCGCTGGGGGTAGGGGCGCAGGCGCGCTACCCCCGGGCACAGTCCCGCCCTCCGGTGCCGTGCTTGGGCTGGGCCGGTTGTGTGACCGTGACTGCCCCTGCGCTCGATCGGCTCCGCCGACTTCACTGAAAATCGCCGACAGCAACCCGAGCACCAGAGCGCCCACGACCGCGATTTGCGTCGTTACGGATGTCACTCACCGGGACCGGGCGCGAACTGCGGGAGCGGCTGAGTCGGACATGTCGGCGCACCCTGAGCCGCCTGCTGCTGGTACGCGGTGTAGTCGCCGTAGACCTGCTCGCGGGGAAGACCATCGAGGGCGAGGATGGCGTCCCCCGCGGCGAGCACCTCGGAGCGCATGCGGTTGAAATCGATCGCCTTTCGCCCGAACACCGGGTCATACAGAGACCAGGGACCCGAGATCATGGCCAGCGTGGGGATCAGATTCGACTGGAAATAGGTGCCGAGCCCGCCCATCGAACAGATCGGCGGCACCTGGCCCGAAACGGGAACCCCTAGTCCCTTCAGAACCGCGGTGCGGTCGAGGTTGCGACTCTGAGTTGCCGTAGCCGCGGCCTGGTGCAGCGCCTCGCTATCGCCCGCGGCGAACAAGAACGGATCGCCCTTGCCGGTGAACTCGAGCTGCCTGTCCGACCCTTCGCCGGTCGGCAGGATCTCGCGCGCCCCCAGGTGCTCGATGGTGAATGCAAACGCGATCTTGCTGCTGTTCACGGCGTAGTGCTCGGGGCTGAGGCCGTCGTTGCGGTACGAGTCATGAGAGCTCGAGAACACAAGCTCCAGCGTGCGGGGACGGCAGCGCAGCGGCAGGTCCGCGTAGTACCGCGCGAACGCCAGCATGCCGATCACGCCGTTCTCCTGGACCCACGAAGTGCCATCCGTGTTGGCCGCCAGGACGATCTTCTCCGGGCTTTGTCCGGGAAGCCGGGCGACCACGTTTCGGGTCTTTGTCCGATCGATCTTGGCTCTGACCACTACCTGAGCGGAACTTCCCTGCGCCGCGGCAACCTTGAGCTGCTCGGCCTCGGCACTCCCAGCGAAGACGGCAGGAATCCCGTAGATCGTCCCCACGTGGGGGTCGTAGTAGCCGCGCACCTGCTTACGGGGCACGTCCCAGGCGAAGATGACCCCGGCGGCCCCGGCCTTGCTCGCGTCCAACAGATCCTGAGGGAGATTCGGGCTCAGATACGGACGGGTGTAGTCCGTCTCCCCCGCGAGGTCGGGCGTCGTGTAGATGCTCAGAAGCGATTGCAAGGCTCCGAACGGGATTGATCCGAGCTGAAAGTCGCGGATCACCACCTTGCCGGCTGCGTTCTCGGGCGTGATGGTCTCGTCGGGCCCGAGATAGACCAGGGGGCCGCCATCGCCGCGCTTTCCGGTCGGCTGGGACCAGTGAACAGCCCCGGCCTCGGGGACGTTCACCGTCGACCCATCAGGCTGGGTGACAGTGATGCCACCCGCGCCCCCGATGTCGAGACCGGGTCCGTCCTGCATGTGGGTTTTGGGAAGCCAGCGGTAAACCTTGTACGGCTCGGGCTTGATGCGCATTCCATCGATCTCGCGGGCCTTGTCCGTCAGCCAGTCGATCGACTTGTTGTGGGCCGCGCTCCCGAGGATGCGCGGACCGAAGCTGTTGAACTTCGCGTCCAGCTTGCGCAGCTGCGACGCGCTGGCCAGCCCGGCGCTGTCGACGACAGCGGGACAGGTGGCGGCGCTGGCAGCGGAGGTCGAGATCAGCGAGATCCCCACCGCGGCCGCGCCGGCGATCAGCCTGCGCCCCCAGCTCCGGCTCCTCAAAGACATTCGTCCGATTCCTCTCCGCCGGCGCACATGTGTCCGCCTCGGCTCCATGGAGCGATGCTATCTCGCGCGGTAGTTTGAGCGCATGGGCCGATACGGCGGCCCGGACAGGAGGCTGGTGATGCACGCAACCGGGCGGGTTGGCACCTCGACGCAGCCCTATGCGACGCGGGAGGAGGCAGCGGCCCAATTCGCGGCGCACGTCAACCGCGGCAAGGTGCGCGCTCTCGATGCGCTCGGGGTGCAGATCGTCGTCGGCGAGCGCGAGCGAGGCCGCTTTCGCGATGCCTACAGCGGTCGCTGGTACTGGAACTGTCACTGCAATGGCGGGGTTTTCAACCTCGGGCATCGCCATCCAGGCGTGATCGCGGCGGTTCGCGAGGGTCTCGACCATCTCGACGTCGGTAACCACCACCTGCTCAGCGGCTGGCGCGCCCGCCTCGCCGAACAGCTTTCCGCGAGCACGGGAAACCGGCTTTCGTACGCCGTCTTCACTCCCTCTGGAACGGAATCGGTCGATCTCGGCCTGCGCCTCGCGCGGGCGGTTACGGGCCGGCCGAAGATCGTCTCGACCCTCGGCGCTTACCACGGCCTCAGCGGGTTCGCCCTCGCCGCCAGCGACCCCCGCTGGTTCGATCCGTTCGGGTTTGCCCCCGGTGGATTCGAGCACGTTCCCTACAACGATCTCGAGGCGATGCGAGCGGCGATCGACTCCGATACGGCCGCGGTGATCCTTGAATCGATTCCCGCGACGCTCGGCTTTCCCGCTCCTCGCGAGGGCTATCTCGCCGGGGTCGCGGAGCTCGCCCGATCCGCCGGCGCCCTCCTCGTCCTCGACGAGGTGCAAACCGGACTCGGCCGCACGGGCACGAACTGGTACTTCCAACAGCACAGCATCGAGCCGGACATGATGATCACCGGCAAGGGCCTGGGGGGCGGGATCTATCCGGTCAGCGCACTCCTGCTTCGCGACGAGCTGGAGGAGTTCTTCGACGCGCACCCGTTCGCCTATGTATCGACCTTCGGCGGAGCGGAGATCGGTTGTGTTGCCGCGAGCGCCGTGATCGAGGAGGTCTCGTCGGCCGGCTTTCTCGAGCACGTCCGAAGGATGGGCGAGCGGTTCGAGCTCGCCTTCGCCGGACTTCCATTCGAGCTGCGCCGATTTGGAATGACGATGGCCTTCAGGTTCGCCGACGAGCACGGGGGCGTGCTTGCGGCGAAGAAGTTGATCGATGCCGGCGTGTTCGCGGTCTTCGCCGAGCACGACCACTCGGTGACCCAGTTCAAGCCACCGCTGATCCTCGACGAGGACGAGGTCGACGAGATCGCAGCCGGGGTCGGCGCCGCGCTCGCATGAGCCTCTGCGCGAGAGCCGGCCTTCCCGGCGGCGAGCTGCGCGAGCTCGACGAGTTGGTCGAACACGCCCTTTCGCGCGGCGACGAGAACCGCCTGCCGACGCTCGGCTTCGGCGAGATCTCGCTCGTGCTCGGCTGGCCCGCGGATCAGCCGAAGCTCGCCTGCAAGCGGCTTCCGGTGTTCGCCTCTCGGGCTCAGTTCGATGCCTACAGCGCCACGCTCGTGGACTACATCGAGGCGCTCCGGCGTGCGGGTATTCGAGTCGTCGAGACCGAGATGGAGGGGGTGGCTCGAGCGGACGGCAGCATCGCCGGCTACGTGGTTCAGCCCATGCTCCCCGCCGAGACGCTTGCTCCCGTGGTCCTCCGCAACAGCGACCCGGCCCGCGGCCATCCACTCGTCGCGGAGGTGGTGGCCAAGGCGGCCGCCGCGGTCTCACCGAGTGTCGGCATCGATGCCCAGCTCGCGAATTGGACCTGGGACCGCGGGGTGTTGACCTACATCGACGTCTCAACGCCGATGCTCTGGTCTGAGGACGGGATCGCCCGCCTCGACCTCTCGCTGCTGGCTCGGGCCTACCCGGCGATACTGCGCCGGCCGCTCCGCCGTTTCGTCGCTCCGCGGATCCTCGATGGATACCGCGATTTGCGCCGCGTCTATCTGGATCTCACCGGCAACTTGCTCAAGGAGAGGCTCGAGCCCTGGCTTGGGGCCTTCCTCGAAGAACTCGGACCGCGCCTCGCCGAGCCGCTCAGCGAGGCGACGGTCCGCGCGTACTACCGCTCCGACGCGCGGCTTTGGGAAGCGCTGCTTCGGATCCGCCGCCTTGACCGCGCCTGGCATCGCCGGACTGGGCGCCGATATCCGTTCCTGCTCCCGGGCGCGATCGAGCGCTGATTGAGAGGGCGACGCGACACCGGCCCGACGGCGAATCGGAGTCAGAAGCCCCGACGTTCGGCGAAACGGCACACGCCGCCATGGAAAGTGCGCCTTTGCCCCCCTAGCCTAAATCGCTTCTGAGAGCGCCGAGGCTAGTTGGCCTCTCCGATGATCCCTGGCAGCCGTGGTCGTCAGCCGCACAGACGATGGTGAACTGCAGCGATTCGCTCATCAACCAGTTGGCAAAGCGGGAGGTCAGATAGGGGAGACTGTGCAGACACCGACCGAAAGGCAATCGGAATGTCAGATAGACCCGTATTCCTCTACGCCGCGATCTACAGCGAGATCGCCGACGCCGAGGCCGACTATGAGGCCGTCTTCGATCTTCACGCGCTCGGAGCGATCGGAACCTTCGACTCCGCGGTGATCCGCAAGGAAGAGGACGGCAAGGTTCGCGTCACCAAGACCGAGAAGCCGACCCAGCACGGCGCCTGGACCGGGGCCGGGGTTGGTGCGCTGGTTGGGATCCTGTTCCCGCCCGCGGTCCTCGGCGCCGCCATCGTCGGCGCTGGCGCCGGCGGGTTGACCGAACATCTCACAAAGGGGATCTCCCGCGGCGACCTCAAGGAGCTCGGTGACGAACTCCAGGCGGGTACCGCGGCCGTGATCGTGATCGCCGAGTCGAAGATCGAAGAGCAACTCGAGAAGGCGACCAAGCGCGCCAACAAGATGATCGAGAAGCAGATCGACGCCGACGCCGACGATCTCGAGCGCGAGATCGAGGCCGCGGCGAAGGAAGACGGCGCGGCGACCGGCTCGTAGGCCGGCTCTCCCGCTTCATATGCCCGCAAGGGCGCGCAACCGGTGAGCCGCGTCCGAGCAGATGCTCGGACGCGGCTTCCTAGTTGCGATTTCAAGCAGGTGCACTCGCCCTTCGAGGCGACGGCAAGAAGGAACGAAAGATGAACGAACCAACAAGCGGTGCTGCCTCGGCCGATGCACGCGCGGCAGCCGGCAAGGCCGCGCGCGAGGCGGTTCCCCGCGCCAGTCACGGGGAGTGGACGCCGCCGGCGCGCCGCAAGGATCCGGTCAAGCTGCTTGAGGATCAGGCCAAGAGCCGGGTTCCGGAGCTCGTGCCGATTCGCTACGGGCGGATGCTCGCTTCTCCGTTCACCTTCTATCGCGGCGCTGCCGCGATCATGGCCATGGACCTCGGCAAAACCCCGGAGTCCGGGTTGCGGGTCCAGGCGTGCGGCGATGCCCACCTCTCGAACTTCGGAGTCTTCGCCGCCCCCGACCGCCGCCTGGTTGTCGATGTCAACGACTTCGACGAGACCCTCCCTGGACCATGGGAGTGGGACGTCAAGCGTCTCGCCGCCAGCTTCGAGATCGCCGGGCGTGACCGCGACTTCACGCCGAAGGAGACCAGGGACGCCGTCCTCAGCACCGTGCGCCACTACCGCGAGGCGATGCGCGAGTTCGCCAAGATGCGAAACCTCGACGTCTGGTATGCGCGACTCGACGTCGAGACCCTCCTCGCCGACCTGGCCAAGGTCGCCGACAAGAAGCAGATGAAGGCGGCGCGCAAGAACGTAAAGAAGGCCGGCAAGAAGAACAGCCTCAAGGCCTTCGACCGTCTCGTCCACGAGGTCGACGGCGAGCCCCGGATCATCAGCGACCCGCCGCTGATCGTGCCAGCGCGGGAACTGGTCTCCGACGCCCAGCGCCATGAGCTCGAAGATCGAATCAAGGAGATGCTCGGCCGCTACCGCGAGAGCCTCAAGGGCGACCGCCGCCACCTCTTCGACAGCTTCGGATTCGTGGACATGGCCCGCAAGGTGGTCGGCGTCGGCAGCGTCGGCACCCGCGCCTGGGTCGTGCTGATGATGGGCCGCGACGGCCAGGACCCGCTCTTCCTACAGGCAAAGGAGGCCGAGGCCTCGGTGCTCGAGCCCTACGTAGGGGCGAGCGAGTTCGGTAACCACGGCGAGAGGGTCGTCGAGGGCCAGTGGCTGATGCAGGCCTCGAGCGACGTTCTGCTGGGATGGCTTCCGGGCACCGGGATCGATGGCGCCAATCGCGACTTCTACGTGCGCCAGCTCTGGGACGGCAAGCGCTCGGTCGAGATCGAGACCCTGCCACCGGAGGGCCTCGCGATCTACGGTCGCGTCTGCGGCTGGACGCTGGCCAGAGCGCACGCGCGATCCGGCGATCGGATCGCCATCGGCGCCTACCTCGGCAAGGGCGAGAGCTTCGATCAGGCGATCGCCGACTTCTCCCGGCGCTACGCGGACCAAAATGAGCTCGACTACGGAGCCCTCGCCGACGCGGCCAAGTCGGGCCGCATCGAGGTCGAGACCGACCTCGATTGAACCCCGGGTGCAAAGTTGCGAGCCGTCAGGGAGCGTGAAGCCGGTTCGAGTGGGTGCCTTACCGTCACGCGGAGCGGACGAATCGACCCAAGGAGGACGTATGCGTGGTGCGGGAAGAGTCGTGTTCGCAGCAACGTTGCTGCTCATCGTCGGATTTCTCAACATCATCTACGGCATCGGCGCCCTGGATGACGCGAACTACTTCGTCAACGACACGAGGTTCGTGCTTACCAACCTGAACACGCTCGGATGGGTGCTGATCGTGCTCGGGATCATCCAGCTCACCGCCGGCTTCTCGCTGTTCGCGGGCAACGCCTACGGTCGCGTGCTCGGCATCATCGGCGGCAGCCTCGGCGCGATCGGGGCACTGTTCTCGATCGGCGGCGCCAACCCCTGGTGGTCGCTAGTGATATTCGCGCTTTGCATCTACGTCGTCCACGGGATCATCGTCTATGGCGAGGATGAGAAGGTCTCCGGCGTCTGAGTCGGCAAGCGCAGGGGCCTGGGCGATCCAGGCTCCTGCCGGCCCGCCTCGCCTTCTGACTTGGGAGTGAGCTTGCCATGCAGCGCGAGGACGATGACCTGCACGCGGAGCGGGGGATCGAGGCGCCGGCGTTCGTGGTCGAGTCCGAGGCGCTCGCGGCCGCTTTCTCGGAAGCACGCCGTGCCCACTCGGGTCACACCCGCGGCGGCCACGGCAGGCCCTACTTCGAGCACCCGATCCAGGTCGCCGAGCTGCTGCGAGACGAGGGCTACGACGAGGCGGTATGCGCGGCCGGTCTCCTGCATGACGCGGTCGAGGACTCGGGCCTGACGATCGGCGAGGTGACCGAGCGCTTCGGCCCCAACGTCGGGGAACTGGTCGCGGCGCTGACCGAGGATCCTTCGATCAGCGACTGGGAGGAGCGCAAGCTCGCACTGCGAGAACGCGTCGCAGACTCTGGTCCCGAGTGTGCGGCGATCTACATCGCCGACAAGCTCGCCAACCTGCATGACTGGCGGGTGGTCTACGCCGAAGTTGGCGAGCGTGCGGTCCAGTTCTTCAAAGCTCCGACCCTCGACGCCAGGGTCCGCGCCTGGCACGCGGATCTCGAGATGGGCGAGCGCATCGCCGCCCAGCTCGGCCTAAACGCACGACTTCGCCGAGAGCTTGAGCGGTTTGAGCGCGAGCGTTTGGGTGAGCCTGCGCCCCGCAGTGACTGACCCGTGGCTCATCGCGATCGGGCGGCGACGGGTGGGGGGCGTCGGATCCGAGATAGTGTCTTCAGTGCCGATGCCCCGCATCGCCCAAGACCCGATCATCAGCTGATGGCCGACTCCGTTCAACCGCCCCCACCCGAAGCGTCGGACGACACGATGGTGGAGGGATCGCCGTTTTCGCCGCGGGTGACGCACCGGCTGATGCTCGAGTTCGGCGACCGCAGGGACTTCGACGATCCGCGCCTTGAGTGGCGGCGGCTGTTTTCGGAGCTGCTCGGGACGTTCTTCCTCGTGCTCGTCGCCGCCGGCGGCGGGATCCTGGTCGGCAAGGGCCAGATCAGCCTCGCCGCGGCCGTGGTGGCGCCGGGGCTGATGGTGATGGCGATCATCCTCTTCATGGGCGCGGTCTCCGGCGCGCATCTGAACCCGGCCGTGTCGCTCGCCTTCGCCATGCGCGGCGACTTCCCCTGGAAGCGCGTACCGGGCTACATCATCGTCCAGCTGCTCGGCGCCACTCTCGCGTGTCTGTTCTTGCTTGCGGTGTTCGGGAACGTCGAGCACCTCGGCGCCACGCTCCCGGGCCCCGGCTACGAGAACTGGCAGGCGTTGCTGATGGAGATCGCGCTCACGCCGGCCTGGTCAGCGTGATCCTCGGGACCGCCTCTGCGGCCCAGAACGTCGGCGCGATCGCCGCGCTCGGGGTCGGCGGCTACATCGCGCTGGCCGGACTCTGGGCAGCGCCGGTCAGCGGCACGTCGATGAACCCGGCCCGCTCGTTCGGCCCGGCCCTGGTCGGCACCGACTTCTCCAGCTACTGGGTCTACGTCGTCGGGCCCCTGGCCGGCGCGATGATCGCGGTCGGATGCGCCTACATCCTCCGCGGGCGCGGCGGCGATCCGATCTCCGCCGCCGCGGGGTCGGGGGTGCTCACGCCGGGAGACCTGGAGGAGGAGAAGCGGCTCTCGAGTGAGATCGACGCCGGCAAGGTCGCGCCGCCGGGGATCGCTGAGGATGGCCCCTCGAGCGCGAGTTGACCGCCGTCCGTCCTTGCGGTGGCGCCGAGATCACCCGATGAGGATGATGCCCGCCAACGCCCCCCGATGCACAATCCGCAAGCCTGGGCGGTCGATTCGTAAGGGAGCAACATGTCTCAAGATGCGAGTAGCAGAGCAGGTGAGCCGCAGAGCGCGGCCGCGCCATCGCCCTTTCCGCCGATCGCTCAGTACGCATTTCTCTCCAACTGCCACACCGGGGCCCTGGTGGCACCCGACGGAGCGGTGGACTGGCTCTGCGTGCCGCGCTTCGACTCCGCAAGCGTGTTCGGAACCCTGCTCGACCGCCAGGCCGGCAGCTTCCGATTCGGCCCGTTCGGGATCAACGTGCCTTCGGCTCGCGCCTACGAGCCGGGCACGAACATCCTCGCCACCACCTGGCACACGCCGACCGGCTGGGTCCTCGTTCGCGAGGCGCTGACGATCGGCCCGAGCCGCGGCGAGGACACGATCACCCCGCACACCCGCCCGCCCGCCGACGACGACGCCGACCACCTGCTGGTCAGGGTCGCCACCTGCCTCGAAGGAAGCGTCGAGATCGAGTTGATCTGCGAGCCGGATTTCGACTATGGCCGTGTCCCGGCCGAGTGGACGCTGGTCGGCGAGGACCGACTCACCGCCGATGCCTCGGGGGCGGATCTGACGATCAGGTTGCGATCCGACATCCCCCTCGGCGTCGAGGGCGACTGGGTGCGGGCGCGCCACGTCCTCACGGAGGGCGAGCAGGCGTTCTGCTCGCTCTCCTGGGCCGATGGCCTGGAGTCGCCGGCGGACATCGATGATGCCAGGGCGCGACTTGACGCCACGAAGCGTTACTGGCGGGGCTGGCTCGCGCGTGCGCGGATGCCCGACCACCGCTTTCGCGAGCCGGTCCAGCGCTCCGCGCTGGCGATCAAGGGGCTCACCTACATGCCCACCGGCGCCACCGTGGCCGCGCTCACCACCTCGCTGCCCGAGACCCCGGGCGGCGAGCGCAACTGGGACTACCGCTTCACCTGGATGCGGGATTCGACCTTCACCCTGCAGGCGCTGCACTTCCTCAACCTCGACTGGGAGGCCGACGAGTTCATGCAGTTCGTCGCCGACCTGGAGGCGAACGAGGACGGGGCTCTGCAGATCATGTACGGGATCGACGGGCACCGCGACCTGACCGAGTCGACGCTCGATCAGCTCTCCGGCTACGCGGGGGCGAGCCCGGTCCGGACCGGCAACGGCGCATTTGACCAGCGACAGAACGACGTCTTCGGCGCCGTACTCGACTCGATCCTGCTGCATACGCGCCGCAGCGAGCGCTTGCCACGACGCCTTTGGCCGATCGTCGAGGCGCAAGCGAAGTGTGCGACCGACGTCTGGCGCAACCCCGACCAGGGCATCTGGGAGGCGCGCGGCGAACCCCAGCACTACGTCTCGTCGAAGCTGATGTGCTGGGTCGCGCTCGACCGGGCGGCGAAGCTGGCAGGGATCCGCGGGGACGCTGAACTGGAGCAGACCTGGCGCACGACCGCCGACGAGATCCGAGCCGACATCCTCGCGCACGGGGTGCGCGACGGGGTCCTGCGCCAGCACTACGACACCGATGCGCTTGACGCCTCAACCCTGCTGGCGGCGATCTTCGGCTTCCTGCACGGGGACGACGAGACGCTGCGCAAGTCGGTGGAGGCGATCGCCGACGATCTGACCGAGGACGGCTTCGTCCTGCGCTACCGCACCGATGAGACCGACGACGGCATGTCGGGCAAGGAGGGCAGCTTTCTGATCTGCTCCTTCTGGCTCGTTTCCGCCCTCGCGATCGTCGGCGATCAGCAGGGGGCTCGGGACCTGATGGAGCGGCTGCTCAGCGTCGCCTCGCCCCTGGGTCTTTACGCCGAGGAGTTCGACACCGACACCGGGCGCCACCTCGGCAACTTCCCCCAGGCCTTCTCGCACCTGGCCCTGATCGAGGCGGCGGCGCGGATCATCCTCGCCGAGCGGCTCGAGGAGTACACGGGGTAAAACGCTAGGCGTGCTTCCGGGAACTCGGCCGCGGGAGGGCGGAGATAGTGGTCCTGATCGCGATCTGGTGCTTCGCGTTCGCCCGGACCCTGCGGACGAGGACCGCGCCCGAGCCCGCCTGAGGCGCCCACGGCACGCTTGCTGTGGGGCCAACGCCTCTCGACCAAAGTGCCCGATCCGGGGGCGTTAGGGTGAACCCGTGCCGAGTCGCCGTGAGACCAAGCGGAGGCTTGCCAGCGGAACGGCGAAGTATGTGGTCAATCCCGTCGTCCGCGGGCTGTTTCGACTCGGGCTTCCGGCCCCGGGAACTGCGATTTTGGAGACGACCGGCCGCAAGTCCAAGCGGCCGCGACGCAACCCGGTTACCAACGGCCTCGACGACGGCGCGTTCTGGATCGTCGCCGAGCACGGGCGCCGGGCGAGCTATGTCAGGAACATCGAGGCGAATCCCCATGTCCGGGTCCGCGTCGGCCGTCGATGGCGCAAGGGCACCGCCCGGGTTGTCCCTGACGATGATCCACGAGAGCGACTGCGCTACATCGCCGCGAGGCACCCGATCGCGAGGTTGAGTACGGCGACCGTACGCCTGATGCAGACCGATCTATTGACGATCCGGATCGAGCTGATTGGTGAGGAGCGGTAGCCCCGACTCCCGCCTGCACGCCGCGCAAAGTGAGACCTGGGCGATCTGACGGCATGCGATGTCGCTCGGCCCGTGCCTTGCCTTGCGACCTTCAGCGTGGGAGTGTTGTCGCGACCCCCACTACGAGGAGGAGGAGATGCCGAAGTACCTAATCGAGGCGTCATACACGACCCAGGGCGTGGAGGGTGTGCGCAGCAAAGGCGGCACCGATCGGCGAGAAGCGGTGGCCGCCACCGCGGAAGGCGTGGGCGGCAAGCTTGAGTGCTTCTACTTCGGGTTCGGCGAGCAGCGACGCCATTGTGATCCTCGATCTCCCCGACGACGAGGCGGCGGCAGCCGTTTCGCTGATCGTGAACGCCGCAGGCGGAGCGGAGGTGAAGACAACCGTGCTGCTCACACCCGAGCAGATGGACGAGGCGGCGAACCGCGCGGTCAGCTACCGCCCACCCGGCCTCTGAGGACAAAGCACCCTGGCCCTAGCCCTGCGTACGTGCTCCTCCTCGTCAGGTTTCCGCGACCCCACGCCTGCCGAGCTTCTCGTCCGACGCGACTACTCCGGCAGCCCGGCGGCCTCGCGGGCCTCTCGGTGGGATTGAAACCACTGGAAGCGCACGGCCAATCCATCTCGGACGGTCCACACGTATCCATGCTCGCCCGAGACGGGTACGCCGCTAACCGAGCCGGACCCGGTGAACTGGGCGAGCACGACGATCTCGTCACCTGCATCGATGATGCGCTCGACCTTGATCTCGAAATCCTCGTAGGTGCCGCGCACGACGGCAAGGCTCCTGCGCCCGTGGCGGGTGCCCGGCTCCACGGCATAGCTCGGGTTCACGTACTCCATGTCCGCGGCGATGAAGTCCCGAGCCGACTCCTCCCGGTCCCAAGCGTCGTAGATACGCCGCACCAACTCCACGTTCTCCTGCGACATCGCCCGCCCAGTATCGCGCGGAAAGTGTCGCTTCCACGCAGAACAGGCGTCGTGGTACCGCTTCTAGACCGACCGGGCCGCGCGGCGCGACAGCGGATTCCTGCCGCATCTGTCACATTGCCCGCCTCGGGCGAATTACGGGCTGGCCGCTTCGGCAGCCCCGACGCACCGTCTCAGCGCAACCACCACACCACGATCAAGACGATGACAGCGAAAGGAAACTACCGATGCTGATCGCCGACGCTGACTATCCGTTCCTCGACATCCTGTGGACGATGATCGTGTTCTTCGCCTGGGTGGCGTGGATTTGGATCGCGATCACATGCTTCGTCGACATCTTCCGCCGTCACGACATCGGCGGCGGGCACAAGGCGCTCTGGGTGGTGTTCATCATCGTCGTGCCGTTCCTCGGCGTGCTTGTCTATCTGATCGCCCAGCACGACGGGATGCGCGACCGCACACTCGAGCAGGCCAAGGCCAACCAGGCGGCGATGGACCAGTACGTCCGTGACACCGCCGGCGGCTCGGCGTCCGAGATCGCCAAGGCCAAGGAACTGCTCGACTCGGGCGCGATCACCCAGGACGAGTTCGACGCGATCAAGACAAAGGCGCTGTCCGCCTAGCGGGCTGAAGGTTTGGGCAGGCACGTCGCTGTCTGCCTGAACCGGAGCCGCCGGCTCATTGCGTTGGACGCTCCAGCCCTCCCTTGGAGGGCTTTGCGTTCTCGAAGGTCGGCCGGACTGCGGCGGTTGTCCGATGCCGTCGAAGCGGCGGCCTGGCCGGAGCCCTCAGCCGATCCGCTCCGCCAGCTCGACGATGATCCCCTCCGGGCCGCGGACATAGCAGAGCCGATAGATGTCTTGGTAGTTCTCCACCTCGCCAACGAGCTCCCCGCCGCGCGCTCGCACGCTGGCGACGGCGGCGTCGATATCGTCGACTGCGAATGTGACATGGCGGATGCCCGGAGTGTTCGCCGGCGCGTGCCGGTCGCCGCCCCGGCCCGACGGGGCGTGAAACTTCGACAGCTCGAGCCGTCCGTGGCCATCAGGGGTCTCCAACATCGCGATCTCCGAGCGGACGCCCTCGAGACCCACCACGCGGTCCACCCAACCGCCCTCGACCGATCCCTCGCCCTGCAGCTTGAGCCCGAGCTCGACGAAGAACGCCGTCGCGGCGGCGAGGTCGTCGACCACGATGCCCACGTGATCCATGCGTTGGATCGTCATGCGATCAACCGTAGCGGGACGACGGCCCCAGCTACGGCGTCTGCTTTTTCGTCCTCAGCGCCTACTTCGACAGCCCGGCGGCTTCGAGGGCCGATTGATGGTCTCCAAAGATGCGCCATCGGACGACCTTGCCGCCGCGAATCGTGAACACCATCCCGTAGGGAGGCATCTCGGCTTCGATACCGGTGCTTCGGCCCCACTGGCGCTGGTTGTGAATCAACAGCACGACGTCGTCCCCTGCCTCCAACATGTCCGCGACCTCAAACTGAAGGTCGCTCCAAGCCGAGAGCCAGTTCCGCCAATAGGCGCGGACGCCCTCGTGGCCGTGAAAGACGCCAGCGATGTCCGGCATCGACTCCGCCAGCCCCGACGCGTCCCATTCGATCTCCGGGTCGTAGAGCTCGAACGCCCGCTCATGCTGGCGGCGCTGAAATCCCTCCGTCAGCGAGCGCACGATCTCCAGGTTCTCCTCCGACATCGCCTACTCCGACAGCCCGGCGGCTTCGAGCGCCTGGCGCAGATCCTGCCCCCACTCGAACCGCGTAATCCTGCCCTCGCGAAACGCCCAGGTATGCGCCTCCGCCTGGATGAGTTCCACCTCGCTGCCGCGACTGCGGGTGTACCAGCTGACGGCGGCGACCACGGCGTCCCCACAGTCGAACAGCTCGTGCAGCTCATGCCGGGAATCGCTCCAGACTTCGGAGAAACGTCGCATCGCTTGCACGACTTCGGCCGGCCCACGGCGAACACCGGGTTCGACTGCATTTGGGGGGTTGACGTATTCGATGTCCGCTGTGGCGAGTTCGAGCAGCCACTGCGGATCTTGATCGAGCAGGCCCTCGTCGTAGATACGGCGCACCACCTCGAGATTCTCCTCCGACATCGTCCCGGCAGTATCTCGCGGACAGTCGGGCTTGCACAAAGCGATGCTTTCCATCGCTCGCATGCGGACATGGATAGGGTTCGCACATGGGCGAGGCACAGGCGTTCAGCGCGCAGGAGGCGCAGGAGATCGGAGCCGCGATCGGGATCGATTGGGAGGCGGCTCCATTCGACGTCGAGCAATTCCGGATCGGGCTCGGAGTCGAGCTCGAGCATGGCCGCCGCGACAGTCGCACCAACGTCACGGACGACGACCGCCTCACGACCGGAAAGATCGCCTGGGCGCACCTGAACGAGTTCCCGGATTACTACACCCGGCTGTCGAGGATGGAGGCCGAGGCGGAAGAGTTCTGGAACAGCGGCTAGCTGCGGGCCCGATTGAACCCGGGACTCAGGCTTCGAAAGGGCTAGCCGCGATGAGCGAAGGCGTGGATCGGCCGCTGCGGCAGCCGCCCCGTCGCGAGCCCGAGCCGGTCGACGCGCGGGCGCGCCGACCGCCGGCGGTGAGCTCGAGAGGCACAGGGGCGTCCGCAGCGACCGTCGCCCGCTTCGCGACCGCCTCCAGGAGGGCGGCCGTCGCGCTTACTTGGCGCGCGCCCGGGTCGTCGTGCGCTTGGCCGTTGATCGAGCTGGGGCCTTGCGCGGTGCGCGAGCGCGGCTCGAACTCTTGGCCTTCGGGGCAGGCGCCACCCGCTTCTGAGCCTTTTCAATGTCGCGCTGCAGGGCCTTGCCAAGCTTTCCGCTGTCGCGCCGTGCGCCCTTGACGAACTTCTGGACGTCCTTGTAGAGGTCTCGCGCGCCGGTACTCACGTCCTTGCTGACGTCGTTACGGAGCGCGGCAAGGGCTTCCTGGGCCGCGTCCAGGGCCTTGTTGAGGCGCGCGACCGCGGCCGGTTCGCGGGTGGCCGGGCGCTTGCGAGCGGTCTTACCGCCTCCGGTCTTACCGCCGCGGGATGCGGGCTTCTTGGTGGCGGGCATGGTGACTCTTCCTCTCCTCGGTGAACACTCCTGCGCGAGCCTATCGGACGCGGTAGGGGCGGCTCACCCGGGGGTGTGCGGAGAAAGCTGAACCGGTGGCGCTCAGCGCTCCTTCATCACCGCGTAGATGACGCGCTCGGCCACCTCCACCTCGGTCTCGCCGAGCCGGGCGACCAGCCGGTAGAGCTCGCGCTTGGCGATCCGGTCGCGCTGGTCGCGGTTCTCGAGCAGCGCTGCCATGCCCTGGTAATAGACCCGCTCGAGCCCCCGCTCGGTCCGGATCGCAGCGTTCGCGGACCCGGCCGCCGCATCGGGGTCGGCGGTCAGGCGGCCGACGGCCTCGGCGACCTCGCGCAGGGAGTCCCTGAGCAGGCTCACCATCTCGCCGATCGTCGCGTCGGGCGCCACGCCCATCGCCTCCGCCTCGTTGACGAGGTCGCGGCTGCGGTTGAGCAGCAAGTCGATTCCCTGTGAGAGGGCGAACAGGTCCTCGGGCTCGATCGGCGTCACGAACGACTCGGTCACGGAGCTCAGGACCTCCTGCTTGGCCACGTCGCCGGCGTGTTCGGCGGCGCGAACGGCGGCGGCCGCAGACGCGTCGCCGCCGGCCCAGAGCGTGAGCGCATCGAGCCCGTGCAGCGTCGCGTCGATCTGGCGTCCGAGCAGCCCGAGGACGTCGGAGTCGTCCGGTACGAACCAATGGTGTTTGCGACTCATATGTGCCCCATTCAGCTCAGCAGCGCGAGCAACTCGAAGATCCCGCCCGCGAGGACCGCGGTGATCGGCATCGTGATCAACCAAGCGGCGCCGATCTGACGGACTATGGCCCAATGGACGTGATGCCAGCGGCGACGTCCGCCGCCGACTCCGACCACGGCCGAGGCGACGACCTGGCTGGTCGACGTTGGGGCACCCAGCAACGAGGCGCCGAAGATCACCCCGGCCGACGAGGATTCGGTCGCGAGCCCGTCGATTGCCTTGACCCGGTAGATGCGCCGGCCCACGGTGTGGATGATCCGCCATCCGCCGAGGGCGGTGCCGAGCGTCAGCGCGAGCGAGCACGCGACCGTCGCCCAGAGGGGGGCGTTGAGCGAGTCGATCTCGCCGCCCGCCAGCAGCAGCGCAGCCACCACGCCGACGGCCTTCTGCGCGTCGTTGGCGCCATGGCTGAAGGCCAAGGCCGCCGAGGTCACCCACTGGGCGCCGTTGACAGGGCCCCTGATCCTCATGGTCGCGCGACGCGCGAGCCGGCGCAGCGTCCGGATCACGATCACGGCCGCGAGTCCGCCGAGCACCGGCGAGATCGCCAGCGCGACCAGGGTGCCCACCACGCCGACCGGGTGCAGCCCGTCGAAGCCTCCCCAGAGTACGGCGTCGGCGCCGCCCTCGGCCAACGCAGCACCGACCAGCCCGCCGACCAGTGCGTGTCCCGAGGAGGACGGCAGGCCGAAACGCCAGGTGATCAGATTCCACGTTACCGCGGCGGCCAGGCCCGCGCCGATCACCGCGGTCGCCTCGGTGGGCGAGACGGTGACGATCCCGCCGATCGTGTCGGCGACCGCCGCGCCGACGAACAGCGGACCGAGCAGGTTGAAGAAGGTTGCCAGCAGGATCGCCTGCTTGGGCCGCGCGGCGCGGGTGGCGACGAGAGCCGCGATCGCGTTGGCCGCATCGTGAAGCCCGTTGGTCACCGAAAAGGCGAGCGCGAGTATCACCGCCAGCGCGAGCCCCAAGTCCATCGCCCGACTCTAGTTCGGTCCGATCGGACCCGCTCGGGGCGAGGCGGCCGGGCCGAGGACGAACTACCCTGGATGGCCGGTTGGCCTCCTCCTCCTCGAACCTCGACCTCGCGATCAATGCACTGGGTTTGATCCGCACAGCCCAGCACGCAGTCGACGCGGCGCTGCGTCTGCCCAGCGGAGACCGGGCCGAGGTCGCCGGGCAGGTCGAGGCGGTGCGGCGCAGCGTCGACGAGGTCGCCTCGTCGCTCCCTGCCGCGATTCCCGGAGGTCAGTCGCTCGTCAGCGCCGGACAGGCGCTCGGCGGCGGGCTCGCGTCCCGCCCGGAACTGCGTGCGGTGGGCGCAATGATCAGCTTCTTCGCCGACCAGGGTTCCCATGCGCTGGGCGCGCTCTCCGGTGCCGCCGCCTCACTGGGCGGCGAGCGGGATCGCTCCCTCGTCCTCTCCGAGCGGATCACGGACCGGCTCGCCGAGGTCGGGGTGGCGACCAGGGGCGAGTTGGCGCGAGAGCTGGAGGTCGACCCGGACTCGGCCGAGCTCCGCGACGCGCTCGAACGCACGCTCGGCACGGGGCATGCTGAGTGGTATGGCAGCGGCACCTACGGCCTGCCGCGCGCCCGGCTGGAGACGATGATCGCCCGCGCGAGGGCGGTCTCCGAGGATGCGGCGATCGAGGACCAGGAGGTACCGACACCGCCCCCGCCGGAGGCGCCTACGGCTTCCTTCGACAGCCTCGACGCAGCGGTCGGAGAGCTGAGGTCGTCGGTCGACGAGCTGCGGGCCGCGGTCGCCGGCCGGGGCGGCGGCGGCGCGGCGCCCTCGACCGGCCCGCCGGCCGGCTCCGGCTGAAGCGGCGCAGCCGAGAGCTCGCGGGCGGGCCGATCGCTCGGTAACCGAGAAAGGACGGGCGTTCCGGGATAGCCTGAGTTCGAATGCGTCTGCGCCTGGCTGAGTTGATCGCGGCCCTGTCGTTGGCCACCGATCTCGGGCTCGGTATGCCGCAGGAGCACGTCCTGCGCCAGTGCCGGATCGCCCTCGGACTGGCCGATCGCGTCGGCGTCGACGACGCCGAGCGCGCCGCCGTCTATTACACGGCGATGCTGGCGTGGGTGGGGTGCACGGCCGACTCCCACGAGCTGGCGGCGCAGTTCGGTGACGAGATCGCGTTTCGCGCTGCGGCGCACGAGGTCGATCTCGCCGGCCTGCCGATGATGGGTTTCCTGCTCGGCCGGGCCGGGACCGGGCAGCCGCCGCTGACGCGTGCGCGGATGGCGGCGCAGGTGGCGGCGACGCGCGGGCGCGCGGCGGCCGAGGCGATGACGGCGCATTGTCACGTCGCCTCCCAGGTTGCGCGGCGCCTCGGGCTGGGCCCCGAGGTTCAGGATCCGCTGCTGCACGTCTTCGCGCGTTGGGACGGCAAGGGGGTACCGGCCGGGACCGGCCGCGAGGAGCTGCCGCTCGCGATCCGGCTGGTCCAGATCGCCGCGATCGCCGAGGTCCATCACCGCAGCGGCGGCGTCGACGGCGCGGTGGCGGTCGCGCGCGAGCGTTCCGGCAGCCAGTTCGACCCCCGCCTGGTCGAGGCGTTCGCCGACTCCGCCACCGACCTCCTCGACGGGCTCGCCGAGGAGTCGAGCTGGGACGCGGTGATCGCAGCCGAGCCGGGCCTGGCCAAGCCACTGGTCGGCGAACAGCTCGACACCGCCCTCGAGACGCTCGCCGACTTCGGCGATCTGAAGTCGCCCTGGTTCACCGGTCACTCGCGCGGCGTCGCGCGGCTGGCGGTCGCCGCCGCGCAGGAGAGCGGCCTGTCCGACGAGGCGGTCACGGAGCTGGGCCGGGCGGCGCTGGTTCACGACATCGGGCGCACCGGGGTGCCGAACACGATCTGGGACAAGCCGGGACCGCTGACCGACGCCGAGTGGGAGCGCGTGCGCCTGCACCCCTACTACGCGGAACGCATGCTCGCCCGCCCGGAGGCCCTCGCTCGCCTCGGGGCGATCGCCGCCTGCCACCACGAGCGCCTCGACGGCTCCGGCTACCACCGCTCGCTGCCGGGGTCCGCGCTCTCGCCCTCCGCGCGGATCCTCGCCGCGGCCGACGCCTACCACGCGATGACGGCGGCCCGGCCGCACCGCGCCGCGCTCGAACCGGAGCAGGCGGCGGCCACGCTTCGCGGTGAGGTTCGCGCCGGGCGGATCGACGGCGATGCGGCCGAGGACGTCCTCACCGCGGCCGGCCACCGTCGCGCCGGCGCTCGCGAGCGCGCCCGCCCCGCCGGCCTCACCGCTCGCGAGCTCGAGGTGCTGCTGCTCGTCGCTCGCGGGGCCTCGAGCCGCGATGTCGCGCAGGAGCTGACGATCACCGAGAAGACCGCGCGCAACCACATCGAGCACATCTACGCCAAGCTCGACGTCTCCACCCGTGCCGAGGCATCGCTCTATGCGATGCGTCACGGACTCGTCGACTGACCCTCCCCAAGTTGAGGCGAACGCCCCATGACAGGGCTCCGGCCGCGGCCTACGGTCGGCCGTGTTGCTTCTCAAACCCAAGGAGGGCGGACCAATGCGATCGATACTCAAGCGGCTTCCGCGCCGACACAGCACCATCGTCGCGCCCAGGTCGGCTGACATGATGAGCGCCCTCGGCCCAATTGGCCGCCTCGGCCGGCTGTCGGCGAAGCATCGCGGACGGGTCTTCGTCGCATGGGCGCTGATCGCCGTCGGTCTCGGCATCCTCGCCCCGCGCGTGGAGACGGCACTGTCGGGCGCCGGCTGGCAGGCGAACGGCTCGCAGTCAGTCGAAGCGCGCGAGCAGATCGATCGCAACTTCGCCGGCGCCGGCAGCTACGGGCTGCAGGTGGCCATCCACTCGCGGGACTTGGTGGCGACCGCGCCCGAGTTTCGGGAAACGGTGGCCCGTTCGCAGCGGGTTCTGCGGCACGATCCCGCCGTGGGTCGGGTCTCGGCGCCGCAGCCGGGCCTCTCGATCTCGCCCGACGGCCATACGGCCGTGATCCGGGCCGGCGCGGCCGCCGATCCGAACGCGATGGTCGACGCCGCCGATCGCCTGAAGGCCAAGCTCGCGGACGCCGGCAGCCCCGGAGTCGCCGTCAACCTGACGGGCGCCTCGGCGATGTGGTCGGACTTCAACCAGGCGAACCGCGAGGCGATGCTCAAGTCGGAGCTCATCTCCTGGCCGGTCACCATGGCGATCCTGGTGCTGGCCTTCGGCTCGCTGGTGGCAGCGGGTCTGCCGCTGATGCTCACCATCCTGGGCCTGATCGCCTCCGCAGGGCTGCTCTTCCTCGGAACGCTGATCTCGCCGATCTCGATCTGGGCGATGAACTTCGCGCTGATGTTCGCCCTCGCGCTGGGCATCGACTACGCCCTCTTCATCGTCAGCCGATTCCGTGGCGCCTACTTCGGCCAGCGGCTCAGTCCCGTCGAGGCGGTGGCGACCACGATGGACACGGCAGGCAAGGCCGTCCTCTTCTCGGGACTGACCGTGCTGGTCTCGCTCTCGGCGGTGATGCTGGTGCCGAGCCCCGCCTTCCGCTCGACGTCCCTGGGCATCATCGTCGCGGTTCTCTTCGTGCTGGCCGCGACGCTGACGCTGCTGCCCGCGGTGCTCGCCAAGCTCGGACCCCGGGTCGACCGTCTGTCGCTTCCCTGGATGAAGAGCGGCGAGCGTCGCTCTCTGCGCTCCGCCCGCTGGGGCGAGTTGCTCTGGCGGCGGCCGTACGTGTTCGGCGGCCTCGCCCTGGCGGTGCTGCTGGCGCTGGCCCTGCCGCTGCTCTCGATGCGCACCGCGATGCCCTCGATCAAGGTGGTGCCGCCCGACGATGAGTCCCGGCAGGGCTATGAGCAGATCCAGGCCGGCTTCGGGCCGGGCGCGCCGGGCGTCCTCCAGATCGTCGTCCCGGCGTCGGAGCGCCAACGGGCCGTGACCGCAGTGCAGGCCGACCCGGGCATCGCGCAGTCGCCGCCGCCCCAGCCGGGTGGGGGTGGCCAGGTGCTGATCGAGGCGGTGCCGACCAGCGATCCCTCCAGCCCTCAGCTGGGAGCGACGATCGACCGCCTGCGCTCGGACCTTCCCCCCGGCGCCCTGGTCGGGGGCCCCGCGGCAGAGAACCACGATCTCGAGGCCGCGCTGGCGGCCAAGACACCCCTGGTCATCGGGGTCGTCCTGGCGCTCGGGTTCCTGGTGCTGCTCCTTGCACTCCAGGCTCCTGTGGCCGCCGCGATCGGCGTGGTCACCAACCTGCTCGCCACCGGCGCCGCCTTCGGGGTCGCCAAGTGGATCTTCCAGGACGGCCATCTTGCGGGATTGCTCGGCTTCGAGCCGCAGGGCTTCGTCGATGCCTGGGCGCCGGTGTTCTTCTTCGCGATGATCTTCGCCATCTCGATGGACTACACGGTCTTCCTGCTCTCCTCCGCCAAGGAGCGTTGGGACGCCGAGGGCGACGCCCGCAAGGCGGTGGTCGGCGGCCTTGCCGACTCCGGGCGGGTGATCCTCGCGGCAGGCGCGGTCATGGTGGCCGTCTTCTTCACCTTCGCCCTCTCCGGGCCGCTGCCGCCCAAGGAGATGGGCGTCGTCCTCGGGATCGCCGTGCTGCTGGATGCCTTCGTGGTGCGGCTGCTGCTGATGCCTGTGCTGCTTCGGCTCGCGGGCCCCGCCGCCTGGTATCGGCCGCGCTGGCTCGGTCGCATCCTGCCGGACGTGCGCGTCGGCCACGGCGACCCGACCCCGGCTCGGAGCTCGGCTTGAAGTCGGGCGTTAGACCGACGCGCTGGTCCGCTCGTGCGCCACGCGCGGGCCATCGGTCTCGAGCGCGAACACCACGATGTCGTCCGGCTCGGAGGAGTGGCCCACCGCAGCGCGACCGGGCGCGATCGCGATTGCCGTCCCCCATGGCGCGGGGTTGCTCAGGATCTCAGCGATCACCAGGCTGTTGGCCACCACGACGCTCGAACCGATGGCGTCGGTGTAGACCTCGGCCCGCGCGCGCTCCCAGCGTCGGTCCTTGGTCGGTCGAGCGAACACCGGTACCAGGATCAGCGACACCGCGTGGGCGTGAAGGGCCGCAGCGAACGCGTGTAAGCGCGCCAGGTCCTCGCACACCAGGATCGCCAGCCGGGCGCCACCCGCCTCCACCACGCAGACTCGCTCGCCGCGGCTGAGGTCCTCGTCGATCGGCGCGGGCAGGCGATCGGCGAGCCCCCACAACTTCAGGTCCTGCTCCGAGAAGTTGAACGGGTGGACCTTGCGCTGACGGACGAGCACCTCGCCCGTGCGCGCGTCGAGCATCACCGCTTCGTTCGTCGGCGGCGAGGAGCCGTCCACGTTGCCGCTGCCCGCCACGACGAGGCGCAGGCGGCTGGCCCCCGCGCCCTTGCGCTCCCTGAGCGCAACCTGCCAGCGCTCGAGCAGCGCGCGAGAGAGGCAGAGCTCGGGTGCGATACCGATCGCCACGTCCTGCTCATCCCACGCCTTGATCACCCTCTCCACCCGTGCCCGCGTGGGCTCGCGGTCGGCGGGATGGATCCGGTAGAAGCGCAGTCCGGAGCGCTCCTCAACCTTCCACTCCAGCTCGTCGGGCTCGCGGATCATCGGGGTGGTGGCCACGCGGAGGCCGGCTTCGCGCTCCAGCCGGGTCAGCCGGGAGCGGGCAGGCAGGGCGATGTGATCGCAGGTGCCCCAGTCGGCTGAATTGACGCGCACCACTGAGCCGAAGGCGTCGGCCAGATCGTCGGGCAGTTGGCCGCGGCGGCCCGGGCGGGCGAAGCGGGGCAGGAGGGCGCCGGGCACGGCGCCGGAGTCGAACCGGCCCGACTCCGCGTAGCGGAGCGCGTACTCGGTGAGGGCGGGCGGGGCGGCCGCGCCGAGCAGCGGATTGGCGTGAGCCAGGGCGGCGTCGAGGCCGAGCAAGACGGCGAAGGTCTGCCGCCCGCCCTCGGGCGCCCCAACCGGCTCACCGCCGAGGGCTGCCTGCTCGACCGCAGCGGCGGTGGCCGCGACCGTCGCATCTCCCATCCAGGCCGCGCCCTCGGCGTGGACCTCGGAGGGGTCGAGCCGGTCGAACAGCTCGCAGAAGTAGTCGGCGTATTCCTCGCTCACAGTTGACAGATAGTTGACAATCAGCTGCTAGGATGTGCGCATGGCCACACGCACCGTAAACCACGCTCGGGCCAACGCTCTGGTGTCGCGGATCGAGACGCTCGACGGGGAGCCGGCCCGCTTGGACGCCGTGGCACTCGGCCTGGTTGACGCGCTGCTCGAGGGCGACGGCGAGACGCTTGCTGGCGCTCTTGCCGCCCTCCGCGACGCTCGCGCCCGAGCCGATGGCGATGGGGAACTGGTGGGATGGCTGGACGCGGCGATCGCCTTCGCGCACTGGGGACTCGAGCGGGTGCCGTCGCGGGCCGCCGTGGCCCATGGAACGCAGGCCCATGACTTCCTGCGCGTGCTCGAAGCCTCGCCGCAGCTGGGTAGCGCAGAGCTGCGCCGTCTGCTCGAGACCGACGAGACCCAGGTGAGCCGCACCGGCCGCCGGCTGTTGGAGAGCGGTCTCGTCACCCGGCGCAAGCTCGGCCGCCAGGTGTTCTGGCAGCTGACCCCTCGCGGCCGGCGTGCGTTCGAGGAGGCGCCCGCTCCCCGGCGATCGCCCAACTCGGGCTTCTGGCAGGAGGCGCTCCGGCGCGGCTTCGAGGCGGCGTACGGGGACGAGCCCGGCGAGCCTCGCCGGGTCGACCCCACCCGCGAGCGGATCATCGAGTGCACGCTCGACCTGCACACCAGCCGAGGCATCCAGGCGACCACCTGGCCGGAGATCGCCGATCGGGCGGGGGTGCCGGTCGAGACCGTGGAGGCGCTCTTCCCCACACCGGACGACTTGATCAGAAGCTGCGGCCAGCATCTGATGGAGAGCCTGCAGTTTCCGCCGGCCGACCGAGCGCCCGGAGTCTTCGCCGGCGCCTCGTCGGAGAACGAGCGGATTCGCCGGCTGGTCGAGACGTTGTTCGGCGCCTACGAGCGCGGAGCGGACGGCATTACAACCGGGCGTCGCGAGCGCAAGGACTTGCCGCTGGTGGACGAGTCGATGGAAGAGCTCGACAACTCGTTCGACGCCCTGGTCCTCGAGGCACTTCGACCCAAGCGCCTGGACAGGTCGTCGGTCGCCGCCCTGAGAGCACTAACCGACCTCGAGGTGTGGCGAGCCCTGCGTCATCAGGGGGCCACGCCCGAGACGGCGATGGAGCAGGCGAGCGAAACGGTCGAGCGCTGGCTCGAGGCGCAACCGGCAGGCTGACTGCGCGCGCGAGCGCGCCCGCCGGAGCGCAGCCGTGCCGACACCCTGAGGCTCCCGTCGATCAGGCGCCGTTGCAGCCAATAGGATGCCCGGCGTGAGCGACCCGTCGGCGACCGACGAAGGCCAAGACGGTGGGGTGAGGATCGGGCGCCGCACCTTCATCGGCGGCGGCGTGGCCGCCGCCGGCGCGGTGCTGATTCCCACGACGGGCGCTGCGGCGGCCGGTTCCCGCCGGGCTGCGGCCGCCAGCCGAGCGAGCGCGTCGGCCGCCGCTCCGGGCGCTCTCTCGCAGCTGCCGTTGCGAGCGACGTTTCCGAACCTGCCGGCCGTCCCCGTCGACGAGGCGGGGGCGCTCGACACGCTCGGCCGGCTGGAGATCCGCGCCCAGCAGCTGCTCCAGGCCAAGCAGGGCCTGACCAAGAGGCTGACGATCAACGGCGTGTCACGGCGCGCGTACGCGTTCCTGTTCGGGGGCGAGGTGCCGACGGCCCAAAGCGAGGCGAGGAGCGGGCTTGCGGAGACGATCCGCAACCGGCCGGGGGAGGCGCCGGCCGTGATCTCGGAGAACCTCGACGGGCAGGGCCCCGGCGCCGTCGGCTACTCGGCGAGCGCGGAGCCGCTGTCGCTCGAGCAGCCGGAGCAGTTCGCGATCTCGTGGACGAACTTCCCGAACGTCTACGAGACCGGGAGGCCATCCCTGCCGGAGTGGGAGTCGTCGCTGACCGACGCCGACTCCGCGAGCCGCCAGTTCTGGCCGATGATCGCCGAGCACGGCTTCGGCTACAACCTGATCATCCCGGAGCGGGTCACCCAGGCCAGGGCCAAGGCCCTGCGGGCCGAGTTCGGCAAGGCCTGGAACGAGCGGGTGCGGTCCGCGTTGCGGGCGGGGAACCTCTTCGCCATCGACATGAGCCGGTTCGAGGCGCTCCAGCCGCAGACCGTCAACGGCGCCCCGCGATTCACCCCGGCCACCATCACGCTGCTGACCCGCAACCCGCGGTCCAGATCCCTGACCCCGGTCGCGATCATGGTCTCCGGCTATCAGGGCGCCGGGCGGACGGTGTACGCCCGAGCGACGGCAAGCGATGGCGCGTGGCTCTACGCGCTGCAGGCGGCGAAGGCCTCGGTGACGCTGTTCGGCGTCTGGCTCGGACACGTCTACCACTGGCATCTGGTCACGGCGGCGATGCAGATGACGATGTTCAACACCCTGCCGACCGACCATCCGATCTATCAGCTGCTGGCTCCGCAATCGCAGTTCGCGATCCCGTTCGACGACGTCCTGCTCGGGCTCTGGTCGCAGGTCGCGCCCCCGACCTCGCTCACCACCGCCAACGACTTCCTCGCCCTGGCAAACGACTACGCGGCCGGGCGCTCGTACTTCGACGACGACCCGAAGGCGACCCTCAAGCAGCTCGGGCTGCGACAGAAGGACTTCACCGCAAAGACCCCGTGGGACCGATATCCCGTCGTCCAGCGCCAGCTGCAGGTATGGGATCTCGTCGAGACCTACGTCGCGACGTTCGTCGGCGCCACGTACGGATCCGACGCTGCGGTCGCCGCCGACCAGGCCCTGCAGACATGGCTTCAGGCTGCGGCCTCGACCGACGCGGCCACCGGCGGCAACATCCGTGGCCTGCCGCAGACGAACACCCGGGCGACGCTCCAGAAGGTCCTCACGAGCCTGGTCTATCGGATCACGATCCACGGGATCTCGCGCCTGAACTCGACCTCGAACCCCGCGCTCACGTTCGTCTCGAACTTCCCTCACTGCCTGCAGCGCACCGACATCCCGAGCCCGCGCGCCCGGATCTCCACCAGGCGGCTGCTCAGCTACCTGCCGAACACGGACACGATCAGCCAGGCCGTGACCTTCTACTTCACCTTCGCCTACTCGACCCCGTACGAGCCGTTGATCCCGCTCGGCGGCGTCGCCGAGGAGCTCTTCTTTGCAGGCGGGATGGGGGACAGGCGCAACCGGGCGCTGGTGGAGCTGCGCAAGGGTATGGCGGCCTTCATCAACGACTACCAGCCCGAGATGCCGCAGCGCTTTCAGTGGCCGCGGAACATCGAGACCTGAGCTAGTCGGCCGACGCGCCGGTCAAGCGCGGCAACACCTGAGTCACCATCGCGAGCAGCGTCCGCTGGATGATCACCTGCGCCTGGTCCCGGGTCGCCCGCCCGTGCACGGTCCACTCGGCCAGCGTCGCCTCGGCGGCGCCCAGGAACACCCGAAGGATCAGGCGCAGCTCGTCCGAGTCGCCGACCGCAGCCCCCTGGTTGACGAGCATCTTGTCGATCGCCTCGTCGCGGGCGCGGTCGAGGATCCGCTCGACCTCGGGATCGGAGCCGGCGGCGCCGAGCAAGGTCACCCAGGCGCCGCGATCGCGCTCGACGGCGTCGACCAGCGCCGTCGAGTTGATCGTCACGACCTCCTCGAGCGGCAGGCCCTGGAGGTCGGTCCGGATCGCCGCCGGCAGCTGCTCCGCGAGCTCGGCGAGCACTCCGAGGAAGAGCTCACGCCGCGAGCCGAAGTAGTGGTGGACCAGGCCCCGGGTGACGCCCGCCTCGCGCGCGACCGCCGCTGTCGAGGCAGCGCCGAAGCCCTCGCGGGCGAAGACCGTCCGCGCCGCCTCGAGCACCTGGGCGCGGCGCTCGTCCGGAGGCAGGCGTGTTGGGGGTCTGTTGACGCACCGTCAATAAGATGTTACCCTGCCGGCGTTCGAAGGCAAGGAAGTCGAAGAGGGAGTCTTTGTGAAGAGGAAGTCGGTCATCGGGATAGTCGTCGCGCTGCTCGCCTGCATCGTGCTCGCCCCCGGCGCGCGGGCGGCGAGTTCGCCGCCGAACGTGGTCACGATCATGACCGACGACCAGGACTTCCGGTCGATGTGGGCGATGCCGAAGACCCGCAAGCTCCTCGCCCGCCAGGGCACGACGTTCACCAACAACGTCGTCAACTTCCCGCTCTGCTGCCCTTCGCGGGCCACGTACTACACCGGCGAGTACGCCCACAACCACGGCGTCCTCTGGAACAACTGGCCCCAGGGCGGCTACTACCACTTCGACGGTTCCGAGACCCTGCCCGTCTGGATGCAGCGAGCCGGCTACGAGACGATCCACATCGGCAAGTACCTGAACGAGTACGGGACCCGAGATCCCTACGAGGTGCCGCCGGGCTGGGACGAGTGGTGGGGCGGCGTCGATCCGACCACCTACGACTACTACGACTTCACGCTCAACCACGACGGCAAGGCGCTGCGCTCGTTCGGCGACGGCCCGGACGGCTACTCGACCGACGTCTACGCGCGGCTCGCCGAGCGCGAGATCCGCGACGCCGCGGGCGACGACCGGCCGTTCTTCCTCAACCTTGCGCCGAACGCGCCGCATACGGTCGCGGTCGAGAGCGGGGCGACGCGGGAGGGAACCCCCGCGGTTCCGGCACCGCGCGACCTCGAGGCGGCCGCGCAGCTCGAGATGCCGATCTACCCGAACTTCAACGAGGCCGACATGTCCGACAAGTCGGCCCTGCTGACCTTCTACCCGGAGCCGTTCTCCGACGACGTTGCCGCGTCGCTGGCCCGCCACTACCAGGGCCGGATGGGCTCGCTGTTCGCCGTCGACGACCTGGTCGCCGGGGTCCACCGGGCGCTGGTCCGAGCGGGGGTCGCCAAGAACACGGTGATCATCTTCACCTCCGACAACGGCTGGATCCTCGGCGAGCACCGTCTCTACGACTGGGTTACCGAGGACGGCAACGCCTCCGGGGTCAAGTACGTGCCGTTCGAGGGTTCGGCGCGAGTGCCGCTGATCATCGCCGGGCCGGGCTTCCCCGAGAACGAGAAGGTCAGCGGGGTCACCGTCAACGCGGACCTCGCGCCGACGATCATGAAGCTGGCCGGCGCCCGCGGCACGTTGCCTCGCGACGGCCGGTCGCTGCTCGGCCCGTCCCGTCATCCCGACGATCTCGACGGGCGCGCGGTGCTGATCGAGACGGCGCCGAACCCGCGCGGCGTCCCGGCCTACAAGTCGGTGCGCACCGAGCGCTACCGGCTCGACGTCCAGCAGGACGGCCAGGAGGCGCTGTACGACCTCAAGCGCGATCCGTGGGAGCTCGACAGCGTCCACGCCGACCCCCGCTACGACCAGATCCACCAGATCCTCAGCGACGCGCTGACCCGGCTGGCGACCTGCAAGGGCCGCTCCTGCCACGTCGACGTCGGCAAGCTGCCCAAGCCCGCTCCGTAGGTGATCGTCTACGGGGCGAAGATCTCGTACTTCACCGGGAAGTTCGAGACCTACCTGCGCTACCGGGAGATCCCGTACGAGTACCGGGCGCTCGACTCGCGCCTGTACCGATCGGTGATCCCGAAGCGGCTCGGGGCGACCCAGTACCCGAGCGTCGAGCTCGACGACGGACGCTGGATGAGCGACACGACGCCGATGATCGCCTGGCTCGACGAGACGCGGTCCGAACCACCCGTGATCCCGGCCGACCCCGTGCAGCGCTATCTCTCCCTGCTCGTCGAGGACTACGCCGACGAGTGGCTGTGGCGCCCGGCGATGCACTACCGGTGGTCCCACGCCCCCGATCGCTACCTGGCGGGCACCCGCCTCGCCGAGGAGATCGTTCGGGTGCCCGGGGTGCCGCAGTCCCTGCGGCGCCGCTGGGTCTCGAGCCGCCAGGAGAAGCTGTTCGTGAGCGGCGACGGGATCGACGCCACCACGCGCGCCCACGCCGAGGGCAGCTACCTGCGGCTGCTCGACCGGCTCGAGCCGATCTTCGCCGTGCGCCCGTTCATGCTCGGCGGCCGCCCGACCGTCGCAGACATCGGGTTGATGGGCCCGTTCTGGCGCCACTTCGTCCATGACCCGACCCCGGCACGGCTGATGCAGGACCGCGCGCCCGCGGTCTATGAGTGGGCGGCGCGCACGTGGAACGCGAGCGCCGGCCGGCTCGCCTCGGAGCCGCTTGTCGACGGCGTCCCCGGCGACTGGGATCCGATCCTGCGGGAGATCGGCGAGACCCACCTCGAGGCGCTTGCCCGCAACGCGCTGGCGTACACCGCGGGCGAGGGCAAGCACGACCTGACCGTCCAGGGAACGACGTATCGCGCCATTCCGACCAGCGCGTACCGACCCTGGTGCCTGCGCGAGCTGCAGAGGCAATTCGGCGAGTTGGCGCCGGAACCCGCGGGCCGCGTCCGCCGATTGCTCGAGCGCAACGGCTGCTGGGAGCCCCTGTGGCGGCAGCGCGACTTCGCCTGCGACCACGATCCGGAGGGCACGGCGCCGTTTTGCCGTGCGACCCGGATGGTTCGCGACTGAGCCCGGCGGGGTCCTAGCGCGCCGCCGGGACGACGCACAGGTCCGGCCGGTCGGTTCTGTTGAGCCCGCGGCGCAGGGAGATGAAGGCCACGGCGCCGAGGAGCAGCGGCAGGGCGAAGAGGATGACGCGGTATGCCACCACCGCCGCGGCCGCCGCGGCCGCCGGGGTTCCGTAGACGATCAGGGTGCCGATCAGGCCGCCGTCGATCCCTCCGAGTCCACCTGGCAGCGGCAGCAGCCCGCCGAGCTGACCGATCAGGTATCCGAGCAGGATGACCGTGATCGGGGGCGAGAACCCGAACGCATGGAAGGTCGCCCAGAGGACGGCGTTGTCCCACAGCCAGTAGCCGAGCGCGCCGGCGATCACGAGCAGGTTGCGTGAGCGCACGATCTGCACTGCCTCGGCGGTGCCGCCCACCAATGCCTTGCGCGCGGCGCGCACCGCCTTTCGCATCCGTCCGGCGTCGGCGGGGACCGGGCCGCCGACGCCGGCCCTCGGCACGACGAGGACCGCGGCGATCACGAGCATGGCTCCGACCGCCGGCACGGCCGTCAACCACGGCGAGAGATCGGGGCCGACGAGGCCGAGCGCGAGCGCCGTGCCGACCACCGCCACGGCGATGAAGTTCACCGAGCTCTTGATCAGGAAGAACGCAACCGAGCGGCTGGCGATCCGCTCGGCCGGCATGCCGCCCTCGTGGAGGATCCACGCGCCGAGGGCCAGGCCGCCGGCGCCGCTGGCCGGCACGATCGAGCCGGCGGCGAGCTCCGACAGGCCGATCTCCCAGCTGGTGCGCCACGGCATGTTCTGGCAGAAGATCGGGCGGAACATCAGCACGTAGGAGACGCACGACAGCGCCTCGAACGCCACCGCGAGCGCCACCCACCCCGGCTGTGCATCGGTGAGCAGGGCGCGTACCTCGCCGAGTCCGGGGGCGAACAGCAGGACCAGGCCCGCCACCGCGAGCAGGCCGACGATCTGGAGCGTGCGCCTCGCGAGCTTGGCTGCCCTGAACTCGTCCGGCAGCTCGAGATCCGCGGGTGCGTTGATCGGCTTGACGGTGAACGTGCGCCCGTCGGCTGTCCTGTGCACGGTGGCTCCCGGGTTGGCCGGTGGCGGCTGGACCGAGGGTTCGGTCGCTGACTGGACGATATTCCGCCGCCCGCGATCGCTACCGTCAGCCCGGCGACGCCTCGGCTAGGGTGCTCGCATGCGCTCCGGGCTCATCGCATGGACCGCGCAGTTGCCCTTCGGCCTCACGAGCTCGCCCGACCGGGAGCGCGTCGAGCTGCCGTGAGCGCCGGCGCCGACGAGATCTCGGCGGCACGCGCAGGAAGCCGAGCGGGCGAGCTCACCGCGCTCGAGGAGCAGTACGGCGTCCACAACTATCACCCGCTCGAGGTCGTGATCAGCGAGGGCGAGGGCTGTTGGGTGACCGACGTCGACGGACGCCGGTACTTCGATGCGCTCTCCGCCTACTCGGCGCTCAACTTCGGCCACCGCCACCCGTTGTTGGTCGCCGCCGCGCGCGAGCAGCTCGACCGGCTCACCCTGACCAGCCGCGCGTTTCGCAACGACCGCCTCGGCGAGTTCTGTCGCAGCCTCGCGGAGGCGTGCTCGATGGAGCGGGTGCTTCCGATGAACACCGGAGCCGAGGCGGTGGAGACGGCGATCAAGGCGGCGCGCAAGTGGGGGTACGAGGCCAAGCGCGTGCGCTCCGACCACGCGAAGGTGATCGTCTGCGCGGGCAACTTCCACGGCCGCACGACGACGATCGTCTCGTTCTCCGACGACCCGGTGGCGCGCGCCGGGTTCGGCCCGTTCACACCCGGGTTCGAGGCCGTCCCATACGGCGACCTGGAGACGCTCGAGGCGGCGATCGATGACGACACGGTCGCGTTCCTCGTCGAGCCGATCCAGGGCGAGGCAGGGGTGATCATCCCGCCGGCCGGCTACCTGCGCGGCGCGCGTGAGCTCTGCGACCGCGCGAACGTCCTGATGATCGCCGACGAGATCCAGTCGGGGCTGGGTCGGACCGGCAGCACCTTCGCCTGCGAGCACGAGGACGTCGTCCCCGACCTGATGCTCCTGGGCAAAGCGCTCGGCGGCGGCATCGTCCCGATCTCGGCGGTGGTCGGCTCCGACCGTGTCCTCGGCCTGTTTCAGCCGGGCCAGCACGGGAGCACGTTCGGCGGCAACCCGTTCGCCTGCGCGATCGCGCTCGGCGTGCTGGAGCTGCTCGCGGACGGATCGCTGCAGCGAAACGCGACCGAGCTCGGGGCGCGGCTCGGCGACTCGGTATCGGGAGCCTCGCACCCGGCCGTCGAGGCGATTCGCCAGCGCGGGCTGTGGGTCGGCATCGACATCGGCGCCGCGACGTCGCGCCTGGCCTGCGAGCGCCTGCTGGACGCCGGGGTGCTCGCGAAGGAGACGCAGCAGCGCACGGTCCGGCTCGCGCCGCCGCTGACGATGACCGCGGACGAGCTCGACTGGCTGCTCGAGCGCGTCAACGGCGTCCTCGCGGGCCTCTGAGCCCCGCCGCCGCGCGCCGCCCCAGCGGGCCGACGGGTTGATTCCGTTGCCCTGTTTGGCGAAATCAACCCGTCGGCGGTCCGGCGGTTGCGCGGTGCGCGAGAATGGCGGCGTGAGTGGGTTCATCTCGCGTGGGTTCGGCGGCAGGCGCAGGGCGCCGGAGGAGCTCGCCGACAGGCTGCCTCCCGGCCAGTACTACGAGCGCGACTTCCCGGTCCTCACCGCGGGGCCGACCCCGGACGTGGGCACCGGACCGGGGGAGTGGAGCCTGCGGATCGACGGCATGGTGGCCAGCGAGCAGGAGTGGAGCTGGGAGGAGTTCAACGCGCTCGAATCAGAGGATGTCCCCTGCGACATCCACTGCGTGACCAAGTGGTCGAAACTCGAGACCAGTTTCCGCGGCGTCTCGCTCGACGCGCTGCTGGAGGCCGCCGAGCCGCTCGGCCCCTATGCGATCGCGTACTCGCACGGCGGCTACACGACCAACCTCGCAGATCGAGGACCTCAGCGACGGCAAGGCCTGGGTGGTGACCGAGCACGAGGGCGAGCCGCTGGGCCGCGAGCACGGCGGCCCGGCGCGACTGCTCGTCCCGCACCTGTACTTCTGGAAGAGCGCCAAGTGGATCGCCGGGCTGCGGGTGATGGACCACGACGAGCCCGGCTTCTGGGAGGCCAACGGCTACCACAATCGCGGCGACCCCTGGAAGGAGGAGCGCTATTGGACCGACTGAGCGCGTCGGCGGAGGTCTCGCAGCGCGCGCCCGGGCGCTGGCAGATCGCCACCGTGACCGCGGTGAAGGAGGAGACCCCGCGGGTGAAGTCGTTTCGGCTCGAGCTGCCGATGTGGATGCCGCACCTGCCCGGCCAGCACTACGACGTGCGGCTCACCGCGCCCGACGGCTACGCCGCCCAGCGCTCGTACTCGATCGCCTCGTCGCCGCTGGACCGCGGTGAGATCGAGTTGACCATCGACCGCCTCGACGACGGGGAGGTCTCGCCCTACTTCCACGACGTCGTCGTCGCCGGCGACCAGGTCGAGGTCCGCGGCCCGTTCGCGTCGTACTTCGTCTGGCGCGGCGAGTCGCCGGCGCTCCTCGTCGGCGGCGGCTCCGGCGTCGTCCCGCTGATGGCGATGCTTCGCCACGGCCGCCGCGCGCTGCCCGAGGCGCAGCTTCGCCTGGTCTACTCGACCCGAACCGCCGACGAGGTCATCTACGCCGACGAGTTGGGCGACGAGACGGAGCTCACGTTCACCCGCGAACCGCCGCCCGGGTGGGAGGGGCATCGCGGCCGGATCGACGGCGCGCTGTTCGCGGGCGCGGACACCGCCGAGGTCGCCTTCGTCTGTGGCTCGAACGGGTTCGTCGAGGCGGCCTCGCAGCTACTGGTCGAAGCCGGGCTCGACCCGGTCAGGGTGCGGACCGAGCGCTTCGGCCCGACCGGCTGACGCTCAGTCCCCGCGGCGTACCAGCGCTCCGCCGCGCAGCTCGAAGACCTCGTCGCAGGGGCCGAGGCCCGCCGTCTCGTGGGTGATCACCAGCACCCCGCGTCCCTCGCGGTGGGCGAGCGCGGCGAGCTCGGCGAGCAGGGCCGCGGCGCCCGCTGAGTCGAGGTGGGTGGTCGGCTCGTCGAAGATCAGAAAGCGCGCGTCGGCGAGCAGGAGCCTGGCGACCGCGATCCGCTGGCGCTGGCCGCCCGACACCTGAGCACCGAGCTCGCCGACCTCGGTCTCGATGCCGTCGGCCAGAGAATCGATCCACGGGCCGAGCCCGGCGCGGGCGAGGGCCCCCTCGATCTCGGCCTCGGTCGCCTCCGGGCGCGCGATCGCGACGTTGGCGCGGATCGTGGTCGCGAACAGGTATGCGTCCTGCGGCGCGAGGCGGACGGCGTCGCGCAGCCGCTCGGGGTCGAGCTCGCGCAGGTCGACGCCGCCGAGCGTCAACGACCCGAAGCGCGGGTCGCGGAAGCGCACCAGCAGCTCCGAGAGGGTCGTCTTGCCGCAGCCGCTGGACCCGACCAGGGCGACGCAGCGCCCGGGCTCGAGCTCGAGCTCGACGCCGTCGAGCACCAGCGGCGCGTCGGCGTCGTAACCGAAGGCGACGCCCCGGGCGGCGAGCGCGCCGCTCTCGGGCAGCGCCACCGGCGCCGGCGGCGCGACGACCGGGACGGGTCGCTCGGTGAGCGACTCGAGCCGCGATGCGGACTCCCCGACGGCGTCGATGCTCGCCGCGGCGGGGCCGAGGGGAGCGACCGCCTCGAGCGAGGCGAAGGCGAGGAGGACGAGCGACGCGAGCAGCACCCCGGCCAGGGCCCCCGACGAGACCGCCGGGATCGCCACGGCCGCCATCGCGGTCGTGGCGCCCGCGGCGAGCGCGGCGGCGGAGCCGGCGGCGAGCCCGCTGGCGAGGGCGTCGCCGCGCAGAACGCGCTCCAGCCGGCCGCTGGAGTCGGCGGCGCGCCGCTCCCAGTCCGCCTCGCGCCCGGCGAGCGCGATCTCGGGAGCGCCCTCCACGATCTCCACCATGTCGGTGGCGAGCGTGGCGCGCGCTGACGCCTGCCTGCGCCCCGCCCGGCGGGCTGCACGGCGGGTCAGCCACGGGGCGGCGACCCCGGCGAGGACCAGTACGCCCGCGATCACCAATCCGGCCGCCGGGAGGATCACCGCGGCGACGACGATCCCGATCAACCCGGCGCAGACGGCGACCATCGGCGGCACGAGCGCGCGCAGGTAGAGATCCTGGAGGCGGTCGGCGTCGGCGACGAATCGCGAGAGCAGGTCGGCGCGCTTGGCCCCGCCGAGCCCGCCGGGGACGAGCGGGACGAGCCGCTCGAAGAAGCGCACTCGCAGGTCGGTGAGCGTTCGGAAGGCGAGGTCGTGGGAGACGAGTCGCTCCAGATACCGGAGGATCGCGCGGGTGATCCCGAAGAAGCGCACGCTGACGATCGCCACCGTGAGGAGGAGGATCTGCGGCTGCTGGGCTGCGCGGCTGACCAGGTAGCCGGAGACGGCGAGCAGCGCCCCGGCGGCCACCACGGCCCCGGTCGCGAGCGCGACCGAGAGCGCCAGCTGCTTCCAGCGCGGTCTGGTCGCGGCGGCGGCGCGCCCGAGCGGGCGCCAGCGCTCGGGGAGCGAGGCGATCACGCGCCCACCTCGGCCGGGTCGATCTCGACCACCCGCCCGTCGCGCAACTCGAGCACGCGGTCGGCGAGCCGGGCCAGCTCGGGGCGGTGCACGACGACCAGCGCGGTCCGCTCGGCGATCAGCCGCTCGGCCGTCGCGGCGATCGCGGTCGCCGCCTCGGCATCCAGGTTGGCGGTCGGCTCGTCGAGCACGACGAGCGCCGCATCGCGCAGGAACGCGCGCGCGAGCGCGATCCGCTGCGCCTGGCCGGCGGAGAGCTTGCGGCCGCCGTCGCCGATCACCGTCTCGAGCCCGTCGGGCAGCGATGCGGCGAAGTCGAGCGCGCCGGCGTCGGCGAGCGCCGCGCGCACCCGTTCGTCGGTCGCGGCCGGATCGGCGAGCCGGACGTTGTCGGCGACGGTGGCCGAGAACAGCATCGGCCGCTGGGCGATCGAGGCGATCCGCCGCTGCCACTCGCGCGGGTCGACCTCGCGCAGGTCGACGCCGCCGCAGAGGATGCCGCCGGCGCTCGGGTCGGCGAGCCGCAGCAGTAGCGAGGCGAGGGTCGACTTGCCGCAGCCCGAGGCGCCGACCAGGGCCAGCGTCTCGCCCGGTTCGAGGTTGAAGCTGACGTCGCGAAGGACGGGTGCGCGTCCCGTCCTCGCCGTCGCCGGCCGGGTAGGAGTAGGAGACCTCGCGAAAGGCGATCCGCTCGAGCGCCGGGTCGGGGCAGCGGCGCGGGTGCTCCGGCACCGTGATCGCGGGCGGCAGGTCGATGACCTCGTAGATGCGCTCGGCCGCCGCCATCGCGTCGGCCGAGGCGTGGTACTGAGCGCCGACCTGGCGCAGGGGCATGTAGAGCTCGGGGGCGAGCAGCAGCACCGTCAGCCCGGCCTCGAGCCCGAGGCTGCCGTTGGCGAGCTGGATCCCGATCGCGGCGGCGACCAGCGCGGTCCCGAGCATCGCCAGCAGCTCGAGCACGAGCGCCGAGAGGAAGCCGATCCGGAGCGTTCCCATCGTCTCCGCGCGGTAGCGCTCGCCGGCGGTCGCGATCGTCTCGACCTGCTTGGCCGCACGCCCGTGCACGCGCAGGGTCTCGAGCCCGGAGACGACGTCCATGAAGTGGGCGGAGAGCCGCGAGAGCGTCTGCCAGCGGGCCCTCGTCCGCCGCTCCGCGCCCTTGCCGATCAGGATCATGAAGATCGGGATCAGCGGGAAGCTGACCGCGAGAATCAGGGTCGCCTCGAGGTCGCGCGAGAGCGTCCAGGCGAGGATCGCCGGGGGCGCGATCGCCGCGACGGCGACCTGGGGCAGGTACTTGGCGAAGTAGCTCTCGAGCGAGTCGGCGCCCTGCACCGCGGTCGCGGCGAGCTCACCGCGGCGCTCCGCGGCGAGCGCCCCGGGGCGATTGCGAAGCAGCTGGCTGACCAGCCGTCCCCGCAGGTCGCTCATCACCCGGGCCGCCCCGAGCTTGCCGGCGCCCTCGAACCCGGCGGAGACGACGCCGCGGGCGACGGAGAGGGCGGCGAGCCAGAGCAGGTCCGGCGTGACCGCCGCGAGGTCGGCACCGCCCAGGAACGCCTCGGTGATCACGCGGGCGAGCAGCGTCGCCTGGGCGATGATGATCGCGATCTCGAGCGCCCCGAAGGCGATCGTGAACGCGAGGTGCAGACGGGCCGCTCGGCTCGAGCGGCCGAGGCGGCGCTGCGTCTGGCGGGTCGCCGACCTAGGGGGTGGCGCGAGGCTCATCGGACGCCTCGGCGCGGGCGCTGCGGTCGAGCAGATCGAGCGGCGTGCGCACGTCGCCGAAGTCCTCGGCGCCGATGCGGTGACGGAACACCCAGTACGTCCAGCCCTGATAGACGAGGACGACCGGGACCAGGATCACGGCGACGACGGTCATCACGGTGAGCGTGTAGTCCGACGAGGAGGCCGCGGTCAGGGTCAGGTTGAACGCCGGATCGGTGCTCGAGACCATCGCGTTCGGATACAGGTCGGTGAACAGGGCGCAGAAGAGCAGCACGATCCCGGCCGTCGTGGCGCCGAAGGCGTAGCCGTCGGAGCGACGGGCCAAGATGGCGGAGGCGATCAGCGCCGCCGCGGCGGCGACCGCGAGGATCGTCGAGACCGCCTGGACGCCGCCGCGATCCGCCTGGTCGATCACGGTCCAGGCGAGGAAGACGGTGCCGAGCGCGGCGGCGACCGGGGTGGCGCGGACGGCGATTGCCCGGGCGCGCGTCTCGATCTCGCCCTTGGTCTTCAGCGAGAGGAAGATCGCGCCGTGAGCGAGGAAGATCGAAAGCGTCGCGAGGCCGCCGACCAGCGCGTAGGGGTTGAGCAGGTCGAACAGGGTCCCGGTGAACTCGGCGTCGGCGCCGATCGGGACGCCGTGGACGATGTTCGCCCAGCCGACTCCCCAGAGCAGCGCCGGGACCGCGCTGCCGATGATCAGCGCCCACTCCCAGCGGCTGCGCCAGGTCGGGTCATCGCGCTTGCCCCAGAACTCGAAGGCGACGCCGCGGACGATCAGCGCCGCCAGGATCAGGAAGAGGGCGAGATAGAAGCCGGAGAAGAGGGTCGCGTACCACTCCGGGAACGCGGCGAACGTGGCCCCGCCCGCGACCAGCAGCCAGACCTCGTTGCCGTCCCAGACCGGGCCGATCGAGTGGATCACCGCGCGGCGCTCGCCGTCGTCGCGACCGACCGCGCGGATCAGCATGCCGACGCCGAAGTCGAAGCCCTCGAGCACGAAGTACCCGAGCCAGAGGACCGAGATCAAGATGAACCAGAGAACCTGAAGGAAGCTGATGTCCATGGTCAGTAAGCGAGCGCCAGGTCGGGCTCGTCCTCCTTCTTGGGGGTCGTGTCCTCGGGGTCCGGGCCGGACTTCGCCTTCTGGAAGAAGATCTTTCCGGCGATCACCGCGAGGACGCCGTAGAGCAGGGTGAAGCCGATCAGGGTGATCAGGACCTCGGCGGTGCTGACCGAGGGCGAGTTCGCGTCGCTGGTCTTCAGCAGGCCGAACACGACCCAGGGCTGGCGGCCCATCTCGGTGAAGATCCAGCCGGCGCTGTTGGCGATGAACGGGAGCACCGCGGCCGGGACCATCCACTTGAGAAAGCGCTTGGAGTCGCGCAGCTTGCCGCGATGGGCGAACCACCAGCCGACGGCGCCGATCAGGAAGGCGAGCATGCCGACCCCGAGCATCGCCCGCCACGACCAGTAGGCGACGGCGACGACCGGCGCGTACTCGCCGGGGCCGAACTTCTGCTGGTACTCGGCGTTGATGTCGTTGATGCCCTGGATCTCCCCGCGCGGGTAACCGGTCGTGATGAACGAGAGGACGTTGGGGATCTCGACGTTGCGGCTGAGGCCCTCCGGGTTCTGCTCGAAGTCGCCGGTCGCGAACAGCGACAGGCCGGCGCCCTTGGTGGTCTCGAAGACGGCGTCGGCGGCCGCCATCTTCATCGGCTGCTGCTTGGTCATGAGGACGCCGTTGAAGTGACCGACGATCACGGTGACGAGCGCGGCCACCGCGAGCAGCGGGAAGGCGCGGCGCAGGATCCCGAGGTGGAGGTCGGGCTCGCGGCCGCGGACGAGGTGGTACGAGGAGACCGAGATCACCACGAGCGAGGCGGTGATCAGCGCCGCGAGCAGCGTGTGGACGAAGGCGTAGATCGCGGTGTTGTTGAAGAGGACCGCGGCGATGTTCGTGAGCTCGGGCTTGCCGTCCACCATCTCGTAGCCGACCGGGTGCTGCATCCACGAGTTCGCGGCGAGGATGAAGAAGGCCGAGAGCGCGGTCGAGCCGGCCACCGCCCAGATGCACGCGAGGTGGAGCTTCTTCGGCAGCCGGCCCCAGCCGAACAGCCAGAGGCCGAGGAAGGTCGATTCGACGAAGAAGGCGGCGAGGCCCTCCATCGCCAGCGGGGCTCCGAAGATGTCGCCGACGTAGCGCGAGTAGTTGGACCAGTTCATCCCGAACTGGAACTCCTGGACGATCCCGGTGACGACGCCGAGCGCGAACGAGATCAGCATCAGCTTGCCCCAGAACTTGGTCGCCCGCAGCCAGCGCTCGTCGCCGGTCCTGTACCAGCGGGTCTGCATGTAGGCGACGTAGGCCGCGAGGCCGATCGTCAGCGGAACGAACAGGAAGTGATAGACGGTGGTGATCCCGAACTGCCACCGCGCGAGGTCCAACGAGCTCATCCCGCGTAACGCTATTTTCGCGCCTGAGGTCGTCCATCAGGGCGGGCCACCCGACCTCGCTCCGTAGTCGGTACCGAGAGCGGGTCGGCGACAATCCGCGCCGTGCCCCGTCACCCCGTCGGCCGTCACGTCCACGAGCGCCTGCGGGCTCGGCGCGGCCGGGCGCTCGGTGGCGCCGCGGTCCTGTTCGCGGTGCTCGGGCCCGGGTTGCTCGCCGGCTTGTCCGACGACGACCCGCCGGGGATCACGACCTACTCCGTGCTCGGCGCCGACTACGGCTACGCGCTGATCTGGGTGGTGCTCGTCTCGACGATCGCGCTGATCGTCTTCCACGAGGTCGCGGTGCGAACCGGGGTGGTCACCGGAAAGGGGCTGCTGACGCTGTTGCGCGAGCGGCGTGGTCCCGGGACCGCGCGCCTCGTCGCCGGGGCGCTGATCCTGGCCAACTTCGGCACCCTGTGCGCGGAGTTCGCCGGCCTCGCGGCCGGCGCCCAGCTGCTGACGGGGGTCGGGCGTGGGATCGCGATCCCGGTCGCCGCGGTCGCCGTCGGCCTGCTCGTCCTCCGCGGCAGCTTTCACCGGGTCGAGCACGTGCTGCTCGCGCTGAGCGCCGTGTTCGTCACCTACGTGGTCGCCGGGCTGCTCGCCGGGCCCGACTGGAGCGCCGCCGCGCACGGGACGTTCGTGCCGACGCTGCCGGCGGGCCGCGACGCCGTGCTCGCCGTCGTCGCCACGGTCGGCACCACCCTGGCGCCGTGGGGACTCGCCTTCATCCAGTCGTACGCGGTCGACAAGAGCCTGACGCCGAAGGACCTTCCGTACGAGCGCGTCGACGTGGTTGCGGGTGCGGTGATGACGGGGGTGATCGCGTTCTTCGTCGTCGTCGCCTGCGCCGCGACGCTGCACGCGAGCGGGGTCGAGATCGACGAGGCGGGCGACGCCGCACGAGCGCTCGAGCCACTCGCGGGCAGCGCCGCCTCCGACCTGTTCGCCGTCGGGTTCCTCGGCGCCGCGGTGCTTGCGATTGCGATCGTCCCGCTCTCGACCGCCTACTCGTTCGCCGAGTCGCGCGGCGCGCCGGCCGACCTGGACCTCGGCTTCCGCGAGGCGCGCTCGTTCTATCTCGCCTACGGGGTCATCCTGGTGGGCGCTGCGCTGCTCGTCGCGCTGCCGGGTGTGCCGATCGTCCCGCTGCTGTATCTGAGCCAGGCGCTCAACGCGATCCTGCTGCTCGCGATCCTGCCGTTCATCCGCGGGCTCGCGACCGACGAGAGCATCATGGGTGAGCACCGGCTCGGGCCGCTCGCCCGCGTCGCGACCGCGGCGACGATCGCGCTCGTCGCGGTCTCCGTCGGCACGCTTGCCGCGCTGACGGTCGCCTGAGGGCGCGGTGGTCGCCGGCGCCGCCCAGGCGCCGGTCTAAGCGGGGCTGTAGCCGGGCAGCTCGAAGGCGATCCGGGCGCCGCGACCGGGCGCCGGCTCGGCCCAGATGCGGCCGCCGTGCGCCTCGATGATCGCTCGCGCGATCGCGAGCCCGAGCCCGGTGCCGTCACGCTCGCGCCCGCCCGGCCCGCGATAGAACCGTTCGAACAAGTGCGCGGCTTCATCGGCCGCGATCCCCGGCCCGTCGTCGATCACGTCGAAGCGGACCCGGTCGCCGACCGCGGTCGCGGTGACCTCGATCGTCCCGTCCTCGGCGGTATGGGCGACCGCGTTCTGGACCAGATTGCGCAGCACCTGGGCAAGCCGGTCGGGATCGGCGACCAGGGTGCCGTCGAGCTCGCCGACCCGGTAGTCGCGGCGGCCCATCAGGGGCAGGTCGCGGCGCAGGTCGGAGAGCAGGTCGGCGAGGTCGAGCGGCGCGGCTCGCATCGACGCCCCGGCGTCCTCGCGCGCCAGCGCCAGCATCTCGGCGATCAACCGCTCCATCCGCCGCAGCTCGCGGCGGACGACGTCGAGGCGTTCGCGCCCGGCGTCGTCGGCCTCGCGGCGCAGCAGGTCGAGCTCACCGCTGGCGATCGTGATCGGCGTGCGCAGCTCGTGCGACGCGTCGGCGACGAACTCGCGCTCGCGCTCGAAGGCCCGCTGGAGGCGGTCGAGCATGTGGTTGAGCGAGTCGGTGAGGCTGCGGACTTCGGTCGGCCCGCCCTCGAGCGCGAGCCGCCGATCGAGCTCGCCGGCCTCGATCTCGGCGGCGAAGGCCGCCATCCGCACCAGCGGGCGCGAGACCAGGGTCGCGATCCAGATCGCGACCCCGAGCAGGATCACCAGCGCGACGACGCCGCCGACGAGGAAGGCGCTGCGCAGGCTGTCCTGCGCCGTCTCGATCTGGGCGAGCGACTCGGCGACCCGGAAGGTTCCGAGCCTGCGATCGCCGGAGCTGACCGGCTGGGTGAGCACGCGAACCCGGTCGTCGCCGCCGGCGCTCACGGTCGCGAGACCGGTTGGCGCCGAGAGGATCCCGCCGGCGCTCGCAGGCGAGTCGGGCTCGGAGCCCTCCTCGGGGTCGGACTGGCCGAGCTCCGACTCGATCAGCTCCTCGCTGTTGGTGACCACGCTGCCGCCGTCGTCGACCTCGATCGCGAAGATCCGCGAGTCAGGGTGGTAGGCCTGGCTGTCGACGAAGCGGCGCGAGTCGGCCCGCAGCTCGCCGGTCGTGGTGGCGTTCGCTGCGGGCGAGGCCTCGAACTCGGCCAGGTCGGCTTCGAGCTGGGAGTCGATGCGCGAGCCGAGGTCGGCGCCGGTGCGCTCGTGCAGGACGAAGAACGTGCCGCCGAGGATCGCCGCGACCGCCAGCACCATCGCCGCGATCAGCCGGCCCCGGAGCCCCTGCGGCCAGAGCCTTCTAGGCACGGCTCACGAGCCTGAACCCCGCGGAGCGCACGGTCTCGATCGGTGGCGGGTCGCCGTCGATCGTCAGCTTGCGCCGTAGGTAGTTGATGTAGACGCTCAGGACGTTGGTCCCGGGGTCGAAGTCATAGCCCCAGACCGAGTTGAGGATCTGCTCGCGCGAGAGCACCTGATTGGGATGGCGCATCAGGTAGACGAGCAACTCGAACTCGCGCGCGGTGAGATGGACCTCGGTACCGAGCCGGCTGACCTCGCGGGTCCGCAGGTCGACGGTGATGTCGGCGGCCTCGAGCCTGGTCGGATCGCTCTGGGCCGGCCGGCGCAGCTGGGCGCGGACGCGGGCGAGCAGCTCGTCGAGGTCGAACGGCTTGGTCACGTAATCGTCGGCGCCGCGGTCGAGCCCTGCGACGACGTCCTCCTTCTGGCCGAGCGCCGTCAGCAGGATCACCGGCAGCTCCGGGCGCTGCCGGCGGATCTCGGCCAGCACGTCGAGGCCGCCGCGGCCGGGGAGCATGACGTCGAGCAGCACCAGGTCGAAGTCGCCGGTGAGCGCCATCCGCTCGCCCTCCTCGCCGTCGGCGGCGCCCTCGGTGGCGAAGCCCTCCGAGCGCAGGGCGCGTTCCAAGAAGCGGGCGATGCCCACCTCGTCCTCGATGATCAGGATCCGCATCGCCCCGATCCTAGGCTGCGCCGGGCGTCGCCCCTGCGTTCGTAAGAAGGCTCTAACAAGCCGCTTAGGTGGGCCTGAGCGCGCCGGGCCAGGATTGCCCCATGAACACCAAGGCCCGAATCAGAGCGTCGATCGCGGTGATCTGCACAGTGCTCGCGCTGCTGGTCACCTCGGGCCTCGCGGTGCGAGGCCAGGTGCACGCCACCCAGACGGGCGGGCACGTGACGAGCGCTGTCACCGCCGCCGCGAGCGCGGCGCCGGTGAGCGCGGGAGGGGACGACGATGGCGCCCTCGAAGCCGAGTAGGGTCGCGCGCCTCGAGCGCGCGGTCGCCCTCCGCTGGACGGTGACCCTGAGCGTCTCGCTGGCGATCGTCCTGACGGCGGTGCTGTCCGTGAGAATGGCGCTCGGCCAGGACCCTGCCCTGGGACCGAAGCTCGCCCGCCAGAGCAGCCAGACCCAGAGCTCGAACGCGGCCGCCGCTGCGGCGACGGTGCCGACGGCTCCGGTCGTCACGCCGACGCCGGTGCCCGCGCCGGTCACGACCCCCGCGCCGGCGCCCGCCCCGGTGCAGACGACGACCTCATGAGCGCGCCCGCCGCCACCACCGCGCCGCGCGCGGAGCACCGGCGCGAGCTCGAGCTGTTCGGGTCGCAGGCGCGGATCTGCGTCGGCGTCGCCCGCCGTGCCGCGCCGGTCCCCGAGCTCGCCGCGTACGCCGCGGAGCGCCGGCTGCGCGAGATCCACGCGGCGCTGACCCGGTTCGAGCCGGACAGCCAGCTGGCCGCCTTCAACGCGCGCGCGGGTCGGACCGCCGCGGTTTCACCACTGCTCGCCGCATTCATCGAGGCGGCGCGCGACGCCTTTCGGCGCAGCGACGGCCTCGTCGACGCGAACGTGATCGATGCGGTGGAGTCGGCCGGGTACGAGCGGTCGCGGGTGGGCGTCGAACCCGCCTCCCTGCGCGCCGCGCTGGCCGCCGCGCCGCCGCGCCGCCCCGCGCTTGGCGGTCGCCCCGAGCCGTGGGCGAGCGTGCGGGTCGACGCCGGCGCCGGCACGGTCACCTGCGATCCGTCGTTGCGCCTCGACAGCGGCGGCATCGGCAAGGGCCTGGCTGCGGACCTGTGCGCCGACCAGCTCGCCGCGTACAGCTCGTTCGCGGTCGATTGCGGCGGCGACCTGCGGATCGGCGGCGCCGACGGGCTCGAGCGCACGGTCGAGCTCACCGACCCCTTCTCGGGCGTCCCGGTGGCGAGCTTCGAGCTCGCGCGCGGGGCCGTCGCGACCAGCGGCCTGCGTCGCCGCGTGTGGCGTCACGGCGATGGCTTCGCCCATCACCTGATCGACCCGGGCCGTGGCGTCCCGGCGTGGACGGGCCTCGTGCAGGTGACGGCCGTCGCGCCGACGGCGGCCGAGGCCGAAGCGCGCGCGAAGGCGGCGCTGCTTGCCGGGCCCGACGGCGCGGCCGAGCGCCTCGCGCGTTGGGGCGGGCTGGTCTTCGACGACGACGGCGACCCGACCGTCTTCGGGCCGCTCGCGGTTCGCCTCGACCCTGCGACGGGGCTGCGATGACCACCGATCCCTCGCTCACCGATCCCGGCTCGCACCTCTTCTGGCTCGCGAGTCGCTCGCTCGGCGTGGTCGCGATGCTGCTCGTCTCGGCGGCCGTCGCCTGCGGCCTGGCGCTCTCGGGGCGCATGTCGCGCCGGCCCGGGGCGAGCTCGTGGCTGAAGACCGCGCACGAGGCGCTCACCCTGACCGCGCTCGGGGCGATCGCGGGCCATGGGCTGCTGTTGCTCGGCGACCCGTACCTGCACCCGGGCCTGTCCGGCATCACGCTGCCGTTCGCGCTCGCCTCGCAGTCGGTCTGGACCGGGGTCGGAATCATCGGCGCGTGGCTGGCCGCGATCCTCGGGCTGAGCTACTACGCCCGGCGCTGGATCGGGGTCGCCGCCTGGCGCTGGCTGCATCGCTGGACGCTGCTCGCCTACGTGCTCTGCCTGGCCCACTCGATCGGCTCCGGCACCGATTCGCGCTCGGCCTGGCTGCTGGTGCTGTTCGCGGCGATGACGGTTCCCGTGATCACGGTCGGCGCGGTCAGGGCCCGGGGTGCAGTGCTCGCAAACCGCGCCCGTTCGGCGCCCGCGGCGGCGCGACCGGCAGCGCAGCTGCGGGCGGGAGCGTGACGACCCGCTCAGCTGAGCCCGACCTGCGCGCGCTCGGCCGGCGCGTCGGCGCGCTCGGACGTCGGTGCCTCGGACGCGATCCGCGGGACCACGAGCAGCGGGGTGCAGGCGGAGCGTGAAAGCGACCGCGAGACGCTGCCGAGCAGGGTTCGGCGCAGCGGCCCGTACTGGCGCGAGCCGACGACGAGCAGATCGAGCCGCTGGCATTCACGCGCCAGGGTCGACGCCGGATCACCGTGCAGAAGGCGACGACGAGCTCGGCAGCTCGGATCGACGGCCGCGTCGGCTCGCTCGAGTACGTCCTCGATGCGCCGGTCATCGGATCCGTCGAGCTCGTCGTGACTGAACATGCCCAGCACCGCGCCGCCGATATCGGGCACGTGGCGCGGGACCACGCCGATCAGGGCGAGCTCGGCGCCGAGTCCCGAGGCGATTCGCTCGGCGGTGGCCAGCGCTTCGCCGGCCTCCGGCGACCCGTCGAGGCCGACGCCGACCCGCTCCGGACTCCGTTGCGGTTGGCCGGCGTAGCAGCGCGGCGCCACCGCGACGGGACACGGCGCGCCCGAAAGCAGGCTCTCGCCGACGCTGCCGAGCACGACCTGGCCGATGCGGCCGTGATGTGAGGACCCAATCACCAGAGCCAGCGGGCGCTCGTCGTCGGCAAGCCGATTCAGGGCGTGCCCTGCGGAGTAACCGGAGACGATCGTCGTCCGCGCCTCGCGGGGTGCGAGCAGCTCGACCGCGCGTTGCAGCGATTGGCCCGCATGCTCCTCGCTCATGCTCGCGAGCTCGGCGGGCGAGAGGAGGCCGTTCGGGTCGGCAACCGCGGTCGCAACCACCAGCTTCGCGTCGAGCGCGTCGGCGAGGCGGGCCCCGAGCGCGAGTGCGTCGGCGCCGCGTTCGGTGCCGTCGTAGCCGACCACGATCGAGCCGGCGCGCGAGGCCTCGGCGGGCATCGCCTGGCTCAGCTCGGCTGGGCGATCGCTCGCGCCAGGTCGAGCGAGGAGATGATCCCGACCGGCATCCGGGCGCGATCGCGGACGATCAGGTGCCCGACCCGGTGCTCGGCGACCAGTTGGGCGGCGCGGTCGAGCGTCTCGTCCTGGGCGACGCTCACGGCCTCGGTGCCGGCAATATCGCGCGCGCAGAGCCCGTCGAAATGCCCGCTGGCAGCGGCCGCGATCAGGTCGGTGTCGGAGATCACGGGCGGCTCGGGCACCTGGTCGTCGACGACCACGATGGCGTGAACGCGGTTGTTCGACATCAGCCAGGCGACCTCGTCGAGCGGCGCATCCGGCGTGCAGCTGAGGATCCCGATGGTCGCGAACTCGTCGACCGTGCGCTCTCCGAACGGACGGGGGCGGATGTGGGGAGGTGTTGAAGCGTTCATGGCGCGACCGTATGGGCGGGCTCGCCGTTGGTCATCGGCGCCGAGCACGGGACCGGCTCGGTAGTCGCCGCTGAGCCGGGGGTCCGCCGGGCGTCGAGCTTCGACTCCGATCGGGCGCCGACGAGCAGCTCGCCGCAGTTTGCGCAGTGGTCGAGGTCGGCCCAGCCGGTGATCGCGAACGTGTCCTCACCGCAGTGCTGGCAGCGGATCAACGGCATCGGCGCGCTCCCTCGTCTCCTCGAGTGTCCCGGGGGCGGGCACGCCTCGACCGTATGGCGCTCGCCGCTCGCTGTCATCCGGGGCAAGTACCGGGGCCCCTAAGTAGTCGCTGCTCATCGACGGATCGACGGCCTCGAGACGACGATCACCGGGCAGGCCGCTGACGCGAGCACCGCTCTCGAGGTGCTGCCGAGCAGGGCGGAGCCGAGCCTGCCGTGGCCGCGGGAGCCGACGATCAGCAGGTCGACCCCCTCCTCGGCGCGCTCGAGCAGGACCCCTGGCGCGTTGCCGTGCGAGAAGATCGCCAGCGCCCGGAGCTCGTCGGGCAGCTCGGCGACGACCTCGTGCAGGCGCTCCTGAAGGTCGAAGCCGGTGCTGACCGCGGTCGCGCCGACGGGCCCGCTGTACTGAGCGTCCGCCGGGGCCGGGCTCCCGACCGCGACCACCCTGAGCGTTGCCCCGGCCGCGATCGCGATCCGGGTCGCTAGCGCGAGGGCGGCGCTCGCCTCCGCCGAGCCGTCGAAGCCGACCTCGATCACCCGGGGTGGTTCCGGCGCCGGCTCGGAGGCGCCGAACGATGCGGGCGCGATCGCGACCGGGCACGGCGCGCCGCTGAGCAGGCGCGAGAGCAGCCGGCCGCTGCGCACGCGGCCGAGGCCGGCCTCGGGGGTCGATCCGATCACGATCATCTCGATCCCACGGTCGGCCGTGGCGAGTTCGAGCAGGACGGCGGCGGTCGGGCGCGGGTCGATCACCATGCGGCGGGGAAGGTCGCCTCCGATGGCCTGATCGAGCGCCGAGGCGAGGTCGTCCTCGGACCCCTCGTCGCCGTCCGCGACGACGAGCTCGAGCTCGGCGCCCAGCGGGCGCCCGAGGGTCGCGGCAAGGGCGAGAGCGTCGCTTCCGCCACGGCCGGCGCCGTAGCCGACCGCGATTCGAGCCATGTTCGGCTCGACTTCGTCGTCTCGCGGCCGGGAGTTCAACTCCAGGATCGCCGCCTAGACCGGGGAGTGGCTGCCGACCCCGGTGGCGGCGCGCCGGCGCCGCAGCCCGAGCGGGTCGACGCCGGAGCCCCGCGGCAGGACGAGCACCGGACAGGACGAGGAGCGGATCAGCTTGCGAGTGGTGCTGCCGAGGACCGTTCGCCGCAGCGGCCCGTAGGCCCGCGAGCCGGAGACCAGCAGGTCGAACTCGCCGCTTGCGGCGCACAGGGTTCGGGCGGCGTCCCCGGTCAGTAGCCGGCCCTCATGCTCGAGCTCGTCAGGGACCCGACCGACGGCGAGCTCGAGCAGCCGCTGCTTTTCCTCCCGCTCCGCGTCGTGGAGCTTTCCGGAGCTGAGCACGGACCACGACTCGGCATAGCCGTAGTGGGGATAGTCGGCGACCGCGAGCACGGTCAGTCGAGCGTGGCACACCTCGGCGATCCCGATCGCCGTCTCGAGCGCCGCCCATGCCTCGGGGGAGCCGTCGAAGGCGACCCCGATGTGTTGCAGGCGCTCGGTCCCTCGGGCCGCATAGCCGCGTGGCGCGATCGCGATCGCGCACGGCGCGTCGTGCATGAGCGACTCGCCGACGCTGCCGGCGAGGGTCCGCCCGACCGGGCCGCGGTGCGAGGAGCCGAGCACGAGGATCTGGGCGCGCTCGGTCTCGGCGAGCTCGTGGAGGGCCTCGGCGGCGCTCGGGCTCGCGATCGCACGGGTCTCGGGCTCGAGGTCGCGAAGCTGATCGTGGACGACGGCGAATCGGTCCTTCATCTCGACATCCAGCTGGCGCTGCAGGTCCTCGATCCCCATCAGGTAGGTGGGCCACGGCAGCGCCGTGACCGCGATCGGCCGCGCCGCCAGCACCTCGCCCAGCAGACGCGCGAGCGCCAGCGAGTCGTCGCCGTCGTGGATCGGCTCGTAGCCGACGACGATCTTGCGCTCGGACGGCCCGGTGGCGGCGGAGTTCACATGCTCAGGCTAAGCGCTCGGGCTCGGATGACCATCGGCGTTCAACCTGGATTCGCATCCGTAGTGAGCGCGGAACTAGCGTTAGGCTGAAACGGCCGATGGGGACGCCTTCCGACCTTGGTTCCGACCATCTCCAGCGCCTGCTCGACGTTGGTCGCGGGCTGGTCTCCAAGCACGATCCGGAGGCGGTGCTCGAGCAGGTGCTCGAGGCGGCGCGCGAGCTGACCGGGGCGCGTTACGCGGCGCTCGGCGTCCTCGACGACGACAAGCGCGAGCTCGCCCGCTTTCTGACCGTCGGGATCGACGACGAGCAGCGCCAGCGCATCGGCCCGCTGCCGCGCGGGCGCGGCATGCTCGGCGAGCTGATCCGAGCGCCCTCGCCCCGTTGCGGCTCGCGCGGATCAGCGATCACGCCCGTTCCTACGGATTCCCGGCCGAGCACCCGCGCATGGACACCTTCCTCGGGGTCCCGGTGATGATCCGCGGCGAGGTCTTCGGCAACCTCTACCTGACCGAGAAGCGGGGTGGAGAGGAGTTCGACGATCGCGACGAGCAGCTGCTGGTGGTCCTCGCCGAGTGGGCGGCGATCGCGATCGACAACGCCCGGTTGCTCGAGGTCAGCCGCCGCCGCGGCGACGAGCTCGAGCGTGCGCTCAGGGGCCTCGAGGCGACCGTCACGCTGAACCGCGAGGTCGGGGGCGAGACCGACCTGCTTCGCGTGCAGGAGCTGGTCGTGAAACGCGGGCGCGCGCTCGGCGACGCCCGCAGCGCCGTGCTCATGCTGATCGACGACTCCGGCCTCGAGGTCGCCGACGTCGCCGGCGAGCTCGGCCCGGACCTGGTCGGCAAGCGACTGCCGGGCGAGGACTCTCCAGCGCTCGACGTGATCCGCGCCGGTCGCAGCCAGGTGATCGCGGGTACCGCGATGTCCACCTTCGCGCCGCTCGGGGTCGAAGCTTCCGGCGCGCTGCTGGTGCCGCTGCGCTCGCGCGGCGAGGACCTCGGAGTGCTCGTGCTGTTCGACCGGATCGGCGCCGAGAGCGAGTTCAGCGCCGACGACCGCCTCGCGCTCGAGTCCTTCGCGACGAGCGGCGCGACGGCGATCGGCGCGACGAGGCTGATCGAGGCCGAGAAGCTGCGGCTCTCGATCGCTTCCTCGGAGAGCGAGCGCCGCCGCTGGGCGCGCGAGCTGCACGACGAGACCCTCCAGGAGCTCGGCGCCCTCAACGTGATGCAGTCGAGCGCCCTACAGGTCGACGACGTCGACGCCCAGCGGCGCGCCCTGAGCCAGGCCCAGGTCCAGGTGGAGCGCATCATCGCGGGGCTCCAGGGGCTGATCACGGAGCTGCGGCCCGCCGCCCTCGACCAGCTCGGGACCGGGGCCGCGGTCGAGGCGCTCGTCGACCGCGTCGGCTCGCGCACCGGACTCGCGATCGAGGCGGACATCGACCTCGCCTACGAGTCCGGGCGGCTGCCGACGCGACCCAGCCCGGAGCTCGAGGCGACGCTCTACCGGACCGTCCAGGAGGCGCTCAACAACGTCGTCAAGCACGCCGACGCCGAGCATGTCCGGATCAAGATCGACGAGCGCGGAGAGTCCGTGCGGGTGACGGTCGAGGACGACGGTGCGGGCTTCGACCGCGCAGCGACCAATGAGGGCTTCGGGCTGCTCGGGATGCAGGAGCGCCTCGCCCTGATCGGCGGCACGCTCGAGGTCAGCTCGACTCCGGGTCAGGGGTCCCGGGTGAGCGCGTCGATGCCGGTCGAGCGTGTCGGCTGACGCGCGCGGCGGTCGCGTCCGGGCTCACTACCGAGCCCGCCGGGTGCCGGGCGCGGATGGCCCGGACGGCGCGGACGGGTAGGTTCAGTCGCGATGGAAGGCGCTGCCGACAGCCAGGCGCGGGTGGTGATCGCCGGCGGCGGCATCGCCGGCCTCGAGGCAGCGCTCGCGCTCGCCGACCTGGCCGGGGATCGCGTTCGGCTCTCGCTGCTCGCCCCGGAGCCCGAGTTTCTGTTCAAGCCGCTCGCGGTCGAGGAGCCGTTCACCTTCCAGCCCGCCGAGCGCCACGAGCTGGCGCCGGCGCTCGCCGAGATCGGCGGCGAGTTCATCGAGGGCGCGTTGCGGGAGGTCGACGCGGGCGCCCACGAGGCCGTCCTCGGCGACGGATCCCGGCTGCCCTACGACTACCTGTTCGTCTGCGTCGGCGGGCGCACCCGCGCCGCGTTCACCGGCGTCGAGACCTTCTGGAGCGATCGCACCGACGTCCCGGTCGACGAGTTGATCGCCCGCGCCGACGCCTCGCCGGCTCGGATGCTGAACCTGATCGTCCCGCCGGGGACGAGCTGGCCGTTGCCGCTCTACGAGATCGGGCTGCTGATCCGCCGCCGCGCCGAGGAGCTGGGGATGCCCGGGCTCGCGATCCGGATCCTGACCCCGGAGCACTCGCCGCTGGCGATCTTCGGCAGCGTCGCCGGAACCGCCGTCTCCGAACTGCTCGCCGCGCGCCGGATCTCGGTCGAGACGGAGCGGTACGTGGTCCAGGATGCCGAGGGACGCGTGCGCACCTCGGTATCGGGCGAGCTCCTCGACCCCGATCTCGCGCTGGCGCTCCCGGTGATCTCCGGCCCGGCGATCACCGGTCTGCCCGCCGACGCAGGAGGGTTCATCCCGGTCGACCTGCACGGCCGGGTCAGCGGGACGGAGCGGGTCTTCGCGGCCGGCGACGGGACCACCTTCCCTGTCAAGCAGGGCGGCATCGCGACCCAGCTCGCGGACGCCGGCGCCGCCCAGATCGCCGCCGAGCTCGGCGCCGCGGTCGATCCGAAGCCGTTTGACCCGGTGCTTCGCGGCCAGCTGATCACCGGTGCCGAGTCGCTGCACATGAAGCACGAGCTGACCGGCGGCCACGGGGAGGGCAAGGCGTCGCTCGATTACCTGTGGTGGCCGCCGCAGAAGGTCGGCGGGCGCTATCTCGCTGCGTGGCTCGGTCATACCACCCCGACCGATCTCGAGCCGCCGTCCAGGCCGATCGACGTCGAGGTCTCGTGGCCGCACGAGTGGCACGGCGAGCTGCTCTCCTACGACGCCGAGCCACGCGACGGCGGCTGACCGCGGCCGTCAGCGCTCGACGAGGTCGTTCTCGATCGCGTAGGCGACCAGCTCGGCCCGGGTCGAGAGCCCGGTCTTGCGCTGGATGTTGGCGCGGTGGGTCTCGACCGTGCGCACGCTGAGCACCAGGCGCTCGGCGATCTCGGGATTCATGTAGCCGAGCGCCAGCAGCCCGAGCACCTCGACCTCGCGCGGGGTGAGGTCGTCGGGCGGGCCGTCCGGGGCGGGCGGCTCGGCCGCCAGCCGGGCCCCCAGGTTCGGGTTGATGTACGTCTCGCCGGCGAGCACCGCGCGGACCGCCGAGACGAGCTCCGCGGCGGCCGACTGCTTGACCACGAAACCCTTGGCGCCGGCGCGCAGCGCCTGGCGGGCGAAGGCCGGCTCGTTCTGCATCGTGACCACGATCACCGCGGTGCCCGGGGAGGACTCGAGCATCTTCGGAATCAGCTCCAGGCTCGGTGGGCCGGGCATGTTGAGGTCGAGCACCAGCACGGTCGGCTTGTGGCCGAGGACGTAGCGGGCGGCGCTCTCGGCGTCCGACGCCTGGGCGACCACGTCGATGTCGTTCTCGGCCTCGAGCACCATCCGGATCCCGTCGCGGACGAGCTCGTGATCGTCCGCGAGCACGACCGAGATCGACTCAGCGTTCGGTTCGGCGGTCTCGTTCACGCGCTCACCTTAATAGCCCGAGATCCCATCACGGCGAGGCTCGCAGCGCCGTTGTCGTCAGTCATCGGTACGCGCTGCGCGTCGGGTCTCCGTGCTCACCACCGAGGCGGCCCGCGCGGCGGGCGCGATAGTAGGGCCGATGCTCGAGCTGTTCCTCGTCGCCCTGGGGACCGCGCTGGCGACCGGACTCGGCGCGGTGCCCGTCTTCCTGCTCGGCGAGCGGGCCGCGGCGCTGCGCCCGGGGCTGCTCGGAATCGCGGCCGGGGTGATGGCGGTCGCCGCGATCGCGGGCCTCCTCGCACCGGCGCTCGATGACGGCGGCCCGGGCGCCGTCGCGCTCGGCCTCGTCGCCGGGATCACTTTCCTCCTGGTCGCGCGGCGGGCGATCGCTCCGCAGCACACGGCGATCGGCAGCGCCCGCCGCTCGTCGTTGCTCGTCTTCGTCGTCCTCTTCGTCCACAGCCTCCCCGAGGGGCTCGCGCTCGGCACCGCCTGGGCGTCGACCACCGAGGGCCTGGCCGCGTTCATCGTGATCGCGATCGCGGTTCAAAACGTGCCCGAGGGCACCAGCGTGGCAATTCCGATGGAGGCCGCCGGATACGGTCCGGCGCAGCAGTTCTGGGCGGCCGTCGCCACCAGCCTCCCGCAGCCGATCGCGGCGCCGATCGCCTTCCTGTTGGTCGAGCAGGTCGAGTCGCTGCTGCCGTTCTCGTTCGCGTTCGCGGCGGGAGCGATGCTCGCCCTGGTGGCGATCGAGGTGTTCCCGGAGGCCCTGCGCGGTGACGTTCGCGGCGCCCTCGCCGGCACGGCTCTGGGCGCTGCGGGCATGCTCGCGCTGAGCATCGCGCTCGGTGTCTGAGCCGGGTTGCGTAGTCGCCCCGGAGTCCGATGCGGTGGTTGGCACCCTCGCGGACGGGCGCGCATCAGGGCAGGGTTCGAGGTGCCATGAGCACGGTCCACGTGATCACCGCGACCCGGCACGGAAGCACCGCCGAGATCGGTGATGCGATCGCGCGACGCCTGCGTGAGCGCGGCCTCGAAGCGGTCACCGAGGACGCCGAGCACGCGGTCCTCGCCCCCGGCGAGCCGGTCGTCCTCGGCAGCCCGATCTACATGGGCAAGTGGCTGAAGTCGGCGCGGCGCATCGCCGAGCAGCTCGAAGCCGAGCCGGCCGGGCGCCCCGTCTGGGTGTTCACGGTCGGGCCGCTCGGCGATCCCCCGGAGCCCGCGGACGCCGCGCCCGATCAGGCGGTGGCCAAGTTCGCGGCCGAGCGGGGCCGCTCGCGGCCGGTGTTTCGCGGCAAGCTCGACCGCGCCCTGCTCAGCCTCCACGAGCGGCTCGCGGTGCGCGCGGCCAAGGCCCCCAACGGTGATTTTCGCGAGTGGGCCGCAATCGACGCCTGGGCCGACGAGATCGCCGAGGCGCTCGACGGGGCGGCGATCGGTGGCTGAGGCCGACGCGCCGCTACTCGACGAGCTGCTGCCGCGCTACGACGTCTCGGATACGGTGGCCTGCGTCGTCGCCGCGGACGCCGCGTCCACCTGGGAGGCGCTGGTCGCCGTCGACCTGATCGAGGTCGGGCGCCGGCGGCCGGTCGTCGCCGCCCTCGGCGCCGCGCGCGCCCTGCCCGAGCTCGCCCTCGGGCTCCTGCACGGTGCGCTTCCCGCGCCGGCGCCCGAGCGGCTACGGCTGCGCGAGCTGACCGAGCTGCCCGCCTCCCGCGGCGGCTGGGTGCTGCTCGCCGAGCGTCCCGGACGCGAGCTCGCGCTCGGCCTGATCGGCAAGTTCTGGCGCCCGGTGATCGAGTACGCCGAGGTCTCCGCCGCCGACTGGGGCTCGTTCGACCGGCCCGGATGGGCGAAGACGGTCTACGACCTTCGGGTCACCCCGATCGACGGCGCGACGACGCTCTTGACCGGGACGATGCGCACCGCGACCACGACGGCCGCGGCGCGAGCATGGTTTCGCCGTTACTGGACGCTCGGGGTCGGCTCCGGCGCACACCTGCTCGTCAACGGCCTGCTCGAGACGGTTCGCGAGCAGGCCGAGGCAAGCGCGGTCGCGGTCGGCTTCTGATCCGGGCGCGCGCCGCGTGCTGACGATACGATCGCGCCGCGGTCCGGCCTCGCGCAGCCTGCCATGGGATTCCTGACACCGACCCCGCCCCCGTTCGACCTCGAGCAGTGGCGCGAGAAGCCACACCTGTCGCGGATCAAGCCGCTGGCGCAGGACTGGGCGGTCAACGGGTTCGGCACCCCCGAGGCGGTCTACCTGCTCTATCTGGTGAAGCTCGTCGTCTTCGCCCTCGGCGGCTTTCTGCTGATCTCGGCGACCACCTCCGGACTCGGCGGGCTGGGGGACTTCTCCGACTGGTGGACCGAGCCGATCGTGTTCCAGAAGGTCGTCGTCTGGCTGGTGCTCTGGGAGGCGATCGGGCTCGGCTGCGGATCGATGCCGCTCACGTTCCGGTTCCTGCCGCCGATCGGGGGGATCCTCTACTGGCTGCGCCCGGGGACGGTGCGGCTCCCGCCGTGGCCGGACCGGGTGCCGCTGACCGCGGGGACGCGCCGGACCGCGCTCGACGCCCTCCTGTACGCCGGCGTGCTGGCCGGCGCCCTGTATCTGCTGCTCGCCGACGGCGAGCCGGCGGCCGGGACGGCCGCCGGGCGCCTCGACCCGGCCGCGGTCGCGGTGCTGCTCGGGTTCCTCGCGCTGCTCGGACTGCGCGACAAGGTCGCCTTTCTCGCCGCGCGGCCGGAGGTCTACGGGCCGCTGCTGATCGTCTTCCTGTTCCCGCTGACCAACCTGATCGTCGGCGCCCAGATCGTCTTCCTGTGCATCTGGCTCGGGGCGGCCAGCTCGAAGCTCAACCGCCACTTCCCGTTCGTGGTCTCGGTGATGATCAGCAACACGCCCTGGAACCGCTCTCGCAAGGCGAAGGCGCTGCTCTACACCGAGTACCCGGAGGACCTGCGCCCCGGCTGGCGGGCGGCGTTCGCCGCCCACCTCGGGACCGCGATCGAGTTCGCGCTGCCGATCACGCTGTTCTTGTCGAGCGGCGGCGTGATCGGGACGATCGCGGTGGTCGGGATGATCATCTTCCACGTCCACATCACGTCGACCTTCCCGCTCGCGGTGCCGCTGGAGTGGAACCTCTTCATGATCTTCGGGATCCTCTTCCTGTTCGGCCATTACGGCGACGTGCCGCTCTCGACCCTGGACAGCCCGCTGCTGCTGGCGATCCTGCTGGCGGTCTGCGTCGGGATCCCGGTGCTCGGCAACTTCTTCCCGGACAAGGTCTCGTTTCTGCCGGCGATGCGCTACTACGCCGGCAACTGGGCGACGAGCCAGTGGTGCTTCGACAAGGAGAGCGGGGCGGAGGCGAAGCTCGACCGCTCGATCACCAAGGCGGCGCCGATCGTGATCGAGCAGCTGACCACGCTCTACGGCCGCGACCTCGCCGAGTATCTGCTCAACAAGGGTCTGGCGTTCCGCGCCATGCACTCGCACGGTCGCGCGCTCAACGGGCTCCTGCCCCGCGCGACGGGTGGCGACGTCGAGGCGTTCCACGTGCGCGAGGGAGAGCTGGTCTCCGGGGTCGTCAACGGCTGGAACTTCGGCGACGGGCACCTGCACGGCAAGCAGCTGCTCGACGCGGTCCAGGAACGGTGTTCCTTCGAGCCCGGCGAGCTGCGGATCATCACGCTCGAGTCCCAGCCCGCGCACATCCAGCGCCAGCGCTACCGGATCTACGACGCCGCGACCGGGCTGCTCGAGGAGGGCTGGGTCGACGTCGCCGAGATGGTCGCCCGCGGCCCGTGGCTCGAGGAGTCGTGGGAGTTCCCGGTCGAGGTGACCGGCCCGGCCGGCGCCGGCGCGCCCGCGTGAGCGAAGCGATCATCGTCGGCTCGGGGCCCAACGGCCTCGCCTGCGCGGCCGCGCTCGCCGCGCGCGGGGTCGAGGTGACCGTGCTCGAGGCGGCGGCGACGATCGGCGGCGGCGCGCGGACCAGCGAGCTCACGCTCCCGGGCCTGCTGCACGACGACTGCTCGGCGGTCCACGCGATGGCGGTCGGATCGCCGGCCCTCCTGGAGCACGACCTCGAGCGTCACGGGCTCGAGTGGTGTTGGCCGGAGGTCGACCTCGCCCACCCCCTCGACGGCGGCGACGCGGCGGCGATGGTCCGGTCGATCGACGCGACCGTGGCCGGCCTCGGCGGCGACGGCGACGCCTGGAGGCGTCTGTTCGGGCGCCCGTCGGCGGGCTTCGACCGGCTCGGCGAGGACATCATGCGGCCGATCCTGCACGTGCCGCGCCACCCGCTGCGCCTGGCACGGTTCGGGATCCCGGCGGCGGCCCCGGCGACCGCGCTGGCCCGCTCGTTCGCATCGGGCGGCGCCCGGGCGCTGTTCGGCGGTGTCGCGGCGCACGCTTTCAGTCCCCTCTCGCGCCCGTTCAGCTCCTCGGTCGGGGTCGCCCTGATCTGCGCCTGCCACCACTACGGGTGGCCGGTCGCCCGCGGCGGCTCGGGCGCGATCGCCGCGGCCCTTGCCGCCGTCGTCACCGAGGCAGGAGGGCGGATCGAGACCGGTCGCGAGGTGCGTTCCCTCGGCGAGCTGCCGGCCGTCGACGCGGTCGTCCTCGACCTCTCGCCGGCCGGGGTGGCCGCGCTCGCCGGCGAGCGGTTGCCGGCCAGGGTCGCGCGCGCCTACCGCGCCTATCGCTACGGCCCGGGTGCGTTCAAGGTCGACCTCGCGGTGGAGGGCGGGGTGCCGTGGGCGGCGCCCGAGGCCCGGCGGGCGGGCACGGTCCACGCGATTGGCGCGTTCGAGGAGGTCGCGCTCGCCGAGCGCGAGGTCAACCGCGGCCGGATGCCGGAGCGGCCGTTCGTGCTGGTCGGCCAGCAGTACCTCGCCGACCCATCGCGCTCGCGCGGCGACGTGCACCCGGTCTGGGCGTACGCCCACGTCCCGAGCGGCTACGACGGCGACGCCACCGACGCGGTGATCGGCCAGATCGAGCGCTTCGCGCCCGGCCTGCGCGAGCGAATCGTCGGCCGCTCGGTCCGGGGCCCCGCGGAGCTTGCCGCGCGCAACGCCAACTACGTCGGCGGCGACATCATCACCGGCGCCAACACGATGCGCCAGATCCTGTTTCGCCCCCGCCTGGCCCTCGACCCGTATTCGACCGGAATCCCCGGCGTCTACATCTGCTCGGCGGCGACGCCGCCCGGCGCCGGCGCCCACGGGATGAACGGCTTCAACGCCGCCGCCTCGGTGCTGCGCTCGCTCGCCTGAACGCCGCTCAGCCGTACGCGCGGCCTAGCGGCTCGGCGGGCGCCAGGAACTGAACGTGCGAGGCGATCTCCCCGGCTTCGATCGAGTGAACCGCGAACCCGGGCGGATCCGCTCCGAGCTCGATCTCGCCCGAGCGCAGGTCGAGCTCGGACTGCATGAACGTGCTCGGGGCGACGACGGCCGCGCAGCCCCCGACCTCGCCGGCGATCGCCCGGTGCACGTGGCCGGCGATCATGCCGACTGCAGACGCGCCGGCGGCCACCACCTCGGCGAGCGCCGCGCGGTCGGCATCCGGAAGGCCGATCGCGTCGAAGGCGGGCATGCCGGTGGCGATCGGAGGATGGTGCATCGCGATCAGCGCCGGCCGGTCCGACGCCCCGAGCTGCGCCCCGAGCCAGCCGAGCTGCTCGGCGGCGAGCGCGCCGCCGTCGGACCCCGGGACGGTCGTGTCGAGGACGATCAGGCGCAGCGCCCCGACCTCGGCGGCGTAGTCGATCCGCTCCGCTCCCGCTCCGGAGAGGCCGAACGCGGCGCGCAGCTCGGCGCGGTCGTCGTGGTTTCCCGGCAACACGTGGAGTCGGTCGCCGAAGGGCTCGAGCAGCGATCGCGCCAGCTCGTATTCGCCGGCGGCGCCGTGCTCGGTCAGATCGCCGCTCACGACCACCGCATCGGGCTCGACGCCGGCGGCGGCGACCCGGGCCAGGGTCGCCCCCAACGTTGCCGCCGGTTCATCGTCGCCCCAGTCGGCGCCGATGTGCAGGTCGGTGAGCTGGAGGACGATCATCGAGGTGGCGGCGTCGGGCGCACACCCGGTCGTCTATCAGACGCCGGGGCTCAAGCCCCTCACGCCTGCGACGCTCAGCGCTCGCCGACGGGGCCGAGGACCGGCTTGAGGTCGAGCACGGGAGTCCCGTCGATCGCCTCGAGGCCGCGGACGAGCACGCGAGCGCCCTCGATCCGGCCGATCTCGACCTCGTGCAGCCCGATCGGATTCGGCCGATCCGGCGAGCGGGTCGCGAACACGCCCAGCTCGGGCGCTTCGAGATCGCCGCGGGGGTGAACGCGCAGGGTCGTGCGATCGGCCCGGTCGAGCCAGGTGATCACGATCACCCGGTCGCCGGGGCGCAGGCCCGCGAGCGCCGCGATCACCGCGGGGTCCAGCGACAGCCAGGCGTCCGGCGCGCCCTCGTCCCCCTGCTTGGGCGCCTGGGCGCGGTCCGTGAGCGACGACTCGACGGCGCCGATCGGCTCGAGTTGCAGGTCGAGCTCGCTCACGTCAGCCGCGCGCTGAGCGCTTCCGACGATTCAAAGTTCGCTGAAACGGGCAAGAACCGATGAGTTTGCCGCCATCCTCATGTCTTCGTATTCGGAACCGCAACCTGGAAGGGCTTAGGGAATGACTGCAACCGAAACCGATTCGAAGCGCTGGCTGGCGCTGTACGTGCTGTGCGGCGGAATGCTGATGATCGTGCTCGACGCGACGATCGTCAACGTGGCGCTGCCGACGATCAAGAACGACCTCGGGTTCTCGCAGTCGAGCCTGGCGTGGGTGGTCAACGCCTACCTGATCGCCTTCGGCGGCCTGCTCCTGCTCTCCGGGCGGCTCGGCGACCTGATCGGCCAGCGGCGCGTGTTCCTCTTCGGACTCGCGGTCTTCACGATCGCTTCGCTCGCCTGCGCCACCGCGCAGAGCCAGGGGTGGCTGGTCGTCGCCCGCTTCGTCCAGGGCGCCGGCGGCGCGGTCGCCTCGGCGGTGATCCTGGGCATGATCGTGACCATGTTCCCCGAGCCGCGGGAGCAGGCCAAGGCGATCGGCGTGTACGCGTTCGTCGCCTCGGCCGGTGCCTCGATCGGGCTGATCGCCGGCGGGGTGATCACCCAGTTGATCAGCTGGCATTGGATCTTCGTCATCAACCTGCCGGTCGGGATCGCGGTCGGGCTCGCGGCGATCAGGCTGGTTGAGGACCGGCCCGGAATCGGGCTCTCCGAGGGCGCCGACATCCCCGGCGCGGTGCTGATCACGACCGGCGTGATGCTGGCCGTCTACACGTTGCTCGAGGCGGGCGACAAGGGCTTCGGGTCGGCGCAGACGCTGATCCTGGGCGCGATCGCGATCGCGCTGCTGGTTGCCTTCGTGGTTCGCCAGGCGCGCATCCCGAACCCGCTGATGCCACTGCGGCTGTTCCGGTCGCGCAACGTCGCCGGCGCCAACATCGTCATGGGCCTGCTCGTGGTCGGGTTCTTCGGCATGTTCTTCATGGGCGCGCTGTACCTGCAGGGGATCCTCGGCTACGACGCGCTCGAGGTCGGGCTCGCGTTCCTGCCGTCGTGCATCGTCATGGGCACCCTCTCGCTGCGCTACGCAGAGAAGATCATCATGGGAATCGGGCCGAAGCCGGCGCTGGTCGGCGGCCTGGTGGTCGCCTCTCTCGCCCTGCTGCTGTTCACCCGCACCTCCGTCGAGGGCAACTACTGGGCCGAGGTCTTCCCGGTGATGGTGCTGCTCGGCGTCGGGGCGGGCGTCTCGTTTCCCGCCCTGATGACGCTGGCGATGTCGGGGGCGACCCCGAGCGACGCCGGGCTCGCCTCCGGGCTCGTCAACACGACGACGCAGGTCGGGGGCGCGATCGGCCTGGCCGTGCTCGCGACGTTGGCCACGGAGCGGACCGACGGCCTGCTCGCCGACGGCACCACGCAGGATGCGGCGCTCAACTCCGGGTACCACCTCGCCTACCTGATCGGCGCGATCTTGATGGCGGTCGCCGTCGCGGTCGCCGCGACCGTGGTCGAGTCGGTCCCCGCCCAGGCGCACGCCGGGGAGGCCGGGCCCGAGCCCGCGGGCGCCGAGCCGGCCTACTCCGAGGCGGCGTGAGCCGGGCCCGCCGGGGCCGGGCTCAGTCGTCCCACCAGCCGGGGATGATCTCGCCGTCGCCCTCGTGGCGCGGGCCGAAGGCGAGCAGTTCGATGCCCTCCTCGCCGGCCTCGAACTGGCGGGTGACCCCGGGGGAGACGCGCAGCGCGTCGAGCGGCCCGAGCTCGACGATCTCGGCGTCGAGCTTCACCCGCCCGGAGCCGGCGACGACGACGTAGACCTCCTCCGCCTGCTCGTGGCGATGCGCGAAGCCCTGTCGCTTCGACGGCTTCACCCGGAGGAGGCTGACCCCGGTGTCCTCGGCGTCGAGGTCGCCGGTGGCAAAGCGCGCCTCCTGAACCTCCCCGAACCCGAAGCCGGGCGCGGAATCGTCGACATCGGTGAGCGTCTTGTGCGTGAAGGGATCGGTCATGGCGCCACGGTACCCGCTGGGCGCCGGCTCACTCAGAGCGGGTCAGCACGGTCGGGACGGTCATCAGTCCGCCCGGACGCTCGCGCCGCCGCTCGCCATCGCGAGCCGACCGTAGCGACTTCACCCGGCGCGACCGGGCCGCGGGCTAGGGTGCGCCGCGATGGGGCCTCGTGCGGGTGGTTTGCGGGCGTCGCTGGCGATCGCGCCGGTCGTCGTCGCGCTGGCCGCCGGATGCGGCGGCGGCTCCGACGAGACCTCGACGACCGGCGCCGGCCCGGGGGCCGGGGCGCAGGCCCAGCCGGCGGCGAAGCCCGAGATCTACTTCACCGCCGGTGAGCAGTTCCGCAAGGTCGACGCGAAGCTCCCGGAGGGTGGTGACCAGGTCGAGGTGGCCGCCGAGCAGCTCGTCGACGGGCCGCCGGCCGGCTCGGGGGCCGAGACCCAGATCCCTGACGACGTCGAGCTCGAGCGGGTCACGGTCGCCGACGGGACCGCGACGGTCGACCTGTCGAGCGGCTTCCTGCAGGGGATCCCGGCCGACCCCGGCGACCGCGACGATCTCCAGGAGCAGGAGCTCGCTGCGCGGGTCGGCCAGTTCACCTACACGCTGACCCAGTTCGACGGCGTCGACGCGGTCAAGGTCGTCTCGGGCGGCACCGCGGTCGAGCAGCAGACCGATCGTCAGGACTTCGCGAAGCCGTCGCAGGGCCCGCAGCGCAAGTTCCGGCCGAAGGGCCCGAGGACCCCCAGCACCCGCAAGCTGCAGCAGCGGCTCGCCGACCTGCAGTACCTGCCCCGCTCGGCGATCGACGGGGTCGAGGGCTATCGCACCCAACAGGCGGTGATCGCGTTCCAGGCCTGGGAGGGTCTCGGCCGCGACGGCGTCGTCGGCCCGCTGACGACCGCGGCGTTGGCGAAGGCGAAGCCGCCGAAGCCGCGCGCCGGCGGGCCGGACCGCCGAATCGAGGTCTACCGCGATCGGGGCGTCGCGTTGCTCATCACCCACGGCAAGACCAAGCGGGCGATCCACGTCTCGGCCGGGGCGCCCGGGACGTCGACGCCGGCGGGCTCGTTCGAGGTCTTTCGCAAGGAGCTGCGCTCGTGGTCGGTCCCGTTCCAGGTCTGGCTGCCCTACGCCTCCTACTTCAACAACGGGATCGCGTTTCACGAGTATCCCGACGTCCCGCCCTACCCGGCCTCCCACGGCTGCGTCCGCGTGCCGTCCCCCGAGGCCCAGATCGTCTACCGCTTCGCGAAGCTCGGCACGGCCGTCGTCGTCTACTGACGGGACGCGCGCCAACGCCGGGCGCTCAGGGAGGCGAGGCCGCCGCGCAGTACGTCGCGATCGACGTGGCCCTCGATCCCCGCGACCGAGCCTGAGCTCGTGTACTGCCACACCGCCCAGCTCTCGCCGGCCCAGTTTGCGGCCGGCACGCTCGGGCGGCGCACGCCCCATTCAGCGACCCAGAGTGGATGTCCGGCCAGGGCGAACTCGGTCGTATCGCCCGTCGCTGCCCACGAGGAGGTGTTCGTGTAGATGAGCGGCCTCGCGCCGAGCTTGCGCTCGACCCGCTTCAGCCAGGTCCGCACCCAGAGGCGCAGCTTGCCGGGCGTGAGGCCCTCGAACGGCGTCTCGACGTCGAGGGCCGGGGCGAGGTCGCCGGGGCGCAGTCGGCCGACCGAGGTGACGAACACGCCTGCCTCGGCCTTCGCATCGGCCTTGACGCCCTCTCGGCCCCGGCCGCCGGCGAACGCGCGGTGGTAGGGACCGACCGCGACCCCGGCAGCCCGTGCGGCCTCCACGTTGGCGTCATACCGCTCGTCCGGACCGCAGCGGCGCGGCTTCACCGAGCAGTCGTTGCCGGTTCCGCGACTCGCCTGCACGAACGCGAACGAGATCCCGTCGCCGGCGACCAGCGCCCAGTCGATCCGGTTCTGAAATCGCGACACGTCGACGCCGTCGAGCCGCTCGGCGCCGGCCTCCGCCGCGGAGGCGCCGCAGATCGCCAGCGCCGCGGTCAGCGCCCCGGCCCATGCCCCGAGGCGCATCGCTACTGGCCGGTGAGCCGGAAGTAGCCGGTGTTCTCCTCGTCGTCGCGCGTCTTCTCGATCTTGCCCATCTTGCGGGCCTCGCGGAAGGCGGCCTTGATCTCCGCCTTCTCGACCCCGAGCTGGCCGGCGATGTCGCCGCGCGAGAACTCGTCCTTGCCCAGTTGCTGTGCGGCCTCGACGATGCTGGCCGAGGTCAGGCCGTCGCTCATCTCAGTGACTCCTCATCGGTAGGGACCCCTCGCTCACCGTAGCGCAGCGATAGATTCGCTCGCGAACCACCCAAAGAGGGGGAAGATGTCCGAGCTCAATCGCCGCCTCGTGCTCGCCGAGCGCCCGAGCGGCAACGTCGACGAGTCGACGATCCGAGTCGAGCGCGACGCGATCCCGGAACCCGGTCCGGGCGAGGCGCTCGTCCGGACCCGCTTCATCTCGATCGACCCGACGATTCGCACCTGGATGGACGACGCACCCGGATATCTGCCGCCGATCGGGATCGGTGACGTGATCCGCGCCGGGGCGCTCGCCGAGGTGGTCAGCTCGAACAGCGACCGCTACGCGGAGGGAGACCTCGTCTTCGGCACCACCGGATGGCAGGACTACGCGATCGCCGACGAGGGCGAGCGGGCGATGCGTCCCGTGCCTGCGGGCACCGACCCAGACGCGGCGCTGAGCGTCTTCGGGCTCACCGGCCTGACCGCCTACTTCGGCCTGATCGACGTCGGGCGGGTCAAGGAGGGCGACGTGGTCGTCGTCTCCGGCGCTGCCGGGGCAACCGGGTCGGTGGTCGGCCAGATCGCCCGGATCAAGGGCGCCTCCAGGGTCGTCGGGATCGCCGGCGGCCCGGAGAAGTGCGCCTGGCTCACCGACGAGCTCGGCTTTGACGCGGCGATCGACTATCGCGGTGAGGACCTGCGCGCCGCGCTCCGCGCCGCCTGCCCCGACGGCATCGATCTCTTCTTCGACAACGTCGGCGGCGAGATCCTCGACCACTGCCTCGCCCGGCTCGCGCTGCACGGGCGGATCGTGCTCTGCGGGGCGATCGCCACCTACAACGAGGGCGCCGCCACGGGACCAGCGAACTACCGAATGCTGATCGTCCGCCGGGCGCGGATGGAGGGCTTTCTGATCCTCGACTACTTCAGCCGGTTCGCCGAGGCCCAGGCCGAGATGGCGGGCTGGGTCGGCGCCGGGAAGATCAAGTACAGGACGCACGTCGTCGAGGGGCTCGAGAACGCCCCCGACGCTCTCAACCTCCTGTTCACCGGGGGCAACACCGGGAAGGTGATCGTCGCCGTCGAGTGAGGCGCGCGGGCCGGCGGTCGCTCAGGTCAGCAGGACGCGGACGTAGAGCTCCGGCCGGGTCGGCGCCGGCACGTACTCGAACGCCTCGCCGAGGACGCTTGCAGGTCGACGCCGTCCGGCGCCGATGGCTAGATTCGCCGCCGTGGCCGACCAGCGCGACCTCGAGTTCACCTACTCCCTGATCGATCGGATCTTCCGGCTCAGCCTCGGCGAGCTCGCCGACTTCAGCGGCGCCAAGTACGACGGTGACTTCACGCTGACGCTCGAGCAGGCGCAGCGGCGAAAGCACGAGTACGTCGCCGAGTCGATCGGGATCGCGCCGGAGCGGCGCGTGCTCGACCTCGGCTGCGGCTGGGGCCCGCTGCTCAACTTCATCCGCGAGCGCGAGGCCGAGGGAGTGGGGGTGACCCTCTCATCGGCGCAGGCGCAGGCCTGCAGGCGCCACGGGCTCGACGCCCGGATCGAGGACGCGCGGCAGGTGGACCGCGCCGGGTTCGGCGCCTTCGACGCAATCGCCAGCCTCGGCGCCTTCGAGCATTTCTGCTCGCCGGAGGCCCACCGCGACGGCCGTCAGGTCGAGGTCTATCGAGACCTGTTCGCGAACCTGGCCGGGATGCTGCCCGACGACGGGCGCCTCTACCTGCAGACGATGGTCTTCGGCCGCAACATGATCGATCCCGACGAGGCCTCGATCGACGCGCCGCGCGACTCCGACGCCTGGTACCTGGCGCTGATGATGCACCAGTTCCCCGGCTCGTTCCTGCCCTTCGGCCACGAGCAGATCGTCGAGGCCGCGGCGCCGCACTTCCGGCTCGTCTCGGCGGTCAGCGGCCGGCTCGACTACATCGAGACGATCAAGCAGTGGCGGGCCCGGTTCGCCGAGCCGAGTTGGCGCAAGACGCTGCTGAAGGCGCGGCTCGTCCCGAGGTATCTGACCAGCAAGGACTTCCGGCTCGCCTTCACCTCGGGGGTGAGCGCGAACAGCGTCTGCTTCGAGCGCGAGTTGCTCGATCACTTCCGGCTCGTCTTCGAGCGCGCCGAGCCGGCGCCGGCCTAGCTTGCGCGCCGGCCGCGTTTAGGATCGCGCCGTGAGCCGCGCCGCCCGCACCGAGACCCTGGTCGCGATGGTCTGCGCGGCGGGGATCGTGCAGCTGCCGACCGCGGCGATCGTCGTCGCGTTGCCGACGATCCACACCGAGTTCGACGCCTCGCTGGCCGAGCTGCAGTGGACGGTGACCGCGTTCTACATCCCGTTCTCGGCCCTGCTGATCGCCGCCGGCCGGCTCGCCGACGTGTTCGGCCGCCGGCGCATGCTGCTCCTGGGCGCCGCGCTGTTCGCGGCCGGGTCGGCGATTGCCGCCGCGGCCGGCGACGTGCAGCTGCTGATCGCCGGGATCGCGCTCTCGGGGGTCGGCGGCGCGCTCCTGATGCCGGCCTCGATGTCCCTGCTCACCAACGTCTTCACCGGCGCCCGTCGCGGCTTCGCGATCGGGATGTGGGGCGCCGCGACCGAGCTGGTCTCCGGGGTCGGCGTGCTGGTCGGCGGGCTGCTGACGGGCGAGCTCAGCTGGCGCTGGATCTTCATCGTCAACATCGTCTTCGCCGTCGTGATCGTGGTCCTGGCGCTGCGCGGGACGCCGGAGTCGCGGGACCCGAACGCGCCGCGGCGGGTCGACATCCCGGGCGCCCTGCTGACGGCGACCGGGCTGACCGCGATCACCCTGGCGCTGATCCAGGGGGCCACGTGGGGGTGGGGCTCGGCGGCGATCGTGCTCCTGTTCGCCGGGGGCCTGGCGGCGTTCGCGGCCTTCGCGGTGGTCGAGCGCCGCACCAGGTTCCCGCTGGTCGACTTCGCCTTCTTCAAGCGGCGCAACTTCACCGGCGCGACGACGACGATCTTCGTGATCGACTTCTCGTTCGGGGCGCTGCTGTTCTTCCTGCCCGAGTACTTCCAGGACATCCTCGGCTACAGCCCGACCGAGACGGGGGTCCTGCTGCTGCCGCTGACCGGGTTGATGGTGGTCGCCTCGCCGCTCGGCGGGCGGATCGCCGCCCGGGTGGGCCCGCGGCCGCCGATCGTGGTCGGGCTGACCGCGATGCTGATCGCGATCTGGTGGATCTCGACCCTCGACCTGTCGACCAGCTACTCCGACCTGTGGGCGGCGACGGCGATCATGGGCTTCGGGATCGGCCTCGCGCTGACGCCGATGAACCTCGCGGCGATGAACGCGGTCTCGCGCGATCACGCCGGCGCCGCCTCCGGGGTGCTCGTCACCCTCAGCGGCCTCGGGGCGACGATGGGCGTCGCGGTCACCGGGGCGATCTTCGGCGAGCTGCAGACGCAGCGGACGATCGAGCTCGTCGGCGATCAGGGCGTGAGCGTCGGTCGCGACCAGGCGCAGGAGCTCGAGGGGGTGCTGTCGAGCACCCCGGGGGCCAAGCACGCCCTCGACCAGCTCGCGGGCGCCGACGCGGCCGCGGTCGAGCACGCGGTGCGCGAGGCGTTCGTCTCGGCGCTCGGCACCAGCCTGAAGATCTCCGCGGCGCTGGTCGCCGTCGGCATCGTGCTCGCGACCGCGCTCCTGCGGCGCTCGAGCGCCGAGGACGCCGAGCCGATCGACGAGATCGCGCCCTCGGCGACCCCGCGCCCGGCGCCGATCGGCGCCGCCGTCGAGTCCGAGCCGGCGCCGGCCTGAATCGGGCCCGGTCACGCCGAGCCGGCGTTGGCGAAATGCTCGTCCTGCGGCGATCTCGCGGTAGCGTGCGCCCATCGGCCTGCTTCCCGACCCGATCTCGAGCTCCGCATCCAGGCTGGGCGCGGCGGCGCAGAACGCCTTCGAGGTGGCGCGCTTCGGCGGCCTCGAGACCGACGAGCAGCCGTCGCCCTTCGAGGTCGTCGCCGAGCGCCCCGTCTACCGGCTGCGCCGCTATTACCCGGACTCGCCGGTCGGCCCGCCCGTGGTCCTCGTCCCGCCGATGATGCTCGCTGCCGACGTCTACGACGTCTCGCCGGCGTCGAGCGCCGTGACCGTGCTCCACGACCACGGCTCCGACCCCTGGGTGGTCGACTTCGGCGCGCCCGAGCACGAGGAGGGCGGCCTCGAGCGCAACCTCGCCGACCACGTGGTGGCGGTCTCCGACGCGATCGACCGCGTCCGGTCGATCACCGGGTCCGACGTGCACCTGGGCGGCTACTCGCAGGGCGGCATGTTCTGTTATCAGGCGGCCGCCTACCGCCGGGGCGAGGGAATCGCTTCGGTGATCACCTTCGGCAGCCCGGTCGACACCCGCGTCGCGCTGCCGCTCGGGATCCCCGAGGAGGTCGCCGAGTCGGCGGCAGGCGTCCTGGCGGGGGTCTTCGGCCGCACCGCGGTGCCCGCCTGGATGAGCCGCACCGGCTTTCGCCTGCTCGACCCGGTCAAGTCGCTGCGCCAGCAGTTGGACTTCGTGCGCCAGCTGCACGACCGCGAGGCGCTCCTGCCGCGCGAGCGCCAGCGCCGCTTCCTGATGGGCGAGGGCTGGGTCGCCTGGCCCGGCCCGGCGGTCGCCGACTTCATGCGCCAGTTCATCGCGCACAACCGGATGCTCCAGGGCGGGTTCGTGATCGAGGACCGCACGGTCACCCTCGCCGACATCGACTGCCCGGTGATGATCGTGGTCGGCGAGGTCGACGAGCTCGCCCCGGCACCGGCGGTGCGCGCGATCACCAGGGCGGCGCCGCGCGCCGAGGTCCACGAGCTGGCGCTGCGGGCCGGGCACTTCGGGCTCGTGGTGGGCTCGGCCGCGACGACGACCACCTGGCCGGCGGTTGCTGCCTGGACCGCGTGGCGCTCAGCCGGCGGCGCGGCGCCCCCCGAGCTGCGACTCGTGGGCGAGGACGAGCCGGAGCCCGACGTCCCCGGCGTCGGCACGCGGCTCGGCGTGGGGCTCGAGCTCGCCGCCGGCGTCGGCGGCGGCCTGGCGCGCTCGGTCGCCGGTGCCGCCTCGCGCACGGTGGGGGGCATCCGCGTGTTCGCCGAGGAGGTCACGGGCCAGCTGCCGCGGCTGGCGCGGATGGGCCGGCTCGAGCCGCACACCCGGGTCTCGCTGGGCCTGCTGCTCGACGAGAGCGCGCGCGAGACGCCCGAGGCCGACTTCTTCCTGTTCGAGGACCGCGCCTACCCGCACGAGGCGGTCAAGCGCCGGGTCGACAACGTCGTCCGCGGCCTGCTGTCGCTCGGCGTGCGCCAGGGCGAGCACGTGGGCGTGCTGATGAGCACCCGCCCCAGCGGCCTCTCGGTGGTCGCCGCGCTCAACCGCCTCGGCGCGGTCGCCGTCCTGATGCGCCCGGACGGGCCCGTCGCCCGCGAGGCCGAGCTGGGCCAGGTGACGAGGATCGTGGCCGACCCGGAGCTCGCCGGCCGCGCCGCCGACGCCGGCGTCGCCCAGGTCCTGGTGCTCGGCGGCGGGGGCGAGGACCGCGACCTGGGCGGCGAGGTCATCGACATGGAGCGGATCGACCCCGACCTGGTGGAGCCACCGGCCTGGTATCGCCCCAACCCGGGACGCGCCGCCGACCTCGCCTTCGTCCTGTTCACGGGCGATGACGAGCGGACGCGGGCGAACCGGCTCACCAACGGCCGCTGGGCGCTCTCGGCGTTCGCGACCGCGTCGGCCGCGGCGCTCTCGGATGCCGACACCGTCTACGCGGTCACGCCGATCTACCACCCCTCCGGCCTGCTGATGAGCATGGGCGGGGCGATCGCCGGCGGGTCGCGGCTGGCGATCGCGCGCGAGTTCGAGCCGGAGACCTTCTGGGAGGAGGTGCGCCGGTACGGGATCACCGTCGCCTCCTACACCTGGACGATGCTGCGCGAGATCGCCGCCGCCCCCGAGGACGCCGCCGAGCACCACCATCCGGTGCGGCTGTTCATCGGCGCCGGCATGCCGCGCGGGCTCTGGCGACGGGTCTCGCGTCGCTTCCACCCGGCGACCGTGCTCGAGTTCTATGCGTCCACCGAGGGCGAGGCGATCCTCGTCAACCTGAGCGGCGAGAAGCCGGGCTGCAAGGGCCGCCCGCTGCCGGGCAGCGCCGAGGTGCGCCTGGCCGCATACGACATCGGCGCGGGGCGCCTGCGCGAGCGCGAGGACGGGTTCGCCGTCGAGTGCCGCCCGGGCGAGGTCGGGATGCTGCTGACCCGGCTGCGCGGCGTCGTCGCAACCTCCGAGAGCCCGCTGCGCGGCCTGTTCGAGCCGGACGACGCCTGGCTGGCGACCGGGGATCTGTTCCGCGCCGACGAGGACGGCGACCTGTGGTTGGTGGACAACGTCGGCGCCCTCATCCGCACCGCCGCCGGTCACGTCGCCGCCTTCCCGATCCTCGACGCGCTCGGCGACCTCGACGCGGTCGACCTCGCCGCCGTCTACGGCGTCCCGGCGCCCGGCGGCGAGCGCTCGATGGCGGTCGCGGCGGTCACCGTGCGGCCCGGGTTCGAGCTGGACGCGGCCGCGATCGCCGACGCCCTGGTGCCGCTCGAGCCCGCGCAGCGCCCCGACCTCGTCCACGTCGTCGATGAGATCCCGGTGACCACGTGGTATCGGCCGAACACGTCGGCCCTGCGCGCGGCCGGGGCGCCGAGCGGCGAGCGCGTCTGGCGCCGGGAGGGCGACGCATACGTCGCCGCGCCGCGGGCGCGGGATACGATCGCGCCCGATACCGCTTCCCAATCCACCAACGGGGGACCCAACGTTGCTTCCAATCGCTGACTTCGGGCTCGGTGAGGCTCTGCTCACCGCGCTCGCGATCTTCTTCTTCGTGGTCTGGATCTGGATCCTGATCACGATCCTCTCCGACCTGTTCCGCGACCACGAGCTCTCCGGCTGGGGGAAGGCGGCATGGGTCTTCTTCTTGGTCTTCGTGCCGTTCCTGACCGCGCTGATCTACCTCGGCGTGCGCGGCTCGGGCATGCGCGAGCGGGCGATCCAGGCGCAGAGGGACGCTCAGTCGCAGATGGACGAGTACATCCGCGACACCGCGCAGGCCTCCCCGGCCGACGAGCTGCACAAGCTCAACGACCTCAAGGAGAAGGGCGCGATCTCGGACGAGGAGTTCGAGAAGATGAAGGCGAAGATCGTCAACTAGCGCCGGGCGCGGCGGCGGCTCACCACGAGCCGCCGCCACCGCCGCCCGAGAAGCCGCCGCCACCGCCGCCCGAGAAGCCCCCGCCACCGCCGCTCGACGAGCTCTGCGGGGCGACCTGGCTCGAGAACCCTGAGCTGAAGCTGGAGCCGTCGAAGGCGGAGCCGCTGAAGCCGCCGACGAAGGCGTAGGAGCTCCAGTGCGCGCTGCCCGACGCGGCGCTGACCACGGGCTCCGGGATCCGCCCCGACGAGATCATCCGCTTCGCGGTCCCGAACGCGACCCCGTAGACGAGGATCCGCTTCCAGAGCTCGAGGGTCGCCGGCGGATCGTCGGAGAGGCGGGGGAAGTCCTCGGTCCAGTGCGCGAAGGCCTGCCATTGCTCGGCGCGCTGGACGTGGCCGGGATCGAGCCGCTTGAACCGGGTCGCCGACAGCGCCGAGAGCCCGACCAGGTTGAGAAAGCCGATCGCCCCGGCGACGAACCACGGCTCCTCCTCGGCAAGGGCGAACAGGACCACGACGCCGATCAGCGCCGAGCTCGCGAGCACGACCAGCCAGCGGGCCCAGTTGAGGTTGCGATCCCAGCCGAGCGTGCCCTCGCCTGCGGCGTCGAGCTTCTCCGTCATCCGCTCCCAGCGCCCGCGCCAGACCTCCGAGTGCTTCGGGATCTGATCGCGCATGTCGCTGAGCGCGACGCGCTTGCCGTCGAGCACCTGGTCGAAGAAGGCGAGCACGTCCTGCTCATAGGGGGCCAGCTCCTCGTTCGGACGCTCGGCCTTCTGCTCGAGCGAGAGGTCGAGCTTCTCGTCGTCGGTGGTGGTCTGCGCGGTGTCGTAGTAGCCGCGGTCGACCAGGTCGAGCAGCGTCGCGAGGACCGTGTCGGTGCTGTGGCCGCCCTCGTGGGCGAGCGCGTAGGCGACCGCCGGGGTCGCGTCGTCGGGCGGCTCGGGCAGGTACTCGGGGACGCCGCCGTCGCGCTCGCGAGCGAGCCAGACGAGTAATCCGGCCAACGCCCACGCGAGCGCGGCGATCACCAGGGCGAGCCAGAGGGCATTGCGGGCGACGAAGCGCTTGAACAGGTTCCACGGCGAGTTGATCTGATCGTGGATCGCCTGCTCCTCGGCGATGATCCGGTCGAGCCCGTTGCCCTGGCCCTCCCTCGCGCCGGGGTAGGCCCGGTTCGGGTCGCGCGGCATCGTGACCCGCATCTCGACCCCGGAGTTGCTGTCGACGTCGCCGGCCTCGAGCGTGGCCTTGCCGGCGCCGCGCACCGTCTCGCCCTCCGCCTCGTCGGAGTGGCCCCAGACCCGGTAGAGCGGATCGGCGGGGTCGAGCGCCGGGTTGGTGAAGCTCGCGGTGAGGTGGTCGAGGTCGAAGTCCCACTGCGACCCCCAGACGGCCCAGCCGATGTCGAGCACGTCGTCGTAGGCGACGACCGCATCCCGGACCCGGTAGGAGAGCGTCGTGACCCGCTCCTCGTCGGTGGCCCGGTAATGCCAGACGATCCGATAGATGTTGCCCATGTCGACGGTGCCGAAGACGCCCGGCCGGTCGTCGCTGCCGAGCGCGGGGTTGCCCCCGGGTGCGAACGGCTCGCCGTCCTGGCTGACCGAGACGTCGCTGATCGACTCGCCATGCCGCAGGTCGATGTCGCGGTAGGAGCCCTCGAAGTGGCCGTCGTACTCGAACGTGAGCCGTTCGGCCACGAGCAGGTCGCCGTTCGGGGCGAGGCGCAGGGCGACGTCGGCGTCGCTGATGTCGGCGCTGCGCGCCAGCGCCGGCGCCGCGATCGCCAGCAGGGCCGCCACCGCGGCGAGGGTCGCGAGGGTGAGCCGGCGGGCGATCACGCGGGGCCGGGAGAGAGGGAGACCTGCGGCGTCGCCTCGGCGGCGGCCGGGGCGTCGAAGAACTCGCGGGGCCGGAAGCCGAACGGCTTGGCGACCAGCACCGCCGGGAACTGCTGGATGAGCGTGTTGTAGGTCTCGACCGTGTCGTTGTAGACGCGCCGCGTGACCGCGATCTGGTCCTCGGTCTCGCGCAGCTGGCTCTGCAACTGGGAGAAGTTGGTGCTCGCCTCGAGCTCGGGATAGGCCTCCGCGACGACGAGCAACCGCCCGGTCTCGCGGCCCAGCTCACCCTCGGCGGCGGCGCGGCGCGCCGGGCCCTCGGCCGCGATCGCCTCGGTCCGCGCCGCGGTCACCTGCTCGAAGGTGGTCCGCTCGTGGGACGCGTAGCCCTTGACCGCCTCGACCAGCGTCGGGACGAGGTCGTGGCGCCGGCGCAGCGCGACGTCGATCTGGGACCAGCTGTTCTCGGTCGCCTGGCGCTTGCCGACCATCCGGTTGTAGGTCGCCCACACGTAGGCCCCGACGGCGAGCAGCACCACGGCGACGACGATCACCCCGATCACGGCCGGGAAGCTACCCGCTGGACGGGATCGACCGCCTCAGGTCCCGGGCCCGAGCCCCGGGCGGACCACCTCGGCGAGCGCCGCGACCACCGCATCGCGCCCTACGAAGCCCTCCCCGCGGTCGCGCCGGCCGCCGATCCGGCGCCCGCCGCCGCCTGAGCCGGGGGCGAGGCGCTTCGCAGCGCCCCGCGCGTGGTACCAGTACGGCGTGATCGCGCTTCGAAATCGCTCGTCATCGCGTGCCGGCGCCCGTGCGCAGGTGCGCCTCGTGCGCGCCGAGGAGGCCGAGCGAGTCGCCGAGACCGGCGCGGTCGGCTCGATCCAGGAGGCGGAGGTGACGATGCCGAACGAGCTCGTCGCGGAGATCTGGAAGCCCGAGTACCTGGAGCGCCTGGCGCGCTCCTACTGGGCGTGGCTCAGCCGCGCCACGCTGGGCCTCGTCCGGGTCGTCTACGCCGACAACTCGCGTTCGGCGGTCCTGCTCAGCCGGCGGCTGCCGCTGCTCACGTTCCATGCTCCGGAATACGACACGGAGCCCGGGCGAGGGACGGTGACCTGGCGGATCGAGCGCGGGCTGCTGGTCGCGCGCGAGGGGCGCGAGCGCAACGGCTTCCTGCAGATCCGAGTCAGCCGTTCCGAGCAGCAGAGCTCCGACGGCGGCGACGAGACGCTGCATGTGGCGCTCGAGGTCCGCAACTTCTATCCGTGGCTGCGCGGCTCCGGACGGTTCGCCCGGTTCGGTTCGTGGTTCTACGGCCAGACCCAGCTCCGCATCCACGTGCTGGTCTGCAACGGGTTCCTGCGCTCGCTGGCGCGGCTCGACCTGCCCCCGTCGCGGGTCGGCCAGCTCACCGGGGAGATCGACGCCGGCGCCTCGAGGGAAGCGGTTTGACCGCCACCGAAGCCGGGAAGGCCGGCTCCGTGAGCCGCAAGCCGATCCTGGTCACCGGCGCGACCGGCTTCATCGGGCGGCTGCTCGCCGGGCGCCTGCTCGAGGACGGCTTCCGGGTTCGCTGCCTCGTCCGCGACCCCGAGTCCGCCGCGGCGCGCGAGCTCGAGGCCGGTGGCTGCGAGCTCGCCGTCGCCGACCTGACGCGCCCGGCCGGGCTCGAGGCGGCCCTCACCGGCGTCGACGTCGCCTACTTCCTCGTCCACATGATCGGCGGCGGGGATGACTACCCGGCGATCGAGCGCGCCGCCGCGGGCCGCTTCGCCCGCGCGGCGCGCCACGCCGGAGTCGCGCGGATCGTCTACCTCGGCGGGCTCGGCGACAACGCCGGCTCCAAGCATCTGGAGGCCCGGCACCGGGTGGCCGACGTGTTGCGCGAGGAGGGGCCCGAGCTGACCTACTTTCGCGCCGCGATGGTGATCGGCGCCGGCAGCGAGTCCTACGAGCTGCTGCGCGCGATCGTCGAGCGCCTGCCCGTCCTGCCGACGCCGGCCTGGTTGTCGACCGAGACGCAGCCGATCGGCGCCGGGGATGTCGTCGACTACCTGCGCGAGGCGCTCGACGTGCCCGAGTCGGCCGGCCGGGAGATCCAGATCGGCGGCCCCGAGGTGCTGACCCACCTGGAGCTCGTCAACGAGATGGCCAGCGCGCTCGGCCGCCGCCCGCCGCGGCGGGTCTCGGTCTCCGATCAGATCGTGCGCCCGGCGACCGTCGCCGCCGGCGCCGCCGCCGTGACCTCGGGCGACCCGGGGGTCGCCGCGGAGCTCAGCCTCGGGCTCACCGCGCCGACCGTCGTCGACGACCCGAGCGGCGCGCAGCTGTTCACGACCCGCCCGCATCGCCTCGACGCGGTGCTCGCCGAGGCGGTCGACGCCGCCGTGGCCGCTCGCTGATGGCCCGCAGCGTGCGCGAATCGATCGTCCTCGCGGCCGATCCCGAGCGGGTCTGGGAGGCGATCATGGACCCGGCCATGCTCGAGCGCTGGGTCACGGCCCACGATTCCTACAACGGCGTCGGCGCCGGGCCGCTGGATCGCGGCGACCAGTTCACCCAGAAGCTCCGCCTCGCCGGGACACCGTTCAAGGTCCGCTGGCGGGTGGTCGAGTGCGAGCGCCCGACGATGGCGCGCTGGGAGGGCAGGGGCCCGGCCGGGTCGAGGGCCGACGTCGTCTACCGGCTCGCGGCCGAGAACGGCGGTACCCGGTTCGACTACGAGAACGTCTTCGCGCTGCCCGGCGGCCCGATCGGCAAGGCGGCCGGTGGCCTGCTCGCTGCCGCGCCGGGCAAGCGCGAGGCGCGCCGCTCGCTCGAGCGCCTGCGCGCTCTGGTCGAGCGCGCGCCCGGCCTGGGCTGATCCGGCTCCATCGCGCTCAGCGCTCGAGCGGGTGCTCTCGCTCCGTGCGGCGGTGGCGCATGAGCGCGAGCAGGGGATAGACGAGCACGGAGAGCATCCCGGCGCCGACCAGCGAGACCGCGACCTCGGTTCGCATCGTGTGGGTGTCGAGGCCGATCTGCGTGATCGCGACCAGGAGCGGTAGAGCCGCCGCCGAGAACAGCGCGAGCGAGACCCGGTCGCCGGCCGGGAGCCGGTGGCGGTACAGCAGCATCGCCGGGGCGCCGCGGGTGAGCAGGAACAGCAGGGCGAAGCCCGGGACGAGCGCCAGCGAGGCCGGGTTCGAGAAGAGGGCGTCGAGGTCGTAGTCCATCCCGGTGGCGATGAAGAAGACGGGGATCAGGAAGCCGAACCCGATCGCGTCGAGCTTGCCCAGGAACTCGTGCGACTCGGTGCCGCGGATCACGATCCCGACCACGATCCCGGCGGCGAAGGCGCCGAGGATGACGTCGAGGCCGAACTCCGAGGCGAGCACCGCGAGGGCGACGATCAGCAGCACCGAGAGGCGCACGGCGAGCTGGCCGCTGGTCCCCATCGTCGTCTCGAGCAGGCGCACCACCCGGGCCGGCCGGGCCCGCAGGGCGAACAGCGTCGCCCCGACGACGATCGCTGCGAAGACGAACAGGAGCAGCGCCCGCAGGGGCTCGTCGGCGTCGAAGGCGAGGATCACGGAGACGATGACCACCGGGCCGAACTCGCCCGCCGCGCCGGCGCCGACGACGAAGTTGCCGAACCGCTGATCGAGGATCCCGGCGTCGCGCAGGATCGGCATCAGCGTGCCGAGCGCGGTGGTGCTGAGCGCGAGCCCGACCAGGATCGTCGCGTGGATCACCCCGGTCAGGTGGAGCACGAGCGCGATCGCGAGGCCGAGCACCAGCGAGATGCCCCAGCCGGCGACCCCGTCGGTCGCGGCGGCGCCGCGGATGCGCTCGAAGTCGATCTCCATCCCGGCGAGGAAGAACAGGAAGGCGAGGCCGAAGGTCGAGAGCGCCTCGATGAAGCTGTCGGTGTCCGCCAGGCCGAGCACCTGCGGGCCGACGATGATCCCGAGGAAGATCTCGGCGACGACGATCGGCACCTTCGCGCGCCGCGAGAGGTCGGCGAGCAGCGGTGCGAGAACCGCGACCGTCGCGACCACGAGGATGTCGGCGTGATCGACTTCCAACCGCCCGCGAGCCTAGAGGTCGGAGCCGCCGCTTAGAATCGCCGCTTCGTACAGGGGATCTCGACTATGGAGGTAGCGATGAAGGCAGGAACCAGGCTGGGCGCGGCGCTCCTTTGCGCGTGCGCGATCGCCGCGGTCGTGGCGCTCCCGGCGGGGGCGAAGCCCGCGGCCAAGGCCGCGAGCTCGAAGTCCGCGTGCTCATTGAGCGCCAGCGAGCAGCGCAACCTCGGAGCGTCCTACGTCTACACGCTCAAGGTCTCGAACCTGAGCTGCGACAAGGGCAAGAAGCTGGTCGCCAAGTACCACGAGTGCCGGCATGCCAACGGCGGCGCCGACGGCAAGTGCAACTCCGTCAAGGGCTACAGCTGCGACGAGAAGATCCTCGACTCGTCACCGCAGCAGTTCAGCGCCAAGGCGAAGTGCGTGAAGGGCTCGAAGAAGTTCAAGCAGACGTTCGCGGAGAACACGTAATTAGAACGGAGTTGCTAGTTGCTGGTGCCTAGAACCCAGCAACTAGCAACTAGCAACTTCCTATCTCGTGAAATCCTGATCGAGGCGCTGAATAACCAGATCCGCCGCGATCGCCGACCCGGCCTCGTTCAGGTGGATCCCGTCTGACTCGCGCACGATCGTCTCGCGGCCGTCGACCTCGATCGAGTCGCTGTAGCGCTCGCCGGGGGTGAAGACCGGGACCGTGTCGATGATCCGCACCTGGTCGGCCCACGGCTGCGCGGCGACCTCGACCGCCGCGTTGACGACCTTGTCGACCCGGGCGGCGTCGGAGTCGCGCGGGGTCATCACGGTGAGCCAGTAGACCTTCGTCTCGCCGCCGGCGCGGAACGCGTCCATCACCTGGCGGACCCGGTTCGCGTAGGCGGCGGCATAGTCGGGGCCGCAGCACTCGATGTCCTTGCCATCGGGGCCCCCGATCCCGTAGCCCTCGTTGGCGCCGATGAAGACGACGACGGCGTCGGGGTCGTCGCGCGCCATCTGGCTCGCGGACAGCTGCGCCCAGTCGACCACAGCCGAGTTCGAGATCCCGGTGCCGAGGTGCGGGTCGCGGATCACCTCGACGCCATCGGGCGTCAGCTTGCGGGCGAGCTCGGTGTCGAGCGGCGTCGAGAGCGAGTCGCCGGTGACCAGCAGCGTGCCGAGCTCGGACTTCGGCGGGGCGGGTGCGCCGATCGCCGCCGGATCGAAGGCGTCCGCGGTCACCGGGGCCACCCGGCCGGCGCCGGCGCCCGAGCCGGCGGTCGCGTCGAAGCCCGCGCCCGTCAGCTCGGTGTCGGGGCTGAGGCCGCCGGTGAGCTCGTGCTGGGCCTCATCGAGCGGCAGCCGGTCGGCGACCCACTGGGTCGGCTCGCCGACCGCCTCGACCAGGTCGCGCCCGATCCCGGGGTCGATCTGGGCGGCTGCGTCGCGGATCGAGCCGCCCGCGAAAAGGATCAGCAGCAGCGCGACCAGGGCGACCGCGCCGACGGCGTCGCGGGCGCTGTGGACGTGCTGCCCGTGGCGCTCGAAGCGGCTCATCTCGCTGTCGTCGCGGTGCTCGGTCATCGGCTCAGAACTGAAAGTAGATGAACGGGGGCACGCCCTGGCTGGGGACCGTGGCGCCGACGATCAGGATGACCGCGGCGAGCGCGAGGGCGAGGAGCACCGGCCGCAGCCGCTCGATCCGCAGTTGCAGGCGCTCGAGCGGGCGCGGCGGCAGCAGCTGCATCCCGATCACGACCGCGATCATGACCGCCACCGGGACCGTCCACAGGCTGGCCGGCCCCCAGTCGGCGAACCGCCCCAGATAGGCCCAGAAGACGTCCAGATCCGGGGAGCGGAACAGGATCCAGGCGAAGCAGACGGCGACGAACGTCCCCGCCCAGCGCACCCAGGTCGGGGTGCGGCGCCCGATCCGCCCGTCGAGCGCGTGCTCCGTGCAGAGCATCGCGCCGTGGAAGGCGCCCCAGAGCACGAACGTCCAGGCGGCGCCATGCCAGAGGCCGCCGAGCACCATCGTGATCATCAGGTTGCGGTACGTGAACCAGTGGGTCTTGCCGCGGCTGCCGCCGAGCGGGATGTAGAGGTAGTCGCGCAGAAAGCGCGAGAGGGTCATGTGCCAGCGGCGCCAGAAGTCGCGAAACCCGGTCGCCCGGTAGGGGCTGTTGAAGTTCTGCGGGAAGATGAACCCGAGCAGCAGCGCGAGCCCGATCGCGATGTCGGTGTAGCCGGAGAAGTCGCAGTAGATCTGCGCCGCGTAGGCGAGCGCCGCGAGGATCGCGTCGGGGGCGAAGTAGGCCTCGGGGACGCCGAACATCGGGTCGACGACCTCGCGCGCCAGCGTGTCGGCGATCAGCACCTTCTTGACCAGGCCGAGGGCGATCAGGGTGAGCCCGGCGCCAACCGCGACGCGGTGCGGATCGCGCGGGAGCTTGAGCTGCGGGAGGAACTCGCTCGCCCGGACGATCGGGCCCGCCACCAGGTGCGGGAAGAAGCTGAGGTAGACCGCGGCGTCGATCAGCGACGCCGGCTCCGCGTCGCCCCGCTTCACGTCCACGACGTACGTGATCGCCTGGAAGGTGAAGAAGCTGACCCCGATCGGGAGCGCGACCGTCAGCAGCGGCAACGGCATCCCGAGCGCGATCGAGTCGAGCACGTCCCCGACGTCGGTGACGAAGAACGCGTAGTACTTGAAGACCCCCAGGGTGAGCAGGTTGAGGGTCACGGCCGTCGCGCAGATCCGGGCCGCTCGCCGCTCGTCGCCCGCCTTCCGGATCAGGTTCGCGGCCAGCTGGTTGCCGAGGGTGATCCCGCCCAAGAGCAGGCAGAAGCGCGGGTCGGCGGCGGCGTAGAAGACGTAGCTCGCGAGGACGATGAACGGCTTCCACAGCGGCTGGCGCGGCATCAACAGCCACGAGAGCGCGAGCACGATCGGGAAGAAGATCGCGAACTCGATGGTCGGGAAGAGCATTCGAAGAAGGCGCGTTCCGGGCGCGGCGTCGGGTAGGTTTCCGCCCGGAAACGAGCGGCGATGCTAGTTGATGGTTCGAGAGCGGGGAGCAGGGGCGCGCGCTTGGTGGCGGTCGCCGCCGCGCTCGCGTTGATCCTGGTCGCCGGCGCCGCGGTCGCGCGGGCCGCATGCGGCGGGGTGGAGCAGGAGAAGCCCCGAAAGGACGTGAACCTCGGCCGCGCCCCGATCGCGATCGGCGACTCGCCGATGCTGCTCGCGCTGCCGAACCTGGCCGCCGAGGGCTATCGCGCGAACGCTCGCGGCTGTCGCCAGTGGGCGGAGGGGCTCGACGTGATCCGCAAGCTTCGCCATGAGGACCACCTGCCGAAGCTGGTCGTGGTCGCGCTCGGCTCGAACGGGACGGTCGACCGCTCCGACATCCACGAGGCCCTCGACCTGCTCGGCAAGAAGCGCACACTCGGCCTCGTCACGCCGCGCGAGACCGGCGGCGGCTCCGGCCACGACGCCGACCTGGTCCGCAGCGAGGCGAAGAAGCACTCGAACCGGATCGTGCTGCTCGACTGGGTCAAGTACAGCTCCGGTCACTCCGGTTGGTTTCAGCCTGACGGCCTCCACCTCACCTTCGAGGGCGCCGAGGGCATGGCCGACCTGTTCAAGAAGCCGCTCAAAGACCTCCCGCCGCCGCACTGACCGGCGCGGACCGGGGCGCAACAGCGTCGCTACGAGTAGGGGTCCTTCGGCGCCCGGTCCTCCGAGAGCGACTCCCTCGATCGCTCGGCGAGGAGCTCGATCGCGTCCGCCAGGTGGACCTGGTCGATGTTGTAGTCCTCGCGCGCGACGCGCAGCTTGTGCGCCTCGAGCAGAACGTCGGCGTGGGTGAAGCCGGCGGGCGGAACGAAGCGGTACGAGGCCAGCTCGATCAGCAGCCCGAGCGGATCCTCGAAGTAGATCGAGTCCATGAAACCGCGGTCCTTGACGCCGCTGTGCTCGATCCCGCGCTCGTCGAGGCGCTCGACCGCCTGGTTGAAGCTCGCCGCCGAGAGTGCGAAGGCGACGTGATGGACGGCGCCGGGATCGGTCGAGGTGCGCTCGGGATCGGGCTTGCGCTCCTCGTTGGTGAAGATCGTGATCAGGCGCCCGTCGCCCGGATCGAAGTAGAGGTGGCTCTCGGACGGCCGGTCGAGGTTCGGCTGTTCGAAGATGAACGGCATCCCCAGCACCCCCTCCCAGAAATCGATCGAGGTCTGCCGGTCGGCACCGACCAGCGTGATGTGATGGACCCCTTGACTCTGCAGCTTGCGCATCCGACTTCAGAGCCAGCCTAACGCTCGGCAGAGCCGGGCCCCGCGGCGGCCGCGCTACTTGACCTGCACGCCCGAGATCGCCCGCGAGATCACCAGCCGCTGGATCTCGGCGGTGCCCTCGAAGATGTCGTAGATCTTCGCGTCGCGGTGCATGCGCTCGACCGGGAACTCGCGCGTGTAGCCGTTGCCGCCGAGGATCTGGATCGCGCGCTCGGTCACCCAGGTGGCCACCTCGCCCGCCTTCACCTTCGACATCGAGCCCTCGGCGTTCGTGAAGGGGATCTGGTTGCGCCCCATCCAGGCGGCCCGCCAGACGAGCAGCCGCGCCGCGTCGATCTCGATCTTCATGTTCGCGAGCGTGAACGCGATCGCCTGGTTCTCGATGATCGCCTTGCCGAACTGCGTCCGCTCCTTGGCGTAGTCGAGCGAGTACTCGTACGCGGCGCGGGCGATCCCGATCGCCTGCGAGCCGACGGTCGGCCGGCTCGCCTCGAAGGTCTGCATCGCGGCCTGCGACTGGCCCTTCTTGCCCTCGCGCACGCGGGCGAGGCGCTCGTCGAGCTTCTCCTTGCCGCCGAGCAGGCACGCGCCCGGGACGCGGCAGTCGTCGAGGTGGACGTCGGCGGTGTGCGAGGCCCGGATCCCGTGCTTCTTGACCTTGGCGCCCTGCTCGAGCCCCTTGGTGCCCGGCGGGACGATGAACGCCGCGTGGCCGCGCGAGCCGAGCTCGCGGTCGACGGAGGCGATCACGACGTGGACGTCGGCGATCCCGCCGTTGGTCGCCCAGGCCTTCTGGCCGTTGATCACCCACTCGTCCGCGGCCTCGTCGTACTTCGCGGTCGTCCGGATCGCCGAGACGTCGGACCCGGCGTCGGGCTCGGACGAGCAGAACGAGGCGACCTTGGGGTCGTCCGCGGTGCCGAAGCACTGCTGGATCCACTCGCCCATCTGCTCGGGCGTGCCCTGGCCGAAGATCGCCGCGACCGCGAGCGAGGTGCCCATGATCGACATCCCGATGCCGGCGTCGCCCCAGAACAGCTCCTCGTTGACGATCGGCAGGGTCAGGCCCGACTGGTCGTACCAGAACTGGGCGAGGCCCTCGTAGCCGTAGAGGCCGATCTTCGCCGCCTCCTGGATCACCGGCCACGGGGTCTCCTCGCGCTCGTCCCACTCGGCGGCGGCGGGGCGAACGACGTCGGCGGCGAAGCCGTGGACCCAGTCGCGGATGTCCTTCTGGTCCTGGCTCAGCGCGAGCGAGAAGGTGGGGGCGGAGTCCTGCCCCGAGCCGGCCACGGCCTGCTCGACGAGGTCCTCTGTGCTGGTGGCGTTCAAGGCGGGGATCTCCTGATCTGTGGCAATCGCGACACGTGCTTATGTAACATCGACCAGGGTAAGGGTTACCTAAGGTGATGTCAAAACTCAAAGAGATCCAGCTTCACGGCCACCGAGTCTGCTTCCGCGAGGCGGGCGAGGGGCCGTTGATCCTCCTCATCCACGGGATCACCGGGCCGCTCGGACCAGTGGGAACCCGCGATCGAGCATCTGGCTCGCGAGCACTCGGTCATCGCCCCCGACCTGCTTGGCCACGGCGAGTCCGCCAAGCCCCGCGGCGACTACTCGCTCGGCGCCTACGCGAGCGCCGTCCGCGACACCATGGTCGCCCTCGGCCACGAACGGGCGACGATCGTCGGCCATTCGCTCGGCGGCGGGATCGCGATGCAGTTCGCCTACCAGTTCCCCGAGCGCTGTGAGCGCATGGTCCTGGTCTCCAGCGGCGGCCTCGGGCGCGAGGTCCATCCGATGTTGCGCGCCGCCACGCTGCCCGGCTCGGAGCTCGTTCTGCCGCTGCTGACGCACGCCACGCTGCTGGGAGGCGGGGCGTCGATTGGGCGAGGGCTCGGCAAGCTCGGCCTGCAGGCCGGCATCGATATGGCCGAGATCTCCCGTGGCTTCGCCTCGCTCGGCAACGCCGAGGCCCGCCACGCCTTCATCCAGACGATGCGCGCGGTGCTCGATGCGGGCGGCCAGCGCGTCAATGCGCTCGATCGCCTCTACCTGGCCGAGGCCGTTCCCTCGTTGCTCGTCTGGGGCGCCGACGATCCGATCATTCCGCCCGAGCACGGCCGCACCGCCCACGAGCTGATGCCGGGCAGCCGGCTCGAGGTGCTCGACGGCGTCGGTCACTTCCCGCAGTTGGAGCGCCCGTACGAGTTCGCCGGTCTGCTCGCGGACTTCGTCGCGACCACCGAGGCGGCCGAGCTCGACACCGTCAGCATGCGCGAGCGCCTGGTCGACCGCGGCGAGCTATCGGCCGCCGGGTAGCCCGCCGCGCTCCGAGAGCCCGACGGCTTCGAGGGCCGCCTCCCAGCTGAAGTGCACGTCCACCCGCGCCAGCTGGCCGTCCGACACCTCGACGATCCATCCGATGGCCAGCTCCATCGGATTGCCCCCGCCCTTGATCCGTCCGCGCTGGACCAGGAGCGCCAGAGCCCGATTGCCGCCGAGATCGACGACCCGCTCGAGGTCCAGACGGTACTCGTCGAAGTTCTGCCCCCAGGACTCGGCGAGCTGGCGCAGCCCCTCGCGCCCGGTGTAGACCTGCCGCTCCAGCCACTCGGGCGGCGCATGCCAGGCGAGCTCCGGGTGAATGTAGGCAAGCGCCGCGTCCAACCCACGGGTATTGAACGCCTCGACGACGCGCTTCACGGCCTCCACGTTCTCCTGCGGCATCGACTTCGAGTATCTCGCGGAAGGCTCCGCGCCCGCCTCGCCACCTAGGCTGAGACGGTGCGAGCTCGGCTGGCCATCGCCCTGTTTGTCGCGGCAGCCCTGGCCGGGTGCGGCGGCGGGGACGCCGACGGCGGCCCAGCGCCCCGCTTCGAGGCGCAGGTCCGGTTCGCGCGCGCGGCCGGCACGAGGATCGCCTGGTACGAGCGCGGCGAGGGCCCGCCGCTCGTGATGCTGATGGGCACCGGCTCGACCATGGCCGAGTGGGACCCGGCGCTGTTGCGGCTGCTGGCCGCCGGTCACCGCCTGATCCTCTTCGACTACCCGGGCGTCGGGCGCTCCGGGCCGTGGCGCGGCGACTCGTTCGACTCGCTCGCCGACGCGACCGCCGGCCTGCTCGCCGCGATCGAGGTCGAGCGCGCTGACGTGCTCGGCTGGTCGATGGGCGGCTTCGTCGCCCAGCGGCTGGCGATCGACCACCCCGACCGCGTCGACGGCCTCATCCTCGCCGGCACGAATCCGGGCGGCTCGATGGCGGCGCTCGGCACGCCGGAGCAGCAGGCGATCGACAGCGACCCGAACCCGACGGACGCCGAGATCCTCCACGAGCTCTACCCGCCCGACCGCCAGGCGGAGGGCCGGCGCTTTCTCGCGCGCCTGCGCCGGGCGAGCCGCAGCGGCGAGATCCCCGACGACTTCGAGGTCCCGGCGGCGACCACCGACGCCCAGGTCGCGGCCGAGGACCCGTGGCTGCGCAGCGACCGCAACTACCGCGAGCTGGCCACGATCGGCGCGCCGACGCTCGCCGCCGGCGGGCTGTCCGACCCGGTCGTGCCGCCGGTCAACCTGCGCCGGATCGCCGCCCGGGTGCCGGGCGCGCAGCTCGCGCTGTTCGACGGCGCCCACGCCTTCCTGTTTCAGGAGCGGCGCGCGTTCTCGGAACGGGTCGAGCGCTTCCTCGGCGGCTAGCGGCGCTTCTGGATTCGCTCCACCTCGCGGCCGATGCGGTCCTCGACCACCTCGGTCATCACGAGCTGGAACATCGCGAGCAACGCGTCGGAGGCGAGCGGGCGCAGGCGCTCGATCGCGTCGCCAACCGCCGGCAGGTCGTTCTCGGGGCTGCCGCGCTCCTCGAACGGCCGCCAGATCTGGCGGATGAACAGGTTGACGAAGGTCTTGGCGACCGCGTCGGAGTGCTTGCGCAGGTCGGCGGCGACGTCGAGGGCCGTCTCGGCCGGGATGCCGAGCGCCGCGAGCTCGCCGCTCGCCCGCCCGAGCCGCGGCGAGAGCTCCTCGTAGTTGCCGTCGGGCAGCGGGCGCAGGATGCCGAGCCGCTCGGCCTTCTTGAGCAGGCCCGGCGCGGCCTCACCGGCGTCCCAGCGCTCGGCGAGCTCCGTGGCGGTGACGATCTGCGGCTGCTCGTCCTCGAACGGGGCCTTGACGGCGCGGGTGAAGCGCAGCACCTCCTCGCTCGAGCCACCGGCGCTGTCGAGCAGGCGCCCGATCGCCTCGAGCTTGAAGCCGTCGGCCTGCAGCTCGCGGATCAGGTTGATGCGCTGCTCGTGCTCGCGCCCGTAGTAGCCCGTGCGGCCGCGGACCTGCGGCGGCGGCAGCAAACCGCGCGACTGGTGGGCACGGATGTTGCGCACCGTCATCCCGGTGCGGCGGGCGAGCTCGTCGATCGTCAGCGCGTCGTCGGCTGCGGGCATCGTCGCCAGTCTATGTGCGGCGATGAGCCATCGCCCGGTGTTACATCGACTTTGAACGGCGGCTGGCGCTCAGGCCGGGCCGCGCGCCGATCAGCGCGGCCGGTCGCGCTCGAGCTCGCCGGGCTCGAGCGAGTCGAGCACGTGATGCAGAGCGGGCTCGCCCTCGTCGCCGAGCAGGCAGACGGTTCCCGGCCAGTACGGGCTGACGGCGGCCGAGTCGCCGAGCAGGCCGGGCGAGTGGACCCAGCTGCCCGTGTTCCAGAGCCGCGCGCCGCGCGCGGGCTCGGGGCCGCCGCGGCGGTGGGTGTGGCCGAAGATCACATGCGCCGCGTCGATCCCGAGGTCGTCGACCACCTCGGCCATCGCCTCGAACCCGGCCCGCCCGATCGCCCCGGCCGAGAGGTCCGGGCTCACCGGTCCGAGCCCGAGCCGGTTGGCGAGCCCGACCGCGCCCGGGACCGCGACCGAGCCGAGCAGCCAGGCGCGCATCCGCGCGACCCGCGACCCGCCGCCGCCGATCATCCTCCAGAGCCGCGCCGAGGGGTCGGCGCCGCCGCGGCGCTCGCCGACCGTCGCCTGCGCGAGGCCGTACAGGAGCGCGTAGACCGGGGTCTGGACGCGCTCGTACTCGTCGACGCGGCGCGGGTCGCGCTCGCCCGGCGGCGCCAGCGGATCCGGGGCGGGGGAGGGGATCCCGAGCACCCGCTCGATCGCACCGACCCCGAGCCGCTCGAGCGTCGGCACGGTGAGGTGGCGGTCCAGGTAGTGCCCGTGGGTGGCGTACACGTCCCCGCGCAGCCAGATGCCGGGGTAGGCGAAGCGCGGTTCGATCGGATCGGCGAGCTCGGCCAGCGCTTCGAACGCCAGCCCGACCGGCTCGCCCGTCTGCTCGAGGGCGAGGGGATCGGCGCCGTCGAGGGCCCGCCGGTCGAGCCAGGGCTCGATCAGGTGGTGGTCGTGATTGCCCGGGACGATCACCAGCTCGGCGCCGCCGAGCGCCGCGGCGAGGTCGGCGAACGCCGGGGCCGCGGCGTCGAGCGCCTCGCGCAGCGGCCGGTCGCGCAGCTCGAGCACGTCGCCGAGCAGGACGAGCCGGTCGACCCCCTCGATCGCCTCCAGGAGGCGGGCCCGAAACGACTCGCGGCGCAGCAGATCGGCCCCGCTGGAGAGTCCGAGATGCAGGTCGGAGACGATCGCCGTGCGCACGGCCGCATCGTCGCAGCCCGCGCCGACGCGCTCCGCCGCGCCGACGCGCTCCGCCACGCGCTCGCGCCGACGGGTTGAAAACGCTAGACAGGGCAACGGTTTCAACCCGTCGGCGGGTGGGCGCGTGTTGTCGCGCGCGGTTCCGACCGGCGCCGGCGCGACCATCGGGGCGATGTCAGGCCCGGAGGGGACACCGAAGCGCCCCGCTCTGCCGGCGCGGATCCTCGGGATCGGCGCTCGCGCCGGTGAGCGGGTCGCCTCCGCGACCGGGATCGACGACGCCGTGGAGGGCGCGACCGAGGAGGCGATCGTGCGGGCGCTCGAGAGCCCCGCGGTCGAGCGCGCGATCCTCCGGGTGCTCGAGTCCGAAGCGGCCCAGGAGTCGCTCGAGCGGACGCTCTCCAGCCCCGCGGTCGAGCGTGCCGCGGCGAGGGCGCTCGATTCCGACGTCGTCAACCACGCCTGGGATCGGCTGCTCGCTTCGGACGAAGTCCAGAAGCTGGTCGAGCGGATCGCCGAGGCGCCCGAGGTCCGGGCGGCGATCGCGTCGCAGGGGGCGGGCATGGTCAGTGACCTGGGCCGGCAGATCCGCCGGGTCGGGGACCGCCTCGACGGCGCCCTCGAGCGGCTGGTGCGGCGGCTGCTGCGCAAGCCCCGAACCGCGCCCGTCGACTCGGTCGGTCTCGTCTCCCGTGCGCTCGCCTTCACCGTCGACCTCCTGATTCTGAATGGCATCTTCCTGCTCTCAGCCGCCGTCTTCTCGGCGCTGTTCGGGAGCGACGGCGTCTCGACCGCCGGCTTCGTCGTCGGTGCCGCGGCCTGGGTGATCTTGGGGGGCCTCTACCTGTGGACGTTCTGGTCGCTGGTCGGCCAGACGCCCGGCATGCGCTTCCTCTCGATCCGGATCGAGCACGAGGGCTCGCCACGGCTCGGGCCGCGGCGAGCCTTCCGGCGCCTGGTCGGCGGGGTGGTGGCGGCGATCCCGTTCTTCCTCGGCTACCTCGGAGTGATGACCCGCGACGATCAACGCGGCTGGCACGACCGCTGGGCGGATACCGACGTCGTCCGCGTCGACCCGATCGCGCCCTGGTCACAACCCGTCCGGCGCGAACAGACCGGCCGGCCCGAATAGACATAGACTCGCGGCGATGCCCGAGACGGGTACCGCCGAGAGCACAGGCAACGCAGGCACGAACGCCGCGAACGGGGGGATCCCGGTCGAGAACCCGGCGACGGGCGAGACGATCGCGACCGTCCCCGAACTCGGGGCCGATCAGGTGCGCGGGCTGGTCGCCGCCGCGCGCGCCGCGCAGCCCGGCTGGGCCGCGCTCGGCTTCGACGGGCGCGCCGAGGTCCTGCTCGCCGCCCGGCGCTGGATGGTCGCCAACGCGGAGCGCGTCGTCGGCACGATCTGCGCGGAGACCGGGCGCCCGGCCGACGAGACCCAGGTCGCCGAGCTCTCGTACGGGCTCTCGGCGCTCGAGTTCTGGGCCCGCCAGGCGCCCGTCTACCTCGGTGATGAGGAGATCGAGTCGGCGTCGCCGTTCGTCCGCGGTCGCCGGATGGTCGTGCGCTATGCGCCGCTCGGCGTGGTCGGGGTGATCGGCCCGTGGAACTACCCGCTCAACAACTCGTTCGGGGATTGCATCCCGGCGCTTGCCGCCGGCAACGCGGTCGTCCTCAAGCCATCCGAGATCACCCCGCTCACCTCGCTGCTGATGGCCGAGATGCTGACCGAGTGCGGGATCCCGGACGGCGTCTTCACCGTCGCCACCGGGCGCGGGGCGACCGGCGCGGCGCTGATCGACGAGGTCGACTACGTGATGTTCACCGGCTCCGTCGCGACGGGCAAGAAGGTGATGGCGCAGGCGGCGCAGACCCTCACCCCGGTCAGCCTCGAGCTCGGCGGCAAGGACCCGATGATCGTGCTCGCGGACGCCGACCTCGAGCGCGCGGCCAACGCCGCGGCCTCCTACGGGCTCAACAACTCCGGCCAGGTCTGCATCTCGGTCGAGCGGATCTACGTCGAGGAGACCGTGCACGACGACTTCCTGGCGAAGCTGACCGAGAAGGTCGCGGCCCTGCGTCAGGGGCCGCCCGGGGAGCCGGGATCGGTCGACATCGGCGCGATCATCTTCCCGCCCCAGATCGAGCTGATCGAGGCTCACGTCGCCGACGCGGTGGACAAGGGGGCAGAGGTGGTCACCGGCGGCAAGCGCGGCTCCGGGCCGGGCCGCTTCTACGAGCCGACGATCCTGACCGGGGTCGATCACTCGATGCGCTGCATGGTCGAGGAGACGTTCGGCCCGACCCTGCCGGTGATGAGCGTCGCCGACGCCGAGGAGGCGGTGGCCCTCGCCAACGAGGGCCCGTATGGGTTGCAGGCCTCGGTCTGGACCCGGGACGAACAGCGCGGCGAGGAGCTCGCCCGCAGGCTCGATGCGGGCACCGCGATGGTCAACGACGCGCAGCTCAACTACGCGGCGCTCGAGCTGCCGATGGGCGGATGGAAGGACTCCGGGCTCGGCTCGCGCCACGGCCCGGACGGGATCCGCAAGTACACGAAGCGCCAGTCGCTCATGGTCACCCCCGGGTACGCCCCGTCGCGCGACGCCCACCACTTCCCGTACAACGCGCAGGCGAGCCAGGCGATGGGCGAGGCGTTCGCGGCGCTCGCGACCAGCGACCTCTTCAACGGTGCCCAGCGCGCGACGATGGTCGCGCTCTGCGACACCTTCATCCCCTCGCTCGACCCGCCAGATGGCGAGGCCGACCCGCTCGGGTTCTGGCGGCGCGCCGCCTCCCACGCGGCCGTCCCCGAGGGCGTCGAGGTCGCGCTGCTGCAGGCCGAGCTGCCGCCCGAGCAGGTCGCCGGGCTGCGCGAGTTGCTCGACGCGCTGGCCGCGAACGGGATGTCCGCCGCGGCCCCGCTCGAGCTGCGCGAGCAGATCGTCCACGGCTTCAGCGACGAGAGCCCCGAGGTGCTCGCGGGGATCTCGACCCTGCGCAGCGTCGCGGCGACGCTGTTCTACGCGCTGCCCGACCTCGGCACCGGGCGCAATCCGACCTGGGACGCGATCGGCTACCCGGGCCCGATCGCGCCGCCGCCCGATCGCCCGCGCGAGCTCGCGATGCACCGGCCCGAGGGCGCCGAGGAGGTGATCGACGCGGACGTCTGCATCGTCGGCTCCGGCGCCGGCGGCGGCGTGATCGCGGGGGAGCTCGCGGCGGCCGGGAAGTCCGTGTGCGTCCTCGAGATGGGCGGCTATCACGACGACCGCGATTTCGACCAGCTCGAGCTCTCGGCCTATCAACGGCTGTACCTGAACGGAGGCCCGTTCCCGACCGAGGAGGGCCAGGTCGGGCTCGTCGCCGGGACCGGGGTCGGCGGCGGCACGGTCGTCAACTGGACCAACTGCCTGCGCACCCACGACTGGGTGCGCTCCGAGTGGGCGCGCGAGCACGGCCTCGAGGGCCTCGACGGCCCGGAGTTCGACGCTCATCTGGACGCCGTCTGGGAGCGGCTCGACGTCAACGCCGACTGCTCCGACCTCTCCGGGCCGCATCTGCGACTCAAGGACGGCGCCGAGGCGCTCGGCTACGACTTCCGCCCGATCACCCGCAACGCCGACCGGGACCTCTACGACCCGGCGTCGGCCGCGTACATGGGGTTCGGTGACCCGTCCGGCTCGAAGCGCTCGACGGCGAAGACCTACCTGCTCGACGCTCAGCGGGCCGGCGCTCGGATCGTCTCCGACTGCCGGGCCGAGCGGATCCTGGTCGAGGACGGGCGCGCCGCCGGGGTCGAGGCCGTCTACGTCGACCCGGAGCCCGCCAACGGGGCCGCGACCACGCGGGTCGTCGTCCGCGCCCCGATCGTCGTCGTCGCCTGCGGCTCGCTCGAGTCGCCGGGTCTGCTGCTGCGCTCGGACATCGGCGGGCCGGCGACGGGCGACTACCTGCGCCTGCACCCGACCGCGGCGATCACGGCCTTCTATCCCGAGCCCCAGAACTGGTGCTGGGGCCCGCCGCAGGCCGCGCTCTCACACGAGTTCGCCGACCTCGGTGACGGCCACGGCTTCCTGTTCGAGGCGGCGCAGTCGACCACCGGCCTGACCGCGGGCGCGATCCCGTGGAGATCCGGTCGCGAGCACAAGCAGCTGATGAGCCGCTGGGATCACGCCGCGCCGCTGATCAGCCTGCTGCGCGATCGGGGTCACGGACGGGTCGTGATCGACGCCGACGGCAACGCCATCCCCCGATACCCGGTCACCAACGAGCTCGACATTCGCGATATCCGCGCCGGCGTCGAGCACCTGGTCCGCCTCCACGAGGCCGCGGGGGCGGAGCGAGATCGTCGGCAGCCACCGCAAGGCGGGCGACTGGCGGCGCGGCGACGACCTCGAGGCGTTCATCGCCGACCTCAACTCCCGCCCGATCGCGCCCCGCGACTTCCTGCTCTTCTCGGCACACCAGATGGGCAGCTGCCGGATGGGCGCCGACCCGCAGACGTCGGTCGCGAACCCGTGGGGCGAGCTGCACGACACGCCCGGCGTCTGGATCGGTGACGCGAGCGCTTTCCCGAGCGCTTCCGGGACGAACCCGATGCTGACGATCATGGCCCTGGCGCGACGGACCGCGCACGCGATCGCCGCCGCGTAGATGCCGGGGGGCCTCACGGTTGCCGTCACCGGGCCGACCGGCGACGTCGGCCGCGCGGCGATCCGCGCGCTCGAGGCGCGGCCGGAGATCGATCGCATCATCGGCATGGCGCGGCGCCCGTTCGACCCGGCCGAGCACGGCTGGCGGCGGACCGAGTACCGGCGCGGGGACATCCTCGACCCGGGCTCGGTGGCCGACCTCGTCGCCGGCGCCGACGTCGTCATCCACCTGGCGTTCATCATCTTCGGCGATCACGAGGAGGCCCACCGGGTCAACCTCGAGGGCTCGCGCAACGTGTTCGAGGCGACCGCTGCCGCCGCGGCCACGCGGCTCGTCTACACGTCGTCGGTCGCGGCCTACGGGTTCGACCAGGGCGATCGGGGCTGGCTCACCGAGAACATGGACGCCGCCGGCTCCGAGGGCTTCTACTACTCCGCTCACAAGGCCGAGCTCGAGCAGGTGCTCGCCGCCGCGCTCGCCGAGTCGACGACCGAGGCGTACGTGCTGCGGCCCTCGATCGTCGCCGGCGCCGACGCCCCGACGCTGATCGCGATGATCAGCACCGGCAACCGGCTGACCGCGGCGCTGGCGCCGCTGCGCCGCGGGCTCGAGAAGCTGCCGCTGGTCCGCCCGCTGCTGCCCGACACCGGGGTGCCGTTCCAGCTCGTCCACCACGACGACGTCGCCGCGGCGATCGCCGCGGCGGCGGTGGGGGAGGGCGAGCCCGGCGTCTACAACCTCGCCGCCCCGGACGAGATCACCACGTCCGACCTCGCCCGCGAGCTGGGCTGGGCGACGATCCCGGTGCCGAAGCCGGCGGTCGACGCCGTCGCGGCGGCGATCGAGCGCGCCCCGCTGACCCCGGCGATCGCCGAGTGGGTCAACGCCTTCCGGACCCCGGTCCTGATGGATTGCACCAAAGCGGGCCGCGAGCTCGGGATCACCGAGTGGCGGCCCGCGGCCGAGACGCTGGTCGAGACGATCGCCGCCGCGCGCGAGCGCGGCCTGCTCTGAGGCAGCCGGCCGGGGGATGCGGGGCGCGGGGACAGCGGCAGCGGCGATCGTCGCGCTCGTGCTGGCGCTCGTGCCCGCGGTCGCCGAGGCGGCCGGAGCGCGCGGCGAGCTGATCCATCGCTACTCCCCGATCGTGATGCTGCGGACCTCCGACAGCCTGCCGTGCGACGACTCGGCCGAGCAGTTCGAGCCGACCACCGTCGACGTCGTCCTCGACAACCCCCGCGTCGACCTGATCTCGCCCCCCGGCGACGACACCAAGCCGCTCGCCGGCCCGACCGCGGCCGACCTCGCCGGGCTCGGGAAGGGCTGGTACCTCGATCTCCCCGGCGATCCGCTGAGCGCCGGGTGCACCTACGCGACGGACTTCGCCGGCCTGGTCGCCGACGGCGACGCGCCGCCGATCACCTACGCCCACATCCGCCGCATGCCAGGCGAGCAGCAGCTCGTCGTCCAGTACTGGTTCTACTACTACTTCAACCAGTTCAACGACGTGCACGAGTCCGACTGGGAGGGGATGCAGATCGTCTTCGACGCGGCGAGCCCCCGGGCGGCGCTCGAGGCGGGCCCGTCGGAGATCGGGCTCTTTCAGCACGGCGGCGGAGAGCGCGCGGGGTGGACGGACTCGAAGGTCGAGAAGCGCGACGACCACCCGATCGTCTACCCGGCGGCCGGCTCGCACGCGACCTTCTACGCGTCCGGCGATCTACATCGAGAACGGCCGGAAGGGCTCCGGGGTCGGCTGCGACAACGCCAGCGAGCCGGTGCGGGAGGTGACCCCGACCCCGGTCGCGGTCCCGACCCACCCGGCGCCGGGGTCGCGGTTCGACTGGCTCACCTACGAGGGTCGCTGGGGCCAGAAGGAGTCGGGCTTCAACAACGGCCCAACCGGCCCGAACACCAAGCAGCAGTGGCTCGACCCGATCAAGACGCAGGAGAGCCTGCGCCACTCGAGCCCGGAGCTTCCCGGCGGGGCGCTGCTCGGGCCGGCGATCACCGGCGCCTTCTGCGGCGCGGTGGCGCACGCGACGGGGCTGCTGAACCTGGCCGCCCAGACGACGCTCGGGGCGATCCTGCTCGTGGTCGGGATCGCGATCCTGATCATCTTCCCGCTCACCCGGACGCGCTGGCGCCCGGTCCGGCTCGAGCCGCTGCGCCAGGAGCGCCACTTCGGCCAGCTCGTCCGGGCGGCGCGCCAGCTCTACGGGCGGCACTGGCCGACGCTGGTGGCGCTCGGGCTGAGCGCCGCGGTCGCGGTCCTGGCCATCGACGGCGTGTACTGGGCGATCAAGGAGCTGATCAGCTTCGGGCTCGAGGGCCTGCTCGGCTCGGGAGGGGGCGTCACCGTCCAGGGCTCGGTGGTCTCGACCCAGACGTTCGGCGCCGCGATCGCATCGGGGGCCGTGATCGTGTTCGTGCGCGAGCTGGAGGCGGGCCGCGCGCTCGGCCCGATCGCCACCTATGGCGCCCTGTGGCCGCGCTTCTGGCGCATGCTGGGCGCCCAGCTGCTCGTGACGCTCGCGACCCTCCTGCTGGCGGTGACGATCATCGGGCTGCCGATCGCGATCTGGAAGTACGTCGAGTGGCAGTTCGTCCAGCAGCAGGTGCTGTTCGAGGACCGCGGGGTGCGCGACGCGCTGCGCGGCAGCACGAGGCTGGTCCGCGGCCGCTGGTGGTACACGTTGCGCGTCGCCGGGTTCCTCTGGCTGATCAGCGTGATCGCCGGGCCGGCGCTCGGGGTCGCGCTCGTCTTCACCACCCTGCCGCTGTGGACGATCAACCTGTTCGGCTCGCTCGTCTTCGCGCTCCTGATTCCCTACGTGGCGGTGGCGAGGACGCTTCTGTACTTCGACCTCGCGGTGGCGCCGGCGCCCGAGCCGGCGAACCCGGTGGCGGCCGGGCCCGAGCCGCGCCCGGCGACGTGAGCGGCTCGGAGCTCACCGAGGCGGCGCGAGCCTGGGCGGCCCGCGGGCGGCTGGAGCGATTCCGCGGCCACTCGATCCACGTCTTCGAGGCCGAGGGCGACGGGCCGCTCCTGCTCCTGTTGCACGGCTTTCCATCGAGCTCGTTCGACTGGCGAGGGGTGCTCGACCGCGGCCTCGGCCATGCGGTCCTGGCGCCCGACTTCCTCGGCTTCGGCCTCTCCGACAAGCCCCGCGACCACCTCTACAGCCTCTTCTGGCAGGCGGACCTGATCGAGTCGCTGGCCGTCGCCGCCGACCGCCCGACCTTCATCGTCGCCCACGACATGGGCACGTCGGTGGCGACCGAGCTGCTCGCCCGCGACCTGGAGGGCCGGCTCGGGTTCGACCTGCGCGGCGCCCTGCTGTTCAACGGCAGCATCGTCCTCGACCGGGCGAGCCTGACGATCGGCCAGCGGCTGCTGCGCGGGAGCCTCGGCGGCGTCTTCTCGAGGCTCTCGAGCGAGCCGTTCTTTCGCCGCCAGCTCGGCGAGGTGTTCTCGGCCGCGCACCCGCTGACCGCGGCCGAGGCAGCCGACCAGTGGTCGCTCGTCTGCCACAACGGCGGCCGCACCCTCGGGCACCGGCAGGTCCACTACCTCGACGAGCGGGTCCGCTACGCGGACCGCTGGCACGGCGCGATCCGCGACTGGCCCGGGCCCCTGAGCCTCACCTGGGGGACCGAGGACCCGGTGGCGACGACGGCGGTGCTCGATGCGGTGGTGGAGCTGCGCCCGCGGGCCCCGGTTCGCCGGCTCGACGGCCTCGGCCACTACCCCCAGATCGAGGACCCGGCGGCGATCGCCGCCGCGGTCGCCGAGGCGCTCGCCTTCGCGACCGCCGGCGCCTGATTCAGACGACCGCGACCCGCGCGATCGTGGTCAGCGACTGGTAGTAGACGTCGCGCCCGAACCCGGGGGCGGGGAAGAGGAACCCCTGCGAGGGGGACGGCACCTCGACCCGTGCCCGGTCCTCGCCGGTATCGAGGTCGACGACCACCAGCGAGTCGCGGCCCAGCCGCAGGGCTGCGGGCCCGCGCGCCGCCGGCGCCTGCGCCATCAGCTGCCCGAGCACGCGCGTCAGCGGCCGGACCGCCCGGCGGCGCCACGGCTCCCAGTCACGCCAGTCGCCGACGACGAGCTCGCGCGTGTCGGGGAAGACGATCGGGTGGCCGGCGTGCGCGAAGCCGTCGCGGCGCCAGAGGTCGACGAGCTCGTCGCCCTCCAGGCGCCAGGCGCGCAGGACGGCATTGCCGGCGTCGTACGCGACGACGATCCTCCCCTCGGGGTCCCAGCCGGGCGGGTTGGACTCGGTCCCGTACGGCAGGCCGCTCACCTCGACCGACCGCACGGCGTCGCCGTCGTCGCGCCGCGCCCACCAGAGCCGCAGCGGGCCGGCGGCGTCGCCGCTGCCGAGCATCGTGCGGTCGGTGTGGTTGCGCCCGTTGTCCATCCAGAAGACGTGCTCGCCGGCGATCACCGGGTCCCAGCCGTAGCTGCGGTCGGGCGCCGGCCCGTAGCGGGGGCGCCAGGAGTCGTCGACGACGATCCGCGCGGCGTCGCGGTCGAGGCGCAGCAGGTAGCCGGCCGTGGCCCCGATCGCGACCACGGCCTCGCCGTCGCTCGACAGCCGCGCGACCACGGGCTCGGCCAACCGCAGCGGCGGGGCGACGGGCAGCAGCGACTCCGGGTCGAGCGCCGACACGGTCGAGGGCTCGCGCCCCGCCGGCGCGTCGCAGTCCTTGGTCACGAGCTCGCCGCCGTCGAGCACGACGAACGAGTTGTGAGGGCGCGCGACCGGCAGCCGATGCGACGCGAGCACGTCCAGTGCCGGAGTGAGCCGGTGCGCCCAGCGGCCGAAGACCATGTGCAGGTCGCCGTTCGCGTGCGCCGCGATCCCGCCGGGCCACCAGGCGCCGCCCGGCAGCGGCGGCGTCGAGGCGACGGTCTCCAGGGTCGCCGGGTCGAGCCGCTCCACCCGGCCCTCGACCGGTGACGACTGCGCGCCGCGAAACGGCACCGGGTGGCGCAGCGCGTACAGCTCGCCCGGGTCGCGGCGCACGAGGGAGTCGGTGGCGAAGGCGTCGCGTGCCGCCGCGACCTCGAGCCGCTCGCCAGGCTGCACGCCCAGCCCGGTCACGCCCGTTGCCGCGCCGCCGCGCCGCGGGCTCCCGTCCTCGCAGGTCCACGGCCGGGGCCAGTAGCCGGCGGTCATTCCCGGTGGGCGTCGCCGAGGACCAGCGCGATCCAGATCTCGCTCAGGGTCCGCACCGCGACCTCGTGGGAGATGCGCGGCTCGCGCCCGAAGGCCTCGAGCAGGTAGCCCTCCGTGAGCCGGTTGAGCGCGCGGGCGGACTCGGCAGGGTCGGCGAGCGGCTTGCCGGTGACCTCGCCGGCCCGGTTCAGCGCTGCTTCGACGAGGACGTCGAAGCGCTCGCGCAGGGGGGCGAGGCGCTCGGCGACGAGCGGGTCCGACGCGGCCGCCTCGGAGAGTGCGCGCAGGATCGGGCCCTGGCGCTCGTAGACGGAGACCGGGACCTCCAGCGCCTCGCGCACGCGCTCGGGGTCGGGGTCGGGCTCGACGCGGGTTGCCGCGAGCGCGACCTGGGCGTCGAAGAGCTCCTCGACGGCCGCGCCGCCGACCTGGAGCAGCAGGTCGGCCAGGTCGTCGAAGTGACGGTAGAAGAGGGTCCGCCCGATCCCCGCCCGCTCCATGATCTCGCCGATGTTGAGCTCCGCGTAGGAGCGTTCCCGGACCAGCTCGAGCGCCGCGTTGACGATCCGGGCACGGCTCTTTTCCCGGGTTTCGCGTGTTCTTGTGGTCTGACTCATGGCGGAAGCGAGATTGTCGCGGTCGCTATTGACACAGTGTGACACAACATGTTAGGTTGCGGAGGATGAGGTTCATGGAGGAGCTTGGGAGCCGGGCGAAGCTGGCCCTCGCGGGGGCGGCGATCGTCCTCGTCGCGGCGGTCGGCGCGAGCGCGGCGCAGGCGCGCCCGAGCTCGGCCGGCAAGGACGGGAGGCCGAACATCCTCGTCGTGATGACCGACGACATGTCCACGGCCGACCTGAAGTTGATGCCGAACGTCCAGAAGCTGCTCGCGAACAAGGGCACGACCTTCGCCGACGCGGTCGACTCGTTCCCGCTCTGCTGCCCGGCCCGCGCGACGTTCATCACCGGCCAGTACGCGCACAACCATGGCGTCAAGGGGAACTTCGCCCCGTACGGCTGGTACGGGATGAAGGACCGCAAGAACATCCTCCCGGCGTGGCTCGACGACGCCGGCTACCGCACCGCGCTGATCGGCAAGTGGCTGAACGGCTACGGCGCCCTGGACGCTCACGGCGAGGTCCCGCACGGCTTCGACATCTGGCGGGGCCTGCTCGACGTGTCCGCCTACGACTACTCCAACTTCGTCATGAACATGGACGGCAAGCTCAAGGCCTGGGGCGACGAGGAGTTCGCCCGCAAGCTCGTCGAGTTCGCGCTGATCGAGGTCGACGACCAGCCGGACAGCCTGGCGTCGATCCTCGCCCGGCTCGAGGAGCTCTTCGGGCCGCGCCCGTTCACCTACTGGGGCGCGCCGACGACCGAGGCCTACTCGCCCGATGTGACCGGAAAGATCACCGAGGACCTGGTGAAGAAGGAGGGCAAGAAGCGCAAGCCGTTCTTCATCTGGTGGACGCCCGCGGCTCCGCACCGCGAGGACGTCGCGACGACGCTCATGGGGCGGCCCGGCCCGGACCCGCGCCCGGCCCCGCGCTACGAGGAGAAGAGCAAGGGCTACACGCTGCCGCGGCCGCCGAGCTTCAACGAGGCGGACACCACCGACAAGTCGGCGAACTTCCAGGCCAAGACCCCGCCGCTGACCGACGAGCAGATCGCCCAGCTGCAGCTCGACTACGAGGGGCGCGCCGGCTCGATGCTGGCGGTCGACGACCACGTTGGCAAGCTCGTCAAGACCCTCAAGAAGACCGACCAGCTGCGCAACACGATGATCGTCTTCCTCTCCGACAACGGCTGGCTGCAGGGCGAGCACCGCGTCCCCGGTGACAAGTTCCTGCCCTACGACGAGTCGTTGCGGGTCCCACTGGTGATCCGCGGCCCCGGCGTGCCCAAGAACCAGACGGTGCATGGCCAGGTGTCGAACATCGACTTCGCGCCGACGCTGCTCGACGCCGCCGATGCGAAATCCGGGCGCAGGATGGACGGGGTCTCGCTGCTGCCGACGATCGCCAACCCGTCGAAGCGCCCCAAGCGCGTGCTCGAGATCGAGGCGCTGGAGCCCCTGTTCGCGAACCCGGCCATCCCGGCGAATGGCTGGGACCGCCCGTACACCGGCGTGCGCACCGACCGCTACACCTACGTCGTCTGGACCGAGACCGGCGAGCTCGAGCTCTATGACCGCAAGCGGGACCCGTACGAGCTCGACAACGTCGCCGGCGACCCCGCCTATGCATCGGTGCAGGCCGACCTGGCCGCGAAGCTGAAGCGGCTCGCCGACTGCGCCGGCAAGACGTGCAACGTGAAGCCATGACGGGGCGGCTCGCAAGGGGGGCGCTGATCGCCGCGCTGCTCGCCCTCGCGGCGGCCGCGCCGGCAGCGGCGAAGCCCAAGCCCCCGGACCTCCACAACGCGCGCTACTGCGAGATCCTCGAGCTGCGCGGCGAGCTCCCGAACGCCAAGGTGCTCGTCTGGAACACGATCGGGCTCAACGAGTGCCCGGCGGCGCGGTGGGACGCGATCGACGCCGCGGCGCTCGCCGCCGAGCGGGGGGACACGCTCGTGCTCAAGAACGGCCCCCGCCACTTCCTGATGGACTCGGCGACCGCCGAGATCGGGCGCCAGCACAGCTTCGGCGGGATCCGGATGCGCAAGGTGGCGTCGATCCCGATCCACAGCGCCGCGGAGCTCGCGCAGACGACCTACGCCGAGCGCACGATCGAGCGACACAACACCTGGACCTGGGAGAAGGGCCGTCGCGTCTTCGAGCTGTTGGCGCCCGACGGCTCCAACTACGTGATGCAGAGCTACGCGCAGATCAAGGACCCGAACCAGACCCTCGGCTCGCTGCGCTCGCTCGGCTCGCGGCTCACCCTCCCCCAGGGCTGGAGCTATCGCAGCCGCCGGTTGAAGCGGGACCTGACCCTGGTCGCCGACGGCGAGGCCACGATCATCCAGGACGACTTCCAGAACACCTACCAGAAGGTGCCGAGCACGAAGCGGCGCACGCGCCACGAGGTCCACGTCACGGGCGCGACCAAGACGGTCGACTCGCCGTCCCCCGGCACCCTGCACGACGCCGGCACGATCTCGGGCGAGCCGTTCGGCGACGGGGACGTCGACATCTTCGTCACCATCAACTCCGACGGCACCGCGACCGGGACCTTCGAGCTCGACGCAGCCGGCGGCTCGGCGTTCGGCACGATCGCGATGACCTATGCGATCGCCGGTGGCGAGATCACCTTCAACGGCACCGCGACCTTCACCGGCGGGACGGGCAAGTTCCGCGGCATCAAGGGCACGGTCACGGCCTACGACCACAACACCCTGGACGGCCAGTCGGGCACCGTCAAGCTCGACGGGAACGTCCGCTACTGAGGACGCCGCCGGTGGACGCCTACCGAACTCCGGACGAGCGGTTCGAGGCGCTGCCCGCTTGGGAGTTCGAGCCCCGCTACCGGGAGGTCGACGGGCTGCGGCTCGCCCACGTCGACGAGGGCGACGGCGAGCCGGTCGTCTTCGTCCACGGCGAGCCGACCTGGTCGTATCTGTGGCGCAAGGTGATCGGCCCGGTCCGCGACGCCGGCTATCGCTGCATCGCCCCTGATCACGCCGGGTTCGGGCGCTCCGACAAGCCGACCGAGATCGGGTGGTACTCATACGAGCGCCATTGCGAGCTGTTCGGCCGGCTGCTCGACGAGCTCGACGTCCGTGACGCGACCGTCGTCGTCCACGACTGGGGCGGCCCGATCGGCCTGCGGGCGGCGGTCGAGCAGCCGGACCGGATCGGGCGGATGGTGATCATGGACACGGGCCTGTTCACGGGCGAGCAGCGGATGTCGGATGCCTGGAAGGCGTTTCGCGATTTCGTCGAGCGGACCGAGGACCTGCCGATCGGGATGCTCGTCTCCGGCGCCGTGGCGCGCGAGATGGCGCCCGAGGTCGTCGCGGCCTACGAGGCGCCCTTCCCGACCCCGGAGTCGAAGGCCGGCGCCCGCGCGTTCCCGCTGATGCTGCCGACCTCCCCGGAGATGCCGGGCGCCGCGGCCGGCAAGCGGGTGCTCGAGGCGCTGCGCTCCGACGAGCGGCCGAAGCTGCACCTGTGGGCCGACGGCGACCCGATCATCCCGTTCAAGGTCGGCGAGCGGTTCGCCGCCGCGATCAACGCCGATCCGCCAGAGAAGATCGACAACGCCTCGCATTTCCTGCAAGAGGACGCCGGCGAGCAGATCGGCGCCCGGATCGCGGCGTGGCTCGCCGCGGGTGGATGAGCGGGGGCCGCCTGTGCCCGCGTTAGGGTGACCACGTTGCCACGGATGCGTCCTCCAGTCCGACAAGCATGAGCGCCGTCCTCTATCGACTCGGGCACTTCTGCGTCCGACACCACCGCGCGGTGCTCGCCGTGTGGGCGGTGATCTTCATCGGCCTGATCGCCCTGACCGCGGTGATCGGCAAGCCCACCAACTCGAACGTCACCCTCGACGGCACCGGGTCGACCGAGGCGACCAACCTGCTGGCCGACAAGCTTCCGAAGGATCAGAACGGGACCGTGCCGATCGTCCTCGTCGCGAAGTCGGGCACGCTCGACAAGGGCGCCAACGCGAAGGCGGTCAAGGCGACGACCAAGTCCCTGGCAAACCAGGAGGACGTCATCAAGGCCGTCAGCCCGCTCTCGAGCAAGGGCTCCGACGCGCTCTCGAAGGACAAGACGATCGGGTACATCTCGGTCACCCTGAGCGAGGGGCCTGACAGCCTGAGCGTCGACGAGGCGGAGGCGGTCTTCGACGCCACCCAACCGGCGTCTGACGCAGGGCTCGAGGTCTCGGCCGGCGGCTATCTGGGCCAGCAGCTCTCGAAGCCGGCGACCGAGTCGAGCGAGGCCATCGGGCTCACGATGGCGATCATCATCCTCCTGTTCACGTTCGGGACCGCGGTGGCGATGTCGCTGCCGATCGCCACCGCGATCGTCTCGGTCGGCATCGGGCTCTCGCTCATCGGCCTGCTCGGCCACCTGACCGACGTCTCGCCCGTCGCGCCGACGCTCGGGACGATGATCGGGCTCGGCGTCGGGATCGACTACTCCCTGTTCATCGTCAAGCGCTACCGAGAACGATTGGCCGACGGCTACGAGCCAAGCGAGGCGATCGCCCGCTCGGTCGCCACGTCCGGGAGCGCCGTCGTGTTCGCGGGCAGCACGGTGGTGATCGCGCTGCTCTCGCTGATCCTGGCCAGAATCCCGGTCGTCACCTCGCTCGGCATCTCGGCGGCGCTGGTCGTCCTGGTCGCGGTTTGCGCGGCGGTCACCTTCCTGCCGGCCCTGCTCGCCGTGATCGGGCGTGGGATCGACCGGGGCAAGGTCCCGTTCGGCGGTGCGAAGGCCGACGACGGGCGCCCGCACGGCTGGGCCCGCTGGGCCGAGGGTGTGGCCAATCATCCATGGGTGGCGATGATCGCCTCGGTCCTCATCCTCGTTGTCCTGTCGCTGCCGCTGTTCGACCTGAAGCTCGGCCAGGAGGACGTCGGCCAGTTGCCCGAGGACACGACGGCCCGCCAGGCGTACGACGCGCTGCGCGAGGGCTTCGGCGACGGGGCGAACGGCCCGTTCCTGATCGCGGTGAAGCTCAACCCGCCGGCCCACAACGACCAGAAGAAGCTCAACAAGCTCAACGACCAGATCGCGGCCCAGCAGCAGCAGGCCGAGGATCAGGTCAATGCCCAGGCGACCCAGATCGCCAACCAGCTGATCGCCGAGGGGGTGCCGCCGGATCAAGCGCAGGAGGAGGCCACCCAACAGGCCGAGGCGCAGGCGCCCCAGCAGAGCCAGGCCCAGCAGCAGCAGACCGCCGAGCAGAAGAAGTACCTGAAGTCGACCGCGTCCGACCCTCGCCTGGTGAAGCTCGAGAACAAGATCTCGAAGGCGGACGGGATCCACGAGGTGTCGCAGGCAAAGGTCTCCAAGGACGGCACCGGGGCGGTGTTCAACGTCACTCCGAAGTCGGCGCCGTCGGCTTACAAGACCCAGGACGACGTCCGCGAGCTGCGCGACACGACGATCCCGGAGGCGACCAAGGGGACCGGCCTGACCGCCTACGTCGGGGGCACCACCGCCGCCTACATCGACCTCGCCGACCGGATCTCCGACAAGCTCGTCTCGGTGATCGCGATCGTGGTCGCGCTCTCGTTCCTGCTCTTGATGCTCGCCTTCCGCTCGCTGCTGGTCCCGCTGACCGCAGCGCTGATGAACCTGCTCAGCGTGTGCGCCGCGTACGGGGTGCTGACCGCGATCTTCGAGAAGGGCTGGGGGTCGAGCCTGATCGGGCTCGACCACGCGATCCCGGTCGAGAGCTTCGTGCCGCTGCTGATGTTCGCGATCCTGTTCGGCCTCTCGATGGACTACCAGGTGTTCCTGCTCAGCCGCGTGCACGAGCACTTCGTCGAGTCGCGCGACAACCGGGAGGCGGTGATCGACGGGCTCGCCTCGAGCGCCCGCGTGATCACCTCGGCGGCGCTGATCATGGTCAGCGTCTTCGCGAGCTTCATCCTCAACGGCGACCCGACCGTGAAGCAGTTCGGGGTCGGGCTCGCGGTCGCGATCGCGGTGGACGCGACGATCGTCCGCTGCCTGCTCGTCCCCGCGACGATGATCCTGGTCGGCGAGCGCAACTGGTACTTCCCGAAGACGCTCGAGCGGATCCTGCCGCGGGTCGGGCTCGAGAGCGAGGACTCGCTGCCGGCGCCGGCACCCTCGCGCACCGAGCTCGCCCCCTCGCGGGCCGAGTAGCAGGCCTCAGAGCTTGACGACGATCGCCGCGGTCAGCAGCTCGGCGAGCGAGCCGGCCGGCACCCCGGCGACGGTGCCGCCGCCCGAGACGACCTGGATCCGGCCGTCCTCGGAGGTCAGCTCCATGTCGAGGGCGACCGGGATCTCGATGTTGGTGTCGATGCCGAAGAGCCCGAGCACCTGCCCGGCCAGCCCGCCGCCGGGGAGGTCGAGGCCCTCGACGCCGAAGTCGACGAGCGCGGTCGGCGTCGTCGTCGCGTCGGTGGTCAGCGTGTAGGGGCCCTCGCCGTTGCGGCTGAGGTCGAACTCGGTGACCTCGAACGGCCCCGCGGTCGAGTTGGAGATCGAGACGTCGACGATCGAGAAGCCGTCGAGGCGGTCGAAGACCCGCTCGTCGCGGTCGAGGCCCAGATCGAGATCGCGCGCCTCGACCTCGAAGCGCTCGCCGTCGCCGAACAGGAGCCGCGCCGCCGGCAACGCCCCGAGCGTCACGTCCGCCGTCCCGCCGCCCTCGGTGAGCCGGTTCTCGACCTTGCGCTCGCCGATGCTCGGGATCAGGATCTGGCTCGTGACGAGCAAGAACACGACCACCGCCGCGGCGGTCAGACCCCATCGAGAGCGCGACATAGGGGAAGCTTCGCAGGGATGCTGATTCCGTCGGCCTCATTCATCTCCGACTTCTGGAACGACCAGCTCGTCGCCCACGACCGTCAGTGGCTGTTCCTGGTGTTGCTCGGGTTCGTCGGCTCGTTCGGGTTCATCCGCATGAGCACCAGGCTGATGCGCAGCCCGAGGGTCCCGTGGTGGCCCGGGAGCGTCGAGACCGGCGGCGTCCACGTCCACCACCTCGTGTTCGGGATCGTGCTGATGATGATCGCCGGCTCGATCAGCTTCGCCGGCTTCGCGACCAACCCGATCTACGAGATCTGCGCGGTCTGCTTCGGGATCGGCGCCGGGCTGACGATCGACGAGTACGCCCTGTGGGTGCACCTCGACGACGTCTACTGGGCGGAGGAGGGGAGGCGGTCGATCGACGCGACCGTGATCGCGACCGCGGCGCTCCTGCTCGTCCTGCTCGGGGTGCGCCCGTTCGAGTTCGACGGCGGCTCCGCCGGCGCGGTGATCGCGAGCATCGGGCTGCTGCTCTTCCATTTCTGCGAGGTCGCGATCTGCTTTCTCAAGCACCGCACGCTGCACGGGACGATCGGCTTCCTGATCCCGTTCATCGCCCTCTACGGGGCCTGCCGGATCGGCAAGCCCGACTCGGCCTGGGCCCGCCGCTTCTACGGCGAGCGCAATCCGCGAAAGCAGGCGAAGGCCGAGCACCGCTTCCGGCCCGACCGTCGCACGGAGCGGTTCAAGGAATGGATGCGCACGCTGATCGGCGGCTCGACCGAGAGCGACTATCTGGCAAAGATCGGCGACCACGATTAGCCCCCGGGATCAAGGCCCCGCAGGTGTTCGAGGTCCTCAACCGCGACTACACGCTCGCGGTCTGCGCGCTGCTCGGGTAGCGCTCGCGCAGGCCGAGGAAGAGGATCACCGCGACCAGGGCGTAGGGCGGCGAGCTGATCAGGTCGGCGACGACCGCGGCGACCCACTCGGCCAGCCAGCCGTGCCCGAGCCCGGCGATCGAGACCGACTCGCCGGCGCTCGCGAGCGCCTCGCCGAGCAGGATCACCGGCAGGACCAGCCCGCAGACGAGCCAGAAGCGCTCGCGGACCAGCTCGCGGCTGCGGCGAAAGGCCGCGACCACGCCGCGGCCCTCGACCTCGACCGCGGGCGCGACGAGCGCAAACCAGACCATGAACACGAAGCCGGGGATGATGAGCACGATGAACCCGGCGACGACGATGGCGATCCAGAGCAGGTCGACGGCGATCAGGCGCCAGATCGGCAGATGGCGGAGGATGTCGCGGATCGAGTCCGAGCCGCCATCGCGATCGGCGAGCACCATCGACGAGACGATCCCGGCGTAGACGACCTCGCCGAGCAGCGCTCCGGCCGCGTGCCCGGCCGCCGCGGCGATCAGCGCCGCGATGAACCCCGGGTCGAACTCGGCGTCCGCCTCCTGCAGCGGCTCCTGGACGCGGGCGTCGACGACCTCGAGCAGGCCGACCGGGATGAAGACGATCAGGCCGGTGACCAGCAGCGTGCGCCGGTGCTCGATCAGGGTGCGCGCCGCGCGCGCGATCACGCCGCGAAAGCTGAGCTCCGGCTCGGTCACGGCCGCGTTGATCGCGCGGCGCTCGATCCGGGTGGGTCGAACGGGCGGGCGCCGCACCGGAAGAAGAAGGCGAGCTGGTCGAGCGGGACGTTGATCCGGCGCGAGGCGGGCCCGCGGACGCGGACGCCGGTCTGCGGGTCGTGCCAGCAGCCGCGCGGGAAGTAGACGTTGCGCCCGGTCGCGCCCTGCTCGACCACCGGCGCGACCAGCACCTTCGGGCCGAGCAGCCACTCCTGATCCTGAGCGGCGGCGGTCCGGTCGCCGGGATACGCCAGCCACAGCGGCCGGGTGATCGGCATCCCGGTGCGCTCGGCGCGCTCCCACAGCCGCAGGATCAGATCGCGGGCCCGCAGGTGCAGGCGGGCGAGTTGCGCGTAGGCGGCGACCGTCTCGTGGTCGTAGGACCAGGGCGTGTGGGTGCCGGCCGCGACCGATCCGTGCAGGCGGAACATCGGGGAGAGGGCAGCCCACTCGGCCCAGCGCAAGAAGAGCTCCTTCGTGGTCGGCTGGTACGGGCCCACGTCGAAGAATCCGCCGATGTCGGTAGTGAAGCCGTAGGCACCGCCGATCGCTCGGTTGAGCATGTCCGTGGTCTGCGACGCCAGGCCCGCCGAGTGCGTCCAATCGGTGGTCTCGTCGCCGGGGAAATTGGCGTACTCGTCGCGCGCCGACCCCGGGCTGCCCGAGTAGCCGGTCCGGGTGAAGTAGAAGATCTTGCGGCGCGGGTGGGCGCGCTCGAAGTCGCGGACGGCCCCCATGGTCGCGCGGTGGTAGAGGACCGGGAGGCGGTTGTGCATCGTCTGCCCGGTGGAGCCGTCGTCGAAGTGCATGTCGTCGACGACCTGCTCGCCGAAGTCCTGCATGAAGCCGTCGGCGCCGAGCTCGAGCGCCCGGGTGACCCGCGCCTGCCACCAGCGCACGGCCGCGGGGTCCGTGAAGTCGATCACGGCGCCGTCGGCGTTGAAGTTGGAGGTGAACACGTACGGCGAGCCGTCGGCGTGCGTGGCGACGTAGCCCCGGGCCACCGCCTCGTCGTAGGCCGCGGGCGAGTCGGTGCCGATCGTGTCCTTGCCGACGAAGGCGCGGAAGTACAGCATCGGGTGGATCCCGCGCCGCTTCAGCTCGCCGATCAGCCGCGCGAGGACGTCGTCGTCGAGGAACTGCCAGCCCTCGATCCGGTAGGCGTCGAGCGGCAGCTCGTAGCGGTCGACGTTCGCGAGGTCGTCGATGATCTCGGCCTCGTGGTGAGCGGGCGTATCGCTCGGGAACTCGACCAGCCGGTCGAGGATCGGGCCGACCGCCCAGCGCGGCGGGACCCGGTGGCGCCCGGTGATCGCGGTCAGCGCCCCGATCGCCTTCGGCGCCCGTCCGGGGGCGACGAGGTAGCTCAGGCGCGGCCCGAACGACTCGACCTGCCAGGCGTCCGGACGGTCGGACGCGAGCCGCCAGTCGGAGAGCTCGTCGCGGTCGAGCAGGAAGCCGTAGCCGCGCGAGGAGATGAACGACGACTGCACGTAGTAGGCGGCGGCCTCGCCGTTGGGAAACAGGTACTCGGGGCCGGTCGGCGAGGTCGCGGTGAGCGCGTCGGCGCTTCCCGAGCTCAGGTTCTCCTGCTGTAGGTAGTTGTAGAACTCGTTCCCGCGCTGATCGAGCGCGTTGTGGCGCCCGCCGAAGCCGCGAAACGCCTCCTCAGGCGCGCTCGAGAAGCTGTCGAGCATGGTCGCGACGCCAGCCGGGTCCTGCGGCCGGGCGGTCACCCGCAGCGTCCCGTCCGGGCCCGGGGCGATCCGGGCCACCAGGCGCCGGCCGCTCGGGTCAGAGGTCGAGAGCACGAGCTCGACCCCGGCTCCGGCCCGCTTTGCGCTCAGGACCTCGCGGGCACCGTAGACGGTGCCGTCGACGGTGACCGAGTCGAGGTTGCCCTGCCAGATACCCGAGGGGAATTGGGCCACCTGGCGCTCGCCGACCGTGAAGCCGAACGGGGCATAGAGGGTCGGCGGCGCGGGGCCGGCGACCCCGAACTGGGAGCGGGGAAGAGGCGGGCGGGCGACCGCGCCGGCGCCGTCGCCCGGCAGCTGGGCGAGCACGGTCGCGCCGTTGGCCTTCTGGAAGCGGATGCGCAGCGGCGCGCGGTCGATCACGGCCCGCGCGCCGGCCGGGGTCGAGACCGTCACTCGGGCGTCGCCGATCCGGACCGCGGCGGCGGTGCCGCGCGGGAGCGTCGCGCTCGCGAGCACCGCGAGCACGATCAATCCGGTCATCCTCGCGGCTGCGCTACGTTGCATCGCGCAAGCCTATGGCGGAGGTGCAGACAGGGGAACGGAGCGCCCGCGTCGGCGAGCTCGAGCTCGTCTACGAGACCTTCGGCGACCCGCGCCATTCCACCGTCCTGCTGATCATGGGGCTCGGGTCGCAGATGATCTACTGGCCCGAGGAGCTGTGCGAGCTGCTCGCGGCCGAGCGCTTCGTGATCCGCTTCGACAACCGCGACGCCGGCCGCTCCACGGTGCTCGCCGCACACGGCCAGCCCGATGTCCGCGCGGTCGCCGGCGGTGCCGCCGAGGCCCCGTATCTGCTCGCGCACATGGCCGCGGACGCGGTCGGCCTGCTCGACGCGCTCGGGGTCGAACGCGCCCACATCGTCGGCGCCTCGATGGGGGGCATGATCGCCCAGCGCGTCGCGATCGACCATCCCGAGCGGGCGCTCTCGCTCGCCTCGATCATGTCGACCACCGGCGACCCGGCCGTCGGCCGCCCGACCCCGGAGGCGCTCGAGATCCTGATGAGCGCGGCGCCGACCGATCGTGACGCGTATCTGAACAGCACGGTTGCGGCCCGCGCGGTGCTGGGCTCGCAGCCGCCCGACCACGACCGCACGCGGGCGCTGGCCGAGCGGTCCTTCGACCGGGGCTACCACCCCGACGGCACGGCGCGCCAGTTCGCCGCGGTCGTCGGCTCGCCCGATCGGACGGCCGAGCTGGCCGGGCTCGACCTGCCGACCGTGGTCATTCACGGACGCGACGACCCGCTGATCACGCTCACGGGGGGCGAGGCCACCGCGGCCGCGGTCCCCGGGGCGGAGCTGGTGGTGATCGACGGCATGGGCCACGACCTGCCGCCGTGGGCGCTGCGACCGATCGCGAGCGCCCTCGTCGCGAGCTTCGAGCGGGCCGAGGCCCTCGCGTAACCTGAGCCGATGAGCGACGCGACGGTCGAGCGGGCAAGCGGCGAGCGGATCGCCCCGGCGAACGGGATCGAGCTCGCGTACGAGGAGCTCGGCGACCCCCAGGGCACGCCGCTGGTCCTGATCATGGGCCTGGCGACCCAGATGATCCACTGGGACGAGGACTTCTGCGCGTTGCTCGGCGAGCGCGGCTACCGCGTGATCCGCTTCGACAACCGCGACATCGGCCACTCGACCAAGCTCGACGCTGCCGGGGTCCCCGCCACCGCGCCGATGCTGTTCGGCCTCGGCGCGCCGGCCTACCGCCTGTCCGACATGGCCCTCGACACCGTCCGCCTGCTCGACGCGCTGGAGATCGAGCGCGCCCACATCGTCGGCGCCTCGATGGGCGGGATGATCGCCCAGCAGGTGGCGATCGACCATCCCGGGCGCGCGCTCTCGTTGTGCTCGATCATGTCCTCGACCGGGAACCGGCGCTACCGCTTCCCGCGCTGGCGGGCGTTCGCGCTGCTGATGTCGAAGCCGCCGAGCGGCCGCGACGCCTACGTCGAGCAGGCGGTGCGGACGTTCAAGGTGATCGGGTCCCCCGCCTACCCGATGGACGAGGCCCGCTTCCGCGACCTCGTCGGGCGCGCCTACGACCGCAGCTTCCATCCGCCGGGGGTCGCCCGCCAGCTGCACGCCATCAACTGCTCGGGCAACCGCACCGCGCGCCTGCGCCGGGTGCGGATGCCGGCGCTGGTCATCCACGGCACCGACGACCCGCTCGTGCGCCCGGTCGGCGGGCGCGAGACCGCTCGCGCGATCCCCGGCGCTCGGCTGCATGTCGTCGAGGGCATGGGCCACGACCTGCCGCCGCAACTGCACGAGGACCTGGCCGCCGAAATCGACGCGAACGCGCGGCGGGCGTCCTGATGGCTTACCTGGTCCGCGGGGAGCCGGCCCCGGCGCGCTCGGAGGGGGCGATCGAGGCCGACCCGTCGCTGCCGCGCGCCTGCGTGATCGGCGCCGGCTCGTGCGGGATCGCCGCGGCGAAGGCGCTCTACGAGGCGCGCATCGGGTTCGACTGCTTCGAGGCCGGTCCGGTGGTCGGCGGGCTCTGGGTCCTCGACAACCCGAACGGCCGCTCGGGCGCCTACGAGACCCTGGAGATGAACACGTCGGGGCCGCGGATGTCGTTCTCGGACTTCCCGCTCGACTCGGAGGACTACCCGATGCACGAGCAGGTTCGTGACTACTTCGAGCGCTACGTCGACCACTTCGGGATCCGCGAGACGATCACCTTCGAGACCACGGTCGAACGCTGCGAGCCGCTTCCCGACGGTCGCTGGGAGGTGACGATCAGCGGAGCCGGGGCCGAGGGCGGGACCGAGGTGCGCACCTACGACGCGATCTTCGTCTGCAACGGCCATCACTGGGACCCGAAGCTGCCGGACCCCCCGTATCCGGGCGAGTTCGACGGGCGCCAGATGCACTCCCATGACTACCGGGAGCCGGGCGAGTTCGCGGGGCACAAGGTCGTCGTGGTCGGCGGCGGCAACAGCGGCATGGACATCGCCCGCGACGCGAGCCTGGTCGCCGATGCGACCTACCTGTCCCTGCGCCGCGGGGTCCACGTCCTGAAGAAGCGGCTCGGCCGCAAGCAGACCCCGATCGACCAGACGCTGGCGCCGCCGTGGCTGCCGTGGTTTCTGAAGCAGAAGGGGTTCGAGGTGATCCGGATGCGCTCCGGCGACGTCTCGCGCTACGGCCTGCCGAAGCCCGACCACAAGGTCGGCCACGCCCACCCGACGCTGTCCGACGGGATCCACGAACGGCTCGCCGCCGGCGCCGTCACCCCGAAGCCGGGGATCGCCGAGCTGCGCGGCGACCGCGTCGCGTTCGTGGACGGGACCGAGGCCGAGGCCGACGTGATCGTCTACGCGACCGGCTACCGGGTCAGCTTCCCGTTCTTCGATCCGGAGGTGATCTCGGCGCCCGGCAACCGCCTCGAGCTCTGGCGGCGCACCTTCGACCCGGATCGCGAGGGCGTCTACTTCATCGGCCTCGCGCAGCCGCTCGGCGCGATCATGCCGATGGCCGAGCAGCAGTCGAAGTGGGTCGCGGCCCTGCTTCGCGGCGAGTACTCACTGCCCTCGCCCGAGCTGATGCGCGACGAGATCGCGCGCGAGCGCGAGGCCCAGGCGAAGCGCTTCTACTCCTCCGACCGTCACACGATGGAGGTGGACTTCGACGAGTGGATGGCCGCCTCGGAGCGCGAGCTCGCGGCGGGACGAAAGCGTGTCGCCGGCTGAGCTCGTCCCCGAACCCGCGCCCGGGCAGGGGCGCGTCTTCCAGCGCACCGTGAGCCCGGGCATCGCCGATGCCTCCGCCACCGGCAGGGTGCGGCTCGATGCGATCGCGCGCTGGCTTCAGGACGTCGCCTACGCCGACGTGATCGACGCCGGCTTCGAGCAGCGGGGAGCCTGGATCGTGCGCCGTGCGCGGGTCCTCGTCGAGGCGTTCCCTCAATTCGGCGAGCCGGTCAGCGTGCGCACCTTCTGCAGCGGGCTGGGGCGCTTCTCGGCGGAGCGGCGAACGGCCATCAGCGGAGCGTCGGGCTCGGTGCAGGCGGCCGCGACCTGGGTTTGGCTGGACGAACGCGGCCGCCCGGGCCGCTTCGAGGAGCGCTTCGTCTCGCTGTACTCGGAGAGCGCCGCCGGGCGCGCGGCGCCGACCCGCCTCAGTCATCCCGACCCGCCGCCCGCCGCCGCGCGCCACCCGTGGACGTTCCGGGCCGCCGACATCGACGTCGCCGGGCATGTCAACAACTCGCACTACTGGGAGCCGCTCGAGGAGGAGTTCGCGGCCGCACCGCCGCGCGCGATCGACGTCGAGATCGAGCATCACGACGCCGCGCCGGCAGGTCCCGCCGAGGTGGTTCGCGAGGGCGACCGGCTCTGGGTCTGCGCGCCCGACGGCGCCGTGCACGCCTCGATTCAGGTTCTGACGCGGGCCTGAAGCTCGCTCAGCAGCGGCCACTGCGAGGGCGGCGTGTCCGGGCGGCGGACGCTCTCGGGCGGACCCTGAGGGAGCGCCCCCAGCAACTCGCGGTACGAGGACTCCCGCAGTTGCTCGGCGACCGTGGCCCGGGCGACCTCGATCACGCGGTTGCGGTTCGCGGAGCTCATCAGGTTGCGGCTCATCGTCTTGAGGTCCCGTTCGAGCGGCTGCACGAGGACGACGTCGTTGCCTCCGGCGCGGAGCTTGCGTGCCTCGCGGCCGAGCCGGCGGCCGGAGGCCCGCCGCAGGAAGACGCTGCTCCACTCGCGCGGGTCGATCGCGCGCACCGGGTGCAGCGACGAGGTCGGGTTGAGGCAGATGACCAGATCGAGGTCGAGGTCGCGGACGATCCCGAGGTTGGAGGTCGAGTACATGCCGCCGTCGACGTAGAGGCGGCCGTCGATCTCGACCGGCCGGTAGAAGCCGGGAATCGCGCACGACGCCGCGACGGCGTCGGCAAGCTCGGGCCGCGGCGCGCCGGGGGCGCCGAACGCGATCCGGTCGCCGGTCGCGTAGTCGCAGGCGACGATCCACAGGCCGGGGTGCGGAGCCCAACCCGCGGGGATCACGCGCCGCACCTGCTTGCGAAGCGGCTCGGTCGAGAAGACCCCGCGCGGCAGCCAGCCCGCGACGACGCTCGCCGGGGTGAAGCTGCGCGGATGAACCAGGGTCCGCAGCGCCAGCGACCACGACCCCGGCCCGATCGGCGGCGGCCAGCCGAGGTCGAGCTCGAACGAGGCGCCGCCGGTGCGGTCCGCCTCGGCGGCGGGCATCCCCGAGGCATCGATGACGCCTTCGAACGTCTCGCCGGCCGAGTGGGCCACCATGAACCAGGGCGGGACGCCGCCGGCGAGCAGGGCGGCCAGCATCGAGCCGGCGGAGGTGCCGACGATCACCTCGGCGCTCGCCGGATCCCAGCCGGTCTCCTCGGCCACCGCATCGAGCGCGCCGACCAGCCAGGCCCCACCCTGGACCCCGCCGGCGCCGAGGACGAGCCCGACCTTCATCCAGGGGACGCTAGCCGCCGCTGCGGCGGCTGCGCAACAGGTTGCAGACCGCCCGGCCGGTGGCGAGCGAGACTATGCGCTGCGCCGAAATCTTTGGGGTGGGGGTTAGGGGTTGCGCACGATGGCGGCGGCGGGCGGCGCGGCGAAGCTGGCCGGGTCGAGTCCCCGACCACAAGGAATGAGCAGATGAAGAACCTGAAGACGTGCGCGGCGCTGGTCGTGATCGCCCTCGCGGCCGTTGCGGCCGGCTGCGGAAATGACGGGGAGGCCGCGGCGACCGCCGCGGCGAGCGCCCCGTACGACATCACCCTCGGCGAGTGGGTCGTCGATCTCGAGGACGAGAAGACCGAGATCCTGAAGGCCTACGTGGCCGATACGCCGTCCTGCGACGCAGAGTTCGACGATCGCCGCTTCCTGCTCACGATCGCCGCCGTCTCGACGGACTACGAGCCGTCGACCCCGCTTCCCGACGTGGTCGAGAAGTACTGCTGAGCAGGTCGGGACGCTGGGGCTCTCGCCGCTCGCCCCGAAGGGCGCCAGCCTCGGGACCCGTACGACCCGTGCTCCGTGCTGCGCTCAACCGACTAGGACGCTGCCCGGCTGAAGCTCCGGGCCATCGCTGCCGATAGGTCATCGAGATATCGATGGACCGCGAGGCCTTGCAACGACGATCGGCCGTGATGGCCCGTGCCGCCCTTGGACTGGCGGTGCTCGGCGCGCTCGTCCACGCGGCGTGGATCGCCGGCCTCGGCGCCGGGAAGGCCGACGGCCTGATCAACAACGGCATCTACAACGCCGTCCTCGTCCTCTGTGCGCTCACCTGCCTGCTGCGCGCCGCCGGGCGCGCGCCGGACCGCTTCGTCTGGCTCGCGTTCGGGCTCGGCTTGGCCGCCTGGGCGGCGGCAGACATCTATTGGACGGCCGCGCTCGCGGACGTCAAGCACGCGCCGTATCCGTCCCTCGCCGACGTCGGCTACCTGCTCGCCTATCCGTGCATGTACGTCGGGGTCTTGCTGCTCGTGCGCCAGCGGGTCCGCTTCTCGATGGGCAGCTGGCTCGACGGCGCGATCGGCGGCCTCGCCGCCGCGGCCCTCGCCACCGCGGCGCTGGCGCCCGCTCTGGTCGGCCTGACGAAGGGCGACCCGGCCGTGGTCGCTACCAACCTCGCCTACCCGCTCGGCGACGTGTTGCTGCTCTCGTTCCTGATCGCCGGCTTCGCCGTGGCCGGGGTCCGCGTCGGGCGCAGCTGGCTGCTCGTCGGCCTCGGCCTCGCCGCCTGGGGGATCGCCGACCCGATCTACCTCTACCAGGAGGCGACCGGAAGCTACGCCGGCGGCTACCTGGACTCCCTGTGGTTGGTCGGCGGGCTCGCGATCGCCGCGGCCGCGCTCTGGGACGCGCCGCCCGGCGCCCGGCGCGAGTCGCACTCGATGCTGTTCCCGGCCGTGTTCGGCGGGATCGCGGTCGGCGTGCTGGCGTGGGACCACTACGAGCGGATCGGCGAGGTCTCGGTCTGGCTCGCCGTGGCGACCCTCGCGGCCGTCGTCGTCCGGCTGCTGATGAGCTCCCGCGAGAACCGGAGGCTGCTCGCGGCCGTGCGCCAGGACGCGGTCACCGACGCGCTCACCGGGCTCGGCAACCGCCGCTCGCTCACCGCGCATCTGAGGCGCGCCACCGAGCGCGGCGACCAGGTCGTCTTCGCGATCTTCGACCTCGACGGCTTCAAGGCCTACAACGACAGCTTCGGCCACCCCGCCGGAGACATCCTGCTGCGGCGTCTCGGTCACGAGCTCGAGCGGGCCGTCGCGCCGCTCGGCGACGCCTTCCGCTTGGGCGGCGACGAGTTCTGCGTGCTGGTTCCCGGCGGCGCCGACGCAATCGGCGCCGTGCTCGAGCTCGCCGGCGCGGCGCTGAGCGAGCACGGCGAGGGCTTCCGGATCACGGCGAGTGCAGGCGCCGTCGCCCTCCCGGACGAGGCCGGCGACCCGACCGAGGCCCTGCGCACCGCGGACTCGCGGATGTACGCGGCCAAGGGTCAGCGCTCGAGCTCGGCCGGGCGTCAGGCTCGCGACGTGCTCCTCAGGGTCCTGCGCGAGCGCGAGCCAGACCTCGGCCAGCACCTGCGCGGCGTCTCGCGGCTCGCCTCCGAGATCGGCCACGCGGCGGGGCTCAGCGCCGAGGAGCTGGACTCACTGGTCCGCGCAGCCGAGCTCCACGACATCGGCAAGATCGCGATCCCGGACCGGGTCCTGCACAAGCCCGGCCCGCTCGACGCCGAGGAATGGGCCCTGATGCGCACCCACACGACGATCGGCGAGCGCATCCTCGCCGCCGCCCCGGCGATGGCGCCGGTTGCCAAGCTCGTGCGCTCCAGCCACGAGCGCTGGGACGGCGCCGGATATCCCGACGGCCTCGCCGGTGAGTCGATCCCGTTCGGGGCCCGGGTGATCTTCGTCTGCGACGCCTACGATGCGATGACCGAGGCGCGCTCATATCGAGCCTCGCTCGGGCCCGAGGGGGCGCTGGACGAGCTGCGGCGCTGCGCCGGGACCCAGTTCGACGCCGCGATCGTCGAGCTGTTCGCCGAGCACGTGTATCCGTCGCTGTCCGAGCAGGGCGCCGGCGTCGCCGGCATCCACTAGGCCCCCGCGCGCTCGCGCTCCGCCTCGCGCAGCTCGATCCGGCGGATCTTCCCGGTCAACGTCTTCGGCAGCTCGTCGGTGAACTCGACCTTGCGGGGATAGGCGTAGGCGCTGAGGCGCTCGCGGACGAAGACCTGGATCTCCCTGGCGAGCTCGTCGGAGGGCTCGTGGCCCTCGGCGAGCACGATGAACGCCTTGACCACGTTGCCCTTCACCTCGTCCGGCGAGGCGACGGCGGCCGCCTCGCGGACCGCCGGGTGCTCGATGCACGCCGACTCGACCTCGAACGGGCCGATCCGGTAGCCGGCGGCGATGATCACGTCGTCGGCGCGCCCGGCGTACCAGACGTAGCCGTCGGAGTCCATCGTCGCCGCGTCCTTGGTGTGAAACCACTCGCCGCCGAACGCCTCCTCCGAGGCTTCGGGCAGGTTCCAGTACCCGAGCGGGTAGTGCGGGTTGGAGCGGGCGCGCAGGCAGATCTCGCCGCGCTCGCCCTGGCCCACCGGCCGCTCGTCCTCGTCGAGGATCCGCACGTCCCAGCCGGGCATCGTGCGGCCCATCGAGCCCTCGCGCACCTCCATGAACGGGAAGTTCGCGCACAGCGGATAGGACTCCGTGAGCCCGTAGTAGTCGAGCACGGTGACCCCGTACTGCTCGCGGAACCACCGGATCGCCTCGGGGTTCAGCGGCTCGCCCGCCGAGCAAACGATCCGGAACCGCTGCGGGTAGCGCTCGCCGGCGTCCTCGATCGCCATCATCGCCCGCATCGCGGTCGGGGTCGTGAACACGTTCGCGACCTCGTGGCGCGAGAGGAAGTCGAGCTGGTCGGCGGGCACGAAGCCGGCCTCGCGCTGCAGCACGTACTGCACGGCGCCGAGGCGCCACGGGCCGAGCAGGGGGGAGATGCCCGCAGCCCACGCCCACTCTCCCATCCCGTGGAAGCGCTCGCCGTCGCGAATGTCGTGGCAGTAGACGAACTCCTCGTGGGCGAGGACGTAGCGATGGGCATGGACGATGCCCTTCGCCTGGCCCGTGGTGCCCGACGTGTAGTAGAGCTGGGCCGGATCGTCGGCCGCGGTGTCCTCGCAGATGTGCGCGGTCGGGTGCCCGGCCAGCAGGCCCTCGCCCTCGTCGAGGACGAGGACCTCCTCGACGAGCGACGGATCGAAGCGGCCGGCGTTCGCGGCGTCGGTGATCAGCAGCTTCGGGGTGGAGTCGGTGAGCCGGTGGCGGATGCCCTCGTCGCCGTAGAGCACCGACATCGAGAGCAGGATCGCGCCGAGCTTCCAGGTGCCGAAGAAGATCGCCGCGGTCTCGGGGGTGGGAGGGAGGACGACCGCGACCCGGTCGCCGGGCTCGATCCCATGGGAGCGCAGCATGTGCGCCGCCTGGTTCGAGAGGTCCTGAAGCTCACCCCAGTCGAGCTCGCGGCCGGCGCCGTCGTAGCGCTCCCAGACCATCGCGGGCTGCGAGCGCTCGTGCTTGTCGCAGACGTCGGCGGCGATGTTGTAGCGCTCGGGGACGCGCCACTCGTGTTCGGCGCGGGCCTGCTCGTACGACCTGATCTCGGTCTCCGCCATCGGTCTCCTCCTCGCGACGTGGCCTGCTCCGGACGCTACCCCACCCCGCCGAGTTTCATCTGAACCACCTCCACGGTGGTTGAGATGCATCTCGGCGTGCGACGGCGCGCCATCTCGCTAGATTCTCGGCACCACGCGGCTGTGGCGGAACTGGTAGACGCGCGGCGTTCAGGTCGCCGTGTCCGCAAGGACGTGGGGGTTCGACTCCCTCCAGCCGCATCGCCTCCCGGCGCTCGCCGGGGGCTATCGTGCCGCCGGTGACCGAAGGCCCTCAGCCCTCGACGCAGCGGTCTCTGGGCGCCCTCGGGACCGCGGTGTTCGTGCTCTTCCTGGTCGGCGCGCTCGCCGCCGGGTCGGCGCTGCGCCACGACCCGCCGCCCGAGCCGCCCGCGCCGCGGACCGCGGCCGAGGAGGCGGCGGCGCGGCCGAACGTCGTCGTCGTGATGACCGACGACCAGACGCTCGACCAGATGAGCGCCCTGCCGCGCAGCCGCGCCCTGATCGGCACCCAGGGCGTCAAGTTCAAGCGCTTCTACGTCACCGACCCGCTCTGCGGCCCGTCGCGAGCGACCTTCTTCACCGGGCAGTACGCCCACAACACGGGCGTGATCTCGAACGGCGGCCCGAACGCCGCCGACGCGCTCAAGGAGTCCGAGACGCTGCCCGTCTGGCTCAAGCAGGCCGGCTATCGGACCGCGTTCGTGGGCAAGTACCTGAACGGGTACGGGCTCGACGACCCCGAGCGCGTGCCGCCCGGCTGGAGCGAGTGGAACGCGCTCACCGAGCCGACCACCCAGAACTACTTCGACTTCGACGTCAACGAGGACGGGTCGATCGTCCACTACGGCACCGCTCCCGAGGACTACAAGAGCCGCGTGATCGGCCACCTGGCGGTCGACGCGATCCGCCACGCAGCCCGCGGCAGCCGGCCGCTGTTCATGTACGTCGGCTTCAACGCCCCGCACGCGCCGAGCACCCCGGCGCCCCGCGACGCGGGCAGCCTCGACGGGACGACCGCGCCGCGAAGCCCCGCGTTCGACGAGGCAGACCTCTCCGACAAGCCCGAGTTCCTGCGCGACCGGCCGCCGCTCGACGAGGCGGCGCTGGCCCGGATCGACGCGCGCAACCAGCGCGCGCTCGAGTCGCTGGCCGAGGTCGATCGCCAGGTCGAGAAGATCGTCGACGCCCTGCGCGCCAAGGGCGAGCTCGGCAGCACGTACATCTTCTTCACCTCGGACAACGGCTATCTCGACGGGGAGCACCGGATCGAGTTCGGCAAGCTGCTCGCCTACGAGCCCTCCAGCCAGGTGCCGTTGCTGGTTCGCGGCCCGGGCCTGTCGGCCGGCGAGACCTCCGACGCGCTGGTCGGCAACATCGACCTGGCGCCGACGATCGCCTCGATCGCGGCGGCGAAGCCCAACGCGGTGGTCGACGGCCACTCGCTGTTGCCACTCGCGCGAGCCCCGGACCGGTCGACCGACCGGGCGCTGCTGATCGAGTCGCTCGTGCGCGACCGCTCGACCTACTACGGCTACCCGTACGAGGCGATCCGCGCCGGCCACTTCATCTACATCCGCTACCGGACCGGTGACGAGGAGCTCTACAACCTGGTCAAGGACCCCGACGAGCTGGAGTCGCTGGCCGGAGACCCGGCGTACGCGGCGAAGCAGCGGTCGCTCGCGGTGGCGCTCGATCAGCTGCGCGACTGCCGCGGCCCGGGCTGCGAGGTCACGCCGCAGGCAACCGGAGGCTGAAGACCGCGCCGCCGCCCGCGGCGTTGGCGGCGGCGACGCTGCCGCCGTGCGCCTCGGCGACCTGCTTGACGATCGCCAGGCCGAGCCCCGAGCCCGGCACCTCGCGGACGCCGGCCCCGCGGTGGAAGCGGTCGAAGACGTGATCCAGCTCGCCGGGCTCGATTCCGGGGCCGTGGTCGCGGACGGTCAGCTCCCCGGCGACGACCGCGACCTCGATCGGCTCGCCCGCGGGCGAGAACTTGTTCGCGTTGTCGAGCAGGTTGTTGACCGCGCGGGCCAGCCGGTCGGGACGGGCCTCGACCACCGACTCGGCGAGCTCGAGCTCGAACCGCCGCCCGGGAACGTGGCGGCGCATCCGCTCCACCGCCTCGCCGACCAGCAGGTCGAAGCGGACGTCGGCGACGGCGCCCTCGGCGTCGTCGCCGCGGGCGAGCTCGATCACATCGGTGATCAGGGCGCCCAGCTCTGCGATCCGCTCGTCCGCGTGCGCGAGCATCCGCGCGCGCTCCCCGGGCGCCAGGTCCGGGTTCTCGCTGAGCACCTCGATGTCGGTGCGCAGGCTCGCGACCGGCGTGCGCAGCTCGTGGGAGGCGTCGGCGACCAGCTGGCGCTGCGAGTCGACCGAGTCGGCGAGCTCGGCGCGCGAGCCCTCCAGCGTGTCCAGCATCGAGTTGAAGCGGGCCGCGAGCCGCCCGACCTCGTCGCCGCCGCCGGCCTCGATCCGGCGGCTCAGGTCCTCGGTCTCCGAGATGTGCTCGGCCGCCTCGGTCAGGCCGGTGATCGGGGCGATGATCCGGTCGGCGAGCCGCCTGGCGAGCAGCGCCGCGAGCGCGATCCCGCCGCCGATGACCAGGAAGAGGACGATGCGGAGGCTGCCGAGGACGTTGTCGGTGCCCTCGAGCGAGCTCGCCACCTGGATCGCCCCGCGCTCCGGGATCCCCTGGGTCAGGACGCGCAGGTGCCGCCCGTCGGCCTCGACGTCGGCGAAGCTGGCGCCGTCGCCGGTGGCGGCGATCGACTCGTCGTCCGCGTCGACCGGCAACGGCGCCCCGACCAGGGGCGGCTGGCTGGTCGTGCCGTCGGGGGCGATGCGCTGTAGGAAGGTGTTGGCCGGCCCCGGCGGCGCCGGGCCCCCCGGGCCGGGGACGAGGACGTCGTCGGGCAGCGGCCCGGCGCTCGCCGGAGCCTGGGCGACGAGGTCAGCCCGGTCGCGCAGCGAGCCGTCGATCTCGCCGCGCAGCTCGTCGCGCACCGCGACGTAGACGATCACGGCGGCGAGCACGAGGGCGACCGCGACGGCGCCGGCGGCGAGCAGGGTGAGGCGGCGGCGGAGGGTCAGGCGCGCCTACTCCCGGAGCGCGTAGCCGACCCCGCGCACCGTCTGAATCAGCCGCTTCTCCCCGCCGGCCTCGGTCTTGCGCCGCAGGTAGCCGATGTAGACGCCGAGCGAGTTCGAGCTCTCGCCGAAGTCATAGCCCCAGACCGCGTTGTAGATCTGCGACCTGGTCAGGACCTGGCGCGGGTGCTCGATCAGCAGCTCGAGCAGCGCGAACTCGGTGCGGGTCAGCTCGACCTCGCGCTCGCCGCGGCGCACCTCGCGGGTGAGCCGGTCGAGGCTGAGGTCGGCGAAGGTGGAGACCGGCGACTCGCCGGGGTCGACCCGGCGCAGCAGGGCGCGCAGGCGCGCCTTGAGCTCGGCGAGCGCGAACGGCTTCACGAGGTAGTCGTCGGCGCCGGCGTCGAGCCCGTCGACGCGATCGGAGACCGCGTCGCGGGCGGTCAGCATCAGCACCGGGCTGCGGTCGCCCGAGCCGCGCATTCGCCGGCACACCTCGAGGCCGTCGATCCCGGGCATCGCGATGTCGAGCACGGTCGCGTCCACGGGCGCCGCCGCGAGCCGCGCGAGGGCCGCCTCGCCGTCGACGGCGAGCTCGACCGAGTAGCCCTCGAGCGCGAGCGCGCGCTCGAGCGACTCCCGGATCGCGGGTTCGTCGTCGACGACGAGGACGGTGGCCATCGCTCAATTCTCCGGGGTCGGGGCGAAGCCGGGGCCGCCGGGGGGCGGGTGGCCGTCCCCGGGCGCGCCGCTCGGGGGCGCCGGCATCAGCGTCGAGCATGCCTCGAGCGCCTTCCGGGTCTTGGCGTCGAGGGCACTTGGAGCGCCGGCCGGAGCGTCCGGGAGCCCGGCCCCGCGTTCGGACATACAGTCGGAAAACGCGGCCATCGCCGCCGGGTCGGGCGCCGCCGCCGAGCTCGCCTGGGCGGGGCTAGCCGGCACCGCCGAGCCCGAGCCGGTCGCGACCACGACCACCACGGCGATCAGCGCCGCGCCCGCCGCGACGGCGCCGATGATCCAGCGGGTCATCGAGCGGCACCCTGCGCGGCGGAACTGACGACCGGCCGGCGCTCTTCGGAGACGACCGTGCCGTCGGCCAGGCGGACGACTCGCGGCGCCCGGGCGGCGATCGCCGGGTCGTGGGTGATCAGCACCACGGTCAGGCCCTCCTCGTCCCAGAGCCGGTCCAGCAGCTCGAGGATCGCCTCGCCGGTGGCCGAGTCGAGGTTGCCGGTCGGCTCGTCGGCGAGCAGGACCCGCGGGCGGTTGGCGAGCGCCCGCGCGATCGCGACTCGCTGCTGCTCGCCGCCGGAGAGCTGCGAGGGCAGGTGGTCCGCTCGCGCCGCCAGCCCGACCCGGTCGAGGAGCTCCGCCACGCGGGCGCGGCGCTCGGCAGCCCCGAGCCCGCTCGGCGCGAGCGCGATCTCGACGTTCTCGGCCGCTGACAGCGTCGGGATCAGGTTGAACTGCTGGAAGATGAACCCGAGGGTCCGAAGGCGCAGCTCGGCCAGCTCGCCTTCGCCGACCCTGGCGAGATCGCGGCCCTCGAAGATCACCTCGCCGGAGCTCGGCCGGTCGAGCGCCCCGAGCAGCTGCAACAGGGTCGACTTGCCCGAGCCGCTGGCGCCGGCGACGACGACGAACTCGCCGTCGCCGATCTCGAGCTCGAGCCGGTCCAGGGCCCGGACCGCGACCCCGCCGGTCCCGTAGTGACGGGAAACGCTCGTCAGGCGGTACGTGGGGGTTGGGCGCAGGGGGGTGGTGGGGGTGGTGGTGCTCATCTCGTTGCTCCTTCTCGGTTGCTACTTGGTGGTGGTTCACTCGACCGAGCGCAGGGCTTCGGCTGGGCGCAGGCGTCCGGCACGGATCCCGCCGACCGCGCCGGCCACGAGGCCGCCGACCAGGGCGAGCGCGATCGCGAGCGCGAGCAGGCCCAGGTCGACCGGGGCCCCGAGGTTCACGGTGCTCGAGCCGGCGACGACCTGATCGGCGCCCTGGGGCCCGAACCCGGGGCCGCCGGTTGCCGCGGTGGTCCCGGCGTTGGCTTTCAACGAGATGTCGAGGGCGCCGATCAGCGCCGCCCCGCCGAGCCCGATCACCGCGCCGACCGCGCCGCCGAGAAGCCCCTGCGCGACCGACTCGCCGCTCACCTGGCGCACGACCCGCCACTGGCGCCAGCCGATCGCCTTCAGCGTCCCGAGCTCGCGGGTGCGCTTGTTGACCGAGGCGAGAGTCAGGAGGCTGGCGATCAGAAACGCCGCGGCGAGGGCCACGATGGCGAGCGCCGACCCGAGCTTGTCGGAGAGGCTCTGGGCGCTGACCAGTGAGCCCGAGACGCGTTCTGACAGATCCTTGGCGGTCGTCACCTCTGAGCCCGCGAACTCGGATTCGATGCGCGCTGAGACCGCGTCGACCGAGTCGACGTCGGTCGCCCGCACCTCGAGCGCGTTGACCCGGCCCTCCCGGTCTGAGAGCGTCTGCAGGGTCTTCAGCGGCGTGTAGATGTCGGACGCGTCGCCGCCGAGCGGTGCCTTCACGAGCCCGACGACCTCGAGCCTGCGGTCGCCGACCTCGACCCGGTCGCCGACCGAGAGGTTGTTCTCGTCCGCGTAGGTCTGGGTGAGCAGGGCGGCGTTGTCGTCGCGGCCGCGCAGAAAGCGCCCGTCGGTGATCTGGTCGGCCTTGACCAGCCCGAGGTCGGTCTCGCTCGCGTCGATCCCGGTGACCGAGGTCGGGGCGACCCCGAACGCGCCGCCCGTACCCTCGGGCGGCGGGCCGCCGGAGGGCGCGGCGAACCGGTCGCCCCCCGACGAGGAGTCGGGGACCGTGCCCTCGATGTGGATCAGGCTCAGGCTGAGCGCCGGCGAGACCGCCTCGACGCCCTCGGTAGCGGTGATCCGCTTCACCTCGGAGGCGGGAAAGCTGAGATCCGTGGTCACGAACTGGTCGGTCGAGAACTTCTCGCCCGGGTCGCCGAGGTCGGAGAAGTCGATCTGCGGCGGGCCGGCGCCCTCCTTGCGCAGCCGCCGCTGCTCGGCGACCGAGAGCTGTTGCGGCCCGCCGATCCCGGGATCCCCGTTGCCGCCGATCTGCACCGGACGATCGACGGTCATATCGGTGCCGACGCCGGTCAGCGGCTCGAGGACCTCGGACTGGGCGTCGTCGAGCCCCGCGGAGAGCGCGGTCACGGTGACCACCAGCCCCACTCCGACCCCGAGCCCGAGCGCGGTCAGGATCGTTCGGCCGCGTCGGCGGCGCAGCTCGGAGGCGATGTAGTGGAGGTAGAGCATCGGGTCCTTTCGGTTCGTCGACTGCGGACCGAGGCGATCGAACCGGGCACCCGTAAGAGCCCTCGAAGCCGCGCATAAGAACGGTCGAAGACCGCCCCGCGGGCCGCGCGGCGGAGCGAATCCGGGTCGCTAGACTGCCCCCCTCGCGCCGCTATCGTCTAGGGGACTAGGACGCCGCCCTCTCACGGCGGAAACCCGGGTTCGAATCCCGGTAGCGGTGCCTGAGAACCCGCATGTTCATGCGGCTTCGGGGCTCGGATCGGGGGCCATGGGGAAGTCCATGGGGAAACCTGCCAGGTATTCGTCCATCCGCGCGCGGGCCTGATCGCGGCTCCCGGGGAATAGATGGCCGTAGCGGTCGAAGGTCATCTGGATCGTGGCGTGGCCCATGAACGTCTGGATCGCCTTCGCGTTCTCGCCGGCGTGGATCATCATCGAGGCGAACGTGTGCCTGCATTCATGGAGCGTGATCGGCTCCAGCCCCATCTCCGCCCATGCCTTCCGAGCGCGGGTCCGAACCGTCGAGGGCACGAACGGGTTCTCGGCGGTGCGGCCGAAGGCGAAGTCGCCGTCGGCGCGAGCGGTCGCGAGCTTGTGCTCGTCCAGATGATCGCGGAGCACGGCGAGCAGCGGCAGCGTCCGGATGCTCTTTGCCGATTTCGGCTCGATCAGCCCTTCGGCCGGATCCCAGGAATGCTCCACGCGGATCTCGGAGCGCCCGAGGTCTATGTCCGTCCATCTGAGCGCCTGCAGCTCGCCGCGGCGCAGCCCCGAATAGAACGCGGCTGCCCATAGCGCCCGATCTCCGGCCGGAGCCGCCGCGATCAGCGCCGCCGCCTCCGGGGGGTCGGCGATCCGATCCCGCCGCCCTCGCGGCGCGGGCAGCTCAAGCCGGGCGGTCGGATTGACGGCGACTAGCTCGCGAGTGATCGCCCGCCGATAGATCGCCCGCAGCGGATCGAGCTGATTGCTGATCGTCGCCGGGGCGAGCCCCTCGGCGGCCAGCGCATCGGCGAGCGCCTGCACTTCGGCGCGGCGGAGCTCCGAGAGCCGATAGGCGCCGAGCGCGGGGATGATCCGATCCCGCAGCGATTGCTCATAGCCGCGCAGCGTCGATGCCTTGTAGCGGCACCCGGAGCGATCCACGACCGCGCCCGCGCGAGCGCCCTCGATCCATTCCTCGGCGGCCTGGCGGAGGGTCAAGGGGGTCGGAACCCGCAGCCGCCCCTGGCGCAGATCGTGCAGCGCATCGCTGCGCCATTGCTTTGCCGCGGCGAGCGTGGGGAACGTCTGCTGGATCTTCTTGCGGTCGCGGGCGGACCAAATCGTGGCCCGATAGCCCGGAGCGCATCGGCAGCGCCCACCCGAGCGCGCGCCGCAGGATTGCGCATGCCGGATTTCGATTCCCTCGTGCTTCGCCATCAGTTAGCCCCTTTCGGTCGTGTTGCGCTGCCCCGAGATCGGGACGCCGAGAACGGGCTTCGGTGGCGAGGACGCGGGCGGATAGCCTGCGAGTCGCGCCGGAGCTGTCGTCTCTGGCGCCGGGGGCGGGCCGTTCGCGCGGTGCCGCCCCATTTTTCGTTGCGCCCTCATCCTAGCCGCCGGGGGCCGGCGCCCCTGCCGTTGACCCGCCACCCAGGCCGGGGTAGGTTCGACTCGAGCCTCAACCAAGGGGGAAGGGACCGGATGAGCGTTCCGCGCCGTGTAAAGACTGCCTTGTGGATCGCCGCTGCGCTGTGTGTCGCGCTTCCGGCCTCGGCCTCGGGCGCCGTCACGTTCGGCAGCAACCTCGGCGATTCGCCCATTGTCCCGACGCTTAGCAGCAGCTTCACCGCTGCCCTGCGGACGCTCGATCCCGGCGATCTGGCTCCCGGCGGTGTGACCGCGCCGTCGGGTGGAGTCATCACCCGCTGGCGGGTGAAGAAGGGTCCGGGCGCCATCAACCTGGGCGTCCGGGTCATCCGCGGGAACACGAGCGTCTACCAGGGTGGGGCCACGCCCGTTCCTGCGGCGGCGGGGACTTACGAATTCGCCACCCGTGCTCCCGTCCAGACCGGTGACGCGATCGGCGTCGACCAGGTGTCCGCGGGTGGTGCGCCGATCCTCGCGAGCGGCGGCTCGTTTGACGCCTGGTCCCCGTTGCTCGGCGCCGCCGAGACCAGGACCCCGGACACGACGGCGCCCCTCCAGCTCCTGCTCAATGCCGACCTGGAGCCCGACGCCGACCGCGACGGCTTCGGCGACGAGACCCAGGATCAGTGCGCGACCGATGCCTCCACCCAGGGCCCGTGTCCCGACACCGTCCCGCCCGAGACGACGATCACCAAGGGCGCTCCGAACAAGACCGACAAGACCAAGGTCAAGTTCAAGTTCATCTCCTCGGAGCCCGACTCGAGCTTCGAGTGCAGGCTCGACAAGAAACCCTTCAAGGCATGCACGTCGCCGAGGACGGTCAAGCACCTCGACGAGAGCAAGCACAAGTTCAGGGTCCGCGCGATCGACGCCGCGGGCAATGTCGACCCCTCTGCGGCCAAGGACAAGTTCAAGGTGGTGGGCTGAGCCGGGCAGCCCTGCCTCGGACCTCGGGCACTCACTCACGGCAACGTCCGCGCGGCGCGCTCAGCGGCCCAGCGCTCGAGTTCGGCGACCGGGATCAAGACCTTGCGGCCCTCGCGGACCACGGCTATAGGTGAGATGCTGTGATCGGAGCGAGTCCCATGGAAGCGATCATCTCACCCCCGAGATGGCCGGTCTGTGAGAACCGCGCCGTCGCTCGACGGCATCGGAGTTCGATACGAAGAGCGCTTCGATCTCGCTGCTGCCCTCGAGGTCGCTGGGCTCCGGGAGTAGCACTTTCGACGAAAGGCGGTAGTTCCGCTTTGCATGGGAAGCGCAAACCCGGGTGCGACAACGCGACCGGAGGGACGGGTAGCAAGTACCCAGTTTGCCACCGAAGTGAGTGCGGTGTTCGCTCCGCATGACGACCAAATAGGATCGCTGCGATGCCTGCGTGGGCGTCGTCCTCCAATAGTTTGAAAGGGGCCGCCTGATGGCCGACAGACCAGAACTTCGCCGTTTCCCGCAGGTTGCAGCGCTGGCGTTCGTCCTGCTCGCCGCCGCGATGCTCGCCGCGTGTGGCAGCTCGTCCGATACGAGCTCGACGTCCAGCACTTCGACGACGAACACCGTCGAAAGCCAACTGCAGGCAAAGCTCGACGACGCGACCCAGGCCTGCACCGACGCCGCCGGTCAGCTCTCGAATTCGACGGTGCAGAGCGCCGCACAGGCAGCCTGCGATCAGCTCAACTCTTCGCTCGCCAACGACATCGCAAGCGCCGCCGACTCGGCGAAGGGCGACGTCAGCAAGGCGCTCGACAACCTGGCTAAGCAGTGCAGCCAGAGCGTCTCCAGCCTGCCCACCGGCGCCCAGGACGTGGCCAACTCGTTCTGTGACTCGATTTCGGCTTCGGCCGGATCGGTCTCGGGTTAGCGAAAGCGGCCTGGAGTCAGCGGCAGCCGAGGCGGAGCGTCGCCTCCCGCGTCATAAACTGCTTCGCATGCGGGAGCGCTGGGAGACGGGCCGTATCGAGGCTTTCAGCGATGCCGTTTTCTCGATCGCGGCCACGCTGCTGGTGCTGGAGATTTCGGTGCCGGAGAGCGACTTCGAACATCTCGGGAGGGGGATCGCCGACCAGTGGCCCTCCTATCTGAGCTACGCGACCAGCTTCCTCACCATCGGCGGCCTCTGGCTCGTGCACCACGCCATCTTCCGGCGCTTGCGTTTCGCTGACTTCAACATCACCCGGCTAAATCTGGTGCTGCTGATGGCCGTCGCCTTCCTGCCGTTCCCTACAAAGCTGGTGGCCGAGGCGATCGACTCAAGTAGCGCCGAGCGCACCGCGGTCCTCTTCTACGGGGCGACGCTCCTGGTGATCTCCATTCTGCTCACATTGCTGGTTCGCTATGCGGGATCACGGCCAGAGCTGATCGAAGAGGACGGACGCGAGGAGGTCGTGGCGCTGGCGGCGCAGTCGAGTCCGAACCTCGCCTTCTATGTCGCCGTCTTGGCCCTGGCGTTCCTGGCGCCCAAGGTCGCCGCCTTCGGCTTTCTCGCGATCGCGGTGTTGGCGATCGCCCGCTCCCGCGGGGAATCCCGGCCGAGGCGTGCGGATCGGCTTCCACAGTCAAGCGAGTAACGCTTTTGGACGAAAAGCGCAACGTTGCGCTTCGCATGGAGGCTGTCGCATAAAGGGTCTCCGCGAGAGGGACCGCTGCGGACATTCACACCACGACTAGGCGGAGCAACCGGTCGGCTCGCGGGACGAGCGCCCGGTCGTCAGGACCGAAGTCGACCCGATTGTAAACGGGGGTCGAGGCGGGCTCTCAAGAGGCCATCAGGGGTTTGTGCGACCGCCTCACGCGATTCCGGAAGCGAGGCCCGCTCCGTGGTACACAGCTCCTACTCGTCCGAGGCAGGAGCGAGCCGCGAAGTCATCAGCGGCGAACCAGGCATGTCCACGACCTCCCGCGTCGGCGATCGAACGGGGTGATCACGAGCCGCGTGACCGTGGGAGAGCCCGGCGTGATCCGGGCGTCCTCCGAGAGGTGAGCCGCCCGACCCGATGATCGCCCGGACGCAGCGGGAGCCGGCAGCGGGCTCTCCGCTGCGTGCGGGCGAGGCTACGAAGCGCAGATAGCGAACACCCGGAGGTTGTTCGCTTGGGCGCTGTTGGCGGTGCGGACCGCTTCGGCGCGCCACTCGTTGAAGGTTGCGCCGTCAATGCCCGGTCGCGGACGGCTGGCCATCAGGCTGGCGGTTCTGTCGAAGGCGGTGAACTGTGCGCCGCCCCCGATCAGCATCTCTCCGGGGGCGCACGCCACGTTTACCTGGGCAATATCATCCTGCGCCGTCCCGAGCGCATCTGACGCGGTCCGGCTGACGATGCTCGAACCGAGGAAGGCAGTCGCGTCCTGGCCGTCCAGCGTGTCGGCGGTGCTCGCGTTCGTAGCGCTGTCGGCCGTCTTGGCGCTGTTCACGTTCAGGGTCGTCTCTCGCTGATTCAGCACCTGGTTCGCCTGCTTTTTCGCGATCTGCCTGACCTGCTTCTTCTCCGAGCCGCTCAGCGCCGCGATCGCAAACGAGCCGCCGCCGAGGGCGACGAACAGCGCCAGGGTCGCCGTGACGTTCGCGTAGGTAAGTCGTTCGCGGATCGCCGACCCCGGCCGCCGCGCCCGGCGGACTTCCTCTCGCTCCTGCATCCCTCTCACCTCCGGTGTCTCGCGCCGGAGGACGCTCGGATCAAAAGCGTTGCCCTCCGACCGCTTCTGCTCGATCGGGACGAGCCTAACCGGTCGTACGCCCGCGGGCTGCCGGTGCTCGGCGGGCCCGAGCGCCGCGATCTCGACGCTGCGGGCTCTCTTGGGCCTGAGGCGCCTCGCGCTCGCTCCTCCGTAAGAGCGAGCGCGTCAGCGGCCAGGGGAGGTGCTCGCTGAGGACGACGAGCGCTCCTTCTCGTCGACGAGAACCACCGGCGCCCGCGAGAGCGAAAGTGCGTCCCCTTGCCGCGGTCAGGGTGAGCCGAGATCGCCGCCTGGCCTGGGTCGAGAATGCGGGCAATCTCGCCGGCGCGGATGCCGGGGTGCGAGCGAAGCACCGAGGCGAGATCCGCTCGCCTTATCCGCCGTCCAACAGCTCGAGACGCTCCTCGATCTCAGCGACGAGCGATGACATGTGAGGATCACAGTCATGGCTCCGCGGAACCGTTGTGACGGCGTCACATGAGATGTCATCGCGGTTCCGCGGAACCGCGATCGTGCTCAGGCCCGGATCGCCGACGGCGCAGACTCGATCACCGGGGGCGCTTTGAACGCCCTCGCGCGGGTCGGGTAGCGGCCGCTGATTGAGTCCGTCGAGCATCGACTTCGACGGTAGAAACCGATGCGGACGGAGATCGCGGGGCTCAGGCACGGACCGGAAAGCGCCACCCCATTTGATCCAGTGCTGGCACGGATCGGTGACGCATCTGTGACGCTCGTCGTCCGAGAATTAATCCGACAGCCCGGCGGCTTCGAGGGCGCTCTGCGGCTCGGGAAAGCTCTCAAGCGAGAGAACAACGCCACCGTGAATCGTCCAGAGGTGTCCGTGGGGGACCACCAGGTCGACGTCGCCACCCCGGGGACGCATCTGAACGCTGACAAAGGCCACGACCCGATCTTCACGGTCGAAGAACTCCTCCGGGTTCCAGATCAGGCTGTCGAAAGCGCTGCCGTACTCCTCGGCAAAGGCCACAACCTCGTCGCGACCCCGGCGAGTCCCGGCGTCAGGCGTCCGGCCCGGGTTCCTGTAAGTAAATGCGAATTCGAGATCGGTGTGGCGAAACAACGCATCCCAGTCGCGGCGGTTGAACGCCTCGTACATGGCTCGCAAGCGCTCCACGTTCTCCTGCGACATCGCCTACGCAGTATCTCGCTCTAGCCTCGGCGGCCGAGTAGGTGGGCCGCCTAGCCCAGATCAGCGGGGTCGAAACCCGAGGCCAGGATCTCGCCCGACCCCGGGCGTGCCCAGATCAGCCGAGCGCCTCCATGATCAGCGGCACGGCCTCCTCGACCGGCAGCATCACGGTGCTGTCGTACTCCACCCACTGGGTGTAGTTCTGCAGGTTCCGGTACGCACCGGCCACATCGTCGGTGTCAGCGACCACCACGCCGTGGCTGCCGTCGGCGGCCACGTAGTGCGCCGTCGTGCCGGGTCCGGGACCGTTCTCGGCGAAGACCTGCAGCAGCTTCTTCGTCTCCTCATTACTGATGTACGGCTTGATCTTGTACGTCGTTACAAAGACCATGCTTTCCCCTCCGTTGCGTTTGTTGCTTGCTTCGCGACCCTATACCCGCATCCCATGCAGGCGACATTTGGGCCTCGGAGTAGCCAAATAGGTGTTCCGTCTAGCCCATATCAGCGGGGCTACCGCTTCTTGTCCGAAGCGCTACTCCGACAGCCCGGCGGCTTCGAGGGCCTGCTCGCGGGACTCGAACAAACGGAAGCGGACGACCTTCGAGTACTTCAGGTCATAGACGGCGAAGAAATCGCGCTCGATCCTGACACCGCTGCCCCGGCCCGTTCCAGCTTGGCGGAAGACAAGCACGACCGCATCGCCCGCATCGATGCAGTCGCTGGGCTCGATCTCGTAATCGTCCCAGGGGGCGAGCCAGTCACGGAAGAACCGTCGCACTCCCTGGTGACCGTGGTAGACGCTTGCCGAGGGCAGCCCGCTCGCCGATGCGTCCCAGACAATTTCCGGATCGAAGTACTCGCGCGTAACGTCTTCTCCTGCCGCGAAGCGCCGGATGAACTCCTTGACAATCTCCACGTTCTCCTGCGACATCGCCCGCCCAGTATCTCGCTATGGGCCGTGGCCTAGCTGAGTAGCGCTTCTCGTCCAAAGGGACCGTTGGCGCCTTCGTCCGACGAGAATCTTGCACCTGCTACTGCGCCGTCGACTCACGCCGGACGGCGCAGCAGATCCAGGCGGGCGCGCTTACTTGTACTTGCCGGTGTAGTTGAAGGTGTAAATGAAGTCGGTGCCGAAGGTTCCGGTGAAAGTGCCCGTCAGCTTGTGGCCCTTATAGGCACCCGTACCCTTGGTCAGCTTGAAGGTGCCGTCGCTGATCGTTGCCGTCCCATCGGGGTTGAAGGTCTGGATTGCCTGACCGGTGCCGGTCAGCGAGCCCTTCGTCGTGAAGATGGTGATCTTGTCGGCTTTGACCAGGACCGAGCCCGGCGTGGGACCGCTCTCGGCCTGGACGACATAGACGATCGCTCCCCGTCCGAGGAGCTTGTCCTTGAGGTCGCCGGAGACATAGAGATCCGTGCCCTCTTGGTGATTGGCGCTGGCGTAGATGACGCCGCTGGTGCTCTTGGCGGGTTTGGCGCCGGCGACCGCCGGAACGCCGACGGCGACGGCCGCCACCAGCGACCAAAACAGCAGCCTCGTTACGCGAGATGGACGGACGGACACGGCGAACCTCCCTGTTCTGCTCGAGGCGTGAAGTCCAGAAGCGCGCCGCGAGAATGTTGCTTGTGCGCGCAACCTACGCCCGGCGGCGTCTTCCGTCAACGTCGCCCTCGTTAATGAGTGCGCCCCTCGGCGTCGAAGCGCCGTGGTAGTTCGTCCAAAGCGCTACTTGGTTTGCGGCTCGCTCAGGCGTCGGAAGCGGGCCGCCTCAGCCCGGCCGCCTTCTTCGCCCGCCCCGGCGACGCGTAGCCGATCGCGGAGATGATCTTGCCGTTCCGCACGGTGACGATCGAGCCGAAGGGCCCGTCGACCTCGATCCCGGTGAGGCGGAAGCGACCGACGACGTGCTGGCCGGTGACGACGCGCTCGTCATCGACGCTGGTCGCCTCCTTGAGCTCCAGGTGGATGTCCTCGAACGCCTCGGCGAAGTCGGCCCACCATTGGCGAAGGCCCGCGTGGCCGTGGTAGGGCCCGCGGATCGGCGATTCGTCCCAGTTTCGGATAAGGATCTCCTCGTCGCAGATCTCCGGCGACAGCTCGCCTCGTTGAAGGCCCTCGAACCAGCGCCACACCAGGTCGACATTCGCATCAGACATCGGCACGAGTATGTCGCGCCGCGTTGCGCTTCTCGTCCGAAGCGCAACGTGTCCGACTACTACGTCAGCGCGAGCACCGCGTAGCGGACCCCGAGGGCCAGCGCGAGCAATCCGAGCCCGCGGCGCAGGGCAACCTCGGGCACGCGACGCTGCAGGCCCGCGCCGATGAAGCCGCCTACCAGCCCGCCGAGTCCGAGCCCGAGCCCGACCACCCAGTCGGGCGCGATGTCGCCCGAGCCGCCCACCGACAACACGGCGTAGGTGGCGACGCCCGCGACCGAGGTGAAGAAGGTCGCTGTCAGCGCAGCCGGTGCAACCTCCACCACGGTGAACCCCAAGCCGACGAGGATCGGCCCGAGGATCGACCCGCCGCCGATTCCGTAGATTCCGCCGATCGTTCCGACGACCAACGACAGGCCGAGGATCACGCGGCGGTGGTCGCGCTCATTCGGCCGCGACGGCGCGGGTTGACCGAGGACGAGCCACCCACCGAGGGGAATGAGGACGGCCGCGATCACTGCGAGAAACGCCTCTGGCCCCGACAGCCACTCGACGCGTATCACCGCACCCGCGACGACTCCCGGGAGCGTCCCGAGCACTAGCAGGCGCACGAGGGGACCGCCAAGCTGGCCTTGGCGGCGAAAGCGAAGCAACGCCCCGGGGATCGCGATCAGGTTGTAGAGCAGGTTGGTCGGTGTGACCGCTGGATTGGGCGTGTGCAGGATGCTGACTTGAACCGGGACCAGGAACACGGCCCCGGAAACACCGACCGGCGTCGAGACGGCCGCGAGGACGAGCGCGATCGCCGCGCCGAGGAGGGCGTCGTCCAACATCGGGGAAGGCTATGCGCCGCGACGGTCTGTCGCTCAGCGATCTCTACCGCTCCCCATGCAAAGGGGACATGCCTCGCCACTGCGAGAGCTGTGTGCCACTCGGCGGCCTTCCGTCGCAGAGACTTCGCAGCTCACCCTCCCCAATGCCGAGAAGATCCCTAGCGCAAGGCCGAACGGTGGTCTACGGTTGTGGCGATGCGAAGTCCTGGGCGCACTTGGCGTTTGGGCTCGGCGGTGAAGGTGTCGCTCGTGCTCTTGGTCGTCTTCCTTGTCTTGGGGCTGGTGCTCAATGGTCTTGCGAGCACCCTCGCGTGGGTTCTGTTCGTACTCGTGATCGCATACCTCATCGGCCCCGCGATCTCCCCGCGGACATCTACCTGGGACGGCCCGTACAAAGACCGCCGGCTTCACTAAGGGTCCCAGACGGCGTTTGATTGAGCGACCGCTTCTGCGTGGAGGCCTGGGCTTAACGACTTTGCACGCAACGTCGCTCGTCGTCCAAAGCGGCACTCAGGAGTCCGTCCCGCGGTCGAGACTCCCGGATTCACGCTGAAAGCGGAGCCCGGGCGGCGTGCGCCGATTGCGAAGACCGTCGCGGTGGGAGTACTCCGGCGCACTGAACCGACAGGAGGTACGGCCTGATGGCTGATCCGAAGCGCGTGTCGAGAGGCATATCGAGGCGTCACGCACACGTCGCGCGTCGGCCATGCGGAGTGTGCCTTTCGCCCTGGCTAAGGCGTTTCACCTTTTCGACCCTCAAGCGCTTTTCCCATCTGAGGAAACCGCTCGAGCGACTTTCGTACCTCTGCCACGCTCGGGCAGTGCTGGCCCGCGATGCGGATGCCTCCGGGTGAGCGACCCACCGCTTCGAAAGCTCGAGCGATCGACGGGCAGTCCGCAGCCGACTGAAGCGGGATCGGATGTTGTTCGGCGCGCTGGCGGAGCTCTTCGAGACGGTCGGCTTCCGCTTGCGTCCGCTCGACTGTGTCCGAAATGACCGCGCCATAGTCGAGCCGCTTGATCTCGCCGCCGTCAGCGTCGAAGCGCGCCCTGCGTTGCATGGACGTCGACCTCGGCCGGTCCGAGCTCGATCGGCGCCATTGTAGCTGCTACGCTTCCCGCCATGACGCTACATGCGAAAGACGACCAGGTCGGCGTCCGCGAGCTGCACGACCGGCTCAGCGAATACCTCGATCGCGTCCAGCGGGGATCCGCCGTCGTCGTGACGCGCCGTGGTCAGCCGATCGCGCGTCTGTCCTCGGTCGAGGGCGACGACGCGCTCGAGGACCTCGTCCGACGCGGGCTGGTCACGGCGCCGAAAGCGTCGCGGCGGGCGAAGCGGCCGCGGGTGAAGTCGCGAGGTTCGGTTTCGGATCTCGTCGCCGAGCAGCGACGCTGAACCTCTACTTCGACACCTCGGCGCTGATCAAGCTGGTCGTCGCCGAGGACGGTTCCGAGCTTGCATCGGAGATCTGGGACACAGGGCACCCGGCGGCATCGAGCATCCTCGCCTACCCCGAGGGACGCGCCGCCCTCGCCGCCGCCCAGCGTGGTGGCCGGCTCACGGCGGCGGCTCACGCCAAGGCGGTCGAGGACTTCGAGGTGATCCAGGATGAGCTTGTCCTGGTCGGGGTCGACGCGCCCCTTGCCCGGGAGGCCGGCGATCTGGCCGAGCAGCTCGGCCTGCGGGGTTACGACGCGGTCCATCTCGCCAGCGCGCTCGCGCTTGGCGAGCCGACCACCGTGGTCACCTGGGACGACGAGCTTCGCCGCGCCGCGGCCGGCGCCGGATGCGCGACCGCACCGGCGACTTGAGTGGCCCGTGGGCCAATGGTGGGCCAATGAACCACCGCTTAGGCGACGCGAGGCGACCCCAAGAAGGGCTTGAACAAGCTTTAGTTCGCTTGCTTGGTGATCAGGCGCTTAACCGGCGGAATAAGCACCTCATAAGCGGCCGCACCTAGGTTCGGCGCGTTCCACACAAGGAGGACGTGTCACATGAGATCACGCATGATCATCGTCGCGACGGGCGCGATTTTGGCTCTCGCCGGATCGAGCATCGCAGTCGGAAGCACCACCGAGCGCAGGGTCGCCGCGCCGCCGGCCGCCCACGCTGCGCAGCAGCTGCCGAAGTCGCTCACCAAGGTCCAGCGGGCGGCCGCCGAGACGGCGCGGGCTAGGGTCAGGTGCGGTTCCATCCAATGTGTCAACGGGGCCCTCACCGCACTGGCAAGGGCGTTCCGCAACCTGAGCGGATGCATGTCGTTCATCAACGTCGCCCGCTATCCGGGTTACCTCTATTCGAACGACGGGGGCGCAACGACGTTCACCACGACCGGATTCGACGAGGCGCAGCCGGGCGAGGCGGCCACCAAGGTGGTCATCCTCACCTGCTGAGCCCCGCCGGGACCACGCCGATCCGCAGAGACCCCGCTCCGGCGGGGTCTCGTCGTCCACCAGACCTCATCCCCCTCGGCCAACGGCCGCGCTGCGTGCAGCGCGGCCGTTGGCCTCAGTCCGCTCCGATCAGCCGATCACATGGAAGATGAAGTCGAACTTCGTTCCTGCGGCGTTGTGGAACTTGAGCTCCATCTCGCCACGCGCGTTTCGGTACTTGCCCGTGCCTCCGGTGATCGCGAGGACGCTGTCACCGGTGTCTGAGAACGGACCCTGGACCGTGATCTGCCCGTTTGACAGGAACGTGGTCCAGCTGCACTCCCATGACTCGCCCACGACCATGCGGACACAGGACCCTTGATCGGTGCCGACCTGCTTCTTGTCGGCGCTGTTGAACACCTCGTTCGCGAACGTGAGGATGTTCCCGACGTCGTCGCCCGCCGTTCCATTGGTGACGACGTCGGTGGTCGCGTGTTCGACCACCCGGATCGTCTTACCTCCCTTGGAACCGCCGGGACCCGCGCTCGCGCCCACGACGAGCACGAGTATCACCGAGGCCGCCAAGAGCGCGATTGCGATCAACCGCTTCATTTCCGCCTCCTTCTTCGAGCCGGCCAGGACCTATCTGTTGGAGAGAGGGGCGACCTCCTGGGTCCGGCGTGCGTTCAGCCGCGCAGCGGCTTGGACACTCCCCTGGGGGAATGCCTCGACGCTATCGCCTTCTCGGGTCTCTTGGTGGCGCTGTTGCAAAAGACCGCACGCCCGGCTCTCGTTAACGGGATGACGGGGGGCGGACCGTGAAACACGCAGCATCGGAGGTATCGGTCCGTCCCCCGCGCCAAACCTCAGCGGCACGACCGGGCGAGCGCGGCCCGTACCAAGAAAGTGCCGGATACCTTGCCTGGACGTGCGCCGGCTGCCTATGATCGCCCCGTGCGCATCGGGCGACGTACGGCGCCCCGATGCGGAACAAATGCGGCCGCGCCAGGCCGACCCCCCAAGAGAGGCCAGCGCGGCCGCTTGACCCTTGCCCAGCCGCGCGCGGTCACTCGGCCGCCTCGATCACTCGCGCGGCAGCCAGTGCTCATTTTGGCCGCCCGCTTCGCGATCCGATCAGGGACAGCTTCGTGGCCAGCCCGCCGACGAGCGCGATCGGCGCGCTGACGATTTTGCGCAGCGGGGAGACGACGACGAGCTCGGCCCCGCGCGCCGCCAGGCGCGGGACCGCCGAGATCCCGGTGCGGTCGAGAAGCCGGCCGAGCGGGCCCGGCGGCTGCTGCGCGCGGCGCAGGCGCCAGGCGACGAAGCCGCGGAAGAAGCGGGCCCGCCCGGGCTGCAGTGCCTGAAGCAGCCCGCTCTCGGCGTCCGGCTCGTCGAGTCGCGCCAGCATCGGCGCGAATGGCCACGACGCCAGCGCCTCGAGCTCCGGGTCGGCCCGCGGCGGATCGGGCAGCGCGTGCGAGAGCTCGAACCGGGTCATCGCGTAGCCGGCGGCCATCAGCGCATAGGCCTCGTCGTCGGTGAACGAGTCCAGGTCGGTGCGCAGCTCCGAGAGGGCCCGCTGGACCTGCTCGTCGATGCCGTACGGCGGCCGCTGGACGCCGACGCCGGGAGCGAGCGCGTCGTCCTCGGGGTCGTATGGCTCCTGGCAGCGGCTCCAGTCGCGCGGCGGTGACGGGAGCCCCTTCTTCAGGTGGACGATCATCAGCCCGCGCAGGGTGCCGGATCGGCGCAGGCCGGCGAGCTCGGTGTACTCGGCCCCGCGGACGCGATTCATCAGGATCGAGTTCGAGCGGTTGGCGACCGGGAGCAGGCCCCGCTCGGGGTGCTCGAGGTCCCGCATCTGCCCGCTCGCGTCGCTGACCAGGGCGACGCTGCAGTCCTGGTCGAGCAGGCTGGCGATCCCCTGGTTGTCGTGAACACCGCCGTCGACCAGCTCGACGTCGACGTCGTCGTAGAGCTTTTCCATCGTCACCGGCGGGAACAGTCCCGGCACGCAGGCCGAAGCGCCGACGGCCTTGCCCAGCGGCGGCTGGCGGTGACCCTCGGGCGCATCGCGGTAGTAGACCCGGCGCAACCGCCGGCTCGCCTCCGCCTGGTCGCCGACGCCGACCGGCGGCTCGCCCATCCACGAGGCGGTGAACTGCCAGTTGTGCCCGGTGTTCAGGGTCGTCGCGTTGAGGACCAGGACCGGGACCTTTGCCTCGCGCAGCCAGTTCTCATAGCGCAGCGAGAACCCGTCCTCGCGGCCGCGAGGGGTGATGTAGAGATCGGTCATCCGCCACGGCGTGCCGGGCTCGTCGGACTCCCCCTTCGCGACCCTGGAGAAGAACATGCGCTCGAACAGCTCCCCGGCGCGGTCGGTCCGCGAGTACCTCGAGGAGAGCATCTTCCAGTTGTCGGTGATGTCCTCGATCAGCCGCCCGCGCAGGTTGCCGCGGACCCCGTCGAGGAACTCGCCGGCGAGCTCGCGCACGAGGGTGATGTAGTCGGCGTCCTCGATCTCGGCGTCCGGCTTCGACTGCAGCAGCTCGCGCAGCTTCAGGTAGTAGTAGGCGCCGAGGATCGAGCCACCGGAGACGCACGAGAGCACCTCGACCCGGCGCAGGACCCTGCATTCGGCGAGCCGGGCGAGGATCCCGATGTGAAACAGCGAGGCACGAAAGCCGCCTCCCGAGAGCGCCAGGCCGACCTTGCCGGTGTAGGCGCGCAGGACGGCCTCGTCCTGCCCGCCGACGAGGGCCTTGAGCGCGCCCGCGGCCGCCGCCGAGTCGTAGCCACGCAGGCGCGCGAGCGCCCCGAGCTGCATCGCGGTCGTCTCCAGGCGCCACAGCTCCCGCGTCTCGGCGGCGACCCGCGCCAGGTGCTCGGTCGCCTGCTCGAAGCGCCCGAGGCCGAAGTGAGCCTCGCCGAGCGTCGCCTCCGCCCAGCCGCCGTCGTCGGGCTCCAGCCTGGCGACGATCTCGGCGCGGATCGCGTCCGCGCGGGCGCGCAGCTCCGCGGCCTCGGTCGAGACCCCGGGCCCCTCATCCTCGAGCTCGGCCAGCTGGTCGGCGACAAAGGCGGCGTTGACCCCGGCGTAGTCGCGGCGAGGGTCGGCCTCCTGCTCGAGGCCGCGCCCATAGCACCAGGAGGCGCTCTCGAGATCGAATCGCTTCGCTTCCAGCTGCCACTTGTGCTTGAAGATCGCCCCGGCGAGCCCGAGCGTCTCGGCGTTGGTGCTGTCGTCGAGCGGGCCGCCCTCGTTGAGGATCTGCAGCGCCCGGTCGAGCCGTCGGGCCGCCGGCAGTTCCAGGTCCTTGTAGGTGCAGAGGGCGTACTGCTGGCGCAGCTCCTCGCTGTCGGTGCCGGCGGCGCGGACGCGGCCGAGCAACCGCCGGGCGTAGCCGAACTGCTGGTGGTCGCGAAGCGTCGCGGCGAGCTCGACCCGCCGGTTCGGCTCCCAGTCCTCGTACAGCGCGCGCCGGGCGACGGCGACCAGCATCGGCGCGATCGGGCCGATCCGGCTGCGCCGGCGGAGCTCGTCGGCGAGCGCGGCGACGGTCGGGACGTCGGTCTCCCCGCCGTCGATGATCGCCTCCGCTCGTTGCTCGGCATCCATCGGCCCGGCGGCTCAATCCCCTCCCGCGGCCAGCAGCTCGCGCTCGAGCTCGTCGGCCCACTCGACCGTCTCCCCCCGCGCCGCGCGCGCTTCGCGGATCAGCGAGAGGTTGTACGCGGTGCTCTCCGGCTCCCACGGCTCGCGCACCGCCGCCAGCGCCGCGCGGGCGCCGGCGATCGCCTCGTCGCGGTCGTGGCCGATCACGCCGAGCTCGAGCCGCGTCGCGTGATCCCAGTAGTCGGCTCCGCGCCCGTCCACGCGGCGGCGGTTGGCGTAGCGGACCGCTGGCAGCAGCAGTTGCTGCTCGTCGCCGCCCGGGTCGCGGATCTCCATCAGCGTGACCGCGTTGATGCCCGGATACGCATCGCGCCAGTCGGCCTCGAAACCGCGGCGGTAGGCGTCGATCGCCTGGTCGAGGTGGCCCTCGGCGCGCAGCACCGAGCCCTCACGCTCGGCCTCCCAGCGATCCTTGTAGACCCGGCCGAGGAGACCGAGCGTCTCGCTGCTCGGCCCGCGGTCCTCGATCACGTCGAGCAGCACCCGCTCGGCGTCGGCGCTGCGCTTTGCACGGTTGAGGGCGAACCCGTACTGCTCGCGGACGAGCGCGGTCCGGCGAACGGGCTCGGGCATCGCCTCGACCAGGCGGATCATCTCCTCCCAGCCCTTGGCGGCGCGAAAGGACAGCAGCAGGTCGACGAGCACGCCCGCCTCGACGTCTTCGAGCGGCCCGAGGTCGTGCTCGACCTCGCGCAGCGCGGCGACGCCGTCGGCGCGGGCGGCGGCGAGCCGCGACTTGATCTCGGCCGAGTACGCGGCCTGGTCGCGGAAGACGTCGGTCTTCAGCCGGTCGATCTGCGGCGTCGGCAGCTCGTCGATGAGCTGGAACACCGGACTGTCGGTCGCCGCGGCGCGGGCGGCGCGCAGGGCCGACGCGAGCACCTCGATGTCCTTCGCCGGGTCCGCGGGCCCGCCGTCGTGGTCGAGCGCGTACGGCAGGACACGATCCGGCGCCAGGTCGAACGGCGCCCGCTTCACATCGGCGCTGATGAGGACGGTCGAGAACGGGCGCGCGGCGTGACGCACGCCGAGCTCGTAGAAGACGTTCGCGTTCGCCGTCGTCAGGTCGACGACGGCATAGTCGGCGAGGATCAGCCGCTCGAACATCGGCTTGTGGATCATCCCGCCGACAACGTCCTGGTCGGCGCGCAGCGGCTCCAGCTCCGCCGCGCGGATCGCCGGGACCAGCAGCCGCTCGTAGACGGCGTCGAAGTCGACCGAGCCGCCCTCGTTGTCGGGCTTGACGCCAAACGGCATGACGACGAAGCAAAGCGGCGGATGACCGACGCCGACTGTGTCATCTGCGGTTGATTCGCGCGACACGGCACAAGCCTAAGGCTGCGACGGCGCGTAAGCCAGTGGCCTGGCCGAACGGCTCATTGCGCGAGGAAGTCCTCCCGTTCCGCGGCCGTGAGCGCGCGGGTCACGTGACCGGGGACCGCGTCGAGCAGTTCACCGAGCGGCCGGCAGACCTCGCAGTCGAAGATCCGCACGGTGCCGGGCGCCAGGCCCGCGGTCGCGATTCGCCGTCCCGAGGGGTCGAAGTCGACGTCCGTCAGCGAGTCGCCGTCGGCGAACAGCTCGAACAGCTGCTCGCCGGTCGCGGCATCCCAGACCCGGGCGGTAGCGTCCTGGCTGGCGGTGACGATGTACCGGCCGTCGGGACTGAAGCGGACCGCGGAGACCGGGTCGCGGTGGCCCGTGAGCACGGCCCGGGTGCGGCCGGTCGCGAGATCCCATACCCGGGCGGTGTTGTCGGCGGAGCCGGTGACGGCGAGCGCGCCGCCGGGGCCGAGGGCGGCTGAGGTGACGAGGTTCGAGTGGCCGCGCAGGACCTGCAGCTCGCGTCCGGTGGCGACGTCCCAGACCCGCGCGGTGCGGTCGAGGCTGGCGGTGATCACCTCGCTGCCGTCGGGGCTGAACGCGGCGCCGGTGACGTCGTCGGCGTGCCCTTCGAGCGTTCGCGAGCTCCCGGTGGCGACGTCCCAGAGGCGGGCGGTGTCGTCGTCGCTGGCGGTGACCACGGTGCGGCCGTCGGGGCTGAACGAGGCCGCGTTGAGCTTCTCGCGGTGGCCCGCGAGCGTGCGCACCGGATCACCGTCGCGGGTCCAGATCTGCGCCATGCCACTCTGGCTCGCGGTCACGATCAGGTTCCCGTCCGGGCTCAGGTCGGCGTCGTTGTCCAGGTCGGAGTCGAGCGGGAGCGAGGTCACCGCCGAGCGGGAGGCGAGATCCCAGAGCCTGACCCGCGGGACCCCTGCCGTGAGCACGAACCGCCCGTCGTCGGAGAACGTCGCGCTGGACGCGGTGGCGCCCGTGTGGAGGTCCTCCTGACTGCGGCCGGCGGTCGCATCCCAGATCCGCGCCGTGCCGTCCTGGCTCGCCGTCAGGATCGTCCGGCCGTCCGGAGCGAACGCCGCCGTCGTCACCCAGCCGCGATGGCCGAGCAGGTTCTCGACCGCCCGTCCGGACAGCAGATCCCAGAGCTTCGCGGTGCCGTCACCGCTCGCCGTCGCCAGTTGCCCTCCGTCCTCGCTGAACGAGAGGTCGCTGATCGGGCCCGTGTGGCCGTCGAGGGTCCGCAGGAGCCGACCCGAGGCGGCATTCCAGACCCGCACCGTCCCATCGAAGCTCCCGGTCGCCAGGAGCGCGCCGCTGTTGGAGTAGGCCGCGGCGTACACCTCGCCGCCGGCGGGCGGCAGTCGTCGCAGCATGCGCCCGGTCGGATCCCAGATGATCTCCGCGTGGCGCCCGTGGGAGTCGCTGCTCGCCGAGAAGATCTGCGCTCCGGAGGGGCTCACCGCCAGCGCCGTGACCGGCCCGGCCCCCGGGCGCATTACCGATAGCGGCGCGCCCGAGGCAGCGTCCCAGACTCGCACCGTCCCGTCGTCGCTGCCGGTGACGATCGAACGGCCGTCGGCGGTGGGCTCGAGCCTGGTCACCCAGCGCTTGTGCCCCCTGAGCACGGCGACCTGATCTCCCGTCGCCGAGTCCCAGATCCGCGCGGTGGCGTCGCGGCCGGTGGTGATCACCTGCCGCCCGTCGGGGCTGAACTCCACCCTGCTGACGAAGTCGACATGCCGAGCCAGGGTCGCTCGCGGCTCACCGGTTACCCCATCCCATATCCGCGCGCCATCGCGGCCGGCGGTGGCGACGAGGTCACCCCCGGGGCTGAACGCCGCCCAGGCGACCCGATCTCGGTGCGGCAGCCAGGCGATGTTGGCACCGGACGTCGCGTCCCAGAGGCCGCCACGCCCGTCGCGGCTCGACGTGACCACGCGCTCGCCGTCGGGGCTGAAGGCGGCGTGGCCGACCCATGCCCGGTGCCCCCGCATCGCGACCTCGACCCGGGAGCGGGCCAACGCCCGGCGAAGCGAACGCTCCGCCTCGACCGTCGGGCTGAACGAAGCGGCCCACTGGGCGAGGAGGACGCTCAGCTCGGGGTCGATCCCGAGCTGTCGATCCGCCGCCGAGGCGAGCTGTCGCGACTGCGCCACACGCACTTGCTGGTCGCGCTCCGCCTGCGCGTCGGCGCGCTGGAGCAGGGCGACGATCGCGACCGCGGCGATGACGAGCCCAGCGACCGCCGTCGCCGCCATGATCCACTGTCGCCGCGTCGCGGCCCGGCGGCTGGCCAGGATGTAGTCGGTCTGCAGCGGCGTCGGCTGCAGCTCGTCGTGCGCCGCCTGCTCGACCAGCCAGGCCTCGGCCTCGCGCAGATCGCCGCCGCGCAGCAGTGCGCCGCGGTCATGCCCGCTGTGCTCCCACTCCTCGGCCCGCTCGAGCAGCCGGGTGTGTTCGCGCACCCACTCGGGGATGTTGTCGATCGCCGCCAGCAGGGCCGCCGACCCGGGCGCGAACTCCTCGTCGGTGCGGAAGTAGATGAAGTTGCGGTTCGCCAGTTGCTCCGGCACCTCGAGGCCGGCGGGCTCGTGGCGCAACAGCGGGACGATCCGCTTCTGCGTCGAGACCGCGTGCTCGAGCTCGCGGCGGCAGGGCTCGGAGCGCAGCGCGTCCGGGGTGATCACGAACGTGAAGATGTCGGCGCCCTCGATCCCGAGCTCGATCTCCCGCCGCCACTCGACCGCCGGGCCGATGTCCTCGCGGTCGACCCAGACGTCCTTGCCGTTGTCGGCGAGCGTTGCGCGCAGCCGCTCGACGAACTCCTCGTCGCGGCGCGAGTAGGAGATGAAGACGTCGGCCATCTCGAGCCCCCCGGCGTTCTCCCCTCTGTTCGCCCCCCGGGCGCGGCTCGAGCATCCGCGGCGGAGGCCGCTGAATACAACGCAACGATCGTAGAGCACCGCCTCGCGGCCTCAAAATGCCCCGGGCCGGCGGTCTTGACCGGGCGCGAACCGGGTGTACGCTCGTGGCGGAGTGGCCCCTGGCCGTGTGGGCGGAGTAAAGACCAGCACGGAGATAGCCAGGTGAACAGCGATGTTCAGACGCCTGCGGTGAGCGGCGGCGAAGCCGAGTCCGCCGCCGACGCCGCGACCGAGTTGCTGCGCCGCCACGTGCCGCTGCTCCGCTTCGATCGCCAGTACGACTACCGGCTGGCGGCGGTGGAGGGGATCGTCGAGAACCCGGGCAACCTGCTGCGGACCGCCGACGGCGAGGTGATCGCGCGCGTCGGCGGCGAACCGGCGCTCACCCTCGAGCTGCTCAGCGCCTATCCCGACGATCGCGAGCCGAGCTCCGACGACTGCCTCTGCCAGGCGCCCGACGTGCTCGGCGACGCCCGGCGGATGGAGGTCGAGCCGCGCTACGCCGGGCGGCTCTACGGCCGCCACGTGCGCGAGGACGGACGCGACTGGCTCCAGTACTGGCTCTGGCTCTACTACAACCCCAAGAACCTGTTCGGGTTCGGCAAGCACGAGGGCGACTGGGAGATGGTCCAGATCGGGCTCGGCACGGACGGGCGCCCGGAGCTGCTCGCCTACGCCCAACACGACTCCGGCGAGGCGCGCAAGGCCGCCGAGGCCGAGTGGGTCGAGCGCGACGGCGAGCAGCACCCGGTCGTCTACGTCGCGCCGCTCTCCCACGCCTCCTACTTCGAGGCCGGCACCCACCCCTATCCGATCGGCATCGACCACCCCTACGGCGACGGGCCCGAGGCATGGTTGCCGGTCGAGCAATTCGGCGATTGGGTGATGTGGCCCGGCCGCTGGGGCAACGCCGAGCGGGTGATCGCGACCCGGATCGGCAACGGGCCGCCGACCCCGTCGCGCCAGGGCTCGAAGTGGACGAGCCCGGCCGCCTTCCAGCGCAAGATGGGCCGGCGCAAGTTCCGCGCGGTGCTCGGCCGGGTGCTGTACCGGCTGGCGAAGCCGTTCTACCCGAAGCCGCCGGCGCTCAGGGCGCGGCTCGAGGGCCGCCGCTGCATCGTCGACTACAGGCTCGAGAACACCAGCCTGCGGCGCTCGCGGCACCTGTACCTGACCGTACACGCGGGCGAGCGGGTGATCGCGAGCCGGGTCGTGCGCTACGACGGCGACCAGGGCACCGAGGTCTTCCGCCTTGCCGAGCAGCCGGCCTCGTTCGAGGTCCTCGGCACCACCTTCAACCGCGTGCGCCAGCGCAGCGATCTGGCGGAGGCGGTCCAGGGTTGATCGTCGACCTCCACTCGCATTACGCGATGCACCTGCTGCCGAAGGCCGAGGGCACGGCGATCGACCTGTTCTCGACCGCGAAGGGACGCGCGCGGCTGCGCGACCGCGTCCGCGCCTGGCTCGTCGGCCTCGCCAGCCGCTTTGCCAACTACCGCTCGTTCGAGAGCGGCCCGCGGGTCACCGTGCCGCAGTTGCGCGAGGGCGGGGTCGGCGTCGCGCTCTCGGTCGTCTACTCGTTTTTCGACGAGCTCGACCTCGACGCGCCCTACGGCGCGCCGCCGGAGGCCGGCTACCTGCCACGGCTGATGCGCCAGCTCGACATGGTCGAGGCCGAGATCGCGGAGCGCCACGGCGGCGAGGCGACGGTCGCCCGCGACCCGGCCGGCCTCGACCGGGCGCTCGCCGAGGACCAGGTCGCGCTCGTTCACTGCGTCGAGGGTGGCTTCCACCTCGGCGAGACGCCGGAGGCCGTCGACCACGCGGTGACCGAGCTCGCCCGCCGCGGGGTCGCCTACATCGTCCTTCCCCACCTGCTCTGGCGGGCGGTCGCGACCAACGCCCCGGCGCTGCCGTTTCTGCCCGACTGGCTCTACCGGGTCGTTTTTCCGCAGCCGAAGGTCGGGCTGACCGAGCTCGGCAGGGCGGCGGCGACGGCGATGGCGCGCGAGGGCGTGCTGATCGACCTGTCGCACATGAGCACGCTGGCGGTGGCCGACACGTTCGAGCTCCTCGATCGGCTCGATCCCGACCGGCGGGTGCCGGTGCTCTCCTCGCACGCCGGCTTTCGCTTCGGCGGCCAGGAGTACGCGCTCGACGAGCAGACGGTGAAGCTGATCGCCGGCCGCGATGGCGTCATCGGGCTGATCTTCGCCCAGCACCAGCTCAACGACGGCCTGCGGCGGACGAAGACGAAGACGTTCGAGGATTCGTTCGAGGTGATCTGCTCGCACCTCGACCGGATCGCCGAGATCACCGGCTCACACCGTCACACCGCGATCGGCTCGGATTTTGACGGGTTCATCAAGCCGACCCTGGGCGGGCTCGAGTCGATGACCGACATGGCGGGACTGGAGGCGGCGCTGCGCGAGCGCTACGGCGCCGGCGATGCCGAACTGATCTGCGCGGAGAACGCGCTCCGGGTCCTGCGCGCCGGCTGGGGCGCGCGAACCGGCTGAGGCTTCAGCCGTGGGCGGCGGGGATCGTCGTCTGCCGCCGGTCGGCGGCGAGCAGCCCGATGAGCGTTACGCCGACGATCGCGATCGCCCGCACGGTGACCCAGAGCACGGGCAGACCCTGTCCGGTGGGGACGACGAGCCCGACGATCAGGCCGGCGACGATCCCGGTCGCCATCCCGACCCCGACCCGCCGCGGGACCCAGAGCGCGCCCATCAGGCCGCCGAATGCGAATCCGATCACGGCGTAGGAGGGCACGGTGACCGCGATGTCGGACGGCTTCTGGTCGGCCGGATAGAACGAGATCACGCCGGAGAGCGCCGCCGCGGCCGCCCCGACCAGCGTCGCGAGCAGCAGGTCGCGGACGACCTCCCGGTGGCCGAAGCGGATGATCAACCAGATCGCGATCCCGATCGCCACCGGGGTCCAGATCCCGACCCGTTTCAGCACCTGATCGAAATCCGAGAGGTTGCTCGGCAACGCGTTCGCGATCCCCCCGGCGATCACGCCGATCACGGCTGCGACCAGGATCCCCTCGATGATCACCCGCGCCGGCGAGGGCGGGCGGACGAGCCGCTCATCGAGGACCATCGTGTCCTCGATCTCCGGACCCGCGGGCTGCTCCGCGCGCAGGGTCATCGTCTCGTTGATCGTGGTCGTATCGGCGAGCAGCTCCGCCAGCCTGCTCATCAAACGGTCGATGTCGAAGCGCCAGCGCCCGTCACTGAGCTCGAGCGCGTTGCGCCGGGTGAGCGGTCGCACGTCGGTCGGCAGGTCGTCCGGGTCCGGCATCTTCGCGTCGGCAACGAGCACCGGGATCACGGTGACGTCGGCTCGCCGCAACGCGATCTGGACCTCGAGCCGGACGAAGTCCTCGGGGTCCGCGATTCGGACCGCGCCGTCGTCGTCGGTGACCGTCGCCCAGTGCGGGCCCATGACCACGATCAGCACGTGGCAGGCGGAGACGAGGTCCGTGATCCGGTCGACGAAGTCGATCCCTGGCGCGAGGTCGACGTCCATGAACACGTTCGAGTCGCCGAACTCGGCCGCCATCGAGTCGTAGAGGCGACCCGCATGCGCGGAGGTGTCCTCGCGCCGGTAGCTGATGAAGACCTTCGGGTCGGGGAGCGTGGCCGCGTCGCCCGTTCCAGAGCTCAACGGTGGGCTCCCAGCTGGTCGGCGGCGTGCTCCCGGTGCGAGACCCACGCCGCGTTCTCCTCCGAGGTCAGCGCCTCGACCCGCTCGGCCAGCACCGACTCCGGATCGGCGGCGGCCGCGTAGGGGCCGGCGTGGCTGAGGAAGCGGAACTTCTCGTGCTTGAGCCGCTCGCTGGTCGACCGGTACGTGGTCCAGTTCTGCTGGTACTGCTGCAGCTGCTGCAGGCCCTCGAGGACGACGATCACGGCGCCGCCCGCGCCGAGCACCGCCGCCGGCGCCGAGGCCGCGGCGGCCACCGGGATCGCCGCCGCGGTGACGATCTGGACGATCTTCAGGCCCTTGAACCAGTGCTGGTTGTACTCGCTCTTGCGCTCGTACCAGCCGATCTGCTGTTCGAGCCGTGCCCAGGCGGGCGTCTCCGCCGGTACGTCTCGGTCCCCGCCCGAATCGGGAGCCCGCGTGCCGACCGCCTGCTGCTCGCGCAATGAGACCTCCGGGCTATTCGTCCAGAAATGGGTGTAACCGAGGCGAGTTCGCCTGTCAAGCGTTGTCAACGAGTTGGCATCGGTCTAGGTTGTGACCGTCACCCATACCCGCACGCAAGTACCAGGAGGTCGAGCGATGCTGACCGGGCCCGATGTCTCAGAACACCAGGGGAACGTCGACTGGGGGAAGGTGGCCAAGGAGCACGATCTGGCGATCGCGCGGGTCGCCGACGGCGACCATCGTGACCCCTGGTACACCGAGGAGCGGGTGCGCTCGATCCGCGGCGCGGGGCTGCTGCTGGCGCCGTACTACTTCGCTCGCGTCGCCTCGCCGCAGAACAACGAGCGCGACGGGGACGCCGAGGCGGCGATGGCGCTCGGGTTCGCCAAGTCACGAGGGTGGCGCTGGCCCGGGGACCTCCCGCTCGTCTACGACTTCGAGACCTCGAACGCGCAGCCGAACGAGAAGTGCGCCCGTCACGTGGTCCAGTTCGTGCGCGCCTACAAGAAGTCCGAGGGGCATTACCCCGGCATCTACACGATGCCGGGTTTTTGGTCGCAGATCCTCCCCTACCTCTCGAAGTCCGAACGGGAGCTGATCGCGCACTGCCCGCTGCACCAGGCGGAATGGGGCGTCCCCAGCCCGCGCGCGCTCGAGCCCTGGGACGGGGTCGCGCTCTGGCAATGGACCGACAGCGGCAGCTGCCCCGGCGTCTCCGGGAAGGTCGACATGAACCGCTCCGTCGCCGCGGAGAAGCGGGTGCTCGAGCTCGCGAAGCGCGACGCACGCCCGGCTCCCGAGCAGGACCCCGAGACCGAGCCCGATCGGCCGAAGCCGCGGCGCGGACCGAAGCCGGAGGCGCCGCCGGAGGGCCCGGACGCGGTCCCGAACTGGGTCCCGGAGCAGTACGCGGAGCTGTGGCAGAAGCCCTGGGACGACGCCGCGCCCAACTCGCCCAAGTTCCGGAAGCTCTGCTGGGAGCACGGGTTCGCTTCGCCGCACTTCGAGCGCAAGGAGACCGCCTGCCACGACCCGGAGAACAGCGGCGTGCCCGAGAGCCTGCGCGCGAACGCGCAACGCCAGGCGTTCAACCTCGAGAAGCTCCGCCACGCGCTCGGAGACGAGCCACTGCCGATCCTCAGCTGGTACCGGACGCCGGCCTGGAACGCCCAGGTCGGGGGAGCGAGCCAGAGCCGCCACATGCAGGCGGACGCCGCCGACTTCACCGTCCAGACGGTCGCCGACTTCGGCACGGCGAAATTCGATCAGACCTGCGACCGCCTGTTCGAAAGCGGCGGCTTCGGGACCTACCCGAGCGGCTCCAGGCACGTCGACTCGCGGGGTACGCGAGCGCGCTGGTCCTCGTTCTAGGCGATCACTCGAACGGCAGCACCAGGTCGAGCGCCGTGAGCCGGAACAGGTCCGCGACGTCGCCGTTGCCGCGGGTCATCCGCAGGCGGCCGTCGGCGTCGGTGCGGCGCTTCGCCCGCATCAGCGACTGCAGCCCGGTCGAGTCGATGAAGGTGAGCTCCTCGATGTCGAGCAGCACCCGCGGCGCGCCGCTCGCCAGCGCCGCCTCGAAGGCGAGCTCGAAGCGGTCGAACGTGTCGAGACCGAGCTCGCCGCGCAGGGTGAGCACGTAGGTGTCGTCCTTCATCCCCGCCTCGATCCGCAGCGCCCCGGGCGTGGCGGGCGTCGCGGCGGCCGCCGAGCCGGCGGCGGTCCCCGGGGTCGCGATCAGCGACAGCTCGCCGCGGCCCTCCGAGGCGAGCCGGCGGCGCAGCCGCAGGATCGAGGTCAGGTGCGAGGGCTGCAGAAAGACGCACTCCCGCAGGTCGAGCGTCACGTTGGGACTCTGATCGGCCGCCCCTCGAACCCGCTCGAGCAGGTCGAAGCCGCCGTCGTCGCCGACCTCGCCGGTGACCGTGAGCACGACGCCGCGGTCCTCCGTCGACTCCGAGATCGAGAACGACATCGACGAACCTCCACCGTCGTGCCCTCCGCGCCGAGCGTGGGAGGGATCCGGGCCCATCCTAGTCCGACCCGCGGGCTCGAATCCAGCGCGCTCTGCTATTAATCAACCGGTTGGGTAAGAATTATCGCGACGCTGATCGAGAACAACGAGCGGAGGATCCAGATGAATGAGCAGAGCGGCAACGGCAGCGCCACCGACGAGCGGGCGCTCGACGTCCTGCTCGATGGCGACATCGACCGGGTGATGGCCCAGCTCGACCGGATCGTCGAGGCGGCGCCGTCGTATCGCAAGCTGATCTCGCGCTGGGAGAATCAGGGCTGGAACTCCGAGACGTTCGACTACTCGCGCGACGCGGAGGAATGGCAATCCGACGTCTGGACGGCCGAGCAGAAGCGGTTCATGCTCTGGAGCCTGTCGGAGTTCTTCCTCGGCGAGGAGCGCGTCACGACCGAGCTGCTGCCCTTCGCGATCGCCGCCCCGAACGACGACCAGCGGATCTTCCTCGCGTCGCAGATCGCCGACGAGGCGCGCCACGTGGTCTTCTTCGACCGCTACTACCGCGAGGTGCTCGGCGCCGAGGCCGAGACGATCACCGAGAACCTCGCCGCTCAGCGGGGCAACGTCAACGACGACTGGAAGAAGCTCTTCGACGGGATCCTGCACGACGTCGCCGAGGACCTGCGCAAGGACCCGTCCGACTTCGAGTCGCTGGTCCGCGGAGTGACCGTCTACATGATCGTGATCGAGGGGACCCTGGCGCTGACCGGAGCGCGGTTCATGCTCCGTAGCCTGAAGCAGATGGATCGGCTGCCGGGCTTCCGCGACGGGTTCACCCACGTCAATCGCGACGAGTCACGGCACGTCGGCTTCGGGGTGAAGTTCCTCGCCGATGCGATCAAGTCCGACGAGCGCTACAAGCAGGTCGTCCAGGACACGCTGACCGAGACGCTGCCGGTCGGCGTGCTCGCCTTCGTGCCGCCGTGGGAGGAGAACCCCTACGAGTTCGAGACCCCGTTCGGCTACAACTCGACCGAGATCTTCGAGTACGCGATGCGCTCGCTGTCGAAGAAGCTCGCGGCGATGGGCATGGAGCCGAGCGCCGCCGGGGTCCCGGCTTGAGCGTTGACCCGCAGGCCGGCCCGCGCCGCGGCCCGGGGCGCCCGGCGACGGGCGCTCCGGAGCGCATCCTCGAGGGCGCCTACCAGGTCCTCAAGCACGATGGCTACGCCGGCCTGACGACGGCGAAGGTCGCCGCCGCCTCGGGTCAGAACAAGGCGATGATCGCGTACTACTTCGGCTCCAAGCAGGGGCTCGTCGCCGCGGTCGCGCGGCGGGTCTCCGAGCGGATCACCGAGGAGGTGCTCGGCGGGGTCGGCGATCCCGAGTCCGCGCGCGAGTTGGTCGAGGCGATCGCCGACGGCCTCTGGCGGGTGATGGACCGCGATCCGGGCCTGCAACGCGTCTACTTCGACCTCTCCTCGCACGCCGTGGTCGAGACCGAGGTCGGCAGCATCATGATCGAGATGAAGCAGGGCCACCGGTCGATTTTGCGCCAGGTGCTGCGCGGGCTGGACCGGCCGATCGGCGACCGCGAGCTCGACGCGATCGCGATCTTCATGATCTCCGGGCTCGAGGGGCTCTCGCTCGAGCGCCTCGGCCGCGGCGACAGCCCGGCCCTGCAGCGCGCCCGCGAGATCTTCGTCGACTCGGCGACCGCGGCGATCGAGCGCGCCGACGAGTCGCGCTGAACGGGCGGTGAGCGGCCGCTGCTGGCGCTGCTGAAGAAGGCGTTCGAGCTGCGACCGCCGCCGGCATTGCGCCGGCGGCTGTTGCGCTGGATGGCCGGCTCGGCGGCGCGCGAGTTCGCCTGGGCGCTGCTCGTCGCCACGCTGGCCGTGATCGCGGTCGCGGTGGCGCTCGGGGCCCTCGGCGGCGCGCTCGGGATCGTGATCGTGGCCGCGCTGGCGCTCGCCGCGCTGCGGTTTGCCTGGCTCGCCTGGCAGAGCCTGACCAGCGCCCGCGCGGTGCGCGAGGTGCTCGCTGGGCTCGAGCCGCCCGCCGATCAGCGCCACTCGTCGTTTCCGCGCAGCCAGCTCATCCTGCCGCCGCTGATGCTGTGGCCGCGCGGGGTCAGCCACCGGCGCGGGATCGAGTTCGCCCGGCCCGGCGGCCGGCCGCTGCGCCTCGACGCGTACCTGCCGAGCGAGCCGGCGGCGGGCCCGCGCCCGGCGATCGTCCAGGTGCACGGCGGCGGCTGGATCGTCGGCAGCCGCTCCGAGCAGGGAATCCCCCTGCTCAACCACCTCGCCCAGCACGGCTGGGTCGGCTTCAACGTCGACTACCGGCTCAGCCCGGACGCGACCTATCCGGACCAAGTCGTCGACGTCAAGGCGGCGATCGCCTGGGTGCGCGAGCACGCCGGCGAGTTCGGCGCCGACCCCCGCTTCATCTGCCTCACCGGCGGCTCGGCGGGCGGCCATCTGTGCGCGCTCGCCGCGTTGACCGCCGCTGACCGGAGCCTGCAGCCGGGGTTCGAGGACGCCGACACCTCGGTCGCCGCCGCGGTCCCGTTCTACGGCGTCTACGACCTCACCGACGCGGAGGGCGTCTACTACGGTGAGCTGCTCGAGTGGGTGCTCGAGCAGCTCGTCTTCAAGCGCTCGCTCGACCAGGATCCGGAGCTGTTTCGGTCCGCCTCGCCGACCTGGCGCGTCCATCCGGATGCGCCGCCGTTCTGCGTCCTGCACGGCGACCGCGACACGCTCGTCCCGGTCGCCGACGCGCGCCGCTTCGTCGCCGAGCTGCGCGCCGTGTCACGTCAGCCGGTCGTCTACGCCGAGCTGGCCGGGGCGGAGCACGCCTTCGACATCCTCCCGAGCCTGCGCACCGCCCGCGTCGTCGAGACGATCGAGCGCTTCCTCGCCACCGTCCGGGCCGGGCGAGGTGCCGTCGCGTCGGCCGAGTTGATCGGTTAGGTTCCCGGCGATCAATCCCGTGGGAGGAGACCCGTGGACGTAAGCGCTCTCAAGAGCACCCCCCTGTTCGCCGACGTGCCCGACGAGGCGCTCACCAAGGTGGCCACGTTCGCGACGCTCGAGTCGGTTGCCGAGGGCAAGACGATCATCCGCGAGGGCGGCTACTCGAACGACTTCTACGTGATCGAGGACGGCACGGTCAAGGTCGAGCGCGAGGGCGAGCACCTCGCCGATCTCGGCCCGGGGGACGTCTTCGGCGAGCAGGGCCTGCTGGAGAAGCAGGAGCGCTCGGCGACGGTGACGGCCACCTCCCCGGTGCGGCTGATCAAGATCGAGCACTGGGAGCTGTCGCGGATGCGCCAGTCGATGCCGGAGGTGGTCGAGCAGCTGCGCAAGAAGGTCGAGGAACGCTCGTCCTGAGCCGCGGCCGCCGGATCCGGCGGCGCGGGTTTACAATCGCCGGCGACATACGGTCGGTGGTCAAGGGAAGTCCGGTGCGAATCCGGCGCGGTCCCGCCACTGTGACCGGGCGCCAACGGCGTCGCACGACGCAAGTCAGCCACTGAGCCCTCCCGGGGCTCGGGAAGGCGCGACGACCGGCCCGGAAAGCCAGGAGACCTGCCTCCGGCCAGCCAAATTCGTCCCTCGAGGAAAGGGTGGCTCTCCGATGACCACACGTAAGCGCCTCGCGCCGGCCGCGTTCGCCGTGCTCTGCGCGCTCGCCGCACTCGCCCCGTCCGCCTCCGCGACCGTGACCGCGAAGCTGCGGGTGCTCACCCCCGACCGCGTGCTCGACCCGGGCACCACCTACATCGTCGACGAGGGCGTCACGGTGCCGACGCGCGCCGACGCCGACTGCTTCGGGCCTCCCGGCGGCTCCGGCGCGGAGTTCACGTACGAGAAGCCCAACGCGCTCAGCCTGCTCGCGACCGCGGGCCGGACCACCAAGCAGGTCGCCCCGCTCGGGCTCACCGACCAGTTCGGCTTCGGGCTCGGGATCTGCGCGATCGGCGGCGCCACGGCCAGCTCGGGCGAGAGCTTTTGGTACTTCAAGGCCAACCACGAGGAGGCCTCGGTCGGCGCCGACCAGCTCGAGATCCACAACGGCGACGAGGTCCTCTTCTACCTCGCCCCGGACGCGTTCCCGAACCCGAACCCGGCCGAGCTCGAGCTCCGCGCCCCGGCCGGTGTGAAGGCGGGCGATGCGTTCCCGGTCACCGCGCTCGAGCACAAGTGCGTCACCGACCCGGACACCTTCGTGACGAGCTGCACCAGCGGGCCGGCGGCAGGGGTCACGATCAGCGGCGCCGACGCGCCCGCGACGACCGGCGCCGACGGCACCGCCCAGCTCAGCGTCGGATCGGTCGGCGAGGCGACCGTGGCGGCGACCCGCGGCACGGACATCCCGTCCGAGGCGCTCGCCGTGTGCGTGGGACCGGAGCTGAACTCGTGCCCGTCCCAGCGCGGCGTCCGCATCGTCGGCAGCCCGCAGGCCGACCGGATCAAGGGCACGTCCGGCGACGACTCGATCCGCTCGCGCGGTGGCGACGACAAGATCGACCTTCGCAAGGGTGGCGCCGACCAGGTCAACTGCGGCAAGGGCCACGACGCGGTCCGGATCAAGCGCAAGTTCGCCAACGACGGGGTCGTGATCAAGGGGAGCTGCGAGCGGGTCAAGACAAAGTGAGGCGGAGCGAAGCGAAGCCGAGCCGCGCCGCTGTTGAGGCGCCTGATTCGTGATCGGGCGTCGCAGCGCGGCGGTTGCGGCGGCGCTCGCCGTCGCGCTCGCCGGCTGCGGCCTCGGCCCGGGCGAGTCGAGCTCGGGCACCGCCACCCTGACCGTGACCCGCGACTACGGCGCCGAGCAGGTGCTCGAGGCGAGCGAATCCGATCCGGCCGGGTCGGAGACGGTGATCCGCTTTCTCGACCGCGAAGCGGAGATCACCACGCGCTACGGCGGCGGGTTCGTACAGTCGATCGACGGCACCTCCGGCGAGCTCGACGGCGGCCGCTCGCTCGACTGGTTCTTCTTCGTCAACGGGATCGAGTCGCCACGCGGCGGCGCCGAGGTCCCGATCCGCGGCGGCGACCGGATCTGGTGGGACTACCGCGACTGGACCGCGGCGATCAGCACCCCCGCCGTGGTCGGCTCGTTCCCCGAGCCGTTCCTGCAGGCGGCCGCCGATGAGGCCGAACGCGAGCCGGTCACGGTCGACTGCCGCGGCGCCGAGCCCGCCTGCGCCGAGGCCCGTGAGCGGCTCGACCGGGCCGGGGTGGAGGTATCGGCTTCGGGCGCCGAGGCGGCCGGCCCGCGGCTGCTGGTCGGACCCTGGTCCCGCGTCCGCGCCGACCCGATCGCGGCGCGGCTGGACGATGGCCCGGCGACCAGCGGCGTCTTCGCGCGGTTCGAGCGCGACGGCGACCGCTGGACGCTGGCGGCGCTCGACCGGGCGGCGCGACCGAGCCGCATGCTCGCGGCCGGCGCCGGCCTGGTCGCGGGCCTGCGGCACGGCGACGAGCCCGCGACCTGGCTGGTCACCGGCACCGACGCCGCCGGTGCCGAGCGCGCCGCGCGGCTGCTCGACGCCGACGCGCTCGCCCAGCGCTACGCCGTCGCCACCGACGGCGCCGAGATCCCGCTCCCCGACGGCGAGGCGGGATGAGGTCGCCGATCGCCTACGCGCCGCGCCCCGGACCGCTCGCCAACTCGAGCGCCCTCGCCGCGAGCGCCTACCTCGGCTCGCTGGCGGTGGTGGCCTTCGCCTATTCGAACCCGATCGTGCTCGCCGGCGTCGCCGCTCGCGACCGCGGTCGCCGGCTGTGCCGCCGGCGCGCGGGGGGCGGTGCTGGCGGCGGCGCGCTGGGGCCTGGCGCTCGGGGTGATGGTGATCGTCGTCAACGCGATCGTCTCCCAGCGCGGTGACACGATCCTGCTGCGCGGCGGCGAGCTGCCGGTCCTGGGCCGCGTCGACGTCAGCGCCGAGGCCCTGGTCGAGGGGGCGATCCTCGCGCTGCGGATCACGATCGTCCTCGCTGCCTTCGCGGTGCATTCGGCCTGCGTCGACCCGGACCGGATGCTCAGGTTGCTGCGCCCGCTGGCCCGCCACTCCGCGCTGACCGCGACGCTGATCACCCGCCTCGTTCCGCTCGCCGCGGCCGACCACGCGCGGCTGCGCGACGCCCAGGCGCTGCGCGGCCCGGCGGCGGCGCCGGCGACCCGCGCCGCGCTCGCCCGTCGCCTCGTCGCCGGCTCGCTCGACCGCGCCGTGGACATCGCCGCGACGCTCGAGCTGCGCGGCTACGCGCGCGGGGTGCCGCGCCGGGCAGGGCGCCGGCGCGGCTCGCGCCACGGCTGGCGCTTCGGCCTCACCGGCGTCGCGATCATCGCGCTCGGGCTCGGGGCCCGGCTGGCCGGGATCGGCGGGTTCGCCGCCTATCCGGTGATCTCGATCGACGCCGACCCCGCGACGCTCGCGCTCGCCGCCGCGCTGCCGCTGCTCGTCCTCGTCCCCTACGTCGGGATCGGCTTCGGCCCCCGGGGGCAAAACCGTGGCTGAGGCCGCGCCGATCGTCCGCATGGGCGCCTTCTCGTACTCCTACCCGGACGCGGCCGCGCCGGCGCTGCGCTCGCTCGAGCTCGAGGTCGAGCCGGGCGAGTTCGTCGTCCTCGCGGGGCGCTCCGGCTCGGGCAAGTCGAGCCTGCTGCGCGCCTGCTGCGGCCTCGTCCCCCACTACCACGGGGGCGAGGCGTCCGGGGTCCTCCAGGTGTGCGGCCTCGATGTCCGCGAGCACGGCCCGGCCGAGCTCGGCGGCCTCGTCGGCCTGGTCGGCCAGGACCCGGAGACCCAGGTCGTCTCGGCGACCGTCCGCGGCGAGCTGGAGCTGCCGCTCGAGCTGCGCGGCGAGCCCGACGCGTCGCGCGCCCGCGCGATCGAGGAGGTGACCCTGGCGCTCGCGGTCGACCATCTGCTCGAGCGCCCGACCGACACCCTCTCCGGCGGCGAGCTGCAGCGGGTGGCGCTCGCGGCCGCGCTCGTCCTGCGCCCGCGCCTCATCCTGCTCGACGAGCCGACCTCGCAGCTCGACCCGGTCGCGGGCGACGAGCTCATCGGTCTGCTGCGACGGCTCAACGAGGAGTGGGGGATGACCGTATTGCTCGCCGAGCACCGGCTCGAGCGCTGCCTCTCGGCGGCCGACCGGGTGGTCGCGGTCGAGTCCGGCGCGATCGCGTTCGACGGGGACCCGCGCGGCTATTGCGAGTGGGCGCTCGTCGCCGACCCGAAGCTGGCGCCCCCGGCGGCGCGCCTGTTCTCGCTCGCGGGGCTGGCGCCGGCGCCGGTGTCGGTGAAGGAGGCGCGGCGCAGGCTGGAGGACTCGCCGCTCGCCGCTCGGCGCTCGCCCCCGGCGCCGCAGCCCCGGCCGGCGCGCCGCGCCGCTGGCGGCGGGGCGCTCGACGTGCGCAGGCTCTGGGTGGAGCTCGACTCAGGCACCGGCCCCCGCGAGGTCCTGCGGGGCATCGACCTCGCCGTCGGGCCGGGGGAGGTGGTCGCGCTCATGGGCCGAAACGGCGCCGGCAAGAGCACCCTGCTGCGCTGCGCAGCCGGTCTCGTGGAGCCCGCATCCGGCGTCGCCGCGACGCCGCGCGGCTGCGCCCTGCTGCCGCAGAGCCCGACCGACCTGCTGGTTCGCGAGCGGGTCGGCGACGAGCTCCCGGGCGAGGCCGGGCGCCGGGCGCTGGCCGCGGCCGGGCTCGAGTTCGCCGCCGACAGCGACCCGCGCGACCTCTCCGGCGGCGAGCGCGAGCGGCTCGCCCTGGCGCTGGTGATGGCGGGCCGCGAGGGCGGCGGGGTGCCCGGCCTGATCTGCCTCGACGAGCCGACCCGGGGCATGGACAACGCCCGCAAGCTCGACCTGTGCGAGTGGCTGGGCGAGCTCGCCGGGGCCGGCGCGGGGGTGCTGGTCGCGACCCACGACGTCGAGTTCGCGGCCCGCCTCGCGACGCGCGTCGTCCTGCTGGGCCCGGGCGAGCTGATCGCCGACGGGCCGACCGACGAGATCCTGTCCGGCGGCTGGTACTTCGCGACCGAGGTCTCGCGGATCCTCGGCGTGCCCGGCGCGGTCACCCCCGAGCAGGGGGCCGCGCGGCTCGCCCCGGCCGACGGCGTGCCCGGGCAGCCGAGCGCCACCGGGGGCGCGCGATGAGCTGGCAGGCGGCGGTCTTCGCCGGGCTTGGCCTGATCGTCGTCGCCGGCTTCTGGTGGTATGAGCGCTCGCGCCCGAGCGCCCGCCTGGTCGCCCTGGTCGCCGCGCTCGCCGCGCTCGCGATCGCCGGCCGGCTCGTGCTCGCGCCGATCCCGAACGTGGTGGCGACCACGGACGTCGTCCTGATCACGGGCTACGCGCTCGGCGCCGGGCCCGGGTTCGCGGTCGGCGCACTGGCGGCGCCGATCTCCAACATCTGGCTCGGCCAGGGGCCGTGGACGGCGTGGGAGATGGCCGGCTGGGGGCTGGTCGGGCTCGGCGGCGCCTGGCTCGCCGTGCTCACCCGGCGCCGCCTCGGGCGCCTCGGGCTGGCGACCGTCTGCGCGCTCGCCGGGTTCGCCTACGGCGCGCTGCTCGACCTCTCCGTGATGGTCACCTACGGCGGCGAGCAGTCGCTCGACCGCTACCTGGCGCTCTCGGCCCGCGGGCTGCCGTTCAACATCGCCCACGCCGCGGGCAACTTCGCGATCGCGCTGGCCGCCGGCCCGGCGCTGGTGCGGATGATCTCGCGCTTTCGCACCCGGCTCGAGTTCACCTGGCGCCCCGCCGGGGCACTGCCGGTGGTCCTGCTCGCCCTGGTCGCCGTGGGCGTCGCCGGCCGCCCGCTGAAGACCGAGGCCGCGGGATCGAGCCTCGCCTGGCTCGTCGGCACGCAGAACGAGGACGGCGGCTTCGCAGCCACCCCGGGCCAGCCGTCGAGCCCGGCGATGACCGGCTGGGCGATGCTCGGGCTCGAGGCCGCGGGCACCAACCCGCTCGACCTGCGCCGCGGCGGCGAGACCCCGATCTCCTACCTTCGCGCCGAGGCCGGCCGGCTGCGCTCGGTCGGCGACCTCGAGCGGACGATTCTCGCGCTCGAGGCGGCCGGGATCAACTCGCGCCGCTTCGCGGGCAACGACCTGGTCGACCGGCTGCGCGGCCGCCGCGACGGCGACGGCTCGGTCGACGGGCAGGTGAACCTGACCGCCTTCTACGCGCTCGCGCTGCGGGCCGCCGGCGCCGACCCGGCCTCGCTCGGCAAGAGCGCCCGCTGGCTGCGCCGCGCCCAGAACGACGACGGCGGCTGGGGGATCCAGCCGCTCGCCCCGAGCGAGGCGGATTCGACCGGCGCCGCGCTGCAGGGCCTGGTCGCGGCCGGGGACGGCGGCCGCGCGACGGCCCGCGGCTCGTCGTGGCTGCGCAAGGCACAGCGCCGCGGCGGGGGCTACGCGCTCGGCGGCAGCGGCGTGGTCAACTCCCAGTCGACGGCTTGGGCCATCCAGGGCCTGGCCGCGACCGGGGGCGGGTCCGGCCAGGTCGACGCGGCGCTCTCGTATCTCGCGCAGCGGCGCGCCGCCGACGGCCACTACCGCTACTCGTCCTCATCCGACCAGACCCCGACCTGGGTCACGGCGCAGACGCTGGTCGCGGTCGAGCGCCAGCCGTTCCCGCTTCCCACCGTGGCCCGTGCCGCGCGCGCGAACGACGGCGACGCCGCCGCCTCGGCGCAGGCCGGCGGGTCGAGCGATCCCGCTGCGGCCGCGGCCTCGAGCGGCGGGTCGGGCTCGTCGGCCGCCTCGACGCCCGGCCCGAGCGCCGGGCGGAACGGTGGCTCGGGTGGCGGGGGGTCCGAGAGCGACGCGGGCGGAGGCCCGTCCGCGAGCCCCGATCCCGGCTCGGCCGGCACGGCCGCGGCGCCGGCGCCCGCCCCCGGAGCGACGGCGGCCGCCGGCTCGCCCGACCAGCCGGCGAGCGCCGACGACACCGCGAGCCCGGTCAGCGTCTCCTACGCGGCGGGCGACGACGGCGACGACTCGACCACGACCTACCTGCTGGCCGGCATCGGGGTGCTCGCGCTGCTGGTCGCGGGCGCTTACGCCTGGTACCGGCGGCGGGCCCCGGGTGAGGGTGGGCGACCCCGCTAGGTTTCCGGCGATGGACGTCGAGACCGCGATCCGCTCCAGGCGCACGCACAAGGCCTACCGGCCCGAGCCGCTCGACCGCGAGACGCTCGACGAGTTGCTCGCGCTCGCACGCTGGGCGCCCAACCACCATCTGACCAATCCGTGGCGCTTCCGGGTGGTCGGGCCGCAGGCGCTGGACCGGCTCAAGGCCGCCGCGGGTCCCGAGGCGGGGGCGAAGCTCGACCGCGCCCCGACCCTCGTCGTCTGCTCGTGCGTGCTCGGCGGCGACGAGTTGCAGGACGAGGAGGACCTCGAGGCGACCGCCGTCGCCGCGTACATCGTCCTGCTCGCAGCGCACGGCCGGGGGCTCGCCGGTTACTGGCGCACCCCGGAGGTCCTGCGCACGGCGGCGGGCCGCGAGGCGGTCGGCCTGCCCGGCGAGGAGAAGTTCGTCGGGTTGATCCACCTCGGCCATCCGGTCCAGGAGAAGCCCGTCCCCGAGCGCGAGCCGGCCTCGAACGTGATCACGCACCTCGACTGATGCTGCGGCGCGAGGCAGCGATCAAGGCGGTCACCGGGGAGCGGTTCGACGTCGTCGTCATCGGCGGCGGGATCACCGGCGCCGGGGTGGCGCTCGACGCCGCTTCGCGCGGGTACTCGGTCGCCCTGGTCGAGCGCGACGATTACGCGGTGGGCACCTCGAGCCGCTCGTCGAAGATGGTCCATGGCGGGCTCCGGTATCTGCAGAACTTCGACCTCGGGCTGGTCCGGGAGGCGCTGCTCGAGCGCCAGCTGATGGTCCAGCTCGCCCCGCACCTCGTCTACCCGACGCCGTTTCTCGTGCCGACCCTGGGCGACGACAAGCGCAGCCGGACGATCGGGATCGGGCTCAACATGTACGACGTGATGGCGACGACGCGGGTCGGCATGTCGCGCCGCGAACGCGCCGAGCGGATCGCCGGCGAGGACTTCTGGGCGCCCAACCGCCATCGGACGATCAGCGGCGACGAGGTGGCCGAGATGGTCCCGGCGCTGGCGGCACGCGAGCCCCGCGGCGCCTACCTGTTCTACGACTGCCAGACCGATGACGTCCGCCTCGTGCTCACCGTGCTCGGCGAGGCCGAGCGCTTCGGCGCCGTCTGCCTCAACGGCGCCGAGGTGAGCGGCCTGCTCGACCGCGACGGTCGCGCCGGCGGGGTGGCCTGCGTCGACGCCGAGACCGGGGAGCGGTTCGAGGTCGAGGCCGAGAACGTGATCAACGCGACCGGGGTCTGGGCGGACCAGATCCGCCCCGAGGAGATCCACGACGAGGCCGAGCTCCCTCGGATCGCACCGTCGCGCGGCACGCACGTGACCGTCGCGATGGAGGACCTCGACGTCGGCGCGGCCGCCTGCATCGTCCCGGCGGGCGCCGATCGGACGATCTTCGCCCTGCCGTGGTACGGGCGCACGCTGATGGGAACGACCGACAACGACTACTCGGGCGACCTCGCCCACGTGAAGCCGGGCGGCGACGACATCGACTACCTCCTCGAGGCCGCGAACGCGTTCTTCGGGCTCGATCTGGGCCCGGGCGACCTGACCGGCGCATTCGCGGGCGTGCGACCGCTGATCTCGACCGGCGACCCCCGGAAGTCGGTCGACATCTCGCGCAAGGCCGAGCTCTACGAGACGTCCTCGGGGATGCTGACGATCACCGGCGGCAAGCTGACCACCTGGCGGCGGATGGCGAAGCAGGTCGTCGACCGGATGGTGGAGCGCGAGGGCCGCGTCGCACCGTGTCGCACCGACGACATCCCGCTCGGGATGGCCGCCTCCGAGCACGAGCTCGACCCGCCCGAGGGGGTGGCCGAGGAGTCGCTGCCGGCGGGTTACCGCGAGCTGCTCGCGTTCCGGTACGGCCACGCCGGGCGCAACGTCCTCGCCCTCGTCGGTGAGCGCCCCGAGCTCGGGGCGCCGATCGTCGAGGGGCTGCCCGACATGCTCGCCGAGGTCGTGACCGCCGCTCGGCTCGAGCAGGCGCGCTCGGTGGGTGACGTCCTGCTGCGCCGTACCCGGCTCGGGCTGCTGGCGGCGCCCCAGCTGCGCACCGCCGAGTCGGTGACCGCGGTCGCCGCCTCGCTCGGCGCCGAGCTCGGCTGGGACGAGGACCGCATCGCCGCCGAGGCGGCGGCCTGGCCGGAGGCCGCGGCGGCCGAGGGCATCGACCCGGCCCTCGCCTGACTCAGGGCCCCGGCGTCAGGTTCCAGTTGTAGTTCTCGGTCTGCGCGGGCCCGCGCGAGCGCACGACGCGGGCAGCCTACTCCGTGGGCGCAGGCCTACCGCTACGCTCCGCGACCGATGGCGACCGAACTGAACGACCTCCACCTGGCCGAGCTTCACGAGCGTGCCGCCGAGGCCGGGATCTCCGGGTACCGGCTGTTGCGCCGCGAGGAACTGATCGAGCGGCTCGGCTCCGAACGCTCCGAGCAGACCGAACAGTCCGAGCAGCCTCGCCGGCGCGGCCGGCGCGGAGGCCGGCGATCCACTCGCGAGCGCGCCGAGCGGGCGCCGCGCGCCGAGTCGCCGGCTGCGGACGAGCCCGACGCCGACGCCGCGGACGAGCCCGACGCCGACGCCGACACCGACGAGATGGTCGTGGTCGAGGCGAAGGTGCTCGACGACTCCGCCGACGAGGTCGAGGAGGCCGACGAGGAACTGGCGACCGAGGGCGTCGCCGGGGTGCTCGAGCTGACCCGCCAGCGCTACGGCTTCCTGCGCCTCGAGGGGCTCGCCCCATCGGACGGCGACGTCTACATCTCCGCCGCCCAGGTGCGGCGCTGCGAGCTGCGCGCCGGCGACGAGGTCGCCGGGCCGGCGCGCGAGCCACGGCGCGGCGAGCGCCACCGCGCGCTCGTCCACGTCGACACCGTCAACGGCGAGGAGCCGTCGGGCGAGCCGCGCATCGAGTTCGACGCGCTGCCGGCGATCCAGCCCGAACGCCGGATGCCTCTGGACGGCTCGGCCGCGGATGTGCTCGTGCGCTCCGTGGACCTGCTCGCGCCGCTCGCCTACGGCCAGCGGATCCTGATCCGGGCGGCCGCTCGCTCCGGCCGCACGACGCTGCTGCGCTCGCTGGCCCGCGCCGCCGCCGGCTCCGACACGGCCCGGGTGATCGTGCTGCTGATCGACGAGCGCCCCGAGGAGGCCACGGCCTGGCGCGAGGCGCTCCCGGTGGCCGAGTTCGCGATCGCGACCGCCGACCTGGCGCCGGTCGAGCAGGTCCGGACCGCCGAGCTCGCGCTCGAGCGGGCCCGCCGGCTCGCCGAGTCGGGGACCGACGCGATCCTGATCTGCGATTCGCTCTCGCGCCTCGCCTTCGCGGCCGGCGACGTCGGCGAGGTCAAGCGCCTGTTCGGCTCCGGCCGCAACCTCTCAGGAGGCGGCTCGCTGACCGTCGCGGCGACCGTCCTCGAGGACGGCCCCGACGAGGGGGAGGCCGAGCGGGTCGCGCTGACCACCGAGAGCCTGCTGATCACGCTCGACGCCGAGCTTGCGGCCGCCGGCGTCACCCCGGCGCTGCGCGCCGGCGAGATCCGCGTCTCGAACGAGGATCAGATCCGCGAGCCGGCCGAGCTCGAGGCGGCGCGCCGGATGCGCTCGCTGCTCGCGGACCTGAAGCCGTCCGATGCCGCGGCGCTGCTGCGCGAGCGCATCGAGGCGACGCCGTCGAACGCCGAGCTGCTCAGCCAGATCTGAGGCGGGCGCCGGCCGGCTAGCGCCGGTAGGCGAGCGAGGACCAGGACGGCTCGCGCGAGAGCTCGATCGGCTCCGAGTCGCGATCCGGCTGGACGTAGCCGAAGCTGTGGCTGTCGGCGTCGAAGACGATGTCGAGCTCGCCCTCCTTGACGCGCTGGTCGAGCCAGGCGCCGCGGAAGACGAGGCGGCGGATCCAGTGCACGAGGCTGCGGTTGGCGGGGCCGACCAGCTCGGCCCAATGCTCGTTGATGTGCTCGCCCAGGGGTGAGGTCGGCTCGCGGATCTCGCCGTTGACGGCGAGCTCGAGCAGGTCATGGAGCTCGTCACCCTCGAGCCCGCCGTCGACGAAGTCCAGCTTCACCGCCGCCTGCTCGACCCGTTGCCCGAAGTCCTGCTCGTTGAAGGAGAAGCGGAGCTCTCCGTACTCGAGTACGTAGTCAGAGCCCGACTCGTAATTCCCTCTTCGAGTTGCCTTCTCCACCAGTTCTCCGTGCGGTTGGGCCCCAGTCCTTGATCCGATCTCCCAGCGGGGCTTCCCAGGTGTTGGCATCTTTGCCGATGAGCCCGGTGGGCGCACTCGAGGCCCCTGTCCTGAAAGAGGGTTTGCACGCTCGGGGTCGAACGAGACCGGTTTCAGATCTCCAGCCGCGAGTCCTCGAGGTCGAGCTCGCGCTCGATCCGGTGCAGGACGTCGTCGTTGATGTCGCCGCTGTCGCGGAGGTCGATCAGGGTCGCTCGCTGCGCGTCGATCAGCTCGCGGACCAGCCGCTGGTAGGCCACCGACCGGGTCTCGTAGTCGATCCCGTCGCCGTCGACGCCGCCGTCGAACTCGCCGTCGCGCGACAGCGCGGTGAACCGGCGCTGGCGGTAGGTGTACGCGCCGCGGACGCGATCGACGGTGTCCTCCAGCACCCAGTCCTCGCCGCGCAGCTCGTCCATGCGCGCCATCGCCGACTCGATCGCGCTCAGGCGGGCGTTGATCTCCTCCTGCTCGAGCTCGTCGTCGTAGTCGTCGACCCCGAGCCAGCGAATCAGCGGCGGCAGGGTCAGCCCCTGGACGAGCAGCGTCGCCAGGATGACCGAGAAGGCGCAGAAGATGATCAGCTCGCGCTCCGGAAAGGGGCCCCCGGCGTCGATCGTCAGCGGCAGCGCGAGCGCCGCGGCCAGCGAGACGGCGCCGCGCATCCCGGTCCAGGCGACCAGCAGGGTGTGGCGCCAGGGCGGGTAGGGCTCGCGCCGGCGGATCTTGGCCGACAGCCGCCGCGGCAGATAGGTGAACGGGAAGACCCACATGATCCGGGTCACGATCACCGTCGCCGCGATCAGCAGGCCGTCGCGGGCGAGCTCGCCGGCGGCGATCTCGGAGATCCCGTCGACCACCGTGGGCAGCTGCAGGCCGACGAGCACGAACAGGGCCGAGTTGAGCAGGAAGGTGACGATCTCCCAGACCGCGTAGCCCTGGATCCGCGTGGTCGGGGTCGTCAGCCGCGAGGTCAGGCGGCCCATGTAGATGCCGACCGTGACCGCAGCGAGCACCCCGGAGACGCCGATCGCCTCCGCCGGCAGGTAGGCGAAGTAGGCGGAGAACAGCGCGATCGTGACCTCGACGGGCGGGTTGTCGAGCCGCCGCCTGATCGCCGCGATGATCGCGCCGACCCCGATGCCCACGGCGATCCCGCCGACCGCGGTGAGCACGAACTCGCCGCTCGCGTCGAGCAGGCTGAAGCTCCCGGTGACCACAGCGGCGACCGCGAACTTGTAGGCGACCAGCGCCGTGGCGTCGTTGACCAGGCTCTCGCCCTCGACGATCGTCACGATCCGGCCGGGGACGCCGAGCCGGCGCGCGATCGCGGTCGCGGCGACCGGGTCGGTGGGGGAGACGATCGCTCCCAGCACGAACGCCTCGGCCCACCCGAAGTCGAGCGCCTCGTGGGCGACCACGGCGACCGCGACCATCGTCGCCAGCACGAGGCCCACCGCGAGCAGCGAGATCGGGCGCACGTTGCGGCGCAGCTCGCGCAACGGGGTGAAGAACGCCGCCGCGTAGAGCAGCGGCGGCAGGATGACCAGCAGGACGATCTCGGGGTCGAGCTCGACCTCCGGGATGCCCGGCGTCACCGCGAGCCCGAGGCCGCCCACCACGAGCAGGATCGGGTACGGGATCCGCGCCCACTGGGCCACGATCAGCAGCAGCGTGACCGCCGCGAGGATCGAGAGCAGGGCGAGCTCGGTCGACATCGCGAGTAGTTGTAGCTGAGCGTCGCGCCGATCCGGAGCGCCCGCACCGCTTCCGTACGATCCGGGGGCGATGGAAGTGCGGGTCGCCGACAACCCCGGGCAGGACCGCTACGAGGTGTTCGTCGACGGGGAGCTCGCCGGCTTCGCCGTCTATCGCCTGCGCCCCGGGCGGATCTCGTTCGTCCACACCGAGATCGACGACCGCTTCGAGGGCCAGGGCCTCGGCTCGACGCTGATCGCCGAGGCGCTCGACGACGTTCGCGGGCGCGAGCTCTCGGTGCTGCCGTTCTGTCCGTTCGTGAACGGCTACATCGACCGCCATCGGGAGTACGCCGACCTCGTTCCGGACTCCGAGCGCGAGCGCTTCGGGCTCAAGTAGCCCCGGGGGCGCCCCCGCGGCGGGCGGGGTTGTTGTCCCCGTGACCGCCACCGCCCACCCGCGCCGCTTCCGACGGCTACCGACCGCGGAGGTCGCTTCCCGGCGGGTGCCGGTGGCGGTCACCCTCCTCTCGCGCCTGCTCGGGCTCGCCCTGCTGCGGCCCGGGCGGGCGGGCGAGGGCCTGCTGATCCCGCGGTGTCGCAGCGTCCACACCTTCGGCATGCGCTTCGCGATCGACGTCGTCTTTCTCGACCGCGAGCGCCGGGCGCTGAGCGTCCGCCGGTCGGTCGCCCGCAACCGGGTCGTGGGCCACCGCGGCGCGGCGGCGGTCCTCGAGCTGCCGGCGGGGAGGGCGGCGTCATGAGCCTGCCGGCGATCCCGCCCGGCGCGCCGGTCGTCGTCTGCGAGGACGACGCCCCCACCCTCGACCTGCTCTGCGACCACCTGCTCGCCGAGCGGTTCGAGCCGTTCGCCGCCGCGAGCGCCGCCGACGCCCTGCGCCTCTGCCATTTCAAGCAGCCCGAGCTGCTGCTCCTCGACCTCAACCTGCCCGACGCGTCCGGGCTCGACGTCCTGCGCGAGATCCGGGCCAGCGAGGGAGCGACCGGCCCCTACGACCCCGAGCTGGCGGTGATCGTGCTGAGCGGGCGGGGCGCCGACGCGGATCGCCTCCGCGGGCTCGAGTGCGGCGCCGACGACTACATCGTCAAGCCGTTCTCGATCGGCGAGGTGGTCGCGCGGATGCGCGTGATCCTGCGCCGCCGCGACGGCCGGCGGTCGGGCCCGCTGCGGGTCGGCGAGCTGGTGGTCGACCCTGCCCGCCGCGAGGTGCGCATCGACGGCGTTCCGGTGCAGCTCGCGAACAAGGAGTTCAGCCTGCTCCGGATGCTGGCCAGCGACCCGACGCGGGTCTTCACCAAGGCCGAGCTCCTGCGCGACGTGTGGGGGTTCCGATCGCTCGGGCGCACGCGGACGCTCGACTCCCACGCCAGCCGCCTGCGACGCAAGCTCGACCCCGAGCATGGCCGCTGGGTGATCAACTGCTGGGGCGTCGGCTACCGGCTGATCGACGCCCCCGAGGCCCGCGATGGTCGAGGCGATCGCTGAAGGGCTCGTGGTGGCGTGCCCGGCGGCGCTCAGCTGCGCGACGGTCCTGGTCGCGGGGCGCCGGCGCGAGTCACGCCGGCGTGAGCAGCTCAACCGCCGCCTGCACGAGCTCCGCCGGCCGCTGCAGGTGCTCGCGCTCGAGGGTGCGCGGCGGGCGCCGGCCGGGCGCGACCATCTCTCCCAGGCGCTCGCCGCGCTCGACGGCGTCGACCGAGCGCTCAACGGCGACCGCGAGCCGGCGAGACCGGAGCTGGTCGACGCTCGCGCTCTCGCCGCCGACGCGGTACGCCGCTGGCGCGGCCCAGCCGCGCTCGCGGGCCGCTCGATCGAGCTCGCGTGGCACGCGGCCGGCTCGCGGCTGCTCTGCGACGAGGCGGCGATCGCCGGCGCGCTCGACAACCTGGTCGCGAACGCGCTCGAGCACGGGCGCGGCCCGATCCGAGTCGAGGGCAGCGCCCGAGCCGGCCGCCTGCGGCTGAGCGTCGCCGACGGCGCCGACGCGGGCTTGGCGGTCGAGCCGGGCCGCCCGCGCGTCGTGCACCGTCATCAGGCCGGATCCCGGCGCGGGCACGGTCTGCGGATCGTCGCCGAGGTCGCCGCCGAGCACGGCGGCCGGTTCGCGGCCTGCGCGCACGAGCGCGGTGCCAGCGCGGTCCTCGAGCTGCCGCTGGCCGGGCGTCGGTGAGCCCCCGCGCCCGCGCGGTTGGCTTCGCCTCGGCCGCGGCGATCTGCGCCGGGCTCGCGGCCGGCGCGTCGGCGGGGCGCGACGGCGACGCGGAGGCCCGGTATGGGCCGCTGCGCCAGGTGGCGGTGGCGACCGCCCCACTGGAGCCCGGGCGGCGGCTCGGGCGCGAGGCGATCGCCGACGCGGTCGAGCTGCGCCGGGTGCCCGAATCGTTCGTGCCGCCGGACGCGCTGACCAGCCCGGCGCAGGCGCTCGGGCGCCGCCCGGCGGGCCCGATCCCGGCGGGCGGCTACCTGGTCGGCTCGCAGTTCGCGCGTGACTCGCCGCGCCCGCAGCGACCTGACCGGCTCGCGCCTGGCCGTCGGCCGGTCGAGCTCACCGTCGGCGGCGCCGCGGCGCTCTCCGGCGACGGCGGCAGGGTCGACGTCGTCGTCACCACGGCCGCGAGCGCCGGCGGCGGGCCTGGGCGGACGTTCGTCGCGGCCGCCGGGGTGCGCCTGCTCGACCTGCGCCCCGCCGCCGCGGGCGCCGCGCCCGGCGGTGTCGCGCCCGCCTCCGGCGAGGCCTCGGTCGCGACGCTGGCTCTCAGCCGCTCGCAGGCGTTGCGGCTGATCCACGCCGAGAGCTTCGCCCGCGACCTGCGCCTGATCGGCCGCTGAGCCGTCGTAATCTGGGCGTGTGATCCGGTCGCAGATCGCGGGGGCAGTAGCGGCGCTCGCGGTTGTGCTCTGCGGCTGCGGCGGCTCGGACGACCCAGAGGCCGCACCGCCGCCCGAGACTCCGCTGGCGGCGGCCCTGGCCTCGGTCGGCGGCGCCGGGGGCGGAGCCCGGGTTCGCCTTCGACACGGTCGCCCGCGGCAGTCTCGCGGGGTTGATCACGGGCGGCTGAGCGCGCGCTCGAACGCGCCGAGCGCCACCGGCCCGCGCACGCAGAAGACGATCCGCTCCAGTCCGCTGCCCGCCTCCAGGTGGCCCTCGACCGCGGCGACCTCGAGCGCCGCAGCCTCGTCGAGCGGAAAGCCCCCGACCCCGGTCCCGAACGCGACGAGGGCGAGCGACCGGGCGCCGAGCCGGTCGGCGAGCGCCAGGGCGCTTCGCGTCGCGCGGTCGATCACCTCGGCGGAGGTCGGACCGCCGAGGCGCATGGTCGCCGCGTGGATCACCCACCGGCAGGGCAGCTCGCCGGCCCCGGTCGCGACGGCGCCGCCGAGCTCGATCGGGGCCAGCTCCTCGCTCTCGGCCTGGATCGCGGGCCCGCCGGCGCGCGAGATCGCGCCGGCGACGCCGCCGCCATGGCGCAGTTCGGTGTTTGCCGCGTTCGTGATCGCGTCGACCTCGAGCGCGGTGATGTCGGCGTCGAGAACCTCGACCGTGGTCATCGCGGACACGCTAGCGCCGGCTCAGCCGCTCAGCCCGGCGACGACGCTCAACACGCCGGCGACGCCGGCGGCGCCGAGCGCAAGCCGGTGGTGAGACTCCTCGTCGAGCCGGCGGAAGGCGGCCGCGCCGACCCGATGTCCGATCAACACCGCGGGCACGCAGGCGAGGGCGAGCCAGGCCTCGGGCAGCGCGTCGGTGGCCCCCGCGCCGAGCACGAGCAACGGCGTCGCCAGGCAGGCGAGCCCGAGCAGCGCCGCGGCGACCGAGTCCCGCAGGGCCGCGCCGCGCAGCCCGAGCCGAGTCAGGACGAGGACGACCGCCGGACCGTTGACGCTGACCGAGGTGGTCAGCGCGCCGGCCGCGAAGCCGCCCCCGAGCTCGAGCGCCGGGCGGCGATCCGGCCCGGCGGCCGGCCGCGGGCCGCCGAGCGCCTGGAGCGCGGCGGCGCCGATCACCACCACCCCGACGGCGAGCTGGAGGGTGGAGCGGTCGGCGTGGGTGACGATCCAGGCCCCGGCGAGCATCCCCGGGACCGCCGCGCCGACGATCAGCACGACCGGCCGGCGGGCGACCGCAACCGGGCGGCGCTCTCCGAACAGGACGAGGCAGCTGATCGCGATCGCGAGCAGCGCGACCAGCGTCACCGCGCGCTCCGGGCTCAGCGCGGCGAATGCGGCCGGAGCGACGAAGAACGCGAAGCCGAAGCCGATCGCGGCCTGGACCCCGATCCCGAGGATCACGGCCGCGAGCAGGAGCAGGTCGAGCGCGCTCACGCGACGAGCATAGCCTTGACTCGTGCGATACCCTCGGGGGGTATATGAACACGGCGACGGCGCATCACTCGCACGGGGCGCACGAGATGCCGGACGGGGGCACCGCGCTCACCCGGCTCGCGATCGACGCGACCCTGCACTGCCTCACCGGCTGCGCGATCGGCGAGATCGCCGGGATGGCGATCGGGACCGCGGCGGGCTTCTCGAACGGCGCCACGGTCGTGCTCGCGATCGTGCTGGCGTTCGTCTTCGGCTACGGGCTCACGAGCCTGCCGCTGCTGCGCGCCGGGTTGCCGGTCCGCCGCGTGGCCGGGGTGGCGTTCGCCTCCGACACGCTGAGCATCACGACGATGGAGATCGTCGACAACGCGATCGTGCTCGCGGTCCCGGGAGCGATGGAGGCCGGCCTCGGGACGCTGCTGTTCTGGGGCAGCCTCTCGTTCGCCCTCGCGGTGGCCGGGGTGCTGACGGTTCCCGTCAACCGGTGGCTGCTCGCCCGCGGCAAGGGGCACGCGGCGGTCCACGAGACCGGTATCCACGGTGGCCCGTCGCCGCGCGTGGTCGGGGCGCTGGCGGCGCTCGCGTTCGCGTTCGGCGCCGGGGTGCTGGTCGGGGAGTTCGTGATCGGCTGAGGGGGAGAGCCGGGCCGCTGCGCGACCTCTACGAGGTATCACCACCGTCGATGACCACGCCCGCGACCTCGCCGCCGAGCTGCGCCTGCGGCTGATCGACCGCCGGCGGGCCGACGCCGTGGCCGGCCCGCCCGCCGCCGGGCTCGAGCACGCCGTCCGCGAGCTCGTCGACGAGGCCGCGGCCGTGCTCTCGGCCGGCCGCCGCGAGCAGATCGCCGAGCTGATCCTCCGCGACACGGTCGGGCTGGGGCCGCTCGAGGAGCTGCTCGCCGACGACGAGGTCGAGGAGGTGATGGTCAACGGCCACCGCTCCGTCTACGTCGAGCGCCGCGGCCGGATCGTCGCGACCGAGGTCGAGTTCGAGTCCGAGCAGGCGCTGCGCGACACGATCGAGCGCATTCTCGCCCCGGTCGGGCGCCGCGTCGACGAGCTCAGCCCGATGGCCGACGCCCGGCTCGCCGACGGCTCGCGCGTGAATGTCGTGATCCCGCCGCTGGCGGTCGACGGGCCGGTGCTCTCCGTGCGGCGCTTCACCGCGGTGCGCCCCGACCCCGAGCAGCTCGTCACGAGCGGGACCCTGACCACGGGCCTCGCGACGCTGCTGCGCGAGGCGGTCGAGGCGCGGCGCAGCATGGTCGTCTCCGGCGGCACGGGATCCGGCAAGACGACGCTGCTGAACGCGCTCTCGAGCTGGATCGACCCGGCCGAGCGGGTCGTGACGATCGAGGACGCCGCGGAGCTGCGCCTCCGCCAGCCGCACGTCGTCCGGCTGGAGAGCCGGCCGCCCTCGGTCGAGGGGCGCGGCGCCGTGACGATCCGCGATCTGCTGCGCAACGCGCTGCGGATGCGCCCCGACCGGATCGTGATCGGCGAGGTCCGCGGAGCGGAGGCGCTCGACCTGCTCACCGCGCTCAACACCGGCCACGACGGGGTGCTGTCGACCGTCCACGCGAACGCGCCCGAGGACGCCCTGCGCCGGCTGGAGACCCTCGCCCTGATGGCCGGCGTCGGGCTCCCGCACGAGGCGATCCGCGAGCAGCTCGCGCGCGGCGTCGAGCTGGTCGTCCACATGGCGCGCGCCGACGGCGGTCGACGGGTGGTCACGGAGGTGGCCGAGGTCACCCGCGCCGCCGCCGGGGTGGGGGTGCGCGAGCTCTGGCGGGCCGGATGAGCGCCGCCGCGACGCTGCGGATCCTCGCCGCCGCCCTCGCGGGTGGCCTCGCGGCGCTGGCGCTCCGGGAGGCTGCGCTCGTCGCGCCCGGGATCGGACGCTGGCTCGATGCGGCCGTGGAGCCCCTGCGCCGGGCGGGTCGCGAGGGCAGCGCCCCGACCGAGGTCGAGCGTCGCCGGCTCGCCGTCGTCGGGACCGTCGGCGCGTTCGCGGCGGCCCTGATCATTCTCGGGCCCGGGCTCGCGCCGCTCGCCGCGGTCGCCGGGCCCGCCGGCGCCACCTGGGCGATCTCGGCGCGTCGCGCGGCCTACCGGCGCGCCGTCGATCGCGGGCTCGCCGGCGTGGCGATCGCGGTCGCCGACGCGCTCGACGTCGGGCGCTCGCCGCGAGCGGCGCTCGCCGCCGCCTCGGCCTCGCTCGAGGGCCCGCCGGCCCGCGAGCTCGAGCGGGTCCGTGCCGAGCTGGCGCTCGGCGCCCCGACCCGGGTGGCGCTCGCCGGATTGCGCCAGCGCGTCGACTCGCCTCGCGTCGACGCGTTCGCGACCGCGCTGCTCTCCGAGCAGCTCGCCGGGGGCGACCTGGCCGCCTTGTTGCGGCGGTTCGCCGCCGCGGCCGCCGATCGCGACCGCACCGAGGCGGACGCCCGCTCGGCGACCGCCCAGGCCCGGTTCACCGGCCTGCTGGTCGTCGCGATGCCGGTCGGCGCGGCGCTGCTCGCCGAGCTGCTCGACCCGGGCTTCGTCGGCGGGCTGCTCGCTGATCCGGCCGCCGCGACGCTCCTCGGCTGCGCCGGCGCGCTGCAGCTCGCCGGCTTCTTCGCGATCCGGAGGCTGAGCCGGGTGGGGGAGCGATGACCGCGGTCCTCGCCGCGCTCGCGGTGCTGCTCGTCTTCGCCGCCGCCTGGGAGCTCGGCGGCGGCGCGAGCGAGCGGATCGGCCCGCTCGCCTCCCGGGCGATCGCGAGGCTGTCGGGCGGCCGCGCCGCTTCGCTGGCCGAGCTCGGCGGCCGGCTCGGGCTGCCGGGGCGAATCGAGCGAGCCGGGATCGTGGGGGCCGACCTGCGGGTGGTCGTCGCGGCGAAGCTGGCCGGCGCCCTCGCCGGCGCGGCGATCGGAGCTGTCGTCGTCCCCGTCCTCGGCGCGCGGCTCGCCATCGCGGCGTTCGCCGGCCTCGTGGTCGCCGGCTTTCTCGCGCCCGACGCGTGGCTCGAGCGGGCGGCGAGCGTGCGCCGGCGGCGGTTCGTGGCGGCGCTGCCCGATGCGCTCGACCTGCTCGCCGTCGGGGCCGCGTCCGGGCGCGACCCGGCCAGCGGCCTCGCTGCGATCGCCGCGACGGGCGCCGCCGGGCCGCTGACCGGCGAGCTGGCGCGAGCGGTCGCCGAGGTCGAGTGCGGCCGCCCGCTGCGCGAGGCGCTCGCCGCGCTGCGCCGCCGCGTTCCCGGGGCGGAGGTCGGCGCGCTCGCCGCCGCGCTCGAGCGCTCGCGGACCTACGGCTCGCCGCTGGCCGACCAGCTCCACCTGCAGGCGACCGGACTGCGGCGGGCGGCGCGGCGACGGATCGAGGACCGCGCGGCGCGCTCGGCGCCGAAGATCCAGCTCGTCGTCGCGCTCGTCCTCGTGCCCTCGGTGCTGCTGGCGCTGGCCGCGGCGCTCGTCGCCCATTCGGACGCGCTGCTCGGTCAGTTCTGAGCCCGGCGATAGGTTGGGCTCGATTCCAACCGGGAGGCGAGATGCTGATCGTGATCGGGAGGGTGGCGTGCGCCGAGGGCAAGCGCGACGCGCTGATCGGGCTGATGCGGGAGATGCAGGACGCCTCGCGGGGCGAGCCCGGTTGCGTGCGCTACGGCTTCTACGGCGCGGTCGAGGACCCGGACGAGTTCATCGCGGTCGAGGAGTGGGAGTCGGTCGCCGCGCTGCGCGACCACTTCGCCACCTCGAGCCTCGCCCGCTTCGCCGCCGGGCTCGGTGAGGTGGTCGCCCGCCCGCCGGAGGTCGCGATCCATGCGATCGGCGCGACCAATCAGTTCCCGGACCTCGAGGGCCTCGAGCAATAGACTGCGCCCCGTGCAAGCGGGAAGCGAGGCGCTGCGTGGGGGGATCGACCTCGGCGGGACGAAGATCCAGGCCGCGATCGTCAGCCCGGACGGGGAGGTCTCGGGCGAGGCGCGGCGCCAGACGCCGACCGAGGGCGGGCCCGCGGACGTCGCCCACGAGATGGCGCAGGCGCTGATCGAGGCGGCGGATGCGGCCGGGGTCCAGACCGATTCGCTCGCCGGGGTCGGGGTCGGCTCGCCCGGGAACTCCAACGAGCAGACGGGCGAGGTCTCGGAGGCCGGCAACCTGCCCGGCTGGGAGGGCAGCTTCGCGCTCGGCCCGACTCTCGCCGAGGCGTTCGGCGCTCCGGTGCGGGTCGCCAACGACGTCGACGTCGCCACCAACGCGGAGTTCAAGCTCGGCGCCGGCCAGCCCTACGACTCGATCCTCGGCGTCTTCTGGGGCACCGGGGTCGGCGGCGGCGTGGTCCTCGACGGCAAGCGCTGGACCGGTCGCGGGGCGGCCGGCGAGATCGGCCACATGGTGGTCGAGCGCGGCGGCGCGCGCTGTCCCTGCGGTCGGCGCGGCTGCATGGAGGCCTACGCGGGGCGCGGGGCGATGGAGGCGAAGGCCCGCCAGGAGCACCACAACGGCGTCAAGACCGACCTCTTCAAGATCATGAACAGGCGCGGCAAGGACCGGCTCTCCTCGAGCGTCTGGGATCACGCCCTGCGCGAGAACGACGCGCTCGCCGAGGAGCTCATCGACCGCGCTCTGAAGGCGCTCGGCGCGGGGGTCGCATCGGCGGTCAACCTGCTCGACCCCGATGCGGTGATCATCGGCGGCGGCCTGGGCGTCCGGTTCGGCGAGCCGTACGTCGAGAAGATCCGCCACCGGATGCACCCCCACCTGTTCGTCTCCGACGACCCGCCACCGATTCACCTCGCCAAGCTCGGCGACCTGGGCGGCGCGATCGGCGCGAGCCTCCTGTTCGACGACTAGCCCGGCAGCCCAGTCCTCACCGCGCACGCCCGGACGCGGAAGCAGCATGAGAAGTCCGCGGCGTAGCCGCGGACAATTGATTCGGGCGAGAGCGGAGGACGTGGCGCGAGTTACTCCGGAGGACGTGGCGCGAGTTATTCAGGCAGCCAGGGCCTGCGCCAGCCGCCGTGGCCGGTGAGCAGGTGGCTGGCCGACTCCGGTCCCCAGCTGCCCGGCTCGTAGATCTCGACCGGCGGCGCGTCGTTGAGCAGCGGCTGGACGATGCGCCACGTCTCGTCGATCGCGTCGAAGTTGGGAAACAGCTCGGGGTGGCCGCGCAGCGCGTCGCGCAGCAGCCGCTCGTACGGCTCGGGCTGGTCCGAGTCCTGTTGCTCGAACAGCAGGTCGAGGTGCACGCGATGCAGCGCGTCCTCGCCTGCCTTCTTGGCCATCAGGCAGATCTCGGCGCCGGGCGCGGGCTTCACCCGGATGATCAGCTCGTCGGGATCGGGGATCATGCGTCCGCCGATCCCGAGCCGCGGCGGGCGCTTGAACACGACCCGCACCTCGGTCGCCTCGACCGGCATCGCCTTGCCGGCGCGGAAGTAGAACGGGACGCCGGCCCAGCGCCAGTTGTCGATCTCCAGCTTCAGGGCCGCGAAGGTCTCCGTCTGGGAGTCCGCGGCCACGCCCTCCACCTCGCGGTAGCCGCGGTACTGCCCGCGGATGTAGCGGCTCGGGTCGGCGGCGGGGATCGCCCGGAAGAGGTCGGTCTTGCGATCGCGGATCGCGTCGTGGTCGTCGACGTTCGCCGACGGCGGCTCCATCGCGACGAGCGCGATCGTCTGCAGCAGGTGGTTCTGGACCACGTCGCGCAGGGCGCCGACCGGGTCGTAGAAGCTGCCCCGGTCGTCGACCCCGAAGTCCTCGAGCATCGTGATCCGGACCGAGTCGACGTAGCGGTGGTTCCAGACCGGCTCGAGGATCGCGTTGGCGAAGCGCAGGTAGAGGATGTCCATGACCGGCTCCTTGCCGAGGAAGTGGTCGATCCTCAGGATCTGCTCCTCCTCGAGCACCTCGCGCAGTTCTTCGTTCAACGCGCGCGCCGATTCGCGGTCGTGCCCGAACGGCTTCTCCAGCACCACCCGCGCGTCCTCGGTGAGCCCGGCCTTCGCGAGATGCTTGACCACCATCCCGAACAGGGACGGTGGGATCTCGAGGTAGAAGACGGCCTGCTCGTACTCGCCCATCTCCTCGCCGAGCCGGGTGTAGAGGTCGTCCTCGTCGAACTCGCCCTGGACGTAGTCGAGCCGGCCCTCGAGCCGGGCGATCGCCTCCTGGTCCGGGTCGGGGACCTTCGCCTCGATCGCCTCGCGCGCGTGGCCCTCGAGCTCGTCCTCGTCCCACTTGTTGCGCGCGATCCCGATCACGCGGCGGCAGTTGAGCTCGTGGCGGGCCTCGAGCCGGTAGAGGGCCTCGAAGGTCATCTTGCGGGCCAGGTCGCCGGTGATTCCGAAGATCACCAGGATGTCTGCTTCGGTTGGCATCCCGGACCGCAGACTAGTCACAGACGCGATCGGCTTAGTATCCGCGCCATGCAGTTGGGCATGGTCGGTCTCGGGCGCATGGGCGCGAACCTCGTTCGCCGGCTGATGCGCGACGGCCACGAATGCGTCGTCTTCGACGTCAACCCCGACGCCGTCTCGACCCTGGCCGGCGAGGGCGCGACCGGCGCCGAGTCGCTCGACGACTTCGTCGCCAAGCTCGCCAAGCCCCGCGCGGTCTGGGTGATGGTCCCGGCGGGCGAGATCACCGAGAGCACCGTGAACGAGCTCGCCGGCAAGCTCGAGGCCGGCGACGCGATCATCGACGGCGGCAACTCGTACTACCGCGACGACATCCGCCGCTCGCGCAGGTTCGCCGACGCCGGGATCGACTACATCGACTGCGGCACCAGCGGCGGCGTCTTCGGGCTCGACCGCGGCTACTGCCTGATGATCGGCGGGCCCGACGAGGCGGTCCAGCGGCTCGACCCGATCTTCGCGACGATCGCCCCGGGCGTCGACTCGGCCGAGCGCACCCCCGGCCGCGACGGCGAGGTCTCGACCGCGGAGAACGGATACCTGCACTGCGGCCCGAGCGGCGCCGGGCACTTCGTGAAGATGGTCCACAACGGGATCGAGTACGGGGTGATGGCCGCCTACGCGGAGGGCCTCAACATCCTCAAGAACGCCGACGCCGGCCTGCACGAGCGCGAGGCCGACGCCGAGACCGCGCCGCTCACCGACCCCGACTTCTACGAGTACGAGCTGGACATCCCCGAGGTCGCCGAGGTCTGGCGCCGCGGCAGCGTGATCGGATCCTGGCTGCTGGACCTGACCGCCGCGGCGCTCGCGGCGTCGCCGACCCTGGACGAGTTCGAGGGCCGCGTCTCCGACTCGGGCGAGGGCCGCTGGACCTCGATCGCCGCGATCGAGGAGGGCGTGCCGGCGCCGGTCCTGAGCTCGGCGCTCTATTCGCGCTTCGCCTCGCGCGACCTCGACGACTTCGCCGACAAGGTGCTGTCGGCCATGCGCAAGCAGTTCGGCGGCCACGACGAGAAGCAGCCCTAGGCTGGCGCAAGGCGTGACCGAGGAGGTCCTCGCCGACGCCGAGGCGGCCGCCGCGCGCGGGGCCGAGTTGATCGCAGCGGCGGCGGGCAGCGCGATCGGCGCTCGCGCCGGCTTCTCGCTCGCCGTGAGCGGCGGCCACGCCCCGTGGCGCATGTTCGAGCTGCTCGGCTCCCACGACCTCGACTGGGACGCGATCGAGCTGTTCCAGGTCGACGAGCGGGTCGCCCCGGAGGGTGACGACGACCGCAACCTGACCCACCTGCTCGCGAGTCTGCCGCCCGCCGCGCGGGCGAGCGTGCGCCCGATGCCCGTCGACGCCCTGGACCTCGAGTTCGGCGCCGCTCGCTACGGTGAGGCGCTGCCCGAGCTCGACCTCGTCCACCTCGGCCTCGGGCCCGACGGCCACACCGCCTCGCTCGTTCCCGGCGATCCCGTGCTCGAGGTCCGCGACCGCCCCGTCGCCGTCACCGGGCCGTACCAGGGCCGGCAGCGGATGACGCTCACCTACCCCGCGCTCGAGGCGGCCCGCTAGGTGCTGTGGCTGGTCACGGGCGGACGACAAGGCCGAGGCGCTGGCGAAGATGAAGGCCGGCGACCCGTCGGTCCCGGCCGGGCGGCTCCGGCCGAAGCACGCGACGCTGCTGGCCAGCGCCGAGGCGCTCGGGCCCGAGACCGCCTAGAGCGCCCGGCTCGTGTGCTCGACCTCGTCGCCGCGGGCGACGAAGACGTCGGCGGTCAGGGCGGGGGGGAAGAGGCCGTGGTCCACGACTCCGGGTGTCGCCGACAGGCGGGCTGCGAGCAGCATCGGATCGCCAACCTCGCCCTGATAGTCGGCGATCAGGCCGCCGTCGGGCGAGGGCGGGGTGTCAGGACGAAGCTCGGTGTCGCCGAGCTCGTACAGGGTGGCCGCGAGGCCGAATGTATGCAGCTCGAGCGGGATCGGGGCGCTGATCTCAGCGACGGTCTTGGACGAGTCGGCGATCACGACGAACCGGTCGGCCGCCGCCGCGACGATCTTCTCGCGCGTGTGCGCGCCGCCGCCGCCCTTGACCAGCCAGCCGTCGGCGGCGATCTGATCGGCGCCGTCGATCGCGATGTCGAGCCGGTCGAGGCGGTCGAACTCCTCGACCTCGATCCCGAGTCCACGCGCCTGCTCGGTGGTCGCGACCGAGGTCGAGACGCAGCGGATCGAGACCCCGCGGGCGGCGATCGCCGGCAGCAGGTGAGCGACCGTCGACCCGGTCCCGAGCCCGACGACCATTCCGTCGACGACCAGCTCGGCGGCCGCCTCGGCGGCAAGGCGCTTCTCGTCGTCGAGGCCCACGACCGACATCTAACCCGATCCCTCGCCTCCGCACGGCCCTCGTTAGGCTGAGGTCGAATGGCGGCAGAGGACCACTCCTTCGACGAGCTCGACGAGCTCGCCGTGAACACGATCCGCACGCTGTCGATCGACGCGATCCAGAAGGCGAACTCGGGGCACCCGGGCACGCCGATGGCGCTCGCGCCGGTCGCGTACGTGCTCTGGCAGCGCTACCTGCGCTTCGATCCGGAACAGCCGATCTGGCCGAACCGTGACCGGTTCGTGCTCTCGGCGGGCCACGCATCGATGCTCCTCTACTCGCTGCTGCACCTCGCCGCGGTGCGCGCGGTCGACTCCGAATATGAGGTCGAGGGGCGCGAGTCGATCACGCTCGACGACATCAAGAGGTTTCGTCAGCTCGACTCGAAATGCGCCGGACACCCGGAGTACCGCTGGGCGTCGGGGATCGAGACGACGACCGGGCCGCTCGGCCAGGGGGTCGCGACCTCGGTCGGGATGGCGGTCGCCTCGAAGTGGCAGGCCGCGTACTTCAACCGGCCCGGGTTCGAGCTGTTCGACTTCGACACCTACGTGATCGCCGGCGACGGCTGCCTGATGGAGGGCGTTTCGCACGAGGCCGCCTCCTTCGCCGGCCACCAGCAGCTCGACAACCTCTGCTGGATCTACGACAGCAACCACATCTCGATCGACGGCCGGACCGAGATCACCTACGACGACGACGTCGCCCGCCGCTTCGAGGCCTACGGCTGGAACGTGACCACGGTCGCCGACGCGAACAGCTTCGTCGAGATCACCCGCGCCCTCGACGCCTTCAAGGCCACCGAGGACCGGCCCACGCTGATCATCGTCGACAGCCACATCGGGTACGGCTCGCCGCACAAGCAGGACACCGCCGCTGCGCACGGCGAGCCGCTCGGCGACGAGGAGGTGCGTGAGACGAAGCGCTTCTACGGCTGGCCCGAGGACGCCGAGTTCCTCGTCCCCGAGGAGGTCCGCGAGCGCTTCGCCGAGGGAATCGGCGCCCGCGGCGCCGAGCGGAGCATCGCCTGGCAGCGCGCCCTGGTCGGCTACGAGCGCGAGCACGAGTCGCTCGAGCGCCAGATCGGCGCGATGCAGCGGCGCGAGCTGCCCGAGGGCTGGGATCGCGACGTGCCGTCGTTCGACGCCGACGCGAAGGGGATCGCCACCCGCAAGGCTTCGAACCAGGTCCAGAACGCGATCGCCGCGAACGTCCCATGGCTGCTCAGCGGCTCGGCCGACCTCACGGACTCGACCTCGGTGCGCCTCGACGAGGCAACGAGCGGCGGCGACTTCCAGCCGGACAACCGGGCGGGCCGTCAGCTCCACTACGGGATCCGCGAGCACGAGTCGGCCGCGATCTCGAACGGCCTCTCGCTCTCGAAGCTGCGCCCGTCGTGGTCGACCTACCTGACCTTTTCCGACTACGGGCGCCCGGCGATCCGGCTCTCCGCGCTGATGGAGATCCCGGTGATCCACATCTTCACCCACGACTCGATCGGGCTCGGCGAGGATGGCCCGACCCACCAGCCCGTCGAACAGCTCGCCTCGCTGCGCGCGGTCCCGGGACTGAACGTGATCCGCCCCTGCGACGCGAACGAGGTCGCCGAGGCGTGGCGGGTGATCATGGAAGCCGACCACCTGCCGACCGCGCTGGTTCTGACCCGCCAGAACGTCCCGGTGATCGACCGCACCGAGTATGCGAGCGCCGACGGCCTGCGCCGCGGCGGCTATGTGCTCGCCGACGCCGACGGCGGCGATCCCGAGGTGATCCTGATCGCGACCGGCTCGGAGGTCGCGCTCGCGGTCGCCGCGCACGAGCAGCTGGGCGCCGAGGGGGTCCGCTCCCGCGTCGTCAGCCTCCCGTCGTTCCATCTCTTCCACACCCAGGACCAGGCCTACCGCGACTCGGTCCTACCGCCCTCGGTGACCGCGCGAATCTCGATCGAGGAGGCCTCGACCCTCGGCTGGGACCGTTACGTCGGCCCGGAGGGCGAGCGGATCGGCATGCACACCTTCGGCTCCTCGGCGCCGCTCAAGGACGTGCTGACCGAGTTCGGCTTCACGCCCGAGAAGGTGGTGGAGACGGCGAAGGCAGTCCTCGAGCGGCGAGCGGCGAGCGGCGACTGACGAAAGGAACGAAATGAACCCAACGCAAGCACTCCACGAGCTGGGCCAGAGCCTCTGGGTCGACAACATCACCCGGACGATGCTCGACGACGGCACCCTCGCCGGCTACATCGACGAGCTCTCCGTCACCGGGCTGACCTCGAACCCGACCATCTTCGACAAGGCGATCGGCGACGGCTCCGCCTACGACGACCAGGTCGCCGAGCTGACCGAACAGGGGCTCGAGGGCGAGGAGGTGTTCTTCGAGCTGGCGCTCGCCGACCTGCGCCGCGCCGCCGCCCTGTTCAAGCCGGTCAACGAGCGCACCGCCGGGGTCGACGGGCGCGTCTCGCTCGAGGTCTCGCCGCTGCTCGCCGACGACGACCAGGCGACGATCAAGCAGGCCGCCGAGCTCTACGGCCGGGCGGAGGAGAACTTCTTCATCAAGATCCCCGGGACGATCGCCGGTCACAAGGCGATCGAGGAGACGATCTTCGCGGGGATCCCGGTCAACGTGACGCTGCTGTTCTCGACCGAGCACTATCGCGGCGCCGCCAACGCCTACATGCGCGGGATCGAGCGCCGGATCGAGGCCGGGCTCAACCCGGACGTGCCCTCGGTCGCATCGCTGTTCGTCAGCCGCTGGGACGCCGCGGTCGCCGGCGAGGCGCCGGCCGAGCTGAAGAACCGGCTCGGGATCGCGGTCGCCAAGCAGGCCTATGCCGCCTACCGCCAGGTGCTCGACTCCGACCGGTCGATGCGGCTCGCCAACGAGGGTGCGCGCCCGCAGCGGCTGCTCTGGGCCAGCACCGGCACCAAGGACCCCGAGGCTTCGGACGTCCTCTACATCGACGGCCTGGCCTCCTCGTTCACGGTCAACACGATGCCCGAGAAGGCGCTCAACGCGTTCGCGGATCACGGCACCGTCGGCGACCCGCTGCCGCCCGACGGCGGCGACGCCGAGGAGACCCTGAGGGCCTTCAACGACGCGGGGATCGACACCGACGCGGTCGGCATCAAGCTGCAAGAGGACGGCAAGGATTCGTTCAACGCCTCCTGGCGCGAGCTGCTGGCGACGATCGCGAAGCAGCGCGAGGCGGTCTGAGGGCCGGCGATGGCGGGGATCCGCGTGATCGCGGTTCCCTATGAGCTCGGCCGGCTGCGCGACGGGGTCGGGCTCGGGCCGGAGGCGCTGCTCGAGGGCGGCGCCGCCGAGGCCCTCGCGGCGGCGGGGGCCGAGGTCGAGACCGAGCTGATCGAGCTCGATCAGCGGTTCGACAACGAGGTCGATGCGACCTTCGCGCTCGCGGCGAAGCTCGCCGAGAGGGTCCGCGCCGCGCGCGAGGACGAGGTCTTCCCGGTCGTGCTGTCCGGAAGCTGTTTCGCCGCCGTCGGCGTCGTCGCCGGGCTCGACGAGCCGTCGCCCGGGGTGATCTGGTTCGACGCCCACGGCGACTTCAACGAGCCCGAGACGAGCCCGTCGGGCTACCTCGACGGGATGGGGCTCTCGGTGCTCACGGGTAGCGCCTGGCAGGCGCTGCGCGAGACCGTCGACGAGGCCGCCCCGGTCCCGGAGAGCGCCGTCGTCCTCGCGGGTGCGCGCGACCTCGATCTCGCCGAGGCGGAGCGCCTCGACGCCGCCGCGATCGCCCGCCTGTCCTCGGCTGCGCTGCGCGAGCCGAGTGAGCTGACCGCGGCCGCCACGGCGATGCGCCCCCGGCCAGCGGCATCTACCTGCACCTCGACCTCGACGTTCTCGACCTCGCGGAGGCTCGGGTCAATCGCTACTCGGTCGCCGGCGGGCTGACGGCGGCCGAGCTCGAGCGCCTGGTCGCGACCGCGTTCGAGGAGCTCGAGATCCGGGCCGTGTCGCTCACCGCCTACGAGCCCGACCTCGATCCCGAGGCCCGGGTTCCGCGGCTCGCCCGCGGCGTCCTCGGTGAGATCGGCGTCGCGGTCGCGGCCGGCGGGCAAGCGCTCGACCTGATTCGATAGGGCGCGATGAGCGCACTGCCTCAACTCGACTCCTTCAAGGCCCTCGAGCGCCACCACGCCGAGGTCGCGCCGCGACACCTGCGAGAGCTGTTCGCGGCCGACGCAGAGCGCGGCACCGCGCTCAGCGCCGAGGCGTGCGGCCTCTACCTCGACTACTCGAAGAACCGGGTCACGGCGGAGACGATCGACCTGCTCGCCGCGCTCGCCGCCGACCGCGGCCTGGCCGACCGCCGCGAGGCGATGTTCCGCGGCGAGCACATCAACGTCTCCGAGGACCGGGCCGTCCTGCACGTGGCGCTGCGGATGCCTCGGGAGCGCTCGCTGGTGGTCGACGGCGTCGACGTCGTCAAGGAGGTCCACGAGGTCCTCGATCGCATGGGCGGCTTCGCCGCGCGGATCCGCTCGGGCGAGTGGAAGGGCCACACCGGCAAGCCGATCCGCAACGTGATCAACATCGGGATCGGCGGCTCCGATCTCGGCCCGGTGATGGCCTACGAGGCGCTGCGCTTCTACTCCCGCCGTGAGCTGACCTTCCGCTTCGTCTCCAACGTCGATGGCACCGACTTCGCCGAGGCGACCGGCGACCTCGACCCCGAGGAGACCCTGTTCATCGTCTCCTCGAAGACGTTCACGACGCTCGAGACGATGACCAACGCGCACACCGCTCGCGAGTGGTCGCTCGCCGGCCTCGGAGGGGACGAGTCCGCGGTCGCCAAGCACTTCGTCGCCGTCTCGACCAACGCCGAGGGCGTCGCCGAGTTCGGGATCGACACCGACAACATGTTCGGCTTCTGGGAGTGGGTGGGCGGGCGGTACTCGATGGACTCGGCGATCGGCCTCTCGACCATGCTCGCGATCGGGCCCGAGGCGTTCGCCGAGATGCTGGCGGGCTTTCACGCCGTCGACGAGCACTTCCGCGAGGCGCCGACGACGGCGAACCTGCCCGCGCTGATGGGCCTGCTGGCGGTCTGGTACGGCGACTTCTTCGGCGCCCAGACGGTCGCGGTGCTGCCCTACGAGCAGTACCTGAAGCGCTTCCCGGCCTACCTGCAGCAGCTGACCATGGAGTCGAACGGCAAGCACGTCACCCTCGACGGCCGGCCGGTGGACTACGAGACGGGCGCGGTGTACTGGGGCGAGCCCGGGACCAACGGCCAGCACTCCTTCTACCAGCTGATCCACCAGGGGACGAAGCTGATTCCCTGCGACCTGATCGGCTTCTACGAGCCGCTCAACCCGCTCGGCGAGCATCACGACCTGCTCCTCTCCAACGTCTTCGCCCAGGGTGAGGCGCTGGCCTTCGGCAAGACCCCGGACGATGTCCGCGCTGAGGGGACCCCGGAGTGGCTCGTCCCGCACCGCGTCTTCGAGGGCAACCGGCCGACCAACACGATCCTCGCCCAGCGGCTCGACCCGCGCACGCTCGGCAGCCTCGTCGCCCTCTACGAGCACTCGGTCTTCACTCAGGGAGCGGTCTGGGGGATCGACTCGTTCGACCAGTGGGGCGTCGAGCTCGGGAAGGTGCTCGCCAAGCGGATCATCCCCGAGCTTCAGGGCGACGCCGAGCTCGACCACGACAGCTCCACGAACGAGCTGATCCGCCGCTACCGGGCCAACCGAAGTGGCAGCTAGCGCCCTGCTGTTCGATATCGACGGGACGCTGATCTCCACCGGAGGGGCGTCGGACCGCGCCTGGCACCGCGCCTTCCTCGAGCTGCAGGGGGTGCAGGTCAACGTCCCCGACTACACCGGCAAGGGGATGCCGGACCCGCAGGTCGGGATCGAGTGCTTTCGCGGCGCGATCGGCCGCGAGCCCGAACCGGCGGAGATGGGGGCGCTGATGGCGCTGCGCGAGCGCTACCTCGTCGAGGAGGTCGAGAGCTCGCCCGGCTACCGGGTGATGCCCGGCGCGCGCGAGACGCTCGAGCGCCTGACCGCGGACGGACGGCTTGTCGGGCTGATCACCGGCAACACGCGCGCGGCGGCGCAGACCAAGCTCGCCCGCGCCGACCTCAACGGCTTCTTCGCCTTCGGCGGCTTCGGCTCGGACGCCAACGAGCGCGTCGACGTCTGCCGCAAGGCGCTCGACCGCGCCGCCGACGCAGCGGGGGGCAAGTTCGATCGCGCGGGCTCGATCGCCACCGGCGACACCCCGCGCGACATCGAGGCCGGCCACGGCGCGGGGATCCGCGTCGTCGGCGTCGCCACCGGCGGGTACTCGGTCGGCCAGCTCACCGAGGCCGGCGGCGACTGGGTCGTCGCGAGCCTCGCCGACGGCCCGCTGCCGTTCTGAGTGCTAGCGGGCGACGAGCTTCTTGTACGTGATCCGGTGCGGGCGGTCGGCGGCGGCGCCGAGGCGCTCGCGGCGGTTCTCCTCGTAGGCCTCGAAGTTGCCCTCGAACCAGACCACCTCGGAGTCGCCCTCGAAGGCGAGCACGTGGGTGGCGATCCGGTCGAGGAACCAGCGGTCGTGGGAGATCACCACGGCGCAGCCGGCGAACGCGAGCAGGGCCTCCTCGAGCGCCCGCAGCGTGTCGACGTCGAGGTCGTTGGTCGGCTCGTCCAGCAGCAGCAGGTTGCCGCCCGAGCGCAGCAGCTTCGCCAGGTGCACACGGTTGCGCTCGCCGCCGGAGAGCGTCCCGACCGTGCGCTGCTGGTCGGAGCTCTTGAAGTTGAAGCCTGAGACGTAGGCGCGCGAGTTCATCTCCTGATCGCCGACCTTGATCTGCTCGTAGCCGTCCGAGATCTCCTCCCAGACGGTCTTCTCCGGGTCGAGGGCGTCGCGCGACTGGTCGACGTACGCGAGGTCGACGGACTCGCCCAGTTCGAGCGAGCCGGCGTCGGGCTGCTCGTCGCCGACGATCATCCGGAACAGGGTCGTCTTGCCCGCGCCGTTGGGGCCGATCACGCCGACGATGCCCGCCGGCGGCAGCGAGAACGAGAGGTTGTCGATCAGCAGTCGCTCGCCGAACCCCTTGCGCAGGCCCTCGGCCTCGATCACCTTCGTCCCGAGCCGCGGCCCGGCGGGGATGTGGATCTGGACCTGGTCGAGCTTGACGTTGCGGTCCTCGGCGAGCAGCGCCTCGTAGCGGGCGAGCCGCGCCTTCGACCTCTTGCGGCGCCCCTTGGGGTTCTCGCGCACCCACTCGAGCTCGGCGGCGAGCGTGCGGGCCCGGGCCTTGTCGGTCCGCTTCTCCTGCTCGAGGCGCGCGGTCTTCTGCTCGAGCCAGGACGAGTAGTTGCCCTGGAAGGGGATCCCGCGCCCGCGGTCGAGCTCGAGGATCCAGCCGGCGACGTTGTCGAGGAAGTAGCGGTCGTGGGTGACGGCGACGACGGCGCCCTTGTACTCCTCCAGGTGCTTCTCCAGCCAGGCGACCGACTCCGCGTCGAGGTGGTTGGTGGGCTCGTCCAGGAGCAGCAGGTCCGGGGCGCCGAGCAGCAGCCGGCAGAGCGCGACCCGGCGGCGCTCGCCGCCGGAGAGCTTCGTGACGTCGGCGTCGGCGGGCGGCAGGCGCAGCGCGTCCATCGCCGTATCGAGCATCGTGTCGAGGTTCCAGGCGTCGGCGGCGTCGATCTGGTCCTGGAGGCGGGCGAACTCGTCGGCGGTCTCGTCCGAGTAGTTGGCGGCGACCTCGTTGTAGCGGTCGACCAGGTCGCGCAGCTCGCGCACGCCGTCCTCGACGTTGCCCCGCACATCCTTGGACTCGTCGAGCCGGGGCTCCTGCTCGAGCAGCCCGACGGTGGCGCCCGGCTTCAGCTGCGCCTCGCCGCGGTAGCCGTCGTCGGTCCCGGCCATGATCCGCAGGAGGGTCGACTTGCCCGACCCGTTGAGGCCGAGGACGCCGATCTTGGCGCCGTGAAAGAAGCTCAGCGAGATGTTCTCGAGCACGGTCTTGTCCGGCGGATGCGTCCGCGAGACCCCGTGCATGCTGAAGATGTATTCCGAGGACACTGGCCCGCGAGGTTAGCCGCGCCCGATCACCTCGTCGGCCTCCTCCTGGAGGCGACGGGCGACGGCGGCGGATGCCTGGCAGAGCTGGTCGAGCTCGGCCGAGCTCTTCTTGTGCCCCTTGACGTTGCAGACGAGCGAGCCGGCGACGAGCTCGAACGCGTACGCCTCGGGCGAGTGGTCGGCGAGCCAGACCAGGAAGGAGGGGGAGAGGACCTGGCGGGCGCGGTTCATGTCGTCGTTGGCGCCGATGAAGATCTCGTAGTTCTTGTCCACCGCCTCGGACTCCTGTTCGACCCGCTGGCGCTTGCGGAACACGTCCTCGGCCGGGTCCATGAACCGGAAGCCGAAGCGCCGCTGGCAGTACAGCTCCTGCATGTAGGCGGCGGTGTCGGGCAGCTGGGTCATCGCGATCGTGTAGTGGACGTAGGTGGTCTGGCGGTTGCCGTCGGAGTCGGTCGAGGTGTCCTCGTAGGTGTAGAGGCAGAGGCTGCCGTCCATGCCGCCGGGCAGGACGCCGTTGAAGCGCTGCTCGGCGTAGCGGCGATCGCCCTTCTGCAGCAGCGGGGTCAGCGGCGGCAGGTTCGACTTGCCGTCGATCCGGCTCAGCTCGCGGCCGGTGGCGTAGGCGTTGAAGAAGTCCTCGCGGGCGCGGCCGCTGGCGAGTAGCCAGACGACGATCACGATCAGCAGCACGACGGCGACGGCGGCGCCGGCCCCGGCGGCGATGTTGACCTGCGTGCCGACCGCGATCAGGGCGATGGCGCCGAGCACGATCGCGATCCCGAGCGTCAGCGGGCGGGCCATCAGCTCGCGCAGGTGCCGGCCGCGGGTGTCGTCGGCGTCGTCGGGCACCGGCGGCAGGTCCTCCTCCGGCGCCGCCACGTAGGGCGACTCGGCCCCGGGCGGCGGCTCGCTGGGGTGCTCGGTCGTCATCGCGGGCAGGCTACATGCAAGCCGGGTTGCAGCTCGAAGGGGCGTGGCCGGCCGCCGCGTCGGGCGCTGAAGCCGCATGGCGAAGCGGCAAACGGGGTGGACCGGGGTCCGGTAGCAAGTCCGTCCGACGGATCGGTTCCAATGCCGACCATCGCCCGTGTTGCAAAGTGGGGCAGAGTGGGTTAGCGTGGCCCAACGAGTTGACCCAGGGACCGGGGTGGTGAGGCTCCTCCCACCTCACCACTCCGGTCCAGATTTCCTTCGCGCTCCCTCTCTGCCATGTCTCAAGCCTTCCGCGGGCAATACGAACACAGCCTCGACGCCAAGGACCGCCTCACGGTCCCGGCGCGCTGGCGCGGTCCGCTCTCGGACGGTGTCGTTCTCGTCGCCGGGCTCGACCCCTGCGTCGAGGTCTTCTCGCCGCAGGGTTATGACGACTGGAGCGCGCGCTTTCTCGCCGACCTCAACCGCCTCGGGCGCAAGGGGCGGATGATGTACCGGCGCTTCAACGCCTCGGCCTCGGACGAGTCGCTCGACTCGGCGGGCCGGGTGCGCCTCGCGAAGCACCTGATCGAGCACGCCGGGCTCGAGGGCCCCTGCATGGTCGTCGGGGTCGGCGACCACGTCGAGCTCTGGAACCCGGACCGCTGGGCCGAGCACTACGCGGAGCTCGACCGCCAGGCCGACGAGCTCGCCGAGGAGCTGTCGGCGTAGCCGATGGCCACACTCACCTACATGCCCGCCGAGCACGTTCCAGTCCTCGCCCCGGAGCTCATCGCGCTCGTCGATCCGGCCCCCGGGGACGTGGTCGTCGACTGCACCTTCGGCGGCGGCGGCCACGCGAGCCTCGCCGCGCAGCGGATCGGCCCGACCGGGACCCTGATCGCGGTCGACCGCGACCCGTCCGCGGCCGAGCGCTTCGCCGAGCTGGAGCCCGAGCTCGGCTGCGCGGCGCGATTCGAGGGCGGGGACTTCGCCGAGGTGCTCGAGCGCCTCGCCGCGGAGGACGTGCGCGCCGACGTCGTGCTGATGGACCTCGGCGTCTCCTCGATGCAGCTCGACAACTGGGAGCGGGGCTTCTCCTACTCGTACGACGCGCCGCTCGACATGCGCATGGACCCGGGCCAGCCGCTGAGCGCGCTCGAGGTCGTCAACGAGTGGCCGGCGGAGCGGCTCGCGACGACGATCCGCGAGCTCGGCGAGGAGCGCTACGCGCGCTCGATCGCCGCGGAGATCGCCCGCCGGCGCCCGCTCGAGACGACTTCCGACCTGGTGGAGGCGATCCGCGCCGCGGTCCCGCCCGCCTACCGGTTCGGCCGCGGCCATCCCGCGAAGCGCACCTTCCAGGCGATCCGGATCGCCGTCAACGGCGAGCTCGAGTCGCTCGACCGCGGCCTCGCGGCGGGCTGGGGCCTGCTCGGCACCGGCGGCCGGCTCGGCGCGATCGCCTTCCACTCGCTCGAGGACCGGCGGGTGAAGCGGTTCTTCGCCGAGCTCGCGCGCGGGTGCGTCTGCCCGCCCGAGCTGCCCGTCTGCGTCTGCGGCCACGAGCCCGAGGCCGAGCTGGTCGCGCGGCGGGCCGTGAAGCCGTCCGAGGCGGAGATCGAGCGCAATCCGCGCTCGCGCTCGGCGCGACTGCGGGTCGCGCGGAAGCTGGGCGACGCAGGAAGTGCCCGCACAACCGACGAAAACCCGCGGAGGTAACCGATGGCGGCCAGTGCGACAGCAAGGACATCCGCATCCGCCCCGGCGCGGCGCGCCCCGGCACGTCGGAGCGCCCCGGCGCGCAAGCCGGCCTCCGGCCGGGCGACGGCGCCCAAGCGCCGCCGTACCGGCCAGACTCCCGTCGGCGGGTTCGTCCCGGTCGCCGCGGTCGGCGGCGCGGTCGGCGGGATCGCCGACTCCGGCCTGTTCGTCTGGCTGACGCGCGGCCGGCTGTGGATCGGCGTCCTCGGCGCGCTGCTGGTCGGGATCGTCGGCCTGAACGTGATGGCGCTCAGCTTCAGCGCGTCCTCGAGTAACGCCGGCCAGGCGGCCGACTCGCTCAAGCGCCAGAACTCGGCGCTGCGCGCACAGATCGCCGGGCGGCTCTCCAACTCCGAGATCCAGCAGGTCGCCGCCCGGCTCGGCCTCGTGATGCCCTCGCCGGGCTCGATCGGCTATCTGCGCAGCTCGCCCGATGACGCGAAGAACGCCGCGCAGCGGTTGCGCAACGGCGAGCTGGTCGCCGGCACGTCCGCGATCAGCGCGGCCGTGCCCGTCGCCACCACCGTGACCACCGACCCGGCCGTCGCGGTTGAACCCGCGGCGCCGGTCGAGACCACCGCCCCGGTGGAGACCGCGCCCGTCGAGACCGCGCCCGTCGAGACCGCCGCCGCGCCGACCACCGCAGCGCCGGCGACCGACACGGCCTCGACCGCCGGGGCGGTCGGCGCTCCGTGAACCTGATCGACCGCCGCGTCGGGCTCCTGTTCGCGGCGTCGGTCGTCTTCTTGGGCCTGGTGCTGGTTCGCGCGGTCTGGGTCCAGGGGGTCACCGGAGGCACGCTCAGCGACGAGGCCCAGAACCAGCAGGTCCAGACGGTCGAGGTGCCCGGATCACGCGGGACGATCTATGACCGCACCGGACGCGAGCTGGCCGTCTCCGAGGACGCGGAGACGATCTTCGCGACGCCGTACCAGGTCGAGGACCCGGCGGCGACCGCTCACAAGCTCGGCAAGGCGCTCGACATGGACCAGGACGAGATCCTGAAGGCGATCAGCGACCGCGAGTCCGGCTTCGCGTACATCGCGCGCAAGGTCGATCTCGTCGATGCCGCGAAGGTCAAGGAGCTCGACCTGCCCGGAATCGGGATGCTCCCCGACAGCCGGCGCATCTACCCGCAGGGTCAGCTCGCCGGCCAGGTGATCGGGACCACCGGGATCGACAACCAGGGCCTGACCGGGCTGGAGGCCTCCGAGGATGAGCTGCTGCACGGCACGGACGGCGAGCGCCAGGTGACCCGCGACGCGCTCGGGGACGAGCTCGAGCGCGACACGGTCGCCGCCGCGACCACCGGCTCCGACCTGAAGCTGACCATCGACGCGAGCCTGCAGGCCGAGACCGAGCGCATCCTCGACCAGGTCGGCGACACCTACAGCCCCGACGGCGCGACCGCGATCGTCATGGACCCGAAGACCTCGGAGGTCCTCGCGATGGCCAACTGGCCCGGGCTCGATCCGTCCGACCCGGGCGGCGCCACGCCGGAGCAGCTCGGCAACATGGCGACCGGGTTCACCTACGAGCCGGGCTCCACCTTCAAGGCGTTCACGGTCGCCGGAGCGCTCGAGCAGGGGCTGGTGACGCCCTCGACGATGTTCGAGCTGCCCCCGTCGATCCAGGTCGCCGACCGCACGATCGAGGAGTCGCACGACGTGGGCTACGGCAGCCTCTCGGTGGCCGACATCCTCAAGTACTCGTCCAACGTCGGCGCGGTCAAGATCGGGCTCGAGCTCGGCGCCGAGGACTTCGATCACTGGATCCACCGGTTCGGCTTCGGCGCACCGACCGGCGTCCAGTTCCCGGGCGAGGAGCGGGGGATCGTGATCCCCGTCGACGACTACTCGGGCTCGACGATGGGCAACCTGCCGATCGGCCAGGGGCTCTCGGTGACCCCGATGCAGATGGCTGCCGCCTACTCGGCGATCGCGGACGGCGGCGTCCTTCACGCGCCGCGCCTGGTCCTCGCCGAGGACGGTGAGCGGGTCCCCGAGGACGCGGGCAAGCGGGTGATCAGCCGCAAGGACGCCGCCGACATCCGCACGATGCTCGAGGGCGTGGTCGCCCCGGGCGGCACCGCCGAGGAGGTCAGCGTCCCCGGCTACACCCTCGCCGGCAAGACCGGTACGGCCCAGAAGGTCGACCCCGAGACCGGCACCTACTCGGAGACCGAGTTCGTCGCCTCGTTCGTTGGCTTCGCCCCGGCGCAGGACCCGCGCCTGCTGGCCGCGGTCGTGGTCGACAACCCGAAGGGCGACTACTACGGCGGCACGGTCGCGGCGCCCGCCTTCGGCGAGATCGCGAAGTTCGCGCTCCCGTACCTCCAGATCCCCCAGCAATAGCGCCGGGCGTCGGCTCCGGGAGGGTTCCTAGAATCGCCTCGATGGAGCTTCGCCAGCTGCTCGCCGGGGCCGACGTGATCGAGATCGTCGGCGACGCCGACGCCGAGATCTCCGGCCTCGCCTATGACAGTCGCGAGGCCGGCCCCGGCGTCCTGTTCTTCGCGATCCCCGGGTTCACCGCCGACGGCCACGAGTTCGCGCCGTACGCGGTCCAGGCCGGGGCGAGCGCCGTCGTCGTCGAGCGCCGCCTCGAGCTGGAGCCGTTCGTGACCCAAGCGATCGTCCGCGACGCGCGGGCCGCGATGGCGCACGCCGCGGCGCGCCTCCATGGCGAGCCGACCGACGAGTTGCGGGTGGTCGGGATCACCGGGACGAACGGGAAGACGACGACCGCGTTCCTGGTCCGCCACATCCTCGAGCACGCCGGGATCCAGACCGGATTGCTGGGAACGGTGAAGCGGATCGTCGGGGGCGTCGACGAGCCGGTCGAGCGCACGACCCCCGAGGCGATCGACCTGCAGGCGACCTTCCGCCGGATGGTGGACGCCGGCGACCGCGCCTGCGCGATGGAGGTCTCCTCGCACGCCCTCAGCCTCAGCCGCGTCGAGGGGATCCGGTTCGCGGTCGGCGCCTTCACGAACCTCACCCAGGATCACCTCGACTTCCACGCCGACATGGAGGACTACTTCCTCGCCAAGCGCCGCCTGTTCGAGGGCGGGCGCGCCGAGCGCCTGGTCGCGAACATCGACGACCCCTACGGCGACAAGCTCGCCGCCGAGTTCGGCCCGGTCACCTTCTCGGCGAGCGGCGACGAGCGCGCCGACCTGCGCGCCGTCGACCTGCGCTTCGACGCCTCGGGCTCGAGCTTCCGCCTGGTGACCGCCGACGGGGAGGTCGAGGTCGAGCTGCCGCTGCCGGGCCGCTTCAACGTCGAGAACGCCCTGTGCGCGCTCGCCTGCGCGCTGCCCCTCGGGGTTGGCCTGGGCGACGCGGTCGCGGCGCTCGCGAGCGCCGCTCGGGTCCCGGGCCGCTTCGAGCCCGTCGACGAGGGCCAGCCGTTCGCGGTGCTCGTCGATTACGCGCACACGCCGGACTCGCTCGAGAACGTGCTCGCGTCGGCGCGCCAGATCACCGCGCCCGGCGGTCGCCTGATCTGCGTCTTCGGCTGCGGCGGCGACCGCGACCGCGACAAGCGCCCGCAGATGGGGGAGATCGCCGACCGGCTCGCGGACCTCGCCGTGGTCACCTCCGACAACCCGCGCTCCGAGGACCCTGACTCGATCATCGACGAGATCGCCGCCGGGATGGGCGCGGGCGGCTCGCGAATCGAGATCGAGGCCGATCGGCGGGCAGCGATCGCGCTCGCGCTCGCCGAGGCGCAGCCGGCCGACACGGTCGTCATCGCGGGCAAGGGTCACGAGCAGGGGCAGGAGTTCGAGCGGGGCCGCAAGCTGCCCTTCGACGACCGCGACGTCGCGCGCGAGGAGCTGCTCGCGCTCGCGGCGCCGAGCAGTTGATCGAGCTCGCCCCCGACCGGATCGCGGCGGAGGTCGGCGGCGAGGTCGCCCGCGACGGCGGCGGCGGCCGGCCGGTGCGCGCGGTGATCGACTCGCGCGAGGTCGGGACGGGCGACCTCTTCTTCGGCCTGCGCGGCGGTCGTTCCGACGGCGGCGAGCACGCCGCCGCGGCGCTCGGCGCAGGCGCCTGGGGCGTGGTCGTCGACCGCCGGCGCGCCGCGACCCTGGTGGATGCGGTGGGCGACGGCTGGGTGATCGGCGTCGACGAGCCGCTCGCCGCGCTCCAGGCCCTCGCCCGGGCCTGGCGGCGCGAGCTCGGCTGCCCGGTGGTCGGGATCACGGGCTCGACCGGCAAGACCTCCGTCAAGGACATCTCGCGAGCGCTTCTGCCCGGGCGCGTGCACGCGAGCCGTGAGAACTTCAACACCGAGATCGGCCTGCCGCTGACGATCCTCGAGGCGCCGGCCGAAACCGAGATCCTGGTCCTGGAGATGGCCATGCGGGGGATCGGCCAGATCGCCGAGCTCTGCGAGATCGCCGAGCCGGACGTCGCGGCGATCACGAACATCGGGCCGGTCCACCTGGAGCTGCTCGGCACGGTCGACGCGATCGCGGAGGCGAAGGCCGAGATCCTCAAAGGCCTCGGCCCCGGCGGGCGCGCCGTCGTCCCGGCCGACGCCGAGGCGCTCGAGCCGCACCTCGCCGACGAGCTCGAGACGATCACGTTCGGCCCCGGCGGCGACGTCTTCATCCGCGAAACCGCGGCGATCGAGGCCGGGATCAGGGCGGCGATCGTGACCCCGGGTGGCGACGTGAGCCTCGATTTGGGCTTCACCGAGGCCTACAACCTCGTCAACTGCGCCTGCGCGATCGCGATCGGGGTCGCCCTGGGCGCCGACCCGGCGGCGATGGCCCGTCGGGCGACGGACATATCCTTCTCGCGGCTGCGGGGCGAGCTGGTCCATCTGCCCGCAGGCGCCGTGCTGGTCAACGATTGCTACAACGCCAACCCGATCTCGATGCAGGCGGCCCTCGACCACCTCGCGTCGCTCGCTCCCGCGGGGCGGCGGATCGCGGTGCTCGGCGGGATGGCCGAGCTCGGCCCGGACGGCCCCGGCTATCACCGCGAGGCCGCGGCGCACGCGCGCGGGCTCGGGATCGAGCGCCTCGTGGGAGTCGGCGACCTCGCCCGCGATTACGCCGCCGACGAGTGGGCCCCGGACCCGGAGGCCGCCGTCGAGCTGATCGCCGGCTCGCTCGAGCCCGGCGACGCGATCCTGGTCAAGGGCTCGCGTTCGGTCGAGCTCGAGCGCTTCACCGATGCGCTGGTCGCCAGGCTCGGCGCCGGTGACGGCCGATGACGGCGGCGACGGTCGAGATCGGCGAGATCGCCTCGACCGCGATCGACCGCGGCGAGGTGCTGATCGCCGGGATGGCGGCGATGCTGATCACGATCTTCCTCGGGCCGAAGTTCATCGACTTTCTGCGGGTGCGCGAGTTCGGGCAGCAGATCCGCGAGGAGGGGCCCCAGGAACACCACGCGAAGGCGGGCACCCCGACGATGGGCGGCCTGATCGTCTTCCTTGCGATCGCGGTCCCGTACCTGGTGCTCTCGGAGCGCGACACCGCCAGCCTCGCCGTCCTCGGCGTCGCGATCGGGTGCGCGGCGCTCGGCTTCGCCGATGACTTCACGAAGATCTCGAAGCGGCGCTCGCTCGGGCTCTCGGCCCGCTACAAGCTGCTCGGCCAGATCGCGATCGCGCTCGCGCTCTGGTGGGTCGCCTACGACCAGCTCGGCCTCGACCCGGTGCTGGAGTCGCGGATCTTCGACACCGAGATCTACCTCGGCCCGGTCCTCTACCTCTTGTTCGTCTTCCTGGTGATCGCCGGCGCCTCGAACGCCGTCAACCTCACCGACGGGCTCGACGGGCTGGCCGCCGGCTCGTGCGCGATCGTCCTGCTCGCCTACATGGCGATCACGATCACCAACGGACAGGCGGACCTGGCCCTGCTGGCCGGCTGCTTCGTCGGCGCCTCGATCGGCTTCCTCTGGTTCAACGCCTTCCCGGCATCGATCTTCATGGGCGACACCGGCTCGCTCGGATTGGGAGGGGCGATCGGCGCGTTCGCCGTGATGACGCAGACCGAGCTGCTGCTGATCATCCTCGGCGGGATCTTCGTGATCGAGGCCCTCTCCGTCGCGGTTCAGGTGATCAGCTTCAAGATGTTCCGGCGCCGGGTGCTGCTGATGGCGCCGGTGCACCACCACTTCGAGCTGCTCGCCTGGTCGGAGACCAAGATCATGCTCCGGTTCTGGATCGTCGCCGCCGTCTGCAGCGGGATCGGCTACGTGCTGTACCAGAACAGCATCGGCTAGCGCGGCGGGCGGGCCATGGCTAGCCGGCGTCCGTGAATGACGTCGCGGTCTCGCGCATCCGCCGCCGGCCGAGCATCAGCGACCAGGGACCGGCGAGCGGGCCGTCGACGTAGAGACGGTGCGTGACCTCCGAGCCGGGGCCGCGCCGCTCGACGATCCGCTCGTGGCCGACCCGGGCGCCGGGTAGCCGGTACTCGGTGACCAGGCGCCGCCCCGGCTCGAGCGACGTGACCACGTGATGGGTGGTGCCGCCCTTGCGCACCTTGACCCGGATCCCGGTGCCCTCGGCGAGCTCGGCGTCGCCGCTCTCGGCGCGCTCCACGTGCGGATCCCACTCGGACCAGCGCGCCGGCTTCGCCCAGCGGGCCCAGACCGCGCTCGCCGGGGCGCTGGAGCGATCCGTGTGGCTCGTCTCGAACAACCCGGCGTCAGGTCGGCAACGGGCTACCGGCGAAGGCGAAGAACCAGATCAGCATCCCGATCGAGGCGACGATCGCGGTGCCGACGAAGACCGCCTCGACCGGGGTCAGCTTCTGGGTCCCGGGCCGGTACGGCTCGTCGCGCATGCTGCGGTTCCACGGGTAGCGGGCCCGCGGAGCGTCCTCGGAGGCCTGCCCGCGGGCCTGGATCACCCCGGCGATCATCAGCACGATCACGTAGCTCGCCAGGATGCCGACGAAGATGATCGCCGCGGTCGAGCCCTCGACGTGGTCGGCGCCGCGCGAGGTCTGGATCAGCGACCCGATCCAGATCCAGAACAGCGGGATCCCGGCGCCGATCGCCGCGGCGGCGGCGATCTCGATGAAGAAGCGCGCCGTCGTCCCGGAAGCGCGCTTGATCTTTGACTCGTCGGGCTCGGGCATGCTGGGAAGGTAGCGGGGTTGGGCGGGGCGAAACTACCTGAGATGCCCGATCTCAAGCCGAGACCGCCACTGCCCGAGGGCCCGTTCCTCGTCGTTGGGCTGGCAAGATCCGGCCAGGCGGCGGCCCGGCTGCTCGCGGCCCGCGGCGAGCGCGTGATCGGCGTTGATTCCGGATCTCCCGAGGGCGCAGCAGGGCTCGGGGGTGCCGGCGTCGAAGTCATGCTGGATGGGGACGGAATCGCGAGCATCGAGGGGGTTCGATGCGTGGTCAAGAGCCCGGGGGTGCCGGCCGGCGCGCCGGCGATCGTCGCGGCTCGCGAGCGGGGTCTGGTGGTGATCGGAGAGCTCGAGCTCTCCTGGCGCCTGCTGCCGAACCGCTTTTGCGCGGTCACGGGAACCAACGGCAAGACCACGGTGGCCGAGCTTCTCGGCCACATCTGGCGCACGGCCGGCGAGCCGGTCGCGGTCGCCGGTAACGTCGGCCGCCCGCTCGCCTCGCTGGTCGGCGAGATCGGCGATGAGGCGACGGTCGTCTGCGAGGCCTCGAGCTTTCAGCTCGAGGACGCCGACCGCTTCGCGCCCGAGTGCGCCGTGTTGCTCAACGTCGCTCCGGACCACCTCGACCGCCACGGCACCCTCGAGGCCTACCGCGACGCGAAGCTGCGCGTGTTCGCGAATCAGGGCAACGACGACGTCTGCGTCTACAACGGCTCCGACCCGGCGCTCGCCGGCGTCGACCTCGGCGGCTGCGGGCGCCGGGTCGCGTTCTGCGCCGCCGCCGGCGACGGGGAGGACTGCCAGGCGGTGGTCGCCGGCAACGTGATCGAGCTCTGGGACGAGCCCTTGGTCGAGCTTCGCGAGCTGCGCCTGCTCGGCCCACACAACGCCGCCAACGCGGCGGCGGCCGCCGCGGCCGCCGCGGCGAGCGGGATCGGGCGCGACGAGATCGCCGCCGGGCTGCGCAGCTTCGAGGGCGTTCCGCACCGGCTCGAGCGGGTCGCCGAGCTGGACGGCGTCCTCTACGTGAACGACTCGAAGGCGACCAACGTCGCCGCGGCCGCCGCCGCGCTGCGCTCGTTCGACGGCGGCGTGCGGGCGATCCTCGGCGGCTCGCTCAAGGGCGGGGACTTCGACGGGCTGGCCGAGCCCGTCGCCGAGCGCTGCGCCGCCGCGTACCTGATCGGCGAGGCGGCGGATCGAATCGAGCGCGAGCTCGAGCCGGCCCGTGGTGCCGGGGTCGAGGTCCGCCGCTGCGAGGATCTGGCCGCCGCGGTCGCCGCGGCCGCGGCCGACGCGGGCCCCGGCGAGGTCGTGCTGCTGGTTCCCGCCTGCGCGAGCTTCGACGCCTACCGCGACTTCGAGCAGCGCGGCGAGCACTTCCGGGCCCTGGTCGAGGACCTTCGATGAAGAAGGGCAAGCGCTCGTCGACCCCGGTCGAGTACTCGCTGCTGCTCACCGCGACCCTCTGCCTGCTCGCCTTCGGCGTGGTGATGGTGTTCAGCGCCAGCTCGACCACCCAGCTGCTCGGGGAGTCCGGCGACAGCGCCTACTACCTCAAGCGCACGGTGATCTTCGGCGTGCTCGGCCTGCTGGTCATGCGCGTGCTCGCCGGGCGCGGGATCAAGGCGCTGCGGCCGCTCACCCCGCTGCTGCTTGCCGGCGCGTTCTTCTTGTGCGCGATCGTGATGCTGCCGGGCATCGGGGTGGAGGTGAACGGCTCGCGCGCCTGGCTCGGGGCCGGGCCCGTGCAGATTCAGCCCTCCGAGCTGATGAAGCTGGCGCTGATCCTGTTCACCGCCCAGCTGCTCGCCACCCGGCCCGAGATCGTGAAGGGCGGCGTCGGCGCGATGGCACCGGTGCTGACCGTGGTCGGCGCCGGGGTGCTCGTGGTCGGGGTGGGCGACCTCGGCACGGCGCTGGTCACCTGCCTCGCGATCACCGCGCTGCTCGTCGGCGCCGGGGCGCGGCTGCGCGACATCGGCCTGCTCGCCGCGGGCGCCGCGGCGGTCGTCGTGCTCGCGGTCCTGATCGAGCCCTACCGGGTCGCCCGCATCACCTCGTTCCTCGATCCCGGCGGCGATCCCGGCGGAGCCGGCTTCCAGCTGATCCAGGCGAAGATCGCGCTCGGCTCGGGCGGGCTGTTCGGGGTCGGGCTCGGCGAGAGCCTGCAGAAGGCCTTCTATCTGCCCGAGGCCCATACGGACATGATCGCCGCGGTGATCGGCGAGGAGCTCGGGCTGGTGGGGATCGGCGGCCTGGTCGGCCTCTACGGGCTGTTCGGCTACGCCGGCTTCAAGATCGCCCAGTCGGCCCGCGACCGCTACGGCAAGCTGCTGGCGGCCGGGATCACCTCGCTGGTCCTGGTCCAGGCGCTCGTCAACCTGCTCGCCGTGTTCGGCCTCGCGCCGCTCACCGGCGTCCCGCTGCCGTTCGTCTCCTACGGCAACGCGAGCATGCTGGTGATGCTCGCCGGCGTCGGCCTGCTGCTCAACGTCTCGCGCGGGGGCAGCGCCGGCTCGGCGCGCAAGCCGTCAAGCGCCGGTGGGAGACTGCGCGTCGTCGACGGCGGGCGCGCCGGCGGGCGAGGCGCCCGCACCGCGCCCGCGAGGAGCACCAGAGCCAGTGGCGCAACCAGCAAGGGTCGTGATCGCAGCCGGCGGGACCGCCGGACACGTCGTCCCGGCGCTCGCCGTAGCCGACGCGCTTCGGGCTGAGGGCGCGGAGGTCAGCTTCCTCGGCGCGGCCGACCGCGCCGAGGCCGAGGTCGTCCCCGCGGCCGGGTACGAGATCGACCTCCTGCGCCTGCGCGGCCTCGACCGCGGCAACCCGGTGCGGGCGGCCGGCGCCGTGTGGCTCGCCGCGGCGGCGGTCCCGGAGGCGCGCCGGGTGCTGCGCCGCCGTGAGGTGGGCGCCGTGCTCGGCGGCGGCGGCTACGTCGCCGGCCCGGCCGGGCTCGCCGCCGCGAGCCTGCGGCTGCCGCTCGTGCTGACGGAGGCCGACCGCCACCTCGGGCTGACCAATCGCCTGCTGGCGCGGCGGGCGCGCCGGGTCTGCCTCGCGTTTCCGATCGATGGCCTCGCCGGCGACCGCTACCTGGTGACCGGCCGCCCGATCCCGGCCGCGGTCCTCCGCGCCGACCGTGACGCCGCCCGCGAGCGCTTCGGCATCGCCGCGGCGGACCGCTGCCTGCTCGTCTTCGGCGGGAGCCAGGGCGCCCGTTCGATCAACCTCGCCGCGCTCGAGGCGTTCTGCGGCCCGGGCTCCGAGGGTCGCGACTTCCACGTCCTGCACATCAGCGGCAGCCGCGACTTCGCGGCCGTGCGCGAGGCGCTCGCCGCGGCCCCCAACCCGGGCCGCTACACGCTGCTCGAGTACGAGCCGGGGCTCGCCGACGCGCTCGCTGCCGCGGACCTCGTGCTCGCCCGCTCCGGCGGCTCGATCTTCGAGATCGCGGCCGCGCGGCGACCCTCGATCCTCGTTCCCTATCCCCATGCCTCCGGGCGCCATCAGCACGCCAACGCGGAGTGGATGCGCGACGGCGGCGCGGCGCTCGTGATCGAGGACGACGAGCTCGGCCCGACCGGGCTGCGCGGCCTCGCCGCCGAGCTGCTCGGCGATCCGCCCAGGCTCGAAGCGATGGCGACCGCCGCGGCCCGGCTCGCGCGTCCGGACGCCGCGGCGCGGGTCGCGGCGGAGTTGCTCGCCGCGATCGGCCACCCTACGTCGCGATGAACGACGACTGGAGCGGCCGCGAGCTGCACTTCATCGCGATCGGGGGCGCCGGGATGAGCGGCCTGGCGCTCGTCTGCCGTCGGCTGGGGGCGACCGTGACCGGCTCCGACCGCGCCGAGAGCACCTACCTCGAGCGGTTGCGCGTCGCCGGGCTCGAGCCGCGGGTCGGCCACGACCCCGAGCTCGTCCCCGAGGGCGCCGAGGTGGTCGTGTCGACCGCGATCGCCGAGGACAACCCCGAGCTTGCCCGCGCACGCGAGCGCGGCCAGCGGGTGGTCCACCGCGGCGAGCTGCTCGCCGAGCTGTGCGGGCTGCGCCGGTTGATCGCGGTCTCGGGGACGCACGGCAAGACGACCACCGCCGGGATGCTGGTGCACGCAATGCGCGCGACCGGAGCCGACCCAAGCTTCTTTCTCGGCGGCGAGCTGCCCGGGGCCGGCGCCGACGGCGGGCCCGCGAACGCCGGCTGGGGAGCGGGGGAGTGGGTGGTCGCGGAGGCCGACGAGTCCGACGGCAGCTTCCTCGACCTGAGCCCGGAGATCGCCGTGGTCACCAACGTCGAGCTCGATCATCACGCGCGCTGGTCTTCGCGGGCGGAGCTGCTCGACGCGTTCGCCTCGTTCGCGGGCGCCGCGTCGGGGGCGGCGGTGCTCGCGGGTGACGACCTGGACCCGGTCGCCGCGGCGGCGCCGCGGTCGCTGCGCTTCGACGCCGAGCGCCCCGGCCCCGACTCGCTGGAGCTGCGGGTGCCGGGCCGCCACAACGTCCTCAACGCCCGCGCCGCGCTCGCGGCGCTCGAGCTCGCCGGCGCCGACCCGGGCGCCGCCGCTGCCGGGCTCGCCTCGTTTCCCGGGATGGTCCGCCGCCAGGAGCGCAAGGGCAGCCGCGCCGGCGCCGAGATCTACGACGACTACGCCCACCATCCGACCGAGGTCCAGGCGACCCTGGAGGCGCTGCGCGAGCTCGAGCCGCGGCGGCTGATCGCCGTGTTCCAGCCGCACCTGTACTCGCGCACGAAGGCGTTCGCGCAGCGCTTCGGCGCCGCGCTCGCCGCCGCCGACGTGGTCGGCGTGCTCGACGTCTACCCGGCCCGCGAGGAGCCGGTCGGCGAGCTCGCGGGGGTCAGCGGGCTGGACGTCGCCCGCGCGACCGCCGACCACGCGAGCGGCCGGCCGGTGCTGTGGCTCGTCGACGCCGCGAACGCCGAGCGGGTGCTCGGGCCGCGGCTGCGCGATGGCGACCTGCTGGTGACGATCGGAGCCGGCGACGTCTTCCGCCTCGGCGAGGCGCTCGTGGGGGGTGCCGGGTGATGGCCGGGGTCCCGGCTGAGGTTCCCGACGGGGTGGAGCGCGACTACCCGCTCTCGCGGCTGACGACGGTGCGCGCCGGCGGCCCGGCGGAGCTGTTCGCGCGGCCCTCGACCCAGGGCGAGTTGGTCGAGCTGCTCGCCTGGGTCGCCGGGCGCGGGCTCGCGGTCGAGGTGATCGGCTCCGGCTCGAACCTGCTGGTCGCAGACGGCGGCGTTCGCGGCCTGGTCATGAAGCTCGCCGGCGAGCTCGCGGCGATCGAGCGCGACGGCACGACGATCGTCTGCGGGGGCGGCGTGCGGCTGCCCTCGGCGGCCGCGAAGATCGCCGGCTGGGGGCTGACCGGGCTCGAGTTCGGGATCAACATCCCGGGGACGGTCGGCGGCGCGGTGCGGATGAACGCGAACGCGTACGGGGGCGAGCTGGCGCGGGCGCTCGACTGGGTCGAGGTCTGCACGGCCGCCGGGGTCGAGCGCCGTCGCCCGGACCAGCTCGGCTTCTCGTACCGGAGCTCCAACCTCGAGCCGGGCCAGGTCGTCTCCCTCGCCTCGTTCGAGCTCAGCGAGTCCGAGCCCGACGCGGTCAAGGCCACCCTGGCCGCGATGCGCGCGAAACGCCGCGAGGCGCAGCCCTCCGGGATCAAGACCTTCGGTTCGACCTTCAAGAACCCCGACGACGAGCGCGCCGAGGGGCGCACGGCCGGGCAGCTGCTCGAGGCGGCCGGATGTCAGGGGCTGGCGGTCGGCGGCGCGAGGCTGTCGCCGAAGCACGCCAACTTCGTCGAGAACACGGGTGAGGCGACGACCGCCGACGTGCTCGCGGTGATGGCGGCCGGCCGCCGCGCCGTCTTCGACCGCTTCGGGGTCGCGCTCGAGCCCGAGGTCCAGGTGCTCGGCGAGGTCGAGTGGCCCGCCGACTGGGAGCTCGACCCCGGTCGCTGAGGGCAGGAGGCCGCGCTCGCGGGGGGAATTGAACCCCGATGAGCCGAGCCCGGGCCAGCACCCCTGCCGCAAAGCGCCGCGCCGGCGCCCGCGCCTCGGCCTCCCGCAAGGCCCAGCCCCGCCGCAGCTCCGCGACGGCCACGCCCCGGCGAGCCCCGGCGAAGCGCGCGGCGCCGAAGCGAGCCTCGAAGCGCGCCGCGCCGAAGCGGACCGCGAAGGGCCGCCGGGCGACCGCCGCCCGCCGGCCACCGCGCCGCCCGGCGCGCCGCCGCCGCGGCTTCAGTCGCCCGCGGCCGCTGCGCGCTCTGCGCCGGGGGTTCACGGCGGTCTCGTGGCGCTACCGGCTCGGGATCGTCGTGATCCTCGCCGCGACCCTGGCCGCCGGGTACTTCCTCTGGCTGCGCGACTCGTCGCTCGTCGCGGTCAACAACGTCGACGTGGTCGGCGTCACCAGCGGCGACCGCGAGCAGATCGTCGGCGAGCTGACCCGGATCGCAGAGCAGCAGACCACCCTGCACGCGGACCCGGGCGCGATCGAGCGGGCCGCCGCCGCGTTCCCGACGATCGCCGGCGTCACCGTCGACCCCAACTTCCCGCACGGTATGCGGATCGAGATCTCCGAACGCCCGCCGGCCCTGATCGTGAGGTCGGGCGGGGACGAGGTGGCGGTCGCGGCCGATGGCACCCTGCTCACCGGGGTCGAGGCCGCCGACCCGGATTCGCTGCCGTCGCTCGAGCTCGACAAGGCCCCGACCGGGGCGCGGCTGAGCGGCGAACCGCTCCAGGAGGCGCTGGTCCTCGGCGCGGCTCCGCCGCCCCTGGCGCCGCTGATCGAGGGGGTCCGCGTCGACCAGGACTACGGCGTCGAGGTGACCCTGCGCGGCGAGATCCCGATCCGCTTCGGCAGCGGCGCGAGCGCCGACCAGAAGTGGGCGGCGGCGGCCGCCGTGCTCGCCGATCCGAAGCTCGACGCGCTGCTTTACGCCGACGTTCGGGTGCCCGAGCGGCCGACGGTCGGCGGCGCGGGGTAAAGCGCGCAAAAGCCACACACCTCGATCCAGGGTTTAGCCTTGAGGAGATATGTGAACCCTCGATCCAGGGTCCAGACTTCTGGTCTGCACGATTCCGTGCCGCCCCGGGCCGGGGCGATTGACACGGAAGCGGGTATGCCCTACCGTCGCGTTCACGTCTAGCCTGCATAGAGCGGAAAACGCTCAAGTATGCCTTCAGGTTCGGACGGAGCCAACAGGGTCAACTCAGGAACGGGAGAAATGGTCGAGTCGTCCTATCTCGCGGTGATCAAGGTCGTCGGAGCCGGCGGCGGAGGCACGAATGCGGTCAGCCGCATGGTCGACGCCGGGCTCAAGGGCGTCGAGTTCATCGCCATCAATACCGACGTTCAGGCGCTCCAATCCTGCGAGGCGGACATCAAGCTCGCCGCCGGGCACAACCTCACCCACGGCCTCGGCGCCGGGGCCAACCCCGACGTCGGGGCGGGCGCCGCCGCGGAGTCGCGCGATGACATCAAGGAGGCGCTGAAGGGCGCCGACATGGTCTTCGTCACCGCGGGCGAGGGCGGCGGCACCGGGACCGGCGCCGCCCCCGTGATCGCCGAGATCGCCAAGGAGGAGATCGGCGCGCTCACCGTCGGCGTGGTCACGAAGCCGTTCGAGTTCGAGGGCAACCGCCGCATGCAGCAGGCCCTCGACGGGATCGACAAGCTGCGCGCCAAGGTCGACACCCTGATCATCGTCCCGAACCAGAAGCTGCTCGAGGTCGTCGAGCGCCGGACCTCCGTTCAGGAGGCCTTCCGGATGGCCGACGACATCCTGCGCCAGGGGGTCCAGGGGATCACCGACCTGATCACGACCCCGGGCCAGATCAACCTCGACTTCGCCGACGTCCGCACCGTGATGGCCGACGCCGGCTCGGCGATGATGGGCATCGGGACCGCCGCCGGCGAGAACCGCGCCCAGGAGGCGGCCCGGATGGCCGTCAACTCCCCGCTGATGGAGGAGTCGATCGAGGGCGCCACCGGGATGCTCCTCAACTTCACCGGCTCCGAGGACCTCAACCTGTTCGAGGTCAACGAGGCGGCCGACATCGTCGTCTCGACGGCCGACAAGGGCGCCAACATCATCTTCGGCACCGTGATCGACCCGTCGATCGGCGACGAGGTCAGGGTGACCGTGATCGCGACCGGGTTCGAGGGCCGGGAGACCCTGGCCCGCAAGCCGATCCAGGTGCGCGAGCGCGGCCGCCAGCGCCGCGTCGGCGGGCTCGCCGACCGCGAGCGCCGCGAGCTCCAGGTCTCCGACGACGACATCGACGTCCCGCCCTTCCTGCGCGGCAGCTGAGCCGCAGCTTCCCAGCGCCGACGGGCTAGCCTGGGCGCGGTGCAAGCCTCCGCGGCGCTCCGGCGCACCCCTCTCTACGACGCGCACGTCGCCGCCGGCGCGCGCCTGGTCCCGTTCGCGGGCTGGGAGATGCCGGTCCAGTACGAGGGGGTGAGCGCGGAACACCTCGCGGTGCGCTCCGGGTGCGGGGTGTTCGACGTCTCGCACATGGGCGAGATCGAGACCTCCGGGCCGGGGGCGATCGACCTGCTCCAGCGCCTGCTCTCCAACGACGTCGCCAGGCTCGAGGTCGGCGGCGCGCAGTACTCGCTCCTCTGCCGCGAGGACGGCGGGGTGCTCGACGACCTGTTCACCTACCGGCTCGGCGACGACCGGTATCTGACCGTCACCAACGCCGCCAACCACGAGCGCGATCTCGCCTGGTTCGCCGAGCACGCCCCGGAGTTCGACGCCGAGGTGACCGACCGGCTCGACGACTACGCGATGCTCGCCGTCCAGGGCCCGCGGGCGCGCGAGATCGTCGCCGGGCTGCTGGACGGCGACCTGCCCGCCCGCTTACATACAGCCGAGCTGGCGCTGCGCCCCCGCACGCCCGCAGGCGAAGCCGAGGACGTGGCGGGACAGTTGCTCGTCTGCGGCACCGGCTACACCGGCGAGGACGGGGTCGAGATCCTGACCGCGCCCGAGGCAGCGGCGCCGCTCTGGGACGCCCTGCTCGCCGGCGGCGCGGCGCCGGCCGGCCTCGGCGCGCGCGACACCCTGCGCCTCGAGGTCTGCTTTCACCTCTACGGCAACGACCTCTCCACGGATCGCAACCCGATCGAGGCCGGCCTCGGGTGGGCGTGCAAGGAGGAGACCGGCTTCATCGGCTCCGACGCGGTCGCCCGAGCGCGCGCCGAGGGCACGAACGAGCGGCTGGCGCCCTTCGCGATCACCGATCGCGGGATCCCGCGCCAGGGCAACGAGGTGCTCGCCGGCGGCGAGCCCGCCGGGACGGTGACCAGCGGCACGTACTCGCCGTCGCTCGAGCGCGGGGTCGGGATGGCCTACGTCCGCGCCGACCTCGCCGAGGCCGGGACCGAGGTCGAGATCGACGTCCGCGGAAAGCGCCGCCCCGCGCGCATAGAGTCCAAGCCCCTCTACGACCCCGACCGAACGGAGCATTGACTTGGCCGAGGAGACCTACCCAGACGACCTGAAGTACCACCCCGAGCACGATTGGGCGCGGATCGACGGCGACCGGGCCGTCTTCGGGATCACCTGGTACGCCCAGGACGCGCTCGGCGAGGTCGTCTTCTGCGAGCCCCCCGAGGTCGGCGCGACGCTCGCCAGGGACTCCGCCTACGCCGAGGTCGAGTCGGTGAAGGCCGTCTCCGACGTGATCGCGCCGCTCTCCGGCGAGGTGGTCGAGGTCAACGAGGCGCTCGCCGACGCGCCCGAGGCGATCAACGAGGACCCCTACGGGGCCGGCTGGCTGGTCAAGGTGAAGCTGGCCGATCCGGCCGAGGTCGAGACGCTGCTCGACGTCGCCGCGTATCGCGCCCTGCTCGCCGGCGACTGACCCCCTTGACAAGCGGTGGCTCGCGGGAGGAAGGTTGCGCTGCAGCGCCAGCTGGCGGGCCCGCGCAGGGACGCCAGCCGAAACACCACTCTCCTGGAGGGACATGAGCAAGCTCACTCACAGGCCGGCCGTCACCGGCGATCGTCGTCGCCGTCGTCGCCCTGGCCTTCGCCATGGTCGGATCCGCGGTCGCGGGCACCGACGGGCTCAGCAGCAAGATCACCAAGTCGAAGGTCAAGTCGATCTCGAACAAGCAGATCGACAAGGCGGAGCCCGGGCTGTCGGTCGACCACGCCAAGACTGCCGACAACGCGACCAACGCGACCAACGCGACCAACGCGAGCGCGGTCGGCGGGCAGACGGTCGCGAAGGTGTTCACGAAGATCCCGACAGGGACCGGCGCGACCAACGTGTTCTCCGGCAACGGCCTCTCCGTGACGGTGGCCTGCCCTGGAGGGCGCTTGCCATCAACGCGACGACGAGCGTCAACGACTCGTACATCGGGAGCAACTGGACGACGCGGCGACCCCTCACGGTAACCGCGACTCCAACTTCGACGTTGGAGACAACTTCAACGTGCTGGGCGGTGCCACCTCGCGGTGAGGGGACGGTCACCTACAGCCAGTCGGACGGCCACTACGTGAACATGCTGATCGGAGCCGATGACTCGAATACCTTCGGCACCTTCGCCGGCTGCGTCGTGGTCGGGACGGTCACCAGCGGCTAGCCCCGCTCGGCGACACGCGTCGCATTCGGAGGGCCGGCCGACGGCCGGCCCTCCGACGTGTGGCCGCGCGCGGCGGTCGCAGGCCGGGCCGCATCGGGGCGCTCTGGCCAAGGTTCCCCTTGACATCCGGGCCGCCGTGAAAGAGGGTTCCCGCCGGACGGGTCTCTCCGGTACGGGGGACCGGACATCACAACGAGGAGGGGACCTCTCAGATGAGTGTTAGCAAGCGAAGCCGGCCGTCGCCGGCGGTAGTTCTCGCAGCGCTCGCCCTGGTATTCGCCATGGTGGGATCTGCGGTCGCCGGAACCGACGGGCTCAGCAACAAGATCACCAAGTCGAAGGTCAAGTCGATCGCCAACAAGCAGATCGACAAGGCGGAGCCGACGCTGAACGTGAACAGCGCGAAGACGGCGGCGCCGTCCGGACCCGCCGGTGGCGACCTGACCGGGAGCTACCCGAACCCGACGATCGGCGCCAACAAGGTCGACGGGGCGAAGATCGCCGCCAGTGCGGTCGGCAACAATGCGATCGCGAACGATGCCGTCAACGCGGCGAAGATCGCCGCGGACGCGGTCGGCAAGTCGGAGCTCGCCGCGAACTCGGTCGGCGCCAGCGAGCTCGGGAATATCACCGAGATCGACACCGTCAGCGCCAGCATCGCCGACAACTCCAGCGGGAGCGTCACCGCGCCCTGTCCCGCGGGCTCCCAGGTCGTCAGCGGCGGCAACGACGGGTTCCTCGTCAACGGGTACTTCGTCGTCGCATCCCGTCAGTCCGGCAATGGCTGGGCGGTGTTCCTGCAGAACAATTCCGGCGCGGCCAGGACGATCACCGCGCACGCGTACTGCCTGGACCAGTAGATCAGGGACGACAGGCCAACAGCGCGTTAGTACTCTGGAAGGCGAACGGGGCCAGGCGGCCCCGTTCGCCTTTCGTTGACTTGGCGGATTGAAGGCAGGTGGGCATGGTCAGCAACAAGAATCGAGCGGCGCGGGCCGCGCCGCTGGCCGTCGTGGCCCTGGCCGCGGCGATTGCGGGGTGCGGGGGCGACGACGAGGCCCCGACGACGACGGTTCTGACGCAACCGCAGACGACCGCTCCCGCCCCGCAGGCGAGCACGGCAGACCCCGACGGTGGCGGTGGACCGCAGGACGGATCCGGCGGCTCGAACAGCGGCCACCAGGGCAAGCCGCCGTCAGGCCAGGGCGACGAAGGTGAGCGCTCTCGATCCGGGACCGGCGCGAGCGAGCACGGCTCGGGGTCTGGCGCTGAACAGCCCAGCGGGTCTCACGGTTCAGGGGGCGAGGCGAGCGGTCAGCATGGATCGAACGGCGGGCACGGATCGCCGGGAGGGGGCTCCGGCTCGCAGAGCACCGCCGGCGTCGAGCCGGAAGCCGGCTCGGCTCAGGGGTCGAGCGCGGGTTCCGGGAGCACCGCGACGGTGAAGCCCGCGGCGGGCCAACCGGCCCAGGGGTCGGGCGAGCAAGCTGCGGGCGGCCCCGGAAGCACCGCGGAGTAGTACGCCTTCCTCGATGCGCCGCTCAATCCACCTCGGCCTGGCGCTCGTCGTGCTCGTGATCGGCGGGTGCGGGGGCGATGATCAGGCGAGCACCTCCCCGAGCCCTGAAGCGAAGGCCTACGCGGCGAAGCTGAACGCCGCGCAGGCGAAGGTCCTCGAGGACGTGACCAGCGAGGCCAACGGCATCGTACCGTCCACCGATGCGGCGGCCGCTCGGCAGGCGAGGCGAATCGCGGCGGCCTTCGAGGACTTCGCCGATCGCGTGAGAGCGATCTCTCCGCCTCCGGAGGTCGCCGATCTCCACGCGCGGCTGATCGCCACCTTGGACCGGATCGCCCGGAAGCTGGAGGTCTCGGCCGAGAGCCTGCGAGCCGGTACGGGTGAGGGTGCGGCGGCCGCGGCGCCCGTGGAGGGGATCGCCTTGGGGAATCTGGAGCCCCTGCTCGTACGGATCAACAAGGCGCTCGGGCTCCAACCGACACAAGCGTCCACGACGATCCCCGCCGCTCCCACGAGCAGCGATCCGACCGGGGCACCGGCGCCGTAGGGGCCGCTAGCCTCATCCGGGTGAGTCGCTACACGTCCGCAACCGACGCCGACCGCGCGGCGATGCTCGAAGCGATCGGCGTCGAGAGCGCCGACGAGCTGTTCGCCGACATCCCGGCCGCGCTGCGCCTCGACCGCGCGCTCGAGCTTCCCGACGGGCTCTCCGAGTCCGAGGTCTTCGAGCACCTGTCGGCGCTCGCGGCGCGCAACGCCGACGCCGACTCCGAGATCTGCTTCATCGGCGCCGGCATGTACGACCACTACGTGCCGGCGCTCGTCGACGCGATCATCTCGCGCTCCGAGTTCCTGACCCCGTACACGCCGTACCAGCCCGAGGTCTCGCAGGGCGGGCTGCAGGTGATGTTCGAGTTCCAGACCGCGATCTCGGAGCTCACCGGGCTGCCGGTCGCGAACGCGTCGCTGTACGAGGGCCCGTCGTCGGTCGCCTCCGCCGCCTACCTGGCGCTCGGCGCCCGCAAGGGCCGCAAGCGCCTGGTCGTCTCGCGCGGGCTGCACCCGCACGCGCGGGCGACGCTCGAGACCTACGCTCGCGGCTTCGGCGCCAAGGTGGTCGAGGTCGGGCTGCGCGACGGCCTCACCGACGCCGCCGAGCTCGAGAACTATCTCGACGCCGACGTCGCCGCCGTCTTCGTCGCGAACCCGAACTTCCTCGGCTCGGTCGAGGACCTGGAATCGCTGGCGGCGGCCGCGCACGGTGTCGACGCGCTCTGCGTCGCCTCGGTCGACGCGACGACGCTCGGGGTCCTGCGCCCGCCCGGCGAGTGCGGGGTGGACGTCGCGGTGGGCGAGGGCCAGCCGCTCGGCAACCGCCTCGACTTCGGCGGCCCGTCGTTCGGGTTCTTCGCCGCGACCGAGGAGCATCTGCGCCGGATGCCCGGCCGGATCGCCGGCGAGACCACCGACGCCGACGGCCGCCGCGGTTTCGTGCTCGCCCTGCAGACCCGCGAGCAGCACATCCGCCGCGAGAAGGCGACCCACAACATCTGCACCTCGCAGGCGCTGAACGCGCTCGCGGGGACGATCTACCTGGCCTGGCTCGGCCGCCGCGGGATCGTCGAACTGGGCGAGCTGCTGGTCCGCCGCACCGCCTACGCGCGCCAGCGCCTCGCGGCGGTCGACGGGGTCGAGTTGCTTCACGAGGCGCCGGTCGCTCGCGAGTTCGCGATCCGCCTCGACGCCCCGGTCGCCGAGGTCCTCGATCTGGTCGCCGCCGAGGGCATCGCCGCGGGCTATCCGCTGGCGCGCGATTACCCCGAGTACGCGGACGGCCTGCTGGTCGCGATCACCGAGCGCCGCTCGAAGGCCGACATCGACGCCCTCGCCGAGGCGCTCGGCGCCGCGATCGAGCGGCGAGCGGCGAGCGGCGAGCGCGCGGAGGTCACGGCATGACGGAGCGCCCACCGGCGACGGCCGAGATCCCCACCCCTCAGCAGCGCGACCCGGCGGTGACGATCTACGAGCGCTCGGTCGAGGGCCGGCGCGCCGGCACGCTCCCGCCGGCCGGCGTCCCCGAGCCGCCGCTCGACGAGCTGATCCCGGCGAAGCTGCTGCGCGAGCGCGGTCCGCAGCTCCCCGAGGTCTCCGAGCCCGAGATCGTGCGCCATTACAACCGGATCTCGCGCCGCAACTTCGACCTCGACACCGGCCCCTATCCGCTCGGCTCGTGCACGATGAAGCACAACCCGCGCCTCAACGAGAAGGTGGCGGCGCTGCCCGGCCACGCGCGCCTGCACCCGGCCCAGGACCCGAAGCGCGCCCAGGGCGCGCTCGAGCTGATGTGGAACCTCGAGCGGGCGCTGGCGGAGATCACCGGCCTGCCGGAGGTGTCGCTACAGCCGTCCGCCGGCTCGCACGGCGAGCTCGCCGGGCTCCTGCTGACCCGCGCCTACCACGAGGACCGCGGCGAGCAGCGGACCAAGGTCCTCACCCCCGACACCGCCCACGGCACGAACCCCGCCAGCGTGACGATGGCGGGCTACGAGGTGGTCAAGGTCGAGACCGACGAGCGCGGCGGCGTCGACCTCGACGACCTGCGCGCGAAGGCCGACCCAGACGTCGCCTGCCTGATGCTGACCAACCCGAACACGCTCGGCCTCTTCGACGAGAACATCGCCGAGATCGCCTCGATCGTGCACGACGTCGGCGGCACCCTCTATTACGACGGCGCCAACCTGAACGCGATCATGGGCTTCACCCGCCCGGGGGACATGGGCTTCGACATCGTCCATCTCAACCTGCACAAGTCGTTCAGCCAGCCGCACGGGGGAGGGGGCCCCGGCGCCGGCCCGATCGCGGTCTCCGACCGGATCGCCCCGTTCCTGCCCGCGCCGCGGATCGTCCGCAACGCGGGTGGACCGGGAAACGGCAACGGCGCCGGGCCGCAATTCGACCTCGACTACTCGGCGCCCCAGTCGATCGGGCGCCTGCGCGGCTTTCAGGGCAACTTCGGCGTCTTCGTGCGCTCCTACGCCTACATCTCGAGCCTCGGCGGTGACGGCCTGCGCGACGCATCCGAGACCGCGGTGCTGAACGCCAACTACCTGCTCGCGAGGCTGCGCTCCGGGCGCGCCGGCAAGTACCTGCCGCTCGCCTTCGACCGCACCCCGATGCACGAGTTCGTCCTCTCGGCCGCGCCGGCCAAGCGCGAGCTCGAGGTGCACACCCTCGACGTCGCCAAGCGCCTGCTCGACTACGGATTCCACCCGCCGACGATCTACTTCCCGCTGCTCGTCGATGAGGCCCTGATGGTCGAGCCGACGGAGACCGAGACTCGCGAGTCGCTCGACCGGCTGGCCGAGGCGATCGAGGAGATCCTCACCGAGGCGGAGGAGGACGCCGAGATCCTGCGCCAGGCGCCCTACACGACGCCCGTCCGCCGTCTCGACGAAGCCGCGGCGAGCCGCAAGCCGACGATTCGCCAGCCGCTCTAGCGCCCGAGCGGAGCCAGGCGGCCGCGCGTCGGCAGTGGCGGATGCGACCGGGCGACCAGCCGTGGCAGCGATGCCCGGCGCCGGGCCTGCTCGTGGCGCGCCCGCAGTAGAGCGACGAGCTCCCAGGTGTGCCGAAACGGGTCGGCGATCACGGTGCCGCGGTCGAGCGCGATCGCAGCCCTCAGCTCACCCGCCACCTCGGCGACCAGCACCGGCCCGGCGGGGACGGCGGCCGAATCACGCTCGGCGAGCCGGCGCACGGCGGCGGCGTCGTCGTCGGAGGCCATGCGGATCGATACCGGTTCAATTGAGCGAATGTTTGACATAGTGCCCTCGTCTGGATAGTGTCCTGCGTGCTCTCAGGCAGCCTAAGCACCATGTATCGATAGATCAATGTCATACAAAGACAGATTGTCTGATCTGAAACGCGGTGGCGAGACCTCGCTCACCCAGCAGCTGATCGACCTGATCTCGGCGGCGATCGAATCGGGCGAGCTCGCTCCGGAGGAGAAGCTCCCACCGACCCGTGAGCTCGCCGAGCTCGCCGGCGTCAACCACCTGACCGCGGTCCGCGCCTACCGGCGGCTGCGCGAGCTCGGCCTGGTCAGTTCGCAGGTCGGCCGCGGCACGTTCGTCCGTGGCAGCGGCGCCGGGCGACCGGCCGCCGGCGGGGTCTCGGACTCGATCTCGTGGCAGCGCTACGCGCTTCCCGATGCCGACGAGACGTACGGCGACCGGGTGCTCGCCGAGATGCACCGGCAGGCGACGACCGAGGGCCTGATCCCGCTCTCGGTCGGCTACCCGTCCGCGAAGCTGTTCCCCGCCGCGGAGATCGGCGACGCGATCGCCGCAACCCTTCGCGACGAGCCCGAGCGCGCGCTCCAGTACTCGGACGTGCAGGGAGTCCCCGAGCTCGCGGCCGAGCTCGCCCGGCTGTCCTCGGAGCGCGGGGCGCCCGAGGATCCCGACGACATCCTGATCACCACCGGCGCGAGCCAGGCGCTCGCGGTCGCCTGCCGGGCGATCCTGCGTCCCGGCGACGTCGCCGCGTGCGAGGACCCCAGCTTCACCTCGGTGATCCGCTCGATGCGCGACACCGGCGCCCGGGTGATCGGCGTCCCGTGCGACGACGACGGGCTCGAGCTCGACGCGCTCGAGGCGCTGCTCTCGCGCCAGGAGATCCGGATGCTGGCGATCCAGCCTCGCCTGCACAACCCGACCGGGCGTGACCTCAGCGGCGCCCGGCGCGCTCGGCTGCTCGAGCTCGCGCGCCGCCACGGGTTCTTCATCCTCGAGGACGGGATCTACGGCGACCTGCGCTTCGCCGGCGCCGACCCGCGCTCGCTGCGCTCGGAGGCGCCGGCGCACGTCGTCTACGTGGACTCGTTCTCCAAGACCCTGAGCGGCGGCCTGCGGATGGGCTGGGTGGCCGCGAGCGGCCCGGTGCTCGATCGCATCATCGCCGCGAAGCGCTCCCACGACGTCCACAGCCCGACGCTCACCCAGCTCGCCGTCGCCCGCTACCTCGCCACCGGCGCGTTCCCGGCGCAGGCAGCGCTGGCGACGGGCTTCTATCGCGAGCGCCTCGAGACGATGCGGAGCTCGATCGAGCGCCACCTCGGATCGGTCGCGAGCTATACGGAGCCGCTCGGCGGCGGCCACCTGTGGCTCGGGCTCGATCTGGACCTCGACGAGCGTGAGCTCGCCGACGAGGCGATCCGCGAAGGGGTCGCGTACGTCCCCGGCGCGGCGCTGCGGACCGAGTCGAGCCCTCACCTGCGCATGCGGCTCTCGTTCGGCTACCTCGACGCGCCCGAGATCGACGAGGGCCTGCGCCGGATCGCCAGGGCGATCACCAACCTGCGCGCCCGCCCGTCGCGGCGCCAGGCCGTCCCCGTCTGAGCGGCTCGCCCGCTGCTCAGGCGGGCTTCGTGCCCTGCGTGATCAGGTAGTCGCCGTCGAACGCGATGCCGCCGTCCTCCGCGTAGGTGAGCTCGTCGAAGACCGCGGTCAGATCGCTCTCGAGCGCCTCCCAGCCCGCCTGGTCGAGGGTCGAGCGCAGGAGGACGATCGGGCCGAACTTGGTCCCGTACTCGTCGACCATCTCCGCGACCGAGTCGAAGTGCCAGTGAGCCGAGGTGTCGGTGAACTCCGGCTCGATCCCGGTGCCGTCGAAGAGCTCGGCGACGTGGTCCCGGACGCCCCACAGCGGCGGTGGCTGAAAGCCCTCGGGGGGCGTCGGCGCGTGCTTGGCGATCGTCGCGAAGAACTGCCCGATCGCGCCCGCGGGGTTCCACGCGGCGACGCCCATCCGCCCGCCCGGCTTCAGGACCCGGGCGATCTCGCCGGCCGCGCGCTTGTGGTCGGGGGCGAACATGCAGCCGAAGGTCGAGACCACCACGTCGAAGCTCTGGTCGTCGAACGGCATGTCCTGGGCGTCGCCCTCGACGAGGTCGAGCTCGACCCCGGCCTCGCCGGCCCGGCGCCGGGCGTCCTCGAACAGCTCGGGCGTGATGTCGAGGCCGGTGACCTCGCCGCCGGCGACGGCGGCCGGGATGGCCGCGTTGCCGGTCCCGCAGGCGACGTCGAGCACCCGGTCGCCCGCGTTCACCCCGACCCGCGAGACCAGGTTGCCGCCTACCGACCAGATCCGCTCCGCGATCGCGTCGAAGTCTCCCGCCGACCACGTGGCCCGCGCGCGCTGCTGTGCCTCTGTCGCCACCTTCAAGCCCCTTTCGCCTGGAACGATTGCGGCGATCCTATGCGCGCGGGAGCTTCTGCTTCAACTCCAGCACGGGCGCGAACAGATCGCCGAGCCGCTCGACCCGCTCGAGGACCTGCGGCGCCTCGAAGCGCACCGACCCGGGGTCACCGTCGTCGGCGAGCTCCTCCACCTCGTCCCAGGCCAGCGGGACCGACGCCCAGGGCCGCTCGCGGCAGCGCAGCGAGTAGACCGCCACGGTCGTCTTCGAGTAGTCGTTCTGGCTCCAGTCGACCAGCACCTTGCCCTTGCGCAGCTTGCGGTCCTGCTTGGAGACGACCAGCTCGGGCTCGGCGCGCTCGAGCGCCTGGGCGACGGCGCGCGCGTAGGACTTCGTCGCCTCGTAGGTGACGGCCGTGTTGAGCGGCACGTAGACCTGGATCCCCTTCGAGCCCGAATGCTTCGGGAAGCACTGCAGGTCGAGCTCCGCGAAGAGCTTGCGCAGCCGCAGCGCCACCTGGGCGCACTCGACCGCCGTCGCCGGCTCGCCGGGGTCGAGGTCGAAGGCGAGCACCGTCGGGCGCTCCGGCTTGCGCGCGAGCGACAACGACGGGTGCAACTCGAGCGCCGCCAGCTGCGCGAGCCAGACCAGCGTCGGCCGGTCGTCGCAGACGATGAACTCGAGCGTGCCGACCGAGCCCATCTCGATCGGCGCCGTCTTCACCCAGTCGGGGGTGTGCTTGGGGGCGCGCTTCTCGAAGAAGCGCTGGCCCTCGACCCCGTCGGGAAACCGCACCCTGGTCAGCGGGCGGCCGCGCAGGTGGGGGAGGATCGTCTCGGCGATCCGCGCGTAGTAGTCGATCGCCTCGCCCTTGGTGAAGGCCGGGCGGCTGCCGCCGCGGCCTCCGCGGCGCGCCGGCCAGAGGACCTTGTCGAGGTTCGTGAGCGCGAGCTCGCGCCCGTCGACCTCTACTTGGCGGCCTTTGCCTTGCTTCGCGATCGCGAGGGGCTCTTCGGCTTCGGCTTCGACTTCGGCGAGGCGGACTTCGGCGAGGCGGAAGAGGATTTGGACGAGGGCCGCTTCGCGGTCGGCTTCGGCGCCGCGGACTCCTCGGCCTTGACGGCCGCCAGGCTCTCCTCGAGCGCGGCCATGAGGTCCGGCGCCTTGGTCGGCTTCGGCGCCTCGACATCGGAGCTGACGAGGGCCTCGCCGTTGGCCTTGCGCTCGATCAGCGCCAGCAGCTCCTCGCGATACTCGTCGCGGTACTGGCCGGCGTCGAAGTCGGACGTGAGGGAGTCGATCAGCGCCTTCGCCATGTCGAGCTCCTTCTTCTTGGGCGCCTCGACCTCCTCGCCGAGCACCTCGGAGAGCTCGCCCGGCGAGACCACCTCGTCGGCGAAGCGCATCGTCGCCATGGTCATCATCCCGTCCATCGGGCGCAGCGCCGCGAGGCTCTCGCGGTTGCGCAGCACGAAGCGAGCGATCGCGACCTTGTGCGACGACTCCATCGCCTCGACCAGCAGCGCGTACGCGCGCTCGGCGCCCTTGTCCGGGCCGAGGTAGTACGGGTGGTCGAAGTAGATCGGGTCGATGTCGTCGAGGTCGACGAAGTCCTGAATCTCGATCGCCCGGGTCTTCTTCGGGTCGAGCTCCTCGAGCTCGTCCTTGGTGATCACCACGTACTGCTCCGGGGCGATCTCGTAGCCCTTGACGATGTCGTTGTAGTCGACCTCCTTGCCGTCGGCCTCGGCGACCCGCTTGTGACGGATCCTCGAGCCGTCCGACTCGCGCAGCTCGCGGAAGCTGACCGACTTCTTCGAGACGGCCGAGTAGAGCTTCACGGGGACGTTCAGAAGCCCGAATGAGATCGATCCTGACCAGATAGCGCGGGGCATGGGGTATCTAGTACCTCAGACTACCCGCGGCCTCCTTTCTAATCGCTCCGCCGAAAGAAATCATTCGCGGCCCCCGCGAGCCTCGTCACGACTCCCGGACCACTTCGCGCGGGTCCTTGTCGTCGCGCAGCCCCTTGAACGCCGATTGGCGCAGGGTGCCCTCCCGGGTCCACTCGGTGAACTCGACCTCGCAGACGAGCTCCGGCTCGACCCAGACCGGGCCCGCGCCGCGGTCGCGGGCGCGCTGCGCGTACTTGACCCGCGGGTCCTCGCCGAGCTCGAACGGTGAATCGTCGCGCCGCAGCGGCTCGAGCGCCTCGGTCAGTCGCGCCAGCGTCTCCTGCGTGAACCCGGTCCCGACCCCGCCGGCGTACACGAGCCGTTGCGGGCGCCCGAGCCGCTCGGCCTCCTCGGGGGTGGCGTCCCAGTGGCCCACGAGCAGCGAGCCCACCCGGCCGCCGCGCGAGCCCTCGCCGGGCATCCAGCCGCCGATCACCAGCTCCTGGCCGCGCCGGTAGCGGACCTTGAGCCACTCGCGGCTGCGCTTGCCGGGCCGGTAGGGGCTGCCGAGCCGCTTCGCGACCACGCCCTCGAGCCCGCGCTCGCGGATCGCGGCCCAGAGCCGCTCGCCCTCGCCGACGTGGTGGGCGGGCGCCTGCCAGTTCGGACCGTCGAAGTCGAGCCCGGCGAGCGCCGCGCGGCGCTCCTCGTACGGCGCCGCGATCAGCGAGCGCCCGTCGAGCCAGAGCAGGTCGAAGGCGACGTAGGTCGCCGGCGTCTCGGCGGCGCGCAGCCGGATCGTGGTCTCGTTCGACAGCCCCATGCGCCGTTGCAGGAGCTGGAAGCTCGGCCGCCCGGACTCGTCGAAGGCGACGAGCTCGCCGTCGAGGATCGCCTCGCGCCCGCCGAGCGCCTCGACGAGCGCCGTCAGCTCGGGGTAGCGGGGCGTGTGGTCGGCGCCGCGGCGGGCGGCGATCCGCAGGCCGTCGGCCGAGATGTAGGCGAGCGCCCGGATCCCGTCCCATTTGATCTCGAAGGCCCAGCCGTCGTCGCCGGGCAGCCGCGGCGCCGCCGTCGCCAGCATCGGCTCGAGGTTTCGCGGCATCGGCGCGCGTTCGCCCACGGCTCGATAATCGCAAGGTGCAGTCCGCCGAGGCAGTGTTCGAGCTCGACCGGGTCAGCCTCTCGCGGGCGGGTGAGCCGGTGCTGCGGGGGCTGAGCGCGACGATCCCCGGGGGCGCGACCTGCATCGCCGGCCCGTCGGGCTCGGGCAAGTCGACCCTCCTGCGCCTGCTCGACCGGCTCTCCGATCCCGAGGAGGGGGTCGTCCGCTACCGCGGGAGCGACGTCCGCGGGCGCGACCCGCTCGAGCTGCGTCGCGAGGTGATGCTCGTCCCCCAGTTGCCGGCGCTCCTCGGCGGCACCGTCGCCGACAACCTCCGCTTCGCCGCCGGGCTGGCCGGCCGCGAGCCCGAGCTCGAGCGCCTGCTGGGGCTCGCCGGGCTCGACCGCTCGTTCGCCGATCGCGACGCGGCGAAGCTCTCCGTCGGCGAGCAGCAGCGGGCGATGCTCGCCCGGGCGCTGGCGCTCGAGCCGCGGGTGCTGCTCCTCGACGAGCCGACCTCGGCCCTCGACCCGGAGACCACCGGTGCGATCGAGGAGACGCTCGCCGAGTTGCGCGAGCGGGTCGATGTCGACCTGGTCTGGGTCACCCACGACCTCGGTCAGGCGCGTCGCGTCTCGCGGTGGCTGATCCGGATCGAGTCCGGTCGCGCGGTCGGCTCCGGGCCGACCGCCGAGTTGCTCGGAGCCGGCTCGCGATGACGGTCGGCATCAACGTCACGCTCGAGGAGGTCGCCGCCAGCCTGGTCCTGGTCGCGATCGCGATCGGCGTCTCGGTCTGGCGACGGACCGGGCTGGAGAACGAGATCGCGGTCGCCGTCGTGCGCTCGGCGATCCAGCTCACCGCGGTCGGCTACGTGATCCAGGCGATCTTCGACGAGGACACGCTGCTGCTGGTCGTGGCCCTGATCGCGGTCATGGTCGTGTTCGGCGCGTTCACGGCGCGGCGGCGCGCGCGACGGGTGCCCGGCGCGTTCTGGCCGCTGCTGATCGCCCTGGCCGTCGCCGGCGGCGCGACGCTCGGCCTCGTCGTCGCGCTCGGGGTGTTCGAGCCGACGCCCCGGTACCTGGTCCCGGTCGGGGGGATGGTGATCGGCAACTCGATGACCGCGGCCGCGGTGGCGCTCAACCGGCTCGGCGACGAGATGACCGACCGTGCCCGCGAGATCGAGGCGACGCTGGCGCTCGGCGCCACGGCCACCGTCGCCGCGACCCCGAGCCTGAGGCGCAGCCTCCGCTCCGGGACGATCGCGCTGATCGACTCGACCAAGACGACCGGGCTGATCTTCTTCCCGGGGACGATGGTCGGGATGCTGCTCGCCGGCGCGGAGCCGACCGACGCCGTCCGGCTCCAGCTCATCCTGCTCTGGGTCCTGCTCGGCAGCGTTGCGCTCTCGGCGTTGATCGCGACGACGCTCGCCTATCGCAACTTCTTCACCCCGGCCCAGCAGCTGCGCGAACCGCCGGAGCCGTAGCGGTCAGGCCGAGCCCACGGCGGCGAGGACGGCGTCCGAGCACGAGCGCAGATCCATCGGCTCGCCGCCGCCGGTGAGCAGGGGACCCGCGCGCGGTTGCGGGCGCTCGTGGCGAAGGACGGCTGCCGGGCGTGGACAGGAGGCGAGCTCGACCCCATCCGGCCTGGTGAATCGGAGCCGGCGGGCGGCCGTGGACCTCGAGATCGAGAAGCCGCCCTCGTGGACCAGCCGGTGGTGATGGCGACAGAGCAGGACGAGGTTGTCGAGGCTGGTCTCGCCGCCCTGCGCCCAGTGGACGAGGTGGTGCGCGTCCACGAATCGGTGGCGCTCGCAGCCGGGGAACTGGCAGCGGCCGTCGCGCACCGCGAGCGCCCGGCGGATCGCGGGCGGGATCGAGCGGGTGCGGCGGCCGACGTCAACCGTCCGCCCGGCCTGTTCGAGCGCTGTGACCAGCGAGCAGTCGCAGGCGAGGCGACGGGCGGTCTCGGCCGCGATCCCGGGGCCGTCGGCGACCGAGCAGGCTCCGGCGCCGGTGGCGCTCGGGCCGGGGGAGTCGGTCGCCAGCGTCGCGGCGTCGACGTGAACGATCAGCTGGTTGCGCTCGCCCCCTGCGAGGCCGGTCGGCGGCCGCGCGAGCGCGTGCTCGGCGATCGCGGTGAGGGACTCCGCGTTGGTCGGCGTGCGCGACGGCGCCGCGGTGACCTCGGCAGGCGGTTCCGCGGAACCGCTCGGCTCACAGGCAGCAAGCGGTCCCGCGGAACCGTCCGTCGGTGACTCGATTTCGGCGCCCTCGTCGGCGCGGCGCTCCGCCAGCGCCTCGCGCGCCGCGTCGAGGGCACGCAGCAACAGCGCCCCGTCGTCGGGCGGCAGCTTCGCGTGCAGGTGCAGGCAGCCATCGTCGTCGTCCCAGTGCCAGCGGACGAAGCTCTCGCGCGCCTGGGTGGCGGCCTCTGCCGCTTCGACGCGCCGGGCAGCGCGGACCATGCGCTCGAGCTGGGCGGCGGTCGCGTGGCGGGCGAGCTCGAGCAGGTCGGCCTCGGCCTCCGCGTCGGCGACCCGGGTCAGAGCACGGACCTTCGAGTAGCTCAGCCGCCCGGCCTCGAACTCGGCCCGGATCAGCGGCAGCTCGGGGAGCGTCCGCGCGACGCGGACCTGCTCGCGCGCCGAGCGCGGGTTGAGCGCGCACCGCCAAGCGACCCACTCCGAGGTCGAGCGACAGCCGGTGTCGCGCCAGCCGCAGCGACGGTCGAACTCGCCGACGAGCGCCAGCCAGCGCGCCGAGTCGGCGCTGAGGCGAGCCGCGAGCGTCTCGATCTCCCGCTCGATCAGCTCCAGCGGGAGGTCGGCGAGCGCCGCTGCTGAGGAGGGTGAGTCTGCGATGGACACGAACACATGTTCGCAGTCACGGTCGGACGGAACGACGACGCGATCGGGCCGCACCGCCGGCGCTCAGCGCTGCGGCAGGATCCACCCCGAGACGCTCGGGAACGGTGCGGGGCCGGTGCCGCCCGGGTCGAACTGCTCGGAGATGCGGTCGAAGGCGATCACGTGGCGCGGGTGCTCGGAAGCGGCGATCGCCAGCGCGATCAGTGATGTCGCAAGAGCCTTCATGCACTCGATACGAGCGGCGACCCGCCAGAGGTCCATCGGGACCCCTGCGAGACTCCGAATCGTGACCCGCAGGGAGCAGTTGACGCTGATCGCGACGATCCTCGGGTCGACGATCGTCTTCCTCGATTCGACCGTGGTCAACGTCGCGCTGCCGACGATCCAGGAGGACCTCGACACCGGCCTGGCCGGACAGCAGTGGGTCGTCGAGGCGTACATGCTGACCCTGGTCTCGCTGCTTCTGGTCGGCGGCTCGCTCGGCGACCTCTACGGACGGCGGCGACTGTTCGTGATCGGCCTCGGCGGCTTCGCGGTGACCTCGGTCCTCTGCGCGGTCGCGCCCAGCGCCGAGGCGCTCGTGGCGGCGCGGGCGCTGCAGGGCATCGCCGGCGCGCTCTTGGTGCCCGGGTCGCTGGCGATCCTCGCCTCGACGTTCGAGGGTGAGGCCCGCGGGCGGGCCGTCGGGCTGTGGACCGCGTGGGCCGGGATCTCGACGCTGATCGGCCCGGCCGGGGGCGGGTTGCTGGTCGAGCTCAGCTGGCGCTGGATCTTCTGGATCAACCTGCCGCTGATCGCGGTGACGATCTGGCTCGCGCTGCGGACGATCGAAGAGAGCTCGGACCCCGAGGCGGTGCACGGGATCGACGGGGTCGGGATCGGGCTCTCCGCGCTCGGCCTCGCCGGTCCGGTGTTCGCGCTGATCGAGCAACCGACCCACGGCTTCTCGGACCCGATCGTCTGGGTGCCGCTGGTCGGCGGGATCGCCTGCTTCGGCGCCTTCATCTGGTGGGAGACCCGCGCCCGCGCTCCCATCCTGCCGCTCGAGCTGTTTCGGTCGCACAACTTCGCGACCGTGAACATGGCGACCCTGGCGGTCTACGCGGCGCTCGGGGGAGCCTTCTTCTTCATCACCCTGTTCCTGCAGCAGGTCGCCGGCTACAGCGCCTTCCAGGCGGGCGCCGCGACCACCCCGGTGACCGTGCTCATGTTCCTCCTGTCCGGGCGCTTCGGGGCGCTCGCGTCGCGGATCGGGCCGCGGCTGCCGATGGGGATCGGGCCGCTGATCGGCGCCGTCGGACTGGCGCTGCTGACCCGGCTGAGCGCCGACCCGGACTACCTCACCGACGTGCTGCCGTCGCTGCTCCTGTTCGGGCTCGGGCTCTCGATGACGGTCGCGCCGCTGACCACCACGGTCCTCGACGCGGTCGAAGATCGCCACGTGGGCGTCGCGTCCGGCGTCAACAACGCCGTCGCGAGGGTGGCCCAGGTGCTGGCGATCGCGGTTCTCGGCGCCGTCGTCTCGGCTCAGTTCAGCGCCGCGATCGACGACCGGACCGCGGACCAGCCGATCGGGGCCGAGGGGCAGGCCGCGATCGACGGGGCCAAGGAGCAGCCGCTCTCGGGCGGCGACGTCTCGGACGTCCCCGGGGCCGAGGCGCAGTCGCTCGACCAGGAGATCACCTCGTCGTCGGAGTCGGCCTTCCATCTCGGCATGTGGCTCGCCGCGGCCCTGATGGCGGTCGGCGGCGCGATCGCGCTCCTCGGCGTCCGCAACCCGGACCGCGACGCGCCCGCCGCCCGGCAGGTCCGCGGGCCGGGATCGGCCGCGACCGCGGGCGAATGTGGCCGCAGCCCGCAGCCCGATTCCGAGCCCGAGCCCAGCCCGGCGCCGGTGTGAAGCTAGATTCCCCGCGCGTGAGGATCTTCAGCGGCATCCAGCCGACCGGGCGCAAGCACCTCGGCAACTACATCGGGGCGATCAGCCGCTACGTCGAGGGGCAGGAGCGCGCCGAGCGCGAGGGCGGCGAGTCGATCTTCTGCATCGTCGACCTGCACGCGATCTCGGTCGCCTTCGACCCGGCCGAGCTGCGCGAGCGCGTCCACGACACGACCGCGATCCTGCTCGCCGCCGGGCTCGACCCGGAGCGCTGCACGCTGTTTCGCCAATCCGACGTGCGCGAGCACACGGAGCTGACCTGGCTGCTGTCGGCGGTCACCGCCCACGGCGACCTCAACCGGATGACCCAGTTCAAGGACAAGTCGGCCAAGCAGCGCGAGCTCGTCTCCGCGGCGCTCTTCCTCTACCCGGTGCTCCAGGCGGCCGACGTGCTCGCCTACAAGGCCGACGAGGTGCCCGTGGGCGACGACCAGCGCCAGCACGTCGAGCTGATGCGCGAGATCGCGCGCCGCTTCAACGAGCGGTTCGCCCCCGACCGGCCGGTCCTGGTCGTGCCCGAGCACCGGATCCCCGAGGTCGGCGGCCGGGTGATGGACCTGCAGGAGCCGTCGATGAAGATGTCGACCACCGGCGGCACCGACCAGGGCACCGTGCTGGTCCTCGACGACGAGAAGACGGTGCGCAAGAAGGTGATGGGCGCCGTCACCGACTCCGGCTCCGAGGTCCGGGCCGCGCCCGACAAGCCCGGGGTCTCGAACCTGATCGAGATCCTCGCCGTCGTGCGGGGGGTCGAGCCGGCCGCGGTCGAGGCCGAGTTCGCGGGCTCGGGCTACGGCGACTTCAAGCGGGCGGTGGCCGACGGGTTGGTCGAGTATCTCGCGCCGGTGCGCGAGCGCTACGTCGAGTTGCGCGCCGACGAGGCCGGGCTCGAGCGGGCGCTGGAGGCCGGGGCGGAGCGGGCCCGCGCGGTTGCGGCGCCGACCGTGGCCGAGGTTCGCGACGCGATGGGGATCGGTCCGGGGTTCAACCTAGGCTCTGGTTGATGAGAGCCGCTGAGCTCGATCTCGACCTCGAGGTCTTCGCAGGTCCCTTCGACCTGTTGATGACGGTCGTCCTGCGGGAGGAGGTCGCGCTGGCCGAGGTGGAGCTCGGCGAGATCGTGATCGCCTACCTCGACCACGTCGAGGAGCAGGGCGAGCTCGACCTCGAGGCGGCGACCGAGTTCCTGGTCCTGATCGCGTCGCTGCTCGAGCTCAAATCGAGGCTGCTGTTGCCGGCGCCCGAGGAGGAGCTGCTCGAGCTCGCCCCCGAGGAGGCGGCGGAGGAGCTGCTGGCGCGGATGCTCGAGTACCGCCGCTACCGCGACGCGGCGGCCCATCTCGCCGAGCTGTTCGCCGACGGGCGCCGCTACCAGTACCGCTCGGCGCCGCTGCCGCCCGCACTGCGCCGGGTGGCGCTCGACGCCGCCCGCCCGGCGTACGAGCCGGACCTGCTCGCCGCCTCGATCGGCGACCTGCTCCGCACGCCGCCGAAGCCCGACCTCTCCCACATCCGCCCAACCGTCTCGCTGGAGCGGCGGCTGCGCGTGCTCCGCGAGCTGCTCGCCCACGACGGCTCGCTCGACTTCGACGAGAGCTTCGGTGACGAGGACAAGCTGACCCAGGCGGTGACCCTGTTCGCGCTGCTCGAACTGCACAAACAGGGCGAGGCGACGTGGGAGCAGGGCGAGGTGTTCGGTCCAATCCAGATAGCGGCGAGCGGCGAGCGGCGAGCGGCGGGCGGCGAGATGGCCTCATGAGCTCGCTCGAGCGGGTGGTCGAAGCGCTGCTCTTCCTGGCGCCGGAGCCGGTGAGCACCCGGGAGCTGGCGGAGGCGTGCGAGGCGACCGAGGCCGAGGTCGACCGGGCGCTCGACCTGCTCGGCGCCGCGCTCGAGGGCCGCGGGCTCGTCCTGCGCGAGGTCGCCGGCGGGCACACGCTCGCCGCCCACCCAGAGGCCGACGAGGCGGCCCGGCGGCTGTTGGCGAAGCCGCGGACGCCGCCGCTCACCCAGGCGCAGGCCGAGACGCTGGCGATCATCGCCTACCTGCAGCCGGTCTCGCGGCCGGAGATCGCGCGGATCCGCGGCGTCGCCTCCGAGTCGGCGCTGCACACGCTGACCGAGCGCGGGCTGATCGAGGAGGCCGGGCGGTCGCGCTTCGGCGCCGTGATCCACCGCACCACGCCGCTGTTCGAGCGCCTCTTCGGGCTCAGCGGCCTCGACGCGCTCCCCGACCCCGCGCGGTTCGACCCGACTCCCGAGGACGAGGCCGAGTTGCGCGAGCGGCTGCTGAAGGCGGGCGAGCAGCGCGCCGAGTAGCTAGCTTCGCTGCGTGCGGCTCGCGAAATACCTCGCCCACTCCGGTGTCGCCTCGCGCCGCAAGGCCGAGGGGCTGATCGCCTCCGGGCGCGTGCGGGTCGGCGGCAAGGTGATCACCGACCCGGCGCGCGACGTCGAGTTCGAGAGCGGGGTGGAGGTCGACGGGCGCCCGGTCGGCCCTGAGCCGCGCGAGGTCTGGATCCTCAACAAGCCGGCCGGCGTCACCTCGACCGCGAGCGAGCCCGGGCGCCGGCGCGCGGTCACCGAGCTGATCGACTCGAAGCGGCGCCTGTATCCGGTCGGCCGCCTCGACGCCGACTCGACCGGGCTGATCCTGATCACCAACGACGGCGAGCTCGCCAACCGGCTGATGCACCCGCGATTCGAGGTCCCGCGGACGTACCGCGCGCGCCTGCGCCGGCCGCCGAGCGACGCCGATCTCGGGCGGCTGCGCGACGGGGTCGAGCTGGAGGACGGCCCGACCCGGCGCGCCAAGGTGCGGCGCGTCTCGCCGCGGGTGGTCGAGATCACGATCAGCGAGGGCCGCAACCGCCAGGTGCGGCGGATGGCCGAGGCGATCGGCAACGAGGTCGTCGACCTGGAGCGGATCGCCTACGGGCCGCTGCGCCTCGGCGAGCTCGGTCCCGGCAAGGCGCGACGCCTGCGCGCCGCCGAGCTGCGGCAGCTCTGGAAGGATCCCCGCCGATGAGCGACGGCGACAAGCGGCTGTGGGCGGTGCGCGGGGCGGCGCAGGCCGAGCGCAACGACGAGCCCTCGATCCTCGGCGCGACCGAGGAGCTGATGCGCGAGCTGATGAGCCGCAACGGCCTCGGCCCCGAGGACTTCGTGTCGGTGATCCTCACCTGCACCGACGACCTCAACGCCCAGTTCCCGGCGGTCGGCGCCCGTGCGGTTGGACTCGACCAGGTGCCGCTGCTCTGCAACCGCGAGCTCGACGTGCCCGGGGCGATGGAGCGGGTGATCCGGGTGCTCGCGCACTACTACGCGCCGGTCGACCACCGCCCGGCGCACGTCTATCTCGGCGAGACGAAGAAGCTGCGGGCCGACCTACACTCGGCCCAATGAGCGTCGTCTTCGCTGAGAAGTTGGCCCGGATCCCGGGCTACGTCGCCGGGGCGCCCGCCGGCAAGGCGCCGGAGGCGATCGCCGAGGAGGGGATCGCCCAGCTCGCCTCGAACGAGTCGCCCTTCGGGCCGCACCCGGCGGTGACCGAGGCGATCGCGCGCGCCGCGGCGGCCACCAACCGCTACCCGGACCCCTCGGCCGCGCTGCTGCGCCGCCGGATCGCCGACCGCCATGAGGTCGAGCCATCCGAGGTCGGGCTCGCCAACGGCTCGTGCGAGATCCTGCTCGCGGCGGCGCTGGCCCTCTGCGAGCCGGGCGCCGAGCTCGTCTACGCGTGGCCCTCGTTCTCGATCTACCCGTATCTGGCGCCGCTCTCCGGGGCCCGCGAGATCCGCGTCCCGCTCGCCGCCGGCGACGCCCACGACCTCGAGGCGATGCTGACCGAGATCACCGTCGCGACCCAGCTCGTGGTCGTCTGCAATCCGAACAATCCGACCTCCACCCACCTGCCGGCGGCGCGGATCGCCGAGTTCTGCGCCCGCGTCCCCGACCACGTCACCGTGATCGTCGACGAGGCCTACGCCGAGTTCCAGCTCGACGACGATCCCGACGCGACCGTCGACCTGCGGCGCGAGTTCCCGAACCTCGTCCTGCTGCGCACGTTCAGCAAGGTCTACGGGCTCGCCGGGCTCCGGGTCGGCTACGCGCTGTGCTCGCCGAAGTTCCGCGCCGCGATCGACGCCGTTCGCCAGCCGTTCAGCGTCAACGCGCTGGCCCAGGCCGCCGCCGCCGAGGCGATCCGCCACTCCGACGATGTCGCCGACCGGGTCGAGCGCAACCTGATCGAGCGGGTCACGGTCGAGGAGGGCGTCCGCGAGCTCGGCCTCCAGACGCCGGACTCACAGGCGAACTTCTCCTGGGTCGACCTCGGCGACCACGACGAGGACGAGGTCGTCGCCGCGCTCGCCGAGCGCGGCATCCTGGTGCGACCCGGGACCCCGCTCGGCGGCCCCGGTCACATCCGGGTGAGCTACGGGACGTCGGACGAGAACGCCCGTTTCCTCGCCGCGCTCGGCGACGCGCTCCAGCCGCGTCGCGCCTAGCTCCCGTCGGAACTTGCCCTTTTCGCCGCAAGCTGGTAGAAAACGCGGCCAATGAACCGCGCCGTCACCTCGACTCTCCGGATCGCCCCCACGGGGCCCGAGTCGTGCGCGTGGTTTGCGTATTACTGGCGATTTAGCTAGGCGTCCGGCCCGGCCGAAAGGCCCGTGAGCAGAAGGAAACCCACCGCCGGACGCCGTAGCAGCCACTAGGCCTTGCCAGTTCCACGCAGATATCGGAGACCAAGAAGATGATGATCGTGATGAAAGAGGGGGCGACGGAGGAGCAGATCTCCCACGTCGTCGAGCGAATCGAGGAGGTCGGCTGTTCGGCCCACCTCTCGAAGGGCGAGCTGCTGACCGTGATCGGGGCGATCGGCGATCGCGACCGGGTCGCGGCGCTCGGGCTCGAGGGCTACGACGGGGTCGACCACCTCGTCCCGATCCTGAAGCCGTACAAGCTCGCGTCGGCGCAGTTCAAGAAGGGCGAGCGGACGGTGATCGACGTCGACGGCGCCAAGGTCGGCGGCGAGCACTTCGGGCTGATCGCCGGCCCGTGCACGGTCGAGAGCCGCCAGCAGACCCTCGACGTCGCCAGGGTCGTCAGCGAGCACGGCGCCGGCATGCTGCGCGGCGGCGCGTACAAGCCGCGCACCTCGCCGTACAGCTTCCAGGGCCTCGGGGTCGAGGGCCTGCGGCTGCTGCAGGAGGCCAAGGACCAGACCGGGCTGCCGATCGTCACCGAGCTGATGGATGTCCGCGACGTGGCCGACGTGGTCGAGGTCGCCGACGTGATCCAGATCGGCGCGCGCAACATGCAGAACTACACGCTGCTGACCGAGGTCGGGCGCAGCGGCAAGGCGGTCCTGCTCAAGCGCGGCCTGTCGTCGACGCTCGACGACCTGCTGATGGCGTCCGAGTACGTGCTCAAGGAGGGCAACCCGAACGTGATGCTGTGCGAACGAGGCATCCGCACGTTCGAGACTGCCTACCGGTTCACGCTCGACCTGCTGGCGATCCCCGCGCTTCGCGAGCTCACCCACCTGCCGATCGTCGTCGACCCGAGCCACGCCCCGGGCCGTCGCGACTGGGTGCCGGCGATGTCGATGGCCGCGGCGGCCGCCGGCGCCGACGGGGTCATCGTCGAGGTCCACAACGATCCCGAGCACGCGATCTGCGACGGACCGCAGTCGCTGAGCACGGCGGACTTCCCGGACTACGCCGAGCAGCTCCGGCGGGTCGCCGAGGTCTCGGGCAAGCTCGTCGGCGTCTGAGCTGGGCGGCGGCCGGCGGTCGACCGTGAGCGGATGAAGATCGCAATCCTCGGCGTCGGGCTGATCGGTGGCTCGATCGGGCTCGCCGCGCGCCGGCGGCTCGAGGCCGAGGTCGCAGGCTTCGACCCCGCCAACGCCGGGCGGGCGCTCGAGCTCGGGGCCCTCGACCGCACCGCCGAGAGCGTTGCGGACGCGGTCGCCGATGCCGACGTCGTCTTCTGCGCCGCCCCCGTGGGCGCGCTGCCAGGGCTGGTCTCCGAGGCCCTGGCGGCGAGCCGCGAGGCGGCCGTGGTCACCGACGTCGGCTCGACCAAGCGCGAGCTGATCGAGGGGGTCGCGGCCGCGGGCGACGACTCCCGCTTCATCGGCGGGCATCCGCTCGCGGGAGCCGAGACGGCCGGGGTCGAGAACGCCCGCGCCGAGCTGATCGAGGGCGCGCGCTGGTACCTGACCCCGACCCCGCGTTCGAGCGGCGTCCACTACGACCTGCTGCAGAGCACGGTCGCCGACCTCGGGGCGCGACCGCAGGCGATCGACCCGGAAACGCACGACCGGGTGATGGCAACGGTCAGCCACGTCCCGCACGTGCTCGCCAACGCGCTCGTCAGCGAGGCGGCCCGCGCCCTCTCCGAGGAGTCCGAGCGCCTCCCGGAGGTGGGCACGAGCTTTCGCGACACGACCCGCGTGGCCGGCGCGAACCCGGCGATCTGGGGCGACATCTTCGCCACCAACAGCGAGGCGGTCGCGGTCGGGCTGGACGCGATCGGGGAGCGGCTGCGCGAGGCCGCCGAGCTGATTCGCTCCGGTGACGCCGAGGCGGTCGGGAAGTGGCACAGCGCCGCCGGCGAGGACCGCCGGCGGCTGCTCGAGTCGGACCTCGCCGGCGGCGACGTGCGCGAGCTGCGGATCGGGGTCGAGAACCGGCCCGGGGCCGTGGCCGAGGTCGCGCTGGCGCTCGGTCACGCGCAGGTCAACATCGAGGACATGGCCCTCTACCCGGCCCCGGACATGCGCACCGGCGCGATCTCGGTCTGGGTGGCCGGCGCCGAGGAGGCCGCGCGCGCCGAGGAGATCGTCCGCGGCCTCGACCACGTCGTCTCGGTGGTCGCCGCCGGCTCGGGCGGATGACCCGCTTCGACCCCGGAGGGCCGCTGCGCGGGACGCTCGCCCCGCCGCCGGACAAGTCGATCTCGCACCGGGCCGCGATCCTCGCCGGCTTCGCCGAGGGCGAGACCCGGATCGAGAACTTCCTGCTGTCGGCCGACACGGCCGCGAGCGCGAACGCCGTCCTCCAGCTCGGGGCCGAGGTCGAGGAGCTCGAGCGCCGCGACGGCGCCGCGACGATGTCGATCACCGGGGTGGGCCTCGGCGGCGCCGCGCCGGCCGAGATCAACGTCCACAACGCCGGCACGCTGCTGCGCCTGCTGCCCGGGCTGCTCGCCGGCCAGCCGGCGGGCGAATGGACCCTCGACGGCGACGACTCGATCCGCAGGCGCCCGGTGGAGCGCGTCGCGGAGCCGCTGCGGCAGATGGGCGCCACGGTCGAGTCGCGCGACGGGCTGCCGCCGCTCACCGTGCGCGCCGCGCCGCTGCGCGGAATCGAGTACCGCCTCCCGGTTGCCTCGGCGCAGGTGAAGTCGTGCGTCCTGTTGGCCGGGCTCAACGCCGACGGGGCGACCAGCGTGATCGAGCAGCGCCCGACCCGCGACCACACCGAGCGGATGCTCCGCGCTGCCGGCGCCACGGTGCGGACCGAGAACGCGGGCACCCCGGTGACGATCCACGGCGAGCTGCCGGCGACCCGGGTCACGGTCGAGCCCGCCGAGCGGCTGGAGCTCGGCTCGATCAGCGTCCCCGGCGACTTCTCCTCGGCGGCGTTCTTCATCGTCGCGGCGCTGCTCGCCCGCGGCAGCGAGGTGCGGCTCGAGGGGGTCGGAATCAACCCCGGCCGGATCGGCCTGCTCGGGATCCTGACCCGCATGGGGGCGGCAGTCGAGGTGATCGAGTCGCACGGCGGCGACGAGCCGACGGCGACGGTCGTCGCTCGCTCGGGGCCGTTGCAGGGGACCAGGGTCGGCGGCGGGGAGGTGCCGCTGGCGATCGACGAGCTGCCGCTGGTCGCGCTCGCGGCCTGCTTCGCGGACGGCGCGACGGTGGTCTCCGGGGCCGAGGAGCTGCGCCACAAGGAGTCGGACCGCATCGCGACGGTGGTCCAGGGTCTGAGCGGGCTCGGGGCCGCGATCGAGGCGACCGAGGACGGCTTCGCGGTCGAGGGCGGCGGGGGGCTGCGCGGTGGCGTGCTCGATGCCGCCGGCGATCATCGCCTCGCGATGCTCGGCGCGCTCGCCGGAGTCGCCTCGACCGAGGGCGTCGAGGTCCGCGGGATGGAGGCGGCGGCGGTCAGCTACCCGGGCTTCGAGGCCGATCTCGCCGCGCTGAGCGGCGGCTGAGCCTCAGCTCGGCTGCGACGGATGTCCCTCGCCGGGCCACGGCGAGAGCACCAACAGCAGCCGCGCGTCCTCGGTCGCCGAGACCTCGTGGCGCTCGTTGGGATCGAAGACGGCCAGGAGGCCGGGGCCTCCCGCGACCCGATCGCCACGCGGATCGGAGACCTCGATCGCCCCGCTGATCACCAGCAGCCAGGCGCGCTCGTGCACCTGGTGTTCGGAGAGGCGCTCGCCCGCGCCCAGCACCAGCACGATCGCCCGGCCCTCGTCGCGGGAGGTGAGTACCTGGGGCTGCTGAGGTTCGACCTGTAGCTCCGGGAGCTTCCAAATGTCCATCGGCTCCCAGCCTATCCTCACGCGGCCATGGTGATCGCGATCGACGGGCCCGCAGGGGCCGGCAAGTCCACCGTAGCCCGGGGAGTCGCCGGGGCGCTCGACCTCGTCTACCTCGACTCCGGGGCGATGTATCGCAGCGTCGCGCTCGCGGCGCTGCGCGAGGGGCTCGACCCGACCGACCCCGAAGCGATCACGGAGCTCGCCAACCGGCTCGAGATCCGCCTGGTCGGCTCCGGCGTGCTGCTCGGCGGCGACGACGTCAGCGCCGCGATCCGGACCCCGGAGGTGACCGAGGCCGCCTCGATCGTCTCCGCGCACCCCGGGGTGCGAGCCGCGATGGTCGCGGGCCAGCGGGCGATGATCGAGGCCGACGACTACGTCGCCGAGGGCCGGGACATCGGCACCGTCGTCAGCCCCGACTCGCCGCTCAAGGTCTTTCTGGTCGCCAGCGACGAGGAGCGCGCCCGGCGCCGCGCCGTGCAGACGGGCGAGCCGTTCGAGCAGGTGCTCGCGGCGCAGACCGAGCGCGATCGCCGCGACCGCGAGCGCGAGCACGGGGCCCTGCGCGCGGCCGAGGACGCGGTTGCGCTCGACACGACCGGGCTCGCTGTCGACGAGGTCGTCGGGCGGATCGTGGACCTCGCCCACGAGCGCGGGCTGGGCCGCCGATGAGCCCGCGGCTGCCCCGGATCGCCGTGGTCGGGTTCCCCAACGTCGGCAAGTCGACCCTGATCAACCGCCTGGTCGGCGGGCGCGAGGCGGTCGTCCACGCCGAGGCGGGAGTGACCCGCGACCGCAAGGCCTTCGAGTGCGAGTGGAACGGGGTCCGGTTCGAGCTCATCGACACCGGCGGCGTCGACCTCGAGGCGAGCGACTCGCTCTCGCGCGCCGTCCAGGCGCAGGCGCGCGCGGCGATCGCCGACGCCGACGCGGTCGCGATCGTGCTCGACGCGCGCGCCGGGCTGCGCCAGGGCGACGCCGAGGTCGCCGAGATCCTGCGCCGGGCGACCCTGCCGGTGGTGGTCGTCGCGAACAAGGTCGACTCGGACCGCGACGAGCCGTCGGTCGCCGACCTCTACGCGCTCGGGCTCGGCGAGCCGCTGCCGGTCTCCGCCGCCCAGGGACGCGGCACCGGCGACCTGCTCGACCGCCTCGCCGAGCTCGCGCGCGAGGCCGCGGTCGAGCTGCCCGGCGACGGCGACGACCGCGTCTCGGTGGCGATCATCGGGCGCCCGAACGTCGGCAAGTCCTCGCTCGTCAACGCGGTGCTCGGGTCCGAGCGGGTGATCGTCTCCGAGATCGCGGGGACGACCCGCGACGCGATCGACACCCCGGTGACGATCGGCGGGCGCGACGTGCTCCTGATCGACACCGCGGGCATCCGCCGGCGCACGAAGATCGCGGGCACGGTCGCCTACTACGCGCAGCTGCGCTCCGAGCGCGCCGCGGAGCGCGCTGACGTGGCGGTGCTCGTCTGCGACGCGAGCGAGGGGGTGACCGCCGAGGATCTGCGGATCGGCGAGCTGGCGATGAAGACCGGCTGCGCCACCCTGGTCGCCCTCAACAAATGGGACCTCTCGGGCCGGGCGGCGCCCGGACGCGAGGCGGAGGAGGCGGACCGTTTCGACCTGGAGGACGCGAAGGCGAGGCTCGCGAAGCGAATCCGCCAGCGTCCGCCCGTGATCGCGACCTCGGCGACCGGCGGGCGCGGCGTGGCGAAGGTCCTCGAGCGCGCGATCGAGCTCGCCGACCGGCGCGCGGAGCGGATCGCGACGCCGGAGCTCAACCGGTTCGTGAGCGAGGTCGTCGCCACCCGGCCGCCGCCGCAGAAGCGCGGCAAGCGACTGCGGCTGTACTACACGGCACAGATCGGCACCCGGCCGCCGCGCTTCGCGATCCAGGTCAACGACCGCCAGCTGATCACCCGCGACTGGGCCTACTTCCTCGAGAACCGGATGCGAGAGCACTACGAGCTCGAGGGCGTTCCGCTGGTGGTCGATTTCGTCCCGAAGCGGCGCCGAGCGCGACGCGGCGACGGCGCCGCGGTGTAAAACGCGGTCGGTGCGCCAGCCATCCGCGGAGGGGATCCGCGCCGCGATCACCCGCAGGTTCAACAGCGTCCGCTACGCGGTCGGCGACGTCTTCTACGTGATCGGTCGCTTCCTGCTCAGCGCCGGGCGGTTGCTGATCAGGCTCCTCGTCTCGATCCGCCGCGGCGCGGCTCGCTTCTGGGGCTCGCTGTCGGTGATCGCCCGGCGACGTCTGGTCGCGGCGCTCGGGGCCGCCGTGCTGCTCGTGATCCTGTTCTCGGCCGTGGTCCCGAACCTGCCGTGTCAGCTCCCCGGCGGCGACAGCTGCCCGCCCGCCGACGATGCGGCCGAGCTGGTGCCGGGCGACGCGCTGGCCTACCTGCACGCCAACCTCGACCCCGACAGCGACGAATACGCGGCGGCCGCCGAGCTCGCCGGCCGGCTGCCGGTCTTCGGCGGCGAGCTGACGACCCGCGCGGCGGCGCTGATCCCGGGCCCGAGCACCGGCCGGCTCGACTTCGACGCCGATGTGCGCCCGTGGTTCGGGGGCGAGGCGGCGGTGGCGGTGCTCGCCGGCACCGGGCCGGCGCCCGAGCGCGTCGATCTGCTCGAGGTCGAGGACGCCGACGGCGCGAGCGAGTACGCGCGCTCGCTCGCGGTCGGCGACCCGCGGACGTCCGAGTACGAGGGGGTGGAGCTGAGCATCGACCGCACCGGGATCGCCACCGCCCAGGTGGACGACTTCCTCGTCATCGGCACCGAGGACGGGGTGAGCGCCGTGATCGCGACCGCGACCGGGGCGGACGAGGCGGCGGCGCCGCTCGCCGACGATCGGACCGCGACCGAGGTCCGCGACGAGCTTCCCGAGCACCGGTTCGCCGAGGCCTGGGTCTCGGCCGACGGCATCGACCGGCTGCTGGCGCGCGGCTCCGGGACGCTCTCGACGTTGAGCCCGCTGATCTCGCCCGGCTCGAGCCGTGGCGCCGCCGCCTCGTTGAGCGCCGGCGACGACGGGCTCCAGCTCGCGGTCCGCAGCGCGCTCGATCCCGAGCGCGAGGATGCCGCGCCCGGCTTCTTCGACGCCTTCCCCGGCTTCGACCCGAGCCTCGACGACGATCTGCCGGCGCGCACGCTCGCCTACCTCGGGTTCGGCGCCCCGGCCGACACGGTCACGGCGCTGCTCTCGCAGGCGCGCTCGCAGGCCCCGGGGATCGCCGCCGGGTTCCGCGACCTGATTCAGGGCGTCCGGCGCAGCGCGGACCTCGACCTCGAGCGCGGGTTGCTGGGAGCGCTCGGCGACGAGGCCGCGGTTGCGCTCGAGCCGGCGGCCGGGGGCGACCTCGCGGCCGGGGCCCCGTACGCGCTGTTCGTGGCCGACGACGTCGACGAGGTCGCCGCCCGCGCGGGCCTCGCGGCGCTCGGCGGGTCGCTCACCGAGGGCTCGCGCGGCGGCGCAGCCGCACCGGCCTTCGGGCAGCAGGAGGTCGACGGGGTGCAGGCGAACACGGTCCGCGTCTCGCCAACCGTCGAGCTGACCTACGCGGTGTTCGACGGGATCGCCGCGATCGCCACGGACCCGGCCGGGGTCGCGACGATGATCGACGGGGACGGCGGGCTCGCCGACGAGGACCGATACCAGCGCGCCACCGAAGGCTTCGGAGACCAGGTCTCGCTGCAGGCGTACCTCGACCTCGACGGGCTCGTCGCGATCGGCGAGGCTGCCGGGCTCGCGGAGGACCCGCTCTACGCGACGTTCGCCGGCGACTTCCGACGGCTCGAGGCGCTCGGGCTCGCGGTCTCCACCGACGACGACGTGCTCGCCACCGACGCCCGCCTGATGGTCGGCGACGAGGCCGACGCGACGTCCACGAGCACCGGTCCGATTCCAACCGACTGATCGGGGCTCGTTTTGCGTCTAACCTCCTGCGCCATATGACTGAGAAGCTTGGCGACAACGAGTACCTGTTCACGTCGGAGTCGGTCACCGAGGGCCACCCGGACAAGGTGGCCGACCAGATCTCCGACGGCGTCCTCGACGCCGTGCTCAGCGACGACGCGGCCGGGCGCGTGGCCTGCGAGACGCTGGTCAACACCGGCCTGGTCGTGGTCTCCGGCGAGATCTCCACCTCGACCTACGTCGACATCCCGGAGATCGCGCGCGCGACGATCCGCAAGATCGGCTACACCGACCCCGACCTCGGCTTCTCCGCCGACTCGTGCGCGGTTATCAACGCGATCGACAAGCAGTCGCCCGACATCGCCCAGGGCGTCGACCACGCGCTCGAGTCGCGGGTCGACCCGGCCGACGACGACGAGCTCGACGTGGACGGCGCCGGCGACCAGGGGATGATGTTCGGCTACGCGAGTCGCGAGACGCCCGAGCTGATGCCGATGCCGATCTCGCTCGCCCACAAGCTCGCCCACCGGCTCGCCGACGTGCGCAAGGCCGACGTCGTGCCCTACCTGCGCCCGGACGGCAAGACCCAGGTCACCGTCCGCTACGAGAACGGCTCGCCGATCGAGATCGAGAAGATCCTGATCTCGACCCAGCACCACGACGGCGTCGACACCGAGTCGATGATCCGTCCCGACCTGTGGGAGCACGTCCTGCACCCGATCCTGCCGGCCGAGCTGTACGACGAGCGCAAGCTGAACACGAAGACGAACTTCCTCGTCAACCCGACCGGGCGCTTCGTGATCGGCGGCCCGGTCGGCGACGCCGGCCTCACCGGCCGCAAGATCATCGTCGACACCTACGGCGGCATGGCCCGCCACGGTGGCGGCGCCTTCTCGGGCAAGGACCCGTCGAAGGTCGACCGCTCGGCCGCCTACGCGGCGCGCTGGGTTGCCAAGAACGTGGTCGCCGCCGGCCTCGCCGACCGCTGCGAGGTCCAGGTCGCCTACGCGATCGGCGTCGCGCACCCCGTCAGCGTGATGGTCGAGACGTTCGGGACCGAGAAGATCGGCCGGGCCAAGATCGCCGAGCTCGTCTCCGAGCACTTCGATCTGCGTCCCGGCTCGTTCCGCAAGGAGCTGCGCCTGCACCGGCCGATCTACCAGAAGACCGCCGCCTACGGGCACTTCGGCCGCGACGACCACGACTTCACCTGGGAGCGCACCGACCGCGCCGACGCGCTGCGCGAGGCGGCCGGGCTGACGGCCGAGTCCCGCGCCCCCGCCTGAGCGGCTCGCGCGCCGCCGGCGCGGGGCGCCACGGCCGCTCGGACGGAAAGCTGAACGTTCCCGGCGGGGGCGCCGAGAGGCGGGTTTGTCCTGCTGGGCGACAATAAGCCGCCTCTCGGCGGGTCCAGAGGGCTGAGCGCCGTGGACGAGACCGCGGAACGCACAACGGCGCGCTCCGCGACCGACCGCGCGGCACCATCAACTGAGCGGCGATTGGCCCGAAAAGCGGGCCGAGATCCGGACGGTTCGCCGATCACGAGACGCCGGACTTCGCGCGCCGGCGGCTAGAGCAACGTCTCCGGGACGCTCGGCGCGGGATCGCTTTGGACGGGCGGGTCGCTTCCAGGCACGGACTGCTTGCCTGCGCGCGCCGCTCAGGCGGGCGGTGCCGGCTCGCCCGGCGCCCGGCGCGGGGGCTGGTCGCCGAGCCCCTCGGTCGAGGCGACGCCCGTCGCCTGGTCGACCATGTGGACGACCTCGCCGGGGTCGGCGACGCCGTCGAAGGTGAAGTTGTAGTCGTCGCCCGCGGCGGTGTCGAAGTCCACGTTGCCGATCTGCAGCATCCGCTGGATCACGCTCTGCTGGTAGTTCACGTTCTGCACCCGCTCCAGCCGCGTCTCCTGGATCGTCCGCGAGACGATCCCGCGCTTGATGTGCAGGCGCCGGTTGGTGATCGTGTAGTTCGTCGCGACCCGCTTGATGAACCCGATCAGGATCGTCAGCGCGACCCCGACCAGGGCGACGATCGTGACCAAGCCCTTGTCGGTCTCGTCGCCGATCGTCCCCGTGGCGAGCGCGATCAGCAGGCAGATCACCGCGGTCACGGCGATCCCCTTCAGATAGAAGTCGAGGATCGCCCTCCAGGAGGGGTGGCCCTCGTAGAGGATCTGCTCGCCGGGGTGGAGCTTGGGCGCCACGCGCGGCAGTCTAAACCCGCCGGGGGCGTCTCCGCCGACGCCGCGCCTACGCTGGCGCCGATGCCGATTGCCAAGGTCGAGCCGCTGACCACCGCCCGCGCGCTGCGGGGGCCGTTCGACTACCTGCTGCCCGAGCGCCTCGGCGAGGTCGGGGTCGGCACCCTGCTCGAGGTCCCGTTCGGGCGCCGGCGCCTGCTCGGCGTCGTCGTCGAGGTCGCCGAGCGCAGCCAGCTGCCGCCGGAGCGCCTCGCGGAGCCGATCGCGGCGCTCGAGGCCGGCGTCTCGCCGGAGCTGGTCGAACTGGCGCTCTGGGTGGCGCGCGAGTACTGCTCGACCCCGGCTCGCGGCCTCGATCTGGTGCTGCCCCCGGGGACGGGCTCGACCCGCGGCCAGACGGCGGCCCGGACCGAGATCACCGCCCGCGCGGCGGGCTCGGCCTCGATCGCGTTGGAGCGCGAGACGCTCGGGCCGGTGCAGCGGCGCGCCCTCGAGTTGCTGGTCGGCGCCGAGGCTGAGCTCGGCGGCGGCGAGCTGGCCGCGGCCGGGATCGCCCGTGACGCGCTGCGCCGGCTCGAGCGCCGCGGCCTGGTCGAGCTCGGCGAGCGACAGGTGCGCCGGCGCCCACGCGCCGCCTCGATCGGCGCGCGAGGCGGCCCGGTCGCGCTCGATCCCGCGCAGCGGCGGGCGCTCGACCGGATCGTCGCCGGGCTCGACGGCGGCGGGGCGGAGCTGCTCCTGCACGGCGTCACCGGCTCCGGCAAGACCGAGGTCTACCTCGCCGCCGCCGAGGCGGCGCTGGAGCGCGGGCCGCGGGGTGATCATCGGAGTGCCGGAGATCGGGATGACGCCGCAGGCGGTCTCGCGCTTCGTCTCGCGCTTCGGTGACTCGGTCGCGGTCCTGCACTCGCGCCTCGGGGTCGGCGAGCGCCGCGACGAGTGGCACCGGCTGCGCGACGGCGAGGCGCGGATCTGCGTCGGGCCGCGGTCGGCGATCTTCGCGCCGATCTCGGGCCTCGGCCTGATCGTCGTCGACGAGGAGCACGACGCCTCCTACAAGCAGGAGGGCGACCCGCGCTACGACGCGCGCGAGGTCGCCCGGCGGCGGGCCGCCCAGAACGGCGCAGCCCTCGTGCTCGGCTCGGCGACCCCGCGGCCCGAGAGCTGGCTCGAGCTCGAGCGGATCGAGCTCTCGGAGCGCGTCGACGGCCGGCCGATGCCGGCGGTCGAGGTGCTGGACATGCGCCGGCGTGACGGCCGCGAGGGGCCGCTCCATCCGCGCACGCGAGCGGCGCTGGCCGAGCTTCGCGGCGGCGCCGGGAAGGCGATCGTGCTCGTCAACCGGCGCGGCTGGGCCCCCTATCTGGCCTGCCGGGGATGCGGCTGGGCGGCCGAGTGCCCGAGCTGCGACGTCTCGCTGGTCGTCCACCGCGCCGGCGAGGGCCTGCGCTGCCACCACTGCGGCCACGCCGAGCGGCTGCCGCGCGAATGCCCGGAGTGCGGCTCGGTGACCCTGGCCCGGGCCGGCGCCGGCAGCCAGAGGATCGAGGACGAGATCGCCGCCGCCGCGGCGCCGCTGCCGGTCTTTCGCCTCGACGCCGACAGCACGGCTCGCCAGGGCGGCCACCTCGAGATCCTCGAGCGCTTCCAGGCGGCCGAGTCGGGCGTCCTGGTCGGCACGCAGATGGTCGCCAAGGGCCACGACTTCCCCGACGTCGTGCTCGGGGTCGTGATCGACGCCGACTCGACCCTGCGCTTCCCGGACCTCCGGGCCGAGGAGCGCACCTTCGCGCTCGTCGCCCAGCTCGCGGGGCGCAGCGGCCGCGGCGGGCGCGCCGGCCGGGTGCTGGTGCAGACGATGGCGCCCGAGGCCGAGGCGATCGTCCGCGCCGCCGCCCATGACGCCGAGGGCTTTCTCGCCGGGGAGCTCGAGCGCCGCCGGGAGCTCGGCTACCCGCCGTTCGCCCACCTGATCCGGGTCGAGCTCTCGCATCCCGAGGCCGCGAAGCTCGACCCGGCGGCCGGCGGCCTGCGCGATGCGCTCGCCGCCGGGCTGCCCGAGGGCGCGGTCGCCCTCGGGCCGGCGCCGCGGTTTCGCCTGCGCGGCCGCGAGCGCCGCCAGATCGTGATCAAGGCGCCCGACCGCGGGCCCGCGGTGGCGGTGATCCGCGAGGTCGTCCACGAACAGGCGCGCGCCGGGCGGCTGCGCGAGATCAAGCTCTCCGTCGACGTCGATTCGCAGTAGCGCTCGCCCGGGCGCCCCGCGAGCCGCCGAAATACACTCGCTTGCATGTCCGAGGCAACCGAACATCAGCTCGAGGACGAGACCAGCGAGGTCTCCGAGCCGCGGCACGAGGGAGGGCTGACCGACGACGAGCGCGAGCGGCGCGCCGCCGCGCTGTCCCATGTGGTCACGTTCGGCGATCCGGTGCTGCGCTCGCGCGCCTCCGAGATCTCCGAGTTCGGCCCCGACCTCGCCGCCGAAGCGGAGCGCATGGTCGAGATCATGCGCGGCGCGATGGGCGTCGGCCTCGCCGCGACCCAGCTCGGCGCGCTGCGCCGGCTGCTGGTCTTCCAGGCCACCGCGGACGGGCCCGCGACCGCCGTCGTCAACCCGCAGGTGGAGTGGCTGTCCGCGGAGCTCGCGACCGCCGAGGAGGGCTGCCTCAGCCTGCCGGGGATCGGGCTCGACGTCGAGCGCGCCCTGCACGCCCGGGTCAGCGGCATCGACGTCCAGGGCGAGCCGCTGCTGCTCGAGGCCTCGGGGCTCGAGGCGCGGGTGCTGCAGCACGAGATCGACCATCTCGACGGCGTCCTGATCATCGACCGGACCACGCGCGAGCAGCGCAAGGGGGCCCTGAGGGCGCTGCGCGAGGGCACCAGCTACAGCCCGGAGACCGATCCCGAGCCCGACGACGGGTGAGGGTCGTCTTCCTCGGCACCTCGGACTTCGCCGCCGCCGTCCTGCGCGGGCTCGCCGCCGGCCCGCACCGGCCGGAGCTGGTCGTCACGCCGCCGGACCGCCGGCGCGGCCGCGGGCGCCGCACCGCGCCGGTGCCGGTCGCCGCAGCCGCCGAGGAGCTCGGGATCGACGTCCTGCGCACCGAGGCGACCGAGAGCGACGAGGCGCTCGAGCGGATCCGCGCCGCCGAGCCCGACGTGGGCGTCGTCTGCGCCTTCGGCCAGCTGCTGCGCGAGCCGTTGCTGAGCGAGCTGGAGCTGCTCAACGTGCACCCGTCGCTGCTGCCGCGCTGGCGCGGCGCGGCCCCGATCGAGCGCGCGATCCTCGCCGGCGATGAGGAGACCGGGGTCTCGATCATGGGCGTCACCGCGAGCCTCGACTCGGGCCCGGTCGCCCTGCGCGAGGCGCTGGAGATCGGCGACGACGACTTCGGCCGGCTCTCCGAGCGGCTCGAGGCGCTCGGCACCCGGCTGCTGGTCGAGGCGCTCGACCGCCGTGCCGCCGGCTCGCTCGAGCTCGCCGAGCAGGACGAGTCGGCGGTGACGTACGCGGAGAAGATCGGCCCCGAGGACCGGCGCCTCGACCCGGCCGCCACGGCGATCGAGCTCGAGCGCCGCGTCCGGGCGCTGCACCCGCACATCGGCGCCTACCTCGAGCTGGCCGGCGGCGAGCGGCTCGGCGTCGAGGAGGCGCGCGCGGAGCCCGGCCGGCTCGCGGCGGGAGCGATCGACGCCGGCGGCGGCCTGCGCCTCGGCTGTCGCGAGGGCGTGCTGAGGCTCGAGCGCGTGAAGCCGGCCGGCGGGCGGCCGATGGACGCGGAGGCCTACCTGCGCGGGCACCCGCTGCCCGAACTCGCGTGAGCGCCTCGGTCACCCCGGCGCGAGCCCTCGCGTACGAGATCCTCAGGCGGACGTTCGAGGATGGGGCCTGGACCGACCGCGCCTTCACCGCGGCCGCGAGCCGCGCCGAGCTCGATGGCCGCGAGCTCGCCCAGGCGCGCCGCCTCGCGTATGGCTCGGTGCAGCGGCGCGCGACCACCGACCACGTCGTCGCGACCCTGGCCGGGCGCCGCGGCGGCCGCGTCGACGCCGCCGCGATCGCCGCCCTGCGACTCGGCCTCTACGAGCTCCTGTTCTCCGAGACCGCGGATCACGCGGCCGTCGATCAGGCGGTCGAGCTCGCCAAGCAGGGCATGCGCCGGACCGGTGGCGCCGGGCGGGCGCGGGCGGCGAGCGGGTTCGTCAACGCGATCCTGCGCCGCGCCGCGGCGGAGCGCGACGAGCTGCTCGCGGCCCTCGACGATTCGACCCCGGCCGGGGCCGCGATCGCCCATTCGTACCCGGACTGGCTCGCCGAGCTGTGGTGGGAGGAGCTCGGCGAGGTCGAGGCGCGCCTGCTGATGGCGGCCATGAACGAGCCGGCCGAGACCGCCTTCCGGGTCAACACGCTGCGCGCCGAGCCCGCGACGGTCGCCGCCGACCTGCGCTCCGCCGGGGTCGAGGTCGACGGGCCCGGATCGGGCGGGTTGCTCGACCCGGCGGACTGCCTCGTCGTCGACACCGCCGGCGAGCCGGTCGGGGCGCGGGCGGCGACCGGCGAGCTGATCCCGCAGTCGCGCGGCTCGCAGGCGGTGATCGCGGTGCTCGACCCGCAGCCCGGCGAGCGGGTGCTCGACCTGTGCGCGGGGCCCGGGATCAAGACGACCGCGATCGCGGCGCGGATGCGCAACCGCGGCGAGCTCGTCTCGTTCGAGCTCGACCCGCGCCGCGCCGCCGAGGTCGAGGCGCTGTGCGCCCGCGCCGGCGTGACCTGCGGGCGGGTGGAGGTCGCCGACGCGACCGAGGCCGACCTCGGATCGGGCTACGATCGCATCCTCTTGGACCCGCCCTGCTCAGATCTGGGAACGCTCGCCTCGCGCCCCGATGCGCGCTGGCGCAAGGCGCCCGAGGACGGCGAGCGCCTCGCCGCGCTGCAGCGCCGGCTGCTGGTCCGCGCCGCGCGGGCGCTCGCCCCGGGCGGCACGCTCGCCTACTCGACCTGCACGATCTCGGCCCGCGAGAACGAGGCGGTCGCGGGCGGGCTCGGCGAGTACGCGAGCGGCGTGGCGGCCGACGATCTGTCGCGCGCCGAACCGCGCCTGGCCTCGCGAGCCGACCAGCGCTTCCTGCAGCTGTTGCCCGAGCGCGACTCGACCACCGGCTTCTTCATCGCCCGCTTCCGGAGCGCCGCCTGATGGCCGACGATCGCGCGATCCGGCGGCCGTCGTGCCCCGGGTGTGGCGAGCCGTGGCTGCGACCGACCCAGCTTCCCGGGCGCTACCGCTGCGTCTTCTGCCTGCGCCGCTACGAGCTCGTCTCCGGCTGCCCGAACTGCGGCGAGCACCAGACGATGGTCAGGATGTCCGCCGACGAGGACCTGCTCTGCCAGCACTGCGGCCACTCGATGTTGACCCCCGTATGACCGCGCGGCCGCCCGCATACGAGGGACGCCGGATCGCGCCGTCGATCCTCTCCGCCGACTTCGCCCGGCTCTCCGACCAGGTCGCCGAGGTGCTCGACGCCGGCGCGCGGGTGATCCACGTCGACGTCATGGACGGTCACTTCGTCCCGCCGATCACGATCGGGCCGCTGGTGGCCGGGGCGATCGCCGATCAGGTCCATGAGGTCGGCGGCGCGATCGACGTCCACCTGATGATCGAAAACCCCGACCGCCACGTCGCCGAGTTCGCGCGCGCCGGCGCCGACTCGATCACCTGCCACATCGAGGCGACCCCGCACGCGAACCGGGTCCTCAACCTGATCCGCGAGTCCGGCTGTCTGGCCGGGATCGCCCTCAACCCCGGAACGCCGGCGGAGGCGCTCTCGGAGCTCGCCGGGGTCGCCGACCTGGTCCTCTGCATGTCGGTCAATCCCGGCTGGGGCGGCCAGTCGTTCATCGACGGCTCACCGGCGAAGATCAGGCGCCTGGGCGAGCTGCTCCCGGACGCCCTGCACGAGGTCGACGGCGGGGTGGATATCGCGACCGCGGGCGGCGTCGCCGACGCCGGGGCGACCCTGATGGTCGCCGGCTCGGCGATCTTCGGCAAGCCCGACCCCGCTGCGGCCTACGCCGAGCTCGCCGGCGCTGCCGGCGCCGCCTAGCGCGGGCCGTTCAGCGACGAGGCGGCGCCGGGGCGGTGAGCGCGCCGGCGAGCTCCTGCCACCAGGCGCGGTCGGCGGGCGAGAGGCCCGGCCGCGCGACGCGGCGCGCGCACCATTCGGCGAGGCTGCGGCGGCTGCCGACGGCGAGCAGCTCGGCGCCGGTCGCCGCGTAGCGGCCGTCGGCGAGCGTGACGAGCGAGCCGCTGCCGTCGCGGCGCACCCGCAGGCGCTCGGCGACCGGGGTGCCCAGGATGAGCTCCGGCGAGCCGGGATCGCCGTCCTCGTCGCGCCACGGCCGCACCGTGAACACCTGTGGGGCGCCGCGCGGCGGCAACGGCGGAGCGATCGGCTCGCCGAGCGGCCCGTTGCGCCAGCGCCCGGCGAGCTGCTGGACGGCGTCGAGCGCCTCGAGCCGGGCGATGATATGAAGCTCGTCCCGCTCCTCGATCTGGGTCGAGCCGCGCGGTGGCAGCGCCTCCCCGTCGCGGACGATCAGGTTGACGAGCGCCTCGCGCGGCAGCTCGAGCTCCTTGATCGTGTGGCCGGCGGCGGCGTCGCCCGGCCGCACCCGCCAGACCAGCGACTCACCCCCGAGCTCGTTGATGATCCCGGTCTCGATCAGCGGCGGCGGCAGGGTCGGCTCGTCGCTCACCACCCCGAGGCGCTTCGCGAGCGGCTCGAACGTGCTCCCCTGGACCAGGGTCGAGGTGACGACGACGAAGAAGATCACGTTGAAGATCACGTCGGTGTCGCCGACCCCGGCGACGACCGGGAAGGTCGCGAGCCAGATCGGGATCGCGCCGCGCAGCCCCGCCCAGCCGAGCATCAGTCGCTCCCGGCTGTTGAACGGCGAGAAGGCGCTGGCGACGAAGGCGGCGAGCGGGCGGGCGATGAAGATGAGCGCCGCCGAGAGCAGCAGCCCGTCGGCGGCGATGTCGCCGAGCCCCGATGGGAAGACGAGCAGGCCGAGCAGCCCGAACAGCGAGATCTGCGCGATCCAGGACAGGCCCTGGTGGAAGGCGATCGTGGTCTGGCGCGCCGGGACCGGCCCGGTGCCGAGGATCAGCGCGGTGATGTAGACCGACAGAAACCCGGACCCGTGGACGAGCTCGGGTACCCCGTACGCGAGCGCGGCGCTGGCGATCGAGGCGACCGGGTAGAGGCCCGGAGTCGGCAGGTCGAGGTTGCGAAAGCACCAGCGCGCCGCGAACCCGATCAGCAGCCCGACGGCCAGCCCGACGCCGAGCTTCAGCGCCAGGCTGCCCGCCATGTCGACGACCCCGTAGTCGGACATCTGGATCCAGTCGATGAACCCCGTCACCAGGAGCAGCGCGACGGGGTCGTTGAGGCCGGACTCGCCCTCGAGGGCGCGCGCGAGCTTCTTGCGCAGGTGCGAGCCGCGCAGGACGGCAAAGATCGCGGCGGAGTCGGTGGCGGCCACCGCGGAGCCGATCAGCAGGCCCTCGAGCGTGCTCAGGTCGAACAGCCATACGGCCGTGAGGCCGGTGATCACGGCGGTCAGCACGGTGCCGACCGTCGCGAGCGAGATCGCCGTTCCGAGGACCGGGCGGATCTCGTTCCAGCCGGCGGTCAACCCGCCCTCGAACAGGATCAGCACGAGGCCGATCGTCCCCAGCGTTCGGGCGAGCTCGTAGTTGTCGAACTCGACGCCGCCGATGCCCTCGGAGCCGAGCAGCATCCCGAGCCCGAGAAAGAGCAGCAGGCCGGGTACGCGGACCCGATCGGCGGCCTTCGCGGCGATCAGGCCGGTCGCCAGCAGCAGGCCGGCGATCAGGATCAGCTCATAGTCCGACAAGGGGGGAAGGTACCGAGCTAGCTGGCCTCGTCGGCGAGCGCGAGCCGCGCCTCGGTCTCCTGCTCGGGGGTCAGGCCGGTCACGGCCCCTGGCTCATCGGCGCGGCGGTAGAGCAGCGCCAGCGCCGCGAACAGCGCAGCCGCCGCAGCCAGAAAGCCGACCTCGATCCGCCGGTCCGGCTCCAGCGCGCCGCTCAGACACCAGACGAGAAAGCCGATCGCGCACCCGGCCCAGCACGACGCCGCCTGGCGCGCGCGGCCGCGCGCGAGCGCCGCCTGGTTGAGGGTGGTCGCCGCCAGATAGAGCCCCATCGCTGCGGTCACGATCAGCAACCCGGCGCGGTCGTACGTGAAGCGGTCGGAGAAGGCGGCCTGCATCAGCGCGGGGCCGGCGATCGCGACCGCAGCGGCGACGAGCGCCGTGAACGCGGCGATCGCCTTCAGCGTGCCCGAGACCGAGGACTCGAAGGCGCGCGCGGCCCGCTCGCCGGTGCCGGAGCGCAGCCGGGTCAGATGGGGGAGGAGGCTGGTCGAGATTCCCTGGAAGACGAGCAGCGGAGCGCGGGCGAGCATCAGCACGTTGAAGATGTACCCAGCGGCGGCGGCACCCTCGCTCGCCCGGATCAGCAGCGGCCCCGCATTGAGGAACGTCTGCTCGCTGAGCATGATGAAGAAGACGGCCGCGGCGAAAGCGCCGCCGCCGAGCGCGGCCGGGGGCTCGCGCGCGCCCGTCGCGGGTCGCGCCGGTGCCTGGCTCGCGGCCCGTTGAGCGCGGCGTCCGAAGGCGAGCGGGACGACGCAGAGCGAGAAGAGCGGCGCCGCGACCACACCGGCAGCGACCGCGTCGCGCCCCGCAGCGACGCCGACCGCGACCGCGAGCGAGAACGCCATCCGGGAGAACGACTCCGAGACCAGCAATCCGGCGAGCAGGCCGAACCTGCCCTCGCCGGCGAGGTAGCCGCGGGCGAAGAAGCTCGCCGCGAACGCGAGCACGGCGGCGAAGTAGATCCAGTACAGCGTCGTGGAGCCGGAGAGCAGGTCGTCGGTGAGCGGCACGCGCAGGGCCAGCGCGACGATCGCGAAGGCGAGCGCGATCAGCCCCTGGACCCGGGCCGCCTCGCGCAGGGTCGGGCCGATCGGCGCCCCGCGGACGCGGTCGGCGGCGACCGTTCGAGAGATGAACTGCTCGACCGGCCGGTGCAGGACGGAGATCGTGACGAACGTCGCCGACCACAGCACGACGATCTCCCCGTAGGCGGTCGGGTCGAGGTTGTGCGACGCGAGCGCGAAGTAGACGTAGGTGAGCAGGCCCGCGAGGCCGACGCCGACCGACAGGGTCCCGGCCGAGCGCCCGAAGCTGCGCGCCTGGGGCTCGTCGGCCATCGCCACCACGGTACCGTCGCGGGGTCGAGAGCGTGATGGAGTATCGTTGACTGACTAGTCAATCAGGCCGCTGATTCGATGACTTTCGTCGCCACAGACGCGGACCGCGCCCAGCTCAGGCGGGCCCTGGAGCTGGCCGAGGGCGGCCGCGGCCGGGTGAGCCCGAATCCCCTGGTCGGCGCGGTGATCGTGCGGGACGGCGAGGTGGTCGGCGAGGGCTTTCACGCGGCGCTCGGCGGCGCGCACGCCGAGGTCGCCGCGATCGCGGACTGCGTCGAGCGCGCCGGGGGGCGGAGCGACGCGACGCCCGGGTCGACCATGTACGTGAGCCTCGAGCCGTGCGCGCACCACGGTCGCCAGCCACCGTGCACCGACGCGATCCTCGCCGCCGGGATCGCCAGGGTGGTGATCGGCTGCGACGACCCGAGCGAGAAGGCGCACGGGCGCGGCCCGGGCATCCTGCGCGACGAGGGGGTCGAGGTCGAGTTCGTCGACGGGGCCGAGGCGGCGGCGTCGCGCCTGCTCGTGCAACCGTTTCGCAAGCACGCCCGCACCGGGCTGCCGCTGGTCACCCTGAAGTCGGCGGTCAGCCTCGACGGCTTCACCGCGACCCGCGGCGGTGACTCGCGCTGGATCTCGGGCCCCGAGAGCCGCGCCCTCGTGCACCGGTGGCGCGCGGACTCCGACGCCGTCGCCGTGGGGATCGGGACGGCGCTGGCCGACGATCCGCTGCTCACCGCCCGCGATCTCGACGACCCGGCGCCGCGCCAGCCGGTCCGGGTCGTGTTCGACTCGGCGGCGCGCCTGTCGCTCGACTCGGCGCTGATCGGCTCGATCGACCAGGCGCCGCTGCTCGTGCTCGCCGCCGCCGACGCGGAGCGTTCTCGAGTCGAGGCGCTGCGCGCCGCCGGCGCCGAAGTCGTCGAGCTTGCCGGCGATCGCGAGCGCCGGCTGGCCGACGGGCTCGCCGAGCTCGGCCGGCGCGGGCTCACGTCGCTGCTGGTCGAGGGCGGGGCGGGAATCGCCGGAGCGCTGCTCGGCGCCGGCGAGGTGGACCGCCTCGAGGTCTTCATCGCGCCGCTCGTGCTCGGCGGCGGGCTGCCGCTGGCCGCCGGCGAGGGGCTCGACCGCGTCGCCGACGCGGCCAAGCCGCTCGCGGTCGAGTGGCGGCGAAGCGGCGACGACATGCTGGCGAGCGCGCGGCTGCGGGAGTGGTGATGTTCACCGGGATCGTCCAGGAGCTGGGAACGGTCGAGGCGGTCGACCGAGGGGAGGGCGGCGTGCGCCTGCGGATCGCGGCGGCGCTCAGCGACGGCCTGCGCGAGGGCGACTCGGTGGCCGTCTCCGGCGCGTGTCTGACCGCCGCGGTCGCCGGAGGGGGCGGCTTCGAGGCCGACGTGATGAACCAGACCCTCGGCCTGACGACCCTCGGCGCGCTGGCGGTCGGCGACCGCGTCAACCTCGAGCCGGCCCTGCGGGCCGGCGAGCCCCTCGGCGGCCACATCGTCCAGGGCCACGTCGACGGGGTGGGGGAGGTGGCCGAGACGCGCGACGACGGCTTCGCCCGCCGGGTCCGGGTCGCCGTCGGCGACGGCCTCGAGCGCTACCTGGTCGAGCACGGCTCGGTGACGGTGGCAGGGGTCAGCCTCACGGTGGCGGGGCTCGGCGACGACTGGTTCGAGGTCTCGCTGATCCCCGAGACGCTCGAGCGCACGACGCTCGGCGCGGTCGCCGCCGGATCGCGCGTGAATCTCGAGTTCGACGTGGTCGCCCGTTACGTCGAGCGCCTTCTAGGCTTCAACGAAGAAAGGCGGAAGTGATGCACGCTCGTCCCTCCACAAACCCCGACATCCCCGGACGCGAAGCGGAGCAGGTGGCCGGGAAATTCGCGACCATCGAGGAAGCCATCGACGACATCCGTCGCGGGCGGATGGTGGTCGTGTGCGACGACGAGACGCGCGAGAACGAGGGCGACCTGACGATGGCGGCCCAGTTCGCGACGCCGGAGGCGATCAACTTCATGGCGAAGGAGGGCAGGGGGCTGGTCTGCCTCACGCTCACCGGCGAGCGCTGCGACGAGCTCGGCCTCAACCTGATGGCGGCCAAGAACGAGGCGCCGCTGCAGACGGCCTTCACCGTCTCGGTCGAGGCCCGCGAGGGCGTCACCACCGGGATCTCGGCGGCCGACCGCGCGCACACGATCCAGGTCGCGATCGACGCCCGCTCGACCCCCGAGTCGCTCGTGCAGCCCGGCCACGTCTTCCCGTTGCGCGCCAAGGACGGCGGGGTGCTCGAGCGCGCCGGACAGACGGAGGCCGCGGTCGACCTCGCGCGGCTCGCCGGGCTCAACCCGGCCGGCGTGATCTGCGAGATCATGAACGACGACGGGACGATGGCCCGGGTGCCGGACCTGATCCCGTACTGCGAGCGCCACGACCTGAAGATGATCACGGTCGCCGACCTGATCGCCTACCGGCGGCGCACGGAGCAGCTGGTCGAGCGGGTCGTCGCGACCAAGCTGCCGACCGCGTTCGGCGAGTTCACGGCCGTCGGGTACCGCTCGCTGCTGGACGACAAGCATCACGTCGCCATGGTCAAGGGCAACGTCTCGGGGGCCGAGGACGTGCTCGTCCGCGTGCACTCCGAGTGCCTGACCGGCGACGTCTTCCACTCGCTGCGCTGCGACTGCGGCGAGCAGCTCGAGGCGGCGATGGCGATGATCGAGCAGCAGGGCTCCGGCGTCTTGCTCTACCTCTCGCAGGAGGGGCGCGGGATCGGCCTGCTGAACAAGCTGCGCGCCTACAAGCTGCAGGAGGAGGGCCTCGACACGGTCGACGCGAACCTGCGGCTCGGCCTGCCGGCGGACCTGCGCGATTACGGGATCGGCGCCCAGATCCTCGTCGACCTCGGACTGACGAGCATCCGCATCCTCACCAACAACCCGAAGAAGATCCACGGGCTCGAGGGGTACGGGCTCTCGGTCTCCGAGCAGGTGCCGATCCAGTCCGTTCCCAACCCGCACAACCAGGAGTACCTGGACGCGAAGCGCGACAAGATGGGCCACGTGCTTCACCACCAGGGCCTGCCGCTCGACGAGGAGCTGATCCACGACGAGCGCGAGGCGGAGGGCTGGGAGCTTGGCTGAGTTCGCGATCTGCGTCGCGACGTTCTACGAGGACCTCGCGGAGCGGCTCGCCAACTCGGCGACCGAGGCGTTCGTCGAGCGCGGGGTCGGCCCGACCTCGGTCCACGCGTTCGAGGTGCCCGGCGCGTTCGAGCTTCCGTACGCCGCGAAGCTGTGCGCCGATTCGGGCCGCTTCGCCGGTGTCGCCTGCCTCGGCGTCGTGATCCGCGGCGAGACCGACCACTACGACTTCGTCTGCGGCGAAGCCGCCCGCGGCATCCAGGACGTGCAGTTGCGCACCGGCGTTCCCTGCTCGTTCGGGGTGATCACCTGCGACACGCGCGAGCAGGCCGAGGCTCGGGCCGGCGGCGACAAGCGCGACCAGGGCCGGAACGCGGCGCTCGCGGTCCTGCGCAGCGCCGAGCTGCGCGGGCAACTGACAACCAGCGCGTAGCGACTTCCGCGCTACCATCACCGACCCTGATGGCCAAGGTCTGCTTCAACTGCGGCAAGAAGCCCGCGTTCGGGAACTCGCGCAGCCACTCGATGGTCGCCACCCGGCGCCGTTTCAACCCGAACCTGCAGAAGGTCCGGATCGACGACGGCGGCAGCCCCCGCCGCGTCTACGTGTGCACCCGCTGCCTCAAGGCGGGCAAGGTCCAAAAGCACGCCTAGCGGCATGATCGCGGCCGACGTACGTGGCGGGAGTCGACTAGTCTGTGCCGCCGTGTCCGACTCTTCCATCGTTCGCTTTCGCCACGTGGTCGGCGTGGCGCTCGCCCATCTGGAGGCGAGGCGTGAGGAGATCAACGACCTGAACGTGTTCCCGGTCGCCGACGGCGACACCGGGGACAACATGGCCCTGACGATGCGCCACGTGCTCGACGAGCTCGACCTGCTCGAGCGCAACGGGAACGGCGACCCGCGCCGCCCGGAGATCGTCCGCGAGGTCGCGCGCGCGGCGCTGATGGGCGCCCGCGGCAACTCGGGCGTGATCCTCAGCCAGATCGTGCGCGGCGCAGCCGAGAAGGTCGCGACCCCGCCGGGGCGGCTGATCGACCCGGGGCTGATCGAGGCGGCGCTCACCAACGCGAGCGAGGCCGCCTACGCGTCCGTCCGCAACCCCGCCGAGGGAACGATGCTGAGCGTGATCCGGGCGATGTCGGAGGCGGTCGTCGAGCGCCGCTCGCAATGGCTGCGCGAGCGCCTCGACCCCGATGCGACCGCCGAGGAGCAGAACGCCCTGCTCGCCGAGATGCTGGCGACGGCGCTGTTCGCCGGCGAGGAGGCGGTCCGCCACACTCCCGAGCAGCTCGACGTGCTCGCCGAGGCGGGGGTGGTGGACGCGGGCGCGCTCGGGCTCGTCGTGATCATTCGCGGGATGATCGCCGGGCTCGCCGGCGAGCAGGTGCAGCTGCCCGAGATCCCGCACTACGCCGCCGCCCGGCTCGACCAGGTCCACCATGAGGACTCGGCCTACCGGTTCTGCACCAACTTCATCGTCACGGGCGACGCGCTGGACGGCGACTCGTTCGTCGGCGCGCTCGAATCCCTCGGCGACTCGGTGCTCGTGGTCGGCGACGAGGCGACGCTCAAGGTGCACGTCCACACCGACGACCCGCAGGCCGCGAAGACCTTGTTCGCGGGTGCCGGCCTCGTCACCCACGAGGACATCGCCGACATGCACGAGCAGGTCGCCGGCCACCGCCTCAAGCTGGCGACCGGCCGGTGCGGGGTCGTCGCGGTCGCCAGCGGCGACGGCATGCGCGGCCTGTTCGAGGGCCTCGGGGCCGTGGTCGTCGACGGCGGCCCGACCCTGAACCCGCCCACGAAGGACCTGCTCGCCGCGATCGAGTCCTGCGTCGCCGACGAGGTGATCGTGCTTCCCAACTCGTCGAACGTGCGGATGGCGGCCGAGGAGGCGGCGCGGCTCGCGGCCAAGCACGGACGCGACGTGATCGTCGTCGCGTCCGAGTCTCAGCAGGGGGCGCTCGCGGCGCTGGTCGAGTTCGACCCGGGCGAGGCCGCCGCGGCCAACGCCGAGCGCCTCGAGGCCGGGCTGGGCGAGGTCCGGGTCGGCGCGGTTGCGCCCGCCGCCCGCGACGATTCCGAGGGCCGCTTCCGGTGCGGGGACTCGGTGGGCTTCGCCAACGGCGAGCTGGTCGCCTGGGGCGGCGCCGGATCGACCCTGCTCGAGACCGTCGCGGCGCTGACGGACGAGGCCGAGATCGTCACGGTGATCGAGGGGGCCGAGGCACCGGTCGCGCTCGCCGAACTGCACCTGGAGCTCGACGACGGGATCGAGCTCGAGCTCCAGCGCGGCGGCACCCCGAACTATTCCTGGCTGATCGCCGTCCAGTGACCGGGTCGGGGCGGCGGTGACGCTGCTCGACGAGGTGCTCGAGGCCCACGGCGGCCGCGCGGCCTGGGAGCGTGCCCGCACGGTCCGCGCTCGGGTGCGCAGCGGCGGGCTGCTCCTGCGGACGAGGCTGCCGGGCAACCGGTTTCGCGAGGGGCGGATCGAGGGGAGGATCGGCGAGCCGGTCTCGTCGGCCGGACCGTTTCCCCGCGCGGGCGTCCGCGGCGTCTTCGACCACGGTGCGGTGCGGCTCGAGACCGACGACGGCGAGCTGCTGGAGTCGCGCGAGCACCCGCGCGAGCTCTTCTTCGGACTCAGCGGCCTGCGACGCAACCTGCGCTGGGATGCGCTCGACGCCACCTACTTCGCCGGCTACGCGTGGTGGAACTACCTCAACGCCCCGTACCTGCTCGCGCGCGAGGACGTCCGGGTCGCCGAGATCGAACCGTGGGACCAGCGGGGCGAGACGTGGCGCCGGCTCGAGGCGCGCTTTCCCGAGGGCCTCGACACCCACTCGCCGGTGCAGACCTTCTACTTCGACCCGGCGCTGCTGCTGCGCCGCCACGACTACGTCGCCGAGGTCGTCGGCCGCTGGGCGCATGCCGCGCACATGTGCGCCGACCACGTCGAGGCCGGCGGATTGACCTTCCCGACCCGCCGCTGGGTGCGCCCGATCGGGCTCGGCAACCGGCCGCTCCCGGCCCCGACCCTGGTCAGCCTGCAACTGTCCGAGATCGAGGTCGAGTGAGGCACCCGACGTGAGCGAGAGGCCCGTTCTCTGGCATATCCCCGTCTCGCACTACAGCGAGAAGGCTCGCTGGGCGCTCGCCCACAAGTCGATCGAGCACCAGCGCCGGGCGCCGCCGCCGGGGATCCACATCGCGGTCGCGATGGCGCTCACGCGCCGCCCGACCTTCCCCGTCCTCCAGCTCGACGGCCGCGCGATCGGCGACTCGACCGCGATCATCGCGGCGCTCGAGTCGCGCTACGCGGACCGCCCGTCGCTCTACCCGGCCGACCCCGGCGAGCGCCGGCGGGCGCTCGAGCTGGAGGACTACTTCGACGAGCAGCTCGGCCCGCAGATCCGCCTGCTCGCCTGGCACGACCTGATCGCCGACTCGGGCGACGGCATGGGCCCGGTGGCGGCCGCCGCGCTGCCCGAGCGCCTGCGCGACGTCGCGCCGCTGCGCGCCGCGCTGACCGCCTACGGCGAGCTCTACGTGAAGCTGCGCTTCCGCGCCTCGAGCGACGAGCGCGCCGCCGCCGCGCGCACCGCGGTGCTGGGCGCGTTCGACCGGCTCGAGCGCGAGCTCGACGGGCGCTCGTACCTGGTCGGCGACGGGTTCACGGTCGCCGACCTGACCGCAGCCGCGCTCTTCTACCCGCTCGTGCTGCCGCCCGAGGGCCCACGGATCCTCACCGAGCTGTCACCGGGATTCGCCGAGTTCGTGCGCCCGCTCGAATCGCGCCCCGGTTACGCGTACATCGCGCGCATGTTCGCCGAGCACAGGTAGTGATTCGGCGCTCGCCGCTCGCCGCTCGAGTGCACCTCGAGCCGAGCGGCGGGCGCCGAGCGGCGAGCGCCGGGCCCCCTTCGCCCTGGCCGCGCTCAACCCGGCCTCACTCGATCTCGACGATCGCCTCGATCTCGACCGGGACGTCGAACGGCAGCTGCCCGGCGCCGATCGCGGAGCGCGCGTGGCGACCGGCCGGATCGCCCCAGAGGTCGAGCACCAGGTCGGTGAAGCCGTTGATCACCGCCGGCGGCTTGTCGAAGCCGGGAGCGCACTGCACCAGCCCGAGCGCCTTGACCCAACTGGTCACCCGGTCGAGCTCGCCGAGCTCCGCCTGCAGCGAGGCCAGGATCGAGAGCGTCGTCAGCCGCGCCGCCTCCTGGCCCTGCTCGACCGTGAGCTCCGCTCCGACCCGGCCCGTCATCAGCACCTCGGTGCCGTCCATCGGCAGGTGGCCCGAGACGTAGGCGTGCGGGCCGCTGATGTGCACGAGGTCGAACTTGAACTCGACCCCGGGCGGGGGCGCGAAAGGCTCCGGCAGTTGCAGCCCGCGCTCCGCGAGGCGATCCTCGATCGATCCCATCCAAGCTGGAATCTACCCTCTGGCCGCAGTGATCACTCCGCGCGCTATCGGGACCGGCACCGAACAGGACCGTGACTCGCTGCGCGCGGTGAAGCTGCGGAGCATGCCGCGCCCGAGCCGCCTCGACGCCTCGATCGCGACTCTCGACGGGGTCGGCCCGAAGCTCGCCGAGGCCGCGGCCGCCATCGGCATCGAGACGATCGGCGACCTGCTCTGGCACGTTCCGCACGGCCACCGCGACCGCGCCGACGTGCGCGAGGTCGCCGACCTGCGCATCGGCGAGCAGGCGACCGTGATGGTCGACGTGCGCTCGGCACGGGTGCGCCCGACCCGGCGTCGCAACCTGCGCCTGGTCGAGGCGGCGGTCGCCGACCACAGCGGCCCGATGAAGGCGGTCTGGTTCAACCAGGCCTACCTCGCCGAGCGCCTGCGGCCCGGGACGCGGCTGCTGCTCAACGGCAAGCTCGACCGCTCCGGCTTCCGGGTCGCAACTCACGAGATCGTCTCCGGCGGCGTCGCGCCGGCCTCGGGGCTGCACACGACCGGGATCGTCCCGGTCCACAACGCGACCCGGGAGCTCTCGGCGAAGCGGCTGCGCGAATGGATCTGGCAGGCCGTCGAGCGCGCCGGCGACGCGATCGAGGCGCTGCCGGCGGAACTGCGCGCGCGCCGCCGTCTCGGCGCCGAGGCCGACGCGCTGCGCTGCGCCCACTTCCCCGAGTCGCCCGAGCAGGCCGAGGCGGCGCGCGCCAAGCTCGCGTTCGAGGAGCTGTGCCTGCATCAGGCGGCGCTCGCCGCGCGCCGCGACAGGCGCCGCGACTCACGCCCGGGCATCGCGTTCGAGCCGGCGGGCGAGCTGGTCGCCGGCTGGCTCGCGGCGCTGCCGTTCGAGCCCACGGCCGGCCAGCGGCGCGCGTTCGAGGAGATCGACGAAGACCTCGCCGCCGGGCGGCCGATGCAGCGCCTGCTGATGGGCGACGTCGGCTCGGGCAAGACGGTGGTCGCCGTCTACACGATGCTGCGAGCGCTCGAGAACGGCCATCAGGCTGCGCTGATGGCGCCGACCGAGACGCTGGCCGAGCAGCACGCCAACACGCTCGACCGGCTGCTGGCGGCCGACGCGCTCGGGGCGATCGGGTTCGCGCTGCTGACCGGGGCGACCACCGCGACGCGACGCCGCGAGACGCTCGATCGCCTCGCGAGCGGCGAGCTCGGGATGGTCGTCGGGACCCACGCGCTGATCGAGCCCGACGTCCGGTTCGCCGGACTGGCGGTCTGCATCGTCGACGAGCAGCACCGCTTCGGGGTTCGCCAGCGCGCCGCGCTCGACGCCAAGGGGCCGGGCGAGGCGGCGCCGCACGTCCTGCACATGACCGCGACCCCGATCCCGCGGACGCTCTCGCTGACGGCCTACGGGGACCTCGACGCCACCACGATCCGCGAGCTGCCCGCCGGGCGCCGGCCGGTGAAGACGTGGGTGGTGGGAGAGGAGAAGCGCGCCGGCGCCTACGGGTTCATCCGCGATCGCCTGCGCGAGGGACGCCAGGCCTACGTCGTCTGCCCGCTGGTCTCCGACTCCGAGAAGCTGCGGGCGAAGGCCGCGGCGGTGGAGGCCGAGCGGTTGCGCGCGGGGGAGCTGCGCGATTTCCGGGTCGGCCTGCTGCACGGCCAGATGTCGTCGCGCGAGAAGGCGGCCGAGATGGAGGCGTTCGCCGCGGGCGAGATCGACGTGCTGGTCGCGACGACGGTGATCGAGGTCGGGATCGACGTCGCCAACGCGACCGTGATGCTGATCGAAGGGGCGGAGCGGTTCGGGCTGTCGCAGCTTCATCAGCTGCGTGGCCGCGTGGGACGCGGCGCGCACGAGAGCCAGTGCATCCTGTTCGCCGAGGCCGAGGGCCCGCTGGTGAAGCGGCGGATGGAGGCGATCGAGCGCTCCAGCGACGGCTTCGAGCTCGCCGAGGTCGATCTCGTGCTGCGCGGCGAGGGGGAGGTGCTCGGCACCCTCCAGAGCGGCCTGCCGCGCTATCGCGTCGCGCAGCTGCCCGACGACGCCGACCTGCTCGCCGCCGCGCGGGCCGAGGTGCAGGAGATGCTCGCCCGCCACGGCAGCCTCGACGCGCCCGAGCTCGGGCCGCTGCTGGACGCCGCCCGCGCCCGCTTCGGCGACGAGCGGACGACGGGAATCGCGGCATGAGGATTGTCGGTGGGAGATTGGGAGGGCGCAGGCTGAGCCCCCCGCCGAAGGGCTCGCTCGACGTGCGCCCGACCTCCGACCGCGCCCGCGAGACGCTCTTCGCCGTGCTCGGCGACGTCTCGGACCTCAGCGTCCTCGACCTCTTCTGCGGCACGGGGGCGCTCGCCCTCGAGGCGATCTCGCGCGGCGCGGACTCCGCGGTGCTGGTCGATCGAGCGCCGGCGCTGGCGCGGCGCAACGCCGAGCAGCTCGGGATCGCGAACCGCTGCGAGGTGGTCCGGTCGGACGCGATTCGCTATCTGGAGCGCAGCGACGAGCGCTTCGGGCTGATCTTCTGCGACCCGCCGTATAAACTCGCCGACCGCCTTGGCCCGCAGCTCGCGAAACATCTGCCACCGCGCCTCGCGAAGTACGCGCGCCTCGTGGTCGAGAGCTCGGCGCGCAGCCCGCTCGAGGTCGATCTGCCCAAGCTCGAGCTCGCCGACGAGCGGCGGGTCGGCGAGGCCCTGATCAGGATCTATCGCAAATGAGCGAGCGCATCGTCATCTGCCCGGGCAGCTACGACCCGGTCACCAACGGCCACCTCGACATCATCGGCCGCACTTCGAGGGTGTTCGACAAGGTGATCGTCGGGGTCGTCGGCCAGGGGATCCGCAAGTCGAAGTCGCTGTTCAGCGCCGAGGAGCGCCGCCAGTTCCTGGTCGACGCGACCGCCGGGATCGAGAACGTCGAGATCGAGATCTTCACCAACCTGGTGGTCGAGTTCGCCGCCGAGCGCGGCGCGAGCGTGATCGTCAAGGGGATCCGGGCGATCTCCGACTTCGAGTACGAGCTCGAGATGAACCAGCTGAATCGCAAGCTGGCGCCCGAGATCGAGTCGGTCTACGTGTTCGCCTCGCCGGACTACAGCTTCCTCTCCTCGACCGGGGTCAAGGAGATGGCGACCTTCGGCGGCGACATCTCCGACCTCGTCCCGGCGCCGGTCGCGGCGGCCCTGCGCGAGCGCGCCCAGCGTCCTTGAGGCCCGGTCGTGGGTGGGAAGGAGCTTGCAGAAGCGCACCGAAACCCGCCCCTAGCAGCCCTTCCATGCCGGGCCGCGTAAGCTTCCACTCCAGCTTATGGACGTCCTGGTCCTCATTGACAAGCTCGACGACCTGATCCACAACGCGCGGCCGGTGCCGCTGACGGATCAGGTGCGTGTCGATCGCGAGGAGATCTACGATCTCCTCGATCAGATGCGTGCCACGATCCCGGAGGAGATCAAGCAGGCGCGCTGGATCGTCAAGGAGCGCCAGGAGATGCTCGCCGAGGCCAAGCGCGAGGCCGAGCGCGTCGTCAAGGAGGCCCGCGACCAGCAGGAGCGCCTGATCTCCGACGAGGAGGTCTACAAGCAGGCCGAGCGCGCCGCCGAGGAGATCATCGAGGACGCCCGCGAGACCGAGCGCCAGATTCGCCTCGGCGCCGAGGACTACGCGGACGAGATCCTCTCCACGCTCGAGGTCAACCTCGAGAAGTTCCTCTCCGCCGTGCAGCGTGGCCGCGACCGGCTCGCCGGCCGCGACGACGAACCTGTCGAGGTCGGCTAGCGCTTAGGTTTCTCCCGGTTGTCCAACCGGGAGGTTCACGTGAGCGAGCGGTGGTTCTCGGACGAGGAGCTGGCCGCGATGGCGCGGCCGACGATGGAACGCGCGATCGAGGCGATCGAGGCCGGTGACGCCGACGAGGCGAAGCGGCTGTGCGAGGCGATGAAGTGGGAGTCGCAGTTCATGCACGACCTGCTCGTCGACGGGGTCGCCGGGCTGATCTCGTTCGTGAAGGAGAAGCTTGGCGACGACGGCGTCGAGGAGGCGTGGGAGTACTCGCTCGAGCGCTCGTGGCGCAAGCCGGTCGAGACGATCGACAAGCTCGACCGCAGGACCGTCGCCGAGTCCCTGGCGGCGACCTGGCGCGCGCATTCGACCAGCGGCGTCGGTCCCAACCCCGGCGCGTTCGCGATCGACGAGGACGAGGAGAAGCTGACCTTCACGATGAACCCGTGCGGCTCCGGCCAGCGCCTGTGGCGAAACCGCCGCTATGGCCCGGACGGGTGGGGGGTGACCGACGAGGCGCACGACTGGAGCTACGGCCGCGAGGGCTTCCCCCTGTACTGCACCCACTGCGCGTTCATGAACGAGACGCTGCCGATCCGCTGGATCGGCCATCCGGTCTATCCCTCGGACCCGCCCGAGGACTTCGACCGGGATCCGTGCACCTGGTACTGGTACAAGGACCCGGCCGAGATCCCCGAGCGCCACTTCTCGCGCCATGGGCTCGAGCGCGGCGACTGAGCCCCCCGACCCGGCCGCCGTGCGGACGGTCCTCGCCGCGGCCGGCGAGGACCCGGGCGAGCTCTCGCTGAGCGAGATCGAGGGCGGCGCCTCGCGCCAGACGTTCGCGGTCGAGGCTCAGGGAGAGCCGCGCTTCGTGCTGCGGCGCGAGCCCGCCGAGGGAATGTCGTTCGCCTCGCTGGAGCTCGAGCTGCGCGCGATCGCCGCCGCCGACCTCGCCGGCGTGCCGGTCGCGCGCACGGTGGTCGCCGAGCCGGCGGGAGGCGCCTTCGGGGCGGGGGCCGGCTACCTGATGGAGTTCGTCGCCGGGACCTCGGTCGCGCCGCGGGTGTTGCGGCGTGAGGAGCTGGCGACCGCGCGAGAGCGGCTGCCCGGCCAGCTCGCCTCGGCCCTGGCCCAGATCCACTCGGTCGCCGCCGGCTCGGTCGAGGGCCTGGCCCCGAGCGTCGACCCGGCGCTCGAGGCCTGCGAGCTGTGGGCGGCGGCGCTGGACGAGCTCGGCGAGCCGCTGCCGGCGGTCGAGGCGGGGCTGCGCCGGCTGCGGCTCGACCGTCCGCCCGCGGTCGCTCCGACCCTCGTCCACGGCGACTTCCGGCTCGGCAACCTGATCGTCGACGAGCACGGCCTCGCCGCGGTGATCGACTGGGAGCTCTGCCACGCGGGCGATCCGGTCGAGGACCTGGCCTGGCTGACGATCCGCTCGTGGCGGTTCGGCAACGACGAGCTGCCGGTCGCGGGCGTGGGGGAGATGGAGCCGTTCCTGGCCGCCTACGAGGCGGCGGGCGGCGCGCGGCCCGACCCCGAACGGCTGCGCTGGTGGTCGGCGATGGGGAACGTGAAGTGGGCGGTGATCTGCGCCCGCCAGGCCCACGACCACCTGACCGGCGCCCGGCCGTCCGCCGAGCTCGCCTCGCTCGGGCGGCGGATCTGCGAGCCCGAGTGGGACCTGCTGGGACTGCTGGCGCCGGCGGGGGGTGTGCCGTAGTGCAGGACCGGCCGACCGCCCCCGAGTTGCTCGACGCGATGGCGGCGAAGCTGTTCGGCGAGGTGCGCGACTGGGTGCCGCGCGAGCGCCGCTTCCAGATCCTGGTCCTGGCCAACCTGTGCGCCGTGATCGCCCGCGAGCTGCGAGCGGGGGACGCTCCCGACGAGGCCGATCTCGCGTTGTTCCGCGAGCTGGGGGGCGAGGGGGCCGATTCCCGTGCGGCCGCCGCCGATCTCGCGCGGAAGATCCGCGAGGGCCGGCTCGACGACCACCTCGACGCCGCGATCGCCGGACTGCGCGAGCACGTGCGCCGCAAGCTCGACGTGGCCCGCCCGGGCTACGCCGACTAGACCGGCGACCGCGCTTACAGCTCGGTCTCGTGCTCCCCGGCGCGACCGGCGTCGGTCTTGTCGTAGAAACGGCCGAGCAGCTCCATCGTCTCCTCGGGGTCCGCGCACGTGTAGGCGTTCCACGCCTCGGTGCGCAGCTGGAAGTCGAGCGGCTGGCCGATCACATCGAGGATCGTCCGCTTGGCCGAGCGCACCGCACGCTGTGAGTTGCGGAGGATCTGGCGCGCGACCTGCTCGGCCTCGTCCAGCAGCTCGTCGTGCGGGACGACCTTGGTCACGAGCCCCCACTGCAGGGCCTGGGCCGCGTCGACCGGCTCCGCGGTCAGCAGCATGTGCGAGGCGACCGAGGTGCCGCATGCGTTGACCAGCCGCACGAGCCCGCCGTCCCCATGGTGGTAGCCGCGGCGCGCCTCGAACGAACCGAACATCGCGCGGTCGGAGGCGATCCGCACATCGCACGCGAGCGCCGTCTCGAGCCCGCCGGCCAGCGCCCAGCCGTTGACCGCGGCGACGATCGGCTTCTCGAGCCGGTGCATGCCGCGCGTGAACCCGTTCAGCCCGAGCTCGACGATCTCGCGGATCTCGCGCGGGCTCGAGTTCTCGATGATCGGCGGGATGTAGGTCTTGAGATCGGCCCCGGCGCAAAAGGCCTCGCCCGCGCCCGTGAGAACCGCGACGTCGACCGAGTCGTCGTCGCGGAAGTCCGCCCACGTCTCGATCATCAGCCGATGGACGTCGGGGTCGATCGCGTTGCGCGCCTCGGGACGGTTGATCGTCACCCAGGCGATCCGGTCGCGCTTCTCGTACAGGACCTTGCTCATCGTCACCTCGTCGTCAACTCGTACACGGCGCGGATCACCGCGAGGTCGTCGGCCTCCCAGACCACCTCGCCCTGGCACCAGTCCGCCTGATCGGCGGCCGGCGACGGAAAGTCGAGGCCCTCGGTGAGCGACGCGACGCGCTGGTCGTCGCCGACCTCGACGACGTCGCCGATCACCAGCGAGCGGGCCTCCGTGCGCACGCGGCGAAACAGGTCGCGCTTGCCGTCGGCGTCGAGGTGGTGGACCGAGAGCACGGCGATCACCAGATCCCACGGGCCGTCGGGGAGCGGATCCTCCATGCGGCCGAGGCGCAGGTCCTCCCAGCCGAGCTGGCGGGCGCGAAAGACCATCTCGGGGGTCGAGTCGAGGCCGGTGATCCGCACCTCGGGATAGCGGTCGAGCAGCCGTTGCGTGGTCTCGGCCGTGCCGAAGCCGAGCTCGAGGACCCGCCTCGGCGCGAACGGGATCGCCTCGATCGTGCGCCGCTGCAGCTCGTCGTAGCGGGGGATATCGGCGCGGATCATGTCCGCGTACGTCTCCGGGGTGAAGTGAAATTGGCCGCGGGGCTCGTCGGCGGTGTTCATTCGCGTCGCTAACCTCGGTTCAGGATCGGCAATGGCGGCGTATACAACCATCGAGCTCATCCGGGTCGCGCCCAGCCCCGGAGACGGCAAGCGGCTGGAGCTCGCGCTCGAGCCGGGCGAGGTGCGTCTCGGCGACGACGTCTACGTGCTCGATCCGGCCGCGGTGAACGCGCGGCTGGAGGTCTCGCACGCCGCCGCCGGCTTCGCGATGCGGCTCTCCTTCGCGGCTGAGCTTGCCGGTCCGTGCATGCGGTGCCTGGCCCCGGCGCGGATCGGAATCGAGGTCGAGGCCCGCGAGATCGACCAGCCCGGGACCGACGACGAGGAGCTGCGCAGCCCCTACGTCACCGAGGGGCTGCTCGACCTGACCGCGTGGGGCCACGACGCGCTCGCGCTGGCGCTGCCGCAGCGCATTCTCTGCCGCCCGGATTGCGCCGGCCTGTGCGCCGTCTGCGGCGAGTCGCTCAACGACGCCGAGCCGGGTGCGCACGACCACCCGCGCGAGCCCGACCCGAGGTGGGCGAAGCTCCGCGAGCTTCAGTGAGGTCTCCGCTGCGGCGCAAGTAGCTACCATTCCGCGTCGCCCATGGCCGTACCGAAGAAGCGACAGTCCTCGACCCGGCGTGACAAGCGCCGGGCCACGCACACCGCGGCGAAGCCGCGCCTCAACGAGTGCCCGCGCTGCCACAGCCCGCGCCTTCCCCACCGCGTGTGCCCGGTCTGCGGCACGTACGCAGGGCGCGAGGTGATCTCGCACGAGATCGGCGAACCCGACTCGGAGGCCTAGTGAGGCGGAGCCCGCAGGGCGAAGCCGAGCCGCGCCGCTGTTGAGGCGCCTGGTGTGGGGATGACAACCGTCGCCCTCGACGGCCGCGGGGCCGAGCGGGGGGCCGAGACGATCGTCGCCGGCACCCGCGCAGCAGCCGCCGACGGGATCCGCGTCCGCGTCTTCGGCGATCCGGCGCAGCTCGCCGCCCTCGACGGGGTCGCCGGGGTCGAGCTGATCGACGCCCCCGACGCGATCACCAACGACGAGGACCCGGTCGGGGCGGTCCGCGGGACCCCGAACGCGTCGATCGTGCTCGCCGCGGCCGACGTCGCCGCGGGCAACTCCGACGCGGTGGCCAGCGCCGGTCCCACCGGGGCGACGATGACCGCCGCGCTCTTCGCGCTCAAGCGCATGCAGGGCGTCCGCCGCCCGGCACTTGCCCTGCAGCTGGTCTCCCCGGCGCGCGACGGGCGGCCGACGGTGCTGCTCGACGTCGGTGCCAACGCGGAGGTCCGGCCCGCCGACCTGGTCCAGTTCGCCTATCTGGGCGCCGCCTTCAGCGAGGCGGTGCTCGGGGTCGCGAGGCCACGGGTCGCCTTGCTCTCGGTCGGCGAGGAGTCGAAGAAGGGGACCGCCGACGTGGTCAGCGCACACGCCGAGCTCACCGGCGCCGCCGAGATCGACTTCCGCGGCAACGTCGAGGGCCGCGACCTGCTCGGCGACGCCGCCGACGTGATCGTCACCGACGGGTTCACCGGCAACGTCGCCCTGAAGACGATCGAGGGCACCGCCCGAACGGTGGCCGACGCGGTCGGCGAGGCCGCTCGCTCGAACCCGGTCGCGGCGGTCGGCGGGTTGCTGCTGCGCCCGGCCCTCGGCGGGCTGCGCCGGCGCCTGGACCCCGACACGACCGGCGGCGCGATCCTGCTCGGCCTGCGCGGCGTCGCCGTCGTCGGCCACGGCAGCTCCGGCGCCGAGGGGATCGCGAACGCGATCCGTCTCGCCGCCCGCTCGGTCGAGGTCGGCGCGGTCGATCGGACCGCGGAACTACTTGCCCGCTCCGGGACGACCCGAGGCGCAATGCGTGATAGGAAGGAGGCGCAATGACGACCCTGACCCGAGACCAGGTGCTGGACAAGGTGCGCGAGCACCTGGCGACCGAGTTCGAGCTCGACGCCAAGGTGATCACCGACGAGACGAGGTTCAAGGAGGATCTCGACGCCGACTCGCTCGACCTCTACGAGCTCGTGATGGAGCTCGAGGATTCCTACGGGATCACGGTCTCGCGCGAGGACACGGCGAAGATCACCACCGTCGGCGACGCCGTCGACTTCGTGCTCGAACGCCTGCCCACGTAGCTCGTGGCGCGCGGGATCCGCAGGCTCGGTCGGGGCGGCCGCGGCCGACGCGAGCCCGAGCGGGCGCCGGCGCCACCCGGCCTGCGCGAGCTGCTCGACGGCCTGCCGCTGACCCTGCGCCGCCAGGCGCTCACCCACTCGTCCTGGGTGGAGCACCGCGCCGACTCATACGGGCGACTCGCCTTCCTCGGCGACAGCGTGCTCGGCCTGGCGGTCGGCGAGTACCTGTTCAGCACCTACCCGCGCGCCGACATCGGCCGGCTCACGAAGATGCACGGGCAGGCGGTCAGCGGCCGCGCCTGCGCCGAGGTCGCCGTCGAGCTGGGGGTGCCGGGGCTGCTCGCCGAGGTCGCGCCGGGAAGGCTCGACGGGGGGATCGAGGTCGAGGCCCTGCTCGGCTCCGAGCGGGCGCTGGCGTCCGTCTGCGAGGCGGTGATCGGCGCCGCCTACCTGCACTACGGCTTCGAGGTCACCTCACGGGCGACGGTCGCCGCGTTCATGAAGGAGATCGAGATCGCGTCGGAGCGCCTGCTCGACTTCAAGTCCGCCCTGCAGGAGCGCCTGGCGCGCGACGGCGCGCGCGTAAGGTACGAGGTGACCGCGGAATCCGGGCCCCCGCACGACCGCGTCTTCGAGGTCAGCGCGAACGTCGCGGGAACGGTGATCGGGCAGGGCTCGGGGCGGTCGAAGAAGGCGGCCGAGCAGGCCGCCGCGGAGCGCGCCCTGGAGCAGCTCGCGTAGTCGTCAAAAGGCCGTCCGGCTCGCCCGCGAGGCTTCCCGGAGCGCCACCTTCCGATGCATCTCAGCTCGATATCGATCAAGGGCTTCAAGTCCTTCCCCGAGCGGACCAAGCTCGTCTTCTCGCCTGGCGTCAGCGTGATCGTCGGGCCGAACGGATGCGGCAAGTCGAACGTCACCGACGCGGTCCTCTGGGCGCTCGGCGAGCAGAGCCCGCTCAGCGTCCGCGGCCAGTCGATGCAGGACATGATCTACGCCGGCGGCGAGGGCGTCGGGCCCAGCCGCGCGGCCGAGGTCGAGGTCGTGCTCGAGGCCGACGATGACGAGTCCTTCGGCGAACCCGGCACCCCCGGAGGCGAAGCCGAGGAGGTGGCCGGCTTTTCCTCCATCGCCGTGACCAGGCGGCTCGAGCGCGGGGGAGAGGGCTCCTACCGGATCAACGGTGCCCGTGCCCGGCTCGCCGACGTGATCGAGGTCCTCTCCGACGCGAACCTCGGGCGCGAGATGCACTCGGTGATCAGCCAGGGGCGAGTCGAGGAGATCGTGCTCTCGGCGCCGCGCGACCGGCGCCTGCTGGTCGAGGAGGCGGCCGGGCTCGGCAAGCACCGAAAGCGCCGCCGGCGCGCCCAGCTGAAGCTCGAGCGCACGCAGGACAACCTCGACCGCGCCCTCGATGTCGAGCGCGAGGCGCGCAAGTCGCTGCGCCCGCTCAAGCGCCAAGCGGAGGCGGCCGACATCCACGCCCGGCTCGAGCGCGAGGCGGCCGAGCTGCGCGCCCGGTTGCTCGCCTCCGAGCTGCACGGTCAGGACGACGAGCTCGCCGGCGCCGAGCGCGCCGCGGCCACCGCCCGGGCCGCCCGCGCGAAGCTCGACGCGAAGCTGGCCGAGGTTGCGGCGCGCCGATCGGCGATCGAGGAACAGCTGTCGGCCCGCGAGAGCCAGCGCACCGAGGCGTGGGGCCGGTTGACCGCGGTGCGCGCCGCGCACGAGCGGATCAGCGTCCGCGCCGAGGCGCTCGCGGGGCGCCGCGCCGAGCTGCTGCGCTCGCTCGAGCGCCGGCGCGCCGCGCTCGGGGCGCTGGCCGAGGAGCTCGCCGCCGCGACGGGCGCCCGCGACGGCGACGATCCGGTCGCCGCCGGGATCGAGCGCATCGGCGAGTCGCTGAGCACGGCGATCGAGGCGCTCGACGAGGCGCGCGCTGCGGCCGACGACGGCGGCCGCGCCGCCGGGCTCGCCGCGGTCCGCACCGCCGCCGAGCGCGCCGCGCAGATGGCCCGCCGGGTCGAGGACATGCTCGGCAGCCGCGCCCAGGACTCGCTCTCCGAGCGACTCGAGCGCGAGGCGGACCTGGTCGCCGCGCTCGGTGAGCTCTGCGAGGTCGCCGCCGACGCGCGCGATGCCGCCGGCGAGCGCGCCGCGGCGCTCGAGGCGCGGATGCTCGGCGAGCGCGGTGAGGACGCGGTCACCGAGCAGCTGCGCGCCTGCTCGCGCGAGGAGGCCGAGCTGCAGACGCAGCTGCGCGCCGCGGCCGAGACCGTGACCGACGCCGAGGTCCGGGTCGCCCACCTCGAGGACCGCCGCGGCGAGGCGGCCGCGGAGCTCGCCCGGATCGCGGCGCAGCTCGGGCGCGAGCTCGAGGCCGCCGCGACGACGCTCGGCGACGAGGAGCGGGCCGAGATCGAGGTCAAGCTCGAGCGGCTCGGCCGGCGCCGCGAGCAGCTCGGCCCCGTCAACCCGCTCGCCGAGCGCGAGTACAAGGAGGCGCGCGCCCACGTCGAGAGCCTCGAGACGCAGCGCGCCGACCTCGAGACCGCGCTGTCCGAGCTCCAGGGGCTGATCCGCGAGACCGACCGCAAGATCCACGCCGCCTTCGAGGAGACGTTCGAGGCGACCACCAAGAACTTCGAGGAGCTGATCGAGCACCTCTTCCCCGGCGGCCGCGGGCGCCTGCGCCTGGTCGACGACCGCCGCGGCCCGAAGCCGGTGCTCGGCGGGGCGGAACCGGAGGCCGAAGCCGCCGAGCCGCCGGCCGAGGAGGCCGAGGAGGCGCCGGAGGAGGGCGACGAGTTCTCCTCGCAGGGCGTCGAGATCGAGGTCACCCCGGCGGGCAAGGCGACGCGGCGCCTGTCGCTCCTGTCCGGCGGTGAGAAGGCACTGGTCGCGCTGGCCTTCGTGTTCTCCGTCTTCCTCGCGCGGCCCTCGCCCTTCTACATCCTCGACGAGGTCGAGGCAGCGCTCGACGACGCCAACATCGACCGCTTCCTGCAGCTGGTCAGCCGGTTCTCCGACCGGGCCCAGTTCATCATCGTCACCCACCAGAAGCGCACGATGGATGCGGCGGACGTCCTGTACGGCGTCTCGATGGGCAAGGGCGGCGTGACCAAGGTCGTCTCGCGCCGGTTCGAGGCGCGCCAGGACGAGCTCGGCGAGGCGACCGAAGCGGCCTGAGTACCCTCCCGCCCCGATGGAGTGGGAGGAGCTGATCCCGAGCGCCGCGGGGCCCCCGCCGGACGCCGAGCCAGAGCCGGGGCGCGAGCGAGCCGCCGGGCGGTTCGCGCGCCTGCGCGAGCGCCTCTCCAAGAGCCGCCAGGCGCTGCGCACCGAACTCTCGGTGAGCCTCTTCGACCGGATCGACGACGAGACCTGGGAGCGGCTCGAGGAGGCGCTGATCCTGGCCGACGTCGGCGCAAAGGCGACCGCGGAGGTGGTCGGGACGCTCGAGTCCGAGGTCGCGACGGGTGTCGTCAGCGGCCCCGAGGCGACGCGCGAGCGGCTGATCGAGCTGCTCTCCGAGATCGCCGCGCCGCAGCCGCCGCAGCTCGAGATCGGGGCCAAGCCGACCGTGATCATGGTCGTCGGCGTCAACGGGACCGGGAAGACCACGACGATCGGCAAGCTCGCGTCGGTGCTCAAGGAGCGCTTCGGCATGAAGGTGATCGTCGCCGCCGCCGACACGTACCGCGCCGCCGCGATCGAGCAGCTCGAGACCTGGGCCGAGCGCGCCGGGACCGAGATCGTCAAGGGCAACGCCGGCGGTGACCCGGGCTCGGTGGTCTTCGACGCGCTCGCCGCCGCCGAGGCACGCGGCGCCGACGTGGTGATCGTCGACACCGCCGGGCGCCTGCACACCCACGACAACCTGATGGAGGAGCTCGTCAAGGTCCGCCGGGTCGCCTCGAAGCGCCTCGAGGGCGCCCCGCACGAGACCCTGATCGTGATCGACTCGACCACCGGGCAGAACGGCCTGCGCCAGGCGCGCGCGTTCGCCGACGCGGTCGACGTGACCGGGGTGGTGTTGACGAAGCTCGACGGCACCGCGAAGGGCGGGATCGCGCTGGCGATCGCGGGCGAGCTCGGGATCCCGGTGAAGCTGATCGGGGTGGGCGAGGGGATCGAGGACCTGCGCCCGTTCGACGCATCGGCGTTCGCGCACGCGTTGCTGGATGAGTAGGCATTCGTCACTCGCCGCTCGCCGCTCGCCGCTCGGCTGAGGGTTCACCGCGCACGCCCGGACGTCGTCGCAGGACGTTGAATAACTCGCGCCACGTCCTCCGCTCCCGCTCGAATCAATTGTCCGCGGCGGACGCCGCGGACTTTTCACGTCTGCTTCCGCGTCCGGGCGTGCGCGGTGAACCTTGGGCCGAGCGGCGAGTGCCGAGCGGCGAGCGGCGAGCGGCGAGCGCCGAGCGACGTCGCCTAAGCTGACCTACTCATGTTCGACCAGCTTTCCGACCGCCTTCAGGAGACGCTCTCCGACGTTCGCAACCGCGGCAAGCTGACCGAGGCCGACGTCGACAAGGCGATGCGGGAGATCCGCCTCGCGCTGCTCGAGGCCGACGTCAACTTCAAGGTCGTCAAGCAGTTCACCGCGCAGGTCAAGGAGCGCTGCCTCGGCGCCGGCGTGCTCGAGGCGCTCAACCCCGGCCAGCAGGTGGTCAAGATCGTCGACGAGGAGCTCGCGGCGCTCATGGGCGGCGCCAGCCGGGATCTCGCCTTCGCCTCATCCGGACCGACGGTGATCCTGATGGCCGGCCTCCAGGGCTCGGGCAAGACGACCGCCTGCGCGAAGCTCGCCAAGCACCTCGGCGACGACGGCAAGCAGGTCGGGCTCGCCGCCTGCGATACGCAGCGCCCGGCCGCCGTCGAGCAGCTGGTGACGATGGGCAAGCGCTGCGGAGCGACCGTCTTCGAGCAGGGCACGGAGCGGAGCCCGGTCGACATCGCCGAGTGGGCGCTCGGCCAGGCGAAGTCGGCGGGCCTCGACGTGCTGATCGTCGACACCGCCGGGCGGCTGCACGTCGACGCCGACCTGATGGACGAGCTGGTCGCGATCCGCAAGGCGACGAAGCCCCACGACATCCTGCTCGTGCTCGACTCGATGACCGGCCAGGACGCCGTGAACGTCGCCGAGAGCTTCGCCGAGCGCGTCGAGTTCGACGGTGTCGTGCTGACCAAGCTCGACGGCGATGCCCGCGGCGGCGCCGCGCTCTCGGTCCGCGCGGTCACCGGCAAGCCGATCATGTACGTCTCGACCGGCGAGCGCGTCGAACAGCTCGAGCGCTTCCACCCGGAGCGGATGGCGTCGCGGATCCTCGGCATGGGCGACGTAATGAGCCTGATCGAGAAGGCCGAGGAGGTCTCCGACGCCGACCAGCAGGCCGAGCTCGAGCGCAAGATCCGCAAGCAGCAGTTCACGCTCGAGGACTTCCTCACCCAGATGCGCCAGGTCCGCAAGATGGGCCCGCTCTCGAGCGTGCTCGGGATGATGCCCGGGCTCGGGAAGCAGATGAAGCAGCTGCGGACGATGAACATGGACGAGCGCGAGCTCGACCGGCTCGAGGCGATCATCCTCTCGATGACGCCGGCCGAGCGCGCCAACCCGTCGCTGATCGACGGCTCGCGGCGCAAGCGGATCGCCCAGGGCTCGGGGACCACGGTGCAGGCCGTGAACCAGCTCGTCAAGCAGTTCGGCCAGATGCGCAAGATGATGTCGGCGATGGCGAAGGGCAAGATGCCCGATCCGGCCCAGCTCATGAAGGGAATGCGGTAGCGGGGCCGTCCCGCTAACCTCCTGCGCCGCAATGGTCAGAATCAGACTGAGAAGGGTGGGTTCGCGCAAGAACCCGATCTGGCGCGTCGTCGTCGCCGACAAGCGCTCGCCGCGCGACGGTCGGACGATCGAGACGATCGGCCATTACAACCCCCAGACCGATCCCTCGGTGATCGTGATCGACGAAGAGCGCGCGCGCCACTGGCTCGATCACGGCGCGCAGCCGACCCGCACCGTCGCGACGCTGCTTCGCACCAAGGGCATCGAGGCCTCGGGCACCTAGCGCTCCCGCGGATGCGCGACCTGGTCGAGTTCGTCGTCCGCGCGCTTGTCTCGGACCCCGACGCAGTCCGCGTCGACGAGATCGAGGAGGACGACGGCATCGTGCTCGAGGTCAGGGTCGCGGACGGCGACCTCGGCCGCGTGATCGGCCGCGAGGGCCGGGTCGCGAACGCGATCCGCACCCTGGCCAAGGCGGCGGCGACCGCGGAGGACGCGGGCCGGGTCATGGTCGAGATGGTGGAGAACGACTGAGCTGCGCATCGACGTCTTCACGCTGTTCCCGGAGTGGTTCGGGTGGTTCGGTGAGCAGCGCCACGTCCGCAACGCGGTCGAGCTCGGCTCCGAGCTGCGGCTGTTCAACTACCGCGACTCGACCCCGCTGACCGGCGGCCAGGTCGACGACTCCCCGTACGGTGGCGGCGCCGGGATGGTCATGCGGGTCGACGTCGTCGACGCCGCGCTGCGCGCCGCTTACGGGGCCGAGCGGCCGCCGGCGAGGGTGATCGTGATGGCGCCCTCGGGGCGCCCGCTGGACGACGCCCTCGCCGCAGACCTCGCCGCCGAGGAGCACCTGGCGCTCCTGTGCGGCCGCTACGAGGGCATCGACGAGCGGGTGCGCGAGCACCTGGCCGACGACGCGATCTCGATCGGTCCCTACGTCCTCGCCGGGGGCGAGCTCGCCGCGATGGTCGTCGCCGACACCGTGCTGCGCAAGCTGCCCGGAGCGCTCGGCCACGCCGAGAGCGCGCTCGAGGAGTCGTTCTCGGAGGCGCTGGGGGGCGCGCCGGAGTACCCGCACTACACGCGGCCGGCCAGCTATCGCGGCTGGGAGGTGCCCGAGATCCTGCTCTCGGGCGACCACGCGAGGGTGCGCGAATGGCGGCTCGAGCGCAGCCGCGAAGCCGGCGACGGTGGCTGAGGCGCTGCTCGCAGCGAGTTGAGCACCGAGTTGTCTACTATCTGACGCCCGCGCGGGGCTCCGGTCCCGCGCTTTTTCCGGCCCTCGGACGGCAATCGCGGCCGAGGAGCCGACGCCAGGTAAGACTTCATGAGCACGATCATCGAGAGCATCGAGCAGCGCCAGCTGAAGAAGGTGCCGCGGTTTGCGGCCGGCGACCGCGTGCGCGTGCACTTCCAGGTGATCGAGGGAACCCGCAAGCGGACCCAGGTCTTCGAGGGCATCGTGATCGCCCGCCAGGGCAGCGGCGTGCGCGAGACGTTCACCGTCCGCAAGCAGTCGTTCGGGGTCGGGGTCGAGCGGACCTTCCCGCTGCACTCCCCGAAGATCGAGCAGCTCGAGGTCGTCGCCCGCGGCGCCGTCCGTCGGGCGAAGCTCTACTACCTGCGCGGCCGGGTCGGCAAGCGCGCCCGGGTCGCCGAGCGCCGCTGGGGGATCGAGGACGACCTCGTCCTCGCCCAGGCGCCGGAGCCGGTCGCGGTCGACTCCGAGGGCTCCGCCCAGGAGGAGGTCGAGCCGATCGAGCCCGAGGTGGGACCGGACGAGTCGGCGGCGGCGGGCGAGGAGGCTCCGGAGGCCGCCTCCGAGCAGACCGAGGAGCCCGAGGCAGCGGCTGAGGAAGCCGCCGAGCCGGAGGCGTCGGCGGAGGATGCCGCCGAGCCAGAGGCCGCTGACGAGCCAGAGGCCTCCTCAGAATCCGACGGCGAAGCCGCGGATTCCGAGGACGCCAGCTGATCCCGAAGCCGACAACCGGGCTCGGGGCGGTCGTCGAGCTCGTCATCATCGTCGCGCTTGCGATCGGCCTCGCGCTCGGCATCCAGGCGTTCGTCGTGAAGCCGTACCAGATCCCCTCGGAGTCGATGGAGCCGACGCTCGACGTCGGCCAGCGGGTGCTCGTCAACCGGGTGTCGACGCGTCTCGGCAGCGATCCGTCGCCGGGGGACGTCGTCGTCTTCCACCCACCGGCGGGCGCCGCCGACAACAAGTGCGGGGCGCCCAAGGAGCCGGGCCAGCCGTGCCCGGCGCCGACGGACGAGGAGGCCGAGGAGAACTTCATCAAGCGGGTCGTCGCCGGCCCGGGGGACACGGTGTCCATCAAGGACGGCATCCCGATCGTCAACGGCGAGCCGTTCACGGGCGACTGGGAAATCCGCCCATGTCGCGGGATCGGCGGCTGCGATTTTCCGAAGCCGATCACCATTCCACCCGATCACTACTTCATGATGGGCGACAACCGTGGAGCGAGCGACGACAGCCGCTACTGGGGACCCGTCCCCCGAGACTGGATCATCGGCGAAGCCTTCTTCACCTACTGGCCGCCGGACCGGCTCGGCTTCCTCTGAGCAGGCGCCTCAACAGCGGCGCGGGTCGGCTACGCCTCCCAAGCCGTCTGGCGCCGCTGCGGCGGCCGCGAAACGGCGCCGCCGCCGGGCCGCGAAGCTGTTCAAGTTCGATCGCGAGCTCGGCTGCCGCTTCGTCGCCGGCGCCGACGAGGCGGGGCGCGGATCGCTGGCCGGCCCGCTGGTCGCCGCCGGGGTGCTCCTCGACTACGAGCGGCTCGGGATGCGCGACCGTCGCGCGCTCGGCGACCTCGACGACTCCAAGCAGCGCACGGCCGAACAGCGCGAGGCCCTCTATCCGGTCGTGATCCGTGCGGCCGCGAAGGTCGCGGTGACGATCCGCTGCGTGCGCGGGATCGACGCGCGCGGGCTGCACGTGACCAACCTCGAGGCGCTCGCGCGCAGCCTCGAGCGGGTCGCGGTGCCGGGCGCCGCGTGTCTCACCGACGGCTTTCCGCTCGGCCGGCGCTGCGCGGTGGACCATCGCCCGGTGATCGACGGCGACGCGCGCAGCGCGGCGATCGCCGCCGCCTCGGTGATCGCGAAGGTCACCCGGGACCGCTTCATGCACGGGATCGCCGCCGAGCATCCGAACTTCGGCTTCGAGGGCAACGTCGGCTACTCGACCCCCGAGCACCGCGCCGCGATCGTCGAGCACGGCCCGTCGCCCCTTCACCGCCGCTCGTTCGCCTCGATCGCGTACTCACAGCTCCGCCTCGCGGAGTAGACGCCGAGCGCGCGGGGGCCGAGCGCCGGCGCTGGCGCTGGCGAGCTCCGAGCGCGCGAGCGCCGAGCGCCGAGCGCGCGAGCTCCACGCGCCGAGATTCATCTCAACCACCCCCACGGTGGTCAGGATGAAACTCGGCGGCCTCGGGCCTCGCGGAGTGGACACGGCGCGCGGCGCAGGCGCCGAGCGCCGAGCGCCGTGCGCGCGAGCTCCACGCGCCGAGATTCATCTCAACCACCTCCACGGTGGTCAGGATGAAACTCGGCGGCCCGGCGCCTTGGCGGCCCGGCGGCCTCGGGGGCTTCGGCGGCCTCGGCGGCCTCGGGCCGGTCACGCGCGGCGTGCGGCTTGGCGCGCCGTCAGAAGGCGCCGCGCAGGTGCTCGTACTCGATCACCCGGCCGGCGGCGTCCACGCGCAGGCCGACGACGTCGAAGCGAAGGTCGCGGTGGCGGGGGACGTCGTAGGCGCGCTCGCGCAGCCAGGCGGCGGCGAGGCCCCGCAGCTTCGCCCGCTTGCGCGGGCCGACGGCCATCGCGGGGGTCTCCGGCCCGAGCGCCGAGCCGGCCCGGCGGGCCTTCACCTCGACGAAGACGAGCGCGTCGCCGTCCAGCGCGACCAGGTCGAGCTCGCCGCGGACGCCGGCGGGGCGCGCGTTGCGCGCGACGATCGACCAGCCGTCTCGTTCGAGGCGGCGCGCGACCTCGTCCTCGCCCGCGCGCCCGAGCTGCCGGCGTGCCGCGGTCATCGCCCGACCGTAGACCGGACGTCCGCGCGGATGGCGCGCTCGACGCGCCGGGAGTGTGCCCGTTTGCGCGCGGCGCCCGCACGCGGTTCGCAGGCGCGTGTTTCGGTGTTCTCCTGGCGCCATGTGCGCGCCACCGGTGCGTCGGCGGCACCTAGGTTCGCCCAGTGCTCGCCACCGCCCACACCTTCACCGTGCTGGGCGTCGACGCCCGTGAGATCCGGGTTGAGGTCGACGTGCGCCAGGGTCTGCCGTCGTTCGCGCTCGTGGGGCTCCCGGACACCGCGGTGCGGGAGTCCCGTGAGCGCGTTCGCGCAGCGCTCGTCAACTCCGGGTTCGAGTATCCGCAGCGGCGCATCACGGCCAACCTCGCCCCGGCGGACCTGCGCAAGGCCGGTCCCGGGTTCGATCTCGCGATCGCGGCCGCGGTGCTCGCTGCGACCGGCCAGCTCCCCGCGGCGGTGCTCGACGACGTCGCGCTCGCGGGCGAGCTCGCGCTCGATGGCTCGCTGCGCCCGGTCGCCGGAGCGCTGGCGATGGCCGAACGAGCAGCCGACGCCGGGCTGCGGGCGATCGTGGTCCCGTCGGCGAACGGCGCCGAGGCCGCCCTGGTCGCCGCCGGGAGGGTCGTCGCGATCGACCGCCTCGAGCAGCTCGCCGAGCTCGGCGGTGAAGCCGAGCCGGCCCCGGCAAGCCCGCCCGTCGGGTCGAACGGGAACGTCGCGCCGTTGCCGGACCTCGCCGACCTTCGGGGTCAGCCAGGGCTGCGGCGGGCGCTCGAGGTCGCCGCGGCCGGCGGCCACAGCATGTTGATCACCGGGCCGCCCGGGGCCGGCAAGTCGATGGCGGCGCGGCGGCTGCCCTCGATCCTGCCGGCGCTCGACCGCGACGAGGCGATCGCGGCCGCCCGTGTGGCGAGCGCCTGCGGCCGGCCGATCGACGCGGCGCTCGCCGGGCGGCGGCCGTTTCGCGCTCCGCATCACACGATCTCGACCGCGGGGCTGATCGGGGGCGGGACCCCGCCGCGCGCCGGCGAGGTGACCCTCGCCCACGAAGGGGTGCTGTTTCTCGACGAGCTGCCCGAGTTCGGGCGCCCGGCGCTCGAGGCGCTGCGCCAGCCGCTGGAGGACGGGAGCGTGCGGATCGCCAGGGCGCAGTACTCGGTCGAGCTGCCGTGCCGCTTTCAGCTCATCGCAGCGGCCAATCCGTGTCCGTGCGGGCGCGGGCGGCGCTCCGGCGACTGCACCTGCGAGCCGGTGGCCCTGCGCGCCTACGCGGCGAAGCTGTCCGCGGCGCTCGCCGACCGGATCGACATCTCGGCCCTGGTCGAGCAGCCGCCGCCCGAGTCGTTCGCCGAGCCGGGGGAGGGGTCCGCGCCGGTCGCCGACCGGGTGCTCGAGGTGCGCGAGCGCCAGCGGGCGCGAAACCCGTGTGGACGCCCGAACGCGGAGCTCGCCGCCGCCGAGATCGACATCGACGCCGCGGTCGAGGCGCGTTTGGCGGCGGGCTCGGTGAGGCCCGGGCGGCTCGGAGGACGCGGGCGCGAACGCACCCTGCGCCTGGCGCGAACGATCGCCGACCTGGAGCACAGCGAGCGGGTCAGGGTCGAGGACGTCGAGGAGGCCCTCTCGCTGCGCCGGCGCGAGGCGCCATGAGCGGCGCGGGCGGTCACGACCGGTGCTGGCGGGTCGGTGTCGCGGACGAGGGCTATCCCGCCGCGCTTCGCGAGCTGGACCGTGGCGAGCGCCCGACGCTCTTCGGGGTCGGGGATCGACACCTGCTCGCGGGGCTCGATCGCGCGCCCGCGGTGACGATCGTCGGCGCGCGGCAGGCGAGCTCGTACGGCCTGCGGGTCGCCGAGTCGCTGGCGCGTGATCTCGCCCTTGCCGGGGTCCTCGTGGTCAGCGGGATGGCGCGCGGGATCGACGCGGCCGCGCACCGCGGCGCGCTCGCCGGTGGCGGGACCACGGTCGCCGTGCTGGCCGGCGGGCCGGACATCGCGTATCCGGTGAGCAACCGCGCGCTCTACGCGCAGATCGCGGAGTGCGGCGCGGCGATCTCCGAACATCCTCCGGGCCGGACCGCGGAGCGGCGCCACTTCGCCCAGCGCAACCGGATCATGGCCGCGCTCGGAGGGGTGACGGTGATCGTCGAGGCCGCGCAGCCGTCCGGCAGCCTGATCACCGCCGATGCCGCGCTCCGGCTCGGGCGCACCGTCGGCGCGGTCCCCGGTCAGGTCGGGATTCGGGTCGCCGAGGGAGCCAACGACCTGATCAAGGACGGCGCGCACCTGATCCGCGACGCGCGCGATGTCCTCGACCTGCTCTTCGGGGTCGGGGTGGCCGAGGCGCCGCGCCGTACTCCGCCGGGCGCCGCGCCCGCGCCCCGGGCCGGGCCGCCGCTCGACGCGGACCTGAGCGGGCTGCTCGAGCTGGTGAGCGGCGGCGCGGCGACCGTCGACCGCCTCGCGGCCGAGGCGGGGATCGCCTCGCGGGAGGTCGCCATCGGGCTCGCCCGGCTCGAGCTGCTCGGATACATCGCCGCCGATCCGCTCGGCGGCTACGCGGCCACTGCGCTGCGCGCGCCCGAATAACCTCAGTCGGGTGCCCGGCAAGATCCCGACCTGTCTCTCGATCGCCGGCTCGGACTCCGGCGGCGGCGCCGGAATCCAGGCCGACCTGAAGGCGTTCGCGCGCTGCGGCGTCCACGGGACGACGGCGATCACGGCGCTCACCGCGCAGAACACCGTCGGGGTCGAGCTCGTCGCGCCGGTCGCGCCCGAGATGATCGTCGCCCAGATCCACGCGGTCGCGGTCGACATCGGGGTCGACGCGGTCAAGGTCGGGATGCTCGCCGACGAGACGACGATCGACGCGGTGCTCGAGGGACTGGACCTGGTCGGCTCGGCGCCGGTCGTCGTCGATCCGGTGATGGTCTCCGAGAGCGGCGCGACGCTGCTCGACCCGGCCGCGCGCGCGGCGTTGATCGAGCGGGTGCTGCCGCGCGCCGACGTCGTGACCCCGAACGTGCCCGAGGCGCGCGCGCTCTCGGGGCTCGGGACCGGCGCCTCGAGCGCCGAGCTCGGCGAGGCGTTGCTCGCGCTCGGCGCGGGAGCCGCCGTCGTGACGGGCGGCCACGCCGAGGACGGCGCCGACGTTCTGGTCGACTCTTCCGGGTCGCTGTCGATCGGCGGGCCGCGCTATCCGGACGGTGCCGCGCACGGCTCGGGCTGCACGCACAGCGCCGCCCTGGCGGCGTTTCTGGCCCGCGGGCACGGGCTCGCCGAGGCCGCCCGCTGGGCCCGTGAGATCGCCGCGGAGGCGGTCGGCAACGGCCTTCGCGAGCTCGGCGCGGGCCCGGGGCCCGTCGACGTCTTCGGCCTCGCGTCGCGCGCGGCTGGCGGCGAGGCCGCCGCCGGGGCATAATCGGGTCGATGAAGCTCGTCCGCATGCAGGCCGGGCACGGTGACCTGTTGCTCGCCGAGGGCGATCCCGAGATCGCCGCCGACGAGGATCGCCTGATCGCCGAGTTCCGCCGCCAGCTCGAGCTCGGGATGTGCGCCGCGGTGCCGACCAACGACCTCGGCCAACGCCGCGCGGAGGTCGTGCGCGAGTTCGACCAGATCCCGCGCGACGCCGAGCGCGTGATCTTCTTTCCACGGGCCGCGGGCGGCTGATCGTGGACCCCGCCGAGCAGCGAGCGCGTGAGCTTCTGCGGGCGGTGGTGGATGAGCGCGACTACGAGGCTTACGAGCAGCTCGGCTACATCTCGGTCGCCGGGCGCAACCCCCGCTACGCGTACCTGGTCTACCCGTACCGGCCGCTGGTCGCCTACGACACCGAGACGGGCGAGCTGCTCGCCGAGTACTGCGTCGGGTTCGACGACGGTGGCGAGCGCCTGCCGCCCGCCGACGACGTGCTCGCCAAGTGGATGACGCTGCGGGGCAGCGAGTACGACCTGATCGCGGAGGCGAACCTCAACCTCCCCGGCCACCAGGTCGACCCCGGTCACGCGCGCCGCGACATCGCGCGCCTGCGAGAGCTCGAAACGCGCGCCTCATAGACTGGCGGCGATGACGAACGCGAACGGCGACAGCTCGGCGCTCCCGCGCCCGCGCTCGGCGGCGGTCTTCGACGGCCCCGACCGCGCCGCGGCGCGCGCCTACATGAAGGGGATCGGATTCGACGACGAGGCGCTCAAGCGCCCGACGATCGCGATCGCCAACACGTGGACCGAGGCGATGCCCTGCAACTTCGGCCTCCGCGCCCTCGCGGAGCACGTCAAGGAGGGGGTGCGGGCGGCCGGCGGCACCCCGATGGAGTTCAACACCGTCGCGGTCTCCGACGGGATCACGATGGGGACCAAGGGGATGAAGGCCTCGCTGGTCAGTCGCGAGGTGATCGCCGACTCGATCGAGCTGATGTGCCGCGGCTACCAGTTCGACGCCGTCGTCGCGCTCGCCGCCTGCGACAAGACGATCCCCGGGGCGATCATGGCGCTCGCCCGGCTCGACATCCCGGGGATCATGCTCTACGGCGGCTCGATCGCGCCAGGGAGATGGCGCGGCAAGGACGTCACGATCGTCGACCTGTTCGAGGCGATCGGCGCCCACGCCGCCGGCCAGATGAGCGACGAGGACCTGCGCTCGCTCGAGGACGTCGCCAGCCCGGGCGCCGGCGCCTGCGGCGGCCAGTTCACCGCCAACACGATGGCCTGCGCGGCGGAGGCGCTCGGGATTTCGCCCGGTGGCTCGGCGATGGTCCCGGCCGAGGACTCCGACAAGGCCGGGGTCGCGGAGCGAATCGGCGAGCTGATCATGCAGGTGCTAGCCGACGACCTGCGCCCGCGAAAGGTGATCACCCACGACGCGCTCGAGAACGCGATCGCCTGCGTCTGCGCGTCCGGCGGCTCGACCAACGGCGTCCTGCACCTGCTCGCGATCGCCCGCGAGGCCGGGGTCGAGCTGACGATCGAGGACTTCGAGCGGATCTCGAGCCAGACCCCGCTGCTCGCCGACCTGAAGCCGGGCGGGCGCTTCGTCGCCACCGACCTCTACCGCGCCGGCGGCGTGCCGCTGATCCTCAGCCGGCTCGCCGAGCTCGGGCTCCTCCACGACGACGCGATCACGGTCAGCGGCCGCACGATCGGCGCCGAGGCCGCCGCCGCGGTCGAGGCCGACGGCCAGGAGGTCGTCCTGCCCGCCGACGCGCCGCTCAAGGCCAAGGGCGGCCTCGCGATCCTGCGCGGCAACCTCGCCCCCGACGGCGCCGTGATCAAGGTCGCGGGCACCGAGCGCAGCGGCCAGACCGGCCCGGCGCGGGTGTTCGAGAGCGAGGAGGAGTGCTTCAAGGCGGTCAAGGCCCAGCTGATCGAGCCGGGTGACGTGATCGTGATCCGCAACGAGGGCCCGGCCGGCGGGCCCGGCATGCGCGAGATGCTGCAGGTGACCGCGGCGCTGGTCGGCGAGGGGCTCGGCGAGCAGGTCGCGCTGCTCACCGACGGGCGCTTCAGCGGCGCCACCCGCGGGCTGATGGTCGGCCACGTCGCCCCCGAGGCGGTCAAGGGGGGGCCGATCGCCGCGCTTCGCGACGGCGACGTGGTGACCGTCGACGTCGACGCCCGCGAGCTCTCGGTTGACCTGACCGACGATGAGATCGCTGAGCGGGTCGCCGCCTACGTCGCCCCGGAGCCCCCGTACGCCACCGGCGTGCTCGCCAAGTACGCGACCAGCGTCGGCTCGGCGAGCCTCGGGGCGATCACCGGCTGAGCGGCCGAGCGGCACCGATGTCGCGCGAGGCGCGCCCACATCTGCCGCGGATCACCGCGGCGATGCGCGAGAGCGAGCAGGTCACCCCGCTCGAGCTGTTCTTCGACCTCGTCTTCGTGCTCGCGCTCACCCAGTGCACGCAGCTGATGTCCGACCACCCGACCTGGTCGGGGATCGGGCAGGGGATCCTGGTGCTCGCCGTGCTGTGGTGGTCGTGGGTCGGCTACGCGTGGCTGACCAGCGTGGTCGACCCCGAGGAGGACGCCGTCCGGATCGTCGTCTTCGTGGCGATGGCCGGGCTGCTGTTGTGCGCGCTCTGCGTGCCCGACGCGTTCGGCGACCTCGGGCTCACCTTCGCGGCCGCCTACGCCGTGGTCCGCTACGGCCAGCTCGGCCTGTTCTGGATCGGCAGCCGCGGCGAGCCGAGCCTGCGCCGCTCGGTGGGCGGGCTCGCGATCAGCACGACGATCAGCGTCGTCCTGCTCGCGCTGGCATCGCAGCTCGACGGCGTCGCCCAGGGGCTGCTCTGGGCGCTGGCGCTGGCGCTCGACATGGGCGGCCCGTACCTGTTCGGGTCCGAGGGCTGGAAGCTGGTTCCGGCGCACTTCGCCGAGCGTCACGGCCTGATCATCATCATCGCGCTCGGCGAGTCGATCGTCGCGATCGGGGTCGGGGTGGGTGGTGAGCTGACGGTCGGCCAGGGGGTCGCCGCCGTGGTCGGGATCGGGCTTGCGGCGGCGCTGTGGTGGCTGTACTTCGACGTCGTCGCGCGGGTCGCGGCGCGCCGGCTCGAGCGCGCCCCGGTCGGCCGGGTGCAGAACGAGATGGCGCGCGATTCCTACTCGTACCTGCACTTCCTGCTGGTCGCCGGGATCGTGCTGGTCGCGCTGGGGATCAAGAAGACGCTCGGCCACGTCTCCGATCCGCTCGAGACGGTGCCGGCGTTCGCGCTGCTCGGCGGGATGGCGGCCTACCTGCTCGGCCACGTCGCCTTCCGCTACCGCCACATTCACACCGTCAACGTCCAGCGAACGGGGCTCGCGGTGCTGCTCGTCGCCACACTGCCCCTGGCGACCGAGATTCCCGCGCTGGCGACGGTCGCCTACGTCACCGTGCTGACGTGGGCGCTGATCGTCTACGAGACCCGGACCTACGGCGATCGCCGCAGCCAGGTCCGCCACGACGAGTACGCGCACGACGAGGGCGCGCCGGCCGAGGCCTGATCACTCGGCCAGGAAGCCGTCGAGCAGGCGGTTGAAGCGCACCGGCCGCTCGGCCATCGGCACGTGGCCGCAGCGGTCGAACACCTCGAGCCGCGAGCCGGCGATGCGCTTCGCGTAGCCGAGCGCGTCGGCCGGGGGGACGACGTGGTCCTGGCGCCCCCAGACGATCAGGGTCGGCACGTGGATGTCGGCGAGGCGATCGAGGAAGTCGTAGCCCGCGAGGCTCGTCAGCGCGTCGACGAAGGACTCGCCGCGCATGCCGCCGTCGAAGAACTCCCAGAGGAGCTCGGGGCGCAGCGCCCGCGGGTCGTCGAAGATCCCGCCGAAGGCCATCGCCCGGGCCCGCGGCCGGCGGAGGGCGCGCGTCTGCGCCTTGAAGGCGAACGGGGCGCCGGCGGCGATCATCCGAGCGGCGGCCTCGGTCGGCTCGCGGCGCAGCCGCGCGCTGCTCACCCCGGCGGCCGAGACGAGGACGAGCTTCTCGAACCGGCTCGGCTGCGAGATCGCCGCCTCGGTGGCGACGAAGCCACCCATCGAGTTGCCGACCACGGCGCAGTCACGCACGCCGACCGCGTCACAGAACTCGAGCAGCAGCCGGCCGTAGGCGGGGATCGAGGCCTCCCAGTCGGGCGCGGGGGAGGAGCCGAACCCCGGCAGGTCCGGCGCCAGGACCCGGTGGCGGCGGGCGAAGTGGGGCATGTTCTCGAGCCAGTTCTGCCAGCAGCCCGAGAGCCCGTGGACGAAGACCACGGCGAGCGGGTCCTGCTCGGCCTCCGGCGGGCCGAGCTCGGCGTAGTGGACCCTGGAGCCGTCGAGCTCGACGTCGCGCAGGTGGGCGGACCAGTCGATCCGCAGCCAGTCGGGATCGGGGTCGCCGTAGGGGTCGGGTCCGTCGGCCGGGGTCGCGTCCGGCTTCGGGCCGAACGGCTCGAATCGGGGTCGGCGGCGTCGGGCTGAGGTTTCCGCGCTCACGGGCGCGGATACTATTTGGCGTCTTGGCCGGCAATCGAACATCCCTGTCGACGCCGCGCGGGGGTTTCGATCCCGAGGCGGAGCAGCCCGAGTCGGGCGAGCGGCTCCCGGAGCGCCATCCCGGCGAGGTGATGCGCGACCTGCTGCCCGCGATCGAGCCCGATCGGCAGCTCAACGACTGGGGGCGCTCGGAGCGCGTCGAGGGGGCCATGGACCGGACGCTCTACGAGTTCTTTTACCGCTACTGGTTCCGGGCCGAGGTCGAGGGGATCGAGAACGTGCCCGCCGACGGCGGCGCGCTGCTCGTCTCGAACCACTCCGGCGCCCTGCCCCCGGACGCCGCGATGATCCTCAAGGCCATTCGCGAGGAGCACCCGAACCCGCGTCCGCTGTACCTCACCGTCGAGCATTTCTTCAAGGGCTACCCGGGCTTCTCGATGCTGATCCCGAAGATCGGCGGGGTCGCCGCGCACCCGGCCAACGTGCACCGGCTGCTGTACGACGAGCGCCAGCTGGTGCTCGTCTTCCCGGAGGGGCGCAAGGGCACCGAGAAGCTCTACAAGGACCGCTACAAGCTGCGCCGCTTCGGGCGCGGCGGCTTCGTCGAGGCGGCGATGCGCGCCGAGGCGAAGCTGGTGCCGCTGTGCGTCGTCGGGGCCGAGGAGGCGGCGCCGATCTTCGCGCAGGTCTCGGTGCTGAAGCGGCTCACCGGGCTGATCTACTTCCCGCTCACCCCGACCTTCCCCTGGTTCGGGCCGCTCGGGATGCTCGGCTACCTGCCCGCCAAGTTCAAGATCCGCTTCCTCGAGCCGATCGATACGCTCGAGCTCGGCGGCGCCGACGCGGTCCACGACAAGGCGCTCGTCCAAACGGTGTCGCAGGAGATCCGCGCCCGGATCCAGGAGAACCTCGACCAGATGCTCGCGAAGCGCAAATCGGTCTGGTTCGGATGAGCCAGCAGGTCGTCAAGGCCGAGCCGAGCCGCCGCGTGCTGATCACCGGGCTGTCGACCTACTGGGGCGGTCGGCTTGCGCAGGCGCTGGAGGGCTTCGAGCAGATCGAGGCGCTGATCGGGGTCGACTCGCGCGACCCGAAGCTCGAGCTCGAGCGGACCGAGTTCGTGAAGATCTCGAACCAGCACTCGCTGCTGCAGCGGATCGTCCGCGCGGCCGAGATCGACACGGTGATCGACACGCGGATGATCGTCAACTCGGTCGCTGCCTCGGCCCGGTTCGCGCACGAGAACAACGTCATCGGGACGATGAACATCCTCGCCGCCTGCACCGGCGCCGACTCCCCGGTGCGCAAGTTCATCTTCAAGAGCTCGACCAACTACTACGGCGCCGAGCAGGACGACCCGGCCTTCTTCACCGAGCGGATGCGCCGCCCGCACCCGCCGCGCACGACGATCGAACGCGACCTGATCGAGGCCGAGCAGGCGGTCGACGACTTCGCCGACAAGAACCCCGAGGTCACGGTGACCATGCTGCGCTGCGCGAACGTGCTCGGGCCCGACGTCGAGACCGGGTTCACGCGGATGTTCTCGCTGCCGCTGGTGCCGACGATCCTCGGCTTCGACCCGCGGCTGCAGTTCGTGCACGAGGACGATGTCGTCCACGCGCTCGAGCATGCCGCGTTGAGCCGGATCCCGGGCACCTACAACGTTGCCGCCGACGGGGTCCTCGCGCTCTCGGAGGCGATCTCGCTGGTCGGCCGCCGCGCCCTGCCGGTGCTGCCGCCGGTCGGCGCCGGGCTGCTGGCGGCGCCGCTGCGCCGGCTCGGGTTCCGGATCCCGGACGAGATGAGCAACCTGCTGCGCTTCGGCCGCGGGGTCGACAACCGCCTCTACAAGGCGACGGGGTTCGACTACGGCTTCACGTCGCGGGAGGCCGTGATCCGGCTCGGCGAGCACCTGCGGCTCGAGCCGATCCTCCGCGGCCGCGGGGCCGATGAGGGCTATCACTACGAGCGCGAGGTCGAGGAGTTTCTGCGCTGGAGCCCCCACGTGCGGCGTGAGCGGGCGAGGGAGGGCGCCGGCGCCGACCGCGAGCCGCTCGGCATCTGAAGCGAAGCTTGCAGGTGCAACGAAACGTGTGCGAGCGCGAACGGGCGCTTCGTACACTCTTGCGTTCCTTGGCTCGTAAGTTCCAAATCGCCCTCGTCTTCTTCGTGGCGCTGCTGCTCCTCGCCGCCGTCGGCGCGTACGCGTGGGACTCCTCGAAGTCCGACCAGATCGCCGACGGTGTGACGATCGGCGGGGTGGACGTCGGCGGGATGTCGGGCGACGAGGCCCGCGAGGCGGTCGACTCGGCGCTCGTCGACCCGCTGCGCAAGAAGGTCACCGCGACCTACGACGGGGTCAAGTACCAGCTCAGCTCCGAGAAGCTCAACGTCGACGCCGACGTCGACGGCATGGTCGACCACGCGCTCGAGGTGAGCCAGGACGGCGGCCTGCCCACGCGGGTGTGGCGGTACGCGACCGGGGGCGAGGTCGACGTCGCGATCTCGCCGTCCGTCAGCTACTCCGACGATGCGATCGACGAGTTCGTCGCGAAGGTCTCCGACGAGGTCTCGACGGACCCGGTCGACGCGACGATCGAGCCGACCTCGGTCTCGCTCGAGGGAGTCGCCGGCCATCCCGGCCTCTCGGTCGACGAGGACTCGCTGAGCAGGCGGATCGAGTCCGCGGTCCAGCGCACCGCCCACCGCAAGGTCACGGTTCCGGTCGAGGAGGTCCAGCCCGAGGTCAGCAAGGCCGACCTCGCCGCGCAATACCCGACCTACCTCACCGTCGACGAATCCACTTTCACGCTGACCCTCTGGAAGGACCTCAAGGTCGCCAAGCAGTACACGGTCGCGGTCGGCCAGCCGGCCTACCCGACCCCGACCGGCCTCTACTCGATCCAGAGCAAGCAGGTCGACCCCGTCTGGAGCGTTCCCAACTCCGACTGGGCCGGGGAGCTGGCCGGCACCGTCGTCCAGGGGGGCACCGAGGAGAACCCGCTCAAGTCGCGCTGGATGGGGATCACCGCTGGCGCCGGCATCCACGGCACCTCGGATGTCGCCTCGCTCGGCTCCGCTGCCTCGCACGGCTGCGTGCGCATGGATGTCCCCGACGTCGAGGAGCTCTACGACCAGGTCCCGGTCGGCACCCCGATCTACATCGGCTGAGCCACGGTGGGCGCGAGCGCCCGACAGCAGGCAAGCCGACGCGGGCGGCGAAGCTCCCGTCCCATGAGCGAGAGGACCGCGCTGCCGGCAGTTTCGGCCAAGGAGCTGGAGCTGAGCCCGGGGTGGCGAGCGGCGCTCGACGACTACGACCGCGAGCTGACCAGGCGCGGCAGCGCCGCCGCCACCAGGCGCGCCTACGCCCGCGACCTGCTCGAGCTCGGCGCCTGGGCGACGGAACGCCGGCGCGAGCCCGGCGAGCTCGCCTACCGCGACCTGCGCGCCTACGCGGCGGCGCTCTCCGAGCGGCGTCTGGCGCGGGCCAGCCTGGCGCGAAAGCTCGCCTCGGTCCGCGGGTTTCACTCGCACCTGGTCGCCTCGGGGCGCAGCGACGCCAACCCCGCCGACCTGCTGCCGGCGCAAAAGCGGGCGACCAAGCTTCCCAGGGTGCTGGCCCGCGACGAGGTCGGGGCCCTGCTGGACCGCATCCCGGCCCGGACGCCGCTCGAGGTCCGCGACCGGGCCCTGTTCGAGCTCGCCTACTCGTCGGGGCTGCGCGCCGACGAGATCGTCTCGCTTGACCTCGGCGACGTCGACTTCGAGTCCGAGGTGGTGCGCGCCACCGGCAAGGGCTCCAAGACCCGCCTGGTGCCGATCGGCGAGCCGGCCCAGCGCGCCCTGCGCCGCTACGTGGAGACCGCGCGACGGGCGCTCGGCCCGCCGGCGGAGGAGACGGCGCTGTTCGTGAGCCGCCGCGGACGGCGGCTCAGCGCCTCCGACGTGCGCCGCCGGCTCGAGAAGTGGGTTCGCGAGGCGGCGGTCGCCGGCAGCGTCTCCCCGCACACACTCCGCCACTCGTTCGCGACCCATCTGCTCGAGGGCGGCGCCGACCTGCGCTCGATCCAGGAGCTACTGGGACACTCGAGCGTGTCGACCACCCAGATCTACACGAGGGTGGAGCCGTCGCGGCTGCGCGAGCAGTACGCAAAGTCTCACCCGCGGGCATAAACGAGCATGGGTAGCCTTCCAGCCAGCGAACAGCATTAGGGTCAGGGTATGGAGACGAACGTAAAGGCCGTCGAGCTTCGGGAACTTTGGCGTCGCTACAAGGTCGACGGCGACGAAAAGGCCCGCGAGCGACTCGTTGTCGCGTACTCGCCCCTGGTCAAGTTCATCGCGGGCCGGATGGCCTCCGGGCTGCCCAGCCATGTCGAGGAGTCCGACCTGATCTCCTACGGCCTGCTCGGCCTCATCGGGGCGATCGAGCGCTTCGACACCGAGCGCGAGATCAAGTTCGAGACCTTCGCGGTCGCGCGGATCAAGGGCGCGATCATCGACGAGCTGCGCTCGCTCGACTGGGTGCCGCGCTCGGTCCGCGCTCGCGCTCGCCAAGTCGAGCGCGCCCACCAGAAGCTCGAGGCGAAGCTGCAGAGGGCCCCCACGGACGAGGAGATGGCCGCCGAGCTCGACATCAGCGTCGAGGACTTCCAGGCGGTCCTGCTCGAGATCGCGAACTCCTCGGTGCTCGCGCTCGACGACCTGTGGACGTTCGCCGATCCCGAGGGGGGCAGCCAGGTGTCGGTGCTCGACACGATCCAAGACCCCGGGGCGGTCGACCCGGAGTCCGAGGCGCAGGCATCCGAGGTCAAGGACCGCCTGGCCGACGCGATCGAGTCGCTGCCCGAGCGCGAGCGGCTCGTGATCGCCCTCTACTACTACGAGAACCTGACCCTGCGCGAGATCGGCGAGGTCCTCGGGGTGACGGAGTCGCGCGTCTCGCAGCTGCACACGAAGGCCGTGATCGGCCTGCGGTCCAAGTTCACGCTGTAACCGGCGTTCAATAGTGTTGAGGGGTGCCCCACAAGGCGCCCGATCGGATTCGCAACGTCGCCCTCGTCGGCCATCGCGGGAGCGGCAAGACGAGCCTCGCCGAGGCGATCCTGTTCGAGTCCGGGATCATCAACCGGCTCGGATCGGTGACCGACGGCTCGACCGTCTGCGACTTCGAGCCCGACGAGCAGGCCCGCGAGATGTCGATCGGCGCGGCGGTGACGTCGTTCGAGCACGACGGGCGCAAGGTGAACATGATCGACACGCCCGGCGAGCCGAGCTTCGTCGCCGACACGCTCGCGTCGCTGCGGGTCGTCGACTCGGCGGTGTTCGTCGTCAACGGGGTGATGGGGGTCGAGGTGCAGACCGACCGCCTCTGGCGGCGCGCCGACGAGGAGGGGCTCGCGCGGCTCGTGTTCGTGAACATGCTCGACCGCGAGCGCGCCGACTTCTTCCGCTGTCTCGAGGGCATGAAGGCGGCCTTCGGCCAGCACGTGGTCGCGACCGAGATCCCGATCGGCTCCGAGCAAGAGCTCCGCGGGGTCATCGACCTGATCGACATGACCGCGTTCGAGTACTCCGGCTCCGGGCGCGGCAACGCGACGCGGATCGAGATCCCCGACGAGCTGGTCGCCCAGGCCGAGGAGTACCGCGAGAAGCTGATGGACGAGGTCGCGGAGAACTCCGACGCCCTGATGGAGCGCTACCTCGAGGGCGAGGAGATCGCCCACGACGAGATCGTCGCCGCGCTCAAGAAGGGCGTCACGGAGGGCCACCTGTTCCCGGTCACCTGCGGCGTCGCGACCCGCAACCTCGGGACCAACCGGCTGCTCGAGGCATTGGTCGAGGACCTGCCCTCGCCGGCGCTCCACGGCGCGGTCACCGCGCTCGGCGCCGACGACGAGCCGGTCGAGATCGAGCCCGACGAGTCCGGCGAGCTGCTCGCCTTCGCGTTCAAGACCACCGCCGACCCCTACACCGGGCGGATCAACATGCTGCGCGTCTACTCGGGCGTGCTGACGTCCGACTCGCACGCGCTCAACGTCACCAGGCGCGAGAAGGAGCGGATCGGCCAGCTCTCGGTGCCCGAGGGCAAGGACATGCGGCCCATCGACGAGCTCGGCCCGGGCGACATCGGCGCGGTCGCGAAGCTGCGGGAAACTCGCGCCGGCGACGTGCTCGCGGCGAAGGAGACGCCGGTGCACTTCGGCAAGCTCGACCTGCCGGCGCCGGTGATGGCGTTCGCCTACGAGCCGAAGACCAAGGGCGACGAGGAGAAGGCGGCGACGGCGATCCGGCGCCTCTCCGAGGAGGACCCGACCCTGGATGTCCACCGTGACCCCGAGACCGGCGAGCAGATCATCGCCGGGCTGACGCAGATCCACGTCGAGGTGATCGTCGACCGGATCAAGGAGCGCTTCGGGGCCGAGATCGAGCTGCACCCGCCGCGGGTCCCGTACCTCGAGGCGATCCGAAAGCCGGCGAAGGCGCACGGCCGCTACAAGAAGCAGACCGGCGGCCGCGGTCAGTTCGGGGACTGCAAGATCGAGATCGAGCCGACCCAGACCGGGGAGGGGTTCGAGTTCGTCAACGCGATCAAGGGCGGCGTGATCCCCGGCGGCTTCATCCCCGCCGTCGAGAAGGGCGTCGTCGAGGCGATGGCCGGCGGCGTGATCGCCGGCTACCCGATCAAGGACATGCGGGTGCGCCTGTTCGACGGCCAGCACCACACCGTCGACTCGTCGGAGATGGCGTTCAAGATCGCCGGGTCGATGGCCTTCAAGCAGGCGGTCGCCGAGGCCGACCCGTACCTGCTCGAGCCGATCATGCGGATGACGATCTCGGTCCCCGAGGACGCGGTCGGCGACGTGATCGGCGACCTCAACTCCCGTCGCGGCCATCCGCTCGGGATGGAGCCGAAGGGCGCCGCGACCGAGATCCAGGCCGAGGTGCCGATGGCCGAGGTGCTCGACTACGCGCCCGACCTGCGCGCGATCACCGGCGGGCGCGGCGATTACACGATGGACTTCCTGCGCTACGACGAGGTCCCCGGGCACATCGCGCAGAAGGTCGTCGCCGATGCGAAGAGCGACGGCGAGTAGTTTCGCGCCGCAATTAACCTAGGCGCCGTGGAGTTCGAGACCTGTGCAGTCTGCGGCCGCACGATCCTGCGCGGCGAGCGATCCTTCGCGTACGTCGACCCGGAGGCGGCGGAGGCGAGCGTCTGCCCGCTGTGCAAGCCGCGCGCCGAGGCGCAGGGCTGGCTGCCGGCCGAGTTCGCGGCCTCCATGCCACAGCCGCAGCCGCGACGCCGCCGCGGGCCGACGGCGCTGCGCGAGCGCTTCGTTCGCACGATCGCTCCGGAGCCTGAGCCGGAGTCGGATGACGAGCCTGAGGCGCCCGCGGCGCCACCCGACCCGCTCGAGGTCTTCAACGCCAGCGCTGAGGTGCGCACGGTCGCGGGGCTGCGTCGCTCGCTGGGCGAGCCGCGCGTCTGCGTGCGGCCCGATGGCGACGGCCTCGGCGCGGTGGTGATCGTCGCGTGGGACCTGTCCTGGTACCGGTGGACGGTGCGCGAGCGATCCGTGAAGCAGGTCGCGAAGGGCAACGAGATCTCCGAGCTGCCGCTCGGCGACCGCGACTGGAACGCCACGACGGTCGAGGACGGGCGGATCGAGCGTGGCTGAGCGGATCGTCGTGAACGTCGACGGCGGCGCGCGCGGCAACCCCGGCCCGGCGGCGATCGCGGCGGTCGCGACGACGCCCGACGGGGAGCCGGTCGAGAGCCGCGGCGAGGCGATCGGCCGGGCGACCAACAACGTCGCCGAGTACCGCGCCCTGCTGCTCGGGATCGAGCTGGCTCAGGATCTGGGCGCGAGCGAGGTCGACCTGGTCGGCGACTCGGAGCTCGTCGTCAAGCAGGTCAAGGGCGAGTACCGGGTCAAGGACGCGAACCTGCGGCCACTGCACGGCCAGGTCCGCGCCGCGCTCGGCGACTTCGACCGCTGGTCGATCCGCCACGTGCGCCGAGAGCACAACGCGGCCGCCGACCGCCTCGTCAACGAGACGCTCGACGAGGTGGCCGGGTAGACGCCCGCATCGCCGGTCGCCCCCCGTGATTGACTACCCCGGTGTCCGAGAGCGCCGAGCCCGCGAACCCGATCAGCCCCGGGGCGCGGATCGGCCACGTCCATCTGAAGGTCGCCGACCTCGACCGCGCGCTCGATTTCTACGTGGGCGTGCTCGGGTTCGAGCTCATGCAGCGGTTCGGCAGCGAGGCGGCGTTCGTCTCCGCCGGCGGCTATCACCACCACCTCGGCCTCAACACCTGGCAGTCGAAGGGCGGCTCGCCGCCCGCGCCGGGGACCACCGGGCTCTTCCACACCGCGGTGCTCTACCCGACCCGCCGCGACCTCGCCGACGCGCTCCGTCGCGTGAAGGAGGCGGGGATCCCGCTCGACGGCGCCTCCGATCACGGGGTGAGCGAGGCTCTCTATGTGCGCGACCCCGACCAGAACGGGGTCGAGCTCTACTGGGACCGCCCGCAGGATCAGTGGCCACGCGATCCGAGCGACCCGGAGGGGGTCGCGATGTTCACCGCGCCGCTCGACGTCGCCGACCTGCTGGCCGAGCTCGACGGCTAGACTCAGCGCCTCGCGCGGCTGTAGCTCAGTTGGCTAGAGCGTCTGCTTGCCATGCAGAAGGTCGTGGGTTCGAATCCCATCAGCCGCTCTTTGGACCTCCGTCAGCTCGCACCCTGCGGGGCACAGGGCGCTAGAGTCGGTGCGAGCCCCCCGAACCGAAGGAGCCGTCATGGCCGTCGATCCGAAGCGCACCGCGGTCGTCCTGATCGAGTTCCAAAACGACTTCACCTCGGAGGGCGGCGCGCTTCACGAAGCGGTCAGCGAGGTGATGGAGCAGACCGGGATGCTCGAGAACACACGCGCGCTGGTCGAGGCTGCGCGGGACGCCGGCGCGACCATCGTCCACGCCCCGATCACGTTCGCGCCGGGATACGGCGAGCTGTCGGAAACCCCCTACGGCATCCTCAAGGGCGTCGTCGACTCGACGGCGTTCGTGAAGGGTGAGTGGGGGGCCGAGATCGTCGACTCGCTTGCGCCTCAGGAGGGCGACGTAGTCGTCGAGGGAAAGCGCGGCCTGGATACGTTCGCGACCACGAACCTCGACTTCATCCTGCGCGCCCGCGGGATCACGACGATCGCGCTCGGCGGCTTCCTGACGAACTGCTGCGTCGAGTCGACGATGCGAACGGGCTACGAGAAGGGCTACGAGGTGATCACTCTGTCCGACTGCGTGGCCGCCACCTCCGCGGACGAGCACGAGAACGCGATCCGCTTCGACTATCCGATGTTCTCGGAGGTGACGTCGTCGGCGGCCCTGGTCGAGGAGCTCGGCCGAGCTCCGGCGACCGCCTAGCGATAGCGGCCGCTTCCGGCGAGGGGCCGGTGCCCTCGCTGCCTTGCGCGGAAGTTCGCCGAGATCGTGGGGGCCACGCTCGTCGCCGACGAGCTCGCGATCTGCGCGGCCCTGGCCGATGGTCGCTTCATCGAGGCGCACCGGCGGAGCCGGCAGATCGCCGCCGCTCCTCGGTAGGTGCCGGCACCGACCGCTTCAACGGCGAACGCGGGTCCCGCGGCGGATCGGGTGCCTGGAGTCGTGAAGCGCAGTGAGTCGCTCATGGCCGAGACCGTAGACCGGCTCCGCGGCTGCTACCAGTGGACGCGTCGACCGGATGCCGCGAATCGGTAGCAGCGCTGGTAGCAAGACACTCACCGACCGCATGGCCAAGCCAGATGGCGGGGACTTCGCTCACATCAGCCGCTCTTTTTTCGATGCTCGACCCAGTGCCAGGTCAGAATTCGTAGGAGCGCCGCATGTAGCGGTCGAATTGGGGCACGGTGAAGGCGGCCACGAAGCCGGATGTCGCCCCCCGAGGCGGCGCGCGAGCTCGTCCTCGGCGACGAGATCGCCGAGCGGGGCTTCGCGGACTGGCTCGCTCCCGAGCGGGCGTTGCTCAGCGTGGGTACGATCGATGCGCACCGTCGCGCGGTCGCACAGGAACCCGGGCCGCGCCAGCTGCTTGCCGCGTTCTTCCGCATGGCCCTGCTGGCGCGCGACGCGGGGGCGCGGCGGGGACGCAGCGAACCACGGTCCACCCAAACGGAGGGAACATGAGCGCGTCGAACGTCGAGTTACTCGCCCAGGCCTTTGGAGGCTGGGGGAAGGACAATCCCGCCAACATCAGGGATGTCCTGCACTCCGACTGCGAGCTCGTGGTCCCGGATTCGATCCCGTACGGGGGCACCTTCCGAGGAGCCGATGCAGTTATCGGCTGGTTCACCCGCGAGCTGTGGCGTTGGTTCGATGAGTTCACCTCGACTCCCGAGGGCTTCATCGACGGCGGCGATCAGATCGTCGTCCCGGTCCACGTCCAGGCGCGAGCCAAGAACGGCAAGACCATGGACGTGCACAACGTGTGGATCTACGAGTTCAGCGATGGCAAGTTGACTCGCGGGCGGGTGTACGCGGACACCGCCGTCCTGCGCGACACGGTCGCGGGCATCAGCCCCGCCTGAGCGGCGATCAGTAAGGGCAAGGAGGAACAGCCGCATGAAAGTCACTGCCGCCGAAGTCACGCTCGACGAGGCCGCGCTGCAGGAGCTGGAAGGATCCTTCCGCGGGCAGCTCGTCCCCGTAGGGGACCCCACCTACGACGAGCACCGCAAAGTCTGGAACGGGTCGATCGATCGGTCCCCGGCGCTGATCGTGCGGTGCGCCGGCGTCGCGGACGTGATCGCGGCCGTGAGGTTCGCGAGGAACAGCGGCGTCCCCGTTGCCGTCCGAGGCGGGGGCCACAGCTTCCCCGGCCTGTCCGTCTGCGACGGCGGGATCGTAATCGACCTGGGGCCGATGAAGGGGATCCGGGTCGACCCGAAGGCGCGCACAGCCAGGGTTCAGGCGGGCGTGCTCTGGGGTGAGCTCGACCGCGAGACCCAGGCGTTCGGGCTTGCGACAGTGGGCGGGATCGTCACGCACACCGGCGTCGCGGGCCTCACGCTGGGTGGGGGCATCGGGTGGCTTCAGCGGAAGCACGGGCTCACGATCGACCAACTCCTCTCCGCTGACCTGGTTACCGCCGAGGGCGAGTTTGTGAAGGCGAGCGAGACCGAGAACCCCGACCTCTTCTGGGGCCTGCGCGGCGGCGGCGGCAACTTCGGGATCGTCACTGAGTTCGAGTTTCGTCTCCACCCCGTGGGCCCGATCGTCCTCGCCGGACCGATCTTCTGGCCGATGGAGAAGGCGCCAGATCTCCTGCGCTTCTACCGCGAGTGGAGCGCCGAGGCGCCGGACGAGCTGATGACGATCGTCGTCCAGCGCAAGGCGCCGCCGCTTTCCGTTGTGCCCCCGGAGCTCCACGGGAAGCCGGTCGTGAGCGTCGCCTGCTGCTACGCGGGCCCCGTCGAGGAGGGGGAGGCGGTTGTGCGACCGCTCAAGGCGTTCGCCCCACCGGTACTCGATCTGTGCCAGCCCAAGCACTACGTGGCTCATCAGGCGATGTTCGACGCCTCGTTCCCACACGACTGGTGGTACTACATGCGGGCCTGCGACGTAGCGGTGCTCACCGACCAGGTGATCGAAATCGCCGTCGACCACTCCCTGCGGATTCAGTCGCCGCTCACGGCCTTCCCGATCTGGCAACTTGGAGGAGCCGTCGCGCGCACGGCTGAGGAAGCGACAGCCTTCAACGGCCGCGGAGCAGGACACACATTCAACATCACCGGCATGACAGCGACTGCCGAAGGCTTCGACGCAGAGCGGGAGTGGGTGAGGAACTTCTGGTCGGCGCTCGAGCCTCACCACACGAGCGTTTACGTCAACTTCCTCATGGACGAGGGCCAGGAGCGAGTCCGTCAGGCCTACGGGGCCGAGAAGTACAACCGCCTTCGAGCACTGAAGCTCAAGTACGACCCGGATAACTTCTTCCGCCTCAACCAGAACATCCCCCCGAGGTAGCGCCTGTCGCGCGCAAGAGTCCGCATGAACAAGCCACTTGGCGGGCGGTTTCAACACATCAGCCGCTTTCCGGATACGTTGGCCGTGGGACCGGGGTCAACCAACGAACGGAGGCGGTGCGTGAACGGCGTCGAGAGGCTGATTGACGCGGTGGTCGATCGATGAAGCGCGTCCTCGTCCTCGGCGCCGGGTTCGGCGGCCTGGAGCTCACCACGATGCTGTCGGAGGCGGTCGGCGATGACGTCGAGCTGACGCTCATCGACAAGAACGACGCCTTCGTGTTCGGGTTCTCGAAGCTCGACGTCATGTTCGGGCGCGCGACGCGCGACGCGGTCAGCCTGCGGTACCGCGAGATCGCGAAACCGGGTGTGCGGGTCCTGCGCGAGACGATCACAGGGATCGATCCGCAGGCCCGGCGCGTGACCACCGACGCGGGTGAGCACGAAGCGGACGTCCTCGTCGTCGCCCTCGGCGCCGACTACGACATGGACGCCACGCCCGGTCTCGCCGAGGGCGGGAACGAGTTCTACTCGGTCGACGGCGCGGAGCGGCTGGCCGGCGTGATCCCGACGTTCTCGGAGGGTCACGCGCTCATCGGCGTCAGCGACGCGCCGTTCAAGTGCCCGCCGGCGCCGAGCGAGTGTGCGCTGATGCTCGCCGACGAGCTGACCGCGCGCGGCGTTCGCGAGGCCTGCCAGATCTCGATCGTGCTCCCGTTCGGAACGCCCGTCCCGCCGTCGCCCGACACGTCCGCCGCGCTGGTGGCGGAGTTCGCGAAGCGTGACATCACGCTGGTCGCGGGCCGCCGGGTCAGCTCGATCGACCCCGCCCGCAACGTCGCGGTGCTGGATGACTCCAGCGAGCTTCACTTCGACCTGTTTCTCGGCGTCCCCAAGCATCGCGCCCCCGACGTCGTCATCGCCAGCGGCATGACGGAGGACGGCTACATCCCGGTTGACTCGGCCACGCTGGCGACCGCCTATCCGGGCGTGTACGCCGTCGGTGACGTCACGACCGCCGGCGTCCCGAAGGCGGGGGTGTTCTCCGAGGGCGCCGCCCGGGTGGTGGCCGGGAACCTGATCGCCGAGCTCGCCGGCGGCGAGGGCTCCGGCCCCTACGACGGGCGCGGCTCCTGCTACATCGAGTTCGGGGGTGGGCGGGTCGCGCGCGTCGACATCGACTTCCTCTCGGGTCCGTCGAAGACCGGGACCTTCAACCCGCCGTCGGAGGCGACGGCCGCCGAGAAGGAGGAGTTCGGCTCGAGTCGCGCCGCCCGCTGGTTCGGCGTCTGACCGGCCCCGATCGTGCGGCTCCCACCCGTTGGAGCCCGTCGCAGGCTAGGCTGCCGGGGCGTGGCGGGCTCGCGGTTCAACGGAGTGCTCTTGGTCTTGGTCGGGGTCGTGGTCGGCGCCGCGCTGGTCGGCGGGGCGTTCGCGGCCAAGTACGTGACCGGCGGCGACACCGAGGTCACCTCGATCAAGCTCACCGGCGGCGGGCTGCCCGACCTCGGCGGCACCGGCACCTACGGGGTGGCGGAGCTCCCCTCGGCGATCCGCAGCTACCACGACTCCGGGGCCTACGACCAGGATCTGGCCACCGTCGACAGCCACGCGAAGCGCTCGCTCACCAACCAGCTCCGGCGCCTCGCGCGACTCGCCCGGCCCCGGCAAGTACTCGGAGTGCAACGGCAAGGGGCGCAAGTGCCACAAGGTGAAGCCGGCGATCGTGCTCGACATCGACGAGACCTCCCTCTCCAACTACGGGGGACTCAACGCCGCCGACTTCTCGGCCGCGGGATCGGTGGCGGGGGCCGTCGCCGGCAACGACCCGGTGATCGCCCCGACGCTGGCGCTCTATGAGTACGCGCGCAGCAAGGGCGTGGAGGCGTTCTTCATCACCGGCCGGCCCGAGGCGATCGAGGCCGCCGCGCAGTCGAACCTGGTCAACGTCGGCTTCGACGAGGGCTTCAACCTGATCACCAAGCCGCCGGACGCGGGCACGACGATCGAGTACAAGAGCGGCGAGCGGGCCGGGATCGAGGAGGAGCTCGGCTACACGATCCTCGTCAACGTCGGCGACCAGGACTCGGACCTCGCGGGGGGGCACGCGCGGCGCGCGTTCAAGCTCCCCAACCCGATGTACTTCATCCCCTGAGCAGGTTTGCCTTGAGGCAAATGAGGCGTACCCTTGGTGATCAGCGTGATCGGGGGTTACTCTCATCAGGCGGTTCTTTACGCTGGGGAGCGGGGGTTCTACGGGCGGACGCTGCCGTTCATCCGCGACGGGATCGCCGCCGGCGAGCCGGTTCTGGTAGCCGTCTCTGAGCCGAAGATCGCAGGGCTGAAGCGCCGGCTGGGCGGGGACGCCGACTCGGTGCGCTTCCTCGAGCTCACCGCGCTCGGGCGCAATCCGGCTCGGATCATCCCGGCGTGGCGCTCGTTCGTCGCCGAGCACGCTCAGGGCCGGGCGATCCGCGGGATCGGCGAGCCGGCCTGGCAGGGACGAAGCGCCGAGGAGTTCGAGGAATGCGATCGTCACGAGTCATTGCTCAACGTCGCCTTCGACGACCTCGCAGCGGAGCGCTTCCAGCTCCTCTGCCCCTACGACACCGAGACCCTGCCCGCCGACGTGGTCGCGGCGGCCCGGCGCAATCACCCCGAGGTCGTCAACGGCGCCGGCTGCGCGCAGAGCGCCGAGTACCGGCGGCCGGGCCGGGGCCACGACCCGCTCGCGGGCGAGCTCGACCCGGCGCCCCCGGACGCCGAGCGTCTGCGCTTCGAGGGCGCCACGTCGCTGAGCACGGTCCGCCGATTCGCCTGGGCCGCGGCGAACGAGGCCGGGCTCGACTACGCCGCGCAGTCCGACCTCGTGCTCGCGGTCAACGAGCTGGCAGCCAACAGCATCGTCCACGCCACCGGCGACGGGCTGGCGACGATCTGGACCGCGGACGGGGCGCTGATCTGCCAGGTCGAGGACGACGGCACATTTGACGACCCGCTCGCGGGACGCCGTCGGCCCGGGGTGACGCAACTGCGCGGGCGGGGCCTGTGGCTCGTCAACCAGCTCTGTGATCTGGTCCAGGTGCGCTCGTCGGCGGCCGGCAGCATCGTCAGGATCCGGATCGCGCGGGCGTAGGGCTGGGGGGTATGCGGATCGGTTTCGCGGCGCTGTCGCTGTCGCTCGCGGTCGCGTCGAGCGCGGCCGCGAGCGCGGTCATGGAAGGTCAGCCTGGCCCGGTGAGAAAGCCGGTGATCTCGGCGATGCACCGCTCGGGCTGCTCGTCGATGACGAAGTGCCCGGCGCCCTCGATCGCGACCAGGCGGGCCCCCGGGATCTCGCGCTCGAAGCGATGGGCGCCGGCGAGGGGGGCGAACGGGTCATCGGCCCCCCACAACAGCAGGGTGGGGGCGCCGAGCTCGCCGAGCTTGCCCTGCCACGGCGCCAGCTTCTCGAAGTCCATCGAGCGATAGAACTCGAGCGTCGCCCGCTGGCCGCGGCCGGCGTCGGCGAACGGCGCCCAGTAGGCATCGATCGCGGCGTCGTCGAAGACCTGGCCGCCCGCGTTGAGCATCGCTCCGAAGCCGTCGCGCTCCAGGCCGCCGACCAAGGCCTCGCCCTGGTCGGAGCGCATCGCCTCGGCCATCCCGTGCCACTTGCCGTCGGCGAAGAAGCCGGCGTCGCTGATCACGAGCGCCGCGACTCGGTCGGGATGCTCACAGGCCCAGGCGAGGCCGACGAACCCGCCCCAGTCATGGACGACGATCGCCACCCGCCCGAGCGCGCGCTCCTCGATCCACTCGCCGAAGCGGGCGAGGCTGTTCTCGAACGTCGCCGGCCCGAAGTCGGCCGAATCGCCGAGCGTGTAGAGGTCCGGCGCGAGCGCCCGCCGCCCGGCGCCGGCGAGCGCCTCGAGCAGGCCGCTCCACATGTGTGAGCTCTCCGGGAAGCCGTGCAGGCAGACGACCGCGTCGCCCGTCGGCGCGCCGTCCGGCCGCGCCTCGCGCCAGGCGACGGGACCGCCGCGATTGAGCTCGACCGCCGCCATCGCGCGCACCCTAACGCCTCCCGGCGCCCCGCTACGCTTGCGGCCGCGCGGCGCCTTGGCGGAGTGGTTACGCAGCGGCCTGCAAAGCCGTTTACGCCGGTTCGATTCCGGCAGGCGCCTTCAGTCGAAGCCCCTGCTAACCCGGGGGTTTCGTGCTGTCAGGGGCCGAGCCGGGCTCAGCCTGGCGGGCACCAATTGGGCACCAACATCGATGTACTCCTCGACCTCGGCGCGGGCCGACTCCCAAGGCTCGACAAACAGCTCCATCGCCCGCTCGACCTGATCCCGTCCCCTGTGCACCCCCGCCACTCACCCGCGTTGCCGGAGGCGTCGAGAACGATATCCGGCGCTGCGACCGCCAGGGCCGTGTCCCAGTCACGCCGGTTCAAGGCGTCGATGAAAGTGCGCACGATCTCGGCGTTCTCCTGCGACATCGCCTACTCCGACAGCCCGGCGGCTTCGAGGGCCTGAGCGTGGTCGAAGAAGAATTCGACCTTGACGGTCTGTCCATCCCGGACGTCGTAGATGGCGGTCAGGCTGGAGCGCATGTCGATCCCACTGGCTTGGCCCCTGCCTCCCCACTCGACCCGAATCACCACTCGGTCGCCCATGGGGAAGAGTTCTTGGATTTCACTTGTACTGGCACCCCCCTCCCAGCCTTGGTCGATATCGGCGAGGAAGCGTTTGAACTCCTCGCGACCGCGAAACGGCTTTGCCTCGGGAAAACGGGAGACGTCAGGGAACACCTCGACGTCTTCTGCGAAGAAGTCGTCGACATAGGCGTCGCGCTCTCCGGCGATGTAGGCCTCCACCGCCGACGTGACCAGCTCCACGTTCTCCTGCGACATCGCCTACTCCGACAGCCCGGCGGCCTTGAGGGCATCTGCGGGGTCCAGGTATTCGGTGATGCGAACCGCCTTCGCGTGCTTCATGTCGACAACCCAGCCTGCAGCCGAGTGCGCCTCGATCCCGCTCTTCTTGCCGCGGATGCTGAGCTCACCGAGCGCGACGACTCTGTCGCCCAAGTCGCGAATTTCGCGAACCTCGGGCCTGATCCAGTCGAGCGCCGCGTACACGTCGCGAAACGCTTCACGCACGCCGCCATAGCCCCAAAATGTCGCCTCTTCGCCACCCAGCATCAGCTGGAACCGTGGCCGAAATTCAATCCCCGGATCCATGAACTCCAGCATCGCCTCGGCGTCCAGGCGCGTGATCGCTGTGAACCCGCGCTTCACAATTTCCACGTTCTCCTGCGACATCGCCCTCGCAGTATCTCGCCATGCCTGCGGCAGCAGCGCCACGGCTTCCACCCATTCACAGATAAACGGGAGGGACTCGCTCTGCCGGTGATCGAGGTCGCGGCGTGACCGCGCGCCTACTCCGACAGCCCGGCGGCTTCGAGGGCCTGTTCACGGGTCGCGTATTCGTGGCCGCTCGCGATCTTCCCGTCGCGGATGGTGAAGACCGTCCAGTTGGGCGAATCCGCCTCAACGCCGCTGAGCCGAGCGCGTCCGCCGAACCGCTCGGCCGTGAACACGGTGTCCCCATCGGCGTCAATCAGCTCCACCAGCTGCTGCCAGAACCCATCGAACATGTCGATCCAGTCCTGGAGCCATGCCCGAACGGCATCCTGGCCGTGGAGCGGATCGAGGTCGCCGTCGAGCGCACCCGCGAGGACGCGGTATTCGACGTCATCGGTGAAGTGCTCGATGAACCGGTCAAGTCCTTCACGGGCAAACGCCTCGTAGGCCACCTTGCACGATCTCCACGTTCTCCTGCGACATCGCCCGCGCAGTATCGCGCCATGCCTGCGGCAGCAGCGCCACGGCTTCCACCTATCCACAGATAAACCGGAGGGACTCGCTCTGCCGGTGATCGAGGTCGCGGCGTGACTGCTCAGCTACTCCGAAAGCCCGTCGCCTTCGAGGGTATGCGCCTTGAGGATCCGAGACACCTCCGCTTGGGAGATGCCGACCCGCTCCGCGATTTCGCCCTCGGTCAAGTCCACGACGCGCAGTTCCAACACCAGCAGCTCGGTCTCCCGCAGCGAGTAGTAGTCAGCGAACTGCCGGCAGCGCCCGTCGGCGCCGAACCGCATCACGAAGCAATTGTCATAAACGCGATCGATCGGGCCGCCCGGCTCCACGAAGTACGTGCTGGTCCCGGTGGCGATGGCGACCTCGCCGTCGACGGCGACCACCCGGTAGTGGGCGTCGTAGGCGCCCTCCACGTCGCGGATCGCGAGCCACGAGGCGACGATCGCCTCCCGCCCCCGGAGGGGCTCTCGGCCGGGGTAGTAGCGGTACTCGGCGTCCTCGCTGAACAGGGCGCCGATCCGGTCGCGGTCATAGGACTTCCAGGCGTCGATGTAGGCCGCCAGCCAGCGGTTGACGTCCTCCCGGTTCATCGTCTTCTCGTTCTCCTGCGACATCGCCCGCGCAGTATCTCGCGCACCGGGAGGCGAGGGGGCTGGTGAGCGTGCGGCATGGGATGAGCAACGGCCCGT
>CAWAFH010000013.1:0-120718 GCA_963781265.1 uncultured Solirubrobacterales bacterium
ACCAGGTCCATCACCTGGATCTCGCCGTCGATCGCGACCACTGCGCCGAGCTGGCCGTCGTGGAGCTGGATCTTGTTGCGCAACTTCGGCCGAGCCGGTCGCGACGGCCCTCGTAGATGTCGTGCATCGCACCGGTCGCGGAGCGGATGCCCATCCGGGCGGCCTTCGAGCGACCTCATTCCAGACGGCACCTGTTCGCGCGGGCCTCGCGCCCGGCGGCGACGTGCGCGCGGGCCTGCATCGACTTCATCCGTCGCAGCTGGGGTAGGCGGGCCTGCGGCGCCGCGTTGAACTGCTCGCGATGGCGTCGCCCTCCCAGCGCCCGGCCTCGACGCAGCTAACCGGAACGTTGAGCTTCTCGAAGTGGGCGCCGACGAGCACTGAGATGTCGAAGGTGCGGTTCTGCTGGGCGCCGAGGACCTCCTGACCCTCGTAGAGGAGGACGTTGTGCTCGGTCGCGGTTGACCAGTAGGTCGTTGACCAGGCACGGCGTCGAGCTCGCCGATTCGAAAGCCGCGTGCTCGCGCCTCGGCGAACGGGACGTACTCGGCCTCGGCGACGCGCCGAAGATCGGAAAGACGGCAAGCTCGCCAACGGTGTCGGGTTCGCCGATTCGCATCGGCTCGCTGCAGCAGCGAGTCAGGGATGGGCGCGGGCCGTTGGCGCGCCGGCTGAAGTTGTCATGTCTTCTCCTGTCGTCGGCGGGGCCGGGAATCTGACGCGGTCCACTGAGCCGCTGGGCCCGAGCCTTGGCACGTGGCGGGTTCGGGCCCGCTCGTCCATTGCGCCATCTCGCAGCCGCAAAGCGGACACCAGCTCGGGAACACCTTGGCCTTGCGAACGCCGAGCCAGAACTCCGGCGTCCCGTCGGCCCACCGGGCACGGCAGACGTCGCAGCGCACGCCGACCGGGTCAGCTGATCGGGGTCGGGATCGAGCTCGGCCAGGATGCAGTCAGGCAGCCAGACGAAGGTCGGTAGCCGACCTGCTGGGCCCAGTTGAGCAGGGCTTCCTGTGCCTCCTCTGCGGGCTCGGCGCGCGCGAGGTAGCGAACGCTGATCACTGTCGGCTCGGTGCCGTGCGGCGGTGAGGTCGGGCGATTCCCACTTGACCCCGGCCCGGGCTCGCGCTGGAAGCAGGTTGCCGAGCGGCCCGCCGGTCACCACCCACGGCGCCCAGTTGGTGAGCGTAAGCCGTCCGCGTCGGATCGTCGCCCGCCAGCTCGGGGTCAGCTCCGGGCCGTGGTCGTCCGCCGGTCAGTTCGTCCAAGCTCGTGATCCATTCCTAGTCAGTCGCTCCGTCGCGGTAGACTGTCGTCGACCGCGGCCGCGTCCCGTCACGCGCTCCGGGCTCCCAGAGTTCGTCTGCGTGCTCGGCAAACAGGCGAGCTCGGCGCCACGGTTCGCGAAGACCGGCGCTGGAGCCCCTCGCTCACGAGATCTGCCCCGGCCCCGGGCCGAGATCAACGCCGCCGAGCTTCGCTGGCTGAGACCGTTCGCTTGCGTGGGCCTCCTGCACCGCGCGCACGAGTTCATCGAGCGGGCAAGGCCCAGTGGCGGATAGCCTCCTCGATGCACGGACAGGAGCCAGGCGGTGGGATCGTGCGATCACTTCGCGCCATCACGTAGGTGATCGCGCTGGTAGCGCCTGCAGCCGTGTCGGCGACCACCGAACGACGGACGTAATGCGAAGGAACGCCCTCATACATGTCGAGGTTGGCCAGATCGCGACCGCTGAGGCTCGAAAGCGCACCGGGGACGACCCGACCGGCGGCTGGCTCGATGTCGGCGACGCGGCGAAACACCAGGCGCCAGCCCTCCAGGCGTGCTGGCGCGACGGGTCGCGCATGCGGGCAGCGGGAGCGCAGATCGCGGTCGTTCTCGAGGTTCGATCCGTATGCGAAGTCAGAGGCGAGGCACCCTTGGAAGAGTCGCCCCGGGCAGCCCGAAACTGACGCTCGAGGATGGCGCCCGGCGGCCGCGCCGTCAGGCTTTGGTGTCCTGCGTCGACTACTCTGGTCAGCAGTTGTCCATCAAGAGCGGTTGAGGGATCCGGCCCTATGACACCGCGGCAACCGACCGAGACCTCCGGGTCGAGGCACGGTGCCAACGCCGGTACCGATGGAGGTAGCAATGACGTACAGCGATCCGTACAGGACGATCATCGTCGAGCCGGCGAGGACGCCCCAGCCGCAGCGGCGGCCGGCGAAGGAGCGGCCGGAGCCGGCGCGTCCGGCAACGCCGCGCCGACGCCGCAAGGCGCCCGCCAAGGCGTCGGCGGGGCGATGAGGGCGTACCGACCGCTGCACCCGCGGCGCCAGCCGATCGGCCCCGCCGTCGCCCTCCCTGGTCGGCTGATCGGCGTGAGGAGGTGGCCCGTGAGCGTCGACGAGGCGTACTCGCTTCGACTCGGGTTCGAGGATCGGGCGTGGCGCCGGGACGGCGAATCGACCTGGGCGGAGTGCCGCGTCGGCGGTCGGGGAGCGCATCCGGCCGGTTCCGCAGCGCCGGCCGGTGAATGCACCTGCGGCCTCTACCTGCTCCATCCGTGTCGAGCCGCCGGATCCGTCTTTCTGAGTGCCCCACCGACGCTGGGCCCGGAGGTGGTCGGCATCGCCGAGGCATGGGGGCGTATCCACGTCCACGAGGAGGGCTTCCGCGCCCAGTACGCGAGGCCGATCGCCCTCGCCCTGCTCGGTGCGCCGCGGCAGTCGGCTTATGGCCGCCTGGTCGAGGACCTTGCGATCGATCACCGGGCTGAGGTGCTGGACGTCGGATCGCTGGAGGTGCTGGTCAACGAATGTGAGCGCCGAGGCCTCGGGATGAAGCCCGGTGCGATCGATGCGGTGCTGAAAAGCAAGGAGCCCAAGTCGGTGCGGGTGGACGGCGTGCCGGCGCCGACCGAATAGACCGAATGGCTCAGATCACCGCGTGCAGCCGGCGCCCCATCGCCGCCCCGCTCGACTTGAACACGAGGCAGAGCTGCTCGAAGTCCCCGCCGTGCGCTCGTAGTAGTGCTTGACCAGCGGCGCCGGCATCAGCAGCGCTGCCGCGAACGCGTTCGCCTCCTGTTCGGTCACCGGGATCGGCGGGCGCGTCGTCGCCGGTTTGTCCTCCGGGTCGACGACCGCCTTACGGCAGAAGAGCGCCTGCTGACCGGTCCGGTGCAGGACGTGGTGGCCGAGCTCGTGGGCGATCGTGAACCGGCGCCGCGGCGGCCACTGGACCGCCTCGTCGGCGTTGACCCAGATCTCGCTGAGGCTGGGGAGCAGGAGGCCGCTGAGCGTCTCGTCCGGGCCGAGCTGGGGACAACCGGGCGCCTCGCGCATCTCGGCGGGCGCGACGTCGCGGACGTAGAGGCCGAAGTGGGTGTCGGCGATCACCTCGATCGGGATCGGGGGGCGGTCGCCGTCCCAGATCGTAATAGGGAAGCTCGGCGAGGATCGTCTCGGCGCGGCGCTCGATCTCGTCCATCGACCCGATCCTAGCCAGCGACCCAGTGGGTCATCGCCGCGTCATCGACGTTGGCGCCAGAGCGTCCTCGCGATCAGTTCGGCGAGGCGGAAGTCACCCTCGCGAAGGGCAAAGCGAAACAGTAGGAATGGGCGCGTGGCCACTTCGTAGGTCATGCCTCGTAGGTCGGCCGTGCCGACGCGACGCTGACGACCCGCCTCACAAACACGAACGGCCCCTAAGGGCCGCCCGTGAACATCTCGTCGATCTCGTCTCGCTCCTGCGCCGGCATCACCGGCTCGGATCTGAGTTCCTCGCGGTCCTCGACCTCCATGTAGGCCGGGTCCGGGAACGCCTTGCGCGCCATTGCCGGCGCCGCGGCGCCGGCCGCCGGCGGGCCGCCCGCGATCGGCTCGCCGATCTCGCGCAGCTTCTCCGCGGTCGTGCCGTAGATCTCGCCGAGCGCGGCCAGGACTCGCTCCGAGACCCGCGCGCGAGTCGAGCGTGCCGTGCTCCATCTCGTGGTAGTAGCCGCCGACCTTCGCCTCGCGGCCGGTGACCCCGAGCGCGGCGCTCAGCCGCTCGACCACCTGGGCGCGGGTCAGCCGGGCCTGATGGCGCAGCCGCGGCAGGATCATCGGCCACATCCCGGCGGCGCCGACCAGCGAGCGGCCGATCTCGTCGGCGACCCGTTCGGCGGACGAGCCGGCAAAGGCTTCGGCGTCCCACTCGCGCCCGGGCGAGCGTGCCAGGTACGCGTCGATCAGCTCGGCGAGCTCGGAGCGGTCGGGGCCCGGAGGCCCGCTCGAGATAGACGATCGGGTCGGCCTCGCCGCCGGCGCGGTGCTCGGCGATGTAGTCGGAGAGCAGCTTCTTGACGTCGTCGGCCATCTCAGTCTCGGTCGTGAAGCTTCGCGGTCACGCAATCGCGAAAGCGGCTGACGATCTTGTGCACGTTCTGGTCCGACATCGGGGTCTCGAGGTCGGGATGCTGCTCGTTGACGCGGGCGGCGGTGTCCTTGGCGGAGAGATCCTGAAACACGTTGAGCTCGATCACGTCGCGGTGCGAATCGGAGAGCCCCTCGAGGCACTCGTCGATCACCGACTGTACGACCACGCGCCCCGCCTCGTCGGACTCCGAGGGCTCCTCGCCCCAGACGTCGTCCTCGCCCTGGTTCTCGGTCGGCAGCGGGCCGACGGCCGGATCGTCCTCGCGGTCGCGATGGAAGTCGGCGATCCCGCGACGCGCGACGATCCGGTTCAGCCAGTTCACGAACTCGCCGACCGAGGTGCCGTCGAACGCCGACTTGATCGCCGCGAGCATCACGGTCATCGCCTGGTCCTCGACCTCCGCGGCCGGCACGCGCAGCGCGATGCGCCGCTTGACGTCGTCGAAATGGCGGTAGCAGAGGATCGCCAGGGCCGACTGCGCGCAGTCGGCGCGGCCGGCGTCGGTGGCCCGGCGGATGTATTTGATGAGCTCATCTGAGCTGAGCTTCTGCAGCTCGCTCTCGCTCAAGCAGTTGAACTCGTCGGTTGACACGTCTTCGGTCCGATGCCCAGTAGGTCGCGGCGGGTCGCGTCAATCTGACACGGGCGCGGCAGCCTAGCGCTTGTAGCAGACGAAACATGGCTGGTTCGGCCGCCGCTCGCCCACCTTGCGGCGCCTGTCCGTTTCGTCGGCGCGGTTGCGACCAGACCGGGGAAGCGTCGCAATCGGAGGAGTGAAGATGACCTTGCCCGGACCATCGCGGACGATCACCGTCCAGCCGATCGAGCAGCCCGCGCCACCCGAGCCCGTGCCGGACGCCGAGCCCGAGCGCGACGCCGAGCCCGAGCCGGCAGCGCCCGACCGAACGCCCGAGCGCGAGCCGGTCGAGACGCCCTGAGGGAACCCATGGCGGGTGATGACCGACCGCTGATCGCCGGGCGCATCCACGGGGTCCGGGTGTGGAGCATCGGTGTCGCGGGCGGGGTCGCCGAACTGCGAGGTCATGGAGAGGAGCCCTGGGCGGCCGGGGGCGAGCCGACGATCGCCCGCTGCATCGGCGGCGGCGATCGCCGGAGGGCGAGGCATCGCCACCGCGCCCCGGTCGCCGACTGCTCGTGCGGCCTGTATGCGCTCCATCCCCAGGCAAGCACGAGCTTTGGCCTCTACGCGCGGTTCGGGTCGATCGGCGACGCCGCCGACGCCTTCCCGACCGCTGTCGCCGGGATCGTCGAGGCGTGGGGGCGGATCGAGCTGCACGCCGACGGCTTCCGCGCCGAGTTCGCCCGCCCCCACACCCTGGCGCTGATCGGGGCGGGGCGCGAGAGCGATGTCGGGGAGCTGATCGAGCGGCTCGCGCTTCGCTACGGAGCCCGGCTGGTCGAGCTCGACGACGCCGAGGACCTGGTCGAGCGCTGCCACGAGCACGGGCTGGGGCTCGCGCCGGCGACGGTTCGCTCGCTCGTCCCGGACGATCCTCCCGCCACCGCCCGACACGGACGGGCGGGGTCGCCGCCGGGCGCCGGGGCTTCGCGGACCGCCGCGTCTCGGCGCGAGGCTCGGCACCGTTGCGGGGGTTGCCCTCGCCTTGCTCTGGTACGCGGTCATCGGCCTCATCGGCGTCGTGTTCGCGATCGGGGTGATCCGGGCGATCGTCGAGCCGTCGCCGGTCGAGTTTCGCGCCCAGCATCTGACGATCGTCGACCAAGCGCTGGTAAAGGTCGGCGGTCGCCTGCGCTACGTCGCCGTGGTCCGAAACACCAGCGACCACCGGCTCGCGCTCGCCGCCTTTCCCACCGGCTCGGTGTTCGACCGCGCGGGAAACCGGATCGTCCGGCTCGACCGGCGCGCGCGGATCGAGACCCGGCCCAGCCTGGCTCCCGGCGCGACCGGGCTGGTCGTCGACGCGCTGGCTCTGCGACCGCCGGCGAAGTTGCCCGAGCGCATGGCCTACGAGGTCGAGATCCGGGCACGGCGGGCACCGGCGGCCGACGGCGCCACGGCCCCGCTTCGGCTGGGCCGGGTACGCCTTGACCGCGATCCCTGCCGGCTCGTGGTGACCGCCCACGCTTCGCGTCGATTGCGCGGCGCAGCAGTCGCGATCGTCGCCCGCGATCGCCGCGGCGCGATCAGCACGGGCGGGGCGATCGAGCTCGGTCGCCTCGACAAGGGGCGCAGCCGCCAGGTCGTCTTCGCCCTACGCCGCACGGATTGCCCGGCTTGGTGGCAGGCCACCGAGGTCTACCCGCAGCTCCTTCCGGCCGACCTATGAGCGCCGCCCGGGCACGCGGCGGAACCGATGGCTCGCGCCCACCCTCCGAAACGGGCCGTAACGCTCGATCATCCCGAACATGTAGTCCCAGGCGACCGGGTTGGCGCTGTGGACGGCGATCGATTCGCGCGGCCAGACGTCGTGCTCGCACATCCACAAGACCAGCCGGCGGCCCTCCGGCTCGCCGTCGCCGAGGTCGTTGTCGAGCGAGGCGTCGGTGACCTGACCTGTGCGCAGTAATGCCTCGGCCTCCGCCGCGGTCTTGACCCAGGTCCAGCCATCCGGGGGCGCGCGAAGGTCGTCGAGCCAGAGCTTCACTGAGGTTCAGAACGGGATGTCGTCGTCCGAGGCGCCGACGCTGCGGCTCTCCGAGGTGAGCTCTGCCAGGCGCTCGGCCGCGTCGGTCGCCTGGCCGCCGCGGGCGGTGAGCTCGAGCGCGCGGCGGTAGGCGCGCTCGGCCTCGACGCGCTCGCCGATCGCCGCCGCCGCGCGGCCGAGCCAACACCAGTTCCACGGCCCGTACGGGGCGATCTCCGCGTAGTGGCGCAGGTGCGCGTAGGCCTCGCGGTGGCGCCCGAGCTCGAGCAGGGTGTAGCCGAGCGCGAAGTGGGCCATTCCGTCGCCGGCCTCGAGGCAGCAGCGCCAGAACCCGATCGCCTCGTCGCCTCGGGTGTTGGTGGCCGAGCCGAAGTAGACGCGGTTGATCGTGGGCTCGTCGCCGAGGTGTGCCCGCGCGGCGACGATCACCTCGCCGGCGGTCGCCGCGTCGAGGCCGAGCAGAGGCGCGGCAAAGCGCGGCCCGTCCCAGATCGCCTCGACCTCGGGCGCGTAGGGATCGAACTCGTCGAAGTGGTGGACGTGAAAGCCGCGCGGATGGCGCTTGCGGCGTGGCACGAAGTAGGCGAAGTGCTCGTCGACGGGCCGCCAGCAGCCGGGGTGCTGGCCGTCGGGAACGCGGCCGAACTCGAGCGCGCTGAGCCAGTTGTACTCGGGGTCGCGGCTGATGTAGAGGGCGGGGTGCGTCATGCGGGTTCGGTCGTGCCGGCGAGCGTGCTTCTGACGCGGTGGAGGTCGCGGCCCGGCGCGGTTGACGGCTCCCCGCGTCCTCGTGAGAGGATCGGGTCGTGGCCGGCACGCAAACCGAGGCGACCCTCTACGCGATCCCCGGCTCGCACGCCTGCCGCACCGGCGAGCTGATGCTGGAGCACAAGCGGATCCCGTACCGGCGCGTGGACCTGTGGCCGGGGATGCATTCGATGAGCGTTCGCATGCGCGGCTTTCCGGGCAAGGGTGAGGAGCGGATGTTCGGCGACAAGAAGCCCACGGTTGCCATCGCGATGGCCGACCGGATGGGCACGGTCCCGGCGATTCGGATTGGCGACGAGCGGATTCAGACCAATCGCACGATCGCCCGTCGGCTGGACGAGCTGCAGCCCGAGCCGCCCTTGTTTCCCTCCGACCCGGAGCGCCGGGCCGAGGTCGAGGAGGCAGAGCGTTGGGGCGACGACACCTTCCAGATGGTCGCCCGGCGACTGGGCATGGCCGGGGTACTCCACGGTCGCGACGCGATGTACGAGCGCGGTGCCGACGGCCGTCTCGGTCCGCTCCTCTGGCACAACGACACGATCCGATGGATCGGCACCAACGCGTTCGCTCGCTTCGTCTTCAGCGCCAATCCCGACAACGAGGCAGAGATGCTGGCCGAGCTGCCGCCGATGCTCGACCGGATCGATGCATGGGTCGAGTCCGGGGTGCTCAACTCCGACGAGCTCAACGCCGCGGACTACATGATCGTCACCAGCCTGGCGCTGCTCTCCTACCGCGAGGACCTCGGGCCCGCGATCGAGGCGCGCCCCGCCGGTGTGCTGCTCGACCGCGTGCTGCCGCTGCCGGCTGCCGCGACCGCCTGACGTCAGCTACCGGGCCTGGCGCCCGACCGCTCCCTCATCACAACGAAGGGAGCGCGATGAGCAAGACAAAGGGCGCCAAGGAAGACCACGACACCCTCCACGTCGGCCTGCTGGTCGACGAGAGCGGCTCGATGTCGGGCAACGAGCCGGCGGTGGTCGGCGGGATCAACGAGTTCGTCGCCAAGCTGGCGGCCGACCAGAACGGGACCAGGGTGCTGGCGACGCTCGGCATGTTCGACCTGCACGGATCCGATCCGGCGGTCCGGGTCAAGTTCGAGTCGATCCCGGTCGCCGAGGTCGACACGCTCGGCCCCGACGACTACCGCCCGCGCGGCGCGACGCCGCTCAACGACGCGGTCGTGCGCACGATCCGGTCGATGGACAAGCGCGTCAAGAAGGACGACCGCGCGATGCTCGTCGTGCTGACCGACGGGCTCGAGAACTCGAGCGAGACCTCGACCCGCGACGTGCGCAAGCTGATCCACGAGCGCGAGAAGCGCGGCTGGGAGTTCATCTACCTGGGCGCGAACCAGGACTCGTGGGCGGAGTCGCAGCGGCTCGGGATCGCCGACCGCGGCAAGCAGTTCGACTTCGAGGCCTCGCCGGCGGGCACGCGAGCGGCGCTGCGCGCGTCGGGCGAGCGGGCGAAGCGGTTTCGCGACGCCCCGGCCCAGTACCGGGCCGAGCTCTCGGAGCTCGACACGAAGATCGAGCCCGGCGACGACGACGTCAAGCGGCGGCGGCGATGACCGACGCGGACCGCACCGAGACCGGCGGCGGCGACGTCAGCGGGCCGAGCCCGCGGGTCGCCGCCGCCGCGATCCGCGACGCGATCGACGCGCTCGAGCGCGAGCGTCCAGACATCGCGGCGCGGTTGCGCGAGCTGCTCGGCCGGATCGAACGGGCGGGGAGGAGGAGGATGAGCTCGATGCTGCGGGTGCTCGTCAGCGTGATCCTCTGGGCGGCGATGGTCGCGGGCGTGGTGGCGATGATGCGGACGGGCGATTACGACTGGGGGATCGCCGCCACCGGCGTCTTCATCGTCTGGCTCTGGTTCATGACCTACACCTCCGAGCACAACCTGCCCGCCGACCGCGACCGCCCGCTGTGGAAGGGGTGACGGCGAGCCTCACCCCGGCGGCAGCCGCGCCTCCATGAACGCCAGCGCCTCGTCCTCCGCCGCCGCGGTGATCCCGACGTGGTCGACGCCCTCGTACTTGGAGTAGGTGACCTGGTTGCCCAGGGCGACGAGTTCGTCGTTGAGCTGGTCGGTGTAGACGGGGAAGACCGTCGAGTCGGCGGTGCCCTGGAGCGATCAGGATCGGCGCCTTGGTGGTGATGGCCGGGTTCTGCTTGGCGAGAACGTCGAGCAGCGGGCTCAGGTCGGAGCCGTCGCGCTGCATCTCCGACGGCGGGATGCCGCCGTATGAGTCCGGCTGGCCCAGCTGGTCGAGACACACTTGGTCGATCGTCGGGTACAGCGCCAGCGCCGGGTCCGAGAGGATCTGGGGAATGTCGATCTGCGGCGACTCCAGATCGGCGCCGCGGATGATCAGCGCGACGAGCGCGCTCAGCCCGCTCGGCGAGGTCAGCGCCGGCAGCAGGTCGGCCTGCTCGGCGATGTGCGACGCGGGCGCGTAGGCGATCGTCCCGCGGAGCTTCAGCTTGGGCGCGAACTTCTGCGCGTCGGGGCCCGCTGCCCACAGCGCGGCGTGCCCGCCCTGCGAGTGGCCGGCGATCAGGTACTTCTTGCCGATGTCGAGGCCGAGGTCCCGGGCGGCGCTGACGATGTCGACGACACTGCGGCCCGCGGGCTTGCCGATCAGGTACTGGTGGACCTCCTTGGGCGTTCCGAGGCCGCGGTAGTCCGTGCGCACGACCGCGTAGCCGGCGTCGACCCACTCCTCGACCTGCGGGTCGAGGTAGGTGACGCCGCCCGCCATCGGGCTGTTGGTCGCGATCCGGGTAGGGGCGCAGCTGTCGGCGATTCCGGTCGTGCCGTGTGCGAAGGAGATGACGGGCCAGCCCTGCTTCGGCGGCTTGCCCTTCGGGATGCTGACCGCGCCCGAGACGGCGGCCGTCTTGCCCTGCTCGGCCGCCGTGGTGTAGAGGACGAGCGTGTTCGACTTCGCGCCGTCGACCGCCATCAGGCCCTTCGCCTTGCGCTGCCAGATCAGCTCGCCGGGGTCCTTGGAGATGTGCTTCGGCGGGGTGTAGAACGCGGCGCCCTTCGGGCCCTTGACCGGCTCGTCGGTTGCCGCGCCGGCCGAGCCGGCGAAGGCCGCCGCAGCGCAAAGCGCGAGCGCCGTGGCGATGGTGAGCCGCATGCGCGGGCGGGTCGAAGTGAGCGCGGTCCGGTGCAAGGGTCCCTCCTCGTCTTGAGTCCTGCCGCGCAGAGCGTACTCAGCGCCGCTACGGCGCCATCACGACGCGCCCGAACGCCTGGCGGCTCTCGATGTACGCGTGCGCCTCGGCGGCCTCGGCGAGCGGGAAGGTCCGGTCGATCACGACCCGGATCTCGCCGCTGGCGACGCGCTCGAGCAGGTCGGCGATCATCGCGTGGACGCGGGGGAACTCGGCCATCATCGCGCCGCCGAGAAAGACGCCGCGCAGGGTGTTGTTCTTGCGCCCACAGGTCTCGCGCCTCGATGCGCGGAGCCGGCGCGGCCGGTGACGCCGACGCTGACCAGGATCCCGCGGTAGGCGAGCGCGGCGATGCCGTCGACCAGGGTCTGGCCGCCGACCGAGTCGAGGATCACGTCGGCGCCGCGGCCGTCGGTCAGCTCGCGGGTGCGCTCGGCGAAGTTCTCGGTCGCGTAGTTGATCCCGTGGTCGAGGCCGAACTCCTTCAGGCGCTCGAGCTTCTCGTCGGTGGACGCGGTCGCGAGCACGGTCGCGCCGGCCTGCTTGGCGAGCTGGATCGCGGCCATGCCGACGCCTCCGGCTCCGGCCTGCACCAACACCGTCTGCCCGGCTTCGAGCTTGCCGGCGGTGAACAGGCACTCCTGCGCGGTGCCGACCGCGACCGGGACCGAGGCGGCGGTCGCCGCGTCCAGGCCCTCGGGGATCGGCCAGGTCGAGATCGCGGGGACCGCGCGCTTCGACGCGTGCGAGCCGGCCATGTTCAAGGTGACCACCCGATCGCCGACGGCGCGGTCCGTCGACCCCGGCGCCGACCTCGGACACCGTGCCGGCGGCGAGGTAGCCGACGATGTGGGGGACCGACGGCGGCGGCGAGCCGGCGCGGTGCAGCAGGTCGCCGCCCTCGATGCTGATCGCCTCGACGTCGATCACGACGCAGCCATCGGGGCACTCGGGATCGGGGACGTCCTCGTAGCGCAGCACCTCGGGGCCGCCGTTCTCGTAGATCACCGCGGCCTTCACGCCGGCGACTCTATTTCACGCCGCGGGGCTCATGTCCTACGCTGCGCCGCGATGTCGGCGTCGGGCGAGCGTGATCCCCTCAGGGTTTTGCGCCTGCCCGCCGTCAGTTCGATCAACCCGTACCAGCCGGTGCTCTACGAGCGCCTGCGCCGGCACGGGGTGACGCTTCTGGAGGACGAGAGCCTGACGCTACGCCGCCTGCTGAGCCGGCGGCCGGGGGTCGACGTCATCCACTTCCAATGGCGCCTGGACAGGCTCATCCGGGCGGCCGAAGATGACCTCGACGGCGGCCACGAGCGCGTCGCCTTCGCCCCGGTGGCGGCCGGGCGGCTCGCGTGGCTTGCGGCGGCGCTGGCGCTGGCCCGCGCGCGCGGCATCCGGATCGCCTGGACCGTGCATGAGCCGTGGAGACACGCGCCCGGCGGCATCTCCCTCGACCATCTGACGGGTCGCCTGATCGCGCGCATGGCCGACGCCCTGATGGCTCACGAGCATGCGAGTGCGGAGCAGACGCGCCGGTATCTGCGCCCACGGCGCCAGGTGTCCGTGCTGCCCCTGCCCGGCTACGCGGAACTGATGCCGCCCGCGCGCCCGGGCGCACGCGACGCGGTCCGCAGCGAGCTCGGCGTCGCGCCCGACGAGGTGCTCGTCCTCGCCTTCGGCATCGTGCGCGAGGAGAAGGAGTTCGACCTGCTCGCCGACGCGCTGGGGCGACTCGAGGGGACCCCGCTGCGGGTCCTGATCGTGGGTCCGTCGCGCTCGGACGCCGTGGTGGTGATGCTCGACGCCGCCGCGGCGCGCGACCCGCGCCTGCTCGTCCAGATCGGCTGGGTGGACGATCAGCGGGTGGCCGACCTCTACGCCGCCGCCGACCTCGCCGTGTTGTGCCGCGGGCGGGAGCTGACCAGCTCTTCCGGCGTGCTCGCGCTCTCCCTCGGCGTTCCGATGGTGGCGACGGCCCTCGGGTCGACGCGTGAGCTGCTGGGCCCGGGGGCGTGGTACTTCGCTGCGCGCGACGCCGCGTCGCTGGCCGCGAGTCTGGACGAGGCCGTCGCCGCCGGTCCGGCAGGCAGGGCGGCGCGCGGGGCGGCGGGTCGCGCTCACGTCGAGCGCTGGACCTTCGATGACCTGGCGGCGGCGACCGCGCGCGAGCTTCGCGGCCACGCGCCGCGGGGAGCTGGGGCCTAGGCCCCTGGCGTGCGGATCAGCATGTGTCGGTGGCGGGTGGTGTCGATCTTCGCGTCGGTCTCCGACCGCCCCATCCGGACCGGAAACTGCGTCGGCGAGCGGACGCTGCCCACCTCACAAAGCGCCCGCGCGCAGCGTCTACTGGGCATGGAGTCCGCGACCACCCTGCTAACCCATAGGTCGACGATGAGGTTCGGTGCGACCACCGCGTTCTGGCTGCTGGCGGCGACGCTGTCGAGCCTGCTCTTCGCCTCGGCCGTGCCGTCGCCGCTCTACGTCGTCTACCAGGACGAGTGGGGCTTTTCGTCGCTGACGCTGACGGCGGTGTTCGCCGTGTACGCGTTCGCGCTGCTCGGCGCGCTGCTGGTGGTCGGCTCGATCTCCGACCACGTCGGGCGGCGGCCGACGCTGATGGCGGCGCTCGTCGTCCAGATCGCGTCGATGCTCTGCTTCGTCGTCGCCGACGGCGTGGGGTGGCTGTTCGTCGCCCGCACGCTCCAGGGGCTCGCGACCGGGGCGGCGATGGGCGCGATCAGCGCCGCGCTGATCGACCTGCAGCCGCGCGACAAGCCGTGGCTCGGAGCACTCGCCGGCGCGGTCGCGCCGATGTCCGGCCTCGCCATCGGCGCCCTGGCGGCCGGCCTGCTGGTCGACTACGGTCCGGACCCGACCCGGTTCGTGTTCTGGCTCGGGACCGCCTGGTTCGTGGTGGTCCTGATCGCCGTGACGGCGATCCCGGAGACGGTGCGCGCCGACGGCCGCTGGCGCGAGTCGCTGCGCCCCCGGATTGCGGTGCCGCCGCAAATGCGCTCGGCCTTCATCGCCGCCTTCCCGAGCCTCTCGGCGAGCTGGGCGCTCGGAGGGCTGATCCTGTCCTTGGGCGCGTCGCTGACGGTCGGGGTGCTCGGCCAGGAGAGCCACCTCTCGGGCGGCCTCCCGATCTTCGTTATGGCCGGCTTGAGCGCGGTGATGGCGATCGCCCTGCGCGAGGTCTCGCCGCGCACCGTCGCCCGCGGCGGGCTGAGCGCGCTGATCGTGGGCGTGGGCCTCGTGCTCGTCGCCCTGGCCGACGGGTCGGGTGGCCTGTTCCTGATCGGCTGCGCGATCGCCGGTCTCGGCTTCGGACCGTCGTTCGCCGGCGTGTTCCGCGCGCTCGCGATGCGCGCCCCGGCCGACCAGCGCGCCGCGGTGAACTCCGCCGTGTTCGTGGTCTCCTACCTGGCCTTCAGCCTCCCGGCCCTGGTTGCGGGCCTCGCCGTGACCGAGGTCGGGCTGCGCGACACCGCCGAGGTCTACGGCGCAGCGCTGATCGTGATCGCCGCGGTCGCCCTGCTCTTGTCGGGCAACCTCGACGACAACGCCGAGGAGGCCGAGCTTCCGGCCGGGGTGGCGCCGGCCGTCGAGGACTAAGCGGTGCCGCACGGTAACCGCGTCGACCCCTTCGGGGACCTGGTCGCCGACCCGGCGCGAGGGGCGTGGTTCGGAAACCGCGGGAACCTGCACAACAACGAGGGCGAGATCCGCCGCCACCATCGGGGCAAGCGCTGGATCTACTGCCGGCTCGAGTTCAAGGGCCGCAGCCGCGAGCTGCTGCAGCCGGGCCGGTACACCGAGCTGTTCTTCCTGGACGAGGCGACCGCGTTCGCGGCCGGGCACCGTCCCTGCGCGGAGTGCCTGCGCGAGCGGTTCAACGAATTCCGCGCGCACTGGCCGGACGGCCGGGTCCCGGCGGCCGAGCTCGACGCCACGCTGCACGAGGCCCGCATCGGCGATCACGGCGCGAGGGTCACGTTCGCCGCTCCGCTCGGGGAGCTGCCCGACGGCGTGATCGTGATTCCGCCGGCCGGTGAGCCGAGCCTGTACCGCGACGGCCGCCTCTGGCGGTGGTCGTTCGCCGGCTACCGCCAGGGCGCCGAGGCCGATCCCGGGACGGCGGTTGAGGTGCTAACCCCGCGCCCGACGGTCCGCGCGTTCGCCGCCGGCTTCGAGCCGCAGATCGCGGGCTGACGCCCTTCGACGCCCCCCGGCCACGCACGGAGGTGTGAGGTCGTCCACCAAGGGTCTCTAGGCGGGGTTGGCGTCGCAAATCAGGCTCCGATCGAGCGGCGGGCAACCGCCCGCCGGACACCAGGTGGAACGCCACCTACTCAGAGGAGGTCTGAGATGGAACGGTTGATTTTCAAGGCTCAGCGGTTCGCCGCGGCGATCCTCGTCCCGGGTCCCGTGGTCACGATCGGTGCGGTCGCGTTGTTCTTCCTGCTGTTCGTTGCATCGGCCTCGGCGGCTCCGGTCAAGTCGAAGCTGTACTTCGACGCGTTCGGCGTCGAGCACAACGGCACGACGACCTACGCGATCGGCGCCGTGGTCGGTGCGAAGGAGAAGGCCTGCGTCTCGCACCGCCAGATCCGTTTCTACAAGGAGACGCCCGAGGAGGGCGAGACGCTGGTCGGTACCCGCACGGCCAATCGTCATGGCGTCGCGGTGATCGTGTTCCGCGACGCCGACCTCAGCGTGCTCGCCGGTGAGTACCACGCCGAGGTCAAGCGGGCTCGCAAGCCGGTCGGCTCGGGCCGGGTGACCTGCCTGGCCGCGAGCTCGAAGTCGGTCGCGATCGGTCCGCCGCCAGCGGCCCGAATCGGCGACAAGCGCCACACGCGGGAGGGCGTGTAGCCATGACGCGCGCGATCGCGATTCCGCAGACCGATGCGACTGCCAAGGTCCGCGCGACGTGGCTGGTCGCGGTGCTCAACCTGGTCACGCTCGGGATCTACCAGATCTACTGGTGGTTCTCGATCAACCGTGAGCTGCGCGACCTGGGCCGCAGCCGCGGCGTCGATCTCGGTCGGCGCCCGGCGCTCTCGGCACTCGCGTTCAGCATCGGCTCGTGGGTCGTGGTCCCGTACGTGTGGACGGTGATCGCGACCAGCGGGCGGATCGCGGAGGCCGAGCGGATGGCCGGCCTGACCACGACGCACCAGGTGTGGCTGGCCTCGTCGCTGCTGATCGCCTCGATGGCCGTCTCGATGGCGGCTTGCCTGCTCGCCTCGAGCGGCATCGGGCTGGCCGCGGTGATGGTCAACCTCGGGGGCCTCGTCTACCTGCAGGACGCGCTCAACCGCGTCTGGACGCAGGTGGGCAGCCGGCACTCCGCACCGCCCGCGCAGGCGGTGGCTACCGCCTGACTCGCGGACGCCGCGGCGCCTCGGATCCCGGGCCGGTCCCACAGGGGCCGGCCCGGGCGCGTGGCGGGGGAACCGCTGCAGCCCGCCGGGGCACTTGTGCGGCCTGCCACGATCGGCTAGAAGATTCACGTGACGTTCAAAGAGGGGGTCGAGTTCGCCGGTTACCGCGTGGGCGAAGTCGTCGGCCGCGGCGGCATGGGCGTCGTCTACCGGGCCACCGACATCTCGCTCGACCGGCCGGTGGCGCTGAAGGTGATCTCCGCCGACCTCGCCGCCAGCCCGGGATTTCGCCGGCGGTTCGAGGCCGAGTCGCGCACCGCGGCCTCGCTCGACCATCCCAACGTGATCCCGATCTTCGCCGCCGGCGAGCACGAGGGCTCGCTGTTCTTGGCCATGCGCTTCGTCGACGGCGACGACCTGCGCGACGAGATCAAGGCGAGCGGTCCCCTGGCGCCGGAGCGGGTCTCGCGGATCGCAACGCAGATCGCCTCGGCGCTCGACGCGGCCCATCTGGCCGGACTCGTTCACCGCGACGTCAAGCCGGCGAACATCCTGCTGACCCCCGGCGATCACGCCTACCTGACCGACTTCGGCCTCACCAAGCGGATCCTGTCGGACCCCGACGAGACGCAGACGGGCCATCTGCTCGGGACCCTCAACTACGTTGCCCCGGAGCAGATCCGCGGCCAGCCGGTCGACGCGCGCACCGACGTCTACGCGCTCGGCTGCGTGCTCTTTCACGCGCTCACCGCGACGGTGCCGTTCGCGATGCGAGAGCACGAGGCGAAGCTCTGGGCGCACCTCTCCGAGGCGCCGCCGCTCGCATCGCAGGTCGCGGCGGTGCCCGAGGCGGTCGATCCGGTGATCGCTCGCGCGATGGCGAAGGACCCCGCCGAGCGCTTCGACTCGGCCGGCGAGCTGGCCCACGCCTTCGCGATCGCCTGCGGCCTCGGCGAGCCCGCAGTCGAGCGCGCCCCGCCGCGAGCGGGTCCGGACCGGTCGCGGGTTGCCGAGACCGGCGGGGATCGCGCCGCTCTGGTGAGGCGGGCGCTGGTCGCCCCGTTCAGCCTCGCGGTGCTCGCCGGCTCCCTCGCCGCCGGCTTCGCCCTCGGGCTGATGCCGGCGGCCCTGGGGGTGGCGGCGGCCGGCTACGCCGCCTCGGTCTGGGTGATGACCCGCGACGAGCAGCTGCGCCGGAAGGTGGCGGGCGCCGCGGATCCCAGAGCCCGGGGCTCAGCCGCCCGTGTCCGAGCCCAGCCCCAGCGGCGCTCCGAAGACGGAGCGGAGCGTGCCGCCCGCATGAGCGCCGCCGCCGAGCTGAAGGAGCGGATGGGGGCGGAGCTGCGCGGGATCCCGTTCCTCGTCTACCGCGACCAGTCGGGCGCGCAGGTGATCCATGAGCTCAGCGGGGCGCTGGTCACGATCGGCCGACGCGACGACAACGACATCGCGCTCACCTGGGACCGGCAGGTGTCGCGGGTCCACGCCCAGGTCGAGCCGATCAAGGGCGACTGGTGTCTGACCGACGAGGGCCTGTCGCGCAACGGGTCCTGGGTCAACGGCGAGCGGGTGGCGGGGCGGCGGCGCCTTCGCGACGGCGACCGGCTCTGCGTCGGCGCCACGAACATCGCCTACCGGGCCCCGGCGAGCGATTTCGAGTCGACCGTCGGACCGCCGGCGGACCTCTCTCCGGTAACGCTGACGGAGATCCAGCGCAAGATCCTGGTCGCGCTCTGCCGGCCGCTGGTCGAGTCGGCGCTCGCCAGCCCGGCGCCCAACCGGGCGATCGCCGAGGAGGTCTTTCTCAGCGTCGACGCCGTCAAGGCCCACCTCCGGGTGCTGTTCGAGCGCTTCGGGCTCGCCGACCTGCCTCAGAACGAGAAGCGGTCCCGGCTGGCGGCGACCGCGCTGCTCAACGGGACGGTGAAGCCGCATGAGCTCTAGGAATCCATGAACCGCGAGCGCGCGCTGGTGGTCGCGCTCACCGTCGCGGCGATGGCCGCGCTGGTCGTCGTCGACGGCAGCGGCGGCGATTCCGAGGGCGGGGGGTCGGCGAGCGCGGGCGGGATCGAGGTCTCGTTCCCGTACTCACCCGAGAAGGAGGAGCTGCTCGCGCCGCTGATCTCGGAGTTCAACGACTCGGGCGCCGAGGTGGACGGGCAGACGGTGACGGTCGACGGGCGACCGCTCGCCAGCGGCGACGCGGTGCGAAAGATCGCCAGCGCAGAGCTCGAGCCGGTCGCCTGGTCGCCGGCGTCGAGCCTGTGGGGGCGGCTGCTCAACTTCAAGGCCGGCGAGCGGCTGACGGCGCCGGACGCCGAATCGCTCGTCCGCACGCCGCTGGTGATCGCGGTCTGGGAGCCGATGGCGCGCGCTCTCGGCTGGCCCGACCGGCCGATCGGCTTCGAGGACATCGCCGATCTCGCCCGCTCGCCCGACGGCTGGGGCGCCTACGGGCATCCGGAGTTCGGCGACTTCAAGCTCGTCCACACCAACCCGGACTTCTCGACCTCCGGCCTCTCGGCGGTGGTTGCCGAGTACTACTCGGCCACCGGCAAGAGCGAGGGCCTGGTCCCCTCCGACATCGACGGTCCCGCTCGCGCGACCGTCCAGGACACCGAGCGGTCGATCGTCCACTACGGCGACACGACCCTCTTCGTCTCCGACCAGATGTGCGCGCTCGGCCCGAGCTACGCCTCGGCGGCGGTGATGGAGGAGGTGACGCTGATCGACTTCAACCGCGAGTGCGAGGATCAGCCGAGGCTGGTCGCGATCTATCCGGACGAGGGCACCTTCTTCTCCGACAGCCCGTTCTACGTCCTCGACGGCGATTGGGTGAGCGATGCCGAGCGGGCCGGAGCCGAGGCATTCGAGCGCTTCCTCGCCGAGCGCATCACCCCCGAGCTCGCCGCCGAGTCGGGCTTCCGGCCCGCCGACCCCGCGGTCGAGCCGATCGATCCGATCTCGACCGCCAACGGCGCCGACCCCGCCCAGCCCGAGCGCACGCTCTCGGCGCCCTCGCCGCGGGTGCTGGCGACGATCCGCCGCGCCTGGCGGGCTGACCGAAAGCCCGCCAACGTGATGCTCGCGGTCGACGTCTCGGGCTCGATGGCCGGTGAGCAGCGCCTGGAGAAGGCAAAGGTCGGCCTGCTCTCGTTCCTGGATCAGATCTCGCCCAAGGACCGGGTCGGCCTGCTCGCCTTCGACGACCGGGTCGAGCAGCTGGTCCCGATCGGCGCCGTCGCCCGCAACGAGGACACGCTGCGACGCACGATCCGGGGCCTGCGGCCCGATGGCGGCACGGCCTTTCGCGACGCCACCGCCCAGGCCTTCGAGCGCGTGCGGGCGGTCGCCGCCCGCGGCGGCGACCGGATCAACTCCGTGGTCGTGCTGAGCGACGGCGAGGACACCGACTCGTCGCGCAGCCTGCGAAGCGTCCTCGACGAACTCTCGACCCAGGGGGACTCGGCGACCCAGGTGCGCGTGTTCACGATCGCCTACTCGCCGACCGCCCAGGGCGCGGCCGAGGCTCTGAAGGCGATCGCCGAGGCGAGCGGCGGCCAGGCCTACGAGGGCGGGACCGGCAACATCACCCGCGTCTACCGCTCGATCTCGTCCTTCTTCTGAGCTGACGCCCTACGCCGCCGCGAGCGCCTGCTCGAGGTCCGCCCACAGATCCTCGACGTGCTCGCAGCCGACCGAGAAGCGGATCAGGTTCGCTGGGACGTGGTCCTCCTCCTCGGGATATCGGCCGCGGCGCTCGACCAGGCTCTCGACCCCGCCGAGGCTGGTCGCGTTGGCGATTCGCCGCACTGTCTGGCAGACGGCCTCGGCCGCGTCGGGCCCGTCGTCGGCGGAGCCGACCTCGAAGGCGATCATCGCGCCGAAGCCGCTCATCTGGCGCGAGGCCAACTCGTGGCCGGGATCGTCGGCGAGGCCCGGGTAGCGGACCCGCGAGACGGCCGGGTGCTCAGCCAGCCGGGACGCCAGCACACCGGCGTTCGCCTGGCTGCGCTCGACCCGCAGCGCCAGGGTCCGCACCCCGCGCAGCGCGAGGTAGACCTCCAGCGGCCCCGGCAGCGCGCCGGTCATCGCGCGGCGGGCGATCAGCTCGTCGCGGCCGGCGGCGTCGGGACAGACGACGACGCCGAGCAGCGAGTCGGCGTGGCCGGCGAGGTACTTGGTCGCCGAGTGGACGACGAAGTCGGCCCCGAGTTCCAGCGAGCGCTGCAGGAGCGGCGTCGCGAGCGTCGCGTCGACGGCGAACTGCGCACCGCGCTCGTGCGCCGCGGCGCTGAGCGCGGCGAGGTCGGTGATCCCGACCAGCGGGTTGTTCGGCGACTCACTCCAAACCAGGTCGGCGGCGCCGATTGCGGCGATCGTCGGCCTCGGTGTCGGTCTGGTCGACGCGCTCGACCTCGAGGACGCCCTTCGACGTGCGCTCGGCCAGCAGCTTGCGGACCCCGAGGTAGGCGACCTGCGGCGCGAGCACGCGCGATCCGGCCGCCAACCCGTCGAACACCGCGGCGGCCGCGGCCATCCCCGACGAGAAGCAGGCCGCGAACCCGCCCTCGAGCTCGCCGACGACGCGCTCGAACGCGTCGATCGTCGGCGAGCCGTCGCGGATGTACTCGTAGTGGCCGCCCTGGCGGTAGGTGGTCGCGAGGTAGACCGCCGGGCTGACCGGGTCGCCCGGCTCGCCGCGGGTGCCGGCCTCGACGCAGATCGTCTCGGGGCGCGGGGAAATTCGCATGATCACCCGTTCTCGCCCCCGTCCGCCGCTCCTGCCGACGATCGCCACGACTGGGCGTGCACAACTACACACTCGCGCGTGCACGAGTGCGTGGTCGGCGCTCTCAGTCGCTCATACGGTGACTCCAGACCGAATCAATCGGTTCAAACACCGCCACAGGAGGCACCAAATGTCCGCTTCGACCAGGACTCGCTTCACAGGAATCATCGCCCTCGGGCTGATCGCCGCCGCGCTCATCCCCGCGGCTCGGCGGTCGCCGCCTCGGGGGGCGGGATCGCCAACGCCAACGCCGCGGCCGACCACGGAGACGGCGTCTTCACCGCGAAGCTGCGCCGCGATCCGGCCGCCGCCGATCCGTTCTTCGTGCAGACCCCGTCCAGCGGTCAGCACGCGACGGGCGGCGAGCTCTCGACGCTCGGCAGCGTCGCGGTGGTCGGCGGCGTGGCGCTCGCCGTCACCGCGATCGTCATGACCGCCGGCGCGAGCTCCGACCGGCGGCGGACCGCGTCCGCCCAGCCGGGCACCACCGCCCGGATCGTCTAGAGCTCATCCACCCGCGAGGGGAACCCGCGACGCGCAGGCGGTGTGCGTCGCGGGTTCGCGGGTGTAGGTTGACCATCGCCACTCGAGACCACCAGGAGGGGACCGATGCCCGACGACAAGAAGGACAAGAAGCCGGCCGAGAAGCGCCACACGAAGGCCGCCGCCCCCGCGAAGCCCAAGGGCGCCGACAAGTCAGGCAAGCGCCACACCAAGCGCCACACCTGAGGCGGATCGCGGAGCACCGCGCCCGCGGGCTCAGCCCGCGGGCAGCCGCGCTTTCATGAACTGCAGCGCCTCGGACTCGGCCACGGCCGTGATCTCGCCGTGGTCGACGCCCTCGTACTTCGAGTAGGTGACCTGGTCGCCGAGCCCGACCAGCTCCTGGTGGAGCTGATCCGTCAGGAACGGGTACACGGTCTCGTCCTCGGTCCCCTGGAGCAGCAGGATCGGCTTGCTCGTGGCCACCGCCGGGTTCATCTGGTCGAGCACCGCGTAGAGCGGGCCGAGGTCGGCGCCCGGGCGCAGCAGGGTCGACGGCGCCAGGCCGCCGAACGAGTCCGGTTCGCTGAGCTGGGCGAGGCAGGTCTGGTCGGTCTGCGGATAAAGCGCCAGCGCCTCGTCGGAGAGCAGGGTCGGGATGTCGATCGCGCTCGACTGGCTCGCCGCGCCGTTGAGGATCAGCGCCGCCAGGGCGCTCAACCCGCCGGGCGAGGTCAGCGCCGGCAGCAGGTCGGCCTGCTCGCGGATATGCGAGCCGGGCGCGTAGGCCACCGTCCCGGCGAGCTTCAGCTTCGGCGCGTAAGACGACGCCAGCCCGGCGGCAAAGAGCGCCGACTGGCCGCCCTGTGAGTGGCCGGACAGCAGGTACTTCTTGCCGACGTCCGGATTCAGCTCGCGCGCGGCGGCGACGATGTCGACCACGCCGCGGCCCTCGGCTTCGCCGACCAGGTACGGGTGGGGGCCGGGGGTGCCGAGGCCCTGGAGGTCGGTGCGCACCACCGCGTAGCCGGCGCTGATCCACGCCTGTAGCTCGGGGTCGATGTAGGTCACGTACCCCGCCTGCGGACTGCCTTCGGGCGCGCGGGTGGGCGCGCAGACGTCGGCGTTGCCGGTCGTCCCGTGGACGTAGGAGACCACCGGCCAGCCGCCCTTCGGCGCCTTGCCCTTCGGCACGCTGACGATGCCCGAGACCGCGGTCGCCTTGCCCTGCGGCGTCTTCGAGGTGTAGAGCACCAGCCTGTTGTTGGCGCCGTCGAGCGGCGTGATCCCGGTCGCCTTGCGCTGCCAGATCAGCGAGCCGTGCCCCTTCGGAAGCTTGTTCGGCGGCGTGTAGAACTTCGCGCCCTTCGGGCCCTTGACCGGCTCGTCCTTGGCCGCGTCGGCGGAGCCGGCGAAGGCAACCGCGGCGCAGAGTGCGACCGGGAGCGCGAGCGCGAATCGATGCCGCCGGCGGGGCGGGGCGACGGTCTGGTGCAAGGGTCCCTCCTTGGCTTGTGTTCCTGCCGGGCGCTAACTCTGACAGACGCGCCTCACCGGTCAGCGTGCGTCCCCGGTCACGGCGCGCTCGATCAGCGCCCGCGCCCGGGTGAGCTCGGGCTCGGCGCGGAGCTCGACCAGATCCTCGATCACCCGCTCGAGCCGCAGCGCCGCCTCGGTGCCGCGGCCGTCGGCGATCATCAGCTCGGCCAGGTCGGCGGTCGCGCGCGCGACCCAGAACGGGTAGTCGAGCTCGGTCAGCGCCTCGACCGCGGCGGCGAGTGACTCCTCGGCCTTCCCGGCCTCGCCCTCGGCGGCGGCGAGCAGCCCTCGCGCCCGCTCCAGCTCGGCTCGCAGGAGCGGCGCCACCAGCCCGGGGCTCATCCGCGCCAGCAGCTCGACCAGCTCGCGGGCCTCGCCGAGCCGACCGAGCGCCAGCGCCGCGCCGACCGCCCCCGGCCAGGCGAGGCGGACGTTCTCGCTCGACGCCCCCTGGCTCTCGAAGCCCTCGCGGGCGGTCGCGGCGAGCAGCTCGAGGCCGCGCTCCTGATCGCCCGCGGCGATCGCGAGCAGCCCGTCGAGCGTGACGTAGGCGTGGCGCGCCTCGATGTCGGCGCGGGGGCCGAGCGCCGCCGCGCCCTCGAGGCTGAGCCGCGCGGCGTCCAGCTCGCCGCGAAACACGCGCAGCAGCCCGTGCTGTTGGTGGATGTACTCGACGTCGGGGCGGTCGAGGTCCTCGGCGAGCGCCCGCCCGGCGAGCTCGGCGCTCGCCTCCCAGTCGCCGGTGTAGAGCCACGCCGCCATCAGGTTGCCGATCGCGAGGCTCTCGCCGGAGCGGTCGCCGCGCCGCCGCGACGCCGCCAGCCCCCGCTCGCAGGCCTCGACCGCCCCGGGCATGTCCTGGGTGACCAGCAGCACCGCGAGGTTGGTGAGCGCGACGTGGCCGCGCGAGACGCGGTGGCGCTGGCTGATCTCGAACGCCGCCTCGTGCAGGGCGCGCGCCTCGGCGAACCGCCCCAGGTACTCCATGTGGATCGCCTTCAGGTCGAGCGCCCGGCAGGTCAGCTCGTGCAGCTCGAGCGCCTCGGCCGCGCCCAGCGAGCGATCGAACAGCTCGCCCGCCTCCTCGGCGTGCCCGGTGAACAGCAGCGCGCGGCCGAGGTCGCACCACAGCGCCGCGACGTCGGGGTCGAGCTCGTCGTCGCCGAGGATCGCGAGCGCCTCGCGCATCGGCCCGATCGTCGCGGCGTCGTCGGCGCCAAGCCTGCCGCGGACGTGGCCGATCGAGCCCGCGAGGCGCGCGGCCTCGCGCTCGCGCCCGGCGTCGAGGTGGGCCGCGGCGGCGCCCTCGAGCAGGCTCAGCGCGGCCTCGTAGTTGCCCGCGTTCGCCTCGAGCCATCCGGCGGCCGCGGTCAGCTCGGCGCGCTCGCCCGGGTCGGTGGCGATCTCGGCCGCGGTCCGCAGGGCCCGCGCACCGCTCTCGGGGGCGCCGAGCCCGGCCGCGCGCTGCGACGCCGTGCGCAGCGCCGCGATCGCCCCCGCCCGCAGCTCGTCCTCGTCGGGGTCGCCGGCCGCGGCGCGGTGGGCGCCGACCAGGTGCGCGGCGATCACCTCGGCGAGCTCGTCGCGCTCGCCGGTCGCGCTCGCGCGCAGGTGGTCGGCGGCGGCGAGGTGAAGCGCCTTGCGGTCGCGGCGGCCGATCATCTCGTAGGCGACCGTGCGCAGCATCCCCTGCGCGAACGCGTACTGGCCGCGCTCGGGCGAGAGCGGATCGGTCGCGATCGAGAGGATCTCGCGGCCGACCAGCGAGGCGAGCGCCTCGTCGAGGCGGCCCTCGGGGAAGCTGGTCAGCGCCCCGGCGCTCGCCCGCGCGAAGCGGGAGCCGAAGACGGCCATCGCCCGGATCAGCTCGCGCTCGTCGCCGGCGAGCGCGTCGAGGCGCGCGGCGAGCAGCGAGTGCAGGCTCGGCGGCACGTCGAGCTCGCCGATCTGCGCGGAGGCGGCGAGGCCCGCGTCGCCGCTGGCGAGCGCCCCGCGGTCGGCCAGCGCGCGCACGGTCTCGACCGCGTACAGCGGGATCCCCTCGGAGTGCTCGACGATCCGGGCGCGCAGCCCGCCGGGCAGCCCCGAGACCGTGCCGTCGAGCAGCTCGCCGATCCGCTCGCCGTCGAGCGGCGCCAGCGCCAGCCCGGTCGCGTTGGCGACCGCGCCCGGCCAGCCGGGGCGGCGCTCGGCGATCTCGGGCCGGGCGAAGCAGCAGACGAAGATCGGGTGCTCGGCCGACCAGTCCAACAGGCGCTCGAGGAAGTCGAGCAGCCCGTCGTCGGCCCAGTGCATGTCCTCGAACACCAACACGACCGGGTCGCGCTCGGCGAGGCGCTCGAAGAACAGCCGCCAGGCGGCGAACAGCTCCTCGCGCGAGAGCGCGGGCTCGGCGGTCCCGAGCAGGGCTCGCAGCGCTTCGCCGATCCGCTCGCGCTCGTCGGGGTCGGCGATCCAGTGGCGCAGGCCGTCGGCGATCCGCGCGTCGGCCTCGTCGGCGGGCGCGTCCTCGGCGATCCCGAGCCGCTGGCGCACCATCTCGGCGAGCGCCCAGTGGGCGACCCCGTCGCCGAACGACAGGCAGCGGCCGAAGTGCCACAGGACCTCGGTCGCGAGCCCGTCGACGTAGTGCGAGAGCTCGGTCCCGAGCCGGGTCTTGCCGACCCCGGCGGGCCCGGTGACCCCGACCAGCCGGGCGACGCCGCGGTCGACGGAGGCGTGAAAGAGGTCCTTGATCAGCCGCAGCTCCGCGGCGCGGCCGACGAACGGCGGCTCGAGCCCGGTGCGCAGCTGGGTTCCGGAAGCGCCGCCGATGACCCGCTGGGCGCGGTGCAGGCGAAGCGGCGCCGCCTTGCCCTTGACCGAGTGCTCGCCGGCGTCCTCGAACGCGATCGCCGCCACGGTCGCGTGGCGGGTCGCGTCGTCGACGAACACGGTGCCCGGCTCGGCGGCGGCCTGGACGCGTGACGCGGTGTTGACGCGGTCGCCGATCACGAGCCCCTCGCCGGGGTTGGCGAGCGCCGCGACCTGACCGGTGGCGACCCCGGCGCGGGCCCGCAGGGTGTCGACGCCGACGGTCTCGCCGAAGCGCGCGACCGCGTCGACGAGCTCGAGCCCGGCGCGCACGGAGCGCTCGGCGTCGTCGCCGCGGGCGACCGGCACGCCCCAGACGGCCATCACCGCGTCGCCGATGAACTTCTCGACCGTGCCGCCGTAGCGGTCGACGACCGTCCGGGCGAGGTCGAAGTAGCCGCTGAGCAGGTCGCGGACCTCCTCGACGTCGCGGGTCTCCGAGAGCGGCGTGTAGCCGACCAGGTCGACGAAGAGGACCGAGGCGACGCGCAGCTCGGGCGCCGAGACGGTCGGCGTCGGGGCGCTCGCGCCGGCCTCGAGCCGCGTCCCGCACTGATCGCAGAAGGCCTGATCGGGGTCGTGCGGAGCCCCGCAGCTCGGGCAGGCGAGCGCCAGCGACGCCCCGCAGGCCCGGCAGAAGCGCGCCCCCTCGTTGTTCTCGGTCTGGCAGTTGCGACAGACCATCGACCCAGTCTCGCCGCTCAGGCGGCCTGGCGCCGCAGCGCCTCGAGGTCGAGGACGACGATGCGGCGCCGCTCGGTGCGGATCGCCCCGAGGCCGCGCAACGAGGCGAGCGACTTGGCGACCGCCTCGCGCGACGACCCGGTCCAGCCGGCGAGCTCCTCCTGGGTGATCGGCAGGGTGATCGCGATCGCGTCGCCATCGGGCTCGCCGTGGCGCTCGGCGAGCTCGACCAGCCGCGAGGCGACCCGCCCCAGCGATTGCGAGGCGGCGAACTCGATCCGGCCGCGGTCGGCATCGCGAAACCGGCGCACGAGCGAGCGCAGCATCGCCGCCGCGAAGCTCGGTCGCTCGAGCAGGGCGTGAAAGTCGGCGGCGCCGATCGCCAGCGCCTCGACCGGCTCGAGCGCCTCGGTCGTCCCCGAGCGCGGCCCGTGATCGATCACCGCGAGCTCGCCGATCAGCTCGCCCGGCCCCTGGAAGCCGAGCACGATCTCGCGTCCGGCGGCGCTGTTGACGGTCACCTTGACCCGCCCCGTGACCAGGAGCATCACCTCGGCGCCCGGTCCGCCCTCGTTCATCAGGGTCGCGCCGCGCTTGAAGCGCCGCCGCCCGGCGCGGCGCTCGAGCTCGAGCCGGTCGGGCTCGGAGAGCAGTTCGAGAAACGTCTCTCGCTCTACTCCCAAGCGGTCCACGCCCCCACGATAAGCCCGCTCAGCCGGGCTTGTCGCTGAACGGCAGCTCGGTGAAGCGCGAGGTCGCGACCTCGATCACGTAGACGACCCCCGTTCGCATCGGGAAGTCCTCGCCGGTGTACTTGCGCGACATCCGGTCGATGATCTCGAGCCCCTCTTCGTCCCAGATCGTCTCGACCACATGGCCGCGCAGCTGGCCCGAGCGGTACGGGTTGTCGCGGTCGACGACGGTCATCGCGACGCGGGGATCGAGGTCGATGTTGCGGGCCTTGAACGAGCTCGGCTGGGTGAAGAAGCACGGGTGCCCGCGCTCGACGTGGGCCCAGACCGTGGTCGCGTGCGGGGCGCCCTCGGCGGTCAGGGTCGCGAGGCTGACGAAGTTGGCGCCTTCGAGCAATTTGCGGACTTCGGGGTCGAGATCGGCCACGGGACGAGTCTTGCAGTGCCTAGTACTGATGTCGAATGGGGTTGTGGGGCGGCGCCGCCCGGCCGATAGCGGGAAATGTGACGGCCGAGCCTCCAGCGGGGAGAGATGCGCGCGCCAGGGCAGAGCGCCGGGCGGAGCTGCGGCTGCTCCGCGACATCGAGATGATCGGTGGCCTCGGCAGGATCGACTACTTCCACGAGCGCATGCCCAGCGACGAGCGCCTGCGCCCGAGCGGCGAGGAGCTCGAGCAGCTGACCGCGAAGCGGCTCGAGCGCCACCTGCGCGGCACGGGCGTCGTCATCCACCACGACCTGCTGATCCCGGGCACCCAGACGCGGATCGATCACATCACGGTTGGTCCGGGCGGGGTCACCGTGATCGCGAGCCGCAACTACGAGGGCGAGGCCGAGCTTCGCGACGGCCAGCTGTTTCTCGGCGGTCGCCGCCAGGCGCGCCTGATCGACCGCCTCGACGCGCAGCTCGGGGTCGTGCGCATGGCCCTGGTCGCCGCGCAGATCGAGGGTGTGGACGTCGCCGGCGCGCTGTCGGTCACCAACCTCGACGGCAACCCGCTCGCCGAGGATCTCACGATCGGGGGCATCCTGGTCGAGGATGCGGGCGAGGTCGCGAGGTTCGCCGCGCGCCAGCCGTCGGGGGATCCGCTCGAGGTCGAGCCGGCAGCGGGGGCGCTGCGCGCCCGCCTCGCCGCCTAGGAGATCCGCAGCCGGGTCGCCTCGGCGAAGAAGAGGTAGTGGACCGCGAGCGCGCCGCTGTAGAGGACGAACGCGGTGTAGACGATCAGGCTGGTCAGCCGGCCGCCGGAGACGACCGAGAACTGGTCGACGAACGGGCCGATCAGGACGAGGTCGTAGGCGAGAAAGCCGATCAGCTGCCCGGCGGCGTTCGGCCACGCCGGGTGCAGGAAGCCCCAGATGAAGTAGGCCGCGGCGCCGAGGTAGATGAGCCCGAACATCACCGAGGTCTCGTCGCCGAGCTCCCAGGGGAAGATGTCGGCCTGAAAGACGAGCGCGGTGCCGGCGCCGATCAGCATCACGGCGAAGGCGGCGAACGACGCGCGCACGGGGCCCGGCATCGGCCGCGGGTCCTGCCAGGCGATCGAGCGCGAGCGCGCGAAGGTGATCACCATGGCGACGAAGCCGAGCCCGAACACCGCGACGTAGGGGCCGAGCGACGGCTGGCCGGCGTCGCCGGCGAGGGTGAGCAGGTAGACGGTGGCGCCGCCGTAGGTGACCGCGAGGTCGATCGCCCCGGCCTGCATCGCCGCGAGCTCGCCGGTGACCGCGATCCAGAGCACCGGGCTGGCGATCGCGACGAGGATCGAGGCGATGAAGAGGTAGGACAGCGGCGACGCCTCCCACGGCCACAGGTCGGTCGCCCACGAGGCCTCGTCGATGAACCCGATCGCGAGCACGAACGAGGCGAGGCCCGCGACCACGAAGCCGATTCGAAGCGGCGTCATCGGGGCGATCCTAAACCTGCCTTCGCCGCCGGCGAGCTCGCGCGATACTGGGCGGTGTGTCCGCCGACCAGCTCGAGACCCTGCGAGCCCTCAACCGCGCGTTCAACTCCGGCGGCGACTGGCCGAGCTTCTACGCGCCCGACGCGGAGCTCCACATGCCCGCGGACTGGCCCGACGACCCCGTCTACTACGGGCTCGACGGGCTGCACGCCGCGCTCGACGCCTGGCGCGGTGGCTTCAACGAGTACCACTGGCGCGAGCAGCGGCTGATCGACGCCGGCGATGACCGGATCGTTGGCCTCTACTACCACCGCGGGCGCGACAAGCAGGGCGGCGCGTGGATCGACCAGGCGATCGGGACCGTCTTTCACTTTCGCGACGACGGCAAGATCGTCCGCCTGGACGGCTTCTTTAACTGGGCCGAGGCGCTCGCCGCCGCCGGCGTCGACGAAGCCGAGGCGTAGCCCCGGCGCCATCGCGCGCACCGTCGAGGGCGATCGACGGGCGCCTACGGGATCAGCTGCGCGTCGACCGTCGGCGGCGTCGCTTCGACCGCGACGCCGATGCTCGCCGTCGCGGTCTTGTCACCGCTGTTGGTGACGCTGGCGGTGATCCGGTGGGTGCCCGGCTGCAGGGTGGTCGCCAGCAGCGCGCCGCGGCCGAGCCGGCCCTGGATGTCCGAGCTCCAGACCACCTTGCGGCTCAGGCGGGCGTCCTGGTCGTCGCGCACCGAAGCGACGAGCTGCGCGCTCTGGCCCTCGGCGAGCTGGGCGCCGTCGACCGGAGTCGCGATCGAGATCGACGGGCGCTTGACCGCGACCTTGACCGGCTTCGAGGCGTCGACCCCGGTGAGCACGCCGTCGGTCACGACGACGCGGAAACGCGCCTTGCTGCCGCCGGGCAGGTCGCGCGGGTCGACCTTGAGCGAGCGCTTTCGCAGGCCGGCGGCGATCGTCATGAACCGCTTGCCGTCCGCCGCGTACTGAACCGTCGAGAGCAGCTTGCCGCCGTCGGCGTCGCGCGCGCTCCAGCGCAGCTTCACCGGCTTGCGCAGCTTCTTGCCCTTCGGTGAGCGCAGGCTCACCACGGGCGGGTGCGCCGACACCGGCCGCGAGGCCAGCACCCGCTTGCCCTTGCGCACCTCGATCCGCTTCGCCTTGGCCGAGAACGGCACCACCTCGTTGATCGAGGCGAGCCGCTTGCCGGCGGGCAGGTCCGAGACCTCCTTCGGCTCGAACGGGTACGCGCCGACCGACCTGCCGCGCGCGTCGCGCTCGACGATCGAGTAGGCGCTCTTCCTCGGGCGCTCGGTCAGCGTCAGGCCGGCGAGCGCGGACATCGGGTCGAGCGAGGCCTTCCGCTTGGCGAGGTTGAGCGTCCCGTTGACGGCCAGCCGCGGCCCGCCGCGCCGCTGCGGCCGCGCGCGCTTCGAGAGGGTGGCGCTGTGCGGGCAGTTCGGCTTGTCCTTGCCGCAGAGGTTGCGCAGGATGCCGTTGTACGTGTACGACGACAGCCACTGGTTGTCGCAGTAGGTCATCACGTCGTGCCAACCTGCCCGCCAGTCGTAGAGCGCCAGCGGCAGCGCCGGGGTCAGGCTCGAGTCGCCGACGTCGATCCCCTGGTTGTCGAAGACGAAGTTGCCGATCGCCCCGCCGAGATACGGGAAGTTGTCGTCGTCATCGGAGTCGTCGCAGCCTCCGTTGGGGTGCCGGCGGTCGAACATGTGACCGATCTCGTGGCCCCCGTACCAGTCGGCGAAGGACCCGTCGAAATCCCATCCGTAGCTGTTCGAGCCCGCAGGGCCGGAGCCGAAGCGCCCGCCAATGCCCGAACAGCCGCGCATGAACAGCCCGCCCGGGTTGAAGACGACGCCGTAGTAGCGCGTCTGGGACGGCTGGGCGGGCATCGCCGCCGCCCAGTCGCTGAGGCGCGAGTTGACGTCGTCGCAGAGGAAGCCGTCGCGGTTCTCGTCGATCCCATCGTCGTCCTCGTCGACGTAGCCCGGCTGGTCGGAGCTCGCCGGCAGGGCCGACTGGGTCACCTGCACCTCCGCGGTCGGGTAGGCGCGCTTGAGCCACGAGACGAGCAGGTCGAAGTCCTTTTGGCGCGGCGAGACGGTGGCCGTGCCGCCTGCCGGCGTGTAGGGGACGCCGACGAGCCAGACCCGCACCGGCGGCACCCGGTGCAAGGTGAACGTGGCCGGGATGCCGCCGTAGTTGTCGCAGTACTCGCACTCCCGCGTGGTCTGCGCCCCCTCGATCTGCAGCTGTTCGAGCTGGAGGTGAAGCCGGCCCTCGGTCAGCCATTCGGGGGGCAGCTCGAAGTTGAGGCTCGTGTTCAGGCTCGATCGCGCGCCCTCGAGCGTCTGGTTGGGGGCGACGCTGATCGTGTTGAGCGAGTCGATCGTCAGCGGCCCGCCGGGGCGGCTGCCGTCCAGTCTCGTGGCGGTCAGGCGGCCGCTCACCCCGGTGATCGGGGAACCGACCCCCTCGGCGCCGAGAAAGACTCGCGCGATCGTGCGCTTGGTGCCGTTCGGCCCGCCGGCCACCAGGGGCACGGGGTTGTAGGGCGATTGGACGGTCTGCGTCACCTCGACCGGCGCGAGCTGCTGGAAGCCCGCCGCCGCCGGCAGCGGGTTGTAGGCCAGCGCCGGGTTGGCGCTCACGCCGGTGCCGGCGCAGTTGGTGGCGGTGACGAACACCTTCTGGTTGCCGAGCTGGAGCAGGCCGTTCATGTTGATCGCGAAGTTGCCGCCGGCGGCGCCGATCGGGGTCGGGAAGCCGATCGCCGTGCGCGTGGTCGAGCCCTCGGAGACGACCGTCGCGGCCGTGATCGGGGCGCCCCGGTTGTCGACGGTGCCCTTGAGCAGGATCTGGTTGTTCTGGAGCACCGCGCCCTGGACCGGGCTGGTGAGGGTGATCGCCGGCGGGCCCGAGGCGCCGCACGGGGGAGGCGGGCCCGCGGTCGAGAACTCGACGTCGTCGACGACGATGTCGTAGCTGTCCGCGCCGTCGCCGGGCTTGACCTCGAGCGCCCGGATCGTCGGGCCGGCGAGCGCGACGGTGAGGTGGTGCGTCACGGCCGAGCCCGGCGCCAACGTCACCTGGTCGGTGCCGACCGGGTTGCCGCCTCCGTCGAACGCGGTCAGGCGGATCACGCGGGAGCCGCCGGCCGTCGCGTTGTAGCCGACCCAAACGCCCACGCTCGTCTGCCCGGCGGTGAAGTCGGCGCGGATCGGCGGCGCCCCGCAGAACTCGATCCCGCGGCAGTTCTCGATCGCCTTCGTGCCCGAGTGCGCGAAGCCGGCGCCGTAGTCATAGGCGGTCGACCCGTTGAACGTGACGCCCTGCCCGCTGAACTGGGCGTTCACGGTCGTCCCGGGGGCGAGGCTCTCGAAGTCGATCGTGGCCGCCGAGCTCGCGGCGGGCGCGGCGCCGAGCGCGAGCAGAGCGACGAGGAGCGCCGGACCCGATCTCAGCCGCAGACTCAAGCGATCGCCCCTCCTCTTGAATGCCCCCGACGCGACCCTATCTCCGCCGAGGCGCCGGCGGCAAGCAGGCTGGACGATCGTTGGCGGCGTGGTCGGCGCTACGGGTTGGTCGACCCGTAGGCGGGCGCCGGCGTCGGCGCGACCGGGAGGGCGGGGGCCGGTGCCGCGACGGGCGCCGCCTCCGGCTCGCGGCCGCCGCGGCGCTGCGCGAGGCGGTCGACCAGCGCCCAGGCGGCGAAGCCGAGCGCCCCGACCGCGCCGGTCGCCGTCAGCAGCGCCCCGGCCGCGGCAGCGACCGCGACCCCGTTGGCGCCGAGGATGACGACCGAGGTCGCGACCCCGAGCGTCGGTCCCACCGGCAGCAGGCCGAAGACGGCGGCGGCGATCAGCAGCGCCATCGCGTCGAAGACCGAGACGTGCACCCCGAGCCCGTGCAGGACGAGCCAGTTGCGCGCGACCTGCGCGCTGACCGCGAACACCACCAGGCCGATGATCCGGTTGCGGCTGCCGAGCCCCCGCATCACCGCGAGCCCGGCCCAGAAGCCGTCGTGGCGGTGGCGGGCGATCCGGGTCACCGCGACGATTCCGGCGAGCGCCACGGCGAGGCAGACGATCGGCACCCACCAGGCGACGTTGAGCGGCGCGACCAGGGTGAACGAGCAGAGCGCGGCCAGCGCGATCTCGACCACGACGATCGGCATCTCGGCGGCGATCAGGACCGAGACGCAGGGGCTCTGGGCCGGGGCCGAGCGCCGCAGCGCCGCGATCCGCACCCCGAGCCCGAAGCTCGAGTTGAAGAGGTTGCCGAGGTAGCCGACCGCGGCGGCGCGATAGAGGCGGCGGCGCCCGACCTGCCCGCCGGCGGCGCCGACGCACACGTGCCAGGCCTCGCTGCGGGCGACCAGCCAGATCAGCTGCAGGGCGACGACCGCGGCCAGCGCCCAGGCGGGCGCGCCACCGAGCGCGGTGACGAACGCGTCGCGCTTGCCCCAGAGGCCGACGAGCAGCGCCGCGCCCACGACCAGCGTGCAGAGCACGGTGACGGCGACCGGGTGGCGGCGAATCCAGGCGCGGATGCGAGCGGTCGGTGAGCTGCGGTCGTCGATTGCGAAGGCCTCGATCCCTCTGCGAAGACGGGCTCGAAGGGCGAGGGAGGAGGCCCAGCGGGCGGTCGAGCAACGAAGTCTACGCCCTCGGCGAAGGCCGGCTGGACGGATGGACCGTCGCGGTCGGGTCTCCGCTGGACGCGCCGATAATCTCGCCGACGATGGGCGACGGCGGGACGCAACCCAAGCGACGGCGCGCGCGGCTCGTCGCCGCGGTTTCAGGGCTGGCGTTGTGCGGGGCCGTGGCGGCGAACGCGCAGGCCGCGGTCGGGGCGCCCGACGGCTCGCGGATCGCCTCGGTGCGGATGTATCAGGACGGCCAGTTCACCGCCAAGCGCGAGACCCCGGCGACGATCGGCGCCGCGCTCGCCTCGCTGAAGCCGACCTACGTCTCGACCCTGCTGCGGTTCAGCGCCGGCCAGAAGGTCCGCCCGCGCGAGATCAACGCCTGGAAGACGGTGGTCGCGGCGGTGCGGGCGACGAGCCCCGAGGCGCAGTTCTCGGTCGAGCTCAACGCGCTGCAATACCCGAACGCGCGCAAGATGAGGGCGATGATGGCCAGGGTTCGCAACGCGGTCGACAACGACGGCTGGCTGTTCGACTTCTACACCCCGGCGGCGAAGCAGAAGCCGAAGGTGATGCGGGCCGCGGTCGCCTACGCGCACGCCAACGGCGAGTTCCTCGGCGGCAACGCGTTCGGGATCGCCAACCACCCGAGGATCCCGGCCGGCACCGACTACATCGCGGTCCAGGACTTCGGCTTCCAGATCGATCTCGCCGCGGTCCGCCAGCTCGCGCGCCGCGCGACGATCTTCTTTCATCTCGGCAACAGCCCCAACCTCGCGAACAGCGACGGCTGTCACTTCATCGAGGACTTCACGAGCCGGCGGCGGCAGGGCTACGTGACCATGCGCGCCCGCCAGCAGGCGGCCAACCACTTCAGCTTCGCCTACCCGGTCTTCTTCCCCGAATGCGAGCGCGACCGCGACGGTCGCAACGCGACCCTGTTCTCCTACTCGGCCCCGCGCGACGGGACGATGATGCAGACGATCACCTCGCTGATGGCCGAGACCACCACGCCGCCGCCGGCGACGCCGTAGCCCGCCGGGCGTAACGGCGCGCTCCTCCAGTGGACGGATTGGTCGCAAGGCCAACGCGGAAGGACGTGATTTGCGTGATGAGCACCAAGCAGCAGGAGTCCGACGGCGCGACCCGGGTGGCCTACATCCTCGGCGTGCCGCTCGCCGACGACGTCGTGCGCCAGTGGCCGCAGATGGGGGAGATCGTCCGCACCAGCCGGCTCGTCGCCGACGTCGAGGGCAACTTCCCCGAGCTCACGCTGGAGGTCGGCAGGCGCCTGCAGCTCGATGACGTCGTCGTCGTCGAGTGGACCTGCGACTACGGCGACGGGCGCCTGTATCGGAACGTGACCATCGGCGAGCTGGAGAATGGCGAGGCCGTTCGGGTCACCGACTACTGGGGCGAGCCCACCGAGACGCCTGAGTGGCGCCGGCCGCTCACCGATCGGCTCGAGATGGCGGGCGACGGCATCTGGCCGGACGGGGAGCACCTCGCCCACCGCTAGCTCTCGCGCCGCTACGCGGCGCGCCAGCGGATCGGCAGCTCGTCGAGCCCGTAGACGCCGTGGATCGAGCCGTAGGCCGGCTCGCCCGTGAGCTCGAGCCCGGGCATCCGCGGCGCCAGGAAAGCGAGCGCCTCGGAGAGCTCGGCCCGCGCGAGGTTGGCGCCGAGGCAGTAGTGGATCCCGGCGCCGAAGGTCAAGGCGCGCTTGCCGGCGCCCTCGCGGGTGATGTCGAACTCGGCGCCGCCGCCCTCGGCGTCGCGGTTGGCCTGGTGCGCGCAGACGATCACGATCGTCCCGGCCGGGAAGGCGACCCCGCGGTGCTCGAGGTCCTCCAGCACGATCCGCGCGGTGAACGGGGTCACCGGGGCGACGCGGATCAGCTCGGACACGGCGTTCGCGGCCCGCTCGGGCTCGGCGGCGAGCAGCTCCCACTGTTCGGGGTGCGCGGCGAACAGGCGCAGCGCGTGGGCGAGCTGCGACTGGGTCGTGTCGACGCCGCCGACGAGGACGTTGAGGACCAGGTTGCGAAGCTCGGCGTCGTCGAGGCGGTCGTCGCCGTCGCGGGCCGCGATCAGGGTCGAGAGCAGGTCCTCGCCCGGGTCGGCGCGCTTGACGACGATCAGCTCGTCGAGGTAGGCGTAGAGCTCCTCGCAGGCGCGCTCGACCTCGGCTCGGTGCTCGGCCAGGGTCGGGCCGTCGAACTGCAGCTGGATCCAGCGCGACCAGGACGCGAGCCGCTCGGCGTCGGCGGGTGGCGCGCCGACCACGGTCGCGATCGTCATCGCGGGATACGGCTTGCACAACGCCGCGACGGCGTCGCACTCGCCCCCGGACGCCACCGCGTCGAACAGCTCGGCGATGTAGGTGCGCATCACCGGGCGCCACCGGTCGGCGGCGCGCGGCGTGAACGCCGGGTTGACCAGGTTGCGCAGCCGCCGGTGGTCGTCGCCGTCGATGTGGAGGATGTTGCGAGCGACCTCCTCGCCGAGCGCGCCCTCCTTCATGTCGAACAGCTCGGCGAGCGCCTTGCCCGGGAAGGTCGCCTGCTTGGAGCGCAGGAAGTACTCGCCCGACTCGCGGTCGAGCACGACGAGGCCGAGCTTCGCCCGCGCGATCCAGCTCTGGGCCGCGAGCTCGGCCATCTTCGCGTCGAAGGCGGGCCCGCGCAGGTCCGGGTCGAGGTCGTCGAGCTCGGGGATCTCGAGCGAGTCGAGGGTCGCGACGCTCACCCGACGGACACTAACGCGCGCTCTCGAACGAGCTGTCCGCAGGCGAGGTGATCGACGGCTGGCGCGGCCGAGAGCGTCGAGGCGAGGCACGGCCGCTGCGCTGAAGCGCCGAGCCCGGCGGCTACATTAGTTCGGCGTGCCTCGTACTTGACTTCGAGCGCACTTGAACCTTCATCATCCACGCCGCTTGACGCTCCAGAGTCAGAACAGCAACGGACAACCCCCGAAGGCGCTCGACATCGAGGGCCTCGAGAAGGTCTACGCGACCGGGGTCGAGGCGCTCAAGGGCGTCGACCTCGAGATCGAGGCGGGCGAGTTCTACGGCCTGCTCGGCCCCAACGGCGCGGGCAAGTCGACCCTGATCCACTGCACCACCGGCCTGGCGCAGCCGACCGGGGGCGAGATCAAGGTCTTCGGCCACGACGCCGTCGCCGACTACGGCGAGGCGCGCCAGGCGGTCGGGCTGGCGCCGCAGGAGCTCAACCTCGACTGGTTCTTGACGCTCGAGGAGACCCTCGACTACCACGCCGGCTACTTCGGGATGCCCAAGAAGGAGCGCCGCGAGCGCGCCGCCGAGCTGCTCGAGACCTTCTCGCTCTACGGCAAGCGCAAGGAGCGCACGCGGACGCTCTCGGGCGGGATGAAGCGGCGCCTGATCCTCGCGCGGGCGCTGATGCACCGGCCGCGGCTGCTGATCCTGGACGAGCCGACCGCCGGGGTCGACATCGAGCTGCGGCTCGAGCTCTGGCACTACGTCAAGCGGATCAACGACGAGGGCACGACGATCCTGCTCACCACCCACTACCTCGAGGAGGCCGAGCAGCTCTGCGACCGGATCGCCTTCATCAACGAGGGCAACATCGTCGCCCAGGGCTCCTCGGGCGAGCTGGCGTCGCGATACGGGGTCGCCAACCTCGAGGACGCCTACCTGGAGCTGGTCGGGCGCAAGGAGCTCTCGCGCTCCAGGGTGGAGGAGGAGTTCGTATGAGTGTCGATCCCGCGGCCGCGGATGCGCGGCATGACCACGGGCCAGATCCGGTTCTTCACGCTCTGGCGGCGCGAGCTCAACCGCTTCCTGAAGATCAAGAAGCAGACGATCGGCGCGCCGCTGCTCGAGACCTTCCTCTACATCACCGTCTTCGGGGCGGCGCTCGGCTCGCGGATCAACGAGCTGCACGGCTTCGACTACGTCGTCTTCGTGATCCCCGGCCTGATCATGATGGCCTGGGCGATGAACTCGTTCTCCAACAACGCGTCGTCGATCCTCCAGCAGAAGTTCCAGGGCGCGATCCAGGACCAGCTCTCGTCGCCCGCCTCGCCGCTCGAGCTGCTGAGCGCGTTCTCGCTCGGCGGCTTCACCCGCGGCGGCGCGGTCGCGGTGCTCACCTTCATCGCCTCGGCGGTGCTGGTCGACCTCCCGGTCGAGCACGTCCTGATCCTGATCCCGGCGCTGTTTCTGGTCGGCTTCTTCTTCGGCCAGCTGGGGGTGCTGATCGGGGTTCGCGCCGAGCAGTTCGACGACGTCTCGGTCGCGCAGACGTTCGTCCTCACGCCGCTGATCTTCCTCGGCGGGGTCTTCTACTCGGCGTCGCTGCTGCCCGAGCCGTTTCAGACCCTGACCCACTTCAACCCGGTCTACTACATGATCAACCTGGTGCGTTACGGCTTCCTCGGTTACACCGAGGCGAGCGTCGCGCTCTCCATGCTGGCGCTCGCCGGCGCGACCGCCGCGCTGTTCGCGGTCAACCTGCGCCTGTTCAAGCAGGGTTACAAGCTGCGCGCCTAGCCACCGCGGCTAACGCTCGCGGGCCCTCGTGCCGATACGTACACCGATCGTCCACTTGGGAGGCGCCCCGGAGGGCGCACGCGATGGGAGAGACCACCAGGCTGAGAAGCGGGAGAACGCACCGTTCGGGCGCCGCGGGGTCGCCGCGGGCGAACGGCTCGGCGAGCTCGAACGGCTTCGCGCTCGCTCCTGAGGGCGACTCCCTGGAGCGCGCCCTGGTCGATGCCTCGGTCGACTGCGTGATCGCCTTCGACCCAACCGGTCGCGTGGTCGAGTGGAACCCCGCGGCGGAGGTCACCTTCGGCTGCTCGCGCGAGCGAGCGCTCGGCGCCGACATCGTCGAGCTGATCGTCCCTCCTGACAAGCACGAGCTCGAGCGCGCGCGGCTGCGCGAGATCGTCGCCTCGCCGCCGCCCGCCGGGACCCGCGCCGAGCGCGAGGGCGTGCGCGCCAACGGCGAGCGATTCCCGATCGAGGTCACGATCACATGCATCGAGGCGCCGGAGCCGGTGATCGTCAGCTTCGTGCGCGACATCTCCGGCGATCGCGTCAAGGCCCGGCGCCAGGCGGCGCTGACCGCGCTCGGCCACCAGGTTCTGCGCGGCGCCCCGCTCGAGGACCTGGCGATCGCGGTCGCCGTCCTCGTCCGCGAGGAGCTCCCCGCCGACGTCGTCCGCATCTGGCACCGCCCCCCGGCCTCCGAGGAGCAGGAGTTGGTCGCCGTGGCCGGCGAGGCCGGTGACGGCAGCCATCCGCCCCCGCCCGGGTCCGAGGAGGAGGCGGGCGCCGTCGCGCTCGACGACGGGATCGCGTTCCGGATCTCGATGCCGAGCGCACCGGAGGTCACGATCGCCGTGCACGGCGGGCCCGCGCTGGCCACCGACGACCTCGGCTTCCTCGAGTCGCTCTGCCAGATGCTGATCGGCTCGGCGTCCTTGAACGGCACGGTCGAGGCGCTCGCCGACGCCGAGCGCCGCTACCGGGGCCTGATCGAGCGACTCCCCGTCGTCTCCTACCTCGCCGAGTACGGCCCCGGTGGCCAGTGGGCGTTCGTCTCGCCGCAGATCGAGAACCTGCTCGGCTTCAGCGCCGAGGAGTGGATCACCGACCCGTCGCTGTGGTGGAACCGCGTCCATCCCGACGATCGCGAGCGGCTGCGGATCGAGGAGGAGCGCTGCGCGGAGACGCTCGAGCCGCTCTCGGTCGAGTACCGGATGTTCGCCGCCGACGGCCGCATGCTCTGGGTGCGCGACGAGGGCGCAATGGGTCGTCCCATCGACGGCGGTCGCGTCCAGCTCGAGGGCGTGCTGATCGACATCACCGAGCGCCGCCGCGCCGAGGAGGAGCTTCGCCATCGCGCCGAACACGACGAGCTCACCGGGCTCGCCAACCGGCGGCGGTTCGCCGACGAGCTGCGCCGGCGGCGCGCCGACGGCACCGACGGCACGGTGGCGATCATCGACGTCGACCACCTCAAGTACGTCAACGACTCGCTCGGCCACGCCGCCGGCGACGCGATGCTGCGCTCGGTCGCGACCGCGCTGAGCGACGTCACGCGGCCGGGTGAGTTCCTGGCCCGGTTCGGCGGCGACGAGTTCACCGTCCTGCTCGACGTCGCCGCCGAGCAGGCCGTGCGCCGCCGCCTCGCCGCGCTGCTGCGCGGCATCCGCGCCGGCCAGACGCAGCTGCCCGCCCGAGCGAGCGCCGGCGCGGTCAGCTTCGGCCCCCCGTCGCAGTCAACCGACGAGGACCTGGTGATCGCCGCCGACATCGCCCTGCACGCGGCCAAGGAGCGCGGCGGCGACCGCTACGAGCTCTTCACGGGGACCGGCGCCGAGCGCCTCGCCTGGGTCGGCCGGGTGCGCGAGGCGATCGACGCGGACCGGCTCGTCCTCTACGAGCAGCCGATCTTCGACCTCGCGGCCGGCGACCAGGCCGGCGCGGAGATGCTGGTCCGGTTGGTCGAGGAGGACGGCTCGGTGCTCGCGCCGGGCGCCTTCCTGCCGACCGCGGAGCGGTTCGGGCTGATCGGCGAGATCGACCGTCTGGTGATCTCGAAGGCGCTCGAGGTTGCCGCCGCCGGGAGGACCGTGACGGTCAACCTCTCGGCCCTCTCGATCTCCGACCCGGGTCTCAGCGCGCACATCAGCAGGACGCTCGAGCGCACCGGCGCGCGGCCCGCCGACGTGGTCTTCGAGCTCACCGAGACCGCCGCCGCGACGGCGAGCGAGGAGCTGCACGAGTTCGGCGCCCGGATCGAGGAGCTCGGTTGCGCGCTGGCGATCGACGACTTCGGCACCGGGTTCGGATCGCTCACGTACCTCAAGAACCTCCCGGTGCGCTACCTCAAGATCGACATGGAGTTCGTCCGCGGGATCCAGGAGTCGGCCGCCGACCGGGCGATCGTGCGCTCGATCGTGACGATCGCCGAGAGCCTCGGGATGCGGACGATCGGCGAGGGGGTCGAGGGCGAGGCGGTGCTGGACGGCCTGCGCGAGCTCGGGGTCGACTACGCGCAGGGCGACCACCTCGGGCGCCCGGTGCCGCTGGCCGGCCAGACCTAGACGGTGTCGAGCGGGTGCAGCTCGCCGCGCTCGAGCGACTCGGTGCGCAGGTGGGCGATCTCGAGGTACTCGGGTGACGTGATCATGTCGAGGAACGCCTGGCGGGTCGGGTATTGGACGAGCACCACGAGGTCCCAGCCGCTCGGTCCGATCAGCGCCCCGCTCGCGTCCCCGGCGTAGACGATCCGGCCCCCGGCGCGCTCGAGCAGCGGCGCGACCGCCTCGCCGTACTCGCCGTAGCGCTCGGCGCCGCCGTCGGGCTTGAAGTCGAGCAGGTTGAGCATCACCACCGGGCCTTCCGCGGCGCGGCTGCGCAGCTCGTCGAAGGCGGGCGGATTGATTACCTCTGGCTCGTCGTTCGGCACCGCGCGATCCTATTCGAGCCCGCGAAAGGAGGCCTGCAGGATCGCGGCGGCGGCCCGCTAGCTTGCCGGGTCCGGTGAGGGACGGCACCCGAAAAGACGACCGCAGCCAGCGCCGTCGCGACGGCCGCCGCGAGCAGCTGCGCCGTCGCACGCGCCGGCGCCGCCACCTGGCCGCCGGAGGCGTGCTCGCCGGGGTGCTGGCGCTTGCCGTGCTGCTGATCCCGCGAGGCTCCGGCCGCGACGAGGGCGACGCCGTGCTCGCCAAGAGCGCGAAGCCGACCGCGCTCGAGCAGAGCCTTCGCAACCGGGACGCGCAGGACACGGCCCTGAACCGGGTCCTCGGCTACACCCGCTTCGTCCAGGAGGGGCGCCCGTTGAAGCGCGAGGTCGCGCTCACGTTCGACGACGGACCGGGTCCCTACACCGACGAGATCCTCCACATCCTGCATCGCCACGACGCCCCGGCGACCTTCTTCGTGCTCGGCAACATGGTCGGCGAGCGCCCGGAGCTGATCCGCAAGGAGCTCCACCAGGGCCACGCGGTCGGGGGTCACACCTACGACCACCCGCACATGGGCGAGCTGCCATTCGCGACCCAGATCGCCGAGTTCAACGAGCTCGCCGACGCGATGGCCGACAACGAGCTGCCCGAGCCGCGGCTGTTCCGCCCGCCGTACGGGTCGTTCAACGCCGACACGATCGAGCTGCTCGACCATCGGCGGCTGCTGATGGTGCTGTGGTCGATCGACACCGGCGACTACCTCGACCCGGGGTCCGACGTGATCGTGGACCGCGCGCTCGATGCGGTCGAGCCCGGCTCGGTGATCCTCCTGCATGACGCGGGCGGCGACCGCTCCGAGACGATCGCCGCGCTGCCGAAGATCCTGCGCGGGCTGCGCAAGCGCGACCTCCAGCCCGTGACGATCCCGCAGCTTCTGGTCGACGACCCGCCGCCGCGCGACCAGTCGCTGGAGGAGCTCTCCGGGATCGCGACCGAGACCGACGCGCCGCCGACGCTGCCGCCTGCGCCTCTGCCGAGCGGCTAGCTGCCGCTCGGCTGCGGGTAGATCCGGAACTCGATCTCGTCGCCTGCGAGGTCGGCGTCGAGGACCTTGTCGTCGAGGAAGGCGAGCGACTTCGGCTCGACCGTCAGCCGCATCTCCTGGACCAGCAGGTCCTGGGCCCGCGGTTGCGGGAGGACCTCGATCTGGACCTCGCGCACCGGCCCGGAGCCGTTGCCATGGCTGTCGTCGGTCGCGATCCTGACCACGGCCGTGTCCGGCACCCCGGGCCGGGCGACGATCCGCTCAACCGCATCGACCGCCTCCTTGGTCATGGCGAGCATGTCCGCCTCCGTTACTCCCCTATATATGGCCCCTCGGGATCCTTATTCCCGATCGGGGCAACCGTTAACCCGCGCTAGGCGACGAGCGCGAACTGCAACTGGGCGCCCCGCTCGAGCTCGGCCGCGATCGCCGCCGCGTAGGTCCCGTGCAGGCAGTTGCGCGGCAGCGCGATCCGGACCCCGTAGGCCTCGGCCATCGCCGCCGCCAGGGTGAGCTTGAACTCGCGCCCGTGCCAGGCGCGGGCGCCGGCGCCGCGCCCGAGGTGCAGATGGCAGAGCTCGTGCAGCAGCGTCTCGAGCGCGTCCGCGGGGCGGATGCCCGGATAGTCGGTGATCGAGAGGCGCCACTCGCTCGGAACCGCGAAGCCGAGCCGGTTCGGGCGCCGGCGGGCGCGGCGGACCTTGAGCTCCGGCGCCGAGCGGGCGAGCGGTCCGGCGGCGAACACGCCCAGGCCGCGCAGCCGCTCGAGCTCGCGGCGCAGGTCGATCCCGGCGACCAGGTAATAGGACGGGTGGCGGCGGGGCGCGGGCATGGCGCGGCGAAGGTTAGGAGCGCGCGCGGCGGCGTAGGCTGGGCGGCGCATGTCTCAGCCCGGGCTAGCCGGCGTCCTATGCTGAGCGGATGAGCGATACCGCCACCGCCCCCGACCGACGAAGCCCTCGAAGCCGCCCGCTGGAACCTCGAACCGCTGGTCGACGACGGCGGGCCCGAGCGGGCGCTCGCCCAGCTCGACGAGTCCCAGGAGCGCGCCGAGGCGTTCGCCGCGCGCTACCGCGGCAAGCTCGGCGAGCTCGAGCCGGCCGAGTTCGCCGAGGCGATGCGCGAGCTCGAGGCGATCTCGAACCTGGCCGGACGCGCCGGCACCTACGCCTCGCTCGCCTTCGCGATCGACACCCTCTCGCCCGAGGTCGGCTCGCTGATGCAGCAGGTTCGCGAGCGCTCGGCGGCGCTGCAGACGACGCTGCTGTTCTTCGACCTCGAGTGGAACGAGCTCGACGACGAGCAGGCGCAAGCGCCTGTTCGACGCGCCCGAGCTCGCCTTCTGTCGCCACTACCTGCGGATGGAGCGCCGCTACCGGCCGCACCAGCTCTCAGAGCCCGAGGAGCGGATCATGACCGAGACCTCGGTGACCGGCCCCGGGGCGTTCGCGCGCCTGTTCACCGAGCAGACCTCGGCGATCACGGTCGAGCTCGCCGACGCCGGCGAGCCGCTGCAGCTGATGGAGGCGCTCAGCCGCCTCCAGGACCCCGATCGCGACCGCCGCGCGGCCGCCGCCGCGGCGGTCACCGACGCGCTCGAGCCCGGCCTGCGCACCCGCGCGTTCATCTTCAACACCCTGCTCCAGGACAAGGCGACCAAGGACCGGCTGCGCTCGTTCGACCACTGGCTCGCCGCCCGCAACCTCGACAACGAGGCCTCCGACGAGTCGGTCGAGGCGCTGATCGAGGCGGTCCAGGGCCGCTATGAGCTCGCCCGCCGCTGGTACCGGCTGAAGGCGAAGATGCTCGGGCTCGAGCGCCTCGCCGACTACGACCGGGTCGCGCCGCTGGCCGAGGCCGAGCGCCACGTGCCCTACGAGGAGGCCCGCGAGCTGGTGCTCGACTGCTACTCGGGCTTCTCGCCCGAGCTCGGCACGACCGCGGAGGAGTTCTTCACCGGCGACTACATCGACGCGCCCCCGGCGCCGGGCAAGCGCGGCGGCGCCTTCTGCTCCTACGCGGTGCCGACCGCGCATCCGTACGTGATGCTCAACTACACCTCGCGCCCGGGCGACGTGCTGACGATGGCCCACGAGCTCGGCCACGGCGTGCACGCGGCGCTCTCGCGCCCGCGCGGCGTGTTCGAGTTCGGGACGCCGCTGACCGTCGCCGAGACGGCCTCGATCTTCGGCGAGACGATCGTCCTCGGACGCCTGCTCGAGCAGGCCGCGGACGACTCGGAGCGGCTCTCGCTGCTCGGCTCGTCGCTCGACGGCGCGGTCGGCGCCGTGTTCCGCCAGGTCGCCATGAACCGGTTCGAGGATCGGGTCCATCGCGAGCGCCGCGAGTCGGGCGAGCTCTCGGTGGACTCGTTCGCCGCCGCCTGGACCGACACCCAGACCGAGATGCTCGGCGACTCGGTCGACCTCTCCGACGGCTACAGCTCGTGGTGGAGCTACGTGCCCCACTTCATCGCGACCCCCGGCTACGTCTACGCCTACTCCTACGGCCACCTGCTGGCCCTCTCGGTCTACAGCCGGTATGAGGCGGAGGGCGACGCGTTCGTCGAGTCCTACCTCGACCTGCTGCGCGCCGGCGGCTCGCTGCCGCCCGAGGGCCTCGGCGAGATCGTCGGCGTCGACCTCACCGACCCGGGCTTCTGGAACGCCGGCCTCGACCTGATCGAGCGCCAGCTCGAGCGCGCCGAGCAGACCGCGGCGGCCGTCTCCACGCAGGCTGGTTAGCCGACGACCTCGAAGCCGTCCTTCGCCGCGGTGGGATCGGTGTTGCCGAACCGGTCGGTCGCCCGGACCTGAAGCTTGTGCCGGCCCGGGTCGAGGTCCTTGACCTCATACGACTCGTCGCAGTGCCGCCAGCGGCGCTTGTCGAGCTTGCACTTGAAGCTCGAGTCCGGCTCGGAGCTGGCAAAGCGGAAGCGCACCGAGCGGTGCCTGGTCCTCGCCGGAGGACCGCTCTTGATCTTCGTGGTCGGCGGGGTGCCGTCGGCATCCACCGCCAGATCGGCGATGCCCGTTTCGCCGTGGCCGACGCGGGGACCCCTGATCAGCTGGCCCTTCACGTTCTTGCCGTTGAGGGCGGAGCGGCCGATTCCCACCTGCTCGACCCACCAGACGTGGGCGTCGTCGACGGCGACGCCGTGCGGATAGATGTTGCGGGCCGAGACCAACTTCTTCTCGCTGCCGGTCCCGTTCACGTTCGAGCGGCGGACCCCGCCGCGGTTCGGGCCGTAGCCGTAGAACGCCCAGTAGAGATGCTTGCTATCCACGGCCACGCCGTAGGCGAGCGTCGCGACGAAGCTCAGCTCGGCGCCGGTGCCGTCGATGCTCGCGCGGCCGATCCCTCCGGAGTTGGTCCAATACACGTAATGCGCATCCACCGCGACGTCCGAGGCGCCGTTCGCCCCGGTGATGAAGTTCGGATCGGCGCCGGTCCCGTCGAGGGCGGCGCGGCCGATCGAGTCCGTGCCCGAGTTCGCCCAGTAGATGTAGTCGGCGTCGACCGCGATGCCGTGCGGGCTGCTCAGGCCGGTCACCAGCTTGCGCTTGACGTTGCCCCCGTTGCGGCTCGCCCGTCCGATCGCCCCGCCCTTGCGGTCGGTCCAGTAGATGTGCTTCTCGTCGACCGCGACCCCATAGACGCTGGCGCGCGCCTTGATGTAGGACTGGTCGACTGCCCTTGCCGTTCGACTTCGCTCGCCCGATCGTCCCCGAGTCCCGGTTCGCCCAGAAGACGAAGGCATCGGCGGCGCCGGCGCAGGCCATCGTCAGCGCGCCGGCGAGCGCGATCGCGATCACCCACCGCCGTGGCCAGTCCGTCGATCGTCCCGCGCTGGACCGATGACCTCCCATTCCTCGCGATCTTCCCTTGCTCCCGGAGCCGAAGTCAAGTGAAGGGCATGGTCGGCGTCGTCGTCGCTCTCGCTCTGGCGCTCGCGGTGCCGGCCCCGACGGGGGCAGGTGAGAGCGCGGAGGCAGCCTCGGCCCGCCAGCACCCTGCCACGAGCGCTCGAATCGCCGCCGTGCGCGTCTTTCAGCGAGGAGTGCTCGCGGTCCGCAGGGAGACGCCTGAGTCGATCGCCTCGACGCTCGCGCGGCTGCGCCCGACGCTCGTCACCGCTCCGCTTCGCTACCACGTCGGCGACCGCGTCAGGCCGCGGGAGGTCAGCGCCTGGGAGACGATCCGCAACGCGGTGCTCGAGGTGAGCCCCAGGGCGAGGTTCCTCGTCTCGCTGAACGCCCTCAACTACGGCAGGGCCCGCCGGATCGAGGCGATGATGGCGAAGGTGCGCAGGCGCATCGAGCTCGACGGTTGGGTCTTCGACTTCTACACGCGCGCGGCGGACCGCAGGCGGGCGATGATCAAGGCCGCCGTCGCCGACGCCCGCCGCCACGGCGAGACCGTCGGCGGCAACGTCTTCGGGATCGCCGGTCACCCACGGATCCCGGGCGGGACCGACTACGTCGTGGTCCAGGGCACGGACTTCCGGATCAATCTCCCGGCGGTCCGGGAGCTCTCGAGGAGGTTTCGCGTCTTCGTCCAGATCGGCAACGACCCGCGCCGGCCGGACTCGGACGGTTGCCGGTTCATGCGCGAGCTGAGCGCGAAGGAGCGCGTCGCGTACGTTTCGCGACGGGCGCGCCAGCAGGCGAAGTACCACTATCGCCTCGCGTATCCGGTCTTCTTCCCCACCTGCGTCAGGGCCGCGCCCGCCAGCGCGGGCAGGGGAGGGGCGGTCGCCTACAACGCAACCCGGGACGGGACGATGATGCGAACGATCAGGCACCTGATGGCTCGTTACGGCGAGACCGGCTCGCCGTGATCGCGGCCGCGGCCGCGTTGCTGGCCTCGGCGTCGCTGGTCTTCGGCCATTCGGCGCAGGGCCGGCCGCTGGTGGCGCGGCAGCTCGGCGACCCCGGCGCCGCGAGGACGATGCTCGTGGTCGGCTCGATCCACGGCAACGAGACGCAGGGGGAGCGGGTGGTGAGGCGCCTTCGCCGCCACTACGCCGGGCGCCTCGACGGCGTCGCCCTGTGGACGATCGCGACCGTCAACCCGGACGGCGCCGCCGCCGACACACGCGGCAACGCCCACGGCGTCGACCTCAACCGCAACTTCGCCACCGACTGGAAGCCGATCCCGCCCTCGAGCGGCTACTACTCGGGCCCGCACCCGTTCTCGGAGCCCGAGACGAGGGCGGTGCGCAGGTTCATCCGCCGGATCCGCCCCGAGGTCACCGTCTGGTACCACCAGCCGTTCGGCAACACCCTGATCCCGTGCGGTCGCCGCGGGCGCCAGGTGGCGCTGCGCTACGCGCGCCTCTCCGGGCTGCCGCCCGACGACTGCTACCCGACCCCGCCGGGCGCCGCGACCGGCTGGCAGGACGCGGCGCTGCACGAGAAGGCGTTCGTGGCGGAGTTCGGGCCCGGGCGCCTGAGCCGCCGCGAGGTGCGCCGCCACGCCCGCGCCGTGGTCACGATCGCGCGCCGCTGACCCAACACGCCTGCGCCCCCGCGCGCCTGCGCCGAGTTTCATTTCAACCACCCATGAGGTGGTTGAGGTGAAAGTCGGCGCGCCGTTGGCGGCGCTCAGGAGGCCTTGGCGATCGCGGCGTCCATCGCCGCGGCCGGGGCCTCGACCACCTTGCCGTGGCCGGGGGCGAGGCGCTTCGGGTCGAGCGCTCGCAACGCCCGCGCGGACTCGAGCGCGGTCGGGGGGTGCCAGGTCGCCATCGCCGGCAGCGGGAAGCGCCAGTTCGCCTTCGCGCAGGTCGCGACCCCGCCGAGGGTCGAGTAGGCGTCGGCGCAGAACAGGGTCCCGTCGCGCGAGTCCATGAAGGCGAGGTGCCCCGGCGTGTGGCCCGGGGCGGCGATCGCCTCGAGCGAGCCGACCCGGTCGCCGGGGCCGATCGTCCGCGTCGGCTTCGTCTTCGCCCCCGGATAGCTGCCCTTGAGCTTCGCGTCGGGCTCGCCGGGGTCCATCGTCCTGTCCTTTTCGAGCAGGCGGGCGTCGCGGGCGCTGATGATCACCTCCGCCTCGGGCACCAGCTCGTGCAGCGCGTCGAGCGAGCCGATGTGGTCCCCGTGCGCGTGGGTGAGCAGGATCCGCGCGATCGGCTTGCCGTGGCGCTCGGCGCCGGCGACGATCGCCTTGGCCGACCCGGGGAGCATCGTGTCGACGACCGTGAGGCCGTCCTCCTCCTCGAGCAGGTAGGAGTTGACGATTCCGAAGCGGCTGATTCTGGAGAACGGCATGGCCCGGATCGTAGAGCGCCGATTCGCTCCGACCGGCGGCGTACTGTGGCGGCGAGATGGGGCCGCCGCGGATCCCGACCATGCGCGAGCTCGATCCGGAGACGATCGAGCGCCGCCGCGCGAGCGGCGAGTTCTTCTGGATCGACCTCGATCGCGACCGCGTCCCGGTCGACCGGATCGCGAGCGCGCTCGAGCTCTCGCCCGACGTCGGCGGAGCGCTCGACAGCCTCGAGGACGGCGGCTCCCCGGCGCGCCGGCTGCACGTCGAATCCGACCTGGTGGTGTTCCCGTTCTGGTTCTCGGCGAACCCGGAGGCCGACCCTTCGGACCCCGACGCGGACCTGAAGCTCGAGCGGGTCGCGGTCCTCCTGCACGGCGACTACCTGCTCACCGTCCACCGGGGCGCGCTCGACCTGCAGACGATCGCCGCCCCTGACGGGGTTCGCGCCGACCGCGGCGAGCGCTACGCCGTCTACGCCGTGCTCGACGGGATGAGCAACACGGTGCTCGAGGGCCTCGCCGCGGTCGAGGGCGACATCGCGAAGCTGGAGAGCAGGCTGTGGGAGACCGGCTGGCGCCAGCGGCCCCCCGACCAGGCGATGGTGAAGACCCTGCGCTCGCGCCTGACCGACCTGCGCGTGCGGATCGGGCCGGCGCGCGGCGTGTTCGAGCGGGTCGCCGCCGAGATCGCCCAGGTCCCGAGCCTCGAGGGCGACGACGCGGGGTACTTCGAGCGCATCCAGGACCAGCTCGACCACATCGTCGACCGGGTCGACGCGGCGGGCGAGACGCTCTCGAACGCCGTCCAGGTGCAGCTCAACGAGACCACCTACCGGCTCACTTTGGTCGCGACGATCTTCCTCCCGCTCTCGTTCGTCGCGGGCTTCTTCGGGATGAACTTCGGCTGGATGGTCGACCGCCTCGGGTCGGCGTCGGCCTTCTGGCTGCTCGGCGTCGGGCTGATGGTGATCCCGCTCGCGGTCTTCGCCCTGATCGTGCGCATGCAGCAGCGCTCCTAACCTGACGCGGCGTGAGCGGCTCGCCGTTCGAGCGCTGGGTGCGCGCCGCCGCGAGCGCGCCTAGCTCGCCGGGCTGGCGGGCGGCGCCTCGGTCCCGAGCGCCGCGGCGACGTCGTTGAGCGCCGCCTGCTCGTCGCCCGTCACCCGCTCGCCGCCGATCCCGAGGAAGCCGCCGGACTTGTCGGCCTCGGCCGCGTGCTGGGCGACCGTGATCGCGAACTCGCGGTAGTCGGCCAGCTCCTCGGGGGTCGCCTTCGCCTCGACGAGCGCCACGGCCTCGGTGAGCTTGTCGAGCCCGCGGGTGCGCAGGTCCTCCTTGCTCGAGAACTGCTTCGACTCGAGGTGGGGCGCCGACTGGACGAGCTCGCCGACCAGGTCGCCGGAGGTGTGCTCCTTCTGGGCGGCGGCGTAGACCTTCGCCATCGCCATGGTCTCGCGGATCGTCCCGCCGCGCTGGGAGGAGATCACGATCAGCCCGGCGAGCGCCGGCCCCTCGGCGATCTTGTCCCATTCCTCCGCGTTGAACTCGGCCTTGGTCGTCATCTATTCCTCCATCGCGGCGCCGACCGGGTCGGCCGCCGCCGCTAGTTCGTAGGTCTGTGCGATCAGCTCGTAGGAGCGGATCCGGTCGGCATGGTCGTGGACCATGGTGGTGATCATCAGCTCGTCGGCCTCCGTGCGGGTCGCGAGCTCGTCGAGCTTCTCGCGCACGGTCTCCGGCCCGCCGATCGCGGCCGAGCCGGAGAGCGAGCTGACGCTCTGCTCCTCCTGCGCGCTGAACTTGTGCGCGGCGGCCTCCTCGGGGGTGGGGAAGCGGGTCGGGCGCCCGGCGCGCAGCCGCGCCATCGAGAGCCGCGCGGGTCCCGACAGGTAACGGGCGCGCTCGTCGTCGTCGGCGCAGAGCGCCGCGCACGCGACGATCGCGTGGGGCCGCTCCAGATACTCGGACGGCTGGAAGTGGTTGCGATAGAGCTCGAGCGCCGCGTCGGTGTTGCGGGGCATGAAGTGGTGGGCGAAGGCGAACGGCAGCCCGAGCATCCCGGCGAGCTGGGCCGAGTAGCCCGACGAGCCGAGCAGCCAGATCGCCGGCATGTCGCCGTTCCCGGGCACCGCCTTGACGTGGCGATACGGGTCGCGCGGCGAGAACTCGCCCTTGAAGAAGCCGATCAGCTCGGCGAGCTGGCGCGGGAAGTCCTCGTCGGACAGCGGGTCGGCCGAGCGCCGCAGCGCCGAGGCGGTGATCTGGTCGGTCCCGGGGGCGCGGCCGATCCCGAGGTCGATCCGCCCCGGGTAGAGCGCCTCCAGCATCCCGAACTGCTCGGCGACCACCAGCGGCGGGTGGTTGGGGAGCATCACCCCGCCCGAGCCGATCCGCATCGTCGACGTGTTCGCGGCCAGGGCCGCGGCGAGGACGGGGGGAGAGGAGCTCGCGATCCCGGGCATGTTGTGGTGCTCGGCGACCCAGTGGCGGTGATAGCCGAGCCGCTCGGCGGCGACCGCGAGCTCGACCGAATTGGTCAGCGCCTCGGCGTGGCTCGAGCCCTCGCCGACGATCGCGAGGTCGAGGACCGAGAGCTTGGGCTGATCGGCTGGCACCACACGAGTCTGACAAATGGGTGCGCCTCGCTAGGTTCTCCGGGTGAGCGGATCAGCGCCGATCAGCGATCTGTCGCTCGACGACCTGCGCCGCCGGCGCAGCGCGAAGTGGACCTGGTACGACGACGACGTCCTCCCGGCGTGGGTCGCCGAGATGGACTTCCCGGTCGCGCCGGCGATCCGCGAGGCGCTCGCCGAGGCCGTCGCCCGCGACGACCTCGGCTACGCGAGCACCGACGCGGCCCGGCTCGGCCCCGCGTTCGCGGGGTTCGCCGCGCGCCGCCACGGCTGGGACGTCGACCCGGCGCAGGTGACGCCCCTCAACGACGTCGTCGCCGGTCTGATCGAGCTGGTCCGCGTGCTCACCGAGCCCGGCGGCGGCGTCTTGGTCAACCCGCCCGTCTATCACCCGTTCTTCCGCCTGATCACCGATGCCGGCCGGCGCGTGGTCGAGGCTCCGCTGAGCGCCGGCGGCGACCTCGACCTCGACGCGATCGAGGCGGCGTTCGCCGCCGGGACCCGGGCGCTGATCCTCTGCAACCCGCACAACCCCACCGGGGGAGTGCTCGACCGCGCCGAGCTCGAGCGCCTGGCCGAGATCGCCGCCGCGCATGACGCGTGGGTGCTCGCCGACGAGATCCACGCGCCGATCGTGTTCGCGGGCGCGCAGCACGTCCCGTTCACCTCGGTCTCGGACGCCGCCGCGGAGCGCGGGATCGTGCTCACCTCGGCGTCGAAGGCGTTCAACACCGCAGGGCTCAAGTGCGCGGTCGCGATCACCGCGAGCGCCACCGCGCGTGAGGCGGTCGCCGGGCTGCCCGAGGTCGCCGTGCACTGCGGCCACCTCGGGGTGCTGGCCTCGGTGGCGGCGTGGCGGGAGAGCGACGAGTGGCTCGACGAGCTGATCGGGGTGCTCGACGCAAACCGGGCGCTGCTCGCCGAGCTGCTCGAGGCGAGGCTGCCCGCGGTCGGGTACGCGCCCCCGGCGGCCGGCTACCTCGCGTGGCTCGACTGCCGGGCGCTCGAGCTCGGCGACGACCCGGCTGCCGCGTTCCTCGAGCGCGGCCGGGTCGGGCTGAGCCCGGGCCCGCAGTTCGGGACCGGCGGCAGCGGTCACGCGCGGCTCAACTTCGCCACCTCGCCCGAGCTCCTGGCGGAGATCGTCGCGCGGATGGCGGCGGCGGTGCGGCCGTGAGCGCCGCCGGCGATCCCGTCGACGAGCTCGCGCTCCCCTGGTGGGAGGCGCTGACCGCCGAGCTCGGCCCGCTCGAGCTGTTCGACGCCCACACCCACATCGGGCAGAACGACCCGGACAACTACAAGCAGACCGCCGCGGAGCTGCTCGCCGGGCTCGAGCGCGCCGGCGGAGCACGGGCGGCCGTCTTCCCGATGGCCGAGCCGGACGGCTACCGGGCGGCCAACGACGCGGTGATCGCCGCGGCCGCGGAGTCGGGCGGCGTGCTGACCGCGTACTGCCGGGTGAACCCGCACGACGGCGCGCTCGCCGAGGCCGAGCGGGCGCTCGCCGCCGGCGCGCTCGGGATCAAGCTGCATCCGCGCGCCGAGGGGTTCGCGCTCGCCGAGCCGGCGGTCGCCGAGCTGGTCGCGCTCGCCGACGAGCGCCGCCTGCCGGTCCTGATCCACGCCGGGCGCGGGATCCCGGCGCTCGGGCGCGACTCGATCGAGCTCGCTGCCCGCTACCCGGGCGCCCGGTTGATCCTCGCCCACGCCGCCGTCTCCGACCTCGCCTGGCTGTGGCGCGAGCTGCCCGACCATCCGAACCTGCTGATCGACACCTCGTGGTGGAACCCCGGCGACATGATCGCCCTCTTCCGCCTCGCGCCGCCCGGCCAGATCGTCTGGGCGAGCGACTCGCCGTACGCGCCGCCGCTGTCCTCGGCGACCCAGCACCTGCGCTACGCGGTCGAGGCCGGGCTGGGGCCCGAGGCGATCCGCTCGATCGCGGGCGAGCAGATGGAGCGGGTGCTGGCGGGCGACGAGCTGGCGGCCCCGCCGGGGCCCGAGGGCGAGCTCGCGGTGCTCGACCCGCTGCTGGAGCGGATCGTCTCGCACCTGGTCACGGCGGTCGGAGTCGCGGTCTCGGGCCGCGACCCGGCCGAGGAGCTCGCCCTCGCGAAGCTCGCCTGCGCGGTCGGCGAGCAGGATCTGACCGCGATCTGCGCCGAGCTCGAGCCGCTGATCGACGCCGCCGCCGAGGCGTTTCCCCAGCCCGAGGAGCTGCGCTACCACGTGGCTGCGCGGATGATCGTGTTCGCGATGGCGGTCGCCCGCACCCCGGCGGCACCGCTGCCGCGGCGCTGAGCGCTACTCGGGCTTCGGCTTCGCGCGGCGGGCGAGCTTGACCCGCTCGACCTTCGCCAGCTCGGCCTTGCGCAGCCGCAGCGACTCGGGCGTGATCTCGACGCACTCGTCCTCGCGCAGGAACTCGAGCGCGTTCTCGAGCGACAGGTTGCGGGGCGGGATCAGGCGGACGAGGATGTCGGCGGAGGCGGCGCGGATGTTGGTCTGGTGCTTTTGCTTGATCGCGTTCACGTCGAGGTCCTCGGCGCGCGAGTTCTCGCCGACGATCATCCCCTCGTAGACGTCCTCGCCCGGGCCGACGAACAGCGAGCCCCGGTCCTGGAGGGAGTGCAGCGCGAAGCTCGCCGTCTGCCCGGCGCGGTCGGCGACGAGCGCCCCGGTCGGTCGCGTGCGCAGCTCGCCCGCCCACGGCTCCCAGCCGTCGAAGACGTGGTGAAGGATCCCGGTGCCGCGGGTCTCGGTCAGGAACTCGGTGCGGAACCCGATCAGCCCGCGCGCCGGCGCCAGGTAGTCGAGCCGGACCCACCCGGTCGAGTGGTTGATCATCTGCTCCATCCGGCCCTTGCGCAGGGCGAGCATCTGCGTGACGACGCCGACGTACTCCTCGGGGACGTCGATCGCCAGCCGCTCGACCGGCTCGCAGAGCTTGCCGTCGACCTCGCGGGTCAGCACGCGCGGCTGCGACGCGGTCACCTCGAAGCCCTCGCGGCGCATCAGCTCGAGCAGCACGACCAGCTGCAGCTCGCCGCGGCCGTGCACCTCCCAGGCGTCCGGGCGCTCGGTGTCGTGGACGCGGATCGAGACGTTGCCGACCAGCTCGCGATCGAGGCGGTCCTTGATCTGGCGCGCGGTCAGCTTCGAGCCCTCGCGGCCCGCGAGCGGGCCGTTGTTGATCCCGACGACGATCGACAGCGACGGCTCGTCGACGGTGATCACGGGCAGCGGGCGCGGGTCGTCGGGGTCGGCGAGCGTCTCGCCGATGGTCACCTCGTCGATCCCGCCGACCGCGATGATCTCGCCGGGGCCGGCCTGGTCTGCTTCGACCCGATCAAGATTCTCGGTGACGTAGAGGTGGGCGACCGTGGCGCTGGTGATCGTGCCGTCGGCGCGACACCAGGCGATCGGCTCGCCCTGGCGGATCGTCCCGTTGCGGACCCGGCAGAGCGCCAGGCGCCCGACGTAGGGGGAGGCGTCGAGGTTGGTGACGTGTGCCTGCAGCGGCGCGTCGGGGTCGTAGGTCGGCGCCGGGATCCGCTCGACCATCAGGTCGAGCAGCGGCTTCAGGTCGGTGCCCTCGTCGCCCTCGGTCAGCGAGGCCCAGCCGGCCTTCGCGTTCGCGTAGACGATCGGGAACTCGACCTGGTCGTCGGAGGCGTCGAGGTCGAGGAAGAGCTCGTAGACCTCGTCGATCACGGCGGCGATGCGGGCATCGGGGCGGTCGACCTTGTTGACGACCAGGATCACCGGCAGCCGCGCCTCGAGCGCCTTGCGCAAGACGAAGCGCGTCTGCGGCATCGGGCCCTCGGAGGCATCGACCAACAGCAGGATCCCGTCGACCATGGTCAGGGCGCGCTCGACCTCGCCGCCGAAGTCCGCGTGACCGGGCGTGTCGACGATGTTGAGCTTCACCTCGCCGTAGCGCACCGCGGTGTTCTTGGCGAGGATCGTGATCCCCTTCTCGCGCTCGAGGTCCATCGAGTCCATGACCCGCTCGGCGACGTCGGAGCCCTCGCGGAAGGCCCCGGATTGCCACAGCATCGCGTCGACCAGCGTCGTCTTGCCGTGGTCGACGTGGGCGACGATGGCGATGTTGCGGATGTCGGAACGCTCGGCCATTGCGGCCGCTGAGTGTGACAGCGTCGTTTGCGGCCGCTCAGGCGGTGGCGACGGCGGCGACCGCGAACGCTCCGTCGGATCAGCAGGAATTTGAGGTACGCATTTGCGGTAATCGGCCCCGATCGGGGCCCGAATCGCCCGCGCTGATCGTTAGCTCGCCAGGGCGCGCGGTAGTACTCAACGATCGGTGTGGGTGTGTGAGCGGCGAGTCGACAAGCGACGGTCCCGAAGATCCCGGAGAGGGTGTGCGCGCACAGCTCGTCGCCGAGCTTCACCAGACCGTCGAGACCGTGATGACAGCGGTCGACGCCGCGGCGGCGAAGACGATCGAGGCCGCCGAGGGCGAGGCGAAGCGCCGCGCCGAGCAGATCTACCACCGGCTCGAGGACGTGAGCGACCACGAGCTGGCCCGCATGCGCGAGCTCAGCCGCGAGCTCTCGCGGCGCGCGGCCGAGCTCGAGCTCGAGCTCGACGAGCTGTCGCGGCTGGTCGACGAAGCGCGCGGAAACGGGCCGAGCCGGCCGACGCTCCAGCCGGAGCCGCTCGAGCCGGAACCGCTCGAACCGATCGATCTGTCGGCGGCGCTGCCGAACCCCCTCGACGAGGTTGAGCGCGCCCAGGAGGAGCTCCGATCGGCCTCACACCTGCCCGGTCCGCTACGCCGCCGCTTTCGCCGCAGCCAGCCCGATGAGGAGGAGGAGGTCCCCGAGGGGGTCCGCGCGATCATCGTGCAGATGCGCCTCGCCGGAACGCCCGACTCCCAGATCGCCGAGCGCCTCGAAGAACTGGGGATCGAGAACCCCGCCGAGCTGGTGGCGCGAGTCCACGACTAGGTAACGGTCGCCGGGGCGAACAGCCCGGCGACGTTCCAGCTCAGCAGCTTCGTCGCCGGCCTCCCGTCAGCGGCGCTCGGCGAGCCACGCGGCGTGCTCGCGCCCGAGGTCGGTCGCGGGCTCGCCGCCCTCGACCAGCTCGCGCAGCAGCGCGCCCCAGTCGGCCTCGGCGCGGACGGTCGAGGCGATCTGGAACAGCAGACCCTCCATCCGCCGCAACAGCAGCGCCTCGGGCGGCAGGGTCATCCGGCGCAGCTGCTCGTACGCGTCGGCCTGGGACCCGTCGCGAAAGGACTCGCTCCCGCGCCAGAGGTCCTCCGGCGCGAGCCGGCGCGGCTGCGGGTCCAGGAACCACCAGCCGGCCTCGCGCATCCCCTCGACCAGCACGCCGGCGTCCCACTCGGCCGAGAGCCCGGGCAGGTAGCCGAGCTCGCGCATCCCCTCGACCAGCGCCGGCCCGTCGGAGTCGCGGATGGCGGCGAACACGCGGCCCTCCTGGCGCAGGTAGGTGCGCGGCAGCTCGCGCAGCATGCCGAAGTCGAAGAACGAGACGCGATCGTCCTCGCGCAGCAGGTAGTTGCCCGGGTGCGGGTCGCCGAGCGCGACGTCGAGCTCGGCCGCGTTGGCGTAGAAGAAGCGGTAGATGATCTCCGCGTAGCGGTCGCGGACCGGCTCGGGCCGCTCCGCGACCTGGTCGAAGCCGATCCCGTCGACCCACTCGGTGACCAGCACCCGCCGGCGGCTGAGCGAGGTGTCGACCCCCGGGACGTGGATGAACGGGTGGCGGCGCCAAAAGCGCGCGATGCGGCGGTGGTTCCCGGCCTCGAGCTCGTAATCACACTCCTCGATCACGCGCTGGGCGAGCTCGGCGAGCACGTCCTTGATCTCGAGCCCCGGCATCAGCCGCTTCAGGACCGGCGAGAGCATCCGCAGGTTGCGCATGTCGGACTCGACCGCCTCGGCGATCCCCGGGTACTGGACCTTGACCGCGACCTCGGCGCCGTCCTTGCTGCGCCCGCGGTGGACCTGGCCGATGCTGGCCGCGGCGGCCGGGATCGGGTCGATCTCGGCCAGGACCCGCTCGGGGTCGGAGCCCCACTCGTCGGCCAGCACCTCGCGCATCTGCTTCCAGTCGACCGCCGGGACGTTGTCGCGCAGCGAGGCGAGCCGCTGCTGGAGGTACTCGGCCTGGTCCGGGTCGAGGCCCGGGAACTCGATCGTCGAGAGCACCTGGCCGGCCTTCATCGCGGCGCCGCGCATCACCGAGAGCTGATCGACGAGCGAGTCGATCGTCGCCACCACCCGGTCGCCGCGCCGGCGCTTTCGGTCCTCGTCCGAGCCGCGGTCGAGGCGGTCGCCGGCCCAGCGCGCCGCGCCCCCGGCGGCCACGCGGCCGAGCATCGCGGTGCGGGCGACGCGGCCCTTGGTGGGCCCCTTGCCGCTCGGATCGTCTTGATCGGCCATCACCAGTGACGGTACCGGGCGCGTTGGCGCCGCCCGGCAGCCGCCGCCACCCCTCGCCGACTTTCATCCAGACCACCCTGGAGGTGGTTGAGATGAAACTCGGCGGCCGGGTGCCCTGGCGATCGCGGCGCTCGCCCGGGCGGCCGGTGGACGATTCGGTGGGGCGCTTAACGTTTCGCGCATGAATGCCGACAGGGGTGAGGTGGAAAGCGAATCGCTGCCGCGTCTCGGGTCGGCGCCGAGCTATGAGGCCGGCTCGCGCGACGACGCAGCCGCGCCCGCCGAGCACGCGCTCGGGCGCCAGCTCGACGCCGCCGGCCTCGAGCGGGTGGAGCGCCGGATCGTCAAGCACCTGCGGGGCGCCGGCGCGCTCGTCGTCCACGACCTCGCGGTCCCGGCGACGGCGACCTCGATCGACCTCCTCTGCATCGCGCCCACCGGGATCACCGCGATCGACGTCGAGCGCGACCGCGACGGCCACGGGCGCGCGGAACTGGTCGACCGGGTGCTGCGCGAGGCCGAGATCGTCACCGCGATCCTGACCGAGGTCGGGATCGGCTCCGAGCAGATCCGCGGCGTGATCTGTCGCCCGAGGCGCGGCCTGGAGCTGCCCAGCCGCGGCGGCTCGATCACGGTCGGCGACGAGCGCGCGGTGGCGCGGGTCGCGCGCCGCTCCGTGAGCGGAAAGCGGCTCGACGCGCAGCTCGCGCTCGCCGTGGTCCGCAACCACCTGGGGCGCGAGGGCCAGCGCTCGCACCGCCTGAGCCGTCCCGACGGCTTCTAGGCGCGTTTTCGTAACACTTGTTACTAGCGGCCCGGTTTGCTACCTTTATTGGTCCCCTGGGTCGCGTAGGGGCGGCCCCCGAGTCAGTTCCCGTGCGCCAGTGAGTGCTGTCCGGGTCCTCGGATCTTCTCAACACTCACAAGGAGTACAGATGTCTTCTGCCGCCGACACCGGCACTCATCCTCGGATCAACAAGACGACTCGCACCCGTGGTAGCTCGACCGAGTTCCACTGCGCGCGTTGTGGCGTGATCAGCCGCCAGATGCCTGGCCATGAGCGCAAGGGCCCGCCCGCCGGCTGGGTCAAGAAGGGCGGCAAGACGTACTGCCTGTCCTGCCGCCGGGCGCTGGCGACCGAGGAGGCCGATGCGGCGGCGCCGAACACGGCGACGCTCGAGGAGCGGGCGAAGATCCGCACCACTGCGCTGATCGAGTTCGAGATCGATCGCGATCCCGACCGTCCCAACGGAGAGATCGCCAAGGTCGTGCGCTGCTCGGTGCCCGCGGTGCTGAAGGCGCGCAAGCGACTCGAGGCCGAGGCCAAGTAGCCCCGTGAGGGCGCGGGCGCGTGTCCTCGGGGCGTGCGCCTCGGCGGCGCTGGTTGCCTGCGCGCTCGCGGCCCCCGGCTCGGCAGCCGTCAAGGAGCGGGTGACGACCGTCGCGACCCCGCCGGCCGCCGGCCCCCCGCAGTACAACCAGGTCACCGTCCACGAGTTCGGCCCCAAGCAGGCCGATCACGTGCTCGTCCTGATGCCCGGGACCTCTGGCGGCGCCGGCGACTTCACGCTGGATGGCCGTTGGCTCGCCCGCAACGTCCCGAACCTGCAGGTCTGGGCCATCGACCGGCGCGAGAACGCGCTCGAGGACACGGCGATGTTCGAGGAGGGACTCGCGGGGACGAAGTCGCCCCAGGAGGTATTCGACTACTACCTCGGCTGGCTCAACGGCGCGACGCCGCCCGACCACTACGACTTCCTCGACACCCCGCAGTTCGGGTTCGCCCGCGAGTGGGGGATGGAGGTGGCGCTCGACGACGCCCGCGCGGTGGTCAAGCGCGCCCGCAAGCAGGGCCACGACGTGATCCTCGGCGGGCACTCGGTCGGGGCCTCGCTGGCGATCTCGTACGCCGCCTGGGACTTCCACGGCCGCCCCGGCTACAAGGACCTCGAGGGGACGGTGCTGATCGACGGCGGCCTGCTCGGCAGCTTCGACCCGTACAACCTCGCGCAGGCCCAGGAGCAGGTCGCGCTGCTCGCCGACCAGAGCCCGTTCATCGACCTGCTCGGGATCGGCGTCCCCGAGGCGGCGGGGCTGTTCGCCGAGGTCGGCGGCCTGTTCGCGAAGCTGGCACCGACCGCGGACGGCGCGCTGCTGCAGAACTTCCCGCTGTTGCCGGCCGAGTTCAAGCCGAGCGTCCCGGCGACCAACCGGGCGATCCTCGGCTACGCGTTCGACAGCGACACCTCGCCCGACGACCTCAGCCTCCTGCACGTCCACAGCGGCGCGCTCGACACCTCGGTCAGCCCGGCCGACTGGGACGACGGGGACAGCATCACGCCGGTGAGCCGGATCGCCGACACGTTCGCGCAGGAGCCCACCAACGGGGTCGAGTGGTTCTTCCCGCGGAAGATCACGATCGACGCCAACGGCGCCGACCAGATGCGGATGAACGACGTCGCGCGGTTCTTGAAGCTGCGGCTGGAGCACACCCGCGACGTCGACCTGCCCTTCTACGTCTTCCAGACCGACGACACCGGCGGCGACGTGCTCAAGGGCGCGCGCAACTTCATCCGGCGGACGAAGACGACCAAGAAGCAATCGACGCTCGTCAACCGCGAGGCCACGACCAGCCACCTGGACCCGCTGATCGCGAGCCCCGGGCGCAACGACTTCCTGAAGACGGTGAAGCCGTTCCTGGTCGACGCGTTCGGGGATCTCGAACTCCCGCGCCGAAACCCCGCGCCGAGATTCATCTCAACCACCGTGGAGGTGGTTGAGGTGAAAGTCGGCGGGGGGTGGCGGGCGGGTCGGCCTCGGCCGCGCGGCGGCTGCGGCGGCGCGGCCGCTGAGCCGCAGGCTCAGCGGACGAACAGGATCTCCGAGTACTTCGGCAGCGGCCAGAGGTCGTCGGCGATGACCTTCTCGAGCTTGTCCGCGACCTCGCGAACCTCGGACATCGCCGCGAGCTGACTGTCGCGGGCGTACACGGCGAGCTCGAGGCCCTCGACCCCGTCGGGGTACTGGTTGGCGGTCTCGAGCCGGTTGATCGCCTCCGCGAGCGCGACGACGAGCTCCTTGGTCTGGCCGCCGATCCCGGTCTCCGCGATGTTCGCGGCGTCCACCGTCGCCAGGTAGCGCAGCGTCGCCGGCATGATCATCGTCTTCGCGATGTCGTGCGCGGTCTCCGCCTCGATGTTCGCGTTGACGATGTACTGCTCGAGCCAGACCTCATAGCGCGACTCGAGCTCGCGCTCGGAGAGCACCGCGTACCGGCCGAACGCCTCGATCGTCGCCGGAGCGAGCACCTCGGGCAGCGCGTCAGGCGTCGTGCGCAGGTTCTTGAGCCCGCGCTTCTCCGCCTCGGCGTGCCACGCCTCGTCGTAGTTGTCGCCGCCGAAGACGATCTGCTTGTTGGCCGACCACGACTCCTTGACGGCGCCCTTGACCGCGTCCTCGACGCTCTCGCCGGAGCCGATCCGCTGCTCGACCTCGTCGGCGAGATCGTCGATCGCCTCGGCGACAATCGTGTTGAGGACGGTGTTCGGGAAGGCGAGCGACATGCTCGACCCGAGCGCGCGGAACTCGAACTTGTTCCCGGTGAAGGCGAACGGCGAGGTCCGGTTGCGGTCGCCGCCGTGCATCGGCAGCGGCGGGAGCACCGGTGTGCCCAAGCCGAGCGTCGTGCCCTCGGTGTTGCCGTTGCCCAGGCCCGACTCGATCGACTCGAACGCCGTGTCCAGCTCGGCGCCGAGGAAGATCGAGATGATCGCCGGCGGCGCCTCGTTGGCGCCGAGGCGGTGGTCCTGGCCGATGTTGGCGACCGAGGCGCGCAGCAGGCCCTGATGCTTGTTGACCGCCTGGATCACCGCGGTGCAGAAGAACAGGAAGCTGATGTTCTGCGACGGGGTGTCGCCGGGCTCCATCAGGTTGTGCCCGGCGTCGGTGCCCATCGACCAGTTGTTGTGCTTGCCGGAGCCGTTGACGCCGGCGAACGGCTTCTCGTGCAGCAGACAGACGAGCCCGTACCTGCGGGCGACGTTCTGCATCACCTGCATCGTGAGCTGCTGGTGATCCGAGCCGACGTTCGAGTTCTCGAAGATCGGCGCGAGCTCGTACTGGCCCGGGGCGACCTCGTTGTGGCGGGTCTTGACCGGGACGCCGAGCTTTCGCAGCTCGGTCTCGCAGTCGAGCATGTAGGCGAGGACCCGCTCCGGGATCGAGCCGAAGTAGTGGTCGTCCAGCTCGTGGCCCTTCGGCGGCTTGGCGCCGAACAGCGTCCGCCCGGTGGTCACCAGGTCGGGGCGCTCGAAGTAGTACTGCTCGTCGATCAGGAAGTACTCCTGCTCGGGGCCGACCGTGGTGAAGACGCGCTGCGCCTCGTCGTCGCCGAGGATGTGCAGCGCCCGGATCGCCGACTTCGAGAGCGCGTCCATCGACCGCAGCAGCGGGATCTTCGCGTCGAGCGCCTCGCCGGTCCACGACGCGAACGCCGTCGGGATGCAGAGCAGCGCCCCGTTGGGGTTCTCGAGGATGAACGCGGGGCTGGTCGGGTCCCAGGCGGTGTAGCCGCGCGCCTCGAAGGTGGCGCGGATGCCGCCGGTCGGGAACGACGAGGCGTCGGGCTCGCCCTGGATCAGCTCCTTGCCGGAGAAGTCGGCGACCGCGCCGCCCTCGCCGTCGGGCTCGAAGAACGAATCGTGCTTTTCCGCCGTGAGGCCCGTGAGGGGCTGGAACACGTGCGTGTAGTGGGTTGCGCCGCGCTCCAGGGCCCACTCCTTCATCGCCTCGGCGACCTCGTCGGCGAGGTCGGTGTCGAGCGACTCACCGGTTGCGAGCACGGACTGGAGCTTCTTGTAGGTGTCCTTGGAGAGGCGGTCCTTCTGCACCGCGGGCGAGAAGACGTCGGCGCCGAAGGGGTTGTTCGCCTCCTCGGTCAGGTCGACGGTGCCGAGCGCCTCGCCGTTCGAGCTCCACTGCGTGGCGGTCACGTTCTGCTGCCGGATCCTGGACATCGGTGTGTAAATCCTCCTACAGGGCGATGGTCCCGCGTCCGGGCGGGACCTGTGCATGGTCGGGTCTCAGAGTGAGCGTTGAGCCTAGGGGGAGGCCGGATCGCCCCCTCTGTCCGGAAGTCCAAATCTAGCCGCGATCGGTTCGCCCTGTTGTCAGGGGGCGAGCGCCCAGCGGCGGCCGTCGCGGGGGCGTTTCGCGAATCCCCTGCTACCGTAGACATTGTCGAGTGCCAATCGGGCGCTCGAGGAGTTCCGTTTCTTCCGTGCACTCGTGAGTGCGTCCGGGTCTCAGGATTCCCACCGCACATACATAAGGAGTGCACCCAATATGTCTTCGTTCGCCGATCTCGGCGTCACGCGTCCTGTCACGGACGCGCTCACAAAGCGCGGGTTCACCGCGCCGTTCGCGGTCCAGGAGCTCGTCATCGGGGATGTCCTCGACGGCGCCGACGTGCTGGTCCAGTCACCGACCGGATCGGGCAAGACGCTCGCCTTCGGCGTGCCGCTGGTCGAGTGCATCGAGCCCGACGACCTGCTGCCCGCCGCGCTGATCCTCGCGCCGACGCGCGAGCTCGCCCTTCAGATCGAGGAGGAGATCGCCCCGCTGGCCGCGGCGCGCAAGCTCCGCATCGCCGCCGTCTTCGGCGGCGTCGGGCTCGAGAAGCAGGCCCGCGACGCGGCCCGCGCCCACGTCATCGTCGCGACCCCCGGCCGGCTCGAGGACCTGCTCAACCGCCGCGCCTTCGAGCTCGACGAGGTGCGAATCCTCGTCATCGACGAGGCCGACCGGATGCTCGACATGGGCTTTCGCCCGGCGGTCGACCGGATCGTCAACCGCACCCCCGGCGACCGCCAAACGCTGTTCTTCTCCGCCACCCTCGAGGCGGCGGCCGGCGAACTGGCCCATGCCTACACCAACGACCCGGCGCGCCACGTCCACGAGCCGGTCGAGGCCGATCGCGGCGAGGTCGCGCATCGCTTCATCCACCTCGACCAGGCCGGCAAGGTCGAGGCCCTGGTCGCCGAGCTGCGCGCCGCCGACAGCGGCCGCACCCTCGTCTTCGTCCGCACCAAGCACGGCGCCGACCGGCTGGTCAAGCGGCTCGCCAAGCAGCGCGTCGACGCGGTCGCGATGCATGGCAACAAGACCCAGAACCAGCGCAACCGGGCGCTTGCCCGCTTCGCCTCCGGCGACGTCGCCACGCTGGTCGCGACCGATGTCGCCGCCCGCGGGATCGATGTCGACGACGTCACCCACGTGATCAACTACGACGCCCCGGGCGACAGCGACGCCTACGTGCACCGGGTCGGGCGCACCGCTCGCGCCGGCCGCGACGGGACCGGGGTCACCTTCGTCAGCTCCGAGCAGGACGCCGAGATGCGCAAGATCGCTCGCGGCCTCGGGCTCGTGGACGAGTACGACCATGGCCGCCCGGCGCACGCGCAGCGCGCCCACAACGGCGGCTCGCCCGCGGCTCCGTCTAGGCGCTCTCGCGCAGGCGGCGGTCGATCGCGCGGGCGCAGCGGCGGCCCTCGGCGATCGCGCTGACGATCAGCGACTGACCGATCCGGGCATCGCCCGCGGCCCAGACGTCGGCGCGTGAGGTCTCGAAGGCCTTCGCGTCGACGTTCCCGCGGCGGTTGGTCTCGACCCCGAGCGCGCCCACCACATCGTCGTGAGCGGGGTGGACGAAGCCGATCGCAATGAGGACCAGGTCGGCGGGCATCTCGAACTCGCTCCCGGCGACCGGCTCCAGGGCCCGCGAGGAGCTGCCGGTGACGCGGCGGCCGACCAGCTTCGTCACCCGGCCCTCGGCTCCCTCGAGCCCGATCACCTGGTGGCCGAAGCGGCGCTCGCCGCCCTCGTCCAGCGCGTAGGTGGTGAACGAGCGCTTCTGCGCCAGCGGCCACGGGGTGTCCGGGTAGCGGCCGTCGGACGGCACCTCCGGGTAGACGTCGAGCAGGGTGGCCGAGACCGCGCCCTCGCGGTTGGCGTTGGAGACGCAGTCCATCCCCGTGTCGCCGCCGCCGATCACGACGACGTGCTTGCCCTCGGCGCTGATCGCCTCGCCGGCGGCGGGCTCGGGTGCCGGGTTCCCGGCGGCCCGCGCGACCCAGCGGTTGCGCTGGTACAGGTAGTCCATCGCGAAGTGGACCCCGTCGAGCTCGCGCCCCGGGGCCTCGAAGTCGCGCTCGACCCGCGAGCCGATCGCCACCACGACCGCGTCGGCCGCCGCCGCCAGCTCCTCGGCGTCGACGTTGGCGCCGACGTGGGCGCCGTACTCGAACCTCACGCCCTCGGCTTCGAGCAGCTCGACCCGCCGGTCGATCATCCACTTCTCGAGCTTCGCGTCGGGGACGCCGAAGCGCATCAGCCCGCCCGGCGCCTCGTCGCGCTCGTAAACGGTCACCGCGTGGCCGACCTGGTTGAGCTCCGCGGCGGCGGCGAGGCCGGCGGGGCCGGAGCCGATCACCGCGACCGAGTGCCCGGTGCGCTGCGCGGGCGGACGGGGGACGATCCAGCCCTCCTCGAAGCCGCGATGGACGATCGCGTACTCGATCTGCTTGATCATCACCGGGTCGTCGTCGATCGCCAGCACGCATGCCGACTCGCACGGCGCGGGGCAGATCAGGCCCGTGAACTCGGGGAAGTTGTTGGTCGCGTGCAGCTGGTCGCAGGCCTCGCGCCAGTCGTCGCGGCGCACGAGGTCGTTCCAGTCGGGGATCAGGTTGCCCAGCGGGCACGCGGAGTTGCAGAACGGCACCCCGCAGTCCATGCAGCGCGCCCCCTGGAGGCGCAGCTCGTCGGCGGGCAGGACGCCGAAGATCTCGCCGTAGTCCTTGACGCGCTCGGTCGGGTCGCGCTCGGGGTCCGGGACCCTGCGGATCTCCATGAACGCCCTTGGGTTGCGCGTCACGCTGCGAGCGTCCTGAACTCAGAGGTCTTCGGGCCGCCGATCTCGTCGCGACGCTCGAGCGCGCGGGCGTACTCGCGCGGGATCACCCGCACGAACTGGGCCAGGGAGACCTCCCAGTCGCCGAGCAGGTGCGCCGCCACCTCGGAACCGGTACGGGCGAGGTGCTCGGTGACGAGCGCGTAGAGCTCGGACCGCTCCTCGACGCCAACTTTGTTCACCGGCTCGAGATCGACGAGCTCGGTGTTGGCGCGGGCCGGGAGCAGGTCGTCGGGATCGTGGACCCAGGCGATCCCGCCGCTCATCCCGGCGGCGAAGTTGTGGCCGGTCGGCCCGAGGATCGCGGCGCGGCCGCCGGTCATGTACTCGCAGCCGTGATCGCCGACGCCCTCGACCACGCACAGCGCGCCCGAGTTGCGGACCGCGAAGCGCTCGCCGGCGAGGCCGCTGAAGAAGGCGCGGCCGCTGGTCGCCCCGTAGAGGGCGACGTTGCCGATGATCACGTTCTCGGAGGCGACGAACTTCGAGCTCGCCGCCGGGTACACGGCGAGCACGCCGCCGGAGAGGCCCTTGCCGACGTAGTCGTTGGCCTCGCCCTCGAGCCCGATCGTCACCCCGGGGGCGAGGAAGGCGCCGAAGCTCTGCCCGGCCGAGCCGGTGAGCGCGACCTCGATCGTGTCGTCGACCAGGCCGTCGGGGCCGTGCTTGGCGACGAGCTCGTGCGAGAGCCTCGCGCCGGCGGTGCGGTCGACGTTGGTGATCCGGCGCTCGATGCGGACCGGGTCGCCGCCGTCGATCGCGCCGGTCGCCTCGTCGATCAGCTCGCGCACGTCGAAGTGGGGGTCCGGCGGCTCCGGGCCGCGGACCCGGTGGCGGGGCGCGTCGCGCTCGACGGTCGGCGGGACGACGATCAGGTCGGAGAGGTCGAGCAGGCGGCGCTTGTGTCCCTGCGGCTCGGAGAGCTGCTTGTGGGCGAGCAGCTCGACCCGCCCGATCGCCTGCTCGAGCGTCGGGATGCCGAGCCGGGCGAGGTGCTCGCGGACGTCCTCGGCGACCAGGTAGAGGTAGTTGACGACGTGCTCGGGGCGGCCGGCGAAGCGGGCGCGCAGCTCCGGATCCTGGGTCGCGACCCCGACCGGGCACGTGTTGAGGTGGCAGACGCGCATCATGATGCAGCCGGTCGCGATCAACGGCGCGGTCGAGAAGCCGAACTCGTCGGCGCCGAGCATCGCCCCGATGATCACGTCGCGGCCGGTGCGCATGCCGCCGTCGACCTGGACGATGATCCGGTCGCGGAGGTCGTTTCGCAGCAGCGTCTGCTGGGTCTCGGCGAGGCCGATCTCCCAGGGGACGCCGGCCTGCTGGATCGAGGACAGCGGCGAGGCCCCGGTGCCGCCGTCGTGGCCGGCGATCACCACGTGGTCGGCGCCGGCCTTGGCGACCCCGGCGGCCACCGTGCCGACCCCCGCCTCGGCGGCGAGCTTGACCGAGACGGTCGCGTGCGGGTTCGCGGAGCGCAGGTCGTAGATCAGCTGCTTGAGGTCCTCGATCGAGTAGATGTCGTGGTGGGGCGGAGGCGAGATCAGCCCGACGCCCGGGGTCGCGAAGCGAAGCTGGGCGATGTACGGATCGACCTTGTGACCGGGCAGCTGGCCGCCCTCGCCGGGCTTCGCGCCCTGCGAGATCTTGATCTGGATCTGATCCGCCGACGAGAGGTAGTGGACGGTGACGCCGAACCGGCCGGAGGCGACCTGCTTGATCCGCGAGCGGCGCTGGTCGCCGTTCGGGTCGGGCCGGGAGCGGCGGATGTCCTCGCCGCCCTCGCCGGAGTTCGACATCCCGCCGAGCCGGTTCATCGCCACCGCGAGCGTCTCGTGTGCCTCCGGGCCGAGCGCCCCGAGGCTCATTCCGCCGGTGGTGAAGCGCTTCAGGATCTCCCTCGCCGACTCGACCTCCTCGATCGGCAGCGGCTCGCCGGCGGGCTTGACCTCGAGCACCCCGCGCAGCATCGCGAGCGCCCCGTTCTCCTCGTCGACCCGGTCGCGGAACTCCTCGTAGCGCTCGTGCGCCTCCGAGTGAGGCGTAGCCGAGCCGCGCCGCTGTTGAGGCGCCTGACTCAGGTCGCCGTTCGCACGAACGGCGAGCTGCAGGGCGGCGATCGTGGGCGGGTCCCAGGCGTGGCGCTCGCCGTCGCGGCGCCAGGCGTACACGCCGCCCTGGGGCAGCAGCTTCGCGTGCGCCGCGGGCAGCAGCGAGTCCTCGACGTGCTCGGGGAGGCTGCGGCCGTGGCGCTCGGGGTAGGCGCGGGCGTGGCGCTCGAGCGCCTCGGCGCCGAGCTCGTGCAGGCCGACCCCGCCGACCGCCGACGGGGTGCCGCCGAAGTAGCGGTCGACGAGCTCGCGGTCGAGCCCGACGGCCTCGAAGATCTGGGCGCCGCAGTAGCTCTGGATCGTCGCGATGCCCATCTTCGACATCACCTTGAGCAGGCCCTTGCGAATCGCCTGCATCAGCTGCTCGGTGGCCTGCTCGTGCGAGAGGTCGTCGGGCAGCTCGGCGCGGCCGTGGAGGTCGGTGAGCGACTCGAACAGCAGGTAGGGGTTGACGGCGGCGGCGCCATAGCCGACGAGGGCGGCGATGTGGTGGATCTCGCGCGCTTCGCCGGTCTCGACCACGATGCTCGTCTGCAGCCTGGTGCCCTCGGCGACCAGGTGCTGGTGGACGGCGCCGAGCGCCAGCATCGCCGGGATCGGGATCCGGTCGGGGCCGAGCCTGCGGTCCGAGACGACGATCAGGTTCGCGCGGCCCGTGATCGCGGCGCTCGCCTCGCGGGCGATCTGGTCGAGCGCCGCCTCGAGGCCCTGGCGGCCGGCGGCGAGCGGCCAGGTCGCGTCGAGCGTCGTGGCGCGCAGCGACGGGTGCGACGGGCTGGCGATCCGCTCGAGCTCCTCGTTGTTGAGCACCGGGTGGCTCAGCACGAGCTGGATCGCGTGCTCGGGCCCCTCGGAGAGCATGTTGCCCTCGGAGCCGATCCGCGACTCGAGGCTCATCACGATCGACTCGCGCACCGAATCGATCGGCGGGTTGGTGACCTGGGCGAAGCGCTGCTTGAAGTAGCTGAACAGCGACGGCTCGCGCTCCGAGAGCGCCGCGAGCGCGAGGTCGTTGCCCATCGAGCCGGTCGGCTCGATCCCGGCCTCGGCCGCCGGCGAGATCAGGACCCGCAGGTCCTCCTGGCTGTAGCCGAGAGCGAGCTGGCGGGTGCGCAGCGGCTCGGTCGGCTCGCCGACCTCGCGCGGCTCGAGCTCGGTCATCTTGATCTCGCCCTCGTCGCACCAGCGGCGGTAGGGGCGGCGGCCGGCGACCTCGAGCTCGGCCTCTCCGTCGGCCTGCAGCAGGTTGCGCTCGAGGTCGACGACGAACAGGCGCCCGGGGTGCAGGCGGCCGCGGCGCACGACCTTGGCCGGGTCGACGGGCAGGACGCCGGCCTCGGATCCGAGGACCACGACCCCCTCGTCGGTGACCAGCCAGCGGCCGGGGCGCAGGCCGTTGCGGTCGAGGCAGGCGCCGAGCACGCGCCCGTCGGAGAACACCATCGCCGCCGGGCCGTCCCAGGGCTCGATCACCGAGCAGCTGTACCGGTAGAAGGAATCGAGCTCGTCCGCCATGTCGTCGCGGTGCTCGTGGGCGGCCGGGATCATCATCATCATCGACTGGGTCAGCGGCCTGCCGGCGAGCGAGAGCAGCTCGAGCACCCGGTCGAACGCCGCCGAGTCGGAGCTTCCCTCGGGGATCAGCGGCAGGCAGCGCTCCAGATCGGGGCCGAACAGCTCCGAGTGCAGCGCGGCCTCGCGGGCCCGCATCCAGTTGACGTTGCCGGCCACGGTGTTGATCTCGCCGTTGTGGGCGAGCAGCCGCAGCGGCTGCGCCAGCTCCCAGCTCGGGAACGTGTTGGTCGAGAAGCGCGAGTGGACGACCGCGAGCGCGCTCTGCAACTCCGGGTCGCGAAGGTCGGCGTAGAACCGGGCGAGCTGCGGGGCGCTCAGCATGCCCTTGAACACGAGCGTTCGCGACGAGAAGCTCGGGACCGAGAAGCCGGGGCCGGCCTCGAGCTCGGCGATCCGGCGGGCGACGAACAGCCGGCGCTCGAACTCGTCCTGGTCGATCACCTCCGGGCCGGCGCCGACCAGGAGCTGGCGGAACTCGGGGGCGACGTCGCGCGCCGAGCGCCCGCACGCGGCGAGGTCGACCGGGACCTCGCGCCAGCCGAGCGGCTGCTGGCCGGCGACGATGACCGCCTGCTCCAGCGCCAGCTGCTGATGCTCCCAGAGGCTCGGGTCACGAGACAAGAAGCAAGAGGCGACCGCGACGCTGCCCGGGTCGGGGAGCTGCGTGCGGGTGATCCCGAACTCGGCGACGCGGGCGCGCAGGAAGGAGTGGGGCAGCTGGACCAAGACGCCGGCGCCGTCGCCCGTGGTCGGGTCGGCACCGGCCGCGCCGCGATGCTCGAGGTCGTCGAGCGCGGTGAGCGCCAGCTCGATCACGTCGTGACGCGGCTCGCCGTCGAGGCGCGCGACGCACGCGACGCCGCAGGCGTCGTGCTCGTAGGTAGGGTCGTAGAGACCGGCCGCGCGTTGCCGCAGCGGCCGATCGCGCAGGCGCGGCTCGCTCACCCGCTCAAATTTAGGGCAGTGGGGGCCAGGATGGGCGGTGTCCGTCAGCGACTAGCAACCAGCAACCAGCAACTAGCAACCAATTCAGGGCCGCTCCAGCTGCTCCTCGCGCTCCGCGGCCTGCTCGTCGTGAAACGCCGCGGCCTCGCCGGCCGTGCGCACCTGCCGCTCGAGATCGGTGGCCTTCTCGGCGTGCTCGGTCGCGGCCGCGGCGTGCTCCTCGGCACGGACGGCGTGCTCCTCGGCCTGGCGGCGGTGGACGTCGGCCTCGCGGCCGCGCTCGCGCGCCCGAGAGACGTTGGCGTCGGCCTGGTCGCGGTGGGCGACGGCCTCCCCGGACAGCCGCTCCTGCTCGATCTCGCGCTCGACGGCGCGGTGGCGAAGCAGCGCGGCGAGCGCGGCGATGACGGACGATGACGATCACGATGATCAAGGCGGTTGACATGGGGCTGCGTTACCCGCTCAGGCCCCTCTCAACCCGAACGGACCGTGGACGAACGGCTATTCGCGCAGGTCGGAGTCGGCGACCTCGCGGCCGCCGGGATCGAGCAGGCGCACCTCGGCGAGCTGGTCGTAGTCGACCGGGGTCGCGCCGCCGATGCTGCCGCGGCCGCCGGCGACCACGAGGGGGCGCAGCGGCAGCTTGCGCCCCTCGCGGGTGACGAGCTGCAGCTGGTAGCGGCCGCCCGGGACACCGTCGTAGACGACCGCGAGCACCCACGAGGTCCGGCCCTGGTAGCCGTAGACGTAGCCGACCGGCCGCCCGCCGGGAAGCTCGATCGGGGCCGCGTCGAAGTACTGGCCGTCGGCGACGGCGAGCGTGGCGCGATAGGAGTCGGCGAGATCGCGGTCGTTGCCGAGCGCGAACCAGACCGCGGCGGCGGCGCAGGCGGCGGCGGCGACCGCGGCGCCCAGCGGCAGCGCCCAGCGGCGCCGTCGGCGTCGCTGTGGCTGTTGCGCCGGACCGTGGATCGCCTCGGTCACCCGCGCCTCGAAGCCGCTCGGCGGCTCGATCGAGGGCGCGACCATGAGCAGCTCGTCGGCCAGCGACGAGAGCCGCTCGATCCGAGCCCGGCACTCCGGGCAGTCGGCGAGGTGGTCGAGCGCCCAGGCTCGGTCCTCGCCGTCGGCGATCCCGAGCGCCACCTCGGCACCGAGCTCGCGCAGGCGGTCGCAGTCGGCGGGGCTCATCGAGCTTCCTCCTGCGTCGCGGCCAGCTTCTGGACGGCGGTCCTGATCCGCGTCTTGGCGGTCCCGACCGGGATCTGCTCGAGCTCGCCGATCTCGCGGGCCGTGTAGCCGTACAGCGTCGCCAGCAGCAGCGCGCGCCGTTGCTCGCCGGGCAGCTCGCCGAGCGCCTCGCGCAGCTCGCCGGGATCGTCGCCCGCGCCGGGGGCGGCGGGCGAGGTCACCCAGAGCGCGGTCTCGGTCTCGCGGATCGAGTCGGGGTCGAGCGGCTCCGTGCGCTTCGCGCGCAGGTGGTCGATCGCCAGGTTGCGGGTGATCGCCAGCAGCCACGTCGTGACCCGGCCGCGGCGGGCGTCGTAGGCGCCGGAGTGCCGCCAGGCCCTGGTGAACGCCTCCTGGGCGAGCTCCTCGGCGACGGCGCGGTCGCCGACCATCGTGACCGCGAGCCCGAAGACGCGCGCCTGAAAGCGCCGCACGAAGGCGGTCGTCGCGTCGGCGTCGCCGGCGGCGAGGCCGGCGACCAGGGCTTCATCGGAAGGCGAGCTGATCACGCTTCAGGTTCTACGGGCGCCGGTCGCAAAGGGATTGCGGGCCGATCCAATCCCCCGGCGCCTCTCGCCCGTAAGTCAAGTCGAAGGGAATTCCCAAGACCGATCCTGTGGAGGTTATCCGTGGCCCGCAAGCTCCTCGCCCTGATCGCGATCGCCGCGATCCCGGTCGCGCTCGCCGCCTGCGGCAGCGACGACAGCACCTCGACCAGCGCCGCGTCCGAGACGACCAGCTCGACCGCGGCCTCGACCGACACCTCGACCACCGCCTCGGGCGGCGGCGGCCAGACGGTGAAGATCGGTGAGACCGAGTACAAGCTCGACCCGTCCGACGCGACCGTGAAGGCCGGGTCCGTGACCTTCGACGTCACCAACGACGGCACGATCACCCACAACCTCCAGATCGAGGGCAACGGGGTCGAGGAGACCACCGACTCGCTCGCGCCCGGCGACACCGGCCAGCTGGCCGTGGACCTGAAGCCCGGCAGCTACGAGATGTACTGCACGATCGACGGGCACAAGGACCTCGGGATGGAGGGCACCGTAACCGTCCAGTAGCGGACGTACGCGACGCGCGGCTATCGGCGGCTGGAGGGCGGGACCCAGCCGCCGAAGCTGCGCTCCAACGCGACCGCGACCGCGATCGCGACGTGATCGCGGTCCAGGCCGGCGGCGACCTGGACGCCGAGCGGGAGCCCCTCCGGGTTGAGCCCGAGCGGGACCTCGGTGACCGGCAGCCCGGTCAAGTTGAACAGCGCGGTCGGCGCGATCATCCAGGGCCGGCCCCAGGTTCGGTGGTGGCGGGGCGCGACGCGCGCGAACGGCGGGTGCAGCAGGACGCCGTCGCCGATCGTCTCGGCGACCCGGTCGATCAGCTCGCGCTCGGCCGCGAGCGCGCGGCGCTGGAGGCGCTCGGGCATGTGGGCGGCGACGTTCTCCGACGCGAGCGTCATCAGCAGTGGCGCCGTGTACGGCGAGCGGCCGCGAACCGCGTCGGCGACCAGGCGGCCGAAGCCCGGCACCTCGGCGCCGCCCTCGGTCAGCAGCTCGCGCAGGCCGCCGGACTCGCGCATCGCGTTCAGGTAGGGCTCGATCACCGTGCGCACCGCGGGCAGCGAGACACGCTCGACGATCGCCCCGGCGTCGCGCAGCGCTCGCGCCGCTCGCAGGCGGGCGTTGCGCAGCTCGACCGAGACCGGGAGCAGGGTCGCGTCGTCCGAGATCACCACGCGCAGGCCCTCGATCGAGACCTGATCCGGGTCGCCGAGCTCGGCGGCGCGGACGGTGGTGTCGACCCCGTCGGGGCCGGCGATCGCGCGCAGCGCCGGCATCAGGTCCTCGGCGCGACGCGACAGCGGACCGGTGCCGAGCAGGAACGAGCCGCGGTCGTTCGGGGCCGGGTAGTGGCCGGTATGGGGCACGAGCGCGCCGCTCGGCTTGTGGCCGAAGACCCCGTTGAAGAACGCGGGCAGCCGGATCGATCCGCCGATGTCGGTGCCGAGCCCGATCGGTGCGAAGCCGCTGCCGATGGCCGAGCCCTCGCCGCCGGAGGAGCCGCCGGCCGTTCGGGTCGGGTCATAGGCGTTGTCGGTCCGGCCCCAGACCCGGTTGTCGGACTCGATCCAGAGGGTGAGCTCCGAGGTGTTGGTGACGCCGAGCGGGATCGCGCCGGCGTCGATCAGCCGCTGGACGGCGGTCGCGGAGGACTCGGCGATCCGGTGGCGGCGCTCGAGCGAGCCGGAGGTGTGCGGCATGCCGGCGAGCCCGAACGACTCCTTGATCGTGCACGGGACACCGAGCAGCGGCGGCGGCTCGGCCGGCGCGTCGGGCGAGTCGAGCAGCGCGTCGGCGGCGTCCGCCTCGGCGCGAGCCGCGTCGAACCTGGTGGCGACGATCGCGTTCACCGCAGGGTTGCGGGCCTCGATCAGCTCGATGTGCGCCTCGACCACCGCGCGGGCGCTGAGCTCGCGCGCGCGGATCGCGGCGGCGAGCTCGAGCGCGGAGCGCTCGGTGAGGCGCGGGGGAGCGGAGACGGCCTCCATCGACGCCAAATCTAGCCCCAGGGTTAGCCCGCCGCCGCAGCGGTCGCTACGTGCTCGGGCGTACGGTCGAGGCCGACGGCGAGCGACACCCCTTCTGCGGCAGAGCAACTCACGCGGTCTAAGACCGCAGCGGGCCGACTCGGATCGGCGCCGCGCGACCGCGTCCCGCTCCACGGCCGCTCAGGTTCCGGTGAACCTGGGCGGCCGTTTCTCGCTGAACGCGATCACGCCCTCGATGAAGTCGGCGGTGCGGCCCTGCTCGCCCTGGGCGGCGGCTTCGGCATCGAGCTGGCCGGCGAGGTCCGGGTAGAGGCTGCGGTTGAGCAGCTCCTTGATCCGCCCGTAGGCGAGGGTGGGGCCGCCGGCCAGGTGCGCGACCAGGAGGTCGACCGCGCCGGCGAGGTCGTCGTCGGGGACGACCCGGTTGATCAGGCCCCACTCGAGCGCGGCCGGCGCCGGAACCCGCTCGCCGAGCATCGCCATCTCGGCGGCGCGCGCCGCCCCGATCCGCGCCGGCACGGTCGCCGTCGAGCCGCCGTCCGGGACGAGACCGATGTTCACGAAGGCGAGCAGGAAGAACGAGGACTCGGCGGCGACGATCAGGTCGCAGGCGAGCGCCAGGGCGCACCCGATCCCGGCCGCCGGGCCGTTGACCGCCGCGACGACGGGCTTCGGCAGCTCCCGGATCGCCAGGATGATCGGGCTGTAGAGCTCGCGCAGCCGGGCGCTGAGGTCCGGCACGGCGGGCCCCTCGGTGCCGGCGCGCTGCTCGCCGAGGTCGGCCCCGGAGGAGAACGCGCGCCCGGCGCCGGTGATCAGGACGGCGCGGACGTCGTCCTCGCGCGCCCGCTCGATCGCCGCCGCCAGGTCGCGACCGAGCTCCTCGTTCCAGGCGTTGAGCGAGCCGGGACGGTTGAGCGTGATCCGCGCGACGCCCGAGACGACGTCGACTGTGACCGTGTCGGCCATCTCCCGGACCCTACTGGCGCCCGGCGGCCCGAGGGCCTCGGTCAGGTGCTGACGTACGCCGCGAGGTGCTCGCCGGTCAGGGTGGAGCGGTCGGCGACGAGGTCGGCGGGGGTGCCCTCGAACACGATCCGGCCGCCGTCGTGGCCGGCGCCGGGCCCGAGGTCGATGATCCAGTCGGCGTGCGCCATGACCGCCTGGTGGTGCTCGATGACGATCACCGACTTGCCGGAGTCGACGAGCCGGTCGAGCAGGCCGAGCAGCTGCTCGACGTCGGCGAGGTGGAGGCCGGTGGTCGGCTCGTCGAGGACGTAGACGCCGCCCTTCTCGCCCATGTGGGTGGCCAGCTTCAGCCGCTGCCGTTCGCCGCCCGAGAGCGTGGTGAGCGGCTGGCCGATGGTGAGATAGCCGAGCCCGACGTCGGCGAGCCGGTCGAGGATCCTGTGCGCGGCCGGCACCTCCGCCTCGCCGGCGAAGAACTCGGTCGCCTCGCTCACCGGCATCGCCAGGACCTCGCTGATGTCCCTGCCGCCGAACTTGTACTCCAGCACCTCGGCGCCGAACCGCTTGCCCTCGCACTCCTCGCAGGTGGTGGCGACAGCGGCCATCATCGCGAGGTCGGTGTAGATGACGCCGGCGCCGTTGCAGCTCGGGCAGGCGCCGTCGGAGTTGGCGCTGAACAGCCCCGGCTTCACGCCGTTGGCCTTCGCGAACGCCTTGCGGACCGGGTCGAGCAGTTTGGTGTAGGTCGCCGGGTTGCTCCGCCGCGAGCCGCGGATCGCGGTCTGGTCGATCGAGACCACGCCGTCGCGCTCCGAAACCGAGCCCTGGATCAGCGAGCTCTTCCCCGACCCGGCGACGCCGGTCACCACGACGAGCACGCCGAGCGGGATGTCGACGTCCACGTCCTGCAGGTTGTGCGTGCTCGCGCCGCGCACCTCCAGCGCTTGCGCCGGCGTCCGCACCGAGGCCTTGAGGGTGGCCCGGTCGTCGAGGTGGCGGCCGGTGACCGTGTCGGCCGCCCGAAGCCGCTCGACGGTGCCCTCGAACACCACCTCGCCGCCGGCCGTACCCGCGCCGGGGCCGAGATCGACGACGTGGTCGGCGATCTCGATCGTCTCCGGCTCATGCTCCACGACCAGGATCGTGTTGCCCTTGTCGCGCAGCCGCAGCAGCAGGTCGTTCATCCGCTCGATGTCGTGGGGGTGCAGGCCCGCGGTGGGCTCGTCGAAGACGTAGGTGACGTCGGTGAGCGAGGAGCCGAGGTGGCGGATCATCTTGACGCGCTGCGCCTCGCCGCCCGAGAGCGTGCCCGACGGCCGGTCGAGCGAGAGGTAGCCCAGCCCGATCTCCACGAAGGACTCGAGGGTCTCGCGCAGCGCCTCGAGCAGCGGTGCGACCGATGGTTCGTCGAGATCTCGCACCCACTCGGCCAGGTCGCTGATCTGCATCGCGCAGGCGTCCGCGATGTTGATCTTCTCGATCTTCGACGACCGTGCCTCCTCGCTGAGCCGGGTGCCGTCGCACTCGGGGCAGGTGGTGAAGGTGACCGCCCGTTCCACGAAGGCGCGGATATGCGGCTGCAGCGCGTCGACGTCCTTGGACAGCATCGACTTCTGGATCTTCGGGATCAGACCCTCGTAGGTCAGATTGATGCCGTCGACGTTGATCTTGGTCGGTTCCTTGTGGAGCAGGTTGTGCAGCTCCTTCTTGTTGAACTTGCGGATCGGCTTGTCCGGGTCGAAGAAGCCGCAGCCCCGGAAGATGCGGCCGTACCAGCCGTCCATGCTGTAGCCGGGGATGGTGATCGCCCCGTCGTTGATCGACAGGCTGTCGTCGTACAGGGCGGACAGGTCGAAGTCGGTGACCGCGCCACGGCCCTCGCAGCGTTGGCACATGCCGCCGAGACGGTTGAAGGTCGCCTTCTTGGTCTGGGTCTTGCCGGCACCCCGTTCGACCGTGATCGCGCCGCTCGCCCGGACCGAGGCGACGTTGAAGGCGAACGCGCTGGGCGAGCCGATGTGCGGCTTGCCGAGCCGGCTGAAGAGGATGCGCAACATCGCGTTGGCGTCGGTGGCGGTGCCGACCGTGGAGCGGGCGTCGGCACCCATCCGCTCCTGGTCGACGCTGATCGCGGTCGTCAGCCCTTCGAGCACGTCAACCTCGGGACGCGCCAGCGTCGGCATGAAGCCCTGCACGAAGGCGCTGTAGGTCTCGTTGATCAGCCGCTGGGACTCCGCGGCGATCGTGCCGAACACCAGCGAGCTCTTGCCCGAGCCGGAGACCCCGGTGAACGCCGTCAGCCGGCGCTTCGGGAGCTCGACGCTGACGTCCTTGAGGTTGTTCTCCCGCGCGCCGTGCACGCGGATCAGATCGTGGCTGTCGGCGGGCCCAGGCGACTGGGCGTTCTTCTTCTTCGTGGCCATGGCTGCGCCTAGCCCGCCGCCTCGGCGCGGCGCAGGCCGGTGCGGGCCCAGTTCAGCATCACCGCGATCAGGCCGGCGACGATCGCCAGCGCGGCGAGCGTCTCCGCCGGCGCGCCGATCACGAGGTTGCGCCCGGCCTCGAGCATCGCGGTCATCGGGTTGACGTCGGCGACCGTCGCGACCCAGCCCTGGATCAGGTCCCGGGGGACGTAGACGGGCGCGGTCATGATGATCAGGAAGGCCGGGAGCTGGATCAGCGGGGCCGCCTGGAGGGTGCGGAAGCGCATCGCGAGGCCGGAGGCGAACAGGGTCGCGGCGAAGTTGAGCAGGATCGCGATCAGCAGGATCTCGAGCAGGTCACCCACGCTGCCGGAGATCTCGGCGCCGCTGGCGACCGCGACGACCGTGACCACGGCCCAGACCATCAGCGCCCGAACCAGCGCGGTGAGCACGTAGCCGGCGATCAGGGACGAGCGGTTGCGGGTGGCGAGCAGCATCCGCCGCGCGAAGCCGAACTCGAAGTCGGCCGCGATCGAGAAGCCCGTGAAGACGCCGCCGAAGACCGCGGACTGCATCAGCACGAAGACGTACTGGAAGGTCGTGTAGTTCGGGTAGTCGAAGTTCGGGGCGTCACCGACCGCCGAGAGCCCGCCCGCGAACGCGGCGAAGAAGAACAGCGGGAAGATCAGCGACGGCAGGAACAGCGACGGCTTGCTGAGCATCACGTGCAGCGATCGCCGGGCGATCGCGAGCGCCGCGCGAACCCACCGCGTGCGGACCGGGTTCACGTGCGCTCCATTCGAGTCCGCAGGGCCGCGGTCGCCGCCCACATGCCGAGCGCCAGGATCCCGATGGAGACGCCGAAGGCGAGCCCGAGCGCCTCGCCGTCCCAGCCGGTGATGAAGAGGCTGCGAAAGCCCTCGATCAGGTAGCTGACCGGGTTGATCGTCGCGATCGTCTGAAACCAGTCGTTGGCGATCAGGTCGCGCGGCAGCGCCCCCGAGCTCAGGAACAGGAGCACGAACAGCAGCGGGAAGACGCCCTGGACCGCCTCGCCGTTGCCGGTGCGCAGCCCGATCGCGAGCCCGATCGAGCCGAACGCGACCCCGACCATCGCCGAGAGCGCGAACAGCACGAGCACGCCGGCCGGCCCCGCCTCGAGGTGGGCGCCGAAGGCGAGCGCCACGATCAGGTACGTGACCGCCTGAAAGACGCCCTGGAGGGTGGCCCCGGCGAGCTGGCCGGCGATCAGCGCGTTGCTGCGCAGCGGGGTCAGCTGGAGGCGGTCGAAGAAGCCGTGCTGGATGTCCTGGGCGATCGACTGGCCGGCCCCCATGGTCGCGAACAGGGCTCCCTGCATGAAGGTGAGGCCGAGCGCGAAGCTCAGGTAGGAGTCGGTCGGAAAGCCGGGCAGGTTGGTCGCCGCGCTCAGCCCGCTCGAGTTGACGGCCAGCAGGAACAGCGGGAAGACGAGGCTGGGCACGAACATGATCGGCTGGCGGATCGTCCGCGTGACCGACCGCTGCGCGAGGTAGCCGACCTGCGAGAGCGCGCTCGAGCGCTGGCCGCGCACGGCGGCGGGGGCGGGGACCGCTGCGGCGTCGGCGCTCATGCCGCCGCGACCGCTTCCTGCTCGCCGGTGGCCTGCCCCTCCTCGTCGCCCGCGCCCTCGAGCCGCCGGCCCGTCTTGGCGAGGAAGACGTCGTCGAGGGAGGGGGCGTGGATCTCGAGGTTGGCGATCTTCAGGTTCTCGGCGTCGAGCGCGCGGACGACCTCGGCGAGCTCGTGGGTGCCCTCGTCGAGGCGGACGGCGACGCCGCCGGGCCCGGCGGGCGCCTCGGGCCCGAAGCGCGAGAGGACGGCGCGCATGCGCTCGCGATCGCCGTCGTCGGCGGGCGAGGCTTCGACCGTCGGCCGGCCGATCTCGGCCTTCAGCTCATCGGGCGTGCCCTCGGCGACGATCTTGCCGGTATCGATGATCCCGACCCGATCGGCGAGCGCGTCGGCCTCCTCCAGGTACTGCGTCGTCAAGAAGACGGTGACCCCGTTCGCCGACGCGAGGCGCTGGACCTCGTCCCACAGCGCGGTGCGGCTTTGCACATCGAGGCCGGTGGTCGGCTCGTCCAGGAACAGGATCGCGGGCTCGTGCACGAGCGCCAGGGCGAGGTCGAGCCGGCGTCGCATCCCGCCGGAGTAGCCGCCGACCTTGCGGTCCGCCGCATCGGACAACCCGACCCGGGCGATCAGCTCGTCGCCGCGGCGGGTCGCGTCGGCCTTGGTGAGGCCGTGCATCCCGGCCTGCAGGCGCATGTGCTCGCGGGCGGTCAAAAACTGGTCGAGCGCGGCCTCCTGCAGGGCGACGCCGATTGCGTCGCGGACCTCGGGGCCCTCGGTGACGATGTCGTGGCCGGCGACCCGGGCGGTGCCGGCGGTTGGCGGCAGCAGCGTCGTCAGCATGTGGACGGTCGTCGACTTGCCGGCGCCGTTGGGGCCGAGGAAGCCGTAGATCTCGCCCGGCGCCACGGTCAGGTCGATGCCGTCGACGGCGCGCGGGCCCTTCTTGAACTCGCGGACGAGGCCCTCGACCTCGATCCCGTTGTCGGTTCGCATTCCCTTTACCTTGCCCTTACTTAGTTGATGGCTTCAACTATCGAGGGGGTAGAGTAACATCCGGTTGCGATGAGCGTCGAGACGTCACGGAAGGCCACGACCAAGCCCGGCAAGGAGCTGGCGAGCGAGGCCTGGATCGCGATGCTCGAGTTCTTCTTCGTCAAGGGGCGGCCCCGGATGCTGGAGCTGTGGCGCGAGTTCGACCTGATGCCGCCGCAGCAGATGATGCTCGGGCTGCTCGACGAGCCGCAGCCGATGGGCGAGCTCGCCAAGCACATGCACTGCGACAACTCGAACATCACCGGGATCGTCGACCGGCTCACCGAGCGGGGCCTCGTGGAGCGGCGCGCCGCCGAGGGCGACCGCCGCGTGAAGCTGGTCGCGCTGACCGACGCGGGCCGCGAGCTGCGCGCCGAGCTGATCCGGCGGCGGTCGATTCCGCCCGACGAGATCGCGTCGCTGCCGGAGGCCGACCTGCGCAAGCTGCAGGCGATCTTCAGCAGCGCGATGGGGCAGACTCGCGACCGATAGGCTCGGCGCCGTGGAGGACCTCGGCCCACCCAGCTCCTATCTGACGCTGAAGCCGCGTACGCCCGCGTACTCGAGCGACGGCGAGCGCCTCGGCAAGGTGGAGCACGTGATCGCCGACCGCCGAGCGGACATCTTCGACGGGCTGGTCATCGACCGCAGCGTGCTGCCCGGCGGCCACCGCTTCGTCGACGTGGAGCAGATCGACGAGATCTACGAGCGCGGGGTGTTGCTGAGCATCGACGCCGCAGCGGCCAAGCGCCTGCCGGAGCCGTCGCAGAGCGCCGCGGCGATGGGAACGAGCGGCGAGGACTTCGTCGAGCGCGAGTGGGACGACGAGCTCGAGGCGAAGCTGAAGCGCGCCTGGGAGCGGATCTCCGGCAAGGCGCCCTGATGGCGATTCGCGAGGCGACCGAGTCCGACCTGCCGGCGCTGGCGCCATTGCTGCGCGGCTACGCCGATTTCTACGAGTCGAGCCCGACCGACCAGGGGCTCGAGGAGATGGCGCGCGACGTGATCGCCGCACCCGAGGACCAGGCGTTCCTGCTGGTCTCCACCGACGACGCCGGCGAGGTCGTCGGCTTCGCCCTCAACCAGTGGAAGTGGTCGAGCCTGCGCGGGGCGCGGGCGGTGGTCATGGACGACCTGTTCGTCGCCGAGTCCGCGCGCGGCGCCGGGCACGCCGACGCGTTGATCGAGGCGGTCGCCGACGTCGCCCGCCGCCACGGCGCGCCGATCATCAGCTGGTTCACGATGCCGGACAACAAGCGCGCCCACAAGGTCTATGACCGGGTCGGCGGCGAGGCGGAGGCGCTGCTCGAGTACGAGCTGGAGCTGTAGCGGCGGTTCGGCGTTCGGCGTTCGAGCGTTCGAGTGGTGCCCAGGGCTCGAATACGGTGCTCAATCTTCCACTCGACCGCTAGGCCGCGGCGGCGACCTCCACCGGGATCCCGTTGAGGACCGCGTTGCCGCTGACGGCGTCGACGTCGACGGGGGCGAGCAGGTTCGAGTTGACGCCGGCGTGCTCGGCGGCGACCGCCATCCGGTTGCCGGCCGCGTCGTGGCCCCAGCCGTGCGGGATCGAGACGACCCCGCGCATGATCTCGTCGGTGACCTCGACCGGGACGACGAGCTCGCCCGAGCTCGAGCTCACCCGCGCGCTGCCGCCGTCGGCGAGGCCGAGACGCGCGGCGTCGTCGGGATGGACCTGGACCGTGCAGCGGTCCTTGCCCTTGACCAGGGCCGGCAGGTTGTGCATCCAGGAGTTGTTCGACCGCAGCTGACGGCGGCCGATCAGGACCATCTGGCCGTTGATCGCCCCCGCGAGCTCTTGTTCCAGCCGCGGGACGTCGGCGACGATCTCCGGCGGCGCGAGCTCGATCTTCCCGCTCGGGGTGCGCAGCGCGTCGGGGAGGCGCTCGCGCATCGCCCCGTTGTCGATCCCGTGCGGGTTGGCCTCCAGCTTCCCGAGCGTCAGCCCGTCGGGGTCGGCGCCGAAGCCGTCGCCGAACGGCCCGACCCGCAACATGAAGTCGAGCAGCCGCTCGGGACCGCGGCGCTCGCCGAGCTCGGCGAGGATCTCGTCAGGGGCCCGGCCCTCGATCGGCGAGCCGGCGAGCGCGACCTCGCGGCCGATCACCGTCTGGGCGACGAGGTCGTCCCAGGGCTCGATCTCGGCCTCGGCGCCCTGGCCGGCGGCGATCGCCGCGAGCCGGAGGATGATCTCCCATTCCTGCGGCTGGCCGTCGGGCAGCGGCAGCACGGCGGGCGACCAGTTGGCCACGCTTCGCACGCCGAATTGGTACAGCGCGGTGTCGTAGTGGGCCTTCTGGAGCGGCTCGGGGGCGGGGAGGATGACGTCGGCGCGGCTGGTCGTCTCGTTCACGTAGATATCGATCGAGACGACGAAGTCGAGCTCGCCGACCGCGGCGTCGAGCGCCGCCGAGTCCGGAGTCGAGACGAGGGGGTTGCCGGCGATCGTGAGCAGGGCGCGGACCTGGCCGTCGCCCGGGGTGGTGATCTCCTCGGCGAGCCCGGCGACCGGCAGCTCGCCGAACGACTCGGGACGCCCGCTCACGCGGCTCGTCCAGCGCCCGATCCGGACCCCTTTGCCGACCGGCCCGCGGCCGGCGGAGTTGCGCTGCGCGGCGGCGGCGAGCGGGAACATCGCCCCGCCCTCGCGGTCGAGGTTGCCCGTCAGGTAGTTGAGGACGTCGACGAGCCAGCTCGCGAGGGTGCCGAAGCGCTGCGTCGTCGTCCCGATTCGCGCGTACACCGCGGCGCGTTCCGCGGCCGCGAGTTCGCGGGCGATCCGGCGGATCTCGTCGGCCTCGATCCCGCAGACGGGGGCAACGGCGTCCGGCGTGAAGGGGGCCGCCAGGGGCTCGATCTGATCGGCGCCGTTGGCGAGCTCGGCGAGCCGCCCGGGCGCCGCGAGGTCCTCGGCGATCAGCACGTTCGCGATCGCGAACAGCAGGTGCGCGTCGGTGCCGGGGCGGATGAAGTGGTGCTCGGAGGCCTCCTTTGCGGTCCGGCTGCGGCGCGGGTCGACGACGACGACCTTGCCACCGCGCTCGAGCATCGCGCGGATCCGCCCGCGCATGTCCGGCGCGGTCAGCAGCGACCCGTTCGAGACCAGCGGGTTGGCGCCGAGGATCAGCAGGTGGTCGGTGCGGTCGACGTCGGGGACCGCGACGCTGAGCCCGCCGCCGAACATCAGCCCGGAGGCGACCTGCTTCGGCATCTGGTCGACGGTCGACGCCGAGTAGACGTTCTTGGTCCCGAGCGCCTTGATCAGCGGCGTCCCGTAGAGCGTCGGCCCGAGGCTGTGGGCGGCGGGGTTGCCGAGGTAGACGGCGACCGCGTCGCGCCCGTGGTCGGCGAGCACCTTCGAGAGGCCCGCCTCCACCGCCGCGAACGCCTCCTCCCAGGTCGCCTCGACGAGCTCGCCGTCGCGGCGCACCAGCGGCGTCGTCAGCCGGTCGGGATCCTCGTGAAGCTGCTTGAGGCCCTGCGATTTCGGGCAGAGGAAGCCGCGGCTGAAGACGTCGTCGGCGTCGCCGCGGACCGAGACGACCTCGTCGCCGCGCATCGTCACCGCGAGGCCACAGGTCGCCTCGCAGAACGGGCAGGTGCGGTAGTGGACGGTCTCGGCTTCCACCGCCGACCACACTACCGTGACGAACCCCGGCCAGGCGGGTTCAGGTTTAGGTGACCGCCGCCGATGAGTGATCCGAGATGCCCTGGCCCCGACTCACGACCGCGCTGATCGCGGCGCTCGCGGCGGCGCTGATCGCCGTCCCGGCCGCCGGTGCGAGCCAACCCGGGGACACCGAGCACGGCGTCAACCGGGCGAGGCTGGCCGCCAAGGCGATCAGGACCGTCGAGACGCGCAACGCGATCGACGTGCAGCGGATCAGCCGCTGCGGCCCGCAGAAGAAGGGCAAGCGCCTCAACTACTCGACCTGGGTCTGCGAGTGGCGCGCCGAGGGCGTCTATCCCGGCGAGGTCCCCTACGCCTGTGCCGGTCGCGCGGTCTGGAAGCGCAAGGGAAACCGCTGGCGCGTCGACCGCTGCGACAACCGTCTGCAGCCGCAGGCTCCGCTGCTGGCGACCCCGAACCCGCCGCCGACCTTCGGCTTCAACGAGGACTGGATCTTCCAATCGGTGGCCGCCTTCGACCTGCTCTCGGAGACCGGCGCCCAGGTCGCCCGCACCAGCATCCCGTGGGCCGGGGTCGAGCCGACCAAGGGGTCGTTCAACTGGTACGGCTCCGATGTCCTCTACCAGCGGCTTCAGGAGCGCGGGATCAGGCCGCTCTGGGTCCTGATCGGGGCACCCTGCTTCGCCCAGGCCAACCCGGGCGCCTGCGCCGGGGGCCGCAACCAGCAGCACCCGTCACCGGGTCACTACGACGAGTTCGCGCAGTTCGCCGTCTCGGTCGCGAAGCGCTACCCGAACTCGGCCGGGTTCGAGGTCTGGAACGAGCCCAACTACCCGCTGTACTGGGGCGGGCCGCCCGAGCCGGGCGACTACGCGCAGATGCTGAAGACGGTGGCCGACGCCCTGCACCAGCAGGTCCCGGGGACGACCGTGGTCAGCGCCGGCCTCTCGCCCCACGCCGACACGGACACCAGCGGCTCGATTGGCTTTCGCGACTTCCTGATCCAGATGTATGAGCGCGGCGCCGCCACCCACGCCGACGCGATCGGCATCCACCCCTACCCCGGAGTCGGGCCCGGCGAGGACTACCTCGGCGACGTGCGCGTCTACCTGGGCAAGGTCCAGAACGTGATGGACCGGTACGGCGACGGCGCGAGGCCGCTGTGGGCGACGGAGTTCGGGGTCTCGACCGCCGGCGACAAGCCCTTCAGCCCCCAGGCCGCGGCGCAGGCGGTCAGCGAGCTCTACGAGATGTTCCGCCGCGTCCGCGGGATCCAGCTCGCGGTCGTGCATCGCTTCGTCGAGGAGCCCTCGCTGCCGGGTCGCGAGGGCGGCTTCGGCGTGCTCAACAAGAACCTGACCCCGAAGCCTGCGTTCTGCTCGCTCGGGTCGATCCGCGGGATCTCGATCCCCGGCTGTTAGGAGAGCGCCGCTCCCCAGAGGATGTCGTGCTCGGAGACCTCGATCTCCGAGAGCCCGAAGGCGCGCATCACCTGGATCAGGATCACGACCCCGGCCACGATCGTCGGCGCGCGACCCTCGTGCAGCCCGACGATCTGGACCCGCTCGGCCAGCGGCTTCGAGGCCAGCAGGGCCAGCATCCGCTGGATCGACTCCAGCGAGAGCCGGTAGCCGTGAACGCGGTCGGGGTCGTACGGGTCGAGCTTCTGGTCGATCGCCGCCAGCGAGGTCGGCGTGCCGGCGACCCCGATCCCGTAGTTGGCGCGGGCGAAGGCGGCGCCCTCGAGCGCACCGTCGATCAATCCGCCGACGTCGCCGGCCAGCTGGTCGAGCTCGGCGGCCTCGGGCGGATCGTGAGCCAGGTGGCGCTCGGTGTGGCGGACGGTGCCCGCCTGCAGCGACGCCGAGAAGCCGACGTCGGGCCCGTCGCCGATCACGAGCTCGGTCGAGCCGCCGCCGATGTCGACGACCATCGTCTTCTCCGCCGGCGGGCGCTCGGCGTAGGCGCCCAGGTACGTGAGCCGCGCCTCCTCGGCGCCGTCGAGGATCTCGGCGTCGAGGGCGAAGCGCTCGCGCAGCTCGGCCAGGAACATGTCGCGATTGGCGGCGTCGCGGACCGCGCTGGTGGCGATCGCGCGGACCCGCTCGACCCCGTGGCGCTCGAACTCGGGCAGGTAGGCACCGACCGCCTCGCAGACGTCGTCGATCGCCTCCGCGGAGAGCTGGCCGGAGGTGTCCACGCCGCGGCCGAGCCGGGTCACGGTCGAGCGTCGCTCGAGTTCGCGCACGCGGCCGCCGACGACGTCGGCGATCAACAGCCGCGTCGAGTTCGTGCCCATGTCGACGACGGCAACTCTCACCCGCGCCCGCAATCCTATGGATCATCCTCGCGGCGGTTGGCATCGACCGGAATCGCACGTAGGATCGACCCCATGGACGAGGTGGTTGGCACCGGGGCGGTGGCGCCCGAGAACGAGGAGGCGCACGAGGCCTGGAACGGCGTGCTCTTCGATCGCTTCGACGCCTTCCGCGGCGAGGTCGTCACGAGCCTCGGGATGCACGGCGCCGCGGCGCTGCGGCTGTTCCCGCCGGCGGCCGGCGAGCGGGTCCTCGACATCGGCTGCGGCTTCGGCGACACGACGACCGCGATCGCCGAGCTGGTCGGCGAGTCGGGCTCGGCGCACGGGGTCGACGTCGCGGAGCGCTTCATCGAGACGGCGCGCGCGGAGGCCGAGGCGGCGGGGATCGCGAACGTCAGCTTCGAGGTCGCCGACGTGCAGACGGCGAGCTTCGAGCCGATCTATGACCGGGCCTTCTCGCGCTTCGGGACGATGTTCTTCGCCTCCCCGGTGGCGGCGCTTCGCAACGTCCGCGGCGGCCTCGTCCCCGGTGGCCGGCTGTGCATGGTGGTCTGGCGCCGCAAGCTCGACAACGACTGGCTGCACCGGGCCGAGCTCGCGGTCGCGGACTGGCTCGACGAGCCCGACCGCGACGCAGACCGACGAGCCCACCTGCGGCCCGGGGCCGTTCTCGATGGCGAACGCCGACACGGTCACCGACATCCTCGTCCACGCCGGCTTCGAGCAGATCGACCTTCGCCGCAGCGACATCGTCGTCAACATCGGCCGCGACCTCGACCGCGCGGTCGCGCTGCTGATGTCGATCGGCCCCGCCGGCGAGGTCATTCGCCTCTCCGGCGACGACGCGGAGCGCATCCGCCCGCAGCTCGAGGCGGCGATCGCCGAGGTGCTGTCCGAGTACATGACCGACGACGGCGTCCGCGCCCCGTCATCGACCTGGATCATCACCGCCCGCGCGCCGGGCTAGCGGATCAGCTGCCGTCGATCTGGCGCGCGACGAGGCGGTCGAAGCCGCGGTCGCTGAGCGCGGCGCGGGCGATCGTCTGAATCCGCGCCTCGCGCCCGACGACGTAGCGGGTCTTCGGCTTGGCCGCCGTGAGCGCATGCTCGACCACGTCGAAGACCTCCTCCGAGGGCAGGCCTGCGGCGCCGGTCTTGCGGGCGAACACCTGGAAGCGCTCGAGCCGCTCGCCGTAGATCCGGCGCTGCTCGTCGGTCATCGCCGCGAGCATCCCGGGCGCGGTGCGGACGCCCTTGTCCCAGATCTCGGTCGCGATCGACCCTGGCTCGACGATCGACACCTCGACCCCGAACGGCTTCATCTCCTGCCGCAGGCCGTCGCCGATCGCGCTGATCGCGGCCTTGGAGGCGTTGTAGGCGGACAGGAAGGCGATCCCGCCGCGGTCGCCGATCGACGAGATCAGGACGATCCGCCCGCGGGCCGCGCGGATCTGCGGGAGGACCGCCTGGGTCATCGCGACCTGGCCGACGACGTTGACCTCGAGCTGGTGGCGAAGGTCGTCGAGGGCCACCGTCTCGACCGGGCCGGGCACGGTGATCCCGGCGTTGTTGACGAGCCCGGCGAGCCGGCCCCCGGAGGCCTCGGAGACCGCCGCGGCGGCCGCCTCGACCTGGGCCGCATCGGTGACGTCGAGGATCAGCGGGGTCAGGCGCTCGGAGCTCGCCGCGCGCAGCTGCTCGGCATCCTCGGGCCTGCGGACGCCTGCGAAGACGGTGAACCCGGCCCGGTCGAGGCCGAGCGCGCAGGCGCGGCCGATCCCGGTCGAGCTGCCGGTGACGAGGACCGTCCCGCGGCTGGCCGGGTCGCTCACGCGACGCCTCCGGCCCGTTCGAGCTCGACCCGGTCGTGAGCGCAGAACACCTGCACCTCGTCGCCGGCGCGCTGCGCGAGCTCATGCAGGCGCGCCTCGTTGGCGGCGCGGGCCGAGCCGTCGTCGGCCATCGCCTTCTGAAACAGGCGCAGCCCGGTCGGGCAATGGGGCGGGCTCTCCATCTGGCCGTGGTGGAAGTAGGCGTCCCCGCAGTGCAGCAGCCAGCCGTCGCCGTCGCGGACGGCAACGCCGGTGTGGCCGCGTGAGTGGCCGAGGAGCGGGATCAGCAGGATCTCGGGCTCGACCCCCGGCAGCAGACGGATGCTCTCGAAGCCCATCCAGGTGTCGCCGTCGACCGCGTGCACGGACCACTTCGGGCCGTGCTCCAGGTGGCAGGCCGGATAGCGCGGGCGGTCGCGAAGGCGCGGGTTCACCGCGGCGTCGCGCTCGGGCGCGAACACGTGCACCTCGGCGTCCGGGAAGTCGGGCAGGCCGCCGGCGTGGTCGAGGTCGAGGTGGGTGCAGGCGATGTGGCGGACGTCGGCGGGGTCGAGGCCGAGCTCGCGGATCCGCGTCAGCGCCGTCTCGCCGGCGTCGGCGCGCGGCCGGAAGGCGGCCGCGAACGGGACGCCGAGGCGGCGGTATGGATGCGCCGCGTCATCGGCGCCGAAGCCGGTGTCGACGAGCACGAGCGAGTCGCCCGCCTCGATCAGCAGGCAGTGGCACACCAGGTGGGCCGCGCCGAAGCCGCCCTCGCCGGTGATCAGCTTGGCCCCGTACGGACAGAGGCTGCCGCAGTTGAGGTGGTGAATCTTCATCGCGCCGAACCCTATCCCGCGGCTGAACAGCCCCGCGGCTGTTCAGCCGTCGTCCTGGCTGAACGCCCAGCGGACCTCGTCGGTCGAGAGGCCGGAGGCGAGGCAGGCGAGCAGCTTCATCCGCGCCGCCTGGGGGGAGAGGAAGCCGGCCGGGATGATCCCGGTCGCGCGCAGGTCCTGCTCGGAGCCGCGATAGCCGTAGGTGGCGTTGAGGATCACCCCGCGCTCGGAGCGGCAGTAGGCGACCACCGGCATCCGCTCGGCGGCGTCCTGCCAGATCTCGAGCAGGTTGGGGTTCAGGTGGCCGGCGCCCAGCGTCCCGATCACGGCGCCGTCGGGCTCGGTCGCGAGGGCGGCGCGCGCGAGCGCCCCGTCGTCGCCCGACGCGGTCGGGATGATCACCACCCGGTTGTCGAGGTGGGGCGGGTCGAGCGGCGGGTTGCGCGGGATCCGCGACCAGATCGTCGGGTGACCCTCGGAGACGCGGCCGAGCGGGCCGGTCTGCGGCGAGGAGAACGCGACCAGCGAGGTGGTGTCGGTCTTGCGCACGCAGCGGGCGTGGTGGATCTCCCCGCCGAAGCAGACCAACACGCCCATTGCGGCGGCGGCCTCGCTGGCGGCGACGCTGATCGCGTCCATGGTGTTCGCGGGCCCGTCCGCTCCGGGTGCCGAGGCCGGCCGGATCGCACCGGTGAAGACGATCGGCGCCTCGGCGTCGTGGAGGACGTCGCAGAGCATCGCCGTCTCCTCCATCGTGTCGGTGCCGTGGGTGACGACGACGCCGATCCCGCGGCGGGCGTAGTCGCGCGCCGCGCGACAGATCCGCAGCTGGTCGGCGAGGCTGAGGTGGGCGCTGGGCAGGTTGCTGACCGTCGACGCCTCGACCCCCTGGCCGTCGAGGCTCGGGATGCTGGCGACGAGCGCGTCCGCGTCGAGCTCGGGCGTCGCGGAGCCCGCGCCGCCGCCGCTGTCCTCGGTCATCGAGATCGTGCCGCCGGCGGCGAGCACGCGTACGTTGCGCGCGTTTTGGTTTGCGCCTGCGACCGCCATCGCGCCGACGATAGCGGGGCTTGGTGCAGCGCCCGCCAGCCGCGCCCCTAAGCTCGCGACGTGCGCACGTGCCCGGCATGCGGAGAGGACACCGAGTCCGGCTACGCGGAACCGTGCACAGAGTGCGGCTTCTCGCCGAACGGTGAGGGCGACGAGGCGCCGGTCATCAGCGTGGGCGACGAGGCGGCCGCTGACGAGCCGGGGCCCGAGGCCGAGAGCGAGAGCGCGCCGAAGCTCAAGCGCTCCCCGGCGCGGCTGTTGATCTGGCTGGTCGCGCTCGCCGCCCTGTTCGGGGTCGCCCGGCTGGGCATCTTCGATCCGGCGCCCGGCCCCGACGCCGATCAGGTCGAGGAGGCGATCGTCGACAACGCCGCCGACTACGGCGCGACCGTGACCGTCGACTGCCCCGACGACGCCGACCAGACCGAGGTCGACGCGAGCTTTCGCTGCGTCGTCACCGCCGGCAACCGGACGTTCCCGATCCGGGTCACCAACCACGAGGACAACTTCTCGTGGCCGAGCGACCAGTTCGCGACGCTGCCCTGAGCGCGAGCCACCCCGCCCACCGGCGCCGACGGGTTGAAACCGTTGCCCTGTATGGCGAAATCAACCCGTCGGCGGACTGGGCGGCTGCGTTAGCCGGCGAGCGACTCGATCAGGTCGGCGGCGCGCTCGGTTCCGGGCGCGGCGCGCAGCCGCGCCGAGACCGCCGCGAGGCGCGCGGCCAGGGCCTGGTCGCCGAGCAGGCGGTCGATCGCGCCGCTGAGCTCGGTCGCCCCGTGGGCGTAGGTGGCGAGGCGCGTCCCGAACCCGGTCTCGTCGATGCGCTGGGCGTTGTCGTATTGGTCCCAGAACAGCGGCAGGACGACCATCGGCACTCCGAAGTACAGGCTCTCGGTGACCGTGTTGTTGCCGCCGTGCGTGATCACCAGGTCGACCTGGGGCAGGATCGAGGTCTGCGGCAAGAACTCCTCGCCGACCATGTTCGGCGGCAGCTCGAGCTGGTCGTGCTGGGGTCCCTTGGAGACGATCACCCGGTAGCGGGAGTCGGCGAGCGAGCCGATCAGCGAGCGCATCAGCTCGACGTCGGCGGAGCCGAGCGAGCCGAGGCTGAGGTAGATGAGCGGGCCGTCGCCGGAGGCGAGCGGCTCGGGCAGCTCCCAGGCGGCGTCGGTCGAGCGGACCGCGGCCTCGAGGTTGTCCCAGCCGGCGCCGAGCGGGTTGGCCCGCGGGTAGTCGACCTCGGCCGGATACAGGGTCAGGTTGAGGTGCTCGGAGGTGTGGACGAACTCGAGCTCCGGCAGCGGCGGCGCGCCGCGCTCGACGCAGAACTCGCTGAACGAGCGCTGGAGCGGGCCGAGCGCGCGCTCGTACTCGGCCCGGTAGGCGTCCCACTGCGAACGGTCGTCGGCCGGGTACCCGGAGAAGGTCGGGGCGACCTCCGGATCCTTCACCTCGGCCGGGTTGCAGGAGACGATCCGCACCCAGGGGCGCCCGCAGGCGGGGAGGGCGGGGAAGGAGACGACGTTGTCCTCGACGATCACGTCGGGCTCCACCTCGTCGATGATCTCGACCAGGCGCTCGTCGACGTAGCGGGCGCCGTCGCAGAGCGCCTCGAAGGTCGGCGCGATGAAGCCCTCGAGCTGCTCGATCGTCGGCTTGCGGAAGACCGGCGCGGTGTCGCGGATGAAGTCCTTCCAGAACTGGCCGGGGTCCTCGTCGGTCTCGGCGGGCGGGTTGAGTCGCATGAGCCGCTCCTCGAACCCCTTCTCCTCGAGCGTGCCGGCGAACGACTCCTCGGCGATGAAGACGACCCGGTGGCCGCGGCGGCGCAGGACGTCGCCGATCCCGACGCAGTTGTTGGTCGGCCCGTAGGCGCCCTCGGGGAAGAAGACGAACGTCCTCGCGCTCACGCCCGGAATCTATATCCGCGCCATGATCCGGTCGTGGCCGTCTCCCTGATCGCGCTCAGCTACGACTACGTCGACGACATCGTCGAGCGCCGCGCGCCGCATCGGGAGGCGCATCTGGCGCAGGTCGACGAGTGGACGCAGCGCGGCGAGCTCGTGATCGCCGGGGCGCTCGGCGACCCGCCGCGCGGGGCGCTGTTCGGCTTCGCGGTCGACGACCCGGCCCGGGTCGAGGAGTTCGTCGCCGCCGATCCGTACGTCGCGGCCGGGCTCGTCACCGCCCACCGGATCGAGCCGTGGACGGTGGTCGCCCACCGCCCGCTCGAGGGCTGAGCGACGCTAGAGCTCGGTCGGGACCTCGCCGCCGAGCGCCGAGATCACGATCCCGGCGGCGACGTTGCGCCCCACCCGGGGGGTGCGGGTCGGGATCGCGCGGTGGCCGTCGATCTCGAACGTGACGCCCCAGGCGGTCCGTCCGGGCTTCACCTCGGTCGCCCGCACCGAGGCGCGCGGCCAGCTCGCGGCGAGCTCCGAGAACTGGTCGTGACCGACGCGGACCGGGTGCTCGGTCCGCGCCGGATCGAACTTGTAGGCGTGCACCTCGGCGGCCGTCAGGACGAGCGCGAAGTTGGTTGGAACGCCCGTCCCGCGGGCCGTGAAGTGGCGCTGAAACGGCGCCGCCATCTCGACACCCTCGACCTGCGTGCCGTGGGCCGCGGCGGCGCGCCAGAGCTGGATCACGGTCACCGCCTCGGCCGGGCTGAGGCCCTTCAGGATCGCGGCGTGCTGCTCCGCCCAGGCCCCTGCGTCCACGGTGGTCAAGCTAGCGGAAGTTGCTAACTTCATCGGTACGCCGCGGGGTGGAGCAGTCAGGTAGCTCGCCGGGCTCATAACCCGGAGGTCGTGGGTTCAAATCCCACCCCCGCTATAGGAGAAAGGCCCGCTCAGGCGGGCCTTTTTCGTCGGCGCCCGTGGCCGCCGGTCGCGCCCGAGGTACGACCGGGGTACCAAAGATTGGCGGTGGCCGTGATGTAGCCCCATGCGATGGCGACTCCACGAGGCGCCGTGGGACGCTGGCACCGCCGTCTGGCCCATCACGGTCAGCAGGGCTACGCACAGACCTACGCCCTTGATGATCGGCCCGGAAACGAGGAGGAGGCCGAGGGTCTCCTCGATGCATACTAGCCCGGTGATCGTCAGGTAGCTCGGAGCGGTCACAGATGCCAGCAGCCGCGATCCGTACGATCTAGCGAGTGGCGCTCTTGCTCACCCGGACGACTACCCGGCGCCGCTGCCCCTCGCTCCAGCCAGGGCGATGGCTCTTGGCGTTGGCCGGTGGCGCTGGGGTACGCTCGCGCGGTGACCGACTTTCTCGTGCGCCGCGACGATCTGCGCGTCTGGAAGGCGACCGAGGACGGCGCCACGGGGGCGCCCGAAGCGGGCGAGGTGCGGTTGCGGGTCGAGCGGTTCGGCCTGACCTCGAACAACGTCACCTACGGGGCGCTCGGCGATCAGCTCGGCTACTGGCAGTTCTTCGCCGCCCCGGACGGCTGGGGGCGGATTCCTGCCTGGGGATTCGGCGACGTCGTCGCCTCGGCCGTAGCAGGGATCGACGCCGGCGACCGCTTCTACGGCTACTTCCCGATGTCGAGCGCGGTGACGATGCGAGCGCAGGCGGACCCCGCGGGTTTCAACGAGTGCTCTGACGGCCGCGCCGCCCTGTCGGCGACCTACAACCGCTACATGCGGGCGACGCCCGAGTTCGGCTTTCCGCGCGAGCACGACGATGCCAACGCGATCATGCGTCCGCTGTTCAGCACCGGTTGGCTGATCGCCGACCAGCTCGAGCAGGCCGGGTGGCACAACGCCGGGGCGATCGTGCTGGCCAGCGCGTCGAGCAAGACGGCGTTCGCGACGGCCTTCGAGCTCGCCGGCCGCGATCAGCGCCCCGAGGTCGTCGGACTGACCTCGGCGGGCAACCGTGCGTTCACCGAGGGCCTCGGCTGCTACGACCGGGTGCTCACCTACGACGAGGTCGGCGAGCTGCCGACCGACGGCGGGATCGTGCTCGTCGACATGGCCGGCGCCCCGGAACTGCGTCGCTCCGTCCACGAACATGCCGGCGATGCGATGCGGGCCTCGATCATGGTCGGGGCGACCCACTGGGAGGAAGCCTCGATGGCGCCGGACGGGCTCCCGGGGCCGACCCCCGAGCTGTTCTTCGCACCGGCGCGGATCGAGCAACGCGCGGTCGAGCTCGGGCCGACCGAGTTCCTGCGCCTGTTGGGTGGAGCGTGGATGACGTTCGCGGAGCGCGTCCCGGAGTTGCTGGAGATCGAGTCCGCCAGCGGCGCCGAGGCGCTCGGGCGGACCTACGAGGCCCTGCTTAGCGGCGGCGCTGATCCCCGCAAGGGCTACGTCTTCTCGCTCTAGCTCATCCGACCGGATCGACCCGCAGCTCTCGCGGGGCTGCGCATCCATCTGCCGTACGAAGCCTGCTGCTCTTCGCGCGAGGCCTTCAACCGTGGCGGGTACGATCGCCGCTGACGAGCTGGTAGCCGGGCCCGACCGCGGGCGCGCGCTGCCACAGCCCGCGTCAAGGGGCCAGGCGAGGCCATGGCGGCCCCGATCCGGCCGCGTTAGGGTGAACCGGGTTGAAACAGGAGGTCCGGTTCTGCACCGCGCCCGACGGCGCCCGGATCGCTTATGCGATCTACGGTAAGGGGCCGCCGCTCGTCCGCACGGCGACGTGGCTGACGCACCTGGAGTTCGACTGGGAGAGCCCCGTGTGGCGACACTGGCTCGAGGCGCTTGGAGAGGGCAACACCGTGGTGCGATACGACGAGCGGGGGTGCGGGCTCTCGGACCGCGAGGTCGGCGACCTGTCCCTGGACGTTCGGATCGCCGATCTGGAGACCGTTGTCGAGGCCGCCGGCTTCGAGCGCTTCGCGCTGCTCGGCATGTCCCAGGGCGGGCCGGCGGCGATCGCCTACGCCGCGCGCCACCGCGAGCAGGTCAGCCGGCTGATCCTCTATGCGACGTACGCTCGCGGCAGGCTCATGCGCGACCCCTCGCCGACGGCCCGAGAGCATGCGGAACTGATGGTGTCGCTGATCCGGATGGGCTGGGGCCAGGACGTGCCGGCCTTTCGTCGTCTTTACACCACGCTGTTCATCCCGGACGCGACGCCCGAGCAGATGGACTGGTTCGACGACCTCCAACGCGTGACCAGCGATCCAGAGACCGCCGTCCGGATCCGGAACGCTCGCAATCAGGACGACGTCACCGGCGAGGCGACGCAGGTCACGGCGCCCACCCTCGTCATTCATCCGCGAGATGACGCCCTCGTGCCCTTCGCCGAGGGGCGCCTGCTCGCGACGCTGATCCCGAAGGCACGCTTCGTCGCGCTGGAGGGCCGAAACCACATCCTGCTGGCGGACGAGCTGGCGTGGTCGCAGTTCCGCGACGAGTTGCGCGCCTTTCTGGGACATCCGGAGGCACCTCCGCAGACCGCCCCGCTGCCCGAGATGAGCCCTCGGGAGATCGAGGTGCTGGCGTTGGTCGCCGACGGGCTGAGCAACGAGGAGATCGCGGCGCGGCTTTACTTGAGCGTCAGGACCGTCGAGCGCCACCTCTCGAACATCTACGTCAAGTTGCGTCTCTCCGGGAAGGCCGCTCGCGCGGCGGCTGCGGCGCAATACTCGCGCTCGGGTGGGCCGCCCGTTCCGGGATAGCTCGCCAACCCCGCGAGATCTGGCTCTGCGCATCGAGCACTGAACCGGCGCCCTGCTCCCTCGGCGCGGCTCGACGCGCGGCTGCGTGGATCCCGCCACCGGACGGTCGACGGTTGGGTGGTAGCGCCGATGGCAGGCGCGACGGCGAAACCTAGCCTCGCGTCCACATGGAATGCGACCGAACTGAGATGCTCGTACCGCACCGGCACCGCCGACCAAGGGGCGCGATCGGTCGGGCCATGACCCCCGCCCGGACGCTGTTCCTCGCCATGTTCGCGGGCCAGGCGGCGTTCCTCGTCCTTGCTCCGATCCTGCCGGAGATGAGCCGCGAGTTCGGGGTCGGCACGGCGACCGCCGGGCAGCTCAGGCTCGTCTCCGGCGGCGCCGGCGGCGTCGTCGCGCTCACCCTGGCGCCGCTGGCCCGTCGTGTGGATCTCCGGAGCCTGTTGACCGTCGGACTCGCCCTGCTCGCGAGCGGATCATTCGCAACCGCGCTCGCCCCGACCTTCTCGGTCGTTGCCGCGGCGCAGCTTGCGCTCGGAGCCGGCCTCGGGATCGTGGTTTCGGCCGGGCTTGCCGCGGCGGCCGAGTGGGAGGCTCCGGAACGCCGCGCTCGCACGGTCTCGTGGGCGCTCCTTGGTCAGCCTGCGGCCTGGGTCGCAGGCATGCCCGTGGCCGGGGCCGTCGCCGGCGTCGACTGGCGGCTTGCCTGGCTCGCCGTACCCTTCCTCGCTGCCCTGGTCGGGATCGTGGCGGTCCGCGGTCGGCCAGCCGACACGTCCGCCGCGGGACTCGGGGCCGGCTGGCACCACATCTGGCGTCAACCGGCCGTGGCGGCGTGGGCGTTCGGAGAGCTGTTCGCGGTCGCCGCCTGGGGCGGCACGCTCGTGTTCAGCGGCGCGTTGTTCATCGACTCGTACGGAGCATCGACGGCCACCGTGGGTGTCGTGCTCGCCGCCAGCGCCGCCGCCTACTTTCCGGGCAGCTTCCTGGTCCGCCGCAACCTCGACGATGCGGCTCGGCCACTGCTCATCGGCTTGGCCCTCGCCCTCGCCGTCGGCGTCGCCGCCTTCGGCACCGTCCGCCCTGGCATCGTCTTCAGTGCTGCGCTCTTCGCCCTGCTCGTCTTCCTCGCCGGGGGACGCACCCTCGCGGGCAGCGCGATCGGCCTCGATGCCGCGCCCGCGCACAAGATCGCGATTGCGAGCATGCGCGCCGCGGCGACCCAGTTCGGCTATCTGCTCGGTGCCGGCGTCGCCGGAGTCGCGCTCGCGGCGGGGGGGTATCCAGCCCTCGGCTTGACTCAGGCAGCCATGTTCACTGCTGCGGCGCTGGGACCGATCCTGATCGCCGCCCATGAGCCACGGCCGACCCACAGCCCGGGGGGCGCCTCGCTGGTCGCCGAGCGGGCATGAGCGTGATTGACGCCAAGCTGTGGCGCCGTACCGCAAACGGGCCGGAAATCGAGCTCCTACAGGCCGTGTACGCGCAGTGGGGGCGCGGGAACTTCCGTTCCCGGATCGGACCGTACGCTGACGGGTTCGCGTGGGGCTGGTCGGACGAGTTTCCCGGCCTCGCCGGCGTCTTCCGGGACCCCGCATCCGCAAGTCGGCGCCTGCTCGAGTGGCTGCGCCACTGGAAGGAATGGAAAGTCGAGGCGGAGGAGTACCTGGCCGCCGGCGACTTCGTGGTCGTGGTTTGCCGTTACCGCGGCTCGGGGAACGCGAGCGGCGTCGAGGTCGATACCCGCGGAGCCCACCTGTGGACGATGGGCGACGGCGGGGCCGTTCGGCTCGAGGTCTTCTCGAGTCCCGAGCGCGCCCTCGCGGCCGCCGGGCTCGAGCCGGTCGCAAATGGCGTTGTGCGGACGTCTGAGTCCTTGCCAAGCGGCCGGTTGGTGGCAGCAGCGACGGCGGGCTGAGCTGACGCCTCCTCTCGCATGAAAGCGGAGGCCAGGTTTCGCTGCGGGTGCGGCGCGCCGTCCGCGGGTGCAACGGCGGGCATCAATTCGGGCATCAATCTGAGCGCAACTCAGCAGAACTGAGGGGAGGAGACCACGCCTGCGGTCGCCCGATGGACCGAAACCGCCTGCTCGCGCTCGTGGTCGCCCTGCTCGCGGTTGGCCTCAATGCCGTGAGCGCCAGCGGCTCGACCGGGCAGCCGAAGCATGCGCCGACGCTGACCAAGAAGAGCGCCGTCGTCGATCACGTCGCCGATGGCGACACGATCGCGGTCAGGGTCGGCGGGCGCGACGAGGACGTCCGCTTCATCGGCATCGACACCCCCGAGGTCTACTTCGGGGTCGAGTGCGGCGGACCGCAGGCGTCGGCGTCGATGAAGCGGATGCTCGAGCCCGGCGATCAGGTCAATCTGGTTCGCGATCGCACCCAGGCCAATCGCGATCGCTACGGCCGCCTGCTGCGCTATGTGGATTTCCGCGGCCGAGATCTCGGGCGCAAGCAGGTGCGCAAGGGCTGGGCCTCGGTCTATGTCTACGACAAGGTCTTTCACCGTCTGGGCTCCTACCGGCGTGCCGCTCACAAGGCGCGCACAGCGGACCGCGGTGTCTGGCGGTTGTGCGGAGGCTTCTAACGGGCGTTTCGTAGATCCGCGACGCTTTGCGCCCATTGATTAGCAAGCCCGGCTTCCGCCATTCAGGGACCGTCAAGGGCTCGCCGGACGGGTTCCAATTGGGTGCCAATTCTGACTCGGGACCCCTCGAAGAGAGGCTTGACGCACCGCTTCCTTGGGACTCCTATCGCGGGTTCCCACGGGGACTCCTGAAGATCATCGGGACCCGCTCCACACTCGGCGTAGCATGGGAGTGAGCCTAGACAGACTCCAGATTGGAGCTTCCGGTGTCCGACGCACTCGACAGAGCAAGGCACTTCATCGAAGAGCGCCTGCACGAGCTAGAGAATGAGGCCAAGAAGCTTCGTGAGTCTCTGGCCGCCCTGGGCCACCGCGACGGTCGAGACGCCAAGGGGAAGCCAGTCCGTCGGACCACCAAGCGCGCCCCAAGGGGGGAGCGCCAACGACAGCTTCTCGCCAGCATCGAAAAGCACCCCGACTTCAAGCCCAGCGAACACGCCAAGGCGATGAAGGTCAGCCCGAACCAGGTCTACGGACTCGCTCGCAAGCTGCAAGCTGAGGGCAAGATCGCCAAGACCCCGAAGGGCACCTACAAGATCAAAGCAGCCAAGGCCAAGGCACCGCAGGCGTAATCCCACCGCTATCCCAGGGACCCGTCGTTGGGGGGCTGACGCACCGCTTCAAGCGGGACTCCAATCGCGGGTCCCCATACGGGTCCCGTGCATGCGGTGGACCCTCTCCACGTTCTCCTGCGACATCGCCTACTCCGCGAGCCCGGCGGCTCGCAACGCCTGGGCGCGGTCGAGGTAATAGTCGGCCTCAATCACCAAGCCGTCTCGCAGACGGTGCACGACGGCGAAGGACTGTGTGTAAGGCGCGTCCGCTCCCTGCCCGACCATCGTGACGCAGGCGACGAAACGGCCATCGGGCAGGTCGATCAAATCGTCGAGATGAACCTCGATGGGTCCGACCAAATCGATCAGGCTTTGCATCCGGGCGAGCGCAGCGGCACGCCCTCGGAAGACGCCGGCGTTAGGCCAGCCTGGTCCCTCTCGGTAGACGGCATCCTCGGCCCAGAACCGATCCGTGACCGCCCCCGGACCGGCCTCGTTCCAGACCTCGTAGGCCCGGCGGATTGTGTCGGCGTCCTCGTCCGACATCGCCTACCCCGACAGCCCGGCGGCTTCGAGGGCGTCTGCGGGGTCCAGGTATTCGGTGATGCGAACCGCCTTCGCGTCCTTCATGTCGACAACCCAGCCTGCAGCCGAGTGGGCCTCGATCCCGCTCTTCTTGCCGCGGATGCTGAGCTCACCGAGCGCGACGACTCTGTCGCCCAAGTCGCGAATTTCGCGAACCTCGGGCCTGATCCAGTCGAGCGCCGCGTACACGTCGCGAAACGCTTCACGCACGCCGCCATAGCCCCAAAATGTCGCCTCTTCGCCACCCAGCATCAGCTGGAACCTTGGCCGAAATTCAATCTCCGGATCCATGAACTCCAGCATCGCCTCGGCGTCCAGGCGCGTGATCGCTGTGAACCCGCGCTTCACAATGTCCACGTTCTCCTGCGACATCGCCCACGCAGTATCGCGCCATGCCTGCGGCAGCAGCGCCACGGCTTCCACCCATTCACAGATAAACCGGAGGGCTCCCTCTGCCCGTGATCGAGGTCGCGGCGTGACCCTACTCCGACAGCCCGGCGGCTTCGAGGGCTTCGTTGCGGGTCCCGTACTCACAGCAGTACACGATCTTCCCGTTGCGCACTTTCCAGTGCGCATAGTCATGGTCCTCAATCACGATCCCGCTCCCCCGACCTCGGCCCCATTCGCGGAGGTCGGAGAACACATGCTCCCCGTTCCCCCTCAGTTCCTCGATCTCGAGGCCGTAAGTTCCCTCCTGAAATGTCTCGCGCCAGCGTTCGCGGCGCCTCAGGGCAGCATCCCGACCGCGCAAGAGGGTTCGGTGCTCCTCGTCGGGGTGCCACTCGACCGCGGGATCGAGCGTGTCGAGCCACGTCTCTACGTCATTCGCGAAGCTTTCGATGGTTCTGCGGACGACCGCGAGGTTTTCGTCCTCCGACATCGCCCGCGCAGTATCCCGCTCGGCCCTCGGGGGCGCCAGTGCCAGGGCCGCCACCTATCCACAGATAAACCGGAGGGACTCGCTCTGCCGGTGATCGAGGTCGCGGCGTGACTGCTCAGCTACTCCGTAAGCCCGTCGCCTTCGAGGGTATGCGCCTTGAGGATCCGAGACACCTCCGCTTGGGAGATGCCGACCCGCTCCGCGATTTCGCCCTCGGTCAAGTCCACGACGCGCAGTTCCAACACCAGCAGCTCGGTCTCCCGCAGCGAGTAGTAGTCGGCGAACTGCCGGCAGCGCCCGTCGGCGCCGAACCGCATCACGAAGCAATTGTCATAAACGCGATCGATCGGGCCGCCCGGCTCCACGAAGTACGTGCTGGTCCCGGTGGCGATGGCGACCTCGCCGTCGACGGCGACCACCCGGTAGTGGGCGTCGTAGGCGCCCTCCACGTCGCGGATCGCGAGCCACGAGGCGACGATCGCCTCCCGCCCCCGGAGGGGCTCTCGGCCGGGGTAGTAGCGGTACTCGGCGTCCTCGCTGAACAGGGCGCCGATCCGGTCGCGGTCATACGACTTCCAGGCGTCGATGTAGGCCGCCAGCCAGCGGTTGACGTCCTCCCGGTTCATCGTCTTCTCGTTCTCCTGCGACATCGCCCGCGCAGTATCTCGCTCAGCCCTCGGGGCGCCAGTGCCAGGGCCGCCACCCATTCACAGATAAACGGGAGGGACTCGCTCTGCCGGTGATCGAGGTCGCGGCGTGATCGCGCAGCTACTCCGACAGCCCGGCGGCTTCGAGGGCTTCGGGCCGATGTTCGTACTCATCTATGCGCAGAACCTTGCCGTCGCGCAGGATGTAGACCTCATAGAAGCGGGTGTCGACTTCGACCCCGCTCGCTCGACCACGGCCGTGGAATCGAACGGCCAGGAACACCCGGTCTCCGTGCCCGATCACCTCCTCGAGGGTTGTCTCGGCGCTCTCCCAGGCCTCGTTCCAGCGTTTGTAGTTCGCCAGCACGGCGTCGTTGCCGTACACGACACCGTCCTCCAAGGTGACCACCACTATGTGAGGCGGTCTCAAACCACCGCCGCACCACCGAAGAGAGTCAGCGACTCGCTGACCGACGAAGGAGGTGCGGTGATGCCGAAGGGCTACGCGATGGCCGCGGCCACAAAGGACGGGATCTGGGAGCTGCGAGCGCTGGGCCTGAGCGATCGCGAGGTCGGCCGCAGGCTCGGCCTTCCGCTGGGGAGCGTGAGCAACCACCTGGCGAGAGCGGGAGGCATCCGGCCGAGGGCCCGCCGGCGCTCAGAGCGCTGCCTGAGCTTCGACGAGCGCGAGGAGGTCTCGCGCGGAATCGCCCGCGGCCACTCGGCGCGCCGGATCGCCCGGACCCTGGGGCGTTCACACACGACGATCGCCCGTGAAATCGACCGCTGCGGCGGCCGGCGGCGCTACCGCGCCCACGCCGCCGACCGCGAAGCCTGGCGCCGGGCGCGCCGATGGCGACCGACCAAGCTCGAGCTCAGTCCCGAGCTGCGCCGGGTGGTCTGCGAGCGGCTTCAAAAGGACCACTCTCCCCAACAGATCGCGGGCTGGCTTCGGATCGAATACCCCGACAATGAGGCGATGCAGGTCTCCCACGAGACGATCTACCGAGCGCTCTATGTCCAAGCGAGGGGGACGCTAAAGCGCGAGCTCACCCAGCACCTGCGCCGAGGCCGCTCGAGGCGCTATGCCCGCTCGCAGTCGTCAAAGCGCCAGGGCCAGGGCAAGATCGTCGAGATGGTGATGATCTCCGAGCGCCCGCCCGAGGTCGAAGACCGAGCGGTCCCCGGCCACTGGGAGGGCGACCTGCTGATCGGCACGAAAAACAACGCGATCGCGACCCTGGTCGAGCGCTCCACCCGCTATTGCCAACTGGTCGCCCTGCACGAGGGCCCCGGCACCGAGGCGGTCGCCGACGCGCTCAAGCAGAGCATCACGACCCTGCCCGCCCAGTTGCGCCGTTCGCTGACCTGGGATCAGGGCTCAGAGATGTCAGAGCACCGGCGCTTCAGCGTCGAGACCGGCGTCGACGTCTACTTCTGCGATCCCCGAAGCCCCTGGCAGCGGGGCTCCAACGAGAACACCAACGGGCTGCTTCGCCAGTACTTCCCGAAGGGCAAGAGCCTCGAGGGAGTGAGCCAGGAGCGCCTCGACGAAGTCGCCGACAAGCTCAACACCCGCCCGCGCGAGACGCTCGGCTTTCGGACCCCAGCCGAGAAGCTCGCCGAGCTGATCGAGGGCTTCGGGGAGGCCGACTCCGAGCGCTGACTCGCTACGGCCTGGGGCCTTCGCTCGACAGCGCTCGAACCTGATGGAAGGATGCGAGACGTCAAGGGGTGGTGCATTGACCGGTTGAGGTCAAGACGAAAAGCGATAGTCCGCACTCAGACCGGCAGGCGTACTCGCTCGACAATCCGTGCGTCGTAGCGAGAAACGAATTGGGCCACCTATTGGATCTCGCTACGACGTACGAGCCTAGGGCGTTGAGGCTGGCCCCCGACGTCAGGGCCTGCGTCGAGATGATGAGCGGGGCGATCTGGGTCAAAGACCAGCTCGAGCTCGCGGGTTGGGAGGTGCAGGTCGCTCACGCGCGCAAGGTCAGAGACATCGCCCCGCTTGCCTGCAAGCGTCACGGGAGAGGCGGCAGCCCCAACGTTCTCGGAGTTGCGGAAGCAGCTGGAGACTGCCGGACTCGACCTCAATCACGCCGTGTTCTCGCCCTTGCCATTCCTACAAGCGCATTGGGCGCCCGGTCCCTCACAGGGCGACGCGCACAAGCGGCTCTGGCAGAGCCCGTCGCTCCCGCGCCAAACTCGCATCGATACCGCCGTATTGCGCGCGGGTCTGCAGCCACTGCCCTGAGGACCATGCGACGTCGAGCGTTACGCTCCATGGCAGCCTTGAACGGTTCGCGCCAGCGGCGCACCTCGCAAGCGCCGCTAGCGCTTTCGCGTGAACGCGGAAGTCTGCTCTCAGGCCGGCAGCCTTGTCCGCTCGACTATCCGTGCGTCGTAGCGAGATCCGATACGTGGCCCGATTCGTTTCTCGCTACGACGCACGGATTCACGCAGGACCGTCGCTACCGCACTTCGCGCGAAGGAGGAGCGACGGCGCCCGAGACTTTCGCGGCTCGTCCCATGGCCGCAGTGAGCGCCTCGCTCGAGGCACCTCTCTTCACGCTGAAATCAGCACGCTGTGACGGACCCGCTGGGGTCCGACAACTCGGACGGCTGGGACAGCCGATTGACGCTCGGGCGGTGGCACGCTCGGGTTCCCGCGCTTCCGTCCGACGTCGGGAGCCGGCTCGGACGATGCTTAGATGCTGACCCTGGCGGCGCAGCGCTCGCCGCTCTGCTTGTTGCGAGCGGTGCCGGTGATCGTGTCGGTTCCGGCTTGATCGCTGATCCGGCGCTCGATCGAGAAGGAGCCGCTCGGGGCGTGGGTCCGGGCGGTGTCGCGGACGACGACGTCGGAGCCATCCTTGATCTTCACCTTCCACGGGACACCGTTCCGATTCTGATCGACCTCGAACTCGACCTCGAGGCCGCCGTCGTCGGGCTTCACCTTGATCTTCGAGCTGCTGCCGCCGGTGCACTCACCGGCCTGTCGGATGTCGTCGTCGCTCGCCGATGACGCGGCCGGCACGGCCATGGTGGCTGCGGCCGCCGCGGCTGCAATCCAGATACTCCGCTTCATGTCTAGTCCTCGATTCGGGTTGGGTACGCCCGAGACCATGGCCCACCCTCAGTCGAGCTTTCAATGCGACCTTGGTCCTAGGACCAGGCACGGCTGAAACGTCCTAAGACCAACGTCCCCTTGAAAGGCGGACCCCGGGACCTCCACTGTCGAGGTGTAAGCGATTTCGATGGAGGTAACTCAATGCGAAGGAACATGATTGGAGCGAACGCGCTCGCCGCTGCTGTGGCGGCGCTTGCGATTGCGGGCAGCGCGGCCTGGGCGAGCAACGGGGCAGACGATGCCCCGGGCCACCAGCATCACCACGGCGGCCACCATCACGGCCACCATCACGGCAACGGTGCCGACGACAACGGCCACCACGGCGGCGGCCACGGCGCCGACGATCCAGCCGGGCACCACTAACCCGGAGCGCTCAGACGGGCTCGTCGGCAATTCCGTGCCGGCGGGCCCAGATCGCAGCCTGGGTGCGGTCGGTGACCCCGATCTGCTGATAGACGCGGGTTAGGTGCGCCTTGACCGTCTTCTCACTGATCTCCAGGCGGCGCGCGATCAACTTGTTCGGCAGCCCCTCGGCAACGAGGGCCAGCACCTCACGCTCGCGTTTGCTCAGGTCCGGAGCCTGCGAGCTTTCGGTGCGTGCGGCGAGCAGCGCCCCGGCCGCCTTCGGCGACATCGGCGACTCGCCTCGAGCGGCGGCCCGGATTGCGCGGCGCAGTTCCTCCGGTTCCGTGTCCTTGAGCAGATAGCCGAGGGCGCCGGCATCGAGCGCCGCGAGCACGCGATCGCGCTCGGCGAAGGACGTCAGGGCGACGATCCGGGCTTTCGCCCCCGAGGCAACGATCTGCCGGGTCGCCTCGACCCCGTCCACCCCGGGCATCGAGAGATCCATCAAGACCACATCGGGGGACTCCCGCTCGATCAGCTCGATCGCCTCGCCGGCGTCGGCCGCCGTGCCGATAACGTCGATCCCGGAGTCCGTCTCGAGCAGTTCCTCGAGGCCCGCCCGCACGAGCGCGTGATCGTCGACGATCACGACCCTGATCATCGCAGCGGTGCCTCCAGCGTGACCGTCGTCCCGCGGCCCGTGCTCGACTCGATCTCCAGCCTCCCGCCGGCGTCGGAGGCGAGGTCGCGAAGCAGCCGCAGGCCGAGGTGTCCCTCGCTCTGACGGGCGAGTGCCTGCTCGGGCGAGAACCCGTCGCCATCGTCGCGCACGACGAGGCGCACCGACGGACCCTCCCGGAACGCCCTGACCTCGACGTGCCGGGCCCGAGAGTGAGCCACCGCGTTGCGAATGGCCTCCTGGCCGACCCGGAACACGAGCGCCTCGGCCTCGTCGGGCAGGTCGAGGCCGGGCTCGAGCGCGAGATCGGTTTCGACTCCGCGCTCCTCGAGGGGAGTCAGCAGATCGGCGAGCGCACTCTCCAGGCCGGCGTCGCGGACGCGGGGTGGATAGATCTCGACCAGCATGCTGCGCAGAGTGCGGACGGCGCCGCGGCATGTGGTCGCCGCTTTCACGAGCGCCGCTTTCGCGCCGTTCGCGGCCTCGGGCGTCCGCTCTCCGAGTGCGCTGAGCGAGAAGGCGGCGGCGGACAAGTCCTGGAGGATCCCATCATGGAGGTCACCGGCGATCCGCCGCCGTTCCAGCTCGGAGGCATCGAGCGCTCGGCGCAGGAGGGTTTCGCGCCGATCGTGCTCGCGGCGAAGGCGTCGTGCCAGCGACCATGCGAGCGGCACGAGCAACACCGCGACCGCGACGAGGGCTCCGATCAGAGCCGGTGCAAACCGACCGAGTAGGTCCGAGCCGCTGGCAGCGACCGAGCTGAACCGTTGATAGGTCTCGAACAGGAGCGGGCGTCCGCCCGGGACCTCGACCGGGAGGTAGACCTCGAGCAGCTCTCCATGTCCGCGATCGAAACGGTTCTCCGGCTGCGCCAGATCGCTGAGCTCGGCATCGACCTTGCCGCCAGCGAGCGCCTCGAGCTCATCGTCACCGAGCTCGTATCGCGTGCCGATCAACCGCGGCTCGTCCGAATAGATGATCCGTCCGTTAGCTGTCCAGATCTTGACCCGAATCACATCCGGGCTCAGAACGCGCTCACGGACGATCCGGTCGATCTGGCGGCGCGCTTCGGGGTCACCGGCGAGCAGTCCGCGGTCGATCGCGGGCTGGACGGCACTGCGGGCCAAGACCTCGGTCACCTGCTTGGCCTGGTCGATCGCCTCGGATTCGCTGACGTTGCGGAGGATCAGCGCCGCGATGCCGGCGAGCGCCGCCAGCGCGATCACCGCGGCGACCGTGAACTTGAGCACCTCGGCGAGGACCGATGGTGGCGCGTCGGCGCCGACCTGGCTCTCCCTCCGGGAACGAGAAAATGGCCGCCTCACCGGTCGAACCGTAACCGCCTAGCCGTCGGCACCCGAGCCGGTTCGGCGGTTACGCCCTGAGCGCGCTCAGCCCGCGACCGCCGGCGGGGTGAGGATGCCTGAGCGCGATCTGGTTCTTCGCGTTCGCCCGAAGCCTGCGGACGACGTACCTCCTGCCCTGTCGGCTACCGGGCCGGCTCGATCAGGCCGTAGTGGCCGTCGTAGCGCGTGTAGATCACGTTGCCGCGGCCGCTCGCGGCATCGGTGAAGTACATGAACCGATGGTTGAGGATGTTCATCTCCGCTACCGCGTCCTCGAGTCTGGTCGCCCCGCCCATCCGACTCTCCTCGTGGACGATCCCGGCGCTCTCGCCAGACCAGCCGATCCCGGTCGGTCCGATAACGCCGAGTCGGCCGTCGTCGCGGTGGTACGCGACGGCGTCGGCGCGGGTCTCGCGCTCGATGAACAGGTAGAAGTCGTGATCGAGGAACTCCATCTCCTCGGCGGCTTCGGCGGTGGTGAGCGGGTCGGTGGCGAAGGTCTTGCGCCGGACTATCTCTCGCTCCTCCGGCGCTCGCGGGAAGTAGTCGGGACGGTTGGTGGCGAAGCTGGAATGCCGCCACTCGCCCGCCTTGCGCTCGGTCGGACGGCGGGCCTGGTCGGTGCGACGGTCGACGAAGTTCCGCAGCTGCCGCTCGAGCCGCTGAGTGAGGCTGTTAACCGCTGCGATCGGATCGACGTCGGCGACCTTCGCCCGGATCATCGGGCCATTCAGGTCGATCTCGCCCTCGGCCCGGGCGGAGCGCTCGATCCGCGGGTTCGCTTCCTGGACGAGCACGACTCGAGCACCGAGGACCGGGATCTCGACGAGTCGGTCCAGCGCCCCGACCTTCTCCCTCGCGAGCTCGCGCGCCTCACCCGGGACGTCGCCTCTCATCGTCACGTCGACCTGAATCATCCCTCCAACTGCCTCTTTACCTCGTCGTTGCTCAGCTTCGCCAGGATCGAGTGGCTCGGCGGCCGATCGCAGGGTATCGGCCGACGGATGGCACCATTTAGGTCGCTCTCCGTCAGCGACGGGGACATCCTTGCGGGGGCCAGGGGCCCAGGCAGCTCGTGCACAGTCAGAGTCACGGGTAAATGGCCGGTCGCCGCTCCTTGAGCTTCATCGGTCCCAACTCTACGCCCGAGCCCCGCCGCGGCAGCACAAGTGGCCGCCCAGGCGCTCAACTGGCTGCACCGCTATCCGCGCCCTATGCGCCGCACCTCCTTCCGTGTGAGCGTGTTGCACAAACCCTCGCGAAATAGTCGCGGCGGAAGGACTCAGGCGCCCGAGACGCGCGGGCGCCGCGCTCGACAAGCAGACCGGCCCCTTCCAACCCCGAACTCAGGCTCGATTTCTAAAGAGACTGGAGATCGGCGCACATCGCCTCGCCGGAGGTTTGTGCGACAGGCTCGCGCGAGAGCGGAAGCGATGATCGGCGATCAGCCCGATAGGCGTGCTCGCTCGACAATCCGTGCGTCGTAGCGAGAACCGAATCGGGCCCCCGGCTATGTGAGAATGGCCCGCTACGGCGGGCCGTTCTCGTTCAATGTGACACACAACGCACGCGCTGTGTATTGGTCAGGGGTCGAGCCCGAGGCGCTCGGAGAGCATCCGGTCGAGCGGTTCCCGCGAGCCGGGTTGCAGGAAGTTGAGCGCGGAGAGCCCGGTGAGCTTCTCCACCAGTGCGATCCCGGCGTCGGTGCTGGCGGCGCGGCCCGAGACGAGGTCGGGTCGGCGGTCGAAGGCATCGACGACGCCCACGACGGCGTACGGATCGGAGGCGCAAACTACGAGCATTCCGAGGCGCGGCGCCAGCACGCGAAGGACGGTCTCGCCGTTGTAGGGCTCGAGCGGCGAGGCCCCGGCCTCGGCAACCAGCACGTCCGGCTCCGTCGCCGCGATCGTGGCGAGCAGCTCGCGCAGGGCCTGCTCGTAGTCCGCGTCAGGCACCACCGTCCCTGGCAGCCCGACTCCCATGAAGTCGGTGACGTAGTCGGCTCCCGCATCCTCGAAGGCGAGGATGTCCTGGAGGCGGCCGACCCCCGTCAGCTTTGCGCCCGCCACCCGCAGCCCACGGCGCTTGAGCGACCGGATGATCTCCTTGCCGGCAACCGTCTTACCGGCGTCCATGGAAGTGCCGACGATGAGCACCACGGGCGCCGCGAGGTCGCGTTCCGGCGCCGTCACGAATTCGCGCATCGTCAGCTTGCGCCCGTCCCGCATCGCGTGCCCGCGGTAGCCCAGGTCCGCGAGCTGGTGGGTCCACTCAGAGAGCGACGTGCAGCGCCCGAACACGCACGCGGCGCTGAGCTGTTGCATGACGCCGTCCTCTCCGATTTCCTCCCAATCGCCCACTGCCTCGAGCGTGGCGGCGCGGTTCCCCAGTGCCCCAAGCGCCAGGTCCCCCGGGGCGATCCTGGCGATCCGGCCCGTCACGGTCTCCACCCGGCAGGGAAGCTCGCCCGTCTCCAGCACCTCCGCCACCACGTAGTCTCCCCTCGCCCAGTCCTCGCGAGGCAGCGGCTCGAAGCTGGGCGGGTTGGCTTCGAAGTCCGTGATCCTGGCGACCGAGCCGGCCATGATGCGGCGGCCAGCGCGCGCGTCCGCTGGGCGTCCCTGACCGTCTGCGATGCGTTCGGGCTGCCCCATCAGAAGGAGGCTATATGTGGCTCGCGCACGAGCATCGCCAGGAGAGCTGCCCGCTCCGGGAGCCGGTCGACCAGAACGTACTCGTGCTGGGCGTGCGCGCCGTCGCCGACGGCGCCTAGGCCATCGAGGGTGGCCGTGTGGATGCTGGTGAGGTTGCCGTCGGAGGCGCCTCCCACGGCCGCTTCCTGAAGCGGGATCCCAAGCCCGTGGGCCACGGCCTGGGCGCGCTCCCACAGCGCCCGGTTTCGCGGCGTGGGCGCGAGCGGAGGACGCTCGAACCCCCCTTCGATCTCGAGTGTTGTGACCTCGCTCACGGGCTCCAGCGCACGGATCGCCGCCTCGATCCGGGTTGCCTCGTCGGGCGATGCCACCCGCACGTCCGCCACTGCCTTCGCCGCCGGAGCGACCACGTTCGGGCGCAATCCCCCGTCGATGTGCCCGACGTTCACGGTCGTCCCGCGCTCGAGGTCGCTGAGCTCGAAGAGCCGCTGGACCTGATGGGAGAGCTCGAGGATCGCGCTCGCCCCTCCGGCGGGGTCGAGCCCGGCGTGGCTCGCCACCCCCTTCACGCTGATCGTGAACTCGCCAACGCCCTTGCGGGCCGTCTTCAGGCTGCCCGAGGGCCCGAACGAGGGCTCGAGCACGAAGGCGCGGGCGGCCTCACCGGCGAGCCGCTCGATGTGGGGCCGCGACTCGACGCTGCCGATCTCCTCGTCGCTGTTGATGAACACGGTCGGGGCGAGCCGGGGGGCGAGATCGCGCTCGCGGAGCGCGCGCAGCGCGAAGAGCATCTGCGCCAGGCCGCCCTTCATGTCGAACGCTCCCGGGCCGTGAAGCCGCCCCTCCTCGATTCGCAGTGGCATGCGCTCGATCGTGCCCAGCGGCCAGACGGTGTCGATGTGCCCGAGCAGGAGCTGGGTCTGGCCGTCCGCCTGCGCCGCCTTCCACTCCCGCGGCCGCGGCCGCGCGAGCAGGTGGTTGCCCACCTCGATTCCCGGCACGCGTTCGACCTCGAACCCGAGCTCGTCGAGCTCGCCGGCGAGAATCTCGAGCGCGTCCCGGTGCGCTTCCGGCGTGAGCGAGGGCGACTCGGCGACGACCAGCCGCTCCAGCAGAGCGGTCATCTCGCCGGTGCGCTCGCGCAACCACGCGAGGATTGGGGAGCCCGGATCGTCCATCTATCGGCGGAAGTCGACCGGGAACGGGAACGAGCGCGTCTCCTCGACGGCGGCGAAGCGTCCCGGCGCCAGGTACGCGAGGAGGGGCGAAGCGGCGATCAACTCGGCGTCGTCGGCGTCGGAGGCGCGGTGGGCCCCCTCGGCTACGGCCGCCGCGACCACCCGGCCCGCGATCAGCGTGTTCTCCCCGAACCCGTCGATCACGCGGTCGAGCTCGCATTCGAGCCAGAGGTGGGCGTCGTCGACGAGGACGCCGTCGACCACGGTCGCGGGGGAGACCGGGATCGCGTCGAGGCTGGGCTTGCCGCCCGCTGCCCTGCCCTCCGCAGCGAGGGCTACCTGAACCACCGAGTCGGGCCGCGGGAAGCTGACCGTGAACGCACCGGTGCGCGCGGCGTTGCGCTGCGTGGCGTGGCTGGGGTGGCAGACGAACCCGAAGTGGTTCTGCCACCCCAGCGGCATCGCCATGTGCTTCGGAGCGAGATCGTGACTGCCGTCCTCTTCACGGGTGCCCACCAGCACCAGTGGCGCCACGGTGAAGAACGCACCCCAGATCGGAGCGCTCAGGGGCAGCGGTACCATGGATCGCGGATTCGTTGACATGCGGATGGATTGTCCTCTCTCGGCGGTCGCGGGGTCTGACCGACGATTCGATCGAGGGAGAGCGGGAGGCCGTCGCGAGAAAGCCCGCGCATGCCGGGGCAGCTTCGCGCCCTATCGCACGATCGCGTCGTTCGACGGCTGGGAACCCTGCGTGGCGCAACGCTTTCGGAGCTTCTTCGGCGCTGCCGGTTGTTGCTCAGCGAATCAGGCTCATAACCCGGTCGCAGGTTCAATCCTGCCCCCGATCTGAACGGCGCCTGTGGTACCGCTTTGGTACCCAACGCATCGTCCTATCCGTCCAGATCGTCCGCTCGCGTGGACGATGGGGACGCAGGGGACGCTCCGGGACGCATCGACACACTCAGACTCTCGGCTGGGGGCCGGGCGGTCGCTGGTTCGAATCCAGTCGCCCCGATCTTCCTCGCCTCGCTGCGCACCGCGTCCTCGTCGCGCTCGGGGAGGGGTCGCTGATCCCGGCCACCCGCACCCCCGCCATCGCCCAGCCAGGTGATCGCGGCCGGCTCGGGTTTCCGCAGCCCGCGGCGATGTGCGTCTTCGTGCCTGGCTGTAGGATTTCTGCGTCCGGACTTGACGGGTAAGCCAGGCGGTGCACGAAATGGACTTCCGCATACTGGGCCCGGTGCAGGTCGTCGCCGGACCGGGTGCGGTCGACCTGGCGTCCGGGAGGCAGACCGCGCTCCTCACCCGCCTGCTGATCGCCGACAACGAGGTCGTGTCACGCGACCGGCTGATCGACGCGCTCTGGGGTGAGCGGCCGCCCCCCAGCGCTGCGAACGCCCTCCAGGTGCACGTGCACGCGCTGCGCCGGGCCCTGGGCCCGGAGCGGATCGCGCTCGAGGGGCCCGGGTATCGATTGTGCCTCGAGCCCGGCGAGCTGGATCTCGAACGATTCGAGCTGCTGGCGGCACGCGGCCGGTCGGAGCTGGAGCGTGGGGACGCCGACGCGGCGGCGTCGAGCTTTCGCGAGGCGCTCGAGCTGTGGCGGGGCCCGGCGTACGAGGACGTGCGGTACGAAGCGTTCGCGCAGGCCGAGGTGGCCCGGCTGGAGGAGCTGCGGCTGGCCGCGCTCGAGGACCGGATCGACGCCGACCTGGCGCTCGGCCGCCATCGCGATCTTGTTCCCGAGCTCGAGGCGCTGGTCTCGGAGCACGGTAGCCGCGAGCGGCTCCGCGGGCAGCTGATGCTCGCCCTCTACCGGAGCGATCGGCAGGAGGCGGCGCTCGAGGCGTTTCGGCGGGCACGCCAGGCGATGCAGGACGAGCTCGGCCTCGAGCCGGGACCCAAGCTGCAGGAGCTGCAGCAGGCGATTCTCCGGCACGATCCGGCGCTCGCCGTCGAGCCCTCCGACGTGCGCACGCGACGGCACCTGCCGGCGCCGGAGACGCCGCTCGTCGGCCGCGGCGCCGAGGTCGCCGAGCTGGCGGAACTGCTGCGGAGCGGCATGCGCCTGGTGACCCTGACCGGGGCAGGAGGGATCGGCAAGACGCGGCTCGCGCTCCAGGTCGGGCACGAGCTCGCCGAGGCGTTCGCCGACGGCGTCTACTTCGTCGACCTGTCCCACCTGACCGATCCGGAGCTGGTCCCCGGCGCGATCGCGGGCGGGCTCGAGCTGGCCATGCAGCGCGACGAGCCGCCGGCCGCCGCCGTGGAGGCGTTCCTCGGTGGGCGCGAGACCCTGCTGGTGCTCGACAACTTCGAGGTGGTCGACGCCGCGGCTCCACTGGTGAGCCAGCTGCTTCGCGCCGCCCCGGGGCTGGTTGTCCTGGCGACGAGTCGAACGTCGCTACGGCTTTCGGGCGAGCACCAGTACCGGGTCGAGCCGCTGTCCCTTGCCGACGCCCGCCGGCTGTTCGTCGCGCGGGCCGGCGCGGTCGCCCCGAGCTTTCGCCTGCCCGGCGAGGAATCCGATGAGGTGGCGCGGTTGTGTGAGCGCCTGGATTGCCTACCGCTCGCGATCGAGCTTGCCGCGGCGAGGACGCGCGATTACGCCCCGGAAGAGCTGCTCGACTCCGTGCCGGGGTCCCTCGCGCTCGCCGGCGAGGGAGCGCGCGACCTGCCGTCGCGCCAGCGCACGCTGCGCTCGACGATCGACTGGAGCTACCGGTTGCTCGCTCCCGAAGAGCAGGCGCTCTTCACGCGCCTTTCCGTGTTCGCCGGGGGGTTTGCGGGTCCGAGTGCCGCCGCCGTATGCGGAGCCGGCCGCGAGACGCTGGCGGCGCTCGTCGGAGCGAGCCTCGTCCACGAGCGCGCCGACGGGCGCGGCGCGGCGCGGTACTTCATGCTGGAGACCGTCCGCGAGTTTGCGCTCGAGCTGCTGGCGGGGAGCGGCGAGGCCGATACGTGGAGTCGCCGCCACGCCGAGCGCTACGCCCTCTTCGCGGAGGCCGTCGAGGACGAGCACCCGGCGAGTCACTCCGGGGAGGCGTGGGAGGGGCTCGAGGCCGAGCAGGGCAACTTCCGGGCAGCACTCGACTGGAGCCGCGATAGCGGGGCTCTGGAGTTGCAGCTTCGGCTCGTGGGAGCGCTCGCGTACTTCTGGGCGACGAGCGACCATCTGCGTGAGGGGCAGGCGCGAGTCGACGAGGCCTTGGGGCAAGCGGCCGACGCGCCGCCGCCGCTCCGCGCGAAGGTCCTCGCCGGATCGGCGCACGTAGCGCACAGCATCGGCGACTACGAGCGCATGCGCGCGTCCGCGGAGGCCAGCCTCGATCTCTTCCGGGCGCTCGGCGACGAGCGGCAAACGGCGCTCGCGCTGAACCTGCTTGGGATCGCGCTCAGCAACCTCGGCGACATCGAAGGCGGAATCGTCTGCCACGAGGAGACCGCCGCGATCTCGCGCCGGCTCGGCGACGACATCCGGCTCTCGGCGGCGCTCAACAACCTCGGCTACTGCCTGCTCCGGCGCGGCCAATACGACCGCGCCAGGACGCTGTTCGAGGAGGGCCTGGCCGTGTCCCGGAAGGCCGGCCACCGCACCGCAGAATCGGTGATGCTCGGCAACCTCGGCCTTGCCGCGGTGCTCGAGCGCCGTCCGGCCGAGGCGCTCGGACTCTTCCGGATGGCTCTGCTGATCGACCGGGAGCTCGGATTCTCGGAAGGCATGATCTATGGCCTCGTGGGGATCGCAGCGGGGCTCTCGGCAACGGACGGAGCACCGGACGCGGCGATGCTGCTCGGCGCGGCGGACTCGGCGGCGCGCGCCACTGCAGTCGAGCTCGAGCCGCTCGAGCTCGACGTCCATGCGCAGGTGACGGAGCAGGTGGAGAAGGCGCTGGGCGCCGAGCGGTTCGCCCAGGTCCATGCGAGTGGGCAGACGCTCAGCCTGGATGAAGCGGTCGAGCACGGCTTGCGCGCTGCCGAATCGCTGGGGCCCGTGACCTCGAGCGCCGAGCCCTGAGCGGTCCCTTAAGCGACCGCATAAGCGTCTTGTAAGCGCTGCGCTCGACCTTGCCCTTCCCATAGCCGCATAGCGGAAGGAGACGAAGGATGAGAGCAATGTTCACAGCCATGACATCGATCGCGCTCGGCGAGGCTGCCCGGAGCGACGTTCGCCGGGAGGAGAGCCGGCGCCACGGGGTCGCCCAGGCGAGGAAGACGAGGCCGAGGCGAACCATCACCAGCCTGCTGGCCGCGGGCGCCGCGATGCTCGTCCTCCTGCTGCATTCCACGACCGCGCTTGGGACGGTGGGAGGCAACCCCTCGGTCTTTGCCCCGGCGCCGTCATACCCGAATAGCACCCTCGCGATCGATCTCGTCGGCCACCCGCGCGCGGGCAAGGCCGTGAAGGTCGTGGTCAGCGGCTCTAATGATCCATTCGAGATCGGCTACCCGGGCAGCGGCGACTACCTTGCCTACCAGCTCGACGCATTCGCCCAGAACGGGAAGGTCCTTCCGAGCTGCCCCCGCTCCTTCGCTGAGGCGCTTCAGAACCAGGTCAACCTCGGCATCGCCCGGATCGCGCAGGGCCTGCCCGAGGGCTATTACGGACGGTTCAGCACCCCGCTTGCGTTCCAGACCAGCCGGAAGGTGCGCGACATCGTCGTCTGCGCCTACAGCCGCATGGTCGACGATGACGCCGCCGTCTCGGCGCTCCGCTTCAAGCTGCGCCGTCGCTGAGCCCTGGCGATGCCCTGGGCCTGCAGCGAGCGCCGCCACCGCGAGTTCTCGTCGCGGCAGTCCGCTGCTTGCGAGCACGCCTGCGGCGTGCGCGCAACCCGGTCAGGGCCCAATTTGTTCCCGGTCCGTTCGGATCGCGCCTGAACTCATGCCGGGCCGAGGGACCAACGGGGCGCGGTCTTCAGACCATCGTGATGACGACCTTGCCCTTGGTCCGGCCGCCTTCGACATGAGCGAGAGCCCGCGGGGCATGGTCGAACGGGTACGTCCCGTCGACGATGGGACGGAGGGCTCCTGAGTCGATGAGCTTGGTGATCTCGTCGAGCTGGGCACCGCTGGCGCGCATGAGTAGGAACGAGTAGCGAACGCCCTGGCGGCGTGCCGCTCGGCGCGTCTTCCAGCTGAGCAGGGCCATCGCCAGACGCAGCGGAAGACGCAGTCCTTGTCGGCGCGCGAAATCCGGGTCCGGCGGGCCGGCGATGCCGATCGCGATGCCACCCGGCTTGAGAACCCGCAGGGACTTCGCGAGCGTGTCGCCTCCCTGGGAGTCCAGGACTACGTCGTAGTCGTGCACGACCGTCTCGAAGTCCTGGGTTCGATAGTCGATGACGGTGTCGGCACCGAGGTCGCGGACCCATTCGACATTGCCGGTGCCGGTCGTGGTGGCCACGGTCGCCCCGAGGTGCTTGGCCAGCTGGATCGCGTAGGTGCCGACGCCGCCGGACCCGGCGTGGATGAGCACCTCTTGGCCCGGCTGGAGCTGCGCTCGCTCGATAAGCGCCTGCCAGGCCGTCAGGGCGACGAGGGGCACGGATGCCGCCTCGGCCATGGAGAGGCTCGCCGGCTTGATCGCCAGATCGTCCTCGTGCACGGCGATGCGCTGGGCGAAGGTCCCGATGCGGCCGTCGCGGGGCCGCCCGTAGACCGCGTCACCCACGCTGAAGCGGGTCACCGCCTGGCCGACGCGGGTCACGACGCCGGCGACGTCGTGCCCGAGGACGAACGGCGCCTTGTAGGGGAGGATGAGCTTGAACTCCCCGTCGCGGACCTTCGCGTCGAGCACGTTGACGCCGGCGGCGTGAATGTCGACGAGCACGTCGCGGTCGCCGACCGTCGGCTCCGCGACCTCGCCGGCCTTCATCGGGCTCTTGTACTTCTCGACGAGGTACGCGTTCACGGTCACTCAGCCTTCGAGGAACTCGAGGACGGCGGGAACGAACTGCTCGTGATACTGGAAGATGGCGCCGTGCCCCGAATCCGGATAGATCGTCAGCTTTGCGTTGGGGATCCGCTCCGCGAGCTCATGGGATTGACCGCTTGCGACCATGACGTCGTTGTCGCCGTTGGCGACGAACGTTGGTTGGGTGATCTGGCTCAGGTCGCGCGGGTCGCCGAGGCCCGCCTCCCGGATCGCCTTGAGCTGTGCGATGCGCGCCTGTTGTGAGATCGCCTTGTCGCGGTCGGTTGTGCGTTCCTGCAGACGGGCGATGTACTCAGTCGCGGCGCGCTTGCCCGCAGGATTGCGGTTGAAAAACAAAAAGTGCCGTGGGTCCAGGCGGGTCAGCGCCGCCTTGAGGTACGCGCCTCCGACGATCAGCGGCATCTTCGTTAGGCCTCCGCCACCGCGCAAACCCGTCCCGGCCAGGATCAGCCGGCGTACGAGCTCGGGATTCGCGAGCGTGACCTCTTGTGCGACGCCGCCCCCGATCGAGAAGCCGAACAGATCGACATTCTCGTGACCCAGCGCGCGGATGAACGCTGCCGCGTCGGCCGCCATCGCGTCGAGCGTGTGTGGGACCTTGCCGCCGGTGGCACCGATTCCACGGTTGTCGAAGGTAATGACGTGCCTGTGAGCGGCGATCCCGTCGATGACTCGCGGATCCCAGTCGTCGAGCACCGCGGTGAAGTGGTGCAGGAACACCAATGGCGTGCCGCCCCGTGGGCCGAGCTCGCGGTAGGCGAAAGAGGTGCCGCCGACGTCGAGCGTTTGCGTTGGCGTGTTCTTCCAGGTGGTGGTCGCGGCCGCAGACTGCGAGGCGCCGTTGAGGGGCTCGGTCTTAATCATGCTGAGGCCTCGGTGGTGCGTCCGAAGCTGCCTGCTTCGAGCGTGTGTTCATAGGTCGGTCGGTCGTAGAGCGGCAGGTCGCCCGTCTCCTCGGTGCGCTTCATGTAGGCGAGCATCGCGGCCTGCGCGCCGGGGCTGGCGAGCGTCGAGAGGAACTCGGCGTTCTCGACGTGCAGTCCCTCTTCGAGGCCGAGCGATCCGCCGATGTAGGCGGCGCGCTTGACGGCGGCGACCGTGAACTTGAGGCGCTGCGCGAGCCGGTCGGCGAGCGCGACGGCGCCGTCGATCAGCTCATCGGCCGGGACAACCTCGTCGACGTAGCCGATCTCCGCGGCGGCCTCGGGGTCCAGCCCGCCGCCGTCGAGCATCCGCTTCAGTCCCCGGTGGGTTCCGACCAGACGCACGAGGCGCTGGGTCCCGCCGCCGCCGGGTGGGAACCCGAGGAGGATCTCGGGCTGGCCGATCACGTGGTCGCCGGCCGCCATGAGGCGGTAGTCGCAGGCCAGCGCGAGCTCGGAGCCGATGCCGAGCGCCGAGCCGTTGAGCGCGGCTACGAACACCGCTCCACAGCGGTTCATCCGCAGGAAGGTCTCGTGCACGTCGAGAAGCTCCATCGCGCCGCTGAGCGGCGTGCGGTCCGCGAGTTTCCGCACTCCGGCAACGGCCCGCGTGGCGCGGGCGGTGCGCACGACCGCCGCGGCACCACGCGGCCCGACGGCAGGGCTCGCGGCGCCCCCCTCCTGCAGCCAGCGCAGGTTGGCGTGGGCGACGAACCGCTCGGGGTGGGTGCCCGTGATCACGACCGCGCCGACGCTCTCATCGGTCTCGGCGCGGGTGACCAGAGCCTCCAGGTCCGCGGCGATCTCGGGTCCGAACTCGCCGCGCGGACCGCCATGGAGCCGGGCGAGGAGCACTCGACCTCGCTGCTCGACCTCGATTCCGAGGCGGTGGTCTTGGGTTGTGGTGGTCATGCGGCGGGCCTTTCGTTGAGGGACTGGGTGAGTGCGGCGGCGGTCGCCAGGTCCAGATGGCGGATCAGGAACTCGGTCTGGTCGCGGACGGCGTGCTCGAACGGCTCGCCGAGGTAGATGTCGAAGTGGCCGACCGGATAGCGCTTGACCTCGCCGCGCGGCGCGGTCGCCGCGTAGCGCAGCGCGGTCTCGGCCGGAGCGACGGCGTCCTTATCGCAGACGCAGAACAGGATCGGCGCGCTCAGCTTGCGAGCCGAACGCCCCGGTCGGTAGAGCCCGACGTGGTTGATGAACCGAGCCGACACTCCGTTCTCGAACTGAACGCCCGGCGGGATCAGGGCCCGATAGCCGGGCTCCGAGTCCGGCGAGGTCATCAACGCCGCCGACCCGTGCGGGCCCACGAGCGGGATCAGGACCGGGGGCTTGTTGCGCACCCGCGCCAACTCGTCGCGAAGCGCCGGCACGATCGCGCGGGCGAGGCTGCGCGGGCTGGCGGCGCGGACGCCCGCAAGACCGTCGGTGAAGGGGCACTGGCTGACGACCGCGGCGACGGCGCCGTCGCGGGCGGCGGCCTCGATCACGTGACCGCCTCCGAACGAGGTGCCCCACAGCGCGATCCGCTCGTCGTCGATCCCGTCGAGGCCACGCGCGTAGGCGAGCGCCGCCGCCCAGTCGGCGAGCTGGCGTTCGATGTCGAGCAGCTGGCGGGGCTCGCCACCGCTGTCGCCGAAGTGCCGGTGGGTGAAGGCGAGCGCGGCGATCCCCGCGTCCGCGAAGCGGCGCGCGTACGGCTCGAGCCCGAACTCCCGGGTCGCGCCGAGGCCGTGGCCGAGGATCACGAGCGGCGGCCGTTCGGTGTCGGGCATGAACAGCCAGCCCCGGCACTCGTCGCCGGCCGAGGAGAAGGCGACGTCGAGTCGTGTGCGTGGTCCAGAGTCCACGAAATGGCGGCCGCGCCGGGTCATTGCCGTCAAGCTCCGAGGAAGGCTTCCTCAGTGGCCTTCACCGGATCGTTGAGTTGGTTGATCTTGCGGATCTGCTTGTCGAACAAGGTCGAGGGCGCGAAGCGGCGTAGCTTGCTCACGCGGCGCGCGAGCGGCCCGGCCGGGTATCGGAGCTTCGGGCGCGAGTCGGTGGCCGCGGCGACGATGACCTTGCCGACGACCGACGGCTCGTCGCCGTCCTTGATCGCTTCGGCTATCAGTCCGTCGAACACCTGACGGCGTCGCGCGTAGACCGCAAGGGGTTGATCGGCGGGGATGGAGTTCGCGTCGAACGAGGTCCTTGTGTAGGCGGGCTCGACCAGAAGCACCCGGACCCCGTGCTCTCGTACCTCGTGGTCCAGTGACTCCGAGTACCCCTCCATGGCGTGCTTGGTCGCCGCATAAAGCGCGCCGAACGGCGCCGGGACCAAGCCGAGCACGGAGCTGAGGTTGATGATGCGGCCGCTGCCCTGCTTCCGCATCTGCGGCAGCACGGCACGAGCCATGCGGATCGAGCCGAAGAGATTGGTGTCGAACAAAGCCCGAGCCTGCTCGATCGAGCTCTCCTCCGCCGCGCCGGCGACGCCGAGGCCCGCGTTGTTGACCAGCACGTCGATACGGCCGGACCGGCCGAGCACCTCGCGCACCGCGCCGGCGACCGACTGATCGTCGGTTACGTCGAGCGGCAGGAACACCACCCCGTCCCGATCTTCCCCCGCAACCGCACGGCGGCTCGTCCCGTACACGATGAAGCCCGCGGCAAGTAGCTCGTGCGCAGCCGCCCCACCGATTCCCGACGACGCTCCCGTCACCAGCGCCACCCGCTCTGTCTCGACCGCCATGATCACTCCTTCGCTCCTCCTTTAAATTACGATCGTAAGGCTATAGTACGATCATCATACTAAGGCGTGACAAAGGTCACACAGGCGCGCGAGCAATTCCGAAGGAGGTACGCCATGCGCTACGGCAAGGACCACAAGCAGGCGACGCGGCGACGAATCCTCGAAGCCGCCGGGCGCCGGTTCAAGCAGGACGGCATCGACGGCTCAGGCGTGGCGACCGTGATGTCCGACGCCGGCCTCACGAACGGCGCCTTCTATGCGCATTTCGAGTCGAAGGAGGATCTCGTCGCGAACGTCCTCGCCGATCAGCTGCGCAGCCAGCGCAAGAGCTTCGACGAGCAGCCCTCTGACCGAGCGGGACTCGAAGCCTTCGTCCGCTCATACCTGTCCCCGGAGCACCGCGACCAATTCGCGGACGGCTGCCCGTCGGCCGCCCTGCTCGACGAAATCGCTCGGCGCCCCACCGACACCAAGGATGTCTTCACCGACGAGGTGATGGGCGTCGTCGACGACATCGCGTTGCGCCTCGACCCGACGGATGTCGACGCGGCTCGAGCGGACGCGCTCACGATCTTCGGATTGATGGTCGGGACCCTGCAGCTCGCCCGGGCGCTAACGGACCGCCAGCTGTCCGATCAGCTCCTCGCGCGGGGTGAAGAGACGGCGTTGAAGTTGCTCGACGAGTTCGGTGGTTAGTGGCGTGAGCCTGGGCGGCCACGTCGAGGTCGCGCTCGATCCGGCCGCCGACTGCGCCAGGGTCCCATTCGAAGGCCCAATCTGCACGTAACTCAGCGGAACTCCACGGCACTCCACACGCCTGGGGAGGCGTGCGCGGCACCCGACGACACCCGTATTCACGGGTAGCGCACGGCTGGGGGCCGAGCGATC
>CAWAFH010000014.1:0-285094 GCA_963781265.1 uncultured Solirubrobacterales bacterium
CTCGACGACGAGAACTGCGGCGCGTGCGGGAACGTGTGCAGACCGGGCGAGTACTGCCGGTTCGGCGTCTGCACCTGCCCGCTGGGGGATACCTGCGGTTGAATGAGCGGTTTCCGGCGGTCCTCAGGGATCGGTCGAACGCGTCACTCAGCGGGCGGGACAGCCGAGCTTCTCGAAGGCGCGGCGGTCGTCGTAGTAGGTCGCCTTCGGCAGGTACGGACCGAGGACCGCGTGCTCGTCGCCCGGTGCCCGGGTGTCCTGCATCGCGTGGTGGAACGACGGCGAGGGGAGCATGTTGCGCACCTGCATCCAGCCGAAGTCGTGGTCCTCGGCGCCGTCGCCGCGCGGCGACCAGCGGATCCAGGCGACGCCGCACTTGCGACGCGCGTTGGCGGGACGATCCGCGGCCCGGCTGGTGACGACGAGGTAGCGCCGCTTCCCGTGCAGTGGGACCTGCTCGTCGTAGACGCAGTCCATCACCCGCGTCGTCAGCACGGACTCGTTCATGCAGAACGACTGGTAGCGAAGCTGGGTCTTTCGCAGTCGCCGCTCGCCATGGGAGGTCGCGGGAGTGGTCGCCAACTTGCCGCGCAGGGCGACGACCTTGCCGAGCTTGCGGTTCAGCGCCGCCCGGGCGTACTGGTTGTGCAGGTTGGGGAAGAACCCGGTCTGGCCGCTCTTCGGGGGGTTGGCGATCACCTCGCCCGTGTACAGGGCCAGCAGGTACGCGCGGTTGTACTGCACGCGCCAGACCGGGTCGGGCTGGGCGGGAAAGTAGGGCGGCACGCCGGGCTGGTAGCGGAGCGCGTTGTACTGGTCCTCGCCGATCAGCAGCGCGGACGGGTCCGGCAGCCGGGGCTCCTGAGAGGTCAGCGCGTCACAGGCCGCCTGGCCGGTCAGAACGCGGCCGTCGGCGAGACCGAGCTCCGGCCGGGGCAGCCGGACCCCGCCCCGCAGGTCGGTGCCGCGATCCGGAACGTAAACGCGCCAGAGCACGATCCGGACCCCCGAGGTGTCCCCGGCCGGTGCGGTGTGCAGGACGTTGCTCGCCGGCTCGTCGGTTCGCTGGTCGGGATCGACCGGCTCCGGGCGCGTGTCGTTGGCCAAGGTGAGCGTGAAAGCCCGCTTGCGGGCGGTTCGCGAGATTCCGTGGCGAAACGGGTTGAGCGAGCCGCGGTCCGGGTCGAGCTGGAAGTCGGCGATCGCGTCCTCGATCCCGCCGAGCGCGCTGTATGCCTGAATCGAGGCGTAGCGCGCGTGCGGATAGCGACCATGCAGGCGCAGGGTGGCGCCCTCGGGAACGGTGTACAGGGCGGCCCAGTAATTCGCGCCGGCGTCCGGGTAGGCGATGTTCAGCGAGCCGCCGTTGATCGCGCCGACGCTCCAGAAGCAGTCGGAGAACGCCCCGGCGGTGACATCCACGGGAGGCAGGCCGCGGCCGTGGCGGAGATCGGTGCCGGCGGCGGCCGCGACGGAGGCCGTAGCCGCGCCCGCGGCGATCACCGCGGCGAGCGTCAGAGCGCGCCTCAGCCGTTGCATCCGCGCTTCTCGAACCCCTTGGTCGTCGTGTACTCCGAGCGGGGGAAGTACGGCCCCATCACCGACTTCTCGGTGTTCGGCGTCTGCACCATCTGCGGCGCCTGGGCCCAGTTCGGGTTCGGGGCCATGAAGCGCATGTAGAGGACGTCCATGTAGTCGCGGGCCGCCGGGTCGTCGTAGTTCTCGCCCTGGCCGAAGGTCAGCCACTTGTAACCACACTTCGGCTTCGCGTTGTCCGGGCGGTCCGCCGGCCTGCTGACCACCAGCGTGTACCGGCGATGCTTCTGGAGCGGGACCTGTTGGTCGTAGACGCAGTCGTAGCCGAGCCCCGAGACCGGCGAGGAGCCGGTGCACAGCGACCAGTAGCGAACCTGATAGCCGCGCGGCCACCGCTCCGCCCCCGGCAGCGTGACCGGGAACTTGGGCAGCTTTCCGGTCACCGTGACCACGGGCCCGAACTCGAGGCTCACCTGGCTGAGCAGGTAGCGGGTGTCGGGGTTGGACTGAAAGCCGCCGACGTCGGTCGGCGGATAGGTGTTCGCGCGTTCGGTCTGATCGGTGATGAAGGAGCCTGCGACGCTGTAGAGCGCGTTCCAGAAGCGCTCCCAATGCGGCGGGTCGACCGCCGGGGCGTTGACCGGGTCCGAGGAGCCGGCGACGAGGCTCTTCCACAGATCCGGCGGGAACGTCGAGGTGCTCTTGTCCTCGATCGGGTCGAGCATCTGACATGCGGCCTCGCCGTTCAGCGTGCTGCCGTCGGCCAGGTTGAGGGTCAACTTCGGCAGCCCGGCGCCGCCGGTGCCGTCCAGCCCCTTGTCGGGGAGGTAGTTGCGGATGCTCATGCCGAGCCGGGTGGCCGGATCGGTGGACTGGGTGTAGATCGTGTTCGGCGCTCTCACGTCCGGGATCGGCCCGCTGACCACGTGGAACGTGTACGAGCGCTTCTTGACGTCGCGCTTGTGCGGGTGCACGAAGGGGTTCGTGGACCCCGGGTCGGGCGCGATCTGCTGATCGCGAAGATGATCGCCGGGACCGAGCTGCCCGCCTCCGACCGGGCGGAACATGGTCCACGACATGTACCGCTCACGCGGGTACTTGGCGTGGAAAGTGAGGCTGGCTCCCTCCGGCAGGATGTACTGCGCCACGAAGTAGGTCGAGCCGACGTCCGGGTAGAGATTCGGGTTCTGGATCGGCAGCGCGCCGGGGAGGTTGGCGTAGTCCATCCCCTTCGGCGGCGCCCAGAAGCAGTCGTGGCCGTACTTGTTGTTCGTCTTCACCGCGAGGCTGTGCGAGAGGTAGGTCGTGCCGGCCTGCGCCAGACCGGTCCAGCCGACGATGACGACGGCGAACGAGAGCAGCCCCGCCGCCACGATCCGGGTCCTTCCTCTGCCTGTACGCATCGATCCTCCTTGATGCCGGCGCCCTCTTCCCATCCGGGGAGAGACTGGGCGCCCAGTCTATGCGGTCTATTTACGAGATGTCAAGTTGATGAAGTCGTAAATAGCGCTTAGACTGCGGCCATGGCCCAGACCGTGGACCCCCCGCGGCGGATGAGCCGCGAAAAGCGGCGCCGCCAGCTGATCGCTAGCGCCCTCTCTGAGATCGCCGAATCCGGGAGTCGCAGCCTGTCGCTCGACGACGTAGCGGAGCGGGCCGGCGTGACCCGCAATCTCATCTACCATTACTTCCCGCGCGGCAGACGCGATCTCGAGTTGGCGGCGGTCGAGGAGGCCGCCGTCCAGTTGACCGACAGCTTCGAGACGGACCCGTCGGTGGCGCTGGAGGAGAAGCTGCGTCATAACCTGGGCGGCTTCGTCACCCACGCCTGGGGGCGGACCGACGCCTGGCGGGCGATGATCGAGCTGCGCTCCCGGGTCGACGACGAGGAGATCCGCGCCCGCGCCGACGGTTACCGCGACCAGGTCGCGGCGGCGATCTCGCTCAACCATTTCGGGACCGCCTCGCCCGGGCCGCTTGCCCACGCCGCGATCTGCGGATTCATCGAGTTCGCCACCGAAGCCCTGAACCAGGGCCGCGAGCACGGCCTCGAAGCCGAGGATGTGGTCGCGATGCTCGGCGAAGTCCTGTACGCGACGGCCGCGGCTGCGCGGCCGCATCTTGCGGGCTGAGCGAACCGGCCGACTCCGGTGGCATGAGCGGTCAAACCCGCATCGATACGCGACCGAGCCGACCTCTCCGTCAGCGCCTCACCGGAGCCTCGGGAGTAGGGTCGCGGCATGAGCCCTGGCGCAGCCGCCAAGGGGGATGCCCCGGTCCTGATCACGCTGCCGCTCTCGCTCTTCAACGAGCTCGGGCGCTGGAGCCTCGACTCGTGCGGCGTCGACTACCAGGAGCGACGGCACACCGCGGTCCTCCACGTGCTCGCCTCGCGCCTACGCGGCGGCGCCGGCACGACCCCGCTGCTGCTCGCGGACGGGCAGCGGGTTCCCGACTCGGCCGGGATCTCCGAGTGGGCAGATGCGAGGGCGCGCGAGGGCGCCCACATCTACCCCCGCGATCCCGAGGCCCGCGCCGAGGCGAAGGCGCTCGTCGCCCATCTCGCGGATGACCTCGGTCTCCCTGCCCGGCGCATGGCCTGGGAGTTCTTCGTCGACGACCCCGACGGCGTTATGCGCTTCTGGTCGGACGGGACGCCGGAGTGGGAGCAGAGGATCACACCACTGCTGTTGAAGCCGAGCAAGCCACTCGTCCGCCGCAGTATGGATCTCTCGAAGGAGGCGCTCGCCGAGGCCCCGATCGAGACGATGGCCGTCTTCGATGAGATCGCCGAAAAGCTCGGCGACGGGCGTCCGTTCCTCGGTGGTGACCGCTTCGGCATCCACGACATTGCCTTCGCGACGATGGCCTCCCCGGCCGTCTGCCCGACCGAGGGATACCCGGTCCCGCACTTCCAGCCGGAGGACTTCCCGCCGGTACACGCCGACCGGATCCGGCGCTTCCGTGATCATCCGGCCGGAGAATTCGCTCTGCGCATGTACGCCGAGCACCGCTCCCCGGCGACGCCGGGCTCCTACTAGCGCGTCCCGCGGGGGCGCGAGGACCACTGCGCGCTGCTCCGGTCGATGCAGGAACGGCCGCCGGGCCTCGGGCGCTGGCAGCGGTGCTCCGGCCACGCACGATCAGGTAGGTGTGGGCCCTGGGTGCGTCGTGGGGCCGCCCCGGTTCTTCATCACCGCAGCCGCGATGGCGAGGACTATCACAACGCCGATGATCGCGCCGATGATCCCTCCGAAGTCGAAGACGTCGGTGTCGCCGATGCCGAGCCCGACGGTGAAGATCAGGTAGCCGAGCGCGGCCCCGGCGAGGCCAATGAGCACCGAGACGCCCCAGGACTTCGGGCCGCTCATCCCATGGAACGGATCGCCCGGCATTAGCACGCGGCCAATCACACCGGCCAGGAATCCCACGATTGCGGCACCGATCATCGACTTCTCCCTTGCTCGCTCCGTGCCAGTCACCTGGACTCTACGCCGCTCGGCGAGCACGAGCCGGCGGCGTCGCAGCCGCTCGGGTTTGGAGTTGGCGGCCCGGACGAGTTCGACGCGCACAACCCGTTGACCTCCGAAGTCTCGCGAGATAGCGTTGATTTCGATGTGCGGTGGTTGGTCGAGTTCATGCGCTCGAGGCGATGGCGGCCCGCCTGGCTTGACACGCTGAACGGCCCTGTGCGAGTGTCCGGCCGTCGAACGTCAGGGGGAGTTGGAGGGACGAGCTTGTCCAGGTTCCGGGTGACTTGCGTCGTTGGCGTTCTCGCCGCACTCGCCGTCTCCCTGACGGCCTCCACTGCCTCGGCCGCGGCCCCGCAGGGAGTCGAGCTGCAGGAGTTCGGCGTCAGCCCGGCGGTCGCGGACCTCGGTCCGTCGGCGTCGTCTGACTCGAGCGGCGGCGCTGCCCGCCTCAACCCGCTCGGCTCGTCACCGAGGCCCGGAACGCGCGGCACGGGGGAGGGCGCGTCGAGCCCGTCGGACCCGCTCGCCGCTCGCGGGTCCACGACCGCCCGCACGCCGGCGCCGAGCGCCGTCTTCGACGGCAGCTCGAACCCGTTCGCCTGCGGTACCTGCTCGCCGCCCGACACGACGGGTGACGTCGGACCCAATCACTACATCCAGGTGGTCAACGCAACCAAGGTCGCGATCTACAACAAGGCCGGCACGCTGCTCAAGCCCGCCTTCGACCTCTCGACGCTGTTCTCTAGCGGCTCCTGCAGCACAAGCAACGACGGCGATCCGCAGGTCCTCTACGACTCGATCGCGGACCGCTGGCTGCTGGCGCAGTTCGCCCTCAACGGGGGTGGCGGCCCCTTCTTCCTCTGCTTCGCGATCTCGCAGACTCCGGACCCGACCGGGGCCTATTTCACCTACGCCTTCAGCACGCCCGAGCTCCCCGACTACTTCAAGGTCGGCGTGTGGCCGAACGGCTACTACGTGTCCGACAACGAGTCGACCTACACGGCCTACGCGTTCGATCGGGCGAAGATGCTCGCCGGCGACCCGAACGCGTCGGGCGTTCGCTTCCCGGGCCAGACCAACCTGCTGCTTCCGGCCGACGTCGACGGGCCGCGGACTCCCGGGTCCAGCGACCCCGGCCTCTTCTACACGTTCAAGGACAGCAGCTTCCCCGACCACGGAGTGCCGACCGATCGGATCGAGCTGTTCGCGTTCAGCCCGAACTTCGCCACGCCGGCGTCGAGCACGTTCACGTCGGCCGGCAGCTTCGACGTGGCGCCGTTCACGTACACCGTCTGCGGCTTCTTCATCCTCAGCTGCATCCCGCAGGCGGGAACGGCGGAGAAGGTCGACGCGGTGAGCGAGTGGCCGATGCAGCGACTCGCCTACCGCCGCTTCGGCGACCACCAGGCGCTGGTCGGCAACTTCACCGTCGGCGGCGGCAGCGCATCGCCGGGCGCGGCTCCCCGCTGGTTCGAGCTGCGCAATACGGGCGCCGCGTGGAGCCTGTTCCAGGAGGGGACCTACGACCCAGGCAGTGGCCTGAACCGATTCATGGGCAGCACCGCCCTCGACGTCCAGGGCGACCTTGCGCTCGGCTACTCGGCCTCCAGCAGCACGGCGTTTCCGAGTATCCGCTACGCGACCCGTGCGCCCGGCGATCCCGCCGGAACGCTCGGTGCCGAGCAGGTGATGAAGGCCGGCGGCGGCTCGCAGACGAGCCCCGGCGACCGCTGGGGCGACTACAGCTCGATGACCGTCGACCCCGCCGACGACTGCACCTTCTGGTACACGAATCAGTACTACAGCGCCACCTCGCTCAACAGCTGGAAAACCGCGATCGGCAATTTCAAGGTTCCCGGCTGCGCGGACGCCGACCATGACGGGATCGCCGATGCTCAGGACGCCTGCCCGACGACCCCCGACCTGAACACGACCGACGGCTGCCCGCCGAACAACTTCACGATCGGCAAGAAGAAGCTGAACAAGAAGAAGGGCACGGCGACGATCCAGGTCACGGTCCCGGGTGCGGGCGAGCTCGCGCTCAGCGGCAAGAACCTCAAGCCACAGCGTCCGGCGCACGCGCGGTCCGGGGCGTCGAAGCCGGTCAGCGCCGCCGGGACGTTCAAGCTCAAGGTCGTGGCCAAGGGCAAGGCGAAGAGGCAACTGAAGAAGAAGGGCAAGGCGAAGGTGAAGCCGAAGATCACCTTCACCCCGACCGGTGGCCTGCCCAACACGGAGACGACGAAGGTGAAGTTGAAGCGCAAGCGGAAGCGCTAGGCCGGCGGCCCGGCCCGGCCCGCCATCCGGCGCTCCAAGGTCCAAATCGCAAGCCGAGCCTCAGGGAGAGCTCGCGCTTCAAGGGAGCCGGGGACCCGGACGATCGCGCGATAGCCCACGCTAGCGAGGAGGAGTGCGCGCCCGACGCACACGCCGAACGGAAGCATGGCCCTTCGGCATCACCGCACCTCCTTCGTGTGTCAGCGAGTCGCTGACTCTCTCGGGTGGTGCGGCGGTGGCTTGAGACCGCCATGGAATGCGCAACATTCCGCGAGATACTGCGCGGGCGATGTCGAAGGAGAACGTGGAGATCGTGCGCGAGGTCTGGGATGCCTACTCGCGTGGCGACTACGATCGCGTCGCAGGGTTCCACGACCCCCACATAGTGGTGATCAGCTTGGAGGACGGTGCCTTGTACGGCAACGACGCCGTGCTGGCGAACTACAAACGCTGGAACGAAGCCTGGGAGAGGGCCGAGACAACCCTCGAGGAGGTGATCGGGCACGGAGACCGGGTGTTCGTGACGGTTCGATTCCGCGGCCGTGGTCGAGCGAGCGGGGTCGAAGTCGAAGACCGCTTCTATGAGGTCTACACGCTGCGCAACGGCAAGGTTCTGCGCATAGATGAGTACGAACATCGGGCCGAAGCCCTCGAAGCCGCCGGGCTGTCGGGATAGTTCAGAAGTACCGCTTTGGACTGCCATGAAGAAGGGCCCCCTCTGGTGACACGCTGGTCGTGATCACCAAACAACGAGCACCGAGGAGGCCCGCTCGACATGTTGCCGTAGGCGAACCCCGATGCGGCGCTTCAGACCTGGCTCCGAAAACGGTGGATTACCAGGTCTTTCGAAGCGGGCCCGACAGGATTCGAACCTGTGATCTTCGGTTTCGCAGGACCGAAGACAATGGCTTGATCGGCCATCCACGCATCATCGCGAACGCGCCCGGACGCCGGACACCCGACGCCCCGCCGACACCGCCGAGCGCCCCGCCCCATCGCCGAGCCGGTCGAGCCAAAGGTCCAGCATGTTGGTCGAGTAATCCTCGATACGGTCACGGCGTGGCGGAATGCTTCTGCGGCTGCGGTCGGAATGTGCGATTCGCGGACCGCGGTATGAGTGGGCGGGGCCACCGCACCGTCGAGTTACTCAAACAGCTTCGCGCCGCCCGGACCAAGGTTGAGAAGCAAGGGCCGCTCGCGGAGGGAGCCGACAACGCTCGTCTCCTTTCAGCGCTCGACTCGATGATCGAGCAGGGGGAGGAGTTCGAAGGGTTCTGGAGGGACGCTGTCCACGGTGACGCTCCATCACGGGCTGAGGTCCGTGAGACCAAGCACGAGTGGCGCGCTTGGGCCGCCGTAGGGCTGGACGCAACGCGCGATCTGAGCGGCCCGAGCGATTCCTAGCGGCCCGATCGCATCACGCCCCTCCCTCCGCTCCCCCGGCTGTGGGCTGCCCGTGGCGTAGGCGCGACGTAGGCGCGCTGAATCGGCCGCTCGCCTCCCGGAAACGAGAAACCCAACCTAAGCTGGGCTTTCCTGCAACGGGCCCGACAGGATTCGAACCTGTGACCTTCGGTTTCGTAGACCGACGCTCTATCCGGCTGAGCTACGGGCCCGGGGCGATCGGCGGCGCCGAGCGCGACGGCGGAGTCTAGAGCGCCGCCGCGCGCGTTTCAGCGCCGGAACGCCAGGGTCAGGGGTTGAGCTTCACCCGCGCCCTCGCCCGGGCCTTGTCGCCGAACTGGTCGGTCGCGGTGACGACGATCTTCGCCGCGCCGGGTCGCTCGACGATCTGGGCTCGCGCCCGCTTGCTGATCACGCCGGTCTGCCAGGCGTCGTTGCCGTAGCCGTGGGCCCTGACCTTCGACTTGAAGCGCTTGCCGCCGGTCTTGCCCTTGGTGACGACGGACAGGTCGCACTCGTTCGAGCACGTGTAGCCGATCCGCAGGCCGATCGCCCGCTGCTGCGGGCGCGCCTTGATCGTGAGCTCGAGCGGGCCCGGGGTGATCGGAGCCGACGCGACGCCCCAATCCAGGAACACCGGGTCGAGGTACTTGCCGACCACGACCTTGTGACCGCTGCCGTCGAGGCGGACCGTGTCGAGCGTGTAGTGCGGGTCCTCGCCGCGGATCGGGCGGGTGTGCTGGTACAGGGCCCTGGTCCCGTCGGGCGAGAAGCGCTCGAAGTGGTTGTAGCTCTTCTCGTTGGTCAGCGTCACGGGCGACGTGCCGTCGACGCCGATCACCGCGGCGAAGCCGCCGTGGTCGTAGCCGATCCGCGTCGCGTCGGGCGAGAACGCCGACGGGTAGTTGCCCTTCGTCGCGCCCGAGTTGGTGACCCTGGCCGGCGACGTGCCGTCCGCGTTGGCGATGTAGATCTCGCTGCCGCCGTTCTCGCCGGGGTGATCGCGGTCGCTCGACCAGGCGATCCGGGTGGCGTCCGGGCTCAGCACGGGGGCGAAGTCGCTGCCGGGATCGTTGGTGACTCGGGTGGCCCCGGCGACGTCGATCCGCGAGACGACGACCTCGGGATTCCCATAGGTGGTGTCGTCGACCCAGGCGACCTTGTCGCCGGCCGCGGTCAGCGTCGTGCGGCCCTCGTCGATCGGCGGGCCCTCGGCCGAGAGCAGCGTGTCGCCGCTGCCGTCGGGCTTCACCGAGTAGAGCTCGGCGAGGATCTCGGTCGCGTCGCGGTCGCCCCAGTAGAGCAGCCGGGTCCCGTCGCCGGACCAGCGCAGGTCCTCGATCCGATCGCCGGCGTCGGCGATCTCGACCTGGCCCGTGCCGTCGGCGTTCATGACCCAGAGGTCGTCGTCGGCGAGCGAGGCGTCGACCGAGTCGCGGACGAAGGCGATCCTGGTCCCGTCGGGCGAGAACACCGCCTGGTCCTCGGAGGTCTTGGTCGCCGTCAGGTTGGTGGCGTTCTTGCCGTCGGGATTGGAGACGAAGATCTCGCCGAAGCGCTCGAAGGCGATCTTGCCGTTCTCGGCAGCCTGCGCGGAGCCGGCGCCGATCAGGAGCGCGACCCCGGTCGCGATCGCGGCGGCGCTGCGTCGAAGGTTGTGGCGGCTCGGGTTCATGGTCTCTCCGGGTGGTGGTCTCGGTTGTCGGGAGGAGCGTCTCGCAGCGCCGGCGCCCGTCAAAGCCACCCAAGGTGTGAGATCCCGCCCCCTTGGCCCGCCTCAGGCCCGGCGCCAGCGGCGCGGGTCGGTTCCCTCGATCTCGACAGCCTCGCCGAGCGCCGCCAGGTGAGTCAGATAGGAGAGCGCCAGCTGCAGGCCCCAGGCCGCGGTCGCGGGGTTGAGGTTCTCGGGCCCGATCACGTCCGGGATCAGCTCGTACGCGGTCCGCTCGCCGCCGGCGAGCCCGGCCCGGACGCGATCCAGGGCCGCCTCGACCTCGGCCCGGTTGCCGGCGACCTTGGCCGGGATGTCGCGAAACGGGCGCCCGTGGCCGGCCAGGCAGAGCGTCGTCAGCTCGATGCGGTCGACCTCGTCGAGGCCGCCGAGGAACTCCCCGACCGGGTCGGGCGTGTGTCCGAAGTCGAAGAACAGCGAGATCCGGCCGAGCAGGTGATCGCCGGAGATCAACAGCCCGCTCTCGGGCTGGTGCAGGACGACGTGAGAGGGCGCGTGGCCCGGGGTCTCGTGCACCTGCCACACACCGAGGTCGGTCTCGACCTCGACCCCGGGGACCAGCTCGCGGTCCGGCGGCACGGCGCGGACGATGCCCGACCCCACCCCGCGGCGCGACTTCTCATAGTGCTCGAGCCCGGCCGGCGGCACGCCGCTCTGGCGCGCCACCTCGATCCGCCGGTCGAGCGCCGCGTCCGGGTCGTCGATCATCGCCCGCACGTGTCCCCAGGCGGGGTGGATCCACAGCTCGCAGCCGGCCCGCTCGATGATCGGCGCCGCGAGCCCGTAGTGGTCGGCGTGCGAATGGGTGCAGACGACCAGCCGCACGTCCTCGAGCCGGAAGCCGACCTGCGCGAGCGCCAGCTCGAGCTGGCGCTGGCCGTCCTCGGTCGCCATCCCGGTGTCGAACAGGACGATCCCGTCGCCGGAGCGGACCGCGAACGCGTTCACGTGCGGGACACCCGGCCAGGGCAGCGGCAGGCGCAGCCGCCAGACCCCCGGAAGGATGCGCTCGCCGCGGCCGAGCTCGCGCTTGCGCCTCGATTGACCCATGCGGCCCCATGCTCGCACGACGGCAATTAGCCGTGCAGATTCGGCCGAATCCGGTTGCCGGGCGACCCGGATCGGCAAGCTTTGTGGCCTGCGCATGGGACCGACACCGATCCACAAGCGCGGGCTGGCGCTCGCCTGCTCGCTCGCTCTGCTCTGCACGCTCGCTGCGACCGCGGCGGGACAGGACCTGCAATCGCGCCTCGAGCACAAGCAGAACAAGCTCGACGACGTGCGCCAGCACGAGCAGGTGCTCTCCTCGGAGATCCAGAAGTTCGGCGACCGGATCGACACCCTGATCGGCCAGATCTCCGTGCTCTCCAACCGGGTCGCGGTGGTCCAGGGCGAGCTCGACAAGAAGCAGTCCGAGCTGCATCGCGACCGGGTCCGGCTCGAGCAGCTGCGCAACAACCTGCGCCGCTCGCTCAACGTCCTGCGCACCCGCCTCGTCGGGATCTACCGCGCCGGCGAGCCCGACCTGCTGACCGTGATGCTCAACTCCGACGGCTTCTCCGATCTGGTCGAGCGCTACGAGTACCTGAAGCGGATCGAGCAGAACGACTCCGAGGTCGTCGGCCGGGTCCGCTCCCTGCGCAACGACACGATCGTCACGGTCGAGCAGGTGACCGCCGAGCGCGACGAGATCGCCGACCGCAAGGCCGAGCTCGAGCGCACCCAGAACGAGCTCCAGAGCCGCCAGTCGCAGCTGGACGCGGCGCGGGCCGACCAGCGCGCGGCGCTCGACTCGGCGCAGCAGACCGAGGACCACCTCGAGGGCAGCGTCGCCGACATCCAGGACAAGATCCAGGCGCAGATCGCCGCCGCCCAGCAGGCCTCGGGCGTCCCCGCCGCCCCGGCCGGGCCGTTTCGCGGCGAGAGCTCGGAGGGCTACATCTGGCCGGTCAACGGGCCGGTCGTCTCGCCCTTCGGGCCGCGGACGATCAACGGCGGCTACGAGAATCACCCGGGGATCGACATCGCGGTCCCGAGCGGCACCCCGATCCACGCCGCCGCCAACGGGGTCGTCCTGTTCACCCAGCCGGAGGCGACCAGCGGCGGCTACGGCAACTACACGTGCATCGACCACGGCGGCGGGATCTCCTCGTGTTACGCACACCAGGCGAGCTTCGGCGTCACCCAGGGCCAGGAGGTCCAGCAGGGCGACGTGATCGGGATCTCCGACTGCACCGGCTATTGCTTCGGGCCCCACCTGCACTTCGAGATCCGGATCAACGGCACGGTCACCGATCCGATGGCCTACCTGCCCTGATCTCGGCACCGGCCGGCGAACGCGGATACGATCGCCCGGTGCCCGGTGATGCGGCCGCCAACGAGGCCCTGATCAATCGGTTCTACGAGGCGTTCGCGCGCACGGACGGCGACGCGATGGCCGCCTGCTACACCGCCGACGCCCACTTTCACGACCCGGTCTTCCAGGACCTGCGCGGTGACGAGGTCGGCTCGATGTGGCGGATGCTGTGCGAGCGGGCGACCGACCTCGAGGTCGAGCACTCGAAGGTCCACGCCGACGGCGAGCACGGCTCGGCGCACTGGGATGCGAGCTACACGTTCTCGACCGGCCGCCACGTGCTCAACCGCATCGACGCCGGCTTCGTGTTCAAGGACGGCCTGATCAGCGAGCACCGCGACCGCTTTGACCTCTATGCATGGGCGCGCCAGGCGATCGGGCCCGTCGGCCTCCTGCTCGGCTGGACGCCGATGATCCACAGCAGGATCCGCGCTCAGGCCAGGCAGGGCCTCGAGGAGTTCATGGCCCGGCCGGCCGCCGCGGGCGAGTGAACGACCGCCTCTCGGCCTCGGACATGTCCTCGCTGCTCGCCGAGCGAGGGTCGATCCACGTCCACGTCGGGGCGACGATCGTCGTCAAAGGCAAGCCCCCCGGCTTCGAGCGCCTCGTCGGTCACGTCGAGTCGCGGCTCGGGCTGATCCCCCGCTTTCGCCAGAAGATCACCTCGGTGGGCGCGATCGCGCTCAACAATCCGGTCTGGGCCGACGACCCGCGCTTCGACATCGAGCGCCACGTGCGCCGGGTCGCGCTGCCGAAGCCGGGTGGCGCGCCGGAGCTGCGCGAGCTGGTCGGGCGGGTGATGTCCGAGCCGCTCGACCTGACCCGGCCGCTGTGGCAGCTCTACCTGGTCGAGGGGCTCGAGGGCAAGCGCCACGCCTACATCTCGAAGACCCACCACGCGCTCGTCGACGGGGTCGCCGCGGTCGACGTCGGCACGATCATCCTCGACGCGAGCCCCGAGGGCACCGAGATGGAGATCGGCGAGCAGCGCTGGGAGCCCGATGAGCCGAGCCCCGAGCTGCTCTTCGTCCGCGACGCCTCCGACCGCATCCGCGCGCCGCTGCGTGCGGCCCGCAAGGCGGCCCGTGGCGCGCTGACCATGCCGCGCTCCACCGCGGGCCGGGTGATGCGCACGGCCGAGGGCTTCGCGAAGCTGGCTGCCAGCGGGCCGACCGCGCCGCGCACCTTCCTCAACCAGGAGATCGGCCGCGACCGCAGGGTCGCCTTCGTCGACGCCGAGCTCGCGGCGGTCAAGGCGATGCGCGGCACCTCGGGCGCGACCGTCAACGACGTCATCCTCTCGATCGCCGCCGGTGGCCTGCGTCGCCTGTTCGAGCGGCGCGCGCCGGAGACCCCGGAGCATCTGGTCGGCCTCGTCCCGATGAGCATCCGCCGTCCGGGCGAGGACCTCGACCTCGGCAACCGGATCGCCACCCTGCTCGTCCGGCTGCCGATCGGCGAGCCCGATCCTGCGGCGAGGCTGGCCCGGATCCATGCCGAGACGACCGAGCTGAAGTCCTCCGAGCAGGCCACCGCCGCGTCGCTGATCGTCGAGGCGACCGGCTGGACCCCGCCGACGATCAACCGCGTTCTCGCCGGGGCGATCTCGCGCCCGCTCGCCTTCAACCTGGTCGTCTCCAACGTCCCCGGGCCGCAGACGCCCTTCTACCTGCTCGGCAACCGACTCGAGGCGATCTACCCGTTCGTGCCGCTGTCGCCGCAAAACCACGCGCTCTCGATCGGGGTGTTGAGCTACGACGGGCGCGTCTTCTTCGGCCTCGCCGGCGACCGCGACCTGCTCGACGACATCGACGAGTTCGCGGCCGACCTGCGAGCGGCGCTCGACGAGCAGTCGGCCTCCTAGCCGGCCCGCAGGCGCCGGGCCGCTCGGTGACTCAGGCCCGGACCACGACCGGAACGCCGAGCGGCACCTCGCGGATCAGGCGACGGACGTCGGCCTCGGCCGCGCGCACGCACCCGTGCGAGAGCGCCTCGCCGAGCGGGCCCGACGTCCCGTGGATCGCGATCCGGTCGCCGCCGAGCCAGCCGGACGGCAGGCTCGGCTGGGTCGCGGAGAGCGCCAGCGCGCAGCAACCGTAGGCGGCCGAGCGCAGGCCGGTGAACGTGTCGGTGACGGCGAAGCGGCCGGTCGGGGTCGGCGAGGCCGGCGCGCCCACGGTGACCGGGAAGCTCAGCTTTGGCTCGCCGTCGCGGATCAGCTCAGCGCGACGCTCCGAGAGGTCGACGACGATCTGATCGCTGGTCCAGCCGGCGTCGACGCGCTTCGGGTCGAGGCGGATCCAGCCGAGGCTCCCGTTCGCCAAGCGCTCGGTGGTCACCCCGGCCCACGCGCCGCGATGCTCGACGACGCTGAAGACGCTCGGCGAGCCGAACCCGGTCCGCCGGCCGACTCGGGCCACCACCTCGCCGCCGCCGGGCTCGGTGCGCATCTCGACCTCGTGGCCGGCTCGCACCCAGATGGCCGCGAACGTGTTCGCCGGCGGGTCGAGCGCCCGGCTCCTCCGCGGGGCCGGCGGCTCTGCCGCGGGCGCGGCCTCGACCGAGTCGGGGTCGGTCGCCGGCTCGACCTCCTGCGCCGTCGAGTCCGCGGGCGCTGCGGCCTCGACCGGGATCGTCACCGTCGTCGCCGCGGCACCCGCCCCGGCCTCGCCCGAGCCGCAGCCGCCGGCCGCCGCCGCTGCCGCGAGCAGCGCCGCAAGGCCGAAGGCGATCCCCCGAGGACGCACCCACCCAAGGTAGCGCCGAGAGCGAACGGGCTAGCTCGGGCCTTCGCCCTCGCGGACGAGCAGCTCTGGCCCGAGCTCGCCGGGAGCCCGGTGGCCGCTCAACCCGATCGTCAGGTCGAGCTCGGCGAGCACCGAGCGCAGGACCGCGAGCGCGCCGGCCTCGCCACCGAGGGCCAGTCCCCACAGGTAGGGGCGCCCGAGCAGGACGGCGTCGGCGCCAAGCGCCAGCGCCTTGACCGCATCGGCCCCGGAGCGCACGCCGCTGTCGAGCAGCACGGCGAGCTCGTCGCCGACCGCGTCGGCGATCGCGGGCAGCGCGTCGAGGGCGGCGATCTCCCCGTCGATCTGACGGCCGCCGTGGTTGGAGACGATCACCCCGTCGACCTCGCGCTCGCGCGCCGCGATCGCGTCCTCGGGATGGAGGATTCCCTTGATCAGGATCGGCAGCTCGGTCTCCGCGCGCAGGAACTCGAGGTCGTCCCAGTTGAGCTCCGGGTTGGTGAACTGGACCACGAACTGGCCGATCGCCGCCTGCGGGTCCTCGTCGGGGGGCTTGTCGAGCAGCGCGCCGAAGACCGGATCGGAGGTGTAGTTGGCGAGCCCGATGCCGGCCAGCTGCGGCATCCACGCAGCCTGCAGGTCGCGCGGTTTCCAGCCCTGCAGGAAGGTGTCGACGGTGAGCACGATCGCCTCGTAGCCGGCCTGCTCGGCGCGCCCGACGAGGCTCGAGGCAAATTCGCGGCTGCGCGGCAGATAGAGCTGGAACCACTTCGGTCCAGTCGGCCGCGGCGGCGACCTCCTCGAGCGGGTGCGAGGCGACGGTGCTCAGGACCATCGGCAGCCCTACGGCCGCGGCGGCGCGTGCGGTCGCCAGCTCACCCTCAGGGTTGACGATCGCCTGGGCCCCGATCGGCGCGAGCACGAGCGGCGCCGGCATCCGGGTGTTCAGCACCGTGACCGAGAGGTCGCGCTCGGAGACGTCGCGCAGCATCCGCGGCACGATCCGCCAGCGCCGAAACGCCTCGAGGTTGGAGCGCATCGTCTGCTCGGCGCCGGCCCCGCCGAAGATGTAGGCGGTGGCGCGCGGGTCGTCGATCCGCTCCTCCACCAGCCGCTCGAGCTCGACGAGCGAGACCGGGTGCTCCGGCTTCGTGCCACCCATCCCGAGCAGGAAGATCTCCGACTGATAGCCGGCGAACGGCGGGCCGTGGGCTGGCGGCTCGGTCATCAGTTGCCAGCCTATGAGGTCGCGCCGGGCCGGCGGCGCGAACTCGAGGTCGAAGCGGAGAGGGCGGGATTCGAACCCGCGAGAGAGCTTGCGCCCCCTACTCGCTTAGCAGGCGAGTGCCTTCAGCCACTCGGCCACCTCTCCTGGGGGAACTGCGGTCAGAACTGCGGTCAGTCTAGATACGCTCGGCCGCGCCGTGAACCCTGCATCCGACCCCGACCGCGAGGCGCTCAAGGCCCGCTACGACTCGATCTTCGCCGGCGTCGCGCCGCCGTTCGCGTTCGTCGACCTCGACGCGATGCGCCGCAACGCCGCCGCGATGCTGGCCCAGGCGGGCGGGCTGCCGATCCGGGTGGCGTCGAAGTCGGTGCGCTCCACCGCCCTGCTGCGCCGGATCCTCGGGCTCGATGACGGCTTTCGCGGGGTGCTGGCGTTCACGGCTCCCGAGGCGCTGCACCTCGCCGACCAGGGCTTCACCGACATCGTCGTCGCGTATCCGACCGTCGACCGCGCCGCGATCGCGCAGGTCGCGCGGATGACGGCGACCGACCCCGACCGCGCCCCGGTGCTGATGGTCGACGATCGCCCCCACCTCGACCTGATCGAGGGCGCGATGGGCGGCGGGCCGGCCAAGGTTCGGGTCTGCCTCGACATCGACGTCTCGCTGGTGGCCGCTCGGCGGCCGCGTCGCCAGGGTCGGCCCGAAGCGCTCGCCGATCCACGACCCGGCTCGCGCCGCGCGGATGACCGCCGAGATCGCCGAGCGGCCCGGCACCGAGCTGGCCGGGCTGATGGCCTACGAGGGCCAGATCGCCGGGGTCGGCGACCGGATCGCCGGCAGGCCGGTGCGCAGCGCCGAGATCCGCCTGATGCAGTCGCGCTCGGAGGCCGAGATCCGCTCCCGGCTGCCGCGGATCGTCGCCGCGGTGCGCGAGTCGCTCGCCGAGCACGGCCACGAGCTCGGGTTCATCAACGGCGGCGGCACGGGGAGCCTGGCGCGGACCGCGGCGGCCGGGATCGTCACCGAGCTGACCGCCGGCTCGGGCTTCTACGCCCCGGCGCTGTTCGACAGCTATCGCTCGCTGGCGCTCGAGCCGGCCGCGATGTTCGCGCTCCCGGTCGTGCGCCGCCCGGTCGGCGGGGTCGCCACCCTGCTCGGCGGCGGCTACGTCGCGTCCGGCAGCCCGGGCCGCGACAAGCTCCCAGAGCCGTATCTGCCCGGCGGCCTGCGCTTCGATCGCGAGGAGGGCGCCGGCGAGGTGCAGACGCCGGTGTCGGGCGCCGCCGCCTACAAGCTGCGGGTCGGCGACCGCGTCTACCTGCGTCACGCGAAGGCGGGCGAGCTGTGCGAGCGCTTCGACGCCCTCTACCTGGTCGAGGGCGAGCGGATCGTCGACCAGGTGCCGACTTATCGCGGCGAGGGGAAGACGTTCTTGTGATTGAGTTGCTAGTTGCTAGTTGCTAGTTGCTGGTTGGCCGAGAACCCGATCGGTGTACGCGTTGCTGAACACGCCGTCCGGGTCGAGTCGCGCTCGTACCTGCTGAAAGCTGTCCCACCGCGGGTAGCGCGGCGCGAGCGTCTCCGCCGTCTGGAAGTGGCGCTTGCCCCAGTGCGGGCGGCCTCCGTATGAGTCCATGATCGCCTCGACCCCGCGAAAGTACGGCTCCCAGTCGAGCTTGCGGTCCTGGTGCACGGCGACGTAACAGACGTCGCGCGCGTGCGCCGCGGAGAGGGCGAGGTCGTCGCCGGCGGCGAAGCGGACCTCGATCGGGAACGCGACCCGATGCTCGGGCCGGGCCGCCAGGTGGAGCACGCGGCGCACCGCCTCGGCGGCGTGCTCGCGCGGGATCCCGTACTCCATCTCCGTGAACTTGATCCGGCGCTCGGAGGCGAAGACGCGAAAGCTGCGGTCCACCTTGGTCGCGCGGCCGGTGCCCGCGGCCGCGGCCCGCGAGAGGCGCGGGATCTGCTTCGGGAACCGGCGGGCGCCGAGCGCGAACAGCTGCCCGACCCAGTTCTCCAGCGCAACCTCCCGGGCGTAGACGGCGGCTCGCGAGCGCGGCTGCGGCGGCCCATCCGCGCGGCGGGTCTCGCGACAGAGCGCCGTCGTGGTGTGCGGGAACACGTAGAACTCGAAGTGGTCGGCGTCGGCGTTGAGCTCGTCGAGGCGGGCGAGCGTCTCGTCGAGCGGCCGCGGGCTGTCCACGCGCGCGAGCGTGAATGCCGGCACCACCCGGATCGTCGCCGCGTAGACGATGCCGAGCGCCCCGAGGCCGATCCGCGCCGCGGCGAGGGCTGAGGGATCCCCGGGGCCGATCTCGATGGAGCTGCCGTCGGCCAGCACGAGCTCGATCGCCTCGATCTGGGCCGAGATGCTTCGCAGCCGCGCCCCGGTGCCGTGGGTCCCGGTCGAGATCGCCCCGGCGAGCGTCTGGCGATCGATGTCGCCGAGGTTCTCGAACGCGAGCCCGAGCTCGTCGAGGCGCCCGTTGAGGTCGCGCAGGACGATCCCGGCCTCGACCTTCACCGAGCCGGCGGCGCGGTCGACCGACAGCAACCGGTCGAGCCGATCGCCGCGGATCATCACCCCGTCGGTGAGCGCGATCGGTGTGAACGAGTGGCCGGAGCCGGATGCGCGGACCCGCAACCCCCGGGCCGCCGCGTCGCCGACCACCTCGGCGAGCTGCTCTCGGGTCGCCGGAGCGACGATCTCGGCCGGCTCGCAACGCTGGTCGCCCGCCCAGTTGCTCCACCGCGCCGCCATCGCCGCAAGCGTAATTCGTCAAACTCAACCGGTCCCCGGAGGGGTGGCAGAGCGGTTGAATGCGGCAGCCTTGAAAGCTGTTGACCGGGTCCTCTCGGTCCGTGGGTTCGAATCCCACCCCCTCCGCCTCAGGCGCTGAACTCGGGCGGCCAGTCGTCGCGGTCGCGAAGCGGGGCGAGCAACTCGTCGCTCGCCGCACGTTCACGCAGGGCGGCGTTTGCCTCGAACGCCGCCGAGAGCTCTTGGCGGGCGGCGTCCAAGTCGCCGGCCTGTGCCAGGCAGCAGGCGAGCCGATAGCGGACGAAGGGGTGCTCGCGGTGCTCGTGTGCCTCCCGTTCGAGGATCTCCGCAGCAGCCGTCCAGTCTTCGCGCGCCATCGGCTCGGCGGCGAGATAGATCGGCTCCCAGGGCAGCGGGTGGTAGGGGCGATCGCGCCAGCCGCCGACGGCGAGCACGACCGTTCCGTCCTCGGTCGCGGTGCCGGAGCGCCGGAGCGCCGGATCGGGCAAGAAGACGGCAGCGCCCCGGCCGCAGTCAACCTGCTCCTCGCCGACGGTCAGCGTCATCCGGCCCGCGACCACGACGTAGAGCTCCTCCTGACCCGGGCTCTCCACGTGGTCCTCGATCACCTGGTCTCCGGCGCTCGCCGCGCGGTAGGCGTTGACGCCGAAGGCCCCGACGCCGAGCCGCCGGCGAACCGGCACCCAGTCGAGCGCCCCGCCCTCGACCGATACGCCTGACTCCTCGCCGAGGGAGAGCATCCGATAGCCGCGCGCCTCGGTCATCGGTCCATCCTCTCCGCTCCCCGCCTCGTCGCGCAACCCGCACCGTGCCGTCGAAAGCCGGAGCGCGCAACGGCTCGCGGTTGCAAGATCCTGCGCTGAGGCTAGGGTGGCGCCCATGGCGCTTTTCAAGAGCAAGAAGAAGCAGGCTGCGGAGCTGTTCGAGACCGGCGCGAAGGGGGCCGGAACCGTGATCTCGGTGCAGGACACCGGGATGACCGTGAACGACAACCCGCGGGTGAAGATGACCTTCCGGGTCGAGCCCCTCGACGGCTCACCACCCTTCGACGCGGAGAAGACGACGACGGTGTCGCGGGTCGAGATCCCGCGCCAGGGTGATCGCTATCCGGTCTGGTACGACACCGCCGACCCGATCAAGACCTGGGCCTACGCGACGATCGTCGACGACAACGGCCGCGCGACGATGCGACAGCTCTTCGGCGAGGTCTCCGAGACGTTCGTCGGCATGAACGCCCCCGCCGCCCCGGCGCCGCCGGGCGCCCAGGGCCAGGACGTGGTCGAGCAGCTCAAGCAGCTCGCGGACCTGCACGCGCAGGGCATCCTCACCGACGACGAGTTCGCGGCGCAGAAGGCGAAGCTGCTCGGCTAGACGCCCGCACGGGCGGTTCGTTGCGATCGCCGGACGGGTGGCGGACCGCATCGGCGCCGCCTCTAGCTTGTTGAACGGGTATGCGAGCGAGGGTGAGCCTGGCGGGCCTGGTCGCGGTCGCCGCCGCGCTGATCGCGCCGGGGGCCGCGGCGGCAAACCCGTACACGCCGCCCGACGGCCGCGCCTTCCACGGCGTCTCGGATACCGGCACGATCGCCGACTTCGAGACCTTCAGCGACCAAGTGGGCGCCCACCCCGCGCTGCTTCAGGACTTCTTCCACTGGCGGGTGCCGCTGACCACGGGGGCGCTTTATCGCTGGGGCAAGACCAACACCCGCGGCGTTCTCAGCCTCTCGACCGCGACCGGGGAGGGCGAGGAGATGATCACCCCGCGCCAGATCGCCCGCGGCAAGGACGACCGCTACATGACGCGGATGGCGGGCAACATCGCCGAGACCGGCCAGACCGTCTATATCCGGCTGATGGCAGAGATGAACGGGCACTGGAACGCCTACTCGGCGTACAACGCCGACGGCTCGGCCCGCCGCCACGGCCACTCGACCCGCTGGTACCGACTCGCCTGGCGTCGCTTCACGCTGATCATGCGAGGCGGCTCGCGCGACCGGATCAATCGCAAGCTGATGGGCATGGGGCTGCCGCGGATCATCCGCGCGAAGTCGCAGGACGACCCGGTCTACGAGGGCGGCTCGGACGGGATCCCGCTGCCGATCCCGGAGCACATGCCCGAGCCGCGGGTCGCGATGATGTGGGTGCCGCAGAGCTTCGGCTCGCCGAACATCCGCGGCAACCAGCCGGACGACTACTGGCCCGGCGGCAAGTACGTCGACTGGGTCGGGATCGACATCTACTCGAAGTTCGCGAGCGCCTTCGACAACGGCGTCGCCTTCTTCGAGCGCTACGACAAGTGGCCGTTCGTGATCGGGGAGTACGGACCGTGGGACAACGACGTGAGCGGCGCCTTCACCGGCCGCCTGCTGCGCTGGGCCGAGGCGCACGACCGGGTCAAGGCGATGCTCTATTACCGCGGCGTCGACCCCGACAACAACTACAACCTGCAGTACTACCCGGGCGCGCAGAAGGCGCTTCGCAATCACCTCGCCGAGCCACATTGGGCCGAGTTCGCCTCGGACGTCAGGGGGCTCGACGATCCGCCCGAGCCACCGACGATCGCCGCCCTGCAGCCGCGCGCGTTCCCCTGATCCATAGGATCGCGGCGTGAAGCCAACGATCCTGATCCTCGCCGTCGCCGGCCTCGGGCTCGCCGCCTGCGGCGACGAGGACACGACCACGGTGATCAACCAGACGACGATCACCCAGACCGCGAGCTCCGACGACGAGTCATCGACCACCTCGAATGAGACGACGACGGCCTCGACCACCGACGACGACGGCGAGGACTCCGACGACGACTCGGGCCAGGTCGTGAGCTTGAAGAGCTTCCAGACGCCGACGGGCAACATCGCGTGCCTGATGTCGGCCAAGTCGGTCCGCTGCGACATCGCCGAGAAGCAGTGGACGGCGCCGCGCCCCGCGGGCTGTCCGAAGCAGCTCGACTTCGGCCAGGGCCTGACCCTGAGCGCCGAGGGGCCGGCCGAGGTCGTCTGCGCGGGCGACACGGTCCTCAACCCCGACGCACCGGTGCTCGATTACGGCTCGAGCTCGCGGATCGGCTCGATCACGTGTGCTTCGGCGGAATCCGGGGTCACCTGCATCAGCGACAGCGGCGGCAGCTTCACCCTCTCGCGCGAGGCGTACGAGCTCAACTGAGCGGCGCCCGGCCCGGCTGGCGGTGAGCCAAGCGCTCGCTAACGCTTGAGACGAAGAGAGCGTCATCGCCGCATCGGTAGCGGCGCCCGCCGGATGACGGCATCTCGTCCAGTTCATTCAGGACGATCTCGATGACGAACGCAGCCGTGCCCGCCCCTCGGCGAGAGACCGGTTGACCTTCGTGTAGCTCCAGCCGCAGATCCGGCAGATCTCGGCGTAGGAGTAACCCTCCGCCTGCAACACGATCGCGAGCCGCTCGTTCGCCTTCAGCCTGGCGAGGGCGGCCCGGGCCTCGGCGAGCGCCTCGACCCGCTCCAACCGCTCCGCCGGGCCGGGCCGCTCGCTGGCGAACCCGTCGAGCGGGTCGGCCGACGGCTCGAAGGCCAGGCTGTCGAGCACCCGCTCGCGCCCGCGGCGAACGGCAAGGGCCTCGTGCTTGGTGACCACGACCATCCAGCCGATCAGCCGCCCGGGGTCGACCGCGGGACCCTTCGTGAGCAGGATCAGCGAGGCGCGCTGGACCGCGTCGTCGGCGTCCTCCGGGCAGGCCGAATACCGGCGCGCGATCCCGCGCAGCAGCGCTCCGTGACTTTCGAGCAGGGCGACCGCGGCGCCGGCGCGGTCGTGTTCGGCGGCTGCATCGCCCACACCAAGACCAAGCCCGGTCCGTGCCACGGTGCCCCCGCGCCGCTATGCTCGCGCGGCGATGAGCACCTGCTTGATCAGTGGAGGAGCGGGCTTTCTCGGCTCCCACATGTGCGACCACCTGCTCGCCGGCGGCGATCGCGTGATCTGCGTCGACAACCTCGACACGGGCTCGCTCCAGAACATCGCCCACATCCGCGAGGACAGCTTCACCTTCATCCAGCACGACCTGACGGAGCCGTTCTTTTTCGATGAGAAGGTCGACTTCGTCTACCACCTCGCCTCGCCGGCGAGCCCGATCGACTACCTGCGGCTGCCGCTGCACACACTCAAGGTCGGCTCCTATGGAACGCATCACATGCTCGGCCTGGCGAAGAAGCACCGGGCGCGCTTCGTGCTGGCCTCGACCTCCGAGGTCTACGGCGACCCGCAGGTCCATCCGCAGCCGGAGTCCTACTGGGGCCACGTCAACCCGATCGGCCCGCGCGGCGTCTACGACGAGGCCAAGCGCTACGCCGAGGCGCTGACGATGGCCTACCACCGCCAGCAGGGCGTCGACACCGGGATCGTCCGCACCTTCAACACCTACGGCTCGCGGATGCGCCCCCACGACGGCCGCGCGATCCCGACCTTCCTGCGCCAGGCGCTTCAGGACAAGCCGCTCACCGTGTTCGGCGACGGCAGCCAGACCCGCAGCTTCTGCTACGTCGAAGACCAGATCCGCGGCTACGTCGCGATGGCCCAGTCCAGCGTCCATGAGCCGGTCAACATCGGCAACCCGGACGAGTTCACGCTGCTCGAGCTCGCCGAGGTGGTCATCGACGTGACCGACTCGCGCTCCGAGATCGTCTACGAGGCGCTGCCGACCGACGACCCGCAGGTCCGCCAGCCCGAGATCCAGCGAGCCAAGGACCTGCTCGGCTGGCAGCCCCAGGTCGAGCTTCGCGACGGGCTGCGGATGACGATCGAGCAGACCGGCGTCGAGCGCCTCGTCGGCACCGGCGACTGACGCCGGCGGCGCCGCGGAGCGCCCGATGAAGATCGCCCATCTGACCGCGACCTTTCCCCCCTACCCGGGCGGGGCCGGCAACACGGCGTTTCGGTTCGCCCGCGAGCAGGCCGGGCGCGGCGACCACGTCGAGGTCTTCACCGCCCCCGCCGACGGCGTCGCGCCCGACCCGGGGAACGTGGTCGTACACCGGATCGACCCGGTGTTCGCGATCGGCAACGCGCCGCTGATCCCGAGCATCGCGCGGATCGACGGCTTCGACGTCGTCCACCTCCACTATCCGTTCATCTTCGGCTCCGAGCTCACCTTGCTCGCCCGCCTGCGTCGACGGGCGCGCTCCCAGGCGCTGCTCGTCCACTACAAGAACCGGCTCGTGGGCAGGGGGCCGCGCGGGGCGCTGTTCGAGGCTTACGAGCACACCGTCGCGCCGGCCCTGATCGCCGCCGCCGACCGCGTCTGCGTGCTCTCGCCCGACCACGCCGACTCGGTCTCGTACCTGCGCCGGGCCGGGCAGCGCGACCCGGCCAAGCTCGTCGAGATGCCGAACGGGGTCGACTCGGAGCTGTTCAGCCCCGGGGAGGACGCGACCGGAACCCGCGACCGGCTCGGGATCCCGCCAACGGCGACGGTCGCCGCCTTCGTCGCCACCCTCGACCTGGCCCACCACTTCAAGCGCCTCGACGTCGCGATCGACGGGCTCGCGGCGCTCGGCGACCCCGACGTGCATCTCGTCGTCGCCGGCGGCGGCGAGCTGCTCGACGGGTTTCGCGCCCGCGCGCGCACCGCCGGGGTCGCCGACCGAGTCCACTTCCTCGGCGCCGTGCCCCACGCCGAGCTGCCCGCGCTCCTGCGGGCCTCCGATCTCTTTCTGCTGACCACCGAGCCGCCGGAATCGTTCGGGATCGTCCTGATCGAAGCGATGGCCTGCGGGCTCGCCGCGATCGCGACCGACTACCCCGGCGTCCGCGCCGTGGTCGACGACGGCGAGACCGGGCTGCTGGTCGGCCGCGGCGACGTCGCGGGGGTCGCCGCGGCGCTCGGCGAGCTGGCCGGCGACCCCGAGCGCCGCCGCGAGATGGGCGAGCGCGGGCGGGCGAAGGCGCTCGCCGAATGGAGCTGGCCGAGCCTGCTCGAGCGCATGGACCGCGCCTACGCGGAGGCGATCGAGACCCGCGCCGCGAAGGCCCGCTCGTGAGCGGCGCGCCGCGACGACGGCTGCTGCTGGTCGCGTACTTCTATCCGCCCTGCCGCGATACCGGCGTCCTGCGCGGCGCCGCGATGGCGAAGTGGCTGCGCCGCCGGGGCCATGACGTGACGGTCCTGACCACGTCCGCCTACGGCGCCCTCGATGACGACGCCGTCGCCGACGTGGAGCGCACCGCCGACGCCCAAAGCTGGCGGGCCCGCCTGACGGGCAAGGAGACGGTCGGAGCGATGTTCGACTCGCCGACCTACGCGGGCCGACCGCACCCGCTCAGCAAGGTCCTCGTCCCCGAAGCTCTGGTCGCCGCCTGGCTGCCGTTCGCGCGCTCGCGGGCGCTGCGCCTGCAGCGCGAGCGCCGCTTCGACTGCGTGATCACGACCTCGCCCCCGGAGTCCGCGCATGCGGTCGGGATGGCGCTGCACCGCCGCGGCGTGCCCTGGGTCGCCGACATCCGCGATGCCTGGACGTTCGAGTCGCTGCGGCCCGAGTTCCCGACCGCCGCGCAGCGCGCGCTCGACCGCCGGCTCGAGCGCCGCTGGCTCGGCAGCGCCGACGCGGTCGTCTGCGTCTCCGAGCCCGCCGCGGCCGACCTGCGCGAGCGGGGAATCGCCGCCCCGGTGCTCGTCCCGAACGGCTGGGACCCCGAGGCGGCGGCGGCCGGCGGCGAGCCGACCGGCCTGCTCGATCCCGAGCGCACCTCGATCGTCTACACGGGGCGCTTCGGCAGCTACGGACGCGACCCGCGGCCGCTCGTCGAGGCGCTCCGGCGGCTCGCCGCCTCCGACCCGGACGCGGCGGCAAAGCTCGAGCTCGTGATCGCCGGGCCGCTGACCGAGGCCGAGGCGGAGCTGTTCGCCGCCGACGTCGCGCCGGCGCGGATCGTCCACGCCGGCAGCCTCGAGCGCGAGCGGGCGCTGGCCCTGCAGCGCGAGGCCGACGCGCTCCTCCTGGTGGCCCAGCCCCAGCGCTCCCAACTGCTCAACATCAAGCTGTTCGAGTACCTGGCCAGCGGCACCCCGATCCTGGCGCTCGCCGCGGGCACCGAGGCGGGCCGGGTCGCCGGCGATCTCGGCGCCGAGGTCGCACCCGCCGACGACCCCGAGGCCATCGTCGTGGCCCTCGCCCGGGTCGCCGCAGGCCAGCTCACCGCCCCCGCCGCAGGCGCGGTCGACGCCTACACGTACCCCGCACCCGCGGCGCAGATGGAGGACGCGGTCGAGGCCGCGATCGCGGCCCACCGGCGCGAGTAGCCGCCGGGCGTCTCAGCCGCCGGCGCGGGCGACGATCGCGTCGGCGACGACCGGCGCCGTCGAAGGCACCTGGCTGAGGTAGAAGTTCGGCTCGATCGCCTCCAGCTCGAGCAGCAACGGCGCGCCGTCGTCGTCGCGGATCATGTCGACGCGCGCGTAAAGGGGCAGGTAGTCGAAGCGGCGCTCGACCTCGGCGACGATCTCGCGGGCGAGCTCGAGCTCGTCCTCGGTCGCCTCCCCCGGCACGACCAGATCGGGGTCGTACATGACCTCGGCGGCGCCGATCGCGTCATCGCGGGTCGGCGCGACCTCGTCGGGGCGCAGCACGGCGCCCTTCCGCAGCACATGCGCCGGCTCGCCGTCGATGCACAGCACCGCGGTCTCGCCGGCGCTGTCGACGCTCGCGTGAAACGGCTGCACCATCGCGGTGCGATCGCTGGCGTGGATCCGGCCGATCAGCTCCCGCGCGAGCCCGTGCGCGGCGGGAGCGAAGCGGCCCGAGTCCCGCCCGCCCGCGGAGACGGTCGGCTTGACGACGATCTCGCCGTCGAGCGCTCCGACCGGATCGCCCGGGCCGACGAACCTGGTCTCGACCACCGGGAGCCCGGCGGCACCGAGATCGCCGACGTAGCGCTTGTCGGAGTTCCAGCGGACCAGCTCGGCGCTGTTGTGGAGCGCCCGCCCGACCGACTCGGCCCAGCGCACGAACTCCTCGCGACGCGAGGCGTAGTCCCAGGTCGAGCGGATCACGACGGCGTCGTAGGAGTCCCAGCGCGCGGCGGGATCGTCCCAGGGGATTCGCGCCACCTCGACCCCGCGCTCGGCCAGGGTCTCGGCGAGCAACAGGTCATCGGTGAACTGCGGCGGCACCGCCGCGAAGCTGGCAATCGCTACGCGCACGGGTAGGAGCTTAGGAGCGGCGATCGAGCGCGGCCGCGACCGTAGACTCCGCCCCATGGCCGAGCCGACAGCCGCTGACGAGAAGTCCGTCGACCCCGAGCAGGCGCGGGCCGCCGAGGACGACCTGCATCGCTACGTGGCGCCGGTGGTCGGGCCCGACGACCCGCGGGTGATCACCGACTCGGGGATCGAGATCGAGCCGCTCTACGACGAGACCGACGTCGCGCCCGACCTCGAGGAGCGGCTCGGCGAGCCCGGCAGCTATCCGTTCACGCGCGGGATCCACGAGCGCATGTACCGCGACCGGCTCTGGACGATGCGCCAATACGCGGGCTTCTCCAGCCCCGAGGACACGAACGGGCGCTACCGCTACCTGCTCGAGCACGGCTCGACCGGCCTCTCGATGGCCTTCGATCTGCCGACGCAGCTCGGCCGCGACTCCGACGACCCGCTGTGTGACGGCGAGGTCGGGCGCACCGGTGTCCCGATCGACACGATCGAGGACATGCGGATCTGCTTCGACGAGATCCCCCTCGACCAGGTCTCGACCTCGATGACGATCAACGCGCCGGCGGCGATCCTGCTGCTGCTCTACGAACTGGTCGGCGAGGAGCAGGGCGTCCCGTCGGAGCAGCTGCGCGGCACGGTCCAGAACGACGTGCTCAAGGAGTACGTCGCGCGCGGCAACTACATCTACCCGCCCGAGCCGACGATGCGGCTGACCACCGACATCTTCGAGTACTGCCGCGACAACGTCCCGAAGTGGAACACGATCTCGATCTCCGGGTACCACATCCGCGAGAAGGGCTGCTCGGCCGTCCAGGAGGTGGCGTTCACCCTCTCCAACGCGATCGCGTACACGGAGGCGGCGCTCGACCGCGGGCTCGAGATCGACGAGTTCGCCCCCCGGCTGGCCTTCTTCTTCAACGGCCACAACAACGTCTTCCAGGAGATCGCGAAGTTCCGCGCCGTGCGCCGGATGTGGGCGAGGATCGTCCGCGACCGGTTCGGGTCCGAGTCGGAGCGCTCCCAGATGATCCGCTTCCACACCCAGACCGGCGGGGTGACGCTGCAGGCCCAGCAGCCCGAGGTCAACATCATCCGGGTCGCCCTGCAGGGGTTCGCGGCGGTCTGCGGCGGTACCCAGTCGCTGCACACGAACGGCTTCGACGAGGCGCTGGCGCTGCCCACGGAGCGCTCGGCGCGGATCGCGTTGCGCACCCAGCAGGTGATCGCCCACGAGTCCGGGGCCGCCGACACGGTCGACCCGTTCGCGGGCTCGTACTTCGTCGAGTCGCTGACCGACGAGATCGAGGCCCGCGCCTGGGAGCTGATCGAGGAGGTCGGCGAGCTCGGCGGCTCGGTCGAGGCGCTCGACTTCATCCAGCGCGAGATCGAGGAGTCGGCGCTCTCCTACCACGAGCGCTACAAGACCGGCCAGGACATCGTCGTCGGCGTCAACAAGTACGTCACCGACACGGTCGACGACGTCGACATCCTGAAGGTCGATCCGGAGGCCGAGGCGCGCCAGAAGGAGCGCCTGGCGAAGTTCAAGGCGAATCGCGATCAGGCGGCGGTCGACGCGAAGCTCGAGTCGCTGCGCGGCGTCGCGCGCGGCGAGGGCAACCTGATGGTCCCGATCCGCGAGGCGCTGGCGGCGAATGCGTCGATCGGGGAGGTCTGCAATGCGATGCGGGACGTGTTCGGTGAGTACAAGGGTGGGGCGTTTTTTTAGTGCACGTCACCCGCCGCTCGCCGTTCGCCGCTCGGGTGAGGGACGAGATCGTGGTTGCACGTTGAAATCGGGCGGAAGGAGAGCGGGGATGGCGGCAGAACCTCGCGCTCATGGAATCGAAGGCCAAGCGCACGCTGGTCAAGTCGGCGCCCGAGCTCTGGGAGCTCGCCGACGACCCGGCCCGGATGCAGTCGTGGATGAGCGGCCTCGTCGGCGGCGGTCCGGTCGCGGTCGAGGTCACCGCTCGCAACCCGCAGCGCATCCTCGCCTGGCGCGCCGCGCACCCCGGCGCCGACGGGAGCATCTCGATCGAGCTCGCCGAGAGCGGCTTCGGCACCTCGGTGCGGATCACCGCCCAGCACTCGCTCGCCGATCCCGGCGAGGCAATCGCCGCGCTGGAAGGGCTGCTCGATGAGCTCGGATCCCCCGGGCGACGCCCGTTCGGCGCCGCCTGAGCGCCCGGCCACGGCCCGCCCCGAGCTCGACCTCGCGAACCTGCTGCGCCTGCGCGGCGGGCCGCTGATCGACGCCCTGGACGACCACGTGCCCGGCGCGCGCGAGCACGCCGAGGCGACCGCCTCCTACGCCTTCGCCGGCGCCGTGGGGCTCGGCTTCGACCGCGCCCAGTCGGAGGTCGCGCGCGAGGTCGCCGTCCTGCACGAGGTCGGGCTCGTCTACGTCGACCCCGTCGTCGCCGCGAAGCCCGCCGCCGAGCGCGGGCCCGCCGACCAGGCCGCGTGGGACCAGCACTACGAAGCGGGCTACAGGCTCGTGCGCGGCGCCGGGATTCCCGAGCACGTCTGCGGCTGGCTGCTGCGGGCGCGCGAGCGCTACGACGGCAGCGGGCCCGAGCAGCTGAGCGGCGATGCGATTCCGGTCGAGGCCCGGCTGATCCGCGCCGCCTGCGCCTGCCAGACGGCTCTGACCGCGGCCGAGGCCGGCAGCGCGGAGCCGGTCGAGGCGACCGCCGAGGCGCTCGCAGCGCGCGCCGGGGTGGATCTGGACCCGCGCGTGGTCGTGGCGCTGACCGCGATCCTCGCGCGCGCCACCGACGCGTGAGCGCCTAGACTGCGCGGCCCCGATGCGCGAGCGCAACCCCGAAACCCAGGAGGAGAAGCTCTCCTACCTGCGTGAGCTGCGGGAGCAGGCGATCCACTCCGCCTCGGAGGAAGCGGTCGAGAAGCAGCACGCGAAGGGCAAGCTGACCGCCCGCGAGCGGATCGAGAAGCTGCTCGATCCGGGCTCGTTCGAGGAGCTCGACACCTTCGTCCGGCACCGCACCCACGAGTTCGACATGGACTCGAAGCGGCCCTGGGGCGACGCCGTGGTCACCGGCTACGGGACCATCGACGGTCGCCCGATGTTCGTCTTCAGCCAGGACTTCACGGTCTTCGGAGGGTCGCTCGGCGAGGTGATGGCCGAGAAGATGTGCAAGGTCATGGACCTCGCGGCGAAGGTCGGGGCGCCCGTGATCGGCCTCAACGACTCCGGCGGCGCCCGGATCCAGGAGGGCGTCGTCTCGCTCGGCGCCTACGGCGACGTCTTCGTCCGCAACGTCCGGTGCTCCGGGGTGATCCCGCAGATCTCGGCGATCATGGGCCCGTGCGCGGGCGGCGCCGTCTACTCGCCGGCGATGACCGACTTCATCTTCATGGTCAAGGAGACCTCGCACATGTTCATCACCGGCCCCGAGGTGATCAAGACGGTCACCGGCGAGGAGGTCGAGTTCGAGGAACTGGGCGGCGCGATGACCCACAACTCGAAGTCCGGCGTCGCCCACTTCGCCGCCGACGACGAGGAGCAGTGCCTCGAGGACATCCGTTACCTGATCGGCTTCCTCCCGTCGAACAACCTCGAGATGCCCCCGCGGGTCGAGCCCTTCGACGACCCCGAGCGCGAGGACGAGGCGCTCGACTCGGTGGTCCCGCCCGACCCGCAGAAGCCGTACGACATGCGCGACGTGGTCTCGCTGGTCGTCGACGACGGCGACTTCTTCGAGGTCCAGGAGCACTTCGCCCAGAACATCATCATCGGATTCAGCCGCCTCGACGGCTATCCGGTCGGGATCGTCGGCAACCAGCCCAAGCACCTCGCCGGGGTCCTGGACATCGAGGCGTCCGAGAAGGCCGCCCGGTTCGTGCGCTTCTGCGACGCCTTCAACATCCCGCTGATCACCTTCACGGACGTCCCCGGCTTCCTGCCCGGGACCTCCCAGGAGTGGAACGGGATCATCCGCCACGGGGCGAAGCTGCTCTACGCCTTCACCGAGGCGACGGTGCCGAAGCTGACCGTGGTCACCCGCAAGGCCTACGGCGGCGCCTATGACGTCATGAACTCCAAGCACATGCTCGCCGACTTCAACTTCGCCTGGCCGCAGGCCGAGGTCGCGGTCATGGGGCCCGAGGGCGCCGTCAACATCATCTATCGCCGCGACATCGCCAAGTCGCCGACGCCCGACGAGCGTCGCCAGAAGCTGATCGACGACTACAAGGCCCACTTCGCCAACCCCTACTCGGCCGCGGAGCGCGGCTACATCGACGACGTGATCGAGCCGCGCCACACGCGGCCGAAGCTGATCCGGGCGCTGCGGACGCTGCAGACCAAGCGGGTCGAGCAGCCGAAGCGAAAGCACGGGAACATCCCGCTGTGAGCGCGTCTTGAAGCGCGACCAGCTGATCTTCCTCGGCGTCCTCGCGGTCGGCGCCGTCGTCGCGGTGGTGATCGTGCTCGCGACGGGCGGCAGCGACGACTCGTCGAGCAGCGACGTCGATACCTCCACCAAGCCCACGGTCGAGGTCCCCGACGGCCCGCCTCCGAAGACGCTCGAGGTCGAGGACATCGTCGAGGGCGACGGCCCCGAGGCGGCCCCGGGGGACACGCTGACGATGCAGTACGTCGGGGTCAGCTACAGCGACGGCAAGCAGTTCGACGCCTCCTGGGACAACGGCCAGCCGTTCACCTTCCAGCTCGGCTCCGGCCAGGTGATCCAGGGCTGGGACCAGGGCATCGCCGGGATGAAGGTCGGCGGCCGGCGCGAGCTGATCGTCCCCCCCGACCTCGGCTACGGCGCGCAGGGCTCGCCGCCCGCGATCAAGCCGAACGAGACCCTCATCTTCGTCGTCGACCTGCTCGACGTGCAGGGCGGCGCGACCCCCCAGCCCCAGTAGCGCTCGGCGCCGCGGATAGGCTGCGGCGCTCGATGCCGACCAACTCCGAGCTGATCGCCGATGTCGAGGCCCGCGCCTCGATGGAGACCCTGCGCGAGGTGATCGAGACGCTGGCGCCGCTCGACCGGCTCGCCGGCACCGAGGGCGAGCGCGCCGCCGCCGAGTGGCTGGCGCAGCGGCTCGAGCGCGCCGGCGCGCCGGCGGTCGTCGACGAGGAGCAGTACCTGGACGGGTTCGCGCCGCTGCTCGGCGCGCTCACCGCGACCGGCGTGGCCGCCGGGATCGCCGGCGCCGGCGGACGCGCCCGCCGCGCGGCGGCGGCGGCCGGGGCGGCGGCGGCCGGGCTGTTCGCCGACGACGTCTCCAACGGCCTGCGCCCGGCGCGCCGCGCCCTCGCACCGCGCAAGACCACCTGGAACGTGGTCGCGGAGCTGGGCGACCCGGCCGCCGAGCGAACCGTCGTGCTGATGGCCCACCACGACTCCGCGCGGGGCGGCGTCGTCTTCGACCAGACGCTGCAGCGCAAGCTCGTCGACTGGTTCCCGGGCGTGATCGAGCGGATCGACACCGCGATTCCGGTCTGGTGGGGCGCGGCAGCCGGGCCGGCGCTGTCGGCGTTCGGCGCCGCGACCGGCCGGCGCAAGGTCGCCGCGGCGGGGGCGGTCGTCTCGGCGGTCGCGACCGCGCTGCTCGCCGACATCGCCCGCCACCCGGTCGTCCCCGGCGCCAACGACAACCTGAGCGGGGTCGCGGCACTGGTCGCGATCGCCGAGGCGCTGCGCGATCGCCCGCTCGCAGGCGCCCGGGTGCTGCTCGTCTCCTGCGGCGCGGAGGAGGTGCTGCAGGGCGGCATCTACGCGTTCGCCGAGCGCCACCTGCGCCCGCTGGACCGCGACCGCACCTTCGTCATCAACTTCGACACGGTCGGCTCGCCCGAGCTGGCGCTGCTCGAGGGCGAGGGCGCGTTCGTGGTCGAGGACTACTTCGACCGCGGCCTGCGCGACCTCTGCGTCCAGGTGGCGGCCGAGGAGCGGATCCCGATCCGCCGCGGGATGCGGGCGACGACGAGCACGGACTCGCTGATCCCGAGCCGGATGGGCATCCCGACCCTCTGCCTGACCTCGCTCAACCGCCACAAGGCGCTCGAGAACTACCACTCGATGGCTGACACTCCCGAGAACTTGAGCTGGAACACCGTCGCCTGCGCGGCCGACCTCGCCGAGTCGCTCACCCGCCGGCTGGCCAAGCCCGCCTGAGGCTCTACAGCGAGACCGAGGGCACCCGGTCGCGGCCCTCGCCGCCGAGCACCGCGAGCGCGATCCCGAGGTCCTGGGTCGCGAGCCCGGTCGAGTCGAACAGGGTGATCTCGTCCGGCGAGCGGCGACCCGGATGACGCCCGAGCAGGACCTCGCCGATCTCGGTCACCCGGTCGCGCTCGACGGCGCCGGCGGCGACCGCCCCGGACAGCTCGCCTCCCTTCGACGCCTGGACCCACTCGTCGCAGAACAGCGTGCAGCGCTCGAGCGCCGCGAGCTCGACCTCGGCCTTGCCCGCCGCGTCAGCGCCGAGCGCCGCGAGGTGCTGGCCGGGGCGCAGGTCGGCCGCCGTGATCACCGGCGTCGCGGCGGGGGTGACGGTGACGACGACGTCCTGCACGGCGGCCTCGGCGCGCGCGCCCGCGCTCCAGCCGAGCTCGGCGGCGAGCGCCTCCGCGGCCTCGGCGCGAGGGTCGAACAGGACCCCGGGCCCGTAGCCGGCGGCGGCCAGGCACCGTGCCGCCCAGGCGCCGTTGACGCCGCAGCCGATCAGCCCGACGGTGCGCGCCCCGGCCGCCGCGAGGGCCTGCGCGGAGACCGCGGCGGCCGCGCCCGTGCGCAGCGAGGTGATCGCGGCGCAGTCGATCATCGCGAGGAGCTCGCCGGTCTCAGTGCTGGAGACGAGCAGGGCTCCCGCCACGACCGGCAGGCCGCGCTCCGGGTTTTCGGGGAAGGACGTCACCCACTTGAGCGTCGCCAGGCCCTCGCCGCGGGCCGGCATCGCGCGGAAGTCGCCGTGCCCCGGCGCGTCGACGTAGACCTTGGCCGGCATCACCCAGTCGCCGGCGGCGTGGCGCTCGAACGCGCTCCGGGTGCGCTCGATCGCGGCGGTGGGCGAGACCGCGGCGAAGACGGCGGCGGAATCGAAGATGCGCACGTCGCTCACCCGCCGCAGGTTAGGCTTCGCGCCGATGGCGGGCACGAACGGCAACCGCAAGCCACCGCGGCCACGGATCGAGCTGATCTATCCCTCCGGCAACCCCGCCGGCAGCGGACGCGAAGCGGAGCAGCCGGGGGGCAGTGGTTCCGGGGCGGCGGCGATCATCGCCGCGCTCGAGCAGTTCCTTGCCGAGACTGCTCCCGCCCCGGCGTCCGGGCCGCACCAGAGCCCCTGGCAACGCGCCGCGCTCGAGGAGGGCATCGCGGCGCGTCAGGTGAGCGGCTCCGCGTGGGGCCACGCGCCGCGATAGAACATCCGCACCGGCCGCGCGCTGGGCCGGGCCCCACACAGGAGGGAAGACGTGGCCGTAGTCAAGATCATCGAGCTGGTCGGCAGCTCGAAGACGTCCACCGACGACGCCGCCAGGCAGGCGCTCAACCAGGCGCAGTCGTCGCTTCGCAACATCCGCGCGATCGACATCGTCTCGACCGGGATCCGCGGCGAGAACCTTGACGAGTACCGCGCGCACGTCCGGGTCGCGTTCCTGATCGAGGACACCGACGTCGACTGAGCTCGGGCCGGGCGGGCCCGCCCGGGCGTAAATACCCGAATCCCAATCGGGATTTGTGTATTATCGCCGCCATGGAGCCCACCGCCGCGCCGGCGGCGTCCGCCGAGGAGCGGATCGCCGCCGAACACAAGCTCGACGTCCACCACTCGAAGCCCCAGGAGGGCAAGGGCAAGCTCGGCTCGCTCACCAATCCCGAGGTCTATGAGAACGTCCCAGGGCACCTGATCCCGATCCTCGAGCACGAGTTCGACGACTTCGATTCCGAGGCCGAGAAGTTCCTCGACGGCCACACCCCCGAGGACCAGTTCATCGGCTTCCGGCTCAAGCAGGGCGTCTACGGCCAGCGCCAGCCCGACGTCCAGATGTGCCGGATCAAGCTGCCGATGGGCGGCGTCACGCCGGAGCAGATGGACGCGCTCGCCAGCGTGGTCGAGCAGTACGCGCCACTCAACAAGGGCCATGTCACGACCCGCCAGAACATCCAGATCCACCACATCCCGCTGCCGCAGATGGCCGAGCTGATCCGCGAGATCTCGGACGTCGGCCTGTCCTCGCGCGAGGGCTGCGGCAACACGGTCCGCAACGTCACCGGCGACCCGTACGCTGGGGTCAGCGACGGTGAGCTCTTCGACATCACCCCCTACGCCGCCGCCTACGTGCGCTACTTCGTCCGCCACCCGACCACGCAGCTGATGCCGCGCAAGGTGAAGACGGCGTTCACGGCCACCGACGAGGACGTCGCGATCACGGGCATCCACGACATCGGCTTCATCCCCCGCGAGCGCGACGGCGTCCGCGGCGTCGAGATCCGGGTCGGCGGCGGCACCTCGATCATGCCGCGCGTCGCGCCGACGCTCTACGACTTCGTCGAGCTCGAGAACGGCGACTACCTGAAGGTCTCCGAGGCCGTCTTCCGGATCTTCGACCGCCAGGAGTGGCTGCGCGTCAACCGCGCCCGCGCACGCATCAAGGTGCTGATCGACAAGGTCGGCATCGACGCCTTCCGCGAGCTGGTCGAGGAGGAGCTCGAGGGCGACTGGGTCGCCGAGCGCGACTTCTCGATCGGCCATCTCACCTACGTCGTCGACGAGGAGGGCAACGCGCCGGCGCCGGCGCCGGCGGCCGCGAGCCCGAACGGCGACGGCAGCGCCTTCGATGCCTTCCGCGATGCCAACGTGCGACCGCAGCGCCAGCAGGGCTTCAACACGGTCGAGGTGAAGATCACCCGCGGCGACCTGAGCCCGGAGCAGTTCCGCGGCCTCGGCCAGATCATGCGGGAGTTCACCGGCGGCTCGGCTCGCACGACCGTCCATCAGAACTTCGTGCTGCGCTGGGTGCGCGACGAGGCGCTCTACGACGTCTACTCACGGCTCGGGGAACTCGGGCTGGCCGACGCGGGAGCGGACCAGATCACCGACGTCGTCTCGTGCCCCGGCACCGACAGCTGCAAGCTCGGGATCACCGCCTCGATGGGGCTCAACGCGGCGGTCCAGGAGCGGGTCGAGTCGATGAAGATCACCGACCCGCTGACCAAGCGGGTCCACATCAAGATGTCCGGCTGCCCGAACGGGTGCAGCCAGCACCACATCGCCAACATCGGCTTCTACGGCGCCTCGCTCAAGGTCGGCGGCCGCACGATGCCCGCCTACATCCCGCACCTCGGCGGCAACTACGAGGGCGGCGAGGTCGTCTACGGCCACCGCCTCAAGGCGCGGCTGCCTGCGAAGCGCGTTCCCGACGCGGTCGAGCGCTGGCTGCGGCTCTACGAGAGCGAGCGCGACGGCGACGAGGCCTTCAACGACTTCGTCGAGCGCGTCGGCACCGCCCGGTTCGAGCAGGAGGTCAAGGAACTGACCCTGCCGGCCGAGTTCAGTCTCGAGACGATGAGCCAGTTCATCGACTGGAACCGGTCCGAGCCATACGCGGTCGAGCGCGGCGAGGGCGAGTGCGCCATATGAGCGGTTCCGTGATCCCGACCCCGATGCCCGAGACCGCGGCCGACGACGCCGGCCAGGTCACGCGGCTGCCGATGATCGGCGGCCATGTCGTCGACCCGGCCCAGGTCTCCGCCGAGGTCGAGACGCTGAGCGCCGAGGCCACGATCGCGTGGGCGCTGGAGCGCTTTCACCCGGACCTGCGGTTCGCCGTCTCGTTTCAGAAGACGAGCTCGGTGATGGTCGACATCGCGCGCCGGATCGACCCCGGCGCGCGCTTCTTCTACGTCGACACCGGGCTGCTGTTCCCGCAGACCTACGAGACCCGCGACGCGCTCGCCGAGCGCTACGGGATCGAGTTCGAGCGGTTCGCCGATCTGCCACCGTCGGCGCAGCCCGGCGAGCGCGCCGCTAATCTCTTGCGCCTCGACCCAGATGCCTGCTGCGCTGACCGCAAGGTCGATTTGATGCGCACGGCCCTTGACGAGGTGAGTTGCTGGGTATCGGGAATTCGCAGAGTCGACTCGGAGACCCGAGCCGACGCACCCAAGTTCGGATGGGATGAGCGGTTCGGGCTCTGGAAGCTCAACCCCCTCGCCGACTGGGATGACAAGCAAGTCTGGAACTACATAAAGGATCACCACGTGCCCTATAACCCCCTTCACGACCAGGGATATCCCTCGATCGGATGCATGCCGTGCACAACGGTCGCACTCGAGGGCCCCGATGCACGCGCCGGCCGCTGGGCCGGCACCGACCGGACTGAGTGCGGAATCCATGGGTAGCGCCGAGACCGCCCTGGCGCTGCAGCTGACCGCACGCCAGGCCTCCGACTTCGAGCTGCTCGCAAACGGTGGCTTCGCGCCGCTGACCGGCTTCCTCGGCTCCGCCGACTGGAAGTCCGTCTGCGACGACATGAGGCTGACCTCGGGCGAGATCTGGCCGATCCCGATCACCCTCGCGACCGACCTCGAGTGCTCGGTCGGCGACGTGGTCGAGCTCAGCGCCCCGAACGGCAAGGCGCTCGGCCGGCTGACGGTCGAGGAGATCTACGAGAAGGACGTCGAGCACGAGGCCGAGACGGTCTACCGCACGACCGACAACGACCATCCGGGGGTCGCCGCGATCCGCGCCGAGGGCAACCGCTGCCTCGCCGGGCCGATCGAGGCCGACGCGCTGCCCGACCACGACGAGGCGTTCCAGAAGCGCTACCAGACGGCGGCCGAGGCGAAGCAGTCGTTCGCCGACCGCGGCTGGAAGCGGATCGTCGCCTTCCAGACCCGCAACCCGATCCACCGGGCGCACGAGTACCTGACCAAGGCCGCGCTCGAGATCTGCGACGGGCTCTACATCCATCCGCTGATCGGCGAGACCAAGAAGGGCGACATCCCGGCTGACGTGCGGATGCGCTGCTACGAGGTCCTGATGGACAACTACTACCACCCCGATCACGTCATGCTCGGCGTCAACCCGGGCAAGATGCACTACGCCGGCCCCCGTGAGGCCGTGCTGCACGCGATCATCCGCCGCAACTACGGCTGCACGCACTTCATCGTCGGCCGTGACCACGCGGGCGTCGGTGACTACTACGGCACCTACGACGCGCAGCGGATCTTCGACGACATCGACATCAACGAGCTCGGGATCACCCCGCTGTTCTTCGAGCACACCTTCTGGTGCAACGAGTGCGAGGGAATGGGCTCGGCGAAGACCTGCCCGCACCCGCAGGAGTCGCACCTGTTCCTCTCGGGGACGAAGGTGCGCGAGATGCTCGAGGCCGGCGAGAAGCCGCCGCACGAGTTCTCGCGGGACGAGGTCGCCCAGATCCTGATCGACGCTTACAAGGAGGAAGACGCAAATGGCTGACGAGACGGGCTTCTGCCTCTGGTTCACCGGGCTCTCGGGCTCGGGCAAGTCGACGATCACCACGCACCTGGTCAAGGAGCTGCGCAAGCGCGGCTCGAAGCTCGAGGTGCTCGACGGCGACGTGGTCCGCGAGAACCTGTCCAAGGGCCTCGGGTTCTCGAAGGAGGACCGCGACACCAACATCCGCCGGATCGCGTTCGTCGCGAACCTGCTCTCGCGCAACGGCGTGCCGGTGATCACCGCCGCGATCTCGCCCTACCGCGACATCCGCGACGAGGCCCGCTCGATGATGGGCGAGCGCTTCGTCGAGGCCTACGTCAAGGCCTCGGTCGAGACCTGCGAGGAGCGCGACGTCAAGGGCCTGTACGCCAAGGCCCGCTCCGGTGAGATCAAGGAGTTCACCGGCGTCTCCGATCCGTACGAGCCGCCGGAGAACCCGGAGCTCGTGATCGAGACCGAGCAGCAGTCGGCGGAGGAGTCCGCGCGCCAGATCCTCTCGTACCTCGAGGACCGCGGTCTGATCCCGGCCCCGGTCGCCGCCTAGCGCCGCGGTCATCGCGACCCCACCGGAACCCTTCACCCGCACCTACCGCTTCGCGATGGCGCTCTGCGCGCCATGGGCGAGGTGGTGGGGGCGGCTGCAGGTCGAGGGGCTCGAGGCGCTGCCGCGCTCCGGGCCCGTGCTGCTGGCCGGCAACCACGACTCGAACATGGACCCGGTCGCGGTCGGCGTCGCCGCCCGCGGCCACCGCCAGGTCCGCGCCCTCGCGAAGTCGTCGCTGTGGAAGGTCAAGGGGCTCAGCCCGATCCTCGACGGAATGGGCCAGATCCCGATCGACCGCGGGGGCGGCGACGCGCACGCGCTCGACCGCGCGGTCGAGTCGCTGCGCGCCGGGGCATGCATCGGGATCTTTCCCGAGGGCACCCGCTCGCTCGGCCGCGAGCTGCGCGCCCGCGGCGGGATCGGCCGGCTGGCCGAGGCGGTCCCCGAGACGGAGCTCGTCCTCGTCGCGATCACCGGCACCACCGATTTCGCCCGCTTTCCGACCCGCCCGCGCGCCGCGATCCGCTTCAGCCGCCCGGCCGCCGGCGGCTACGCGATCGGCGAGGACCACGGCGAGTTCGCCGCCCGGCTACTGGACGAGATCCGCGCGAAGGCTCCGATCGCCGCCGCCGGGCGCGGCGCCGCTTGAGTTCCGCCGATTCACGGTTAGGGTGTCCTCCGTCGACGTCCGACCGAAGGAGACCGTTATGAACGTGGGTGAGAGGGACGCGAACCTTGCGCTGGGCGTGATGGTCGCGATCTTGCTCCTGTCGTTGCTCTTCATGCTGTTCAGCTAGCGCGGAGCGAACAACTGATCGGTTGAGTGGGCGTCGGCGCCGTCCGGCGCGTCCGTTCAGGGCTTCTCGGGGACCTGGGGCTCGCCGAGGCCGTAGGTGTCGTAGGCGCCCCAGCGGCTGAACGTCTTGTGGGTCGGCCCGTGGAAGTCCGACGACGCGGTCGGCACGAGGTCGAACTCCTCGCAGAGCTCGAGGCAGTGCTTGGTCTGCGCGGCCGTGTGCGGCGGGTAGAAGGTCTCGATCCCGTCGAGGCCGACGTCGCGGACCAGGCTCTCGACCAGGTCGCGGACCTGCTCGGGATCCTGGACGTCCCAGTAGGGGTGCGCGACGACCGCGACCCCGCCCGCCTCGTGGATCAGGTCGACGGCCTGCTCGGCGGTCGGCCACTTCCGCGACACGAACGCCTTCGCGCCCGGGACGAGGTACTCCTCGAAGAACGGCCCGAGGTCGGGCCCGGCGCCCGCGGCCTTGGCGATGTGCGGGCGGCCGATCGCGTCCGCGGCCCCCGCCTTGGCGACGGCGTCCTCGAACGTGACCTCGACCCCGTGACGGTTGAGGTTGGCGATGATCTCCTTGGCGCGGTCGACGCGCTCCTGCTGGGCCTTCGCGCAGGCCGGCGCGATCTTCTCGAGGTCGACCCAGTAGCCGCAGATGTGCAGGTCCTCGGAGTACCTGTGCACGCAGGACATCTCGAGCGCCGGGACGTTCTCGATCCCGAGCTCGGTCGCGACCCGGGTCGCCTCCTCGACCCCGGCGACGCCGTCGTGGTCGGTGAGCGACATCACCGTGATCCCGGCCTCGGCGGCCGCGCGAGCGACGTCGCCCGGCTCGAGCTGGCCGTCGGACACCGTGGAATGGCTCTGCAGGTCGATCATGGCGCGCGATGGTAGCGGCTGGCTCGCATTCTTGACTCGAATTGCGACAATTGGCCGGTGCGGATCTCAGCCAAAGCCGACTACGCCGTCCGCGCGGCGCTCGAGCTCGCCGCAAACCACGGCGGCGACCCGGTCAAGGGCGAGCGGCTGTCCGAATCGCAGGGCATCCCGCTGCAGTTCCTGGAGCACATCCTCCTCGAGCTCAAGCACGCACGCCTGATCCAGGCGCGGCGCGGCGCCAAGGGCGGCTACTGGCTCGCCCGCGACCCGGCCAAGATCACGATCGCCGACGTGATCCGCGCGGTCGAGGGGCCGCTCGCCAACATCCACGAGAACGCTCCCGAGGAGCTTCACTACGGCGGGCCGGCCGAGAAGCTGCGCGACGTCTGGGTCGCCGTCCGCGCCGCGCTGCGGTCCGTGCTCGAGAACGCCACCCTGGCCGAGGTCGCGCGCGGCGACCTGCCGTGGCGCATCGAGGCGGTCCTCAACGACCCCGAGGCCTGGCTGAAGCGCTGACCCGAGCGCCTGCCGAGCGCCTGCCGCGCCGAGATTCATTTCAACCACCTCTGAGGTGGTTGAGGTGAAACTCGGCGGTCGGTGGGGCGGGTGTGGTGGGTTGGGGAGGCTCCGTCGAGTCCCCCGTCGGACCGCTGAACGCCCCTGCTACCCTGTCGCGACCCTATTGAGGACCAAGTCGGTCACAAAGGGTGTAAATACGGGCACTCACTCCCCCTCCCCTCCCGTAAATGGATCCCTGGTTTCACATCTTCGGACTCGGCATCGACCCGACGATCATCCTGTTCGGGTTCGGCATCGGCCTGCTCGTCGGGATGACCGGGATGGGCGGCGCCTCGCTGATGACGCCGCTGTTGATCCTGATCTTCGGGATCCAGCCGGTGACCGCGATCGGCACCGACATCTTCTACGCCGCGGTGACCAAGACCGTCGGCGGCTACAAGCATCTGAAGCTCGGGACCGTGCACAAGGGGCTCGCGTTCTGGCTCGCGGTCGGCAGCGTCCCGGCGGCGATCGCCGGCGTCTGGGTGATCGAGCTGCTGCAGCAACGCTACGGCGACGACCTCGACACGCTGGTGCTCGGGATGCTCGGCGGCACCCTGGTCGTGGTCGGCGTCGCCACCCTCCTGCGTTCGCTGTTCCTGGCCGGGGTGATCCAGGAGCGCTCGGCGATGCACCTGTATCGCCGCCACATCATCGCCGCGGTGATCACCGGCATGACCACCGGCTTCGTGATCGGCCTGACCTCGGCAGGCAGCGGCACCCTGATCGCGATCGCGCTGATCGCGATCTTCCGCCTCACCCCGCGCCGGGTGGTCGGCACCGACGTCTTCCACGCCGCGGTGCTGCTCTGGGCCGCGGGGATCGCCCACTGGATCGGAGGCAACATCGACTTCCTGCTCGCCGGGACGATCCTCGTCGGCTCGATTCCCGGCGTCATCCTCGGCACCAACCTCTCGGTCAAGGCGCCGCAGAAGTTCCTCCGCTACGCGCTCGCGATCGTTCTCTGCGCCTCCGGCACGACCCTGATCGCGAAGAACTACGAACCCGGGATCGTGCTGCCCGCGATCGGTGTCGCCAGCGTCATGGTCGGGTTGCTGTTCGGCGCGCAGGCGTTCTCGCGCCGCCGCGTCAAGGGCGGCCGCGCCCCTGCGGGCGCCGCCGCCTGACCCCGGTCTCCCCCCGCGGCGACTAGATTTCCCGGGCCGATGATCGTCTTCGCCACGGCTGTAACCGACCCCCAGGTCTTCGAGCGCGCCGCCGGCGCGGGCGTGCGCCGCCTGCAGGCGGACGATCCCGAGATCGAGCTGATCGTCTTCGCCAGCGTCGGCTCGCTGTTTCGCAACTACAACCTGATCCTCGATCAGGTCAAGGACCGCGACGACGTCGAGGCGCTCGTCCTCATCCATCAGGACGCCGAGATCCACGACCCGGACTTCATCCCCAAGGTGAAGGCGGCGCTCAGCGACCCGGACGTCGCCGTGGTCGGCTGCGCCGGGGCGGTCGACGTGCGCAGCATCGCCTGGTGGGAGGGGTCGATCACCTGGGCCTCCTTCACCCACCGCTACGAGGAGCTCGGCGGCGGCGAGATCCCCGCGTTCTCGTGGATGACCGAGGCCCTGCCGCCGTACGCGAAGCTCGGCGAGGTCGACTCCATCGACGGCTTCGTGATGGCCCTCAGCCCGTGGGCGATGCACGAGCTGCGCTTCGACGAGTCACTGGGCAAGATCCACGGCTACGACTTCGACTTCTGCATGCAGGTCCGCGAGGCCGGCAAGAAGGTCGTGACCGCCGACCTGCAGGTCGTCCACCACCACTCCCTGACCCTGATCGAGGACGTCGAGAGCTGGATCACCGCCTACATGGCGGTGGCCGAGAAGTGGAACGGCAAGCTCCCCCACAACGGCTCGCGCGACGACGACTGGGAATTCCGCGCCCGCCGCGCCGAGGCCGAAGCGTCCGCGGCGCGGCTCATGGGCGGAGTCCAGGAGCTGCTGCGAGTCGCGCACTGGAAAGAAATCGAGGAGATGCGCAACAGCCTCAGCTGGCGCATCACCGCGCCGCTGCGGGCGCTGTCCGCTCGGATGCGGGCGCGGCGCGGCGCCTAGGCATCGCCGAGCGCACGGCGGACCTGCTCGCGCGTGAACGCCGGCCGGCCCCGGCCGTGTAGGCGCGACAGCTGCTCGGCGACCCCGAAGGCACGCGAGCTCTCCAGCGCCCGCAGCACCTGGTCCGCCTCCGCGCTCCGGTCGACGGCGATCTCGAGGCGGCGCGTCATCCGGTAACGCTCGACCATGTGGCGGACCCGGTTGGCCTCGAGCCGCTCGAGCAGGGGGTTGCGATCCCAGGGCTCGACCGCCGCGCCAACCGCCCCCGCCCACGGAGCCTCGGGATGCCAGATGACCCCGAACCCGAAGAACACTGGGACCTTCGCGAAGCGCAGCTCGGGGTGTTCGGTGAGAAAGTCTTCGACCGCGGTGAGGACGCCGTTGCGCGGACCGCCCTCGCGCGCGGCCACGCATTCGAACGGCATTCCCTCAGTCGTCGTCCCCGGGTCGTCCGGGGTGAGGAAGGTGTTATGGGCGAGTGGCTGACGATGGTCCGCCGGGATCCGCTCAGGCGCGTAATAGCCGTCGCGGCGGGCCAGCGGCCAGCCGATGTCGTGCAGCATCAGCAACGGCATCCCGGCCCCCGGGCTCCGCTCGTCGATCAGCCGCAGCTCCTCGCTGAGCGTGAAGTAGTTGTGGTCGCCGTCGATGATGATCGCGTCGGCCGCCGGCAAGGTCGGCAGCGCGTCGTGGCTGGTCGCCTCGACGAGCTCGAGCTCCGGGTCCTCGGCGGCGATCCGCTTCAGATCCGGCTGCGGGGTCGGGTCGACGGCGATCAGCTTCGCGCTCGAGCGCGCGGTCCACTCGAGCATCTCGTTGGTCGACTTGCCGTGAAAGGCTCCGATCTCGACCACGGTCTTCGCCCGCCGCGCGTCGAGGCACGCGAACAGCACTTCGGCGAGGTTCGAGAGCGACGCTGCGTTCTCATCGGGGTCGGTCGGGAAGAAGCTTGCCGGCACGGGGGTGGGGCAGTCTAGAGTCCGGCCGCATGAGCGGACCCGAGGAGCCGATCACGCGCGAGTCGCTGATGCGCGACGTGCGCGCCCGTCACCCCCACTTCGGCGAAGCGCTGATCGCCGACGCCAGCGTTACCGCCGAGCACCGCGGTGAGCGGCACGAGTTCCGCTCGCGCGCCGACGCGGCCTCGCAGATCCTGCGTCTGATCTGGGTCAGCGACGCGTTCCTCGGCCAAGTCTTCTACCGAGCCAAGGCGCGCCTGCAGGCGCTCGGGGTGCCGATTCTGCCGCGGCTCTGCCACCGGCTCGCGATCGCGATCGCGCAGGTGACGATCGGCGATCCGGTCGTCGTCCACCCTGGCCTGTACCTGCTCCACGGCCAGGTGGTGATCGACGGGCTGACCGAGATCGGCTCGCGCGCGCGGATCGCACCGTTCGTTACCGTCGGCCTGCGCCAGGGCGAGATCGTCGGGCCGACGATCGGCCGCGACGTCGAGATCGGCACTGGCGCAAAGGTGCTCGGACGGGTCGAGATCGGCGATGCGGCCGTGGTCGGCGCCAATGCGGTCGTAATCGGCGACGTCGGAGCGGGCATGACCGTGGCCGGTGCCCCGGCGGCCCCCGTCGGCGCCGCCTCCGCCTCGCGGGCATGAACCCTCCCGGCGACCGCGCCGCTGCCGAGCGCCTGTACGACGAGCTCGACCACTACGACCGCAGCCAGCTCTGGTTCCAGCTCCAGGAGATCGTCGCCGACGGCGCCTACGTCGGCGACGGGATCGAGGTCGGCCCCGGCGATGTCGTTCTCGACGTCGGCGCCAACGTTGGTGTCGCCGGCGCCTACTTCGCCTCGGTGTGCGGTGCCGGCGCCGTCCACTGCTTCGAGCCGGTGCCGGCGGCGTTCGAGCTGCTCGAGCGCAATCTGAGCCGCTATCCGGCCTGCACCTGCCATCCGTTCGGGCTCGGTCGCGCGGCGGGCGAGGCCGAATTCACGTTCTACCGTGGCGCGGCAGCGATGTCCGGTCAGTACGCGGACCCGGAGGCCGACCAGGAGCTCGTGCGCCGGGCGATGCTCAACCTCGGCGCCGACGAGGAGGCCGCGGACGCCGACCTCGCGGGGCGTTACGTGCCGGCGCGGGTGACCGCCGAGCTGCGCCCGCTCTCGGCGGTGCTCGAGGCGCTCACGGTCGACCGGGTCGACCTGCTCAAGATCGACGTCGAGAAGGCCGAGCTCGACGTCCTCGCCGGGCTCGCGGACAGTGATTGGACCGCGATCCGCCAGCTCGCGATCGAGGTCCACGACATCGACGGGCGCCTCGCAGCACTCGCGGGCGACCTCGGCGCTCGAGGCTTCGCGGTCACCACCGAGCAGCAGCCGGCCTTTCGCGGCACCTGCCTGCACTCCCTGTTCGCGACCCGATGATCGAGCCGCCCGTCGTCCACGACGATGCCGAGCATCCGCACCAGGAGTTCTTCGCACCGTGGCGCGAAGCGCGTGCGCTGCGCTACGGCTCGGCCGCGGCGCCGCGCCCGTCGCGACTGCCGTGGAGGCGCTCGCACAAACGCCGCGCGGTGGTCACGATCGTCCACAACGAGACCGTATTCCTGCCGATCTGGCTGCGCTACTACTCGCGCTGGTTCCGCCCCGAGGACATCTACGTGCTCGACAACGACAGCACCGACGGCTCGACCGACGGGGGCGGCTTCGTCCGCGTCCCGGCGCCGCGCGACCGGGTCGACCATGTCTGGATGGCCGAGACCCTGGCGGCCTTCCAGCACGACCTGCTCGAGCCGCTACGACGTCGTCCTGGTCACCGACGTCGACGAGATCCTCGCTCCGTTGCCCAGAGTGGGGCACGCTCGGCGCCTACATCGACCGGCTCGACGAGGAGTTCGTCAACCCGCTCGGATACGAGGTCCTGCACCTGCGCGATCGGGAGCCGCCGCTCGACCTCTCTCGCCCGGTGCTCGACCAGCGCGGCTACTGGTTCGCCAACGACGCCTACGACAAGCCGATGCTGGCGACGGTGCCGATGACCTGGGTCCCGGGCCTGCACGCCAGCGCCGACGGCCGCCACAACTACGATCCGGACCTGCGCCTGATTCACCTCCATCGCATGGACCACGACGCTCTGCCGCGCCCGCCACGCCGAGCGCGCGCGACGCGCCTGGAACGACGCGCGACCTCGACCGTGACTGGGCCTCGTACAACCGCGTCGACGAGGGCGCCGAGTTCGACCGCTGGTTCCTCGACCGACTCCGGCTTCGAGAGCGAGGGGATCCACATCGTCTGCGAGCCGATCCCGGCTTCGTGGCGGGGGCTGGTGTGAACCCGCTCGCGGCGGATCGCCGGAGCTGTCGCCCGGCAGCGCCGACCGGCTCGCGTTCCCGGAGGCGACCGGGGCTCCCGAGCATTGGCAGCGGGTGGTCATGAACGACGCGGTCGAGGCCCTGATCGCCTCGCTCGGATCCGCCTCGGGTCGCCGCCGCGGAGATCAGCGGCGATCTTCACGACGCGAACGCCGTGGCGCGAGTACGCGAGCCTCGCGTGGCCCGAGTTCGACATCTGCGCACCGCTCACCGAGGAGCGCCGCTTCGACCTGGTGATCTGCGAGCAGGTGCTCGAGCACGTCGAGGATCCGTGGGCGGCGATCGCCAACATCCGCGAGCTCTGCGCCCCGGGCGGGCACGCGATCATCTCGACGCCCGTTCCTGATCAAGGTGCACGAGTTCCCGAGCTACGGGATGCTCGACTACTGGCGATTCACGCCGCGTGGGCTGCGGACGTTGATCGAGCGCAGCGGACTCGAGGTGATCGAGCGTCGAGGCATGGGGCAATCGAGAGTGCGTGGTCGGCAACTTCACCGGCTGGTCGGGCTACCGCCGCTGGCACTCGCTGCGCAACGAACCCGATTTCCCGGTCCAGGTCTGGGCGTTCGCCAAGCGCCCGGTCGGCTAGCTTTCCTGGCATCGCCTTCTTTCGCCGAAACCGCCAGGCCGCGGCGACCGCCGTCGCCGAGCCCGACACCGCGGCGCTGTTCGCCGAGATCGAGCGAGCTCTCGGCGCGCAACCGCGCCGGGCGGGACGCCGACGTCGAGCGTCGGATCCGCGCCCTGCGCCACGAGGCGGGCGCGCTGCTGGCCGGAAGCGAGACCGGCGACCCCCAGTACCCCGAGCCCGACTACGACCAGCTCCCCGGCGGCGAGGGCATCCCCGAGGTGACGCCCGCCGAGCTCACCCCCGAGCTGCTGCGCGCGGCGATGCTGCGCCACGGCGTCGCTGCTCGTCCGCGCGGTCATGGACCCGGCCGACGCGACCGCGATGGCGACCGAGATCGAGACCGCGCTCCAGGCGCGCAGCTCACTCGCGGCCGGCGGCGGCGCGTCGGAGGGCTACTACGAGGAGTTCGACCCGGGCCCGCCGGTCGACCTGGCGCTGGCGCGCGAGTGGGTCGGCGACGGCGGCATGTGGGCGGCCGACTCGCCCAAGCTGATGTTCGAGATGTTCGAGGCGTTCGAGCGCTCCGGGCTGCGCCGGGTGATCCACGGCTACCTGAACGAGATCCCGGCGATCTCGATCGAGAAGTGCACGCTGCGCCGGGTGATGCCGGACAGCGCCTCCGCCTGGCACCAGGACGGCGCCTTCCTCGGCCGGGTGCGGGCGCTCAACGTGTGGATGTCGCTGTCGCGTTGTGGGGACCTCTCGCCCGGGCTCGACGTCGTCCCCGAGCGACTCGAGGAGATCGTCCCCACCGGAACCGAGGGCGCGATCTTCAACTGGTCGGTCTCGCCGCAGGTGGTCGAGGGCGTGACCAGCAGAGACCGGTGTCGTGCGGCCGATCTTCGAGCCCGGCGACGTGCTGCTGTTCGACGAGATGAACCTGCACTCGACCGCCGCGGACCCGTCGATGCCGAACCCGCGCTACGCGATCGAAAGCTGGTTCTTCGGCCTCTCGGGGTTCCCGGCCGAGTACGTACCGATCGCCTACTAGGAGGCAAGAGATGGACTTCGACCTGAGCCCGCGCGTGATCGAACTGCGGGATCGCATCCGCGCGTTCATGGACGAGCACGTCTACCCGAACGAGGCCGAGGCGCTGCAGGCGCTCGACGACGAGGTGACGATGGACTCGCGGGTGGTCTATCCGGCGATCCTCGTCGAGATCCGCGAGCGCGCGAAGGCCGAGGGGCTCTGGAACCTGTTCATGCCCGACGACGTCCACGGCGTGGGGCTGACCAACTGGGAGTACGGCGTCCTTTGCGAGGAGATGGGCCGCAGCCCGGCGATCGCGCCGATGGCGTTCAATTGCGCCGCGCCGGACACCGGCAACTCGGAGATCCTCGCCGAGCACGGCACCGACGCGCAGAAGGACGAGTGGCTCAGGCCGCTGCTCGAGGGCGAGATCCGCTCCTGCTTTTCGATGACCGAGCCCGACGTGGCCGGCTCCGACCCGCGCACGCTTCAGACCCAGGCGGTCCTCGACGGCGACGAGTGGGTGATCAACGGGCACAAGTGGTTCACCTCAGGCGCGGTCGGCGCCGACCTCGCGATCGCAATGGTGGTCACCGACCCCGACGCTCATCCCTACGCGCGCGCCTCGATGATCTGCGTCCCCACCGACGCGCCCGGCTTCAACCTGATCCGCCCGGTCCCCGTGATGGGCCACGACGGCGGGCCGGGCCACTGCGAGATCCGCTACGAGGACTGCCGCGTGCCCGCCGACAACCTGCTCGGCCCGCGCCAGGCCGGATTCGTGATCGCCCAGGACCGCCTCGGGCCCGGGCGCATCCACCACTGCATGCGCGCGATCGGCAGCTGCGAGCGGGCGATCGAGATGATGTGCCAGCGCGCCAACGAGCGCGAGGCGTTCGGCTCGAAGCTGGCCGAGAAGCAGTTCGTCCAGGACTTCATCGCGAAGTCGCGCATCGAGACCGAGCAGGCGCGCCTGCTGACCCTGAACGCCGCCTGGCGCATGGACACCTACGGCAAGAAGGAGGCGCGGCGCGAGATCTCGATGATCAAGATCGTCGCCGCGAACGTCGTCATGGACGTGCTCGACCGCGCGATCCAGGTCCACGGCTCGCTCGGGATGTCCGACGACACCCCGCTGGCGGGGATGTGGCGGTTCTCACGCATGCTCAAGGTGGCCGACGGCCCCGACGAGGTCCACAAGATGGTGGTCGCCCGCCGCGAGCTCAACCGCTGGGCGCCGCGCGAGGACGGCTCCGAGAACGGCGCGCCGGCTCCGGCTCCCGCGGCGGCTGCGCCGGCCGGCTCCGGCTGAGCCGGGCGCGGCCGGCCCTCAGGCAAGCCTGAGCTCGGCCTCGGCGGCGGCCTCCGCGAGGCGCTCGACCGTGCGCCCGAACTGCTTCGCGCCCTCGGCCGCCTCGGCGCCGTACTGGCCGGCGGCGTAGCGGGCGTAGACGCCCTCGAGGATGATCGCCAGCTTCCAGAGCCCGAGCGCGACGTAGAAGTCGATCTCGCTCAGGTCGCGGCCGGATCGCTCGCCGTAGCGCTCCTTGACGTGATCGCGTCCGGGAAAGCCCGGCGCCATCGTCGCCGGCCGCATCAGCGGCACCAGCTCGTCGCCTTCCTCGCCCCAGTAGACCAACAGCAGGCCGACGTCGGCGAGCGGGTCGCCGAGCGTGCACAGCTCCCAGTCGACCACCGCGGCGACCTCGCCCGCCGGCGAGAGGATCATGTTGTCGAGGCGGTAGTCGCCGTGGACGATGGTGGCCGGCCCCTGCTCGGGGATGCGCGCGACGAGCCGATCGTGGACCTCGTCGATCAGCGGCAGCTCGCGGGTGTGCTGCTTGGTGAACTGGCCCTGCCAGCGATGCAGCTGGCGCGCGACGTAGTCCTGCTTCTTCGCCAGCTCGCCGAGGCCCACCTGGTCCGGATCCACCTCGTGGATCGCGACCAGCGTGTCGACGACGCGGTCGGCGATCGCCTGCCGGTCGGCGGCGTCCGGGAACTCGTCAGCGTCGTCGATCGAGCGCAGGATCGGACCCTCGACCCAGCCCATCACGTAGAACGGATCGTCGCCCTCGCTGAGCCCGACGACCGGCGGCACCGGGACCGAGGTGTCCTGCAGGGCGGAGATGATCCGGTGCTCGCGGCCCATGTCGTGGGCGGAGGCGAGTCGCGAACCGAGCGGCGGGCGGCGCAGAGCCCAGCGGCGCCCCGCCGCGTCGCTGACCGCGTAGGTGAGGTTCGAGCGCCCGCCGGCGATCTGCTCGAAGCTCAGCGGCAGCTCGACCTCTCCCGCGTGGGCGGTGAACCAGGCCTCGACCCGGGGGACGTCGATGCCGTCAGTAGCCTGCGCGGCCATGGCGGGGAAGCCTATTGCTCTGGTGGTCGACTTCGGCGGCGTCCTGACGACCGACATCTGGCCGGCTTTCGCCGCCTTCTGCGAGGGAGAGGGCCTGGCGCCCGAAACCGTGCGCGAGCTGTTTCGCGGGGACAGCGAGGCGCTGGCGCTGCTGCGCAGCCTCGAGAAGGGGGAGCTCTCCGACGCGGAGTTCGAGGAGCGCTTCGGCGCGCTGCTCGGAGTCGCCGACCACACCGACCTGATCACGCGGATGTTCGCCGGCCTGGCGCCGGAGCGGCGGATGGTCGACGCGGTCTCGGCGGCGCGCGAGGGCGGCGTCAAGACCGGGCTGATCTCGAACTCCTGGGGGCTGGGGATCTACGACCGGCTGGAGTCGACCGAGATCTTCGACGCTGCCGTGATCTCGGGCGAGGTCGGCTTGCACAAGCCGCAGCCCGAGATCTACCTGCTCGCGTGCGAACGGCTCTCGATCGAGCCGGCGCAGGCCGTCTTCGTCGACGACCTGCGCGAGAACTGCACCGGCGCCGAGGCGGTCGGGATGACCGCGCTGCTTCACCGCCAGCCGGACGAAACCGTCGCGAAGCTCGAGCAGCTGTTCGGGCTCGAGCTCAGCAGTCGCTCCCGCTGAGGCCGACCCCGAGCCTGATGGTCCCGGGCGCAGCGACCTCGACCTGAGTGCTGCCGTCGTGATCGCGCACGCATGCGTCGCCCTCGGCCACCGTCCACCAGCGATTCCAGTTGAGCTCGAGGTCGTAGACGCCCGGGCGGGGCGCCTCGAGCACGACCTCGTCGGCGGCGGCGCTCTCGACCCCGACCGGGCGCGGGCGCTTCACCCGGTAGAGGATCCAGTGGTCATCGCTCCACACCGGGCTCAGGTAGTCGAGCCCGCCCTCGATCAGGGCCACCTCGTCGACCGCGAGCACGTCGCGAGGCACGTCCTCGGGCAGGGCGACCCAGGAGACCGCGTGGTCGTCGAGCCAGGCGCGATACGCGTCGGCGGTCAGCGCGCCCTCGGTGAACAGGTCGAAGTCGTCGGACTCGAGCTGGCGCAGCCAGCCGCGGGCGATCGGGTGCTCGCGAGCGACGTAGGCGGCCTCCCAGCGGTTCTTGGTCGGCGGGATCTCGATCCGCACCCCACGGCCGAGGCCGCGCCGGTCGAGCTCGGCGAGCAGCGGCTCGTAGAAGGCGCGCTCGGTCGACGGGTCGCCCGAGGCCTTGCGCACGTCGCGCACCGGGGCGACCAGCTGCCAGTAGAGCAGCGGCAGCGACACGGCCAGCACCACCCAGCGCCCGCGCGGCCACAGCACCAGCGCGAGCACCGGCCCGGCGAACAGCGCCCCGAGCCTGGTTACGTTGCCACCGACCGGGGTCTCGATCACGAACGCCGCGGTCGCACCAAGCGCGTAGAGGACCGTCCCGATCCGCAGGGCGCGGTACTCGCGCGGCACCAGCCAGAGGACGACGGCGGCGAGGATCGGAATCGCGATGTAGGCGCTGAACACGAACGGCTCGTAGCCGCCGGTGGGGAAGGCGAGATTGAGGACCAGGATCGGCGCCGCGGCCCCGGCCAGCAGCCAGCCGCCGCGGCGACGCTCGCCGGCGAGCGCGATCGCGGCGCCGGCGAGGGCGACGAACAGGCCGGCGATCGGGCTCGCGAGGCTGGCGGCGGCGGCGAGCAGCGTCGCCGCCGCGAGCGAGCGGTCGAGCGCCAGCAGGGCGCCGAGCCCGAACGGGACCGCGAGCAGGAACGGGACCCGGCCGGTGAGCAGCCACAGGCCGGCCGCGGCGGCGAACCACAGCGAGGGAATGAGCGCGGCCGCGCCGAAGCGCCGCCGGGCGAGCAGCGCGAAGAGCGCCGCGGCGGCGACCACGGCGAGCGCGGCTGTCAGGCGCGGTCCGAGCAGGGCGCCGAGCGGCGGGTAGAGGACGCTGTAGGAGAGCAGGTAGTGGCCCGAGTACCAGGCGTCGTTGAAGATCGCGAAGCCGCTGTCGGCGAACAGATCGGCGCGAAACGTCGCCGCCGCCAGATCCTCGCTCGCGGGGGCCCAGATCAGGTAGGCGGCGGCGAGCGCGACCGCGAGCAGGGTCGGCGCGAGCAGGACGGTGCGGGGCGGGGCGGGGCGCAAGCGGCCTAGCCTTGCACGATGCCGCTCGGCACCATCGACCTCGGCGGGCAGATCGATCGCGTCTGGAGCGCGATCGTCAGCTTCGGCGAGAACTTCACCCGGATCGACCTCCCCTACCTCGCGGCGGCGCTGGCGCTCTCGCTGGTGCTGCAGCTCTGCCGCGGGCACGCCTGGGCGAACGCGCTCCGCGCCGCCTACCCGGGCGGCGCGGTCTCGGAGCGCGGCGTCGTCGGCGCCTTCCTCGTCGGTGCCGGGATGAACGGCCTGCTGCCGGCGCGCGGCGGCGACGCGCTCAAGATCGTGCTCGCGAAGCGCAGCGTCCGGGGCTCGTCCTACCCGGCGATCATCTCCTCGTTCGCGGTGCTGGCGCCGTTCGACTCCGGGATCGGCCTGCTCGTCCTCGGCTACGCGATCACCCGCGGACTGCTGCCGGCGGCGCCGCGGCTGCCGGAGCTGCCCGCGTTCGACATCTCGTTCTGGGCGGCGCACCCGCAGCTGCTGCTGTTCACGATCACCGTCGTCACGATCGGGCTGATCGCGCTGGTCGCTGTGCTGGCGCGCAAGGTGGAGTCCTTCTGGCGCCATCTGAAGCAGGGCGTCGTCATCTTCCGCGAGCCGCGCCGATACCTGCGCCAGGTGCTCGCGTGGCAGGCGGCCGGCTGGTGCGTGCGCTTCGCCTCCTTCTGGCTCTTCCTGGACGCGTTTCACATCGGCGGCTCGGTCGACAACGTCCTGCTGGTGATGTGCGTACAGGCGATCACCGGAGCCCTGCCGTTCACGCCCGGAGGGGCGGGCGCCCAGCAGGCGCTGCTGGTCGTCGCGCTCAACGGCCCCACCTACGCCGCGGTGCTCGCCTACTCGGTCGGCCAGCAGGTCGCGGTGACGGTCTGGGCGGTGGCGATCGCCTTCATCACCCTCGGCGTGGTCTTCCGCGCATGGGACCTGAAACGCCTGATCCGCGAGGGTCGTGAGGCGCGCGGCGACCCGGAGCCCCAAACCACCGGCCGAGATTCATCCTGACCACCGTGGAGGTGGTTGAGATGAAACTCGGCGGGGGGTCAGTCCTTCGCGGCGGGGTCAGTCCTTCGCGTACTCGACGCGGATCTGCTTGCCCTCGAGCTTGGTGCCGTCGAGGCGCTCGAGCGCCAGCTTCGCCTGATCGTCGCCGAGCTCGACGAACGAGAACCGCTCGAGCACCCGGATGTCGCCGATCTGGTCGCCGGGGATCACGGCGCCCTCGGTCAGCGCCCAGCGCAGGTTGTCCTCGGTGATCCCGCTGCGCGCGCCGCGGTTGACGAACAGCTTCACCTTGCCGTTCTTGCCCTCCGCGGGCTCCTCGGGGCCCTGCTCGGCCTCCGGAGCGACCTCAGCCGGGACCTCGTCGTCGGGCTCGAGCCGCTCGCGCTCGCGACCGCGCCGCGAGCGGCCTCGCGACTCGGAGTCGTGGTCGCGGCGCCGGGGCCGGGGGGCGTGCTCGATCCGGTCCTCGGGGGCCTCCCACTCGCCGATCGAGGTCTTCGCCTCACGCTCGATCCGGCCGATCTCCTCGCGCTGCTTCGGGGTCACGAAGGTGATCGCCCGGCCGGTGCGCCCGACCCGGCCGGTGCGGCCGATCCGGTGCACGTAGATCTCGGTGTTGTTGGGCAGGTCGTAGTTGATCACGTGGGTCACGTGCTCGATGTCGAGCCCGCGGGCGGCGACGTCCGTCGCGACCAGGAGCGGCATGCCGCGCTCCTTGAACTGGATCATGACCCCGTCGCGCTGACCCTGGCTCATGTCGCCGTGCAGCGCCTTGACCCGCAGCCCGCGGTCGGCGAGCTGGCGGTCGAGCCGGGCGGCGCCGATCTTCGTCCGGCAGAAGATGATCGCCTGCTCGGGCTCCTCGGCCTTCAGCACGCTGATCAGCCGGTCGGTCTTCTCACGCGGCTCGACCTCGACGAACGCCTGCTCGATCGCGTCGACGGTGAGCTGCTTCGGCGTCACCTTGATCGTCACCGGTTCGTACATGTACGCCTCGGCGAGCCGGGCGATCGGGGCCGGCATCGTGGCCGAGAACAGCGCCGTCTGGCGACCGGACGGGCACATGCGAAGGATCTTCTCGACGTCCTCGATGAAGCCGAGGTCGAGCATCTCGTCGGCCTCGTCGAGGACGACGTAGCGGGCCGAGGTGAGGACCAGCGAGCGGCGCGAGATCAGGTCCATCATCCGCCCGACGGTGGCGACGACCACCTGGGCGCCCTTGCGCAGGCGCGACTGCTGGGTCGCGATCGGGGCGCCGCCGAAGACCGCGACGACCTCGATGCCGACGTGCTCGGCGTAGGACCGCAGCGCCTGCGTCACCTGGATGCACAGCTCGCGGGTCGGCGTCATGACGATCGCCTGGGTCTCGCCGTCGGCGGGATCGAGGTACTGCAGCAGCGGCAGGCCGAAGGCCGCGGTCTTGCCGGTGCCCGTCTGCGCCTGGCCGATCACGTCGTGGCCGCCGAGCAGCTCCGGGATCGCCTGCTCCTGGATCGCGGTCGGCTCGGTGTACCCGAGCTCGTCGAGGGCCTCGAGGATCTCGTCCTTGAGGCCCAGCTCTGCGAAGGTCGTCATCCGGCGGGATCCAAGAGCAACTTGCCGCTGGTGCGCCGTCCGGCGAGCTCCTCGTGCGCCCGGCGAGCCTCCGACATCGGGTACACGCCGCCCACGACGACCTCGAGCTCGCCGGAGGCAACCGCCCCGAACAGGTCGTCGATCATCGCCCCGAGTTCGTCGCGGCGACGGAGCAAATGCATGAGCCAGAATCCGATCACTGCCCGAGAGTGTCGCAGCAAGTGGCCGGTACTGACCTGGTTGCGCTCTCGGGAGGCGATTCCGAAGACCACCATGCGCCCCAACGGAGCCAGCGTGCGCAGCGATTGCTCGAAGCTCGAGCCGCCGCTCATCTCGAACACCGCGTCGACCTCGCGTCCCTCGTTGGCCTCGAGGATGGCCGCCCCCAGGTCCGCGGCGCGCGAGTCGACGGTCGCGTCGGCGCCGAGCCGTGCGGCGAGGTCGCGCTTCTCCGCGGTCGAGGCGAGCCCGATCACCCGGGCGCCGGCGCGCTTCGCCAGCTGGACGGCGAGCGAGCCGGTGCCGCCCGCGGCGCCCTGGACGACGACCGTCTCGCCCGGCTCGAGCCGCGCGCAGCGGTGGACGAGCGCGTGGGCGGTCAGCCCCTGGAGCAGCAGCGCCGCCGCCTGGTCGTCGGTCACCTCGTCGGGGATCGGGACCAGCCACGACTCGGGCACGGCGACCCGCTCCGCGTAGCCGCCGGTGGCGAGGATCGCGGCGACCCGGCGCCCGTCAGGGGCCCGGCCCGAGATCTCGGCGCCGGGCGTCATCGGCAGGGTCTGCTCGGCGACGTAGTGGTTGCGGGTCGCGTGGGTGTCGGCGAAGTTGATGCCCGCGCGCGAGACCTCGACGACGACCTCGCCATCGCCAGGCTCGGGGTCTGGCAGGTCAACGAGCTCCATGACCTCGGGCCCGCCGAACTCCTCGATCCGAATCGCCTTCACGGGCGCGGCGCCGCGGCCCGACGGGCCGCGGTCGTCAGATTTCTACGTCGCATGCAGTTCCTGCATCGGGGTCCGGGGGATTTCCCTAGTCTGCCGGACTCATGTCCCTGACCGTCGTCGGCTCGATCGCGTTCGACAGCGTCAAGACTCCGTTCGGAGAGCGCGAGCGGATGCTCGGCGGCTCCGCCGTGCACTTCGCGCTCGCGGCCAGCTTCTTCACCGACGTCACGATCGTCGGCCCGGTCGGCGACGATTTCGGCGACGGCGAGCTCGCGGCCCTCCAGCGCCGCAGCGTCGACACCTCCGACATCGAGCGGGTCGCGGACGGCGAGACCTTCTTCTGGCGCGGCCACTACGACCACGACATGAACGTCGCCCACACGGACGACACGCAGCTCAACGTGTTCGCAGACTTCGAGCCGAAGCTGTCGCAGAACTCGTGCGAGTCCCAGATGCTGTTCCTCGGCAACATCCAGCCCGACCTGCAGCGCCGGGTTCGCGCCCAGTCGTCGGCGAGCTTCGCCGCGCTCGACTCGATGAACCTGTGGATCGACACCGCGCGCGAGGCGCTGGTCGCCGCGATCGCAGAGGTCGACTGCCTGCTCCTGAACGACGCCGAGCTGCGGATGCTGACCTCGGAGCCGAACCTGGCGCGCGCGGCCCGCGGGGCGATCGAGATGGGGCCGAGCGTCGTCATCGCGAAGCGCGGCGAGTACGGCGCGGTGCTGTTCAGCGATGAGGACTCGTTCGCGATCCCCGGCCTGCCGCTGGAGGACGTCCGCGACCCGACCGGCGCCGGCGACAGCTTCGCCGGGGGCTTTCTCGGCTACCTCGACGCCGTCCGGGTCCGCGGCGAGCACGACGAACGGGCGCTGCGGCAGGCGATGGCGTACGGCTCGGTCATGGCGTCGTTCAACGTCGAGGACTTCGGCACCACCCGGGTCGCGGCGCTCGACGAGTCCGAGATCGCGTCCCGGCTCGCCGAGTTCAAGCGGCTGACCGAGTTCGAGCTGCAGGCGCTGAACGCCTGAGCGCTCTCGCTCAGGCCTCGGCCTTGGCGCGGTGGAGCTTGAGCTGTCGCCGTCGACCCCGGCATTTCTTGCACGGCTTCATGGGCCAGAGGCCCTCGGGGCCTGAACTGCGAGAATGGATCCGACTGCGAAACGAACTAGGAGAGGGCGATGGCGATAGAGCAAGAGACCTCGCAGGACGGTGGTGTCGCGACTGGGGATGCGCCGACGGACACGCTCACGGTCACCGACAACCGGACTGGAAGGTCCTACGAGCTCGAGATCACGGACGAGACGATCCGGGCGATGGACCTGCGCCAGATCAAGGTGAACGAGGACGACTTCGGGACGATGACCTATGACCCGGCCTTCCTCAACACCGCGTCCTGCCGGTCGGCGATCACCTACATCGACGGCGACGCCGGCGTCCTCCAGCACCGCGGGATCCCGATCGAGCAGCTCTGCGAGAAGTCGAGCTACCTCGAGGTCGCGTTCCTGCTCATCTACGGCGAGCTGCCGACCGAGGCCCAGCTCGAGCGCTGGGTCTTCGACATCACCCACCACACCTTCGTCCACGAGGACATCAAGCAGCACCTCGAGGGCTTCCGCTACGACGCCCACCCGATGGGGATGCTCCTCTCGAGCGTCGGCGCCCTCTCGACCTTCTACCCGGCCGCGAAGCAGATCGACGACCCGGAGGAGCGCTACATGGCGGCGGTCCGGCTGATCGCGAAGGTCCCGACCCTCGCCGCCTTCGCGTACAGCCACAACCGCGGGCTGCCCTACGTGTATCCGGACAACGACCTCTCCTACTCCGAGAACTTCCTCTCGATGATGTTCAAGAAGACCGAGGTCAAGTACGAGCCCGATGCGCGGCTCGCGAAGGCGCTCGACGTGCTGTTCATCCTGCACGCCGACCACGAGCAGAACTGCTCGACCAGCGCGGTGCGCGCGGTCGGCTCCTCTCAGGTCGACCCCTTCTCGGCGCTCGCCGCCGGGGTCGCGGCCCTGTACGGCCCGCTGCACGGCGGCGCCAACGAGGCGGTGCTGAAGATGCTGCGCCGGATCGAGACGACCGACAACATCCCGGCATTCCTCGAGGGCGTCAAGAACCGCGAGGAGAGGCTGATGGGCTTCGGCCACCGGGTCTACAAGAACTACGACCCGAGGGCGCGGATCATCACGAAGCACGTCGACGAGGTGCTCGAGGCGACCGAGTACAACCCGCTGATCGAGATCGCCACCGAGCTCGAGAAGCAGGCGCTCGACGACGAGTTCTTCACCTCGCGCAAGCTCTACCCGAACGTCGACTTCTACTCGGGCCTGATCTACGAGGCGCTCGAGCTGCCGGCCGAGATGTTCACCGTGATGTTCGCGATCCCGCGAACCTCCGGGTGGATCGCGCAGTGGCTGGAGATGATCGACGACCCGGAGCAGAAGATCGCCCGGCCGCGGCAGATCTACACCGGGCCCCGAGACGTCGACTACACGCCGATCGACCAGCGCCAGGGGCCGGAGAAGATCACCAACGACGCGCTGCGCCGCCCGATCCGCAAGCGCCGCGGCGCGTAGTCCGCAGCGCCGGCCGATGAGCCGGTTCAAGCTGACCGTGAGGCGCGGGGCCAAGGTCTCACGCCATGGGTTCGACGACCTCGGCACCGCGGTCGAGGCGCTCGAGAGCGAAGCCCGCACCGCCGCGACCGCCGATCGGCTCGGCTCGGTCTCGATGCTGCGCACCTTCGAGGCCGGCGACCGGGTTGCGGCGCGAATCGAGATCTCGACGGGCGGCTGGCTGCGCGGATCCGCCGCCGGGGTCGACGTGATGGGCGACGGGACGATCGTCGCCTTCCGCGGCGGCGTGACCCGCACCCCGCTCGAGCCCCGCGGCAACGAGTCCGCCTTCGATGCCGTGCGGCGCCAGCTTTCGTAGCCTGGGCGGGTGGCCGACGCCGATCCCGAGGTCCCGAAGGGCAGCTACGCGGCCGGGCGCCGGGTGCGGCTGCCGCGCGGCGCCACCGAGCCGATCCGGGTCCACGTGAACGGGGTCGAACAGGCCCGCGACCTCGACTACTCGATCGAGGACGGCGAGATCGTCTTCTCCCGCCCGATCATCAAGGAGACCGTCACCCCGGGCCGCTGGATGGCGATGTACCTCGGCCTGTTCGGCACCTACCGAAAGCACGAGACGGTCGACGTCGAGTACACGCTCGACGGCGCGACGCGCCTCGCCGCCGACGTCGAGATCGTCCCGGACGAGTAGCGCGGCTGGGCGGTTCGGCGCCCGGCGAACTGACCGTGGTTTTGCCCGGAAAGCGAGGGTGCAACCGCACAGTCTCGTTGTCAACGAAGGTCTTGCTTCGCGTGAAACCGGAACTTTCCGAGGGATACTCCGGGGGATGTCTCAGCAGAACGTCGAGATCGTTCGCGCCATGGTCGCCGCCTTCGACCGTGGCGACTTCGACGCAAGCCTGCAGTTCCTGGACGATGACGTCGAGTGGCATGACCCACCGCACGTTCCGGCAAGCGTCTTCGACGTTCGCGGACTGAAGAAGGTCGGAAGGAGAGCGGCCGCCTTCACGCGTCGGGATCGTGGGTAGAGCGGACTCTGGCGGAGCTCCCGTAACCAAAGGAGAATCGAGATGGGAAAGCTGATCGCGACCACGCAGGCCACCGTCGACGGCGTCGTAGACCCGGTCGGCGAGTGGGTGCAGGCGGACGGAGACCACGGCGACCACTCGTTCGAGCGTCAGGCGACATCGAGCGGGCTGGTGCTGGGCCGCAAGACCTACGAGGGGCTGGCGGGATATTGGCCGAGCCAGTCGGGCAAGTGGGCGGACATGGTCAATCCGATGCCGAAGTACGTCGGGTCCAACACGCTGTCCGGGGATCTCGAGTGGAACGCGACCCTGCTTGAGGGGGACCTCGAGGACGCGATCCCGAAGCTGAAGGACGAGGTAGACGGTGACCTTTTCATGCACGGAAGCGGCGAGTTCGCGTACGCCCTCGCCGAGCAGGGCCTGATCGACGAGTACGAGGTCTACCTGAACCCGCTCGTCTGGGGCGAGGGAAGCGTCCACGTGCTCGGCGACAGGGGGACCGTCCGGATGGAGCTCGACGACGTGAAGCGGTTCGAATCCGGAGTGGTCCTCCTCACCTACCTCCCGGCGTCTTGACCGCGGCTGGGACCGCGAGGCGGCTGTTGAAGGCGTCGGCCCTCACGCGCCGCCCGCGGTCGCTCCCCGGCGCTCGTCAGGCCGCCCGGCTACGCGACCGCGGCGACCGGCTCGCCGAGCCCGGTCAGCGCGGCGACGCGCTCGCGGTGCATGCGCGAGCTGCCCAGCAGCTGGGCGCTGACGCGCGCCCGCTTGAGCAGGAAGTGGACGTCGTGCTCCCAGGTGAAGCCGATGCCGCCGAAGGTCTGGATCGCGTTGTGGGTGACCGAGGTGGCGCTGTCCGAGGCGCGGGCCTTGGCCATCGACGCCGCGAGCGGCAGCGCCTCGCGGTCGGCGTCGGCCGTCCAGGCCGCGTAATAGGTCAGCGAGCGCGCCTCCTCGACGTCCCAGAGCATGTCCGCGAGGCGGTGCGATACCGCCTGGTAGGCGCCGATCGGGCGCCCGAACTGCTCACGCTCCTTGGCGTACTCGACCGCCATGTCGAGGGCGCGCTGCGCCACGCCGACCAGCTCGGCGGCGAGCGCGACGGCGCCGACGTCGACCGCGGTCATCACGTCGCCGGGAAGCGGGTCGCCGCCGTCGGCGCTGGCGCGGAAGTACGCGCGTGTGGTGTCGATCAGGTCGAGGCGCTCGAGCGTGACGTCGCCCGGCTCGACCAGTCGGGCGCCCTCCATGCCCTGGTTGAGGACGAGGATCTCGGCTCCGGCGGCCGCGCCGACGACCGGCTCCTCCTCGGGGGTGAACGCCGCGGCTCCGCGGCGCTCGCCCGACGCGATCCCGGGCAGCCACGCGGCCTGCTGCTCATCGGAGCCCGCGTGCTCGATCAGCGCGCCGGCGAAGGCGTTGGAGATCATCGGCGAGGGAGCGCACGCGTAGCCGAGCTCCTCCTGCAGGATCACCAGCTCGACCACGCCGAGGCCCTGGCCGCCGTGCTCCTCGGCGATCGCGATCCCGGGCCAGCCGAGCTCGCACATCTCCGTCCAGAGCGCGTCGTCGTACGGGCTGTCGGCCTCGGCCAGCTCGCGCACCTTCTCGGGCTTGAAGCGGCTGGCGATGAACTCGTGCGCGGTCGACTTGATCTCGCGCTGCTCGTCGTTGAAGGCGAAGTCCATCTCGTTACCTCAGCTTCGGCAGGCCGAGGACCCGCTCGGCGACGATGTTCTTGAGCACGTCCGTGGTCCCGCCCTCGATCGAGTTCGCGCGCGAGCGCAGGAAGCGATAGGCCCAGAGGTCCCCGCGGGTCAGGGTGTCGATCCCGCCGACCTCGAGCGCCAGCTCGGTGAGCGCCTGGTTGGTCGACGACCACTGGAGCTTTGCGATCGAGCCCTCGGGGCCCGGGATGCCGACCTTCATCGTCGCGGTCAGCGCGCGCATGGCGCCGAGCCGCAGGCCCTCGATCCCGATCTTCAGTCGGGCGATCTTGTCGCGAACGATGGGGTCGCCGGCGACGCCGCGCTCGGTCGCCAGCTCGATCAGCTCGTCGAGCGCGTTCGAGAGGCCGAGCGCCGCGGAGGCGCCGAGCCCGGCGCGCTCGTTCATCAGCGTCGTGATCGCCACCATCCAGCCGTTGCCGACCCCGCCGACGACGTTCTCGTCGGGGACGTACGCGTTCTCGATGAAGAGCTCGTTGAACTCGGCCTCGCCGGTGATCTGGCGCAGCGGCCGAACCTCGACCTCGTCCTGCTCCATGTCCATGAGGAAGTAGGTGAGGCCCTTGTGCTTGGGCGCGTCGCCGTCGCTGCGGGCGACCAGCATGCACCACTTCGCCTCGTGCGCGAACGTGGTCCAGACCTTCTGGCCGGTGATCCGCCAGCCGCCGTTGTCCTTGACCGCCTTCGTCTTCAGCGAGGCGAGGTCGGAGCCGGACTCCGGCTCTGAGAAGCCCTGGCACCAGATCTCCTCGGCGGAGAGGATCGGCTCGAGGAAGCGCTCCTTCTGCTCCTCGGTGCCGTGCGCGATCACGACCGGACCGCCCATCACGAGCCCGAGCACGTTGGCCGGCCGCGGCGCCTTGGCGCGCGCCAGCTCCTCGCCGAAGATCGACTGCTCGATCAGGGTCGCACCGCGCCCGCCGTACTCCTTCGGCCACGAGACGCCGGCCCACCCGGCTGCGTGCAGCTCGCGCTGCCACTCGCGCTCGAACTCGTACTGCACCTGGTCGCCCCCGTGGGGGGCCGGGCCCGGGTGGTTGGCCTCGAGCCAGGCGCGAAACTCGTCGCGGAAGGCCTGTTCGTCGGGTGTGAGGGTGAGGTCCATCTCGGCGGCTGCGGCGGGCCGCGAACCCTATCGACCCAACGCTCGTGCCGGACGGCCGCCGCTAGTGCAGGCTCTCGCGAACCGCCTCGTCGGCGTGGTCGACGCCGAGCACCGACAGGGTCCTCGCGATCCGGCGATCGTCGGCCCCGGTCGCCGCCATCTGGCGGGCAAGCAGGACGACGCCCTCCGAGGGGCCGCTCCCGTTCGTGCGCGGCGCGATCTCGCGCCGAGGCTCGGCGGGCTCGGCGACGATGTCGCCGGCGCGGCGCTCGAGCCGCGACGGCGGCGAAGCCAGATGTCCGCGGCGCTCGAGTCGGCGCCGCAGGTGGGCGCTGCGCTCGGCGACGGCGCGCTGGTGCTCGATCAGGATCTCGCCGAAGGCCTCGAACCGCCTCGCCTCCACGGCGTCGTAGTCATAAAGGCGCTCGACCGCCTGGACCAGCGTCTCGTCGAGCTCGTTCGCGGCGGCTTCCGCGTCGCGCTCCAACTCGAGCAGGCGCTCGCGGGCCTCGATCAAGAACTCCTGCGCGGTGCGATCGGCGACGTCGCGGGCGGCGGCCTTGCTCCTCGCTACCCCCGCGCTGCTCCGCGAATTCGCTGTCCTTGCCACGACGCCCCTCCATGTATTAGCGGCGGTCCCGCTGGGCTCCGCCCGTGTCCGGTCTGTGGCTCCGGCTTCGCAACCAAGGTACCTCAAACGAGGTACGCGGAACGTAATTTAGGGGCGCAACTGAGCTAAAGCTGCAAGAGCTGACCCAGCGGCCGGCTCAGCCGAGCGCGTGCTTGACCGCCTTCGGCGCGTCCTCGACGCCGAGCGCGGTCAGGATCGCTTCGATCTGGCGCGTTTCGACCCCGTGCAGGGCCAGCTGGTTGGCGACCAGGACGACGCCCTCCGAGGGCCCGGAGTCAGCCGGCGTCGAGCTCTTCTCGAGCCCGGCCGGCGCCTCGATCGGCTCGCGCGGACGCACCTTCCCGGGCCCCTGGCGCAGCCGCGCCCGCAGGGTCGCGCAACGCTCGGCCAGGTCCATGGTCTCGGCGATCACCTCGGCGTAGGCGGCCGTCACGACGTCGACGGCGCCGGGCTCGTGCAACTCCTCATTGAGCCCGCGGCGCTCGAAGCCCAGGTCCTCGACCGCCATCGCCGCGGCAAGCTCGAGCGTGCGCAGGTGCTCATCGGCGAGCGCGAGATAGTCGGCTCCCTGCGGGCCCGAGCGGTGCCACATCGTGTTCGGCTCTCGTCGGCGCCGGGCGACGTTGCGGCGTTCGGGCAGCCTCGAGTCCACATTCGATCAACGCGTGGGGGCAGGGCGCGCTTGCGTCTCGATCGCGTCAGTCGAACAGGTAGAGCATCGCGAGCGCCGTCCCGACCCAGGTGACGCCGGCGAAGATCATCCCCGGGTCCTCGGTGAGGATCGCCGCAGTCGAGCGCGTATCGCGGCGGTCATAGATCAGATACAGGTAGCGGAAGATCCCGTAGAGCACCGAGGGCGCGGTCGCGAGCATCTTCGAGCCCACCCGGGGCGAGTCGACCGTGTAGATGACGTAGGAGAGGATCGCCGAGGCGGTGACCATCGCGATCATCTGGTCGAGGAAGGGCAGCGAGTAGTGCTCGAGCACGGGCCGGGTCGCCGGAGCGCCCGCAACCTCTACCGGGTCCGTCTCCTCGAGCATCGCCTCTTGGCGACGCTTGGTGAAGCCGAGGAACAGCGCCAGCATCCCGGTGCAGATCAGCAGGAACTCCGACGCGTGGGCGCCGACGGCAACTGCGCCGGCGACGACCCGGAGGATGAACAGCGAGGCGATCGTCATCACGTCGATGATCACCAGGCGCTTGAGCACCAGCGAGTACGCGGTGGTGATGACGCCGTAGAGCGCGACGAGGCCGGCGACCTCGGGCTCGACCAGGAAGCCGATCGCGAGCGCCGCGAGCGCGAGCACGGCGGCGAGCGCGGTCGCGGTCGCGGGCGAGACGGCCCCGCTGGCGATCGGGCGGTTGCGCTTCTCGGGGTGCCGCCGGTCGTGCTCGCGGTCGCGCAGGTCGTTGAGCAGGTAGCCGGCGCTGGCGATCGCGCAGAAGGCGGCGAACGTGAGGAGCGCGTCGGCGATCGCGCCGCTCTCGTCGAGGCGTCCCGAGAACAGGACACCCGCGAACACGAGCAGGTTCTTGATCCATTCCTGCGGTCGCAGCGCACGGAGAAGCGGCGGCATGACCGCGACAGGTTAGGCGGAGGCACCGTCTGCGCCGCCTCCGCGCGCGCGGAAAGCAAGCGACTGCCCGCCACCCCCGCCGAGTTTCATCTGGACCACCCCGGAGGTGGTTGAGATGAATCTCGGCGGGACAGAGGTCGGGGCGACCGACGAGGCGGGTCGCCCTAGATCTCCTCGGGCACCATCTGAATCGCTCCCGACGGACACTCTGCGACACAGAGGCCGCAGCCCTTGCAGTAGTCGAGGTCGATCTCATAGAGCTCGCCCGGGTTGCCGAGCTTGATCACCGCGTTGTCGGGACAGACGCCGTAGCAGTTGTCGCAGGAGAAGCAGTTGCCGCATGACATGCACCGCCGCGCCTCATAGAGCGCACTCGACTCGTCGAACCCCTGCACGACCTCGTCGAAGCTGCTCTGGCGCCGCACCGCCTCGAGCCGCGCGCGATGTGCGCGCGGCGCGTCGGCGAAGTACCAGGTGTTGAGGGTCTCGAACTCGGCGATCGGGGGCTCGGGCGGCGGCGCGATCCGGGCGCCGCGCAGCCACGCGTCGATGTTGCGGGCAGCGCGCTTTCCGTGCCCGATCCCGACCGTGACCGAGCGCTCGTCCGGGACCATGTCGCCGCCTGCGAACACGCCGGGGCAGCCGGTCATCATGTCCGGGCCGACCGCGACAACGCCGTCGCTGACCTCGAGCCCCGGGACGCCGTCGAGTAGCGAGAGGTCGGTGTCCTGGCCGAGCGCGAGCACGAGCGAGTCGGCCTCGAGCTCGTCGATCTCGCCGGTCGGCTGTGGGAAGCCGTCGTCATCGAGCTCCATCCGCTCGACGGTGAGCTTGCTTTTGTCGACCTGCTTGATCGTCGTCAGCCAGCGGATCAGCACCCCCTCCTCCTCGGCCTCCGTGACCTCGGACTCATGCGCGGGCATCCGGTCGCGGTTGCGGCGATAGACGACGATCGCCTCCGAGGCGCCGAGGCGCTTGGCGGTGCGCGCCGCGTCCATCGCCGTGTTCCCGCCGCCATAGACCGCGACCCGGCGGCCGAGCAACGGCCGCTCGCCCTCCTCGAGGTCGTGGAGCATCGAGACCGCGTCGATCACGTGCGCGGCCGAGCCAGCCGGGATGTAGGCGCGCTTGCCGATCTGGGCGCCGACAGCGAGGAAGGCGGCGTCGAAGCCCCCGTCCGCCATCGCCGCGTTGAGATCGGTGACCTTGGAGTCGAGCTCGAGTTCGACCCCGAGCTCGAGGATGCGCGCGACCTCGGCGTCGAGCACGTCGCGGGCGAGCCGGTACTTGGGAATCCCGAAGCGCATCATTCCGCCGGCCATCGGCCCGGCCTCGCGGATCGTCACCGCGTGTCCGCGGCGGACCAGGTGGTAGGCAGCGGAGAGGCCCGAGGGCCCGGCGCCGACGATCAGCACGCGCTTTGCCGTGGGCTCGGCGTCGACCTCGACCGTCCAGCCCTCCCGGATCGCCTCGTCGCCGAGGAAGCGCTCGACCGAGTTGATCCCCACCGACTCGTCGAGCTTGCCGCGGTTGCACGAGGTCTCACACGGGTGGTAACAGACCCGCCCCATGATCGCCGGGAACGGGTTGTCCTCCATGATCTTGCGCCAGGCGCGCTCGTAGCCGGCGCCGCCCTCCTCGGCGTCGTAGAGCCAGTCGCGAATCTCCTCGCCGGCCGGGCACGCGTGGTTGCATGGCGGCAGGCGGTCCATGTAGACCGCGCGCTCGGTGCGCCAGCTGCCGGTCTTGTTGGCGAGGCTGGAGCCGACGTCGAGCGTGATCGCGAATGGCTTCTCCATCAGCGCGGACTCCCGTGGGTCTCCGAGAGCAGCCGCATGATGTTGCTCTCAGCCTCGGTGTCCACCGGGCGCAGCGGCTCGTCGACATCCTCGCCGGCGAGGTCGGTAGCCACCCCCGGCGGGGTCGCGGTCTCGGTCTCGGCCTCGGTTTCGTCCTCGTCGCCGAGCAGTCCGAAGCGCTCGATGTTGCGATCGGCGATCGCCTGCAGGCGCTCGAGCACGTCGGTCCGGGGCGGGTCCTTGAACAGGTGCGCGTAGCGGCGCTGCAGCTTCAGATAGTCGGTCACCGGCACGCGGCGGCGGATCTTCGAGACCGAGGTGACCGCGCCGTGCTCGGCCTCGAAGACCGGGAACAGGCCGGTCTCCTTGACCAGGCGGGCGAGCCGGATCGTGTCCTTGGAGGCGGAGCCCCAACCGAGCGGGCAGGGGACGAAGACGTGGATGTAGCGAGCGCCGCGGATCTCCATCGCCTTCGTCACCTTGGCCTCGAGGTCGCGCGGCTCGGCGACGGTCGCGGTGGCGACGTACGGGATCTCGTGCGCCATCGCGATCAGCGGCACGTTCTTGCCCTGGCCGAAGACGTTGCCCGGCTCGTCGCCGACCGGCTTCGTGTTCGCCGTGCGCGCCGCCGGCGGGGTCGCCCCGGATCGCTGCACGCCCGTGTTCATGTAGGCCTCGTTGTCGTAACAGACGAAGAGCACGTCGTCGCCGCGCTCGAACATGCCCGAGAGGCAGGCGAAGCCGATGTCGACGGTGCCCCCGTCGCCCGCCTGCCCGACCACGCGGATGTCCTCGCGACCCTTGGCGCGCATCGCTGCAGCGACCCCGCTGGCGACCGCGGGCGCGTTGCCGAACAGCGAGTGGATCCAGGGCAGCTGCCACGACGACTCCGGGAACGGGGTCGAGAAGACCTCGAGGCAGCCGGTCGCGTTCGCCGCCACCATGCTCCCCTGGGTCGCCCGCATCGCGGCGTCGAGGACGTAGCGGGCGCCGAGCGCCTCGCCGCAACCCTGGCAGGCGCGGTGCCCGGAGGTGAGCGTGTTCGAGCGGTCCATGCGCGCCTGCACCGAGCGCTCCTCTGGACCCAGCAGCCGATTGCCGACCGCGTAGGTCCCGACCTGGTAGCTCTTGATCCTTTGTTCCGGCATCCTCGGCTCCTCGGCCCTAGTGCGAGCGGGCGGCGACGATGCCGAGCTCGCGGACGATGTTCTCGGCGTGTGGTCCCGGCCGCTTGCCTTCCCGCATGCGCTCGAGCTCGCGCTCGACCACGTCGCGCTTCAGGTCGAGGAAGTGCATCCGCCCTGGCTCGAGCTGATCGGCGAGCGCCTCGGCGAAGAGCGCGTGCAACGAGGGCTTCGTGATCGGGCGGCCGCCGAGCCCCGCGATCACGTCGTAGACCCGCGACACCAGCCCCGAGAGGGCCAGGCGGACGTTCTGGCCGACGATCCCTCCGGCGCCGACCGCGAACGCCTTCTCGAGCACGACCACCCGCTGCGCGCCGGCGAGCGCCTCGCGCACCTCATCGAGTGGGTAGGGGCGAAAGCACTTGATCCCGACCACCCCGATCTTCACGCCCTGCTCGCGGAGCTCGTCGACGACGTCCTCGATCGTCCCCAGGACCGAGCCGAGCGCGACGACGATCGTCTCGGCGTCATCGGTGCGGTACCTGCGCAGGAGGCCACCGGAGTCGCGGCCGAAGGTCCGCTCGAACTCGGCGGCGATCTCGGGGATCGCGTCGAGGGCCTCGAGCTGCTTTGCGTGCATCAGGTACTTGACCTCGGTGAACGCCTCCGGGCCGACCATCGCGCCGATCGTCATCGGGTCGGCGGGGTCGAGGAGCTGATGCGGCTCGAACGCCGGCAGGAAGGCGTCGACCGGCTCCTGCTCGGGGACCTCCACCTCCTCAAACGCGTGCGTGAGGATGAACCCGTCCATGCAGACCATGACCGGGAGCGAGAGCCGCTCGGCGAGCCGGAACGCCTGCACGTGCAGATCGGCGGCCTCCTGATTGGTCTCCGCGTAGAGCTGGATCCAGCCCGAGTCACGCATCGACATCGAGTCGGAGTGGTCGTTCCAGATGTTGATCGGCGCCCCGATCGCCCGGTTGGCCACCGTCATCACGATCGGCAACCCGAGCCCCGACGCGTTGAACAGCGCCTCGGCCATGTAGAGAATTCCCTGGCTGGCGGTCGCCGTGTACGTGCGCGCGCCCGCGGCGGAGGCGCCGATGCACGCCGACATCGCAGCGAACTCGGACTCGACCATCATGTACTCGCACGGCGCGAGCTCGCCCGTGCGAACGAGGTCCGAGAGCCCCTCGACGATGTGCGTCTGGGGCGAGATCGGATAGGCCGAGATCACCTCGGGGCGACAGCAGGCGACGGTGCGGGCGATGGCTTCGGAGCCTTCGAGCTGCTCAAGCATGGCTCGTCTCTCGTCGCGCATCGCTCGCCACTCGCTCGAGTTCTTGGGTGACGTATGTGTGGGCGGCCTTGGCGCCGGAGATGTTGCCGTCGCCGAGTTTGCCGGGGAAGCGCTCCCGGATCGCCTTCGAGACCGAGTCGATCGAGACGATCCCGGTGAGCGCGGCGAAGCCGCCGAGCAGGACCGCGTTCGGAAGCGGGCGGCCGAGGTGCTCGCGGGCGATCTCCGTCGCCGGCAGGGTGAGCAGTCGCCCCGGCGCGAACTGGGTGGCGAACTCGTCGATGCCGAGCTCGCCGAGCGTCCGCGAGCTGTTGATGAGCACGTAGCCGCCGGTGTCGACGCCGTCGAAGAGGTTGACCTGGTGCAACAGCGTCGGCTCCTGGACGATCACCGCATTCGGTTCGGCGATCGGCTCGCGGTTGCGGATCGGCCGCTCATCGATGCGGCAGAAGGAGACGACCGGCGCCCCGGTGCGCTCCGACCCGAAGGTCGGGAACGCCTGCGCGTGGCGGCCTTCGTCGAACGCTGCCACGGACAGCAATTCGGCTGCCGTGACGACGCCCTGGCCGCCTCTCCCGTGAATCCTGACCGCGAACACCCGCAGACCTCGCTTCCTCGCATTCCGTACCCACCAACCTAGGCACCGGGCGGCGCCGGGGCATCCGGGTTGACTACCGGCGCCGGTGGGTGCCGAGTGCGGTTTGAGCGCCGCGGAGGCGCGACTACGTTTGCTCGATATGGCTCACCGCGTACTGATCGCCGGGGCCGGGGTCGGCGGGCTCGAGACACTGCTCGCGCTCGACGAGCTCGCCGGCGACCTGGTCGCGATCGAATTGCTGGCGCCGGGCGACACCTATGTTCAGCGCGCGCAGCTGGTCGCGCAGCCGTTCGGCGGCCCGGAGCCCGCGCGGATCGAGCTCGGCGAGCTGGCGGCCGAGACCGGCGCTCGCCACGTGCGCGATTCGCTCGCGGCCGTCGATCCCGCCGCCGGGATCGCGACCACGCTCGGCGGGCGCTCGCTGAGCTTCGATTCGCTGCTGGTCGGGGTCGGCGCGATCGCCGAGCCCGGGATCGCGGGCGCGCTCACCTTTCCGGGGCCGCCGGCCGAGTTCGAACGCGTGCTCGAGCAGCTCGGCCGTCGCGACATGCGCCGGATCGTGTTCGCCGTCCCGCCGGGAACCGCGTGGTCGCTGCCCGTCTACGAGCTCGCCCTGCTGACCGCCGCCGAGATCCGGGCGCGACGCCTGGAGGGCGTCGAGCTGATTCTCGTCACTCATGAAAGCGAGCCATTGAAGGCCGCCGGAGCACCGGCGGTCTCGCTGGTCGAGGCGCGGCTCGCCGAGGCCGGGGTCGAGCTGATCACGGGCGCGAGGGCGGTCCGGTTCGCGGCGGGCGCGCTCGCGTTCGAGGACCGCCAGCCGGTGATCGCGGACGCGGTCGTCGGCCTCGCCCGCCTGCGCGGGCCGGCGATCGAGGGCCTGCCCGCCACGCCCGACGGCTTCATCCCCGTCGACGTGCAGATGCACGTCGGCGGCCTCGACAGCGTCTGGGCGGTGGGCGACGCGACCAGCCAGCCGATCAAGCAGGGCGGGCTGGCAGCTCAGCAGGCCGAGATCGCCGCCGCCGGGATCGCGACCCGGGCGGGGGCTCGCGTCCCCCGCCGCGGCTTCGACCCGGTGCTTCGCGCGACGATGGTCACCGGTGGGCCCGCCGAGTACATCCGCAGCCGGATCGCCGGGGGCGACGAGTCGGCGACGGCCGATGGGCGCGCTCTCTGGTGGCCGGCCGCGAAGGTCGCGGGCGAGCGCCTGTCCGCCCGGCTCAGCCTCACCCCGGTCCCGCAGGACCTGCGACTGGTCGACGTCCCCTCCACCGGCGCCGGGTCGAGCGCCGACCTGTCACCCGCCGAGCCCGCCGAGCTGCTGCTCGCCGCCGCCGATGCGGATGCCGAGACGGGTGATTACGCCGGCGCTCTCGGCTGGCTGAAGCTCGTCGAGCAGCTCGACTTCGTGATCCCCGCCGACCATCTCGCCCGGCGCGCCGAGTGGCGCCGGCTGGCCGGCGAGGCCGAGGAGCCCGATGGCGCGACCCGCCGGCTCGATTCGCAGTTCGGAAGCGCCGACGCTGCGCTCTCGGACGTCTGGCGCCGGATAGGGTGGCTACGTGAGATCGGGAAGCGCAACGGCGGCGAGATGGCGGATCATCTGAACCGGCTGAGCGCCGACCTCGAGCAGGCCGTTTCAGCCTCGAGGCGGGCCGGGACCGCGGTGAGGCTGCTCGCCCGCGAACGACTCGACGATCTGCTCGCCGAGCTCAGCGGGCGCGGCTACGAGCTGATCGGGCCCACGGCCCGCCAGGGCGCGATCGGCTTCGAGCGGATCGAATCGAGCGCCGAGCTGCCGATCGGGCTCCGCGACGTCCAGGACGGCGGCACCTACCGGCTCGAGCAGCGCGGCGACGAGGCGGTCTTCGGCTTCGCCCACGGCCCGCAGTCGCTGAAGCGGCTGCTGCACCCGCCGGTGTTGCGTGAGTGGAGCGCGCGGCGCGGCACCGACGGGACGATCGACTTCGAAGCCGATCAGCCCGAGCGGCCGGCGCCCCGGGCGCTGATCGGCGTCCGCTCCTGCGACCTGCACGCGATCGCGACGCTCGACGGCGCGCTGGCCGAGATCGAGGAACCGGACCCGCACTACGTCGCCCGCCGCGAGGGCCTGTTCATCGTCGCGCTCAACTGCTCGACCGCCGGCGGCACCTGCTTTTGCGTCTCGATGAACACCGGCCCGAAGTGCGAGTCCGGATTCGACCTGGCGCTGACCGAGATCCTCGACGAGAGCGGGCATCGGTTCCTCGTCGAGGCCGCCAGCGACGCGGGCGAGTCGGTGCTGGCGGCGCTCGAGCTCCCGGCCGCGCAGGCGGACGACGTCGACGCGGGCGAGCGGATCGTCGCCGCGACCGCCGCCTCGATGGGGCGCGAGCTCGACGCCGACGGGGTGGCGGACCTGCTCGCGCGCAATCTGGAGCACCCGCGCTTCGACGAGGTCTCCGAGCGCTGCCTGAGTTGCGGCAACTGCACCATGGTCTGCCCGACCTGCTTCTGCACCGACGTCGACGACACCAGCGACCTCGCCGGGGAGTTCGCCGAGCGGTCCCGGCGCTGGGACTCTTGCTTCAACCTCGAGTTCACCTACGTGCACGGCGGCAGCGTCCGCGGCTCGACCAAGTCGCGCTACCGCCAATGGATCACCCACAAGCTCTCGACCTGGCACGAGCAGTTCGGGACCTCCGGCTGCGTGGGCTGCGGACGCTGCATCACCTGGTGTCCGGTGGCGATCGACATCACCGAGGAGGCCGCCGCGATCAGGGCGACCGATGGAGCCCGCAAGTGAAGACGATCGCGGACCTGACAAGCGAGCTGTCGATCTTCCGCGGCCTCGAGCGCGATCAGCTCGAGCTGATCGCGGGCTGCGGGCACACGGAGGTGATCGAGGCGGGGGCCTACGTGTTCCGCGAGGGCGACAACGCGGCCACCTTCTACGCGATCCGCCGCGGGCGGGTCGCGCTCGAGATCGCTGCCCCGGCTCGCGCCCCGATGGTGATCGAGACGCTCGACGCCGGCGAGGTCCTCGGCTGGTCGTGGCTGTTCGAACCCCACCGGGTCCGCTTCGACGCGCGCGCGGTCGAGGACGTGCACGCGATCGCCTTCGACGGCGCCTGCCTGCGCGGCAAGTGCGAGGCCGACCACGAGCTGGGCTACGCGCTCGTCACCCGCTTCTCGGAGGTGATCACCGAGCGCCTGCAGGCCACCCGGATGCGGCTGCTCGACGTCTACGGCAACCCGGGCGCGGCGTCGAGCTGATGGCCGGCGCACCGACCGCGTTCAGCGTCGTCTCGACCCGCGCCGAGACCACAGACACCCACACCCTCGTCCTGCGCAGCGACGCCGGCGAGCCGCTTGCCTTCGAGCCGGGCCAGTTCACGATGCTCTACGCGTTCGGGGTCGGCGAGGCGCCGATCTCGGTCAGCGGCGACCCGGGACGGCCCGACGAGCTCGTCCACACGGTGCGCTCGGTCGGCGCGGTGACGGAGGCGATCTGCGCCGCGCGCGAGTCTGACCGGCTCGGCGTTCGCGGCCCGTTCGGGCGCGCCTGGCCCCGGCCGCCCGCGGGCGGCGACGTCGTCTTCGTCGCCGGCGGGCTCGGCCTCGCGCCGCTGCGGCCGGCGATCTACGCCGCGCTCGCCGAGCGCGATCGCCACCGGCGGGTGATCGTGCTCTACGGCGGGCGCGCCCCCGAGCAGCTGCTCTACCGCGACGAGCTCGAGCGCTGGGCCGCTCGCGACGACCTCGAGCTCGGGCTCACGGTCGACGTCGCCGGCTCGGACTGGGGCGGTGAGGTCGGTGTCGTCCCCGGCCTGCTCGAGCGCGCCGAGCTCGACCCCGAGGCGAGCACCGTGCTCGCCTGCGGCCCCGAGGTGATGATGCGCTTCTCGGTCGCGGCCGCCGTCGAGCTCGGAATCCCCAGCTCGCGCGTGTTCGTCTCCCTCGAGCGCAACATGCGGTGCGCGGTGGGCCATTGCGGGCACTGCCAGCTCGGCGGCGAGTTCATCTGCCGTGACGGCCCGGTGTTCGAGTGGGATCGGGTCGCCGGCCCGCTCTCGGTCAGGGAGCGATGAGCGGCTCCGCCCGCCCAAAGCTCGCGGTCTGGAAGTTCGCCTCCTGCGATGGCTGCCAGCTCTCGCTGCTCAACCTCGAGCACGAGCTGCTGGCGCTCGCCGACGCGGTCGAGATCGCCTACTTCCTCGAAGCGACCCGGGCGACCGCCGACGGACCGTACGACCTCTCGCTGGTCGAGGGCTCGGTGACCACCCCGGAGGACGCCGAGCGGATCCGCGAAGTGCGGGCGGCCTCGCGCGCCCTGGTCACCATCGGGGCCTGCGCGACGGCGGGCGGGATCCAGGCGCTGCGCAACTTCAGCTCGATCGACGGCTTCGTCGACGCCGTGTATGCGAGCCCCGAGTACATCTCGACTCTCGCGACCTCGACCCCGATCCGCGACCACGTCAAGGTCGATTTCGAGCTTCAGGGATGTCCGGTCGACGGGACGCAGCTGCTCGAGGTGGTCAGCGCCCACCTCGCCGGGCGGCCGCCGCGGGTCTCGTCGCAGTCGGTCTGCGTCGAGTGCAAGCAGCGCGGCAACGTCTGCGTCATGGTCGCCCACGGGACCCCGTGCCTGGGGCCGGTCACCCACGCCGGTTGCGGCGCGATCTGCCCCGCGTACAACCGCGGTTGCTACGGCTGCTTCGGCCCCAAGGAGACCCCGAACACCGCCTCGCTGACAGCCTGGTGGGAGCGCCTCGGCGTCCCGGGCGACGAGCTCGTCGACGCCTACCGCCAGATCAACAACTCCGCGCCCGAGTTCCGTGCCGAGAGCATCGCGGTGGAGCGAGTCGAGCATGGCTGAGCCGCAGACGACGACGATCAAGGTCGGGGCCCTCGCCCGGGTCGAGGGCGAGGGCGCCCTGCACGTCCGGGTCCGCTCCGGCGAGGTCGAGGACGTGCGCCTCGAGATCTTCGAGCCGCCGCGATTCTTCGAGGCGCTGCTGCGCGGCCGTCGCTTCGACGAGGTCGCCGACATCACCTCCCGCATCTGCGGCATCTGCCCGATCGCCTACCAGCTCAGCGCCTGCGCGGCGATCGAGGACGCGCTCGGAATCGAGGCCTCCGAGCAGGTCCGGCTGCTGCGCCGGCTGATCTACTGCGCCGAGTGGCTCGAGAGCCACGCCCTTCACGTCTTCATGCTGCACGCGCCGGACTTCCTGGGCTACCCGGGGGCGATCGAGATGGCCAACGACGGCCACGGCGAGCTGGTCGAGCGCGGGCTCGCGATCAAGCAGGCTGGCAACCAGCTGCTCGCGGTCGTCGGCGGGCGGTCCGTGCACCCCGTCAACCCCACGGTCGGCGGCTTTCACCGCGCCCCGACCGCGGCCGAGCTGGCGCCGGTCACGCAGCGGCTCGAGCGCGCCCGCGAGCACCTGATCGAGGCCGTCCGCTGGGCCGGCGAGCTCGATTACCCGGAGCGCACCCTCGGCGCCGAGCTCGCCGCGCTGCGCTCGGAGGCCGGCGGCGGCGAGTACCCGCTCGAGGGCGGCAGGCTCGTCTCGACCGCGGGGCTCGAGATCTCTCCCGCCGAGTTCCCGGAGCACGTGGTCGAGGAGCAGGTCCCGCACTCCACCGCGCTGCACGCGCGGATCGTCGGCCGCGGCAACTACGTGCTCGGGCCGCTCGCCCGCCATGCGCTCAACCGCGACCGCCTCTCGCCGCTGGCGCTCGGCGCCGCGGAGTCCGCGGGGCTCGAGCCCGGGTGTCGCAACCCGTTCAAGAGCCTGCTGGTGCGCTCGGTCGAGATGCTCTACGCGGCCGACGAGGCGCTGCGGATCATCGCCGCCTACGAGCCGCCCGACCCTCCGGCGGCCCCGGCCGAGCCGGCGGCCGGCGACGGCTGCGGCTGGACCGAGGCACCGCGGGGGATGCTCTGGCACCGCTACCGCCTCGAGCCCGACGGGAGGATCGCCAAGGCGACGATCGTGCCGCCGACCTCGCAGAACCTCGCCTCGATCGAGGCGGACGTGCGCGAGTACGTGCAGGAGAACCTCGAGCTGCTCGACGACGACCTGCAGTGGCGCTGCGAGCAGGCGGTCCGCAACTACGACCCCTGCATCTCGTGCTCGACCCACTTCCTGCGCCTGGAGCTCGATCGAGGGTGAGGGCCGGCGAGGTCGGAACGCTGGTGGTCGGGCTCGGGAACGGTCACCGCGGCGACGACGCGGCCGGGCTGCGGGTGGCCGAGCTCGTCCGCGCGCGGGCGCCGAACGTTCGCGTGCTGGCGATCGAAGGTGATCCGAGCGTGCTCATCGACGCCTGGGAGGGCGCGAGCCTGACGATCGTCATCGACGCCATCGAGGGCGCGCGCCCCGGCCGCGTGCACCGGATCGAGCCCGAGCACGAGCCGGTGATCGGCCGCCTGCCCAGCGCCGCGTCCTCGCACGCGATCGGCCTCGGCGAGGTGATCGAGCTCGCTCGCAGCCTCGGACGGCTGCCGCCCAGGATGGTCGTCTTCGGGATCGAGGGCGACAGCTTCGAGCTCGGTGCTCGGATCTCCGCGCCGGTGGCGGCCCGACTCGGCGAGCTCGCCGACTCGGTTCTCGTCGAGGTCAAGGCCGAGCACACGAGGGCGGCGGTGCGATAGGCGGTAGGTTGGCGAATATGGAACACAGATATGTGGGTCCCGCGTTCGCGGATGCCAAGGTGCACGACGCGATGCGGGTCGGGGTCGTGACCTGTCGGCCGGACACCAAGCTCGACGACGTCGCCAAGATGATGGTCGGCTACGACGTCCACTCGGTCGTCGTCTCGGAGGCCGCGGGCGACCTCGAGAGCTGGGGGATCGTGACCACGCTCGATCTGGCCCGCCGCCCGGACGAGCTCGCTTCGCTGACGGCGGCCGAGGCGGCGAGCATGGACCTGGTGACGATCGCCTCCAATGAGCCGCTGGCGCGGGCGGCCGAGCTGATGGCCGAGCACGGCGTCACCCACCTGATCGCAGTTCAGCCCGACGGCGGCCGCCCGGCCGGGGTGATCTCGGCGCGCGGGCTCGCGGCCGCGCTCGCCTACGGGCGCTCCTAGTCCGCCCGCGCAGCCTCCAGGATCACGCGCTGCTCAGCGGCCCCGATCAGGCGCCGGGCGTGGTCAACGGCGTCCATGTTGACCGAGATCGCGTCGATCCCGGCGCGGACCAGTAGCTCCGCGTACTCCGGGTGCACCGATGGGGCCTGGCCGCAGATCGACGTCTGCATGCCGAGCTCACGCGCACGCGGGATCAGCAGTCGCAGATACTCGGCGACCGCTTCGTCGCGCTCGTCGAAGACCTCGGCGACGACCTCCGAGTCGCGGTCGGCGCCGAGCATCAGCTGGGTCAGATCATTGGACCCGATCGAGATCCCGGCGGCACCGAGCTCGGCGTATCGCTCGAGGTGAAATAGCACCGAGGGCACCTCCGCCATCACCCAGAGCTCGAACCCAGGCCGCTCGAGCAGGCCGGCGTCGCCGGCGACGGCGAAGGCGGCCTCGAGCTCGCGCGGGGTGCGGACGAACGGGATCATGACGTGGAAGTTGGTGTGGCCCTGGTCCCAGACGCGGTGGATTGCGTCGAGCTCGAGGCGCAGCAGGTCGGGCTCGAGCATGTAGCGCAAGGCGCCGCGATAGCCGATCATCGGGTTCGCTTCCTCCGGCTCGAAGCGATCGCCGCCATCGAGGCCGCGGAACTCGTTGGTCCGGAAGTCGATCGTCCTGTAGGTGATCGGCCGGGGCGCAAAGGCCGCCGCGAACGTCGTCAGCGCCTCGCTCATGCGATCGACCACGTCGCCCGACCGGCCCTCCTCCATCAACAGCCGCGGATGCTTGCCCTCGAGTGCCTCGAGGACCATCAGCTCCGCGCGCAGCAGGCCGACACCCTCGACATCGAGGGCGGCTGCGCGCTCGACCTGGGAGGGCTCGGAGAGGTTGACGAGCAGCTTGGTCGCGGTCACCGGAGCGGCGGACGTCGACGCCGCGGCGACCGCGGGCTTGCGTCCGGTCTGCACCGCGCCCTCGCGCACCACGCCCTGGGCCGCGTCGACCGTGACCAGCTCACCGTCGCGAAGCTTCGTCGTCGCCTCCGCCGTCCCGACCACGCAAGGGATCCCGAGCTCGCGCGAAACGATCGCCGCGTGGCAGGTCATCCCGCCCGAGTCGGTGACGATCGCCGCGGAGCGCCGCATCAGCGGCACCCAGTCGGGGGCGGTCATGTGGGTGACCAGGATCTCGCCCTCGCCGAAGCTCTCGGCGTCGGCGAGCTCACGCACGACGCGGACGTGGCCGACTCCGGCGCCCGGGGCGGCGCCGAGGCCGCGGACGAGCACCTCACCGTCGTGCTCGACGCCCTCGGCGGGCGCGCCGCCGGCGGAGGTCACCGGCCGCGATTGCAGCATCCAGGCGGTCCCGTCGACATCGAAGCACCATTCGGTGTCCTGCGGCGACCCGTAGTGAGCCTCGATTCGCCGGCCGAGCTCAGCCACCTCCCGGACCTCGTCGTCGCTGAGCACCGGCTGCTTGGCCTCGTCGCCGTGAAGCTCGCGGATCACCGTTCCGCCGTCGTCGACCGGTTCGATCACCAGTTCCTTGGAGCGCACCTCGCGCGCGAGAATCGCCAGGCTGTCCTTCTCGACCAGGTAGCGGTCGGGCGAGACGCTGCCCGAGACGACGGCCTCGCCGAGCCCGAACGAACCCTCGATCACGAGGCGGTCGGTGGCACCGCTGGCGGGGTCGATCGTGAACATGACCCCGGCCCGCGTCGCCAGAATCTGGCTCTGGACGACCACCGCGATGTCCATGTCGGCCTGGCCGAAGCCGCGCTTCGCGCGGTAGAAGACGGTCCGGGCGCCGAACAGCGAAGACCAGCAACGGCGCACCGCATCGACCACGGCGTCGGCGCCCTGGACGTTGAGAAAGGTCTCGTTCATGCCCGCGAACGACGCCGCCTCCGTGTCCTCGGCGGTCGCCGAGGAGCGGACCGCGACCGGCGCCGCGTCGTCGCCGGCGCTCAGCTGCTCATACGCAGCTCGAATCGCACTCTCGACGTGCGCCGGGATCGGCTCAGCCTCGACCATCTCGCGCACCTCGGCCGTCGCCGTCCCAAGGGCGTCGCTGTCATCGACGTCGACCCCCTCCAGGAGCTGCTCGATTCGGCCTCGGAGCCCGCCGACATCGCAGAAGGTCGCGTACGCGGGGGCGCCGACGACGAAGCCGCCGGGCACCGGTAGTCCCGCCGCCGTCAGCTCGCCGAGATTGGCGCCCTTGCCGCCGGCGTAGGCGACCTCGGCACGCGAGAGCTCGGCGAAGAACCGAACCGCGTCAGCGGGACTGGAGCCGTCGCGTCCCTGATGGCCGTCTGACTTGAGCGAGGTGGAGGAGTTCATGGACGGAACCTAATGGGGGCGGTGGGCATCGCCATCAGTATTCACCCCCGACCTGGCCGGCGCATCAGTACTGGGACGGGCGGCGGGCGCGCTCATCCAGCGACGCGACTCGAGCAGCTCGGCGAGCAGCCGCATGTACCGGATCAGGTGGCGCGGCCCGAGGAAGTGGGAGATCACCCACTCGCGCGCGGCGACCCCGATCTCGGCGGCGCGGCCGGGGTCGGCGAGCAGCCCGGCGCAGGCGGCCGCGAACGAGTCGAGGTCGGTCGGGTCGGCGAGCAGGATGCCGGTGACCCCGTCGACGATCTGGTCCTGGATCCCGCCGGCGCGGCTGGCGACCATCGGCTTGGCCTTCCACATCGCCTCGGCGACCGTGAGCCCGAAGCCCTCCGCGAGGCTCTTCTGGACGACGATCGTCGAGCGCCGCTGGATCGCGTTGACGATCGCCGCGTTCTCCTCGACGTCGTCCATCGGCAGGCAGGCGAGGTGAACGCGTTCGCGGACCGCCGGGTCGAGCCCGGCGCGCAGCTCGCGGACGTCGGCGAGCACCTGCGCGCCCTCGGGATCGTCGGAGACCGCCGCCACGCTCGGGCCGGCGAGCAGCAGGTCGGCGTCGAGCTCGTCGGGGTGATCGGCGAACGCGGTGATCACCCCAACCGGGTCCTTGAGCCGGTCCCAGCGCGAAACCTGCGAGATCAGCGGCGCGTCAGGTGCGATCGGGCGATCCTGGTCGAGCTCGGAGTCGCGGTCGACCCTGCCGGGCGATCCGTCCCCGCGCATGAACACCGGGGGCGCGTCCGACGAGCCGGCCGGGGCGAGGCCGGTCCTGGCGAGGATCGCGGCGACCACCTCCGGGGCCAGCTCCTGGTTCTTGGGCGAGAAGACGTCGATCGACGGCGGCACGATCCAGACCCGGTCCGCGGGGATCTCGTCCCAGACGAACTCACGGCGCGAGAAGACGCAGGCGTGCGCCTCGGCGATGTAGGGGCGCAGGAAGCGCCAAGCGGCGCGCACCGCGTCGTTGGGCCGGTCGACGCCGACATGGCAGCGCCAGACGACGATCGCGCCCGCGTCGACCATCGGCTTGACGAGGCCGGCGGTCTGCGGGTCGTGGCAGTAGACGACGTCGCCCGGGGCGACCCGCCGGCCCAGCTCCGCCGCGCATGGCGCGAGGTTCGCTTCGTAGAGCTCGCGGCCCGGGCCGTCGCTGACCTCGCCGTCGCCCGACCACCCGTGGAGGTTGTTGTGGATCAGCTTGGTGAGCCGGAAGAACTCCGGGTCGCCGTTGATCACCGCCCACCGCGCGTCGACGCCGGCGCCGCGGGTGTAGGCGAGCAGCGAGGTGAGCAACTCGACCACCCCGCCGCCGCGCGCGGTCGAGTTGACGTGCCAGAGGACCCGTCCCTCGAACAGGGTGCGGGCGCGCTCGACCGCCTCCTCGATCTTCCCGAAAGCCATCGTCGCCGAGCAGATCGCGGAAGCGCTCGAACGAGTAGGTCGCGACGGGAACCTCGGTCAGCGTTGCCGTCGTCGTTTCCACGGTCCTAGGTGTCTATCAGCACGCCGGGGTTGAGCACCGCTCCGGGATCGAGCGTGGCCTTGACCGCCCGCAACGCGGCGGCGAACTGATCGGGGCGCTGGCGGTCATACCAGGGCCGATGATCGCGACCGACCGCGTGGTGGTGGGTGATCGTGCCGCCGCCGTCGATCAGCGCCTCGGAGACCGCGGCCTTGATCTCGTCCCACTGCTCGACCTCGGAGCCGCGCCGCGCCGGGGCGAGGATCGTGAAGTAGGGCGCCGGGCCGTCCGGGTAGAGGTGCGTGAAGCGGCACATCACCTTCGCCTCGTCCCCGGCCGCGCGCGCCGCCGTCTCGGTGACCGTGGCGTGGAACTCCTCGAAGCGATCCCAGGTGATCGCGGTCTCGAAGGTCTCGGACAACACGCCGCAGGCGACCAGCGAGTCGCGCAGGTAGGGCGCCGAGAGGAAGGCGTCGCGCCAGGCCGAGTCGCCGCCGCCGGTCGGGCGCTCGCCGCTCGCCGCTCGCCGCTCGGAGGTGACCTCGCCGCCGTGGTCGCGGGCGAGCTCGAGGGCCTGGTCGAAGAGCGCGTCGACCGGGTGGTGGGCCGACTCGAAGCCGAGCACCAGGACGGCGCGGCCGGAGTCGTCGGCACCGGTCACCCCGGCCTCGGTCGGGTCGAGCAGTCGGCAGTTCGAGGGGTTGAGGCCGGACTGCGCCAGGGCCCGCACGGCCGCGGCACCCGCGGCGAAGCTCCGGAATGCGACCGCGGCCGAAGCCTTGTGGACCGGGCGCTCGTGGACGCGGACCCAGGCCTCGGTGATCACGCCGAGGATGCCCTCCGAGCCGATCAGCATCCGGTCGGGGCTCGGCCCCGCCCCGGAACCCGGGAGCCGCCGGCTCTCCCAGGCGCCGGCCGGGGTGATCGCCCGTACGGACTCGACCAGGTCGTCGATGTGGGTCCAGACGGTCGCGAAGTGGCCGCCCGCCCGGGTCGCGATCCAGCCGCCGAGGGTCGAGAACTCGAACGATTGCGGGAAGTGGCGCAGGGTCAGCCCGTGCTCGGCGAGCTGTGCGTTGAGCGCCGGACCGAGCGCGCCGGCCTGGATCCGGGCGGCGCGGGAGACCCGGTCGATCTCGAGCACCCGGTCGAGCCGGCCGAGGTCCATCGTCACGGCGCCGGCGTACTCGTCGCCGACTCGCGGCTCGACCCCGCCGCAGACGCTGGTGCCACCTCCGAACGGGATCGCCGCGGCGCCGGCGTCCGCGCACCAGGAGAGGACCGCCTCGACCTCCGCCTCGTCGCGCGGGCGGGCGACCAGGTCCGGCGGGTTGTCGATTTGACCGCGAAAGCCGCGGACCACGTCCCGGTAGGCCTTGCCGAGCGCATGCGTGACCCGATCACGGCGGTCGTCGCTGACGATCTCCGCGAGCGCCGCCGGGGCGGTCAGCCGCGGTGGGTCGAGCTCGATCGCCTCGAGCGCCACCGGCAGCTCGGGGCGCTCGCCGAAGCCGAGGCGCTCGCGCGCCGCGGTCGCGACCAGCGCCATGCGCTCCGGGTCCGGGTGCTGGTCCTCGAATCCCCAGCCCCAGTGCTTGCGCGCCCGCTCGCCGTTCATCGCGGCGCGGGCCGGCGCCATCGACCTACCAGTGCATCCCGCGCATCAAGTTGGCGAACAGGACCTGCTGATTGCTCGCCTGCTCGTCCGCGGACGCCGGCGCCTCGCCCGGCTGCGCCGACTTCTTCTCACCCCTCGCCGCGCTCGAGTCCGGGAACAGGTGGTAGGCGGTGTTGAGGATGTAGTCGATCGACTTCGGGTTGAGCGCGTACAGAACCTGGCCCAGGGTTCCCATCGGGGTGGCGATCCGCTTCGGCTTGTGGATGATCGCCTCGCAGATCATGTCCGCCGCCTCCTCCGGGGTGATCGTCGGGAAGCGGTCGTACATCTTCGTCGGCGCGATCATCGGCGTCCGCACCAGCGGCATGTTGATCGTGGTGATGTGGACGCCGTCGTCGATGATCTCCGAGGCGATGCAGCGGCTGAACGCGTCGAGCGCCGACTTCGAGGCGACGTAGGCCGAGAACCGGGGCATGTTGGTCTGCACCCCGATCGAGCTGATGTTCACGATCTGCCCCGACTTGCGCTCGCGCATCACCGGCAGCAGCTTCAGGATCAGCCGCACCGCCCCGAGGTAGTTGAGCTGGACGGTGCGCTCGAAGTCGTGCGGGCGGTCGTAGGAGAGGGCGATCGAGCGCCGGATCGAGCGCCCGGCGTTGTTGACGAGCACGTCCACGTGCCCGTGCTGCTCGAGCACCTCCTCGGCCATCCGGTCGATGTCGTCGAAATCCGAGAGGTCGCATTGGTGGATGTAGGCGAGCCCGCCGGCGGCGGTGATCTGGTCGCGGGTCAACTCGAGCTTCTCCGGCGTGCGCGCGACCAGCAGCACGGTCCCGCCCGCATCGGCGATCTTCAGCGCCGCGGACTTACCGATCCCCGAGGAAGCGCCGGTGACCATGATCACGCGGCCGCGGACCGCGGCCTCGAGCGAGAGGTTGCCCACCACGCGGCGGCCGAGACGCATCAGCTCGTCCGGGACCTGCTGCTCGATGATCTGGGCGAGGCCGCCGACCAGGCCGAGGCGCCCTCGCGCGGCACCCATCAGCGTCTTGTCGCGGAACAGGTCGGGGTCGAGGTGGCGCTCCCAGTAGTCCCAGAGCTTGCCCGCGTAGGCCTCCAGCGGCGGCACGCTGATTCCGGTCCCCTCGAGCGCGGCCTGGGTCTGGCGCGAGTCGAAGTGGGTCGGGTAGTTCACGTAGACGAGGACCGCGCGCGGGATCCCGAAGTCGGCGAGCACCCGATCGAGGACGGCGTCCGAGAGCGGGGTCGCGGTCAGGCCCGCCTTGATCAGCGGCTCGAGCGTCTCGATCGCCACCGGCGGCACCCGCACCGAGGACTGCGGCGCGTGCGCGGCGCGGGCGAAGATGTCGATCACCTCGCCGGCGGTGCGCGGGTTCGGATCGGTGAGGTGGAAGGCGCGGCCGTCGAGGCCCTCGGTGTGGGCGATGTGGTCCATCGCCTTGACGACGAAGTCGACCGGGACGATGTTGATCTCGCGCCCCTCGACCCCGGGCATCGGCAACCACTGCGGCACCGCGTTGCGGATCCGGCGGATCAGCTTGAAGAAGTAGTAGGGACCGTCGACCTTGTCCATCTCGCCGGTCTCCGAGTTGCCGACCACGATCCCCGGTCGATAGACGCGCCAGGGACGAGTCGCACTCGTTGCGGACCACGCCCTCGGACTCGTGCTTGGTCTGGAAGTAGGGGTGGTTGTCGACGTCCTGGGCCTCCTCGAACATGTCCTCGCGCCAGGTGCCCTTGTAGAGGCCGGCAGCCGCGATCGAGCTGACCATGTGGATACAGCCGGCGTCGACCGCGTCGGCGAACCCGACCATGTGCCGGGTCCCCTCGACGTTGGCGACCCGCTGGGTCTCCGCGTTCGCCGTCATGTCGTAGATCGCGGCGAGGTGGAAGAGGTGATCGACCTCGCCCTCGAGCCGCGCCAGGTCCTCGTCCGAGACGCCCAGCCGCGGCTCGGACAGGTCGCCGACGATGCCGACGATGCGGTCCTCGTCCACCCCCCAGCGGTTACGCAGCTCCTGGAGGCGGCCCTTCGACCCCTCGCGCACGAGCACGTAGATCGTCCCCTCCCGTTCGAGCAGCAGCTCGACCAGGTTGCGACCGATGAACCCGGTCGCTCCGGTGACGAAGTAGCCCAATTTGACCCTCCTCGATCGCTGCTCCGAACAGTGGTCAGCCTACACTCGCCTGGTGGGATTTGAACTCGCTCCCGACCATGGCGACCGCGGCGAGCCGGACGTCAAGCTCGGCCGCACCGGCGGCTCGGCGGTCGGCCAGGACCCGCGGCTGGTCGCCGACGGGCGCCAGGTGCTCGCCGCCGGCGCGCTGGTCTGCCCGGCCTGCACCCTGCCGATCTCACCGGCGCCGCGGCTGCGCCCGCGCGAGCGGCTCACGTGCGCCTACTGCGAGCACACCGCGACGGCGATCGACTTCCTGCGCGAGGGGGCGATCGACGTGCCGGCCAACGACGTCGTCCTGGTCGCCCGACTCGCCGTGTGAGCGGCGTTTCGCCGGGTAGTTTCCGCCCGTGGCCGCCGGCGGGACCTCTGGCATCGTCTGGTTTCGTCGCGACCTGCGGGTCCGCGACCACCCCGCGCTGCGCGCGGCCCTCGACGCCCACGAGCGGGTGGTCCCGATGTTCTGCTTCGACGATCGGCTGCTGCGCGGGCGCCACGAGTCCGGGCCGCGGACCCAGTTCCTGCTCGAGTGCCTCGCCGAGCTCGACGCCGAGTTGGGCGAGCGCGGGTCCGGGTTGGTGCTCCGCCACGGCCCGCCGGAGCGCGAGGTGGTCGCGCTCGCCGGCGAGCTCGGCGGCGCGACCGTCCACGTGACCCAGGACGTGAGCCCGTTCGCGCGCCGGCGGGGCGAGCGCGCCCGGGAGGCGTTCGAGGCGGCCGGGATCGAGCTGCGCTCGCACGAGGGGCTGAACGCGGTCGACGTGAGGACGATCGAGACCGGGCAGGGCAAGCCCTACACCGTCTTCTCGCCCTTTCACCGCAAGTGGCTGCAGGCCCCGCGCCGCGGCGTGCTCGAGGCGCCGCGAGAACTGCCCGCGCTGCCGTCGAAGCTCCCCAAGGGGCGACTGCCGTCGCTCGAAGCGCTCGGGCTCTCGCAGGAGGTCGCCGAGCCGGCGCCCGGCGGCGAGGCGGCGGCGCGCCGTGCGCTCGACCGCTTCCTCGACGGGCCGGTCGGCGAGTACACCGAGACCCACGACGCGCTCGGCGCCGACCGGACCTCGCGGCTCTCGCCGTACCTGCACTTCGGCTCGATCTCGGTCCGCTCGATCGAGGAGCGGCTGCCGCGCGGCGCCGGGCCGGACGCGTTTCGCCGCCAGCTCTGCTGGCGCGACTTCTACCACCACGTCCTGCACCACTTCCCCCGCAACGCCAGGTCGGAGTTCCAGCAGCGCTACCGCGGCAAGATCAAGTGGAGCTACGCGGAGAAGCGCTTCGAGGCGTGGTGCGAGGGCCGGACCGGCTATCCGCTGGTCGACGCCGGGATGCGCCAGCTGCGCCGCGAGGGCTGGATGCACAACCGCGCCCGGCTCGTCGTCGGCTCGTTTCTGACCAAGGACCTGGGCATCGACTGGCGCTGGGGCGAGCGCTGGTTCATGCGGCTCCTGATCGACGGCGACGAGGCCAACAACAACGGCAACTGGCAGTGGATCGCATCGGTCGGCACCGACCCGCAGCCGGCCTTCCGGCGGATCTACAACCCGGCCCGCCACCAGGAGCGCTACGACCCCGACAACGCCTATGTGCTGCGGTACGTCCCGGAGCTCGCCCCGGTTCCCGCCAGGTACATGCGTGAGCCGTGGACGATGCCCGACGAGGTCCAACGCGAGGTCGGCTGCGTGATCGGTGAGGACTATCCGGCGCCGATCGTCGACCACCGGCGCGCCCGCGAAGAGGCGCTCGAGCGCTACCGGGTCCGCTGACCGCGCGAGCGCGTTTGCAGCATCGCGAAGCGCTAACGCGACCCAACGCAACCCCATAGACTCAGAGGGGAACGATGGCGAACAGCCTGATCGAGTTGCAGATGCCCCAGATGGGGGAATCGGTCACCGAGGGAACGATCCTCGAGTGGCACGTTTCCGAGGGGGAAGAGGTCGCCGAGGGCGACACCGTCGTCGAAGTCTCAACCGACAAGATCGACGCCGAGGTGCCGGCACCGGCGAGCGGCGTGATCACCAAGCTGATGGCCGCGGTCGACGACACGGTCGAGGTCGGCCAGGTGCTCGCGCAGATCGACCCGAACGGGACGGCCTCGAGCGGTAACGGCGCCACCGCGGACCCGTCCCCGCTCAAGGAGACCGACGGCCCCGTGATGGGCGGCGGCGAGGGCGACGAGGACCTGGGCGAGCCCGGCGTCCCGACTGAGTCAAGCGACCCGGGTCAATTGGAAACGCCGGTCCCTGGCGCGAGCGGCGAGGGGCGGGCGGCGGACGGCGAGCCTGGCGAAACCGTCCAGCTCACGATGCCCGAGATGGGCGAATCGGTGACCGACGGCACCGTCCTCGAGTGGCACGTGGCCGAGGGCGACACGGTCGCCGAGGGCGACACGGTGATCGAGGTCTCGACCGACAAGATCGACGCCGAGGTCCCGGCCCCGGTCAACGGCACGATCGCCAAGCTGCTGGTCTCGGTCGACGACACCGTCCAGGTCGGCCAGGCCCTGGCGGAGCTGACAACCACCAACGTTCCGCCCGCCTCCTCCGCTTCGCGTCCGGGGGCGGCCGGGTCAGCCGAGGCGCCGGCTTCGACCGGATCGGCGGCGGCCGACGGCGACGGGGACGCCAAGGCCTCCCCCATCGCCCGGCGGGTCGCCGCCTCGAAGGGCGTCGACCTCGGGTCGGTGAGCGGCTCGGGCCCCGGCGGCAAGGTGGTCAAGGGCGACGTCCTGGCCGCCGCGGGCAACGGGGCGAGGGCTCCGGCGGCCGCAGCGGCTCCCGGCGAGGCGAAGCCGCTCCGAGGCCCGTCGGCAATGCTCGCCAAGGCGATGAACGAGTCGCGCTCGGTGCCCACCGCGACCTCGTTCCGGACCCTCCCGGTCGACACGCTGGACGCGAAGCGCAGGGCGATCAACGGCGCTCTGAAGGACCGCGGGATGAAGGTCTCCTTCACCCACCTGATCGCGTGGGCGATCGTCCGCGCCGGGGTCGAGTGGCCGGTGATGGGCCGCAGCTACTCCGAGATCGACGGCAAGCCACACGTCGTCGAGAACCCGAGCGTCAACCTCGGGATCGCGGTCGACGTCGAGCGCAAGGGCGGGCGCAGCCTCATGGTCCCGTGCATCAAGGGCGCCGAGGCCCTCGACTTCGCGGGCTTTCACGCCTACTACGAGGACCTGATCACCAAGACGCGGGAGAACAAGCTCACCGCCGACGACTTCCAGGACACCAACATCTCGCTCACCAACCCGGGCGGGCTGGGCACGATCGCGTCGGTCCCGAGGCTGCTCGCCGGCCAGGGCACGATCATCGCCACCGGCTCGATCGCGTACCCGCCCGAGTGGGCCCACGCGCCGGCCGAGAAGATCAAGGCGCTCGGGGTCTCGAAGGTGATGACGATGACGTCCACCTACGACCACCGGATCATCCAGGGCGCCGAGTCCGGCTCGTTCCTGCGCCGGATCGACCAGCTGCTGCAGGGCGAGGACGGCTTCTACGAGGCGGTCGCCGAGCAGCTCGGGATCCAGACGAACCTGGTCACCAACGCGCACCCCGCCTCGGCGTCGGCACCCCCGCTGGCGGCCGGCGGCGGCCCCTCGGCGCCGAGCGCCGTGGTCGGGGCCGAGCCCGACCGCGACCTGCTGCAGGCGGTGCAGGCGGCGACCTCGCTGCTCAAGGCCTACCGCACCCACGGCCACCTGGCGGCGAACGTCAATCCGCTCGGGGGCGAGCCGAAGGGCGACCCGGCGCTCGAGCCCGAGAACGTGAACCTGACCCCGGAGCTGATGTCGCGGATCCCGGCCTCGATCCTGCGGATCGGCGTCGACGGCGAGACCCTGCTCGACTCGCTGCCGCGAATGCGCGACGCCTACTGCTCGACGATCGCCTACCAGATCGAGCACCTCTCCTCGCACCAGCAGCGCATGTGGCTGCGCGAGATGATCGAGACGGGCTGGCACCGGGCGCCGCTGGCCGCCGACGAGAAGCGGTCCTTGCTGTCGCGGCTGCTCGAGGTGTTCCAGTTCGAGCGCTTCCTGCAGAAGGCGTACCTCGGTCAGAAGATGTTCTCGATCGAGGGCCTCGACGTGACCGTGCCGATGCTCGACGAGATCGCCACCCTGGCCCGCCAGAACGGCGCCGAGGAGGTCGTGATCGGAATGGCGCACCGCGGCCGCCTGAGCGTCCTCGCTCACAACCTCGGCCGCTCGGTCGAGTCGATCCTGGCCGAGTTCGAGGGCGCCAAGGCGCTCGACCGGGTGAAGGCGATCACGGCGATGCCGCACTCTGGCACCGGCGACGTCAAGTACCACCACGGCGCCGAGGGCCTGTTCACGACCCCCGAGGACGAGCAGGTGAAGATCCGCCTCTATCCGAACCCGAGCCACCTCGAGTTCGTCGACCCGGTGGTCACCGGCGGCGCCCGCGCGGCCCAGACCGAGCACTCGGGCCCGAAGCTTCACCACAACCCCCACGTCGCGGTGCCGGTGCTGCTGCACGGCGACGCCGCCTTCCCCGGCCAGGGCGTGGTCGCCGAGACCCTCAACCTGCAGTCGCTGACGGGCTACTCGACCGGCGGCACGATCCACCTGATCACCGACAACCAGGTCGGCTTCACCACCGACCCGATGGAGGACCGCTCGACCCCATACGCCGGCGACATGGCGAAGGGCTTCAACTGCCCGATCATCCACGTCAACGCCGATGACGTCGAGGCGTGCATCGCCGCGGTGCGGCTGGCGATGGCCTACCGCGAGCAATGGAGCCGCGACGTCGTCATCGACCTGATCGGTTACCGCCGCTACGGCCACAACGAGACCGACGAGCCCGCCTACACGCAGCCGAGGATGGCGAAGCAGATCAAGGAGCACCAGCCGGTCTCCGAGATCTACGCCGAGCAGCTGATCGGCGAGGGCGTGGTCAGCACCGAGGACGTCGCCGCCGACGCGGGCGAGCGGCTCGAGTGGCTGCAGGGGACGCTGCGCGACCTGCGGGCGAAGATGGAGGCGGGCGAGTACGAGGACCCGAGCTCGACCGCCCTCGGCACCGGCGAGCTCGACCGCACCAAGAGCCCCGAGGTCGAGACCGCCGTCTCCGACAAGCGGCTGCGCTCGCTCAACGCGGAGCTGCTGAAGGTGCCGGACAGCTTCACGATCCATCGCAAGCTGCGCAAGCCGCTGCTCTCGCGGATCGACAAGCTCGAGTCGGGCGAGATCGAGTTCGGCCACGCGGAGGCGCTCGCCTTCGCCTCGCTGCTCACCGAGGGCACCCACATCCGGCTGACCGGCCAGGACACCGAGCGCGGCACGTTCTCGAACCGCCACCTGGCGCTGCACGACGAGAACACCGGGCTCAAGTACGTGCCGATCCAGAACCTGAGCGGGGCGCTGGCGCCGTTCGAGCTTCACAACAGCCCGCTCTCGGAGGCCGCCTGCCTCGGGTTCGAGTACGGCTACTCGGCCGCCTCGCCGGAGTCGCTGATCCTCTGGGAGGCGCAGTTCGGCGATTTCGCCAACTCGGCGCAGGTGATCATCGACAGCTTCATCGTCGCCGGCGAGTCGAAGTGGGGCCAGACGACCCGGCTCACGCTGCTGCTGCCGCATGGCTACGAGGGCGCCGGCCCCGAGCACTCGAGCGCCCGGATCGAGCGCTTCATCCAGCTCGGCTCCGAGGGCAACATCCGGCTCGCCAACCCGACCACCGCCGCCCAGTACTTCCACCTGCTGCGGCGTCAGGCGCGGATCGCGAAGCCGCGGCCGCTGGTCGTCTTCACGCCGAAGGGCCTGCTGCGCCTGAAGGCGGCGTCGTCATCGCTCGAGGAGCTGACCGACGGCGCCTTCCAGTTCGTGCTCGACGATGCGCGCGCCGAGGGCCGCCACGAGGAGATCGACCGGCTGGTGCTGTGCAGCGGCAAGGTCTACTTCGACATCGACCAGCACGAGCGCCGCCAGGCCTCGAGCTCGGTCGCGGTTGCCCGGGTCGAGCTGCTCTACCCGTTCGCGCGCCACGAGCTCACCCAGCTGCTCGCCTCCTACCCGAACGTCAAGAAGGTCGTCTGGGCCCAGGAGGAGCCGAAGAACATGGGCGCGTGGAGCGTCATGGCGCGCCGGCTGCCCGAGCTGCTGCCCGACGGCGTCGAGCATCAGTACGTCGGGCGCCCGCAGCGCTCGAGCCCGAGCGAGGGCTACCCGGTCGCGCACCGCCTCGAGCAGGAGCGCATCGTCCTCACCGCCCTCGAGGGCTAAGCGAGCTCAGCCAACCGGGGGCGAACCCCCGCGCCGAACGGGGGAACCCCGCGCCGAGGGCGAACCCCCGCGCCGAGATTCATCTCAACCACCGTATGGGTGGTTCAAGTGAAAGTCGGCGTCGGGTGGCTGAGCTCGCCGGGGCGCAGCACGGCGTCGTGGCGCATCGGCAGCTGCTGGCGCGCGGGGTGTCGGCCAGGCGCGTGGAGAGGATGCGGGCTCGCGCCGAGCTCACCGATCTGCACACGGGCGTCTACCTGCTCGGGCCGTTTGAGCATCCGCACACCCGGGAGATGGCGGCGGTGCTCGCCTGCGGGCCGGGCGCGGTGCTCAGCCATCGATCCGCGGCCCACCTGTATCGCGTCGTGTCCTCCGGTCGCTCGGGTTCGATCGACGTCTGCGTTCCCGGCCGCCACGTCGCAGGCGAGCGTGGCATTCGCGTTCACCGCAGCGACCGGCTCGCGGCGTACGAAACCGCCGAGCACGAGGCGATCCCGGTGACGGCCGCGGCTCGGACACTGGTCGACCTCGCCTCCTGCTGCTGGGCGGAAGAGCTCGAGGCGGCGGTCGCCGAGGCGTTCGCACGTCGGACTCACAACCCGTGCCGATGTCCTTGGCGCGATCGCAGAACACCGTGGCCGGCGCGGGATCCGGGCTCTGCGGGCTCTGTTCGAGGACGGCGGCGGGCCACGGCGCACCCGGTCGAAGCCGGAGCGGACGCTCCTCTCGCTGATCAGGGCGGCGGGGCTCCCCGTCCCACTCACCAACGAGCGCATCGGGCCCTGGGAGGTCGACATGTACTGGCCGGACGCAGGGCTCGTGGTCGAGGTCGACGCCTACTCGACCCACTCCTCGCCGTGGGCGTTCGAGCGCGACCGCCGCAAGAGCGCGGCGCTGGCGGACCGGGGGCTGTCGGTGCACCGCGTCACCGCGCTCGAGATCCGCAACCGTCCGGAGGTCGCGGTCGCCCAGGTCCGCCGCCACCTCGCGCGACTTTCATCCTGACCACCCCTGGGGTGGTTGAGATGAAACTCGGCGCTTGGGTGGCGCGGCGCTCGCGTGGCGCGGCGCTCGCGCTGAGGCCGGCGCCCGCTACGAGGCGAAGGCGGCGCGGCGGATGACCGCGGCTACGTAGTGCTCGCCGCAGTCCGGGCAGGCGGAGGCGCGAGTCCAGGTGCGGCGGTCGTGACCGCAGGCGGCGCAGTGGTAATGGCGCTCGAAGCCGACCAGGCGGCGGGCCTCGCGCGCCACCGCGCTCGGGTCGTGAACGTCTTGTCCGGTGTGGGTCGTGGCGATCTGGCTCATGCGCACATGTTCGCCCGCGACGGGCCACGATCCCATGGACCTGGGTCCAATCCTCGGGATCGCCGCTTGTACTCTCGGGCGGATGAGCGCCGAGCCCGCCTCCGTCCTGCGCACGCCCGTCCCCGGGCCGATGTTCGCCCGGGTCAAGGTCGCCTCCTACATCGAGCTCGCCCTGTTCGCGGCGCTGATCGTCGTCTGGCTCGCCCCGGGCCTCGAGGGGCCGACGTCGATCCTCGGGCTCGCCCACGGGCTCGGCTTCGTCGCCCTCGCGCTGTTCATCTGGGCGGCGGTGCTGCGCCACGAGGCGCCCTACACCCTGCTCGCCGCGACCCTGACGCCGGTCGGGCCGGTCGGCAGCGTGATCGCGATCCACTACATCGAGCGTCGCCAACCCGCCCCGGAGTAAGTAGATGGGGCGGGACCGCGAAGGGGGTCACGCGGCCCGCCCCACGTCAAGTCCCCCTTACCTAACCCCTTGCGTGGGGTCTGTACCCGAGGCGTGCGGGCCAAAACAGGACAACAGAGGTGACAAAGATCACCAGGGGGTTATTGGCGGGGCGGGGCCGCGGGAGGCAGGGGGTCCACACGGCCCTCGCCACCGCCAGCGCGTCGGTAGCCAGGGAGGGATGCCGACGCGATCGCCCCCGGAGGCGGGACTGGCCGGGGACGAGTATGTAAATCCTGCCCTCCCGCGGGTCGAGCCCATCATGACTCATCGCGCGACCGGGTGTCAACCCGCGACGCGCCCGATGTTCATGCGGTAGCGGCGCCGCTCAGCGGAGGTCGCGCAGGACCCGGTGAAGGATGCCGCCGTTGAGGAAGTAGCGGACCTCGTTCGGGGTGTCGAGGCGCACCGTGGCCTCGAATACCAACGTTCCGCCCGCCTCCTCCGCTTCGCGTCCGGGGGCGGCCGGGTCAGCCGCCGGTCGATGCGCGGTCACTTCCACCGTCTTGGCCTCCCCGCCGCGCAGGTCGCCGACCTCGATCGTCTCCTCGCCATCGAGCCCGAGCGACTGCGCGGTCTCCCCCGCGGGCAGCTGCAGCGGGAGCACGCCCATCCCGATCAGGTTCGAGCGGTGGATCCGCTCGAAGCTCTCGGCGATCACGGCCCGCACGCCGAGCAGCGCCGTCCCCTTGGCTGCCCAGTCGCGCGATGAGCCCGAGCCATATTCCTTGCCTGCCAGCACGACCAGCGGCACGCCGGCGTCGGCGTACGCCATCGCCGCCTCGTAGATCGTCGTCTGCTCGCCATCGGGGAAGTGGCGGGTGAAGCCACCCTCGCGCTCGACCAGCTTGTTGCGCAGGCGGACGTTGGCGAACGTGCCGCGGATCATCACCTCGTGGTTCCCGCGCCGCGAGCCGTAGGAGTTGAAGTCGCGGGGCTCGACCCCGCTCTCGATCAGCCAGCGGCCGGCCGGGCTGTCCTTCTTGATCGCGCCGGCGGGCGAGATGTGGTCGGTCGTGACGCTGTCGCCGAGCACGGCGAGCACCCGGGCGCCGGTGATCGGCGCGATCTCCGCCGGCTCGGCGGCCATGCCCTCGAAGAACGTCGGCTTGCGGACGTAGGTCGAGTCGGGCCAGGTGTAGCGGTCGCCCTCGGGCGTGTCGAGCTCGCGCCAGCGGTCGTCGCCTGTGAACACATCGGCGTAGCTGCGCTCGAACATCTCCTGGCGCACCGCGTCCTCCACCGTCGCCTTGATCTCCTCGGTCGAGGGCCAGATATCGGCGAGGTGGACGGGGTTGCCGTCGGCGTCCTCCCCGAGCGGTTCGTTGAGCAGGTCGATGTCCATCCGCCCCGCGAGCGCGTAGGCGACGCAGAGCGGCGGCGACGCCAGGTAGTTGTTGCGGACGTCCTGGTTGATCCGGCCCTCGAAGTTGCGGTTGCCCGAGAGCACGGCGCAGACGACGAGGTCGTTCTCGTTCACCGCCGATGAGATCTCCTCCGGCAGCGGCCCCGAGTTGCCGATGCAGGTGGTGCACCCGTAGCCGACCAGGTTGAAGCCGAGCGCGTCGAGGTCCTTGTCGAGCCCGGCGCGCTCCAGGTACTCGGTGACCACGGTCGACCCCGGCGCGAGCGAGGTCTTCACCCACGGCTTTCGGGTCAGGCCCTTCTCGACCGCCTTGCGGGCGAGCAGTCCCGCGCCGACCATCACCGACGGATTCGAGGTGTTCGTGCAGCTGGTGATCGCGGCGATCACGACCCGGCCGTGGTCGAGCTCGACCTCCTCGCCGTCGCTCGAGCCTGACCATCACCGGCTGGGCCTCTTGCTCGGCGATCGCGGCGAGGCTGTCGCCCTCGTGGCTGGGATCGAACACCCGGGGGCGCCCGCTCTCGTCGGAGTGGTCCTCCGCCGGCGGGTCGGAGGCGGGGAAGGACTCGCGCGAGGCCTCGTCGACCCCGTTGCCCAGGGCGTCGGCGGCGTCCGGGTCGAACTCGGCCAGCGACTCGATGAACGCCGGGCGGGCATCGCGCAGCGCGATCCGGTCCTGGGGGCGCTTCGGACCCGCGATCGAGGGCTCGACGGAGCCCAGGTCCAGCTCCAGCGTCTCGGAGAAGGTCGGGTCCTCGGACTCCTCGTCGTGGAACATCCCCTGCTCGCGGGCGTAGGCGTCGACGAGCTCGATCATCTCGGTCGGGCGGCCGGTGAACTCGAGGTAGCGAAGGGTCTCGCGGTCGACCGGGAAGATCGCGCAGGTCGAGCCGAACTCCGGCGACATGTTGCCGATCGTCGCCCGGTCGGCGAGCCCGAGCGTGTGCATCCCCGGCCCGAAGAACTCGACGAACTTCGAGACCACGCCGCGCTCGCGCAGCATCTCGGTCACCGTGAGGACGAGGTCGGTCGCCGTCGCGCCCTCGGGCAGCTCGCCGTCGAGCTTGAAGCCGACCACCTGGGGCAGCAGCATCGAGATCGGCTGGCCGAGCATCGCGGCCTCCGCCTCGATCCCGCCGACGCCCCAGCCGAGCACCCCGAGCCCGTTGACCATCGTCGTGTGCGAGTCCGTCCCGACCAGGGTGTCCGGGTAGGCCTGCGTGACGCCGTCGAGCTCGCGGCTGAAGACGACCTGGCTCAGGTACTCGAGGTTGACCTGGTGGCAGATCCCGGTCGCGGGCGGGACGACGCGGAAGTTGTCGAACGCCTGCTGGCCCCAGCGCAAGAACGCGTAGCGCTCGCGATTGCGCTCGTAGTCGCGGTCGGCGTTGATGTCGAAGGCGCGGGCGTTGCCGAACGCGTCGACCTGAACCGAGTGGTCGATCACGAGGTCGACGGGGACCAGCGGGTTGATCTTCGCCGGATCGGAGCCGAGCTCGTCGATCGCGTCGCGCATCGCCGCCAGGTCGACGATCGCCGGCACCCCGGTGAAGTCCTGCATCAGGACCCGCGCGGGCTGGAACGGGATCTCGTCGGACGGCGTCGCAGCAGCGTCCCAGGAGGCGATCGTCTCGACGTCGGCGGCGGTCACCGAGTCGCCGTCCTCGAGCCGCAGCGCGTTCTCGAGCAGCACCTTGAGCGAGTACGGGAGCCTGGCGACGTCGAACTTCTCCTGGAGGGCGTCGAGGCGGAAGACCTCGTAGTCGCGTCCGGATACCGACAGGGTCGACCTGGCCGAGAAGGAATCGCTCATGAGACCAGTATTCCCTACCGCCCTCGGTTCTCTCACCCCGAGGGGCGGCGGCTCAGCGCTTCTCCGCCTGCCCGGCTGCGATCCGCTCGGCGACCTCGGCCGCCTTCGTTCCCGCGACGCGCGTGGAGAGCTCCGGCGCGTTCGCGGCGATCGCCGAGAGCGCCCGTTGGCGAACCGGCGCGACCGAGACCTCGCCGCGGTCGTGCTCGATCGCTTTCAGGACGCCGGCCGCGACCCGCTCCGGGGTCGAGGTGCCCATCAGCGCCGGCACGGTCGCCCTCGAGTCGTGGAACATCCCCGCGTCGCGAATCGCGCCCGGCATGACGACCGAGGCGCTGACGCCGGTGCCGCGCAGGTCGGCGCGTAGCCCGAGCGCGAAGCCTCGGAGGCCGAACTTCGTCGCGCAATACAGCGAGGCGCGGGCGGTCGCCGCCTTGCCCGAGAGCGACGAGACGAAGACCATGTGCCCGGCGCCGCGCGCGGTCATCGCCGGGACCAGCTCGCGCGCCATGCGCACCGGAACCTCGAGGTTGACGCGGAGGGCGCGGCCGATCTCGTCCTGGGAGAACGCGTCGAGCCTGCCCGACGCCGGGAGGCCGGCGTTGGCGACCAGGATGTCGATCTCGCCTGCCCGCTCGAGCAGCCGCAGGGCCTCCCCCTCGTCGGCGAGATCGCTGACGATCGTCCGGTGCCCGGAACCGGGCAGCGAGCCGGCGAGCTGCTCGAGCTCGGCGCCCTTGCGCGAGCTCAGGATCAGGGCGGCGCCGCGGGCCGCGAGCGACTCGGCGATCGCGCGCCCGAGGCCGCCGGTCGCCCCGGTGAGCAGGACGGTCTTGCCGGACGGGTTCACGCGCAGAACCTAAACGAATAGGCTCGGCCCCGATGAAGCTCTACATCTGCTGGGGAACCTTCCAGACGCCGCGCCCCGGAGGGCACCCGTGCGCGAACGCCTACAACGCGCTTCGCGACGCCGGCTATGACCCGGAGGTGGTCAAGGTCCACGGCCTCGGGGTCGGTCCGAAGCTCTTCCAGCACATCACCGACGGCCGCCGCGAGGTCGAGGAGCTGACCGGCAGCACCACGGTGCCGGTGCTGGTCACCGACTCGGGCGAGGCGATCGGCGACTCGAAGGCGATCGTCGCCTGGGCCGAGGCGCACCCGGCGCCGGCCGGCTCGCCGCCTGAGCGCCGTCCCAAGGGCGGCCGGGCATGCCTGCGCCCCGGCGAGGCGGCGACGGGAATCCGCCGCCGCCCGCGCCGGGCGCGCGGTCAGGGCTTGACCTTGACCGTCGCGTCGCCGAGGTCGGCGCCCGCGAGATCCGGCAGCCCGAAGGTCGCCGACAGCGCCTTCGCCGCCTTGTTGGCGAGCTCGACGCCGACGTTCGAGACGACGACCTTGCCGCCGCGCTGCTTGACCTTCGCCTTGCTGAGGTCGAGATCGGCCAGCCGCACGTGACCGCCACCGGCGACCGAGGCGCGAATCACGTTCTTGGACCCGAGCTTGATCACGAAGTCCTCGACCGTGAGCGAGGTGCCCGCGCCCGAGAAGGTGAGGCCGCCCTTGTGGACGATCTTGCCGCTCAGGTTGTCGACGCTGACCTTGCCCCCGGTGATCGGGAACCCGATCCCCTTGCCGTTGACGACCGCGTCGCCCGCCGGCGCGACGCTGACCCCGGCGGCGCCGAGCGCGTCGAGCGTCGCCGGCTCCGGGGCGAGGATCGTCTTGCCCCCGAGCTTCGCCGCGTTTGCGGGCGCGGCGAGCGCGAACAGCGCCGCGACGAGCGCGAGCACGCCCCCCACGGTCGCCTTCGATCCGAATCTGAATGCCATCGTTCCTCCTTGGCTGAGGTATTCCGTCGACGGGACTACGCCGTGAGGGGCGGCGGCGGTTGGATTTCTGCGTGGGCGGCCTCTACGAGGACGTCGACGGGCCGCGCAGCACCGAGTCGCCCGAGTGCGCCGGATCGCCGTCGTCGGGCTCGACCGAGACGTCGAAGGAGCGGTAGGCGCCGGGGTCGACCGGAATCGTGATCACGTTGTCGGCGTGCCCGTCGGGCCCGACCGTGAACGTGCCCAGCGAGACCGGATCGCCGGAGCCGAGCAGCCAGAGCTCGTAGTGCTCGCCGGCCGCGCTGCGCGGCAGGCCGTCGATCACCACCTCGGCGGTCCGGGGCTCGCCCTCGGCGAGGCTGACCAGCCCGCTCGCTCCGTCGCCGCCGAGCGCGTGCAGGCCGACCGAGCTCACCAACGGGCCCGTCGGCTCGTCGTCGCCGCCGACCCCGATCCCGATCGCGAGCCCGATCGCGAACACGGCGACCGCGAGGCCGCCGGCGAGCGCCAGGCGCGGGGGCGCCCACGACCGGCGCCCGGGCGTCGCTTCGGCCCGCTCACCGGGAAGCTTCAGCGGCGGCAGGGTCCGTTGCGCGTGCCAGGCCTCGGGCGGGGCCGCCTCGAGCTCCGTAACGAGGCGGCGCATGGTCTCGACCTCGGCGGCGAGCTCCGGGTCGGCCGACACTCGCGCCTCGAACGTCGGCCGCCTCGACCGGGCCGAGCTCACCGAGCAGGTAGGCGGTGATCTGCTCTCGCGACGGCGCGCTCATCGCTCGCCGCCGATCTGATCGCGCATCCGCTCGAGCGCCCGCGCCATCCGCATCTTCACGGTCCCGAGCGGGATCCCCGTCCGCGCCGCGATCTCGGTCTGGCTCAGGTCGTCGTAGAAGCGCATGCGGAGGATCCTCGCTTCCTCGGGGTGCAGCTGCGAGAGCAGCGAGGCGACGCGGTAGCGCTCGACCAGGTGCTCGACCTCGTCGACCGACCCCTCGCCCGGCCCGGAGAGCTCGGCGAGGGCCCCGGCCGGCTCCGGAACGCGGCGGCGAAGGCTGTCGATCGCGCGGCTGCGGGCGATCATCATCAGCCAGGTCAGCAGCCCACCCCGCGCCGGGTCATACGTCGAGGCGCGCTGCCAGGCCTCGAGGAAGACCTGCTGCTGGACGTCCTCCGCGGCGGGGCGGTCGCGCAGCGTCTTGAGCAGGAAAGCGAACACGGCCGCTCCGTGGCGGTCGTAAAGCTCGGCGATCGCGCCTCGATCCTCGGCGACCAGCCGCGCGGCGAGCGCTCCGTCCGTGGGCTTGCCGCCCTGCTTTTCTCGCGCTGGTCGCATTCGGCCTCGGCCAACTCCCGCTGATTCGATCCAGGCTTCCATGATTACCAGTGATACGCAGCGGGGCCCGGTTGCGGACGATCGTTGAGGCCGGTTGACCCGTTCGGAGGCTCCGTCAGGCACAAGTATGTGCAAATCAACACGAAATCATGAGCAGGTCTTTGCAGTTGGACGTCGAACTGTGTACGCTGCCGCAACTCGAATAACCGGTAAAGCCGAGTTCTGGACCCCAAGGGGGCCGGAAGCGGGGGAACCAACTGTTTTGGGGCTAACCCACCCAAGCCGAGAGGCCGGTGGGGGCGCAGGCTCTTTCAGCGCCAGCCCGTCAGCTAACCCCGTAGGCCGACGAAGGAGACCGCACGTTGACCTACAGCATTGAAATTCGGAGAAAGCGGAGATTCACCGCGCTGATCGGCGCCGCCGCTGTGGCCCTGATCGCGCTCCCCTCCACCGCGCTCGCCGCGCACGGCAGCGGCGGGGTCGGCATGGGCGGCAGCGGCAGCACCCCGCCCACCGACGGCCAGACCACCCCGGGCGCGACGGCGAAGCTCAAGAACGGCTTCGCGGTTCCGCCCGCCTCCGCCCCGCGCAAGGTCGTGCGGGCGATCGAGGCCGCGAACGAGATCGTCAAGGGGAAGCCGTACTGCATGGGCGGCGGCCACGCGCGCCGCGTCGACCGTTGTTATGACTGCTCGGGCTCGGTCAGCTACGCGCTCACCGGCGCCGGGCTGCTCGACGCCGCGATGCCGTCGGGCTCCTTCATGGGCCGCGCCTGGGGCAAGGGCGGCAAGGGCCAGTGGATCACCACCTACGCGAACGGCGGTCACATCTACGCGGTGATCGCGGGCCTGCGTCTCGACACCTCGATGACCGTCGGTGACGGCCCGGGCTGGAGCACGGCGATGCGCTCGTCGAGCGGCTTCGTCCCCCGGCATCCGACCGGCTTGTAGGGCCAGAAGCCCTTCGAATAGGAACTCCCGACAAGGCCCGCCACAATGGCGGGCCTTGTTCTTTGCAGGGGCCAACAGCCGCTTTCGAGCCGGCCTGCGCGCCGGCGTCCCGTTCGCCGCGGCGGGCACGCTGCTGGCGATCTCGTTCGGCGTCGTCGCGCAGCCGCTGATGGGCAACGTCGCGCCGATCGTGATGTCGGCGCTGCTGTTCGCGGGCTCGGCGCAGTTCGCGGCCACCGCGGTGCTCGCCGCGGGCGGGAGCGTCGTCGCCGCGATCGCCGCCGGGATCCTGCTCAACCTCCGCTACGTGCCGATGGGCATCGCATTGGCGCCGTCGCTGCGCGGCGGGCCGCTTCGCCGGGCGCTCATCGGCCAGGGGATGATCGACTTCTCGTGGGCGGCGGCGAGCCGCGGCGGCGGGCGCTTCGACCCCGACGTTCATGCTCGGCGCGACCGCGCCGGCCTATCCATGCTGGGTCCTCGGCACCGCCGCCGGCGTGTTCGCCGGCGACCTGATCGGCGACCCCGCGGCGCTCGGGCTCGACGCGATCTTCCCGGCCTTCTTCTTGTGCCTGCTGGTCGAGGGCGAGTTGCGGCCCGGCCTGCCCGGCGTCGTCGCCGCGCTCGGCGGCCTGATCGCGCTGGTGCTGATCCCGTTCACGCCGGCCGGCGTGCCGGTGATCGCGGCCTCGGCCGCGGCGCTGCTCGGGCTGCGCGGCGCCCCTCGCGAGCGGCCCGCGGCCGAGGGGGCGCCGGGATGAGCGAGATCTGGATCACGATCGCCGTCCTCGCGGTGGCGACCGCCGCGATCCGCGCCTCCGGGCCGGTGCTGCTCGGCGGACGCGAGCTCCCGGCGCGCGCGCAGGGCGTGATCGCGCTCGTCGCCCCGGCGCTGCTCGCGGCGCTGATCGTGATCGAGACGGTCGGCGCGCCCGAGGGGGGCGCGCTCGAACTCGACGCGCGCGTGCTCGGGGTCGGCGCCGCCGCGGTGGCCCTGCGATTCGGCGCCTCCACGCTGCCGGTGGTGGCGCTCGCCGCGCTGGTCACCGCGCTCGCGCGCCTGGTCTTCTGAGGCGCGATTCCCTAACCGTCCGGGTTATCGGCGATCGTTGTACCGCACGGGGGTGGCACGGGTTCGACGGTTCGGATAGCGTCACCTCGGTTGGAACTGGCCAGCGTTTGTACGCAATGGAGCAGATGACGAACCCTGCATCGGCGACGGAGGGGCCGGGGGCGGATTCGCCTCCCGATATCCGCCTGCGCGGGTTCGCAAGGCCTACGGCGACGTCGTCGCGGTCGACTCGGTCGACCTCGAGGTTCGCCGCGGCGAGTTCTTCACCATGCTCGGGCCGTCGGGCTCCGGCAAGACGACAACGCTGCGGATGATCGCCGGGTTCGAGCTCCCGGACTCGGGCGCGGTCGAGCTCGGCGGCGTGGACGTCGGCAACCTCCCGCCCTACGACCGCGAGGTCAACACCGTCTTCCAGGACTACGCGCTGTTCCCGCACATGACCGTCGGCGAGAACGTCGAGTACGGGATGCGGGTCAAGCGGGTCGACAAGGGCGAGCGAGCCCGACGCCGCGACGAGGCGCTCGAGATGGTCCGCCTGACCGGCTACTCGGACCGCAAGCCCGGCGAGCTCTCCGGCGGCCAGCGCCAGCGCGTCGCCCTCGCCCGCTCGATCGTCAACCGCCCGAGGGTGCTGCTGCTCGACGAGCCACTCGGCGCGCTCGACCTGAAGCTGCGCGAGCAGATGCAGGTCGAGCTGAAGCAGATCCAGCACGAGGTCGGGATCACCTTCGTCTACGTCACCCACGATCAGGAGGAGGCGTTGACGATGTCCGACCGGATCGCGGTCTTCAACGAGGGCCGGATCGAGCAGGTCGGCACGCCGGCCGAGGTCTACGAGGCGCCCGCGACCCCGTTCGTGTCCGGCTTCGTCGGCGTCTCGAACGTGCTCGAGCGCGACGGCGCCATGTTCACCGTCAGGCCGGAGAAGGTGCGCATCCTCGAGTGCGGGCGAGCCGGCGGACGGCCTGCGACAAGGAGTCCGGCAGATCCGCGACGTCGCCTACGCCGGGATGATCACCCGCTACTTCGTCGCGCTCGACGCGGGTGGAGAGATTCAAGTCGTCCACCAGAACCTCGAGACGACCTCCGCGGAGGCGCTCGAGCAGATCGGGCGGGACGTGGTCGTCGGATGGCGACCGGAACACACGGTCGCGGTTTCGTCCGCGAATCAGAGAGGAGAAAGTTGATGCGCAAAACCGGAGGTAACTCCGCGCGCACGGCGCCTGGCTCGTCGTGGCCGGGCTGCTCGTGTTCATGCTCGCGTTCGCCGCGGGCTGCGGAGAGCGATGACCGGACTCGACCTCGAGCGAGGCGGCCGACCGAGGTCGGCGAAGGGGAGGGCGAGCTCAATCTGGTCGGCTGGGCCGGCTACGCCGAGGACGGCTCGACCGACCCGAAGGTCGACTGGGTGTCGGACTTCGAGAAGCAAGACCGGCTGTCAGGTCAACTTCAAGGTCGGCAACACCTCCGACGAGATGGTCGCAGCTGATGCGGACCGGTCAGTACGACGCGGTCTCGGCATCGGGTGACGCCACCGCTGCGCCTGATCGAGGGCGGCGACGTCGCTCCGGTCAACACCGACCTGGTGCCGAACTACGCCGACGTGTTCCCGGACCTCAAGGATCAGCCCTACAACTCGGTCGACGGGCAGATGTACGGGATCCCGCACGGTCGTGGCGCCAACTACCTGACCTACAACTCCGACGTCGTCAAGCCCGCTCCGAAGAGCTGGGACGTCGTCTTCGACGAAGTCGGGCGACTACAAGGGTCACGTGACCGCGTACGACAACCCGATCTACATCGCCGACGCGGCGCTGTACCTGATGAAGCACCCAGCCGGACCTCGGGATCACGAACCCGTACGAGCTCGACGAGGACCAGCTCGAACGCCGCCGTCGAACTGCTCAAGGAGCAGAACGCCAACATCGGCGAGTACTGGGCCGACTACACCAAGAACATCCAGGCGCTCGAGAACGGCGACACGGTCGTCGGGACCACCTGGCCCTACAACTGGATCGCCGCCTCGCTCAAGAACCCGGCGATCAAGGCGACGATCCCCGACGAGGGGGCGACCGGATGGTCGGACACCTGGATGCTGAGCTCGGAAGCAGAGCATCCGAACTGCGTCTATCTGTGGTTCAACCACATCCTCGAGCCCCAATCGCAGGCGGACGTCGCCGAGTGGTTCGGCGAGGCGCCGGCCAACTCGAAGGCGTGCGAGAAGCAGTATCTGATGAAGGGCCCGTACCCCGACCCGAACCACTGCAAGACGTATGACGCAGCGGGTCAGAAGTATCTGGACGACCTCTACTACTGGACCACCCCGATCTCGGATTGCGGCGACGATCGTGGTGATGTCTGCACGGACTACGACGACTGGGTCCGGCCTGGACCGAGGTCAAGGGCTAGTCCACGCGACGTCCTCGGAAGGGACGGCGCTAGCGGAAGCCGGTGAGCGCCGGAAAGGAAGAGGTCGGCGGGCCAGCGGCTCGCCGACTTCTTCCACGGCAGGGAGCGCCTCCAGGTCGGGGCGCTGCTCGCCGGCCCGGTCGGCTGGCTGGTGATCGGCTACCTGGGGTCGCTCGCGATCCTGCTGGTCACCGCCTTCTGGAGCCTGGGCCCGCTCAGCGGCGAGATCGAGCAGAGCTTCACGCTCGACAACTTCAAGCAGACTCTGTCGAGGAGCCGGTGTACCGCACGATCGCGCTCCGCACGATCGGGATCGCGGCGCTGGTAACGGTCACCGATGCGCTGCTCGCGTTCCCGATCGCCTTCTTCATGGCCAAGGTCGCGAGCGCGCCGGACGAAGGCGTTGCTCGTCGTCGCCGTGCTGATGCCGCTGTGGTCGGGCTACCTGGTCAAGGTCTACACCTGGCGAACGATCCTGTCGGCGGCGGGACCATCAACTGGGCGCTCGAGCCGCTCGGGCTCAGCGCCCCGACTCGGCGAACGTCTGCCGTCTGGCTGGTGATGAGCTACCTCTGGCTGCCGTACATGATCATCCCGATCTACGCGGGCCTCGAGCGGATCCCGGACTCGCTGCTCACCGCCTCCGAGGACCTCGGCGCGAAGGCCGGTTACGACGTTCCGGCGGGTGATCCTGCCGCTGGTCTTCCCGGCCGTGGTCGCCGGCTCGATCTTCACCTTCTCGCTCACGCTCGGCGACTTCATCACGCCGTCGCTGGTCTCGAACACCCAGTTGATCGGCAACGTCGTCTACTCCAACTTCAGCAACAACCTGCCGCTGGCGTCGGCGTTCGCGATGGTGCCGATCGCGGTGATGATCGTCTACCTGCTGATCGCCCGGAGGCTCGGGGCCTTCGAGCATCTATGAGGCTCTCTCCGCAGACAAACGCCCTGCTGCGGATCGCCGTCGGGCTGACGCTCGCGTTCATCTACGTCCCGCTGATCGTGATCCCGATGCTACGCTTTCAACTCGGCGACGACGCTCGAGTGGCCGCCGCCGGGCTTCACCACCCACTGGTTCGGCGAGGCGATCGACAACCCCGGGCGCCCGGGATGCCTTCCTCACCTCGATCAAGGTCGGCCTGATCGGCGACCGCGATCGCGCTCGTGCTCGGCACGCTCGCGTCGCTCGCCGTCGCGCGCCACCGGTTCTTCGGCCGCGAGACGATCTCGTTCCTGGTGCATCCTGCCGATCGCGCTGCCGGGGATCGTCACCGGGATCGCGCTCAACTCGACACCTTCACCCAGGTCCTCGGCATCGACCTGAGCCTGTTCACGGTCGTCGTCGGCCACGCGACCTTCTGCATCGTCGTCGTCTACAACAACGTGATCGCGCGACTGCGGCGGGTCTCCGCGAACTTCGAGGAGGCGTCCGCGGACCTCGGCGCGCACACCTGGCAGACGTTCCGCTACGTCACCCTGCCGAACATGCGCGACGGCGCTGGTCGCCGGCGCGCTGCTCGCGTTCGCGCTGTCGTTCGACGAGATCATCGTCACCACGTTCACGATCGGCGCGGGCGATCGAGACGCTGCCGATCTGGATCTTCAACAACTTCTTGCGCGGCCGAACCAACTCCCGATCGTCAACGTGGTCGCTGTGATCGTGGTCCTGATCTCGATGATCCCGGTCTACTTCGCCAACCGGCTGACGCAGGACGAGGCCTCGACCGGGCGCGGTGGCGCCGCGGCACCGACCGGGGGCGCGACGCGGCCGAGGCGACCGCCGCGCCCTGAGCGCTCAGCGCCGACGGGTTGATTTCGCCATACAGAGCAACGTTTTCAACCCGTCGGCGGTTCGGGGGCGCTCAGGCCGCGGCGCGCGGCGCGCGCAGGTCGGCGCCCGTCGCGGCGGGCGGATTCAGCCCCGGCCAGCCCCGGACAGCTGATCGAGGTCCGCCGCAGCTCTGCGGCCGGACCGGATCGCGCCCTCCATCAGGCCGTTGAAGGGGCCCGCGCTGTGTTCGCCCGCGAACGCCAGCGGACCGACCGGCTCGGCCAGCGCCTCGGCGACGGCGGCCGGCGGCGACACGGAGTACGCGGCGCCGACCCAGGGGTCGTCGTCCCAGGTGGAGAGCAGGGCGCCCTCCGGCTCAAGCGCCAGCTCTGGCCGGAACGCGCGCAGCGAGTCGAGCCAGCGCTCCGGCCCGGCGGCGACCTGTAGGCCGGCCAGCGACTGCGGCGAGCCGGCGAAGCAGCTCACGACCGGGAGCGGCTCGCCGTCGGCCCCGGTCGCCGTCCAGCACCACCAGCGCTCGGGGACGTTCATGATCGCGCCCGGGGCAACCGGCTCCGCGAGCGGGACGAAGAGCTTCGCCGCGTGTCCGTAGCGCACGGCGCCGAGCGCCTCCGCCTTCCACGCCGGCAGCGGCGGGTCGAACTCGACCGCGCCCACCGTCGAGGCCGGAATCGCGAGCACGGCGGCGTCGGCCTCGACCCGGCGGCCGGCGGTGGTCTCGACCCGGACCCCCTCCTCCGACCAGCGCACCGCGACGGCGGGATCCCCGAGCCTCACGAGCTCGCCGAGGCGGGCAGCGAGCCCGATCGAGAGGCGCTGGTTGCCCCCGCCGACGCCCGGTGCCGGCTCGGCGTCGACGTGGGCGAGGCCGGTCAGGTCGGTCGCCGGAATCTCGTCGGGCGAGGTTGCCGAGGAGATCTGCGCCCGCGCCAGCAACGCCTCGCGCGCGCCCGGCTCGAGCTCGAGCGAGTCGAGCAACTCCCGCACCGATCGCCCCTCCCCGGCCCCCGCGGCGAGCGCCGCGTCAGCGGCCCGGACGGCCTCGGCCATCCCCTCGGCCGTCGTCCCGGCCCCGCCGCGCGGCTCGCGGTCCCCGTAGCGCATCCCCTTGTCGACCAGGTCGAGGCCGAGCTCCGCAGCGAGCGCTCGCACCTCCGTATTGCCGGCGAGGATGAACTCGGCGCCCATCTCGACCGTGACCCCGTTGGCGAGTGGGCGCGACCAGGTCCGCCCGCCGACCCGGTCGCGAGCCTCGATCGCCTCGACCTCCCACCCCGCTCGCACCAGCTCCTCCGCGGCGACGAGGCCGGCGAGGCCGGCGCCGAGGACGACGGCGCGCCCGGCGCTCAGCGCAACACCCGGCTGTGCTCGGGCATCCACCCGATCCGGACGGTCATCCCCGGCTCCCACCGCTCGTCGGCGCGGGAGCGGTGCCAGGCCTGCTCGAGCGCGACGAGCCGCGCCCCGTCGCCCAGCGCGACGGTGATCTGGGTCATCACCCCGAGGTAGACCCGCGACTCGATCCGGCCCTCCAACGTCACCATCCCGTCGCCGACCTCCTCGTCGATCGCGATCTTCTCGGGACGGATCGAGAGGTTGACCTGATCACCGCGGTCGACGCCGTCGGGCAGCTCGGCGGGGATCGACATGCCGTTCGCGATCCGCACCCGGCCGCCGTCCTCGGCCACCCCGGAGATCAGGTTCGAGATCCCGATGAAGCCGGCGACGAACTCCTCGCTCGGGTGCTCGTAGACGTCCTCGGGGGGCCCGCACTGCGCCACCTGGCCGGAGTTCATGACCGCGATCCGGTCCGACATCGAGAGCGCCTCCTCCTGGTCGTGGGTGACGTAGACGAAGGTGATCCCGACCTCGCGCTGGATCGCCTTCAGCTCGATCTGCATCTGGCGGCGCAGCTTCAGGTCGAGGGCGCCGAGCGGCTCGTCGAGCAGCAGCACCTTCGGCCGGTTGACCAGCGCCCTGGCGAGCGCGACCCGCTGCTTCTGCCCGCCGGAGAGCTCGTTGGCGCGGGCGGTGGCGCGCTCCGAGAGGTTGACCAGCTCGAGCGCCTCGGCTACGCGGCGCTTGATCTCGGCCTTGTCGACCTTGCGCCGGCGCAGCCCGAACGCGACGTTGTCGGCGATGTCGAGGTGCTCGAACAGCGCGTAGCTCTGGAACACCATGTTGACGTCGCGCTTGTAGGGCGGGATCTTCTCGACCGACTCGCCCTCGAGCATGATCCTGCCCGCGGTCGGGACCTCGAAGCCGGCCAGCATCCGCAGCGTGGTGGTCTTGCCGCAGCCCGACGGGCCGAGCAGGCTGAAGAACTCGCCCTGCTCGATCTCGAGGCTGACGTCGTCGACGGCGACCTGGTCGCCGAAGCGCTTGGTCACGTTCTCGATCCGGATCGCCTCGCTCATCCCGTCGTCGTCCTCCTAGCCCTCGGCCGCCGTCAACACCTTGAGCCCCGACTCGCGGCGGCCGAACAGCCGCGGCAGGAGCAGCGCGAGCCCGATCGTGGTCAGCGAGACGACCATCATCAGCGTTCCGATCGCGTTGATCGTCGGCGAGAGCCCGAAGCGGATCGCCGACCAGATCCGCACCGGCAGCGGCTGCAGGTCCTCGCCGGTGGTGAAGAACGAGAGCACGAAGTCGTCGAAGCTGAACGCGAACGTGAGCAGACCGGCGGCGATCACCGACGGCCACAGCGCCGGGACGAGGACGAGCCGCACCGACTGCCACCGGGTCGCGCCCAGGTCCATCGCCGCCTCCTCCACCTCCTGGCTGATCGAAGCCATCCGCGCACGGACGACGATCGTCACGTAGGAGATCGAGAAGGTGATGTGGGCGATCACGATCGTCCAGAACGAGAGCGCGATCCCGAGCTGGCTGAAGATCAGCAGCGCCGAAATCCCGGTGACGATCTCGGGCACGACCAGTGGCACCAGCATCAGGACGTTGGCGCCCGGCGCCCAGCGCGCCCGCGAGCGAACCAGGCCGATCGCCAGCGCGGTGCCGATGATCGTCGAGGCGACCATCGTCAGCGCGGCGATCTCGAGCGAGGCGAAGAGCGACTCGCGCAGCGACGGGTCGTTCAGGAACTCGCCGTACCACTGGGTCGAGAAGCCCTCGAAGTTGGTCAGGGACTTGATCGAGTTGAAGGAGAAGAGGACGACGACGAGGATCGGCGCGAACAGGAACAGGTAGACGAACGCCGTGAACACCCTCAGGAAGCGGGGCTTGTCGAACGCGCTCATCGGGCCACGTCCTCGGAATACATCCGCGCCACGTCCGCCGCTTCGCGTCCGGGCGTGCGCGGGTTTGGGGTCGGGTTCATAGGGCGGCTCCGCGCACGTCCCGAGCCGCAGAGCGCAGGTAGAAGACCATCCAGACCGAGAGGAAGAGCATCATCACCACGGTCAGGGCGGCGCCGAACGGCCAGTTGTTGGCGGCGAAGAACTGATCCTGGATCAGGTTGCCGACCATATAGGTGTCGGGGCCGCCGAGCAGCTGCGCGGAGACGAAGTCACCGACCGAGGGCAGGAAGACGAGCACCGCTCCCGCGAGGATCCCCTGCTTGGTCTGCGGCAGCGTGACGTGGATGAACGTCTGCAGCGGCGAGCCGTAGAGGTCCTTGCCCGCCTCGATCACCGAGCGGTCCAGGCGCTCGATCGAGCCGTAGACGGGCAGGATCATGAACACGAGGTAGCCGTAGGTGAGCCCGCCGATCACGGCCCACGGCGTGTTGATCATTCGCAGCGGTTCGCTGATGATCCCGGTGTCGGTGAGCGCATTGTTGACCAGCCCCTCATCGGCCAGCAGCGCCACCCAGGCGTAGGTGCGGACCAGGTAGTTGACGAAGAACGGCAACACCAACAGCGCGATCAGCGCGTTGCGGTAGCGCCCGCCGTAGCGGGCGATGTAGTAGGCGACCGGGTAGCCGATCGCGAAGCAGAGCACCGTGGTCGCCGCCGCGTAGAGGATCGAGCGCAGCAGCACCGGGACGTAGATCGGATCGAAGGCGTCGCTGTAGTTGTTGAGCTTGGTCGAGTAGACGGCGCGACCGAGGTCGTCGACGTAGCCGAACGAGAGCGCCAGCACGAGCGCGCACGGGATCGCGAACAGCACCACGAGCCAGACGCCGCCGGGGAGCAGGAACCGGTCCCAAAAACGGCCCGCGCTCATCGCCGGCGAGCCACCGCCCTCAGGCCGCCTTGACCTCGGTGAACACCGAGGTCCACTCCCTGCGCGCCTCGGGGTCGTCCAGGCGGTACTCGAGCCCGCCGGTGCCGAGCGCCTCGAGGTCGACGTCGATCGACGGCTCCTCCTTGACCAGCTTCGCGAACTCCTGCTTGCCGCCCTCACAGGGCTGCGGATAGCCGTTCCAGGCCACGTTGCGGGCGGCGTTCTCCGGCTCGATGATCCAGTCCATGAACAGCATCGCGGTGCCCGGCGAGCGGGCGGTGATCGGGATGCACATCAGGTCCGTGCCGACCGGGACCCCTTCCGAGCAGGTCTCGTACTTGAACAGCTCAGGGTCGTCGACCTGGTTGCGGACGTTGACGAGGTCGCCGTTCCAGGCCTGGTGCAGCACCGCCGAACCCGAGACCAGGTTCTGGACGCTGTTGGTGGAGAAGCCGCGGGCGTTCTCCTTCTGATCGAGCAACGTCTGCTTCGAGACCTCGAGCTCGTCGGAGTCCTCGGTGTTGAGGTCGAAGCCGTTGATCAGGTTGGCCTCGCCGATCGCCTCCTGGAAGTCGTCGAGGATGAACATGCGCCCGGCACCGTCCGGGTTGGTCATGTCGTTCCACGAGCCCGTCATCCCGGAGACCTCGTCCTCGCGCCAGGCGATCCCGGTCGTGTAGTAGGTGTAGGGGACCGACAGGTTGTCCTGGGGGTCCCACCAGGGGCTGGTGTAGAAGTCCGAGACGTTGTCGTTGTTGCGCAGCAGCGAGCGGTCGAACTGCTGGAGCAGCCCCTCCTTGTTCAATCGCGCGACGTACTCGGTGCTCGGCCAGATCAGGTCGTACTGAGCACCGCTACGGAGCTTGATGACCATCGCCTCGAGGTTGTCGAAGTTGACCTCGTTGACCTCGACCCCGTACTTGTCGCCGAACTCCTTCTTCAGGTCCGGGTCCATGTACTGCGCCCAGTTGTAAAGCAGCAGGTCACCGTCGATCTTCGGCTTCACGATCCGCCCGGCGGCCGAGCGATCGACCGAGCGCTCGACCGTGCAGCCGGCGAGCCCGTACGCGCCGAGCGCCAGCCCGGCCCCGGCCTGGAGCAGCTGGCGGCGGGACAGCTCGCTCATGCGGCGACCGCCTCGAGCTCGGTTCCCAGCAGCCGCCCGGCGACCTCGACGCAGGTGCTGTGCATGAGCTCGGGCGTCACGAGCCGGTCCCCCAGCGCGACCTGAACCGCGAGCCCGTCGATCAGCGAGGCGAGCTCGAGCGCGGCTCGCTCCGGCTCCGGGCCGCTGAAGACCCCTGCTGCCTGGCCGTCGGCGATGATCGCCGCGATCTCCTCGCGCCAGCGGTCGTCGAGCAGCTGGCGCGTCTCCCGCATCCGCGGCTCGCGCAGCGCCAGGATCCAGAGCTCCATCCAGAGCACCCAGTCATCGTCACCGCCGACCGAGCGGTCGATCAGCGTCGCGAGGCGGGCGCGGGGGTCGGCGACCGCCGCGAGCTCGACCGCGAGCTGGTCGTGGAAGGTGGCCTCGGCGTGGCCGAGCGCCTCGGCGAGCAACTCGTCGCGCGAGTCGAACCAGTAGAGGACGCCGGGTGCGCTGGTCCCCGCGCGCTCGGCGACGTCGGCGATCCGGGTCGCCGCAAAACCGCGCTCGGCGATCACCTCGGCGGCCGCAGCGAGCAGCTGCGGCTTGCGAATGTGATCGATCTGAGGTCGTGGGCTCACGGCCTCTCCTGCCCTCCTCTCGTCTTACGGCCTCGGCTTCGCCCGGCTGGGCTCCGCCTCGCCAGCGGCTCGGGGCAATCCTGAACCGCGGTTCAGGAAATCTACTCCGGCAACCGCCCGGCGACAAGTTCGCTTAGTCCAACCCCGCGGATGGGGATACGACTCGGTGTCGATTCGTCAGGAAGCGAGAAGAGCCGCCGGCTCGATCCCGAGCTCGGCCGCCAAGCGGCCGGCGATCAGCTCGCGGGCCCGGGCGATGTCGACCTCCGGGTCGCGGATCATCGCCCGGATCCCGAGCCCGTCGATGAGCGCGACCGTGAGGTCGGCGAGCTCCGCCGGCGCCAGCTCGCTGGTGAACGCGCCCGCCTCGATCCCGGCCGCGATCCGGGTCTCGAACCATTCGCGATAGCGCCCGTAGAGGTCCGCCGCCAGCGGCCGCATGCTCTCGTCGCGCACCGCTCGCAGCCAGAGCTCGACCCAGAGCGTCCAGTCGCGCTGCTGGGCGCCGGGGAGCGGCAGGCAGGCGTCGATCGCCATCGCCAGCGAGCTGACCGGATCCTGCTCGACCCCGGGCTCGGCGAAGCGCTCCAGGCCCGCGGTCTCGAACGAGTGCACGAGCGCCTCGGCGAGCAGCTCCTCGCGGGTCGAGAAGTAGTGGTGCACCAACGCGGTCGAGGCGCGCGCCCGCGTCGCCACCCGGGCGATTCGCACGTCGTCGATCCCGTCGGACGCGATCAGGTCGCAGGCGGCCTCGAGGATCCGTTCGCGAGCGTCGGTGGCCACCCGCCGAGCCTAGTCGCGACCACGGCGGGAGCGCCTTCGGCGCCGAGCAGCAGAGCTGACGCAGCGGCCTAGACGACGGCGATCGCGGCGCCCTGATCGGCGAGCACCGCGGCGGCCGCGTTGCGGCCGTTGAGGGCGATCACGCTTCCCGCCGGATGGGTCGCGGCGCCGCAGAGGTAGAGGCCGTCGACCGGCGTCCGCGCGGCGAGCCGGCCCTCCCACATCTGATCGGGAGTGACCTCGCCCTGGAAGATGTTGCCGCCGGTGAGCCCGATCCGGGACTCGATGTCGGGCGGGCCGAGGACCTCGTGGTCGAGCAGGCAGTCGCCGAGGTCGGGGGCGAAACGCGAGATCAGGTCGATGAACTGCTTCGCGACCCCCGGCCGCGCCGCCTCCCAGTCGCCATCGGCGATCTCGTAGGGCGCGTACTGGCCGAAGACGCTCATCAGGTGCTTGCCCTCCGGGGCCGGGCTCGGGTCATAGCCGGTCTGCACGTAGATCTCGCCGAAGGCGACCGCGGGCTCGCCGGCCGCGCAGCGCTCGAACGCCGCCTGAGCCTCGGCCATCGTCCCGGTCGCGTCGACGGTCGCCCGCGCCGGCCAGTCCTGGCCGGGGGCCGCGGTCCAGTTCGGCAGCCGCTCGAGCGAGGCGTTGAACTTGACCACCGGGCTGCGGATCTTCCAGGCCTCGAGCCGGTCGCGGTAGTCGCCGTCGATCTCGGCGTCGCCGAGCATTCCGAGCATGCGCTTCGGGTCGGCGTTGCAGATCACGGTCGCGGCGCGAATCGCGGTCCCGTCCTCGAGCGTGACGCCCTCACCGGGGAGGATCTCGGCCACCTCGACCCCGCACGCGAGCGTCGCGCCCGCCTCGGCGGCCGCGTCGGCGATCGCGAAGCTGCACATTCCCATGCCGCCCTCGACGTAGCCCCAGACCGGCCCCTTGCCGTCGAGGTCTCCCTGGTAGTGCATGAGCTTGATCGACGCGGTGCCGTGGTCGTACGGGCCGCCCCAGGTGCCGATGATGCCCTGGCCGAAGAGCGCCGTCTTCACCCGCTCGTCGCCGATGTAGGCGTCGAGCACCTCGGCGATCGAGGCCTCGAAGCAGAGGTCGATCATCTCCTGAGAGCCGCCGAGCAGGTCCTCGATCTCGTCGCGCGTCGGCGTGTCGCCGACCCAGGTGTCGCGCTCTCCCTTGCGCAGCTTCTTGCGGACGTCGTCGAACAGCTCCTCGTAGGCCCAGTAGCCGGCGATGTCCTTGGCCGAGACGCCGAGGCCCTTGAGGTTCTGCTCGGTCTTCGCGTCGTCGAGCCACTGGCCGAACGCGGTCCCGTCGTCGAACGGGACCCAGAGGTTCGGGTCGGCGACCCAGTAGCGCAGCCCGCGGCGCTCGAGCTCGAGCTCGTCGATCACCAGCTGGTCGAGCAGGCCGACGACGTAGGCGCACGGGCTGACGACGAAGCGATCGTCGCTGAACGGCCGCTCGAGCGTGGCGGCTCCACCGAGCCGCTCCCGCCGCTCGAGCACGAGCACCGATTGGCCGGCCTTGGCGAGATAGGCCGCCGCGGTGAGGCCGTTGTGGCCGCCGCCGACGACGATCGCGTCCCAGTCGCGGGCGGCCAGTTCGGAGACCGGCGCCGGCAGCCCGACCTCGCCGAGCTTCGCCGCGATCTCGTTGCTCACGCAGGCACCTCGACGTCGGCCCGCAGGGCCTCCATGTAGCGGTCGGCGACCATCAGGTCGAAGGCGTGCACGTCGACCTCCTCGGCCGAGTAGCGGCCCGCGGTGTAGTTGCGCGTTCCGACCCCCTTCTGGGTCAGCTCGCACACGTACCAGTCCTGCTTGTTGACCATGTCCCAGAAGCCGACGGCATCGGACGGGTCGAAGTCCTCGCGCGCGATCGTCGCCGGCTCGAAGAACCACTCGCAGGTGACGTGGGTCTCGCCCGGCGAGCGCGGCCACAGGGTGTGGAGCATCACGTAGTCGGGGTGCAGCGAAACGAGCGCGTTCGGGAACAGCGCGAAGTAATAGACCTTGTCGACCTCCTCCTCGGGGAGGCCCTCGATCGGCGGGCGTGTGTTGGTGTGCCCGGCGGTTTCGAGGGCCATCGTCGAGGCATCCTCGCGCAGGGTCATCGAGCCGCCGCACCAGCCGCCCTCCCCCTCGACGTCGTCGCCGCTCATGTAGTGGCTGAGCGCGTTCAGCTCCGGGTGCACGCCCGGGCAGTGCAGGCACTCGTTGTAGTTCTCGGCGATGCCCTTCCAGTTCGCCTTCACCTCGTAGGTCGTGTCGCCGCCGCGGCGCAGCTCGCTGAGGCGGTAGCGCTCGAGGTGCTCGAGCAGGTCGCCCACATGCTCGGCCGGATCGGGCGCGTCGCCGGAGAGGTCGATCAGCACCAGCCCGCCGACGACGGCAAGCCGGACGCCGAGCAGGCCGTTGCAGGCGAAGTCGAAGTCCTCGACCCCGTCCATGTGCGGGGCGGCCCGCAGGCTGCCGTCGAGGTCGTATGACCAGGCGTGGTACGGGCAGCGCAGGCGCTTGCGGACCTGGCCCTCGGTCTCCTCGACCACGCGAGCACCGCGATGGCGGCAGACGTTGAGGAAGGCCCGCGGGGTGCCGTCCTCGCCGCCGATGATCACCACGCTGTCGGCGCCGAGCTCGCGCATCACGAACTTGCCGGGCTCGTCGACGGCCGAGATGTGCGCGGCGCAGAGCCAGCCGCGGAAGAGCTCGTCGAGCTCCCACGCGAAGACGCCTTCGTCGACGAAGGCCGCCGGCGGCAGCATCGTCGCGCGCTCGACCGGGCGCTGCGTGAGCGCCACGTCGCGGGGGTCCAGGGGCAGTGATGTGGAGGAATTCGTGCTCATTGACCTTGTAGTCAATCGCATGTTAGTCTGATCACGCGGTGGAGGTCAAGTCCCTGGAACAGCCGATCGAGGACGGGCTCGGGCCCGAGGCCCTGGCCCTCCAGTCTCGCGCGCGCGAGTTCGTCGAGACGACGATCATGCCCCTCGAGCAGGAGGCCGAGGCGCTCGGCGGGAAGCTGCCGGCGGCGACGATCGCCGCGGTCAAGGCGGCATCGATCGAGGCCGGCCTCGACGGCGGCATGCACGCGGTCGAGCACGGGGGCCGCGGCTGGTCGCGGGTCGAGTGGGCGCTGGTCGAGGAGCAGTTCGGGCGGACCACGAACGCGATCGTCTGGCACGTCCCCCAGGCCTACAACGTCTGGGCCCACGCCTCCGACGAGCACATCGACCGCTATCTGCGCCCCGCCCTGCGCGGCGAGCTCAAGGACGCCTACGCGGTGACCGAGCGCGACGCCGGCTCCGACCCCTCGCAGATCAAGGCGACCGCCGAGCGCACCGACGCCGGCTTCCGCGTCAACGGCGAGAAGTGGTTCGTGACCGGCGGTGACCACGCCGCCGTCTACGTGGTGGTGGCGAACCTGATCGACGGCGCCGACCGGCTGCCGACCCTGTTCGTCGTCGACGCGGCCCTCGACGGGATCGAGATCGTCGACAACCCGGCCTTCACCCACAACTACCCCGACGGCCACCCGACGATCACCTTCACCGACGTCGAGATCGCCGAAACGGACGTGATCGGCGGCGTCGGCGGCGGCGACGACCTGCAGCGCTCCTGGTTCACCGAGGAGCGGCTGGGGATCGCCGCCCGCTGCGGTGGCGCGATGTGGCGGCTGCTGGACGAGACGGTGGCCTGGACCACCGCCCGCGAGCAGGGCGGCGCCCGCGTCTTCGACCACCAGGGCGTCTCGTTCCCGCTCTCCGACTCGGCCGCCGACGCGGCGGCAGGGCGCCTGCTCACCTTCACCGTCGCCGAGCTCGCCGACGCCGGCGCCGACCCAAAGATCGTCCACCACAAGGCGTCGATGGCGAAGCTGTTCATGAGCGAGGCGGCGGGCCGCTGCGCCGACCGCTGCGTGCAGGCGTTCGGCGGCCGCGGCTACATGCGCTCGAACGTCGCCGAGCGGTTCCTCCGCGAGCTGCGCGTCGACCGCATCTGGGAGGGCACGAGCGAGATCCAGCGGCTGATCGTCGCGCGGGGCCTGGAGCGCCGTGGGGTCGAGCGCATCCTCCACTAGCTCGGCGCTCGCTGCTCGCCGCTCGCCGCTCGATCTGAGCCCACTGCTCGCGCCCCGCTCGATCGCCGTCGTCGGCGCCACCGACCGCCCCGATTCCTACGGCGGCAACGTCCTGCGCAACCTGGCGCGGGCCGGGTTCGAGGGCCCGGTCTGGGGCGTCAACCCCAGCCGCGGCTCGGTGCTCGGCCGCGAGTGCGTGCCGAGCGTCGCCGACCTGCCCGAACCGGTCGACGCGCTCGTCGTCGCGATCCCGGCCGCGGCGGTCGCCGAGGCGGTGCGCGCCGGCGCCGAACGCGGGTGCGGCGGCGCCGTCGTGCTCTCCGCCGGGTTCGCCGAGGTCGAGTCGGGCCGCGAGCACCAGGCCGAGCTGGTCAGGGTTGCGCGGGCACACGATCTGCCCGTCTGCGGCCCGAACGGAAACGGGATCGTCGCCCTCGGCGCCCGGGCCGCAATGTGGGGCGACGGCCTGCCCGACCTCGAACCGGGTGCGGTCGGGATGGTCACGCAGAGCGGCAACGTCGGCGTCAACGCGCTCGGCTCCCGACGCGGGATCCGCTGGCACACGGTGGTCTCGACCGGCAACCAGGCGGTCTGCTCGGCGAGCGATTGGCTGGCGGCGCTGGCCGAGCGCGATGGGCTGCGATCGGTGGCGCTCTTCCTGGAGTCCGACGACGACGGCCCGGCGCTCGCCGAGGCGCTCGCGCTCTGCGCCGAGCGCGGGATCGGCGTCGCGGTCCTCAAGGTCGGCGCGACGGAGGCCGGCGCGGTCGCCGCCGCCGCCCACACCGGCTCGCTGGCCGGCGACCAGCGCGTCTTCCGGGCCCTGGTCGAGGAGGCGGGCGGCGCCTGGGCCGAGGACTTCCACGACCTGCTCGAGCTGGCGCGGGCGCTGGGCGCGCCCGCCGCCCGGCCGCGCGGGCCGGGCGGCCTCGCGATCCTGACCTGCTCCGGCGGCGACTCGGGGGTCGCGGCCGACCAGGGCACGGAGCTCGGGCTGGACCTGCCGCCGCTGTCTCCCGCGACGTCGGAGCGGCTCGCCGAGCTGCTGCCCGAAGCGGCGACGATCGCCAACCCGCTCGACTACACGTCGATGATCTGGGGCGACGCGCCGCTGCTCGCCGAGATCGTCGAGGTGGTCGGCGCCGACGCCGCGATCGACCAGCTGCTGCTGCTCTACGACCAGCCCGCCGACGCCGACGACTCGTGGACGGCGGTGCGCGCCGGCCTCGTCGCCGGGTCGCGGGCGACGCAGGCGGCGGCGATCGTCGCCTCGACCCTGCCGGACCTGCTCGACGAGGACGCGGCGCTCGAGTTCGCCGCCTCCGGGCTGCCGGCGGTGGCGGGGCTGCGGTCGGCGCTGCGGTGCGCCGCCGCGGTCCGGGCGCCGCGCGGCGATTCGCGGCGGCTGCGGGAGATCGCCGCGGCCGCGCGGCGGCGGCGCGACCCCTCGGCGAACGGCTGGATCGGCGAGGCCGAGGCCAAGCGGTTGATCGCCGGCGCGGGGATCGCGGTGCCGGCCGGTCGCGCGGCGTCCGACCTGGACGGCTGCCTGGAGATCGCCGCCGAGGTCGGCTGGCCGGTGGCGCTGAAGCTCTCGGGGCCCGCGCTCCGGCACAAGGCCGAGGCCGGGGCGCTGGCGCTGGGAATCGGCGACGAGGCCGAGATGGCGAGCGCGTTCGGCCGGCTCGCCGGCCTGCCCGAAGCAGCCGAGGCCTCGTTCCTGGTCGAGCGGATGGCCCCGCCGGGGGTCGAGGTCCTGGTGGCCGCGCGGGCCGACGGCGTCGTCCCGGCGCTCGTCGTCGGCCTCGGGGGCTCCTGGACCGAGGTCCTGGACGACGTCGCGATCGTCCCGCTGCCCGCCGACGCCGACCGCGTCTCCCGCGCGCTCGCCTCGCTGCGCGGGGCCGCCCTGATCGCCGACGCGTCCCCGGCGGTCGCGTCGGTCGCCGTCGCGGCCGGAGAGCTGCTGCTGGCCGAGGGCATGTCGCTGATCGAGCTGAACCCGGTCTCGATCGGCCCGGGCGGCGCGATCGCGCTCGACGCCGTGGCGCGAACGTAGGCCTGTGCGAAGCTGCGCGCAGCTGTGCCGGCGACGACGGAAACCTTCACGCGGGTCGACCCGGCCGAGCTAACGCGCGAAACCGGCACGTACGAGGCGACGAGCCCCGAGGGGGTGGGGAGCGCGTTCGCCGCGGCGGCGGCGGTCGCTCGCGACTGGGGACGGTCGACCGGACCCGAGCGGGAGGCGATCCTCCGCCGCGCGGCCGACCTGCTCGAAGCGCGACTCGATGAAGCCGCCGAGCGCCTGGTGGCGGACATCGGCAAGCCGATCCGCGACGCTCGTGCCGAGACGTTGCGCGCCGCGGCGATCCTGCGATTCCACGCCGCCGAGGCGCTGCAGCCCGACGGCGAGACCCACCCGAGCTCCGCGCCCGACACGACCGTGATCTCGCTCTCCGAGCCCGTCGGGCCGGTGTGCGCGATCACGCCATGGAACTTCCCGCTGGCGATCCCCGCGTGGAAGCTCGCCCCGGCGCTCGCCTGCGGAAATCCGGTGGTCTGGAAGCCCGCCACGGCCGCCTCGGGCTCGGCCGTGCTGCTGGCCGAGGTCCTGGCCGAGGCGGGCATCCCGGCCGGGGCGCTGAGCGTCGTCATGGGATCGGGAGGAGCGCTTTCGGCCGCGCTCACCTCCGATCCGCGCCTCGCCGCGATCTCGTTCACGGGGTCGGCCGACGTCGGCTGGGGGCTTCAGCGAGCGGTCTCGGGCCGAAACGTCAAGGTCCAGCTCGAGCTCGGAGGCAAGAACCCGGCGATCGTGCTCGCCGACGCCGACCTCGAGGACGCGGCTGCGCGGATCACCGCCGGGGCGATGGCCGCCGCCGGCCAGCGCTGCACGGCGACCAGCCGGGTCTACGTCGAGCGCCCGGTGGCGCCCGAGCTCACCGAGCTGCTGGTGGCCCGGGTGGAGAGCCTCACCGTCGGCGACCCGTACGACGAGTCGACTGACGTGGGGCCGCTCGCCTCGCGGGAACAGCTTCACGCCGTCGGGCGATATCTCGATCTCAGCGCCGCCACGAGCGGTATCGACGTCCTCGCCGGCGGTGGCTACGGGGCCCCATCGACCGGGTGCTGGGCGGACCCGACCGTGCTGACGGGCGTCGCCCCCGAGAGCCCGTTGATGCGCGAGGAGATCTTCGGGCCGGTCGCGATCGTCACCGCGGTGGACGACTATGCCGCGGCGCTCGCGGCCGCCAACGACACCGACTTCGGCCTCTCGGCGGCGCTGTTCACCCGCGACCTCGGCCGGGCGATGTCGTTCGCGCGCGAGATCGAGTCGGGGCAGGTCCACATCAACCGCGAGACGGCCGGAGCCGAGCCCCAGGCGCCGTTCGGCGGCCTCAAGGGGTCGAGCAACCTCCAGCGCGAGCAGGGCAAGGCGGCCAAGCGGTTCTTCAGCAACACGAAATGCGTCTACGTGCGCGCGCGCTGACGGTCCCAGGCGCGCTCGCACATGCGCTCGAGCCGGGCACGATCCTCGTCGCCCGCGGGCTCGCCGCCGTTGGCGCGCGAGCCGCCCAGCTCGGACGAGATCAGGGCGGCGGCGCGGCGGACGGCGAGCGCGTCGGCGATCAGCCGCTCGCGCTCGTAGCGCGAGGCGATGCCGCTGATCGTCAGCGCGGCTGCGACCCGCCCCCCGGCGTCGAAGACCGGGGCTGAGATCGCGACCGCGTCCGGGACGCGCTCGCCGAGGGTGACCGCGACGCCGGCCTCGGCGACCTCGGCGAGGTCGGCCTCGAGCGCGGCGCGGTCGGTCACCGTCGCGGCCGTCAGCGGCTCGAGCTCGAGCCGGTCGAGCAACGCCGCCCGCTCGTCCTCGGGCAGGTGCGCGACGAGGGCCTTGGCGGTGGCGCCGGCGTGGGCCGGATAGCGGCGCCCGACCTCCTGATTCATCCGCATCTCGTGCAGTCCGTCGGCGCGCTCGACCGGGACGACGTGGACGTCGTGCAGCTCGGCGAGCACGACCGTCTCCTGGCACTCGTCGCGAAGCCGCTCCATGTGGGGGCGCGCGATCGCGGGGATGCTGGTGACGGCTCCGGCCAGCGCCGCCGCCGAGCGCAGCAGCGGCCCGAGCCGGTAGTCCTCGCGCTGCGCGTCCTGACTCAGGATGCCGTTCTCGGCCATCTCGCCAAGCGTGCGGTGGAGGCTCGCCCGGCTGATCCCGGTCCCCTCGAGCAGCTCGACGAAGCCGAGCGAGGAACGGCCGTCGCGGATGAAGCACTCGAGCACCTTCGAGGCCTTTTCCAGGACCGATTGGCCATCCCGACCCATCGGCCGATTATGCCGGAACGCGGTTTCGCCGACGCGCCTACCGGCCGAGGTGGATCCCGAGCCGGCCGGGCATCTCGGTCGCCAGGCGGGTCAGCGGGTCGGGCGCCCGCCCCGCGTCCTCGAGCGCCTCCCGGCGCAGCAGCGCCGCGCGCACGAGCGTGCCACCGACCCAGCGCAGCGGCTCGGGCGGGACCGGGGGCTGCGGCGGCTCGACCAGGGCCGAGCGCGTGAGCTCGTCGTCGGCGCCGAGGGCCAGCGACGCGAGGGTCTCACCCGCGAGGTGCGACGGCCCGACGCCGTTGCCGGTGAAGCCGCAGACGTAGTGAATGCGCGAGCCGGGGAGCGTCCCGACGCTCGGCAGGTGCGTCGGCGAGACGTCGACCGGACCTCCCCACGCGGCGTCGACGCGCCGGCCGCGAAGCCCGGGGAAGAAGCGCAGGATCTCCCCCCGAAGCTGGTCGGCGATCGCCGGGTCGACCTCGACCCGGCCGCCGAGGCGCGCGCCGTAGGCGACGCGGCCCGCGCCCCAGCCGAACGCGATCCTCCCGTCGCCGGTGGTGCGGAAGTAGTGCAGGTAGCGGCGCGCGGTCGAGATGCACTCGCCCCCCGTCCAGCCGATCTCCTCGAGCACGTCGGGGACCGGCTCGGTGATGATCATGTGGGTGGAGGTCACCGCGAGGCGCGATCGCAGCGGCGCGAGGGCGGCCGACGCCGCGTTGATCGCCACCACGGCGGCGGCGGCCCGCACGCGCGCCCCGCCGTCGGTCTCGATCTCGACCCCGCCGCCGCGCCCGGCGCCGATCGACCGCGCCCGGGACAGCTCGGCGACCTCGACCCCCGAGTCGAGCACCGCCTCGCGCAGCGCCCGGGCGAGCAGCGCCGGCTGCACGGTGGCGGCCTGGGCGATGTAGGCGCCCTGGCGAAACAGGGGCGAGTCGCAGCGCGCCCGCAGCTCCGGCCCCTCGAGCGCGACCATGCTGCCGGGCCGCCCGCCGGCCTCGCACGCCCGCAGCGCCCCGAGCCAGGCGCCGTCCTGCGCCGGGCTGGTCGAGACCTTCAGGTGCCCGGCCTTGCGGAACTCGATCTCGGCCCCGCGCTCGCCGGCGAACTCGCCGATCGCATCGACCGAGCGGTCGGCGAGCTCGCAGAGGGACAGGGCCGCCTCGGGCCCAAAGGCATCCGCGAGGTACTCGAAGTGATGCCAGAACGAGTTCGCGAACCCGGCGTTGCGCCCGCTCGGCCCCTCGCCGCAGACGTCCGACTCGATCACGACGACGCGGGCCGAGGGATCGCGCCGGCGCAGGGCGAGCGCCGTCCACATCCCGGCGTAGCCGCCGCCCACGATCGCCACGTCCGCCTCGATCTCGCCCGCCGCCGGTGGCGCCGGCTCGACCGGCCCGGCCTCGGCCAGCCACCACCCGCCGGGGTCGTGGCGAAAGGCGGGAGAGGATTCGAGACGCTCGGTCGAAATAACGGAACCCCGTTCGCAACAATACTGCGATGCCCGGCCCGCCGATCGCGATCGAGGACGATCCGACCCCGCTGGTCCGCGCGCTCGCGGGCGAGCTCGAGCGGCGCCTCGAGGACCCGGAGTTCGCGTCGCTCACCGCGGGTTTGACCGGGACCGCGGCGCTGCGCGCGGGCGAGACTCCCGAGGCCGTCACGCTCGAGCTCGGCGAGGACGCGATCGCCCTACGCCACGGCGCGGGCGGCGCCGACGCGACCGCGACCCTCGACGGCAGCGGTCGCTGGGACGGCGGCCCGATCGCCGGCGAGGGCGAGCGCCCGGAGCTGGCCGCGTGGCTGCGCTCGCTCGCCTCGCCGGCGGAGACTCCGTGGCGCGAGGCGGCCGCCCGCTTCTGGGCCGAGCTCGAGGACAGCCCCGGGGCGCCCGGGGCGCTGCTGGTGGTCGAGCTCGACGGCGGCGAGTCGCAGCGCTTCGGGGACGGCGAACCGGCTTATGAGATCCGCGCACCCGAGCGCTCCCTCGTCGCGCTGCTCGAGGGGCGGGCGGCGCTGATCGACGAGGCGTTCGAGCGCCGGGCCTTCATCCACGGCAGCTTTCCGGAGATCTCGGTCCTCGCCGGCGCGGGGGCGCGCGTCCGGATGGGCATCGCCGGAGCCGGGCATGCCTGAGCGCGAGGAGCTCGGCGCGTGGCTCGCCGACAACGCGGTCACGTCGGTGCGGCTGATCGCCACCAACCACGACGGCCTCGCGCTCGGCAAGTACGTGACGGCGGCGAAGTTCGCGTCCGGCGCGCAGCGCGGGTTTCAGCTCGCCGACACGACCTTCGGCGTCGACTTCTCGGGCGACGTCGCGATCGGCTGGGACTGGGGCGAGTGGCGCGGCGAGGTCACGGACGTGATCGTCGTCCCCGACCTCTCCACCCTCGTCGCCGACCCGGCGCTCCCCGGGCTTGCCTCCGTGCTGTGCGACTTCCAGACCGCGCGGCGCGAGCCGGTCCCGGTCTGTGGGCGAGGGATGCTGCAGCGCCTGATCGGCGAACTCGGCGCCCAGGGGCTCGAGGCGCGGGTCGCCCCGGAGCTCGAGTTCTCGGTCTTCGAGGAACCGATCCAGGTCGCCCGCGAGCGCGGCTACCGCGACCTCACCCCGCTCGGCGGCCCGGGACGAATCACCTACCTGCTCTCACGCTCTCCGGACTTCGCCGAGTTCATGGGCGCGGTCGCCCGACGCCTCGACGCGCTCGAAGTCGGCTGGGAGTCGTGGAGCGCCGAGACCGCGTGCGGCCAGGCCGAGATCAACATCGCGCCGGCCGACCCGCTGAGCGCGGCCGACGCCGTCGTCCGGACGAAGCTGGCGCTGCGTGAGGTCGCGGGCGAGCTCGGCCGAAGCGTCACCTTCATGGCCCTCGCCGATGATCACCTCGGCGCCTCGATGCACGTCAACCTCTCGGTCCTGCGCAACGGCGCCAACCAGTTTCACTCCGAGGATGGTCCCGGCCGGGCCCCGTTGCTGCGCAGCTGGGCCGCCGGCATGCTGGCGACGCTGCCGGGCGCGATGTCGATCTTCAGTCCGACGGTGAACTCCTACCGGCGGCTGGTGGAGATCGCGGGCCCGCCGACCACCGTCACCTGGGGCGAAGCGAACAAGTCGACCGCGGTGCGGACGGTGACCGACGACCCCGGATCGGCGCGGATCGAGCACCGGGTGCCGGCGATCGACTGCAACCCGTACCTCGCGATCTCGGCGATCCTCGCCGGCGGGCTGATCGGGATGACCGACGCGCTGGAGCCGCCGGAGCCCTTCGCCCGGATGGCGTGGGGGCTCGAGCCCGGCGCGGCGCCGCGGATCCCCGACTCGATCACCAAGGCGGCCGATGCGCTCGAGGCCGACGAGCGCCTGGCGGAGGTGCTCGGGCGCGAGGCGATCGGCTACTGGGTCGGCAGCCGGCGCTGGGAGTGGCTCACGTTTCACCGCGGCGGCGGCGACCCCGACGAGGTCACCGGGTACGAGCTGGCCCGCTACTTTGAGCACGTTTGATGAGCGAGCGGCCGCCGATCTATGAAGAGCTTCTGGGCGGGCCGTTTCCGTGCACGCTCACCAGCCTCGACGCCACGGGCGCTCCGTACGGGGTGGTCGTCTGGTGCGGAGACCTGGACGGCGCGGTCGGGGTCAACGCGGCCGAGGGGGTGTGGCTTCGCAACCTCCGCCGCGACCCGCGGGTCGGGCTCGTCGTCGTCGACACCCGCAACATCCTGCGCCACGTCTCGATCACCGGGCGGGTCGTGGACATCTCACCCGACGAGGACTACGCGCACATCAACTCGCTCTCGGAGGTCTACGAGGGCAGGCCGTACGCGTACTCGACGCCCGAACAAGCGCCGCGCTTCCGGGTCGAGATCGAGGTGCTGAAGCTGCGCACGCTCGACCTCGCGCCGCCGCCCTAGCCGCCGCCCACCCAGGAGTCGAAGAGTCCAAAGGCGCGGTGGCGGGCGTCCACACGCCGCTGATCCGAGGCGTCGATCAGCGACGGCGCGTCGAGCCCGAGGTCACGCAGCCGCCCTGCTTCCAGCGCCGCCCATCCGTGGACGATTTCCGGCGTGGCCTCCGGGTGAAACTGCACCCCGATGTGCGGGCCGGCGCGAAAGGCCGCCGAGCAGCCCTCGAGCTCGGCCAGCGGCTCGGCCCCGGCGGGCAGCGGGAACGTCTCGTAGTTGTAGTGCAGCCACTCCCCGGCGGCGGGGCTCGCGGGGTCGCCGTCGACATCGCGCCAGCCGATGCTCGGGCGCGGCGCGGGACCGACGTCGGCACCCATGGCCCGGGCGAGCATCTGGCCGCCGAAGCAGATGCCGAGCACCGGGATCCCGGCCTCGATCGCGGCGCCGGTGAGCTCGGCCTCGGCGGCGACCCACCGGGGCTCGGCCGCGTTGACCGAGTGCTCCGCGCCGAGGACGACGAGCCCGCCCCAGCCCCGCGGGTCCGCGGGCACCGGCTCGCCGCGGTCCGGTCGGATCGTGGTCCAGGCGAGCCCGCGCTCGTCCAGCCACTCGGCGAGCAGCCCCGGCGGCGTGTCGTCGTGATGGCGCAGGACGCGGATCTCGGCTCTCGAAACGGTCTCCGTCATAACCCGGAACTAAGGTTCGGTTTTGTGGATAGTATGCGCGCGAGGGCCCGATCGAGGTAGGAGGAGATGATGCACGGAGCGCGTCAGGTCGCCGATCGCAGGAGCACAGGGAGAGCGGGAACGGTGCTGCTTGCATGCGCAGCGACGCTCGCGAGCCTCCTCCTCGGTGCGTGCGGAAGCGATCTCGGAAGCGAGGACGAGGGAGATGGCGGCGACGTCCAGGTCGCCGACACCGAGCCCGTCCCCGGCAAGCCGCTGACGATCTCGAGCGCCGTCCTGTACATCGACAAGGCCGACGGCTCGGTCGACGGCCCCGGCTCGACCCTGGCCAACTTCACCAAGGAGACCGGGATCGAGGTCGAGTACCTCGAGGAGATCAACTCGAACGAGTCGCACTTCGCCAAGCTGCGGCCCGAGCTCGAGAACGGCTCCTCCGGCGGGCGCGACCTGATCGTGGCCACCGACTGGATGGCGCGCAAGTACTACGACCTCGGCTACGCGCAGGAGCTCGACAAGTCGGCGCTCCCGAACGTCGAGGCCAACCTGCTGCCCGCGCTTCGCGACCCCGAGTTCGACCCGGGGCGCAAGTTCTCGGTTCCGTACCAGAGCGGCATGACGGGGCTGATCGTCCGCAGCGACCTGGCCCCCGACATCACCTCGGTCAACGACCTGTTCGACCCGAAGTACAAGGGCAAGGTCGCGATGCTCTCCGAGCTGCGCGACACCGTCCCGCTGGTGATGATGGCCGACGGCATCGACCCCTCCGACGCGACCAAGGAGGACTGGTTGGCGGCGATCGACAAGATCAAGGGCGCCGTCGAGTCCGGTCAGATCCGCGACATCACCGGCAACGACTACGTCGACGATGTTCCGCGCGGCGACCTGGTGGCGGCCGTCGGCTGGTCGGGCGACGCCGTCCAGATGCAGCTCGACAACGACGCGATCGAATTCCGGGTCCCCGACCAGGGCTGCATCCTGTGGTCCGACGACTGGATCATCCCGGTCGGAGCGCCGAACCCCGGCGCCGCATACGAGTTCCTCAACTTCATCTACGAGCCCGAGAACGCGGCCCAGATCGCCGCCTACGTCAACTACACGACGCCGGTCGACGGCGTCCAGGAGGTGTTCGAGAAGCAGGGCTCCGACCTCGCCGACAACGAGCTGATCTTCCCCACCGAAGAGTTCACGAAGGGATGCGAGTCGCAGCCGATCCTCGAGGGCGCCGAGGCCGACGAGATCGAAGAGGCGTGGGAGTCGGTGACGACCGGATAGCGGCGTGAGCCGGCGCCGTACCCCCCTGGGGCTCCTCGCCCCGGGGGTGCTCTGGCTCGGCCTGTTCTTCGTCATCCCCATGTGCTTCATGGGGGTGGTGTCGCTCGAGAGCGGCTCGATCGAGGACGGGTTCGCCTTCACCTGGGCGTTCGACAACTTCACCAGCGCGATCTCCGATTACCAGGTGCAGTTCGAGCGCTCGTTCCTCTACGGCGGGATCGCGACGCTGCTCGCCCTGCTGATCGCCTACCCGCTCGCCTACGCGATCGCCTTTCGCGCCGGCCGCTGGAAGCGCCTCGCGCTCTTCGCGGTGATCGCCCCGTTCTTCACCACCTACCTGATCCGCACGCTCGCGTGGCAGACGATCCTCTCCGACCAGAGCCCGGCGGTGGACGCGCTTCGCAGCGTCGGGCTGATCGCCGACGACGGGCGTGTCCTCGACACCTCCGCCTCGGTGATCGCGGGCCTGACGTACAACTTCCTGCCGTTCATGATCCTGCCGATCTACGCGAGCCTCGAGCGGCTCGACGGCAGGCTCGTCGAGGCGGCGCAGGACCTCTACGCCTCCGCGCGCACCGCGTTCCTGAAGGTGACGCTGCCGCTCTCGGCGCCCGGGATTCTCGCCGGGATCCTGCTGACGTTCATCCCGGCCGTCGGTGACTACGTCAACGCCTACTTCCTCGGCGGGCCCAACCAGGCGATGATCGGCAACGTGATCCAGGGCCGGTTCCTGACCCTGGCCGACTACCCGACCGCGGCCGCGCTCTCGTTCGTCCTGATGGCGCTGATCCTCGCCGTGGTCCTCGTCTACCTGCGCGTGGCGGGGACCGCGGCGATGATGGGAGATGACGGCGGGGTGGATGGCGGCACGGCCCACCCCCCGCCGCGCCCGCTGCCGGCCGCGACGGCGCTCGGGCGCCTGCGCCAGCGCGCGCTCTCGATCTACGCGGTGGTGGCCACTCTCTACATGCTGATTCCGATCGCGGTGATCGCGCTGTTCTCGTTCAACGACCCGGCGGGCAACTTCAACACCGACTGGCAGGGCTTCACCCTCGACCACTGGCGCAGCCCGTTCTCCGACGACAACCTCACCGAGGCGTTGTTCACGAGCCTCGAGCTGGCCCTGGCGACCGCGGCGATCGCGACCGTGATCGGGACGATGCTGGCGCTGGCGCTGGTCCGGCATCGCTTCCGTGGTCGCCGGGCCGCGAACATCCTCATCCTGATCCCGATGGCGACCCCGGAGGTGGTGATCGGCGCTGCGCTGCTGTCGATGTTCGTCTACATGGACCTCGCGCGCGGCTTCCCGACGCTCCTGCTCGCGCACGTGATGTTCTCGATCAGCTTCGTGGTCGTCGTCGTGCGGGCCCGGCTGATCGCGCTCGACCCGGCGCTCGACGAAGCGGCCGCCGACCTCGGCGCGGGACCGTGGGCGCGGTTTCGCCGGGTGACGCTGCCCCTGTTGTGGCCCGGGGTCGCCGCCGGCGCGGCGCTCGCCTTCGCGCTCTCGATCGACGACTTCGTGATCTCCAACTTCAACTCCGGGACCACGGTGACGTTCCCGCTGTTCATCTTCGGCGCCTCCCAGCGCGGCATCCCCGCCGACGTCAACGTGCTGGCGACGATGCTGTTCGCGCTGACCACCGCCGCGGTCGCGCTGACGATCTGGCAGCAGCGCCGCGCCGACCGCCGGTTCGCCGGCGCGGCGACGGGTTAGGTGCTCGCGGCCTGGGCGGCGCCGGCCACCGCGCCCGCGGTCCGCGCCGAATCGCGATGCTCGGGCGTCTCGATCACCCCGGCGTCGAGCAGCTCGCTGAGCTCGGGCGCACCCAGCCCGAGGCGCTCGGCGAGCACCGCCGCCGAGTCGGCGCCGAGAGGGGGCGCGGCGGGTAGCGCCGCGGACGCGAACTGACTCAGGGGCGTGCGGGTGAAGCGGATCCCGTCCAGCTCGTCGACCAGGCCGAGTGCCGCGACCTGCGGGTCCTCCACCGCGGCGGCCGCGTTCAGCACCGGAGCGACGAGGACACCCGCGCGATTGAGCTCCGCGGTGATCTCGGCGCTGGTGCGCGAGCCAACGGCGGCAGCGACCTCCGCGTCGACGAAGCCGCGATTGGCCACCCGGCGCTCGTTCGAGCGGGCGCGCTCGTCGGTGGCGAGGTCACCCAGGCCGAGCGACTCGCACAGACGCGTCCACATGAGCTCGTTGATCGCGCCGAGAACAACGAAGCCGTCGCGTGCCTCATATGCCGCGTACGGCACGATCGACGGGTGGCCGCTGCCCCAGCGCCCCTCCTGGCTCGGGGCGTCGATGCTCGCCGAAGCGATCACCGTCGCGAGACACGAGAACGCGGTCGAGTACAGCGGGAACTCGAGCAGGCGGCCGGCGTCGCCGCGCTCGCGCTCGAGCAGCGCTGCGAGGACGCCGCAGACCAGCGCGAGCCCGGTCGCGATGTCGACCATGGCGACGCCGAACCGCACCGGCGGCCCGTCGGGGGTGCCCATCATCGCCATCAACCCGGTCTGCGCCTCGACGATCACCTCGGTGCCGGCGTCCTGCGCGCGCGGGCCGTGCGAGCCGAAGCCATTGATCGAGGCATAGACGAGGCTCGGGTTCGCCGCGCGCAGCCGCTCGTAGCCGAGGCCCAGCCGCTCGCTGACGCCGGGCCGGAAGTTCTCGACCAGGACGTCGGCGTCGGCGGCGAGCCCCGCGGCGAGCGCCTGCCCGCGCTCGCTCTGCAGGTCGAGCGCGACGCTTCGCTTGCCGCGGTTGACGGCGGCGAAGTAGGTGCTCATGTCGCCGGTGAACGGCGGCCCCCAGCCGCGCGTGTCGTCACCGCTGCCCGGCCGCTCGACCTTGACCACGTCGGCGCCGAGGTCGGCGAGCAGCATCGTCGCGTAGGGCCCCGAGAGGATGCGGGTGAAGTCGAGCACCCGCACCCCGGCGAGCGGCGCCTGCTGCACGTTCACTCCATGTCCGGCCCGGTCTCGCGCCCCGAGCGGGCGAGGTCGAAGCTGATCTGCTTCGTCTCGGTGAGCGCGTCCACCATCCACGTCGACAGCTCGCGCCCGGCGCCGGACTTCTTCATGCCTCCGAACGGCGCGAGCTGGTCCCAGTAGTTCGTCGACTCGTTCACATGCACCGTGCCGTGGCGCAGCTCGTCGGCGAACTCCCAGGCATCGACCAGCGACGAGGTGAAGACGGAGGCGGTGAGCCCGTAGACGGTCTCGTTGGCGATCGCGATCGCCTCCTCGTTGGTGTCGAAGACCATGATCGGCGCCACGGGACCGAACGTCTCCTCCTGGGCGATCGCCATCTCGCTGGTGACCCCGCCGATCACGGTCGGCTCGTGAAACTGGCCGTCGTGCCCGCCGCCGGCGAGGATCGAGGCGCCCCGCGCGACCGCATCGTCGAGGTGCGCGCGGGTGCGGGCCAGGACCTCGGGCGTGCACAGCGGCCCGAGGTCGGTGGCGGGGTCGAACGGGTCGCCCAGGCGCAGCGCCCGGGCGCGCTCGACGAGGCGCTCGACGAACTCGTCGTGGATGTCGCGGTGCACGAGCAGCCGCTCCGCCGCGGTGCAGCACTGGCCGGCGAGATAGAAGCAGCCGCGGACCGCGGCATCGACGGCCCTCGGGACGTCGGCGTCGGCGAGCACGATCTGCGGGCCGTTCCCGCCGAGCTCCAGCACGCGGTTCTTGAGGCCGGCCTCGCGGGCGACGACCTCGCCGGTCTGGACCGAACCCGTGAAGACCACCGCGCCGACGTCGGGGTGGCCGACCAGCCGCGCACCGGTGTCCCCGCGCCCATGGACGAGGTTGACGGTCCCGTCGGGAAAGCCGGCGTCCGCGAGCACGTCGACGAACAGCTGCGCGCACAGGGGCGCGTGCTCGGAGGGCTTCCAGACTGCCGTGCACCCGGTGGCGAGGCCGTAGACGATCGGGATCGCAGCGATGTCGACCGGGAAGTTCCACGGGGAGACCGCGGCGACGACGCCCACCGGCTGCTGCACGACGAGCACCTTCTTCGTCGTCACCATGTCCATGGTCGAGGGCAGCACGTGACCGCGATGGCGAAGCGCATCCTCGGCGGCGCGGCGGAAGTGCTCCGCGGTCCCGCCCTCCATCTCCGAGCGCGCCGATGCAACCGTCTTGCCGACCTCGGCGGCGATCATTGCGGCGATCTCCTCGACCCGATCGAGGCAGATCGCGTGCGCGCGGCGCAGCAACTCGGCGCGCTCGAGCACGGAGGTGCGCCGCCATGACTCGAACGCGTGCGCCGCGGCGGCGACGGCCTCGTCGACCTGCGCGCCGGTCGACGCGGTGACGGCGCCGATCTCCTCGCCGGTCGCCGGGTTGGTGACCGGGATCCGCTCCCCGTCCCCGTCGATCCAGCGCCCGCCGATGAACGGGCCCCGCTCCGTGACGGTCGTCGTCAAGCCTTCTCCCTTTCGAGTCGCTGCGATGCGCAGAATAACGGAACCGTGTTCCGTGAGCGCGAGAGCGACCGGGTCGGCCACCGCTTGATCTTGTAGTCAACTGCACTTACGTGTTATTCTGCGCGCATGGAAGCAGCGACACACTCCACCCCGCCCGCCGTCCCTTCGACCAACGGCGGCGCGCCGGGACGAGGTCCGCGCAGCTACGACGCGATCGTCGTCGGCGGGGGCCACAACGGCCTCACGACGACCGCCTACCTGGCGCGCGCCGGTCTGCGCGTGATCTGCCTCGAGCGTCGCGACGTGCTCGGCGGCGCCTGCGTGACCGAGGAGCTGTGGCCCGGCGCCCGGGTCTCGCGCTGCTCGTACGTGGTCTCGATGCTGCAGCCGAAGATCGTCTCCGACCTCGAGCTGGAGCGGTTCGGCTACAAGGCCATCCCGCTCGACCCCGCCTACGTCTCGCTGACGGAGGAGGGGCCGATCTTCTTCTTCAACGAGGTCGAGAACACCGCCAAGTCGATCGCGCGCTACTCGAGCAAGGACGCCGAGGCGTACCCGAAGTTCGAGGCGCTGATGGACCGCGCGGCGCGGTTCGTGAAGCCGATGATGCTGCGCGAGGCGCCGGCGGTCGGCTCCAAGGCCCCGGGCGACCTCGCCGCGCTGCTGCGCGAGGCGGGCCGGATGGCCGGTTTCTCCAAGCGCGACGTCCACGAGCTGGTTCGGGTCTTCACGATGTCCGTCGGCGACCTGCTCGACGACTACTTCGAGCTCGACGGGCTCAAGGGCTCGACCGCGTCGAGCGGCGTGGTCGGCGTCTGGGCCGGCCCGCGCACCCCGGGCACCGCCTACAACCTGCTCCATCACGCGCTCGGCGAGTGCGGCGGGATCGAGGGCGCCTGGGGCCAGGTGATCGGCGGCATGGGCGCGATCAGCGAGGCGATCGCGGCCTCGGCGCGCAGCGCCGGCGCGGAGATCCTGACCGGGGCCGACGTCGCCTCGATCGACGTCCGCAACGGTTCCGCGGTGGGCGTCACGCTCGCCGACGGCACCGAGCTGCGGGCCCCGATCGTCGCCTCGGGCGCGCACCCGAAGACGACCGTCCTCGAGCTCGCCGGGGCCGAGAACTTCCCGACCGAGATCGGGGAGGACATGGAGCGCTACCGGACCCGCGGCGCTTCGGTGAAGGTCAACCTGGTGCTCTCCGAGCCGCCCGTCTACGAGGGCGTCACCGATGAGGAGCAGCAGCTGATGCGGACGGCCGGGGTCAACATCTGTCCCTCGATCGACTACCTGGAGCGCGCCTGGCAGGACGCGACGCTCGGCAAGCCCGCCGAGCACCCCTACGTCGAGGCCGAGCTGCCCTCCGCGGTCGACACGACGCTCACCGACGACGGCCGCTGGGTGATGACGATGTTCACCCAGTACGGCCCCTCGCGCGAGGAGGACTGGAAGCCCGGCGACCGCGAGCGCTACGGCGATACCTGCGTCGAGCAGCTGACCCAGTTCGCCCCCAACCTCAAGGACTCGGTCCTCGAGCGCGAGGTGCTCGCGCCGCCGGATCTCGAGCGAATCTTCGGGCTTCAGGGAGGCTCGATCTTCCAGGGCGAGCAGGGGCTCGACCAGATGGCGTTCATGCGCCCCCACCCGGAGATGGCGCAGTACGCCACCCCGGTCGACGGCCTCTACCTGTGCGGCGCCGGCACCCACCCGGGCGGCGGCGTCACCGGGTGCTCGGGCCACAACGCCGCCCACCGGATCCTCAAGGACCGCCGGCGGGCGCGCCGGCCCTGGAACCGGGCCCGCTCGGCCGCCTAGCCCTCGTACCCGGCGATCCCGGGCGCGCGCAGGAACTCGGTCGAGGTCCAGACCGGCCGGAAGCCGAGCCGGGCATAGAGCTGCTTCGGGCGATCCTCGTCGTCGGCGACGATCCAGAGGTCGTCGACGTCGCCGGCGGCCTCGATCGCGGCCCGCGTGATCGCCGTCCCCCGCCCGCCGCCGCGAAACCGGGGCAACACGTACACCTGGGTGATCTCGGCGCCGCGGCCGGCACGCTCGAGCTGGGCGAAGCCGACCGGCTCGCCGTCCTCGCGGACCGCGATCACCTGCACCGCGCGCGTCATCGCGACCTCGCGGGCCGCGGCCAGGTAGCTGCGGCTGTCGAGGTCGGCGAAGTCCTCGCCATGCCAGGCGTGGCGCAGCCCGAGCACCTCGTCGTATTCGACCTCCTCGACCTCGACCGCGGGCCCGGGTGGCAGCGGCTCGGTGTGGCGCATCCAGGCCAGGCGGGTCGCCTCCCATCGGGCGGCCTCGAGCTCGGTCCGCACCCGCTCCGCCGCCTCGGCGAGCTCGAAGTCGAGCCGGCGGTGGTCGAGCCCGGCGAGCCGCTCGTCGGCGACCTCGACCAACTCGTCGGCGCTGAGGCCCGGGTCGCCCTCGACCCAGACGACGTTGAAGTCGTAGTAGGTCGGGTACCCCGTCGCCCGCATCACGGTGCCGTGCTCCCAGGGCTCGACCCGGTCGCACACCGCCGCCATCGCATCGCGCCGCCAGGCGCGGGCGCGGGCGGCCTCCGGTTCACGGGCGCGGGTCATACGGCGAGCGTAGCCGCGCCCGGGTCGCCGCGCCGCTACAGCTGATCGATGACGATCGCCGCGTGGCCGGCGATGCCGGCGAGGTCCAGGATGCGGCGGACGCGGTCGCGGGCGCCGAGCAGCAGCATCTTGCGGTCCTGCTCCTTGAGCCGCCATGCCGCCCAGACCAGCGTGGCGATTCCGGACGAGTCGACGAACGTGCAGCCGCGCAGGTCGACCTCGACGTCGCCGCCGTGCTCGAGCGCCTGCTCGAGCGCCCGCCGCATCTCGGAGGCGGTCGACACGTCGAGCTCGCCGAAGACGGTCACGACCGAGCCGCCGCTCGGTCGATCGGCGACGCTGACCCAGAATTGGAGCCCGGCCGGGGAGGAATCCTTGATTGCCACTCGCTACGCCTCCTTGCAGCTTCACGCTTGCGGTCCATCGGCGGACCAACCGTCCGGTACCCGGCCGGGCCGGATTCCATGCCAGGCGCGACGAAGCTGGACGGATATCGTCACCGGCTCGATGAACCGCTTCGACGACGACATCGCGCTCAGCGCGGCCGGCGAGGGTCGCTGGAAGGGCGAGATCACCCCGGGCTGGGACACCCCGCGCGGTCCGCTCGGCGGCTACGTGATGGCGATCCTCATGCACGGGTTCGAGCTCGCGATCGGCGACCCGGAGCGCAGCGCCCGCTCGGTCACGGTCCATTTCGCGCGCTCGCCGCACGCCGGTCCGGTGACGATCGGCGCGACGATCGAGCGCCAGGGGCGTTCGCTGAGCACCGTCAGCGGCCGGCTCGAGCAGGACGGCAAGCTGATCGCGCTTGGGCTCGGCGCCTACTCGACCGCGTGGGAGAGCCCCCTGCTCGACCGGGCGCCGATGCCGGAGGTCCAGCCGCCGGCGCCCGAGGACCGGCCGCCGCCGGATCCGGATCGCGACCTGCCCGCCGGCGACTTCCCGCGCGAGAACCCACCGCCGTTCACCCAGCGTCTCTCGATGCAGCATCGGTTCGGCGAGCCCCCGTTCAGCCGCGCGGACCGCGGCGAGGTCGGCGGCTGGCTCGGCCTGCGCGAGCGCCGCGAGCTCGACGCGCCGGCGATCGCGATGCTCGCCGACGCCTGGTTTCCGGCTCCCTGGCCGATGCTCGCCGAGCTCGCCCCGGCGCCGACGATCGACCTCAGCGTCCACTTCCGCGCCCCGCTCCCACTGCCCGACTCGCTGCTGCTCGGCCGGTTCACGTCGGACCTGGTCCGCGACGGCTTCTTCGAGGAGGACGGCGAGCTGTGGACCCCCGACGGGGCGCTCGTCGCGCACTCGCGCCAGCTCGGCCTGCTGCTCGGCGCGACCCTCGACGACTGACCGGCGCCCGCCGCCCGCCGCCGAGAAGGTCTGAGCGGGCGAGCCGCCGAGATCTCCGGCGAACGCAATCATCGGCGGGATGGCCTCGCTGCCAAAAGCCCTGCATCCGCTGCGCAACCGCGACTTCAGGCTGCTGTGGAGCGGGCTCGCGATCTCGCTCACCGGCGACGGCATCTGGCTCGTCGCGCTCGCCTTTCAGGTGATCGAGCTCGGCGGCGGCCCGGTGCAGCTGTCGTTCGTCGCCGGCTCCTACAGCGTCGGCATGCTCGCGTTCCTGTTGATCGGCGGGGTCATCGCCGACCGCATGCCGCGCCGGACGGTGATGATCGTCGCCGACCTCTCGCGCGCCGCGGCGGTCGCGATCGTCGGCGGCCTGTCGCTCGCCGGCGCGGTCGAGCTCTGGCAGCTCGCGGCCGCCGGGCTCGTGATCGGTGTCGGCGAGGCGTTCTTCATCCCCTCCTACACGGGCCTGCTGCCGCGCCTGCTGCCCGAGCGCGAGCTGCTCGCCGCAAACGGGCTCGAGGGGATGTTGCGGCCGCTCGCTGAGTTCGCGGCCGGCCCGGCGCTCGGCGGCCTGGCGGTCGCGCTGCTGTCGCCGGGGGCGGCGATCCTCGCCGACTCGGCGACCTTCCTCGGCTCGGCGGCGTGCCTGGCGGCCGTTCGGGTCCACGGGCGCGCCGAGCGCGAGGGCATCGGCAGCGGCGCGGGGGCGGCGCTGGCCGATCTGCGCGAGGCGGGCCGCTACGTCCGCGAGACCCCGTGGCTCTGGGCGACGCTCGGCTTCGCGCTGATCGCGGTGCTCGCCCTGATCGGGCCGATCGACGTCCTCATCCCGTTCGCGGTCCGCGACCGGCTCGGCGGTGGGGCCGGCGAGTACGGCGCCCTGCTCACCGCGTTCGGGATCGGCTCCGCGGCCGGGGCGCTCTGGGTCTCGTCGCGGCCGATGCCGCGCCGCTACCTGAGCGTTGTGCTGCTCGTCTGGGGCATCGGCGCGCTGCCGATCGCGGCAATCGGGCTCGCCAACGAGCTCTGGATCATGCTCGCGGCAATGGTCGTGGTCGGGGTCAGCTCCGGGATCGGCGACGTGATCTGGGGGACGCTGCTGCAGCGACGGGTCCCCGACCGGCTGCGCGGCCGCGTCTCGAGCCTCGATTTCTTCGTCTCGCTCTCGCTGCTCCCCGTCTCGATGGTGCTCGCCGGCCCGGCCGCCGACGCGTTCGGCCTCACCGCTGTCTTCATCATCGCCGGCGTCGTCCCGGCGGTCGTCGGCCCGGTTGCGCTGATCGCCGGTCGCCTGCGCGCCGACGAGGTCGCCCACCCGCTCGAGTGACGCCGCGACCCCGTCCAGAGCCGACCACCGAGCGCCGACGGGTTGATTTCGCCATACAGGGCAACGGTTTCAACCCGTCGGCGGGACGGGCGGCGCCCGCGGGCGGCTCAGTCGCCGAGCTCGAGGTTGAGCATCACGTGCTTGACCACGGTGTAGTCCTCCACCGAGTACGCCGACATGTCCTTGCCGTAGCCGGACTGCTTGAAGCCGCCGTGCGGCATCTCGGAGGCCATCGTGATGTGGTTGTTGATCCAGACGGCGCCGAAGCGGACCGCGTTCGCGACCCGGAAGGCGCGGCCGACGTCGCGGGTCCAGACCGACGCGGCGAGCCCGTAGCGGGTCCCGTTGGCCCACTCGATCGCCTTCTCCTCGTCGGTGAACCGCTGCACGGTCATCACCGGGCCGAAGATCTCGTCCTGGATCATCTCGTCGTCCTGCTCGAGGTTGGCGACCACGGTCGGCTCGTAGTAGAAGCCGGGACGGTCCGCGTCCCTGCCGCCGGTGACGACCTCCGCGTGATCGGGCCTGCGCTCGACGAAGCCGCCGACCCGCTCGCGCTGCACCTCGCTGATCACCGGCCCGAGGGTGGTCTCGGGATCGTCGAGGTCACCGATCACGTAGCTCTCCGCCCGCTCGGCGAGACCGGAGACGACGTCGTCATAGACCTTGTCGGAGGCGAGGATCCGGGTTGCAGCCGTGCAGTCCTGGCCGGCGTTGAAGAGCGCCGTCGCGGCGATGAACTCGAGCGCCAACTCGGGGTCGTAGTCGTCGAAGATGATCACCGGCGCCTTGCCGCCGAGCTCGAGGTGCACGCGCTTCAGCGTGTCCGCGGCGTGCTTGGCGATCCACTTGCCGGTGCCGGGCGAGCCGGTCAGCGAGACGATGTCGACCTCGGGGTGGGTGACCATCGCGGCCCCGGCCGGGTCGCCGTGCCCGCCGATCACGTTGAGGACTCCGGGCGGGAAGATGTCGGCGGCGATCTCGGCCAGCTTGAACGTGGAGAGAGGCGTGTTCTCCGCGGGCTTCAGGACGCTCGTGCAGCCGGCCGCGAACGCCGGTCCGATCTTCCACATGGCCATCATCAGCGGGTAGTTCCACGGCGTGATCTGCGCGGCGACCCCGACCGGCTCGCGGCGGACCATCGAGGTGAAGCCCTCGACGTACTCGTTCGCGGCCTTGCCCTCCATGTTGCGCGCCGCGCCGGCGAAGAAGCGCAGGTTGTCGGCGCACATCTCGAGCTCCTCGTCGACGAACGCCTGGCGCGGCTTGCCGGCGTCGGCTGACTCGATGTCGGCGAACTCGTCGCCGTGCTCGATGATCGCGTCGGCGAGCGCCAGCAGGGCCTCGGAGCGAGAGCGCGGGGTGCTCGCGCCCCAGGTCTTGAACGCCTCGCGGGCGGCGCGGACCGCAGCGTCCACCTCCTCGGCGCTGGAGACCGGCGCCTGCGCGATCACCTCACCGGTCGACGGGCTGATCACGTCCTCGGTCGCTGACCCGGCGACGAACTCGCCGTTGATGAAGTTCTTGAGCTCGGTGCCGGTGACAGTGGCCATATCTCTCCTCGATCGGTTGCTGATGGCTGGTTGCTAGTTGCCGTTCGGGATCGCGTGGGTGGCGGTCGCGCCGGCGCTGGACTTGCCGGGGATCTCGAGGTCGGGCTCGCCGATCTCGATCACCTGCTCGGGCGGGGTGTAGTCCATCCCGACCCCCTCGGCGACCGCCGGGTGGGTGACCTTGCCGCCGGCGACATTGATCCCGAGCCGCAGGCCCGGGTCGCGCCGCGCCGCCTCGGCAACGCCGTGATCGGCGAGCGCCAGCACGTAGGGCAAGGTCGCGTTCGTGAGCGCGTAGGTCGAGGTGATCGGCACGGCTCCCGGCATATTCGTGACGCAGTAGTGGATGATCCCGTCGACCTCGTAGGTCGGGTCGCCGTGGGTGGTCGGCCTCGACGTCTCGAAGCAGCCGCCCTGGTCGATCGCGACGTCCACCAGCACGGCACTCTTCTTCATCAGCCCGAGCTGCTTGCGGGTGATCACGTGCGGGGCGCGCGCGCCGTGGACCAGCACCCCGCCGATCACCAGGTCCATGTCGGGCAGCTTCTCCTCGATCGAGAGGGTCGAGCTGAACACCGTCGAGGCGCGCCCGGCGAACGCGACGTCGAGCTCTCGGAGCTTCTCCAGCGAGACGTCGTACACGAACACGTCGGCCTCCATTCCGATCGCGATCGAGGCTGCGTGCAGGCCGACCGCGCCGCCGCCGATGACCATCACGTTGGCCGGCGGCACCCCCGGGACGCCGCCGAGCAGGATCCCGCGCCCGCCCAGCGGCTTCTCGAGCATGAAGGCCCCGGCCTGGGTCGCGATCTTGCCGGCGACCTCCGACATCGGCGCCAGCAGCGGCAGCCGGCCCTGGCGGTCCTCGACGGTCTCGTAGGCGACGCAGATCGCGCCCGATTCGCACAGGCCCGCGGTCAGCTCCGGAGCCGGGGCGAGGTGCAGGTAGGTGAACAGGGTCTGGCCCTCGCGCAGGAGCGCGACCTCCTGCGGCTGGGGCTCCTTGACCCCGAGCACCATCTCGGCCTCGGCGAAGACGTCCTCGGCGGTCGGCGAGATCCTGGCGCCCTGGGCCTCGTAGTTGGCGTCCGAGATCGACGAGCCGTCCCCGGCGCCCTTCTGGATCAGGACCTCGTGACCGCGCTCGGTCAGCTCGCGCACGCCGATCGGCGTGATCGCGACCCGGTACTCGTCGGGCTTGACCTCGGATGGGACGCCTACCTTCACTGCGCCTCTCCTTCTCCGCTGCGCCTCCGGGGGCGATGCGGTCGTCGTGGTTCGGTCATCTCACAAGCTCCCTTGCGCGTAGTGCCAGCCAGAGCTCGATCCTGTCCGTGGCCCGGCCGAGATCGCGGCCGGTGAGCTCTTCGATCTTGCGGATCCGATAGCGAAGCGTGTGGCGGTGGCAGTAGAGCTGGCGCGCCGCCCGCTCCCAGTTGCCGTTGTTCTCGATGAACGCCTCGAGCGAGCGCAGCAGCTCGCCGCCGTACTCGCCCTCGGTGCGTTCGATCGGGTCGAGCAGGTCGTCGCTGTAGAGGCGCAGGGCGTCGTCGTCCTGGATCGCGAGCAGCAGCGTGAACGCGCCGAGGTCGCGGTGGGAGGCCACCTCGGGGACGTCGCCCTCGGCGAGCGACGTCGCCTCGAGCGCGCAGCGGGCCTCGTGGAAGGCGCGGCGCAGCGAGGTGACCGACGCAGGGCGGCTGGCCGCCGCGCGGACGCCGTTGCGACCGGGACCGCCGGCGAGCGCCTCGCGGGCCCGGCGAGCGGTCCCGACCGGCTCGCTGTTGGCGACGTCGACCACCGCGCAGAGCAGCGGGCGCCCGGAGGCACCGCTCGTTGCGACCAGGGCCGGGACGCCGGCATCGGAGAGGGTCGATTCGAGCGTCGCCTCGGCGGCGTCGGGGTCCTCGAGGTCGAACACGAGCACCGCCGCCTCGGCGCCGATCCCGAACGGTCGCAACCGGCCGCTGAGCTCATCGGGGCCGAGCCGGTCGCCGAGCGCGTCGGCGAGGAGGTCGCCGGCGAGCCGCCGCTCGGTCTCGCGCACGATCCGCTCGCGCATCAGCTCGAGCCCGACGACGAGGGCGGCCTGGCGGGCGCAGAGCCGTTCGAACTCGCCGAGCGGGTCGCGCTCGGAGATCACCCCCAGCCAGGCTACGGGCGCGGCACCGCGGCGGCCCGGGACGGGGATCGCGAGCGCCCGCGCCGCGAGCGCGCCCTGCTCGGGCGTGAACGGCCCGGTCGGGGCGCTGCTCGCCTGGGCGCCGAGCTCCTCCGCGAGCGCCCCGATCGCCCCGGCCGCCGCCGGCGAGTCGGCGCCGTTGGCGCTGCGGGCGAGCTCGCGCCCGGCGCGGTCGAGCACCACGGCAGTACCGCCGATCGCGGCTCCCGTCGAGGCGAGGATCTCCTCGATCCCCTCGCCCTCGATCACCAGCCGCTCGAGCCGCTCGTGCACCTGGACCCCGCGCTCGAGCACCCCGAACGCCTCGTTGACCAGCCGCGCCGCGGCGCGCTCGGTGATCGCGATGAACGGCATCTCGTACGGGACCTCGAACAGCGGGAGGTGGTGGGCCTCGGCGGTGTCGAGGATCGCCTTCGGGATCTTCTTGTGGTCGAAGCCGGTCCCGAAGCCGAGCCCGGCGAGGCCCTCGCCGGCGAGCAGCTCGACGTAGCGTCGCTGCTTGGTCGCCGTGCCGAGGTTGTAGCCGGTGGTCAGCAGCAGCTCGCCACCCGACAGCCACGGGGTCGGATCCTCGTGCTCGGAGATATGGACCCAGCGGACTGGGTTGTCGCCGTGCTCGGAGGCCGCGGCGAACTCGAGCCCGCAGTCCTCGAGCAGTGAGGCGACGGTCAGCACCGGGCTCCCTCTGAGCCGCCCGCGCGGCTCAGATGTCCTCGGTCCGGAACGAACCCGAGCCGAGCCGCTCCGCCGCCTCGGTCAGCACCGGCCGCAGGACCGCCTCGATCTCCTCGAACTGCTCCGTGTCGCAGGTCAGCGGCGGTGACAGCTGCAAGACGGGGTCGCCCCGGTCATCCGCGCGGCAGATCAACCCGCGGCGGTACAGCTCGCCGGAGAGGAAGCCGCGCAGCAGGTGCTCGGACTCCTCGTGCGAGAAGCTCTCCTTGGTCGTCTGGTCCTTGACCAGTTCGATCGCGTGGAAGTAGCCGGCGCCGCGAACGTCGCCGACGATCGGGATGTCGCGCAGGCCCTCGAGCATGCCGCGGAACTCGGCCTCCTTCTCGAGCACGTGGCCACAGAGGTCCTCGCGCTCGAAGATGTCGAGGTTGGCCATCGCCGCGGCCGCCGCGACCGGGTGGCCGGCGAACGTCGATCCGTGGGTGAACGACTCGGTCCCGTGCGCGAACGGCTCGTAGACGCGGTCGGAGGCGATCATCGCCCCCATCGGCGCGTAGGCCGAGGTCAGCGCCTTCGCGGTGGTCACGATGTCGGGCTGATACCCGTATCGCTCGCAGCCGAAGTAGTAGCCGAGCCGGCCCCAGGCGCAGATCACCTCGTCGGAGACCAGCAGGACGTTGTGGCGATCGCAGATCTCGCGGACGCGGTCGAAGTAGCCGTCCTGCGGGACGAAGCAGCCGCCGGCGTTCTGCATCGGCTCGAGGATGACCGCGCCGACGGTCTCCGGCCCCTCGAACTCGATCGCCGCCTCGATCTGGTCGGCGGCCCAGAGCGGGTCGCGGTCGGCGGGCCAGTGGTAGCTGTTGGTGTTCGGCGCCTTGATCCCGCCGGGAACGAGGGGCTCGAAATCGGTCCGCAGCGACGTGATCCCGGTCGCCTGCAGCGCCCCGAGCGTCGTCCCGTGGTACGCGACGTCGCGCGACAGGAACTTGATCTTGCGCGGGTTGCCGGTGCGCTGGTGGTAGGCGCGGGCGAGCTTGATCGCCGACTCGACCGCCTCGGAGCCGCTGTTCGTGAAGAAGACCCGGTTGAGGTCGCCCGGGGCGAGGTCCGCGATCCGCTCGGCGAGCTCGATCGCCCGCGGGTGGGCGTAGCTCCAGATCGTGATGAAGTCGAGCTCGCGGACCTGAGCCGCCATCGCGTCGCCGATCTCGGTCCGGCCGTGGCCGGCGTTGACGCAGAACAGCGCGGCGAGGCCGTCGAGGTATCGCTTGCCGTGCTCGTCGTAGACATAGGGGCCCTCGCCGCGGACGATCACCGGCACGTGGTTGACGCTGTCGTAGGAACCCATCCGCGTGAAGTGCATCCACAGGTGGCGCTTCGCCGCCTCCTGCAGGTCGCTGCCCGCCGCGGTCCGGGTCGCCGTATCGGTTGACGCCATCTCTCTCCTTTTCAGGCCGCTGGGACGAGTGGTCCAGCGCGCATCGACGTTCCGTACAACCGTAGCCGCCTCACAGCCCGAACTCAACCGGGATTCGGTTCAACGTACGACGGCGGTCTTCTACACCGTGTATAACGGCGGTTGGACGTTTTGGGACTTTCGCCACTTGCAACAATCGCAGCGGCGACTTAGCCTGAGCGGCGTCCGCGCAGCGGTGGCTTTGTCTGATGAGGAGAGGACGGGTTTGAGCGAAGCGAGCGTGTACCTACAGGGAGTCTCGAAGGCATTCGACGACTTCGTGGCGGTGCGGGAGATGGATCTCGAGATCGCGCACGGTGAGTTCTTCACCATGCTCGGGCCGTCGGGATGCGGCAAGACGACGACGCTGCGGATGATCGCCGGCTTCGAGCAGCCGACCACGGGCTCGGTGATGATCGAGGGGACCAACGTCGCCGGGCTGCCCGCCCACAAGCGGCCCACCAACACGGTCTTTCAGAGCTACGCGCTCTTCCCCCACCTGAGCGTCGGCGAGAACGTCGCCTTCGGGCTCGAGCGCAAGAAGGTCGGCCGCGACGAGATCAAGCGCCGCGTCGAGTCCGAGCTCGAGCGAGTCGGGCTCGCGGCCGAGATCAACCGGCGCCCCAACCAGCTCTCCGGCGGCATGCAGCAGCGGGTCGCGCTCGCCCGCGCACTCGTCAACCTGCCGAAGGTGCTGCTGCTCGACGAGCCGCTCGGCGCCCTCGACCTGAAGCTGCGCAAGGGCCTGCAGCTCGAGCTGAAGGGCATCCAGCGCGAGGTCGGGATCACCTTTGTCTACGTCACCCACGATCAGGAGGAGGCGCTGACGATGTCCGACCGGATCGCGGTCATGAACCGCGGCCGGATCGAGCAGTGCGACGGGCCCGAGGCCGTCTACGAGCGGCCGACCACGACCTTCGTCGCCGGGTTCATCGGGGTCTCGAACCTGATGCCGGGCCAGGTGACGGCCGCCAACGGCGCCGGCTCGAAGGTGAAGCTCGACGCCGGGGTCGAGATCGATGCGCCGACCGACGGCCTCTCGACCGGCGAGCGCTGCCACGCCGTCGTCCGCCCGGAGAAGCTCGTCATCTCGACCAACGGGACCACGCCGGCCAACCCGAACTGGCCGGCGGTCCAGGGCCAGGTCGAGAGCTCGGTCTACCTCGGGACCTCGACCCAGATCGTGGTCAAGCTCGCCGGCGACGTGCGGATGACGGTGCTGGTGCCGAACGCCGACGAGGCCGAGCGCGCCAGGCTGCCCGGCGGGGGCGCCAACGTCAGCCTCTCCTGGGCGCCGGAGCACATTCACGTGGTCAGGGAGTCGGAGGAAGCGCCCGCGCCGGCATGAGCACCGCGAGCTTCAACCGGCCACGCGGCTCGATGAAGCTGTGGATAGCCCTGGCGCTGCTCGCCGGGCTGATCTTCGCCGGCTGCGAGCAAGCCGTGATCGGTGGCCCCCAGACCGGCGACGTGCAGACCGTCGACGCCTCGGGCAAGCCCGAGGGCGAGGTCACGATCTCCAACTGGCCGCTCTACATCGACAAGGAGACGATCGGCGACTTCGAGGACGCAGACCGGGATCACGGTCAAGTACATCGAGGACGTCAACGACAACGCCGAGTTCTTCGGCAAGGTGCAGCCGCAGCTCGATCAGGGCGAGTCGGGCGGCCGCTCGATCTTCGTCGTCACCGACTGGATGGCGAACAAGATGCACGAGCTCGGCTACCTGCAGAACTTCGACAAGACGGCGATGCAGAACAACTACAAGAACCTCGTCCCGAGCCTCGCCAACCCGCCGTTCGACCCCAACCGCGACTACTCGATGCCGTGGCAGACGGGCCTCACCGGACTCACGGTCCGCAGGGATCTGGCCCCGGACGCGACCTCGATCTGCGACCTCTTCGACCCCCAGTACGCGGGCAAGGTCGAGATGCTGACCGAGATGCGCGACACGGTCCCGCTGGTGATGAAGTGCATGGGGGTCGACCTCGACCAGGCGACCACCGACGACTGGCTGGCAGCGATCGCGAAGATTCAGGACGCGGTCGATTCCGGTCAGATCCGCCGCTTCACCGGCAACGACTACGCCCGCGACCTGACCTCGGGTGACGCGGTCGCGGTCATCGGCTGGTCCGGCGACGCCGTCCAGCTGCAGGCCGACAACCCGGACATCGAGTGGCGGATGCCGGAGGAGGGCTGCATGGTCTGGTCCGACAACATGGTGATCCCGATCGGCGCGCCGAACCCGGCCGCGGCCGAGGCGTTCATGAACTACGTCTACGACCCGGTCCACCAGGCGCAGATCGAGGCCTACGTCAACTACGTCTCGCCGGTCGCCGGGACCAAGGAAGTGCTGCTCAAGGACGACCCCGAGATCGCCAACAACAAGCTGATCTTCCCGCCTGACAAGTTCCTCGCCCCGTGCGACACCGCCCCGCCGCTGACCGGCAAGGCCGAGCAGGACGTCACGCAGGCGTTCGAGAACGCGGTCAACGGATGACCTGATGAAGACCCGCAAGCTGACGCCCTACCTGCTGCTGGCACCCGGGCTGCTGTGGCTGATCGTCTTCTTCGTCATCCCGCTCTACTACTCGGGCAAGCTGTCGCTGTACGGCGGCGACTCGCTCGAGCAGGGCTTCAGCTTCGACTGGGACTGGTCGAACTTCTCCGACAGCCTGTCGCTGTACGACACGCAGTTCGTGCGCTCGCTGATCTACGCGGGGATCGCGACCATCCTCTGCCTGCTGATCGGCTACCCGGTCGCCTACGCGATCGCCTTCAAGGCGGGCAAGTGGCGCAACCTGTTCCTGTTCGCGGTGATCGCGCCGTTCTTCACCACCTACCTGATCCGGACCCTCGCCTGGGAGACGATCCTCTCCGACGAGAGCCCGGTGGTGAGCGTCCTGCAGACGCTCCACATCGTCCCCGAAGACGGGCGGGTGCTGGCAACGGCGCCGGCGGTGATCGCCGGGCTCACCTACAACTTCCTCCCGTTCATGATCCTGCCGCTGTACGCGAGCCTCGAGCGCGTCGATTCGCGTCTGATCGAGGCCGCCAACGACCTCTACGCGAGCGGCCGCACCGCCTTTCGCAAGGTCACGCTGCCGATCACCGCCCCCGGGATCGTCGCCGGCACGCTGCTCACCTTCATCCCGGCGATGGGCGACTACGTCAACGCCTTCTTCCTCGGCGGCGCCAACAACAAGATGATCGGCAACACGATCCAGTCGCTCTACATCACCCAGCGCGACTATCCCTCGGCGGCGGCGCTCTCGTTCGTGCTGATGGCCGGGATCATGGCGATCGTCTTCGTCTACATCCGCTTCGCCGGGTCCGAGGCCCTGATGGGCGAAGAGGAGGCGCCTGCCTAGTGAGGCGGAGCGAAGCGAAGCCGAGCCGCGCCGCCGTTGAGGCGCTTGTCTGATGGCCTGGCTCAAGCGCAACTGGCTGATGATCTTCGCCTCGCTGGCGGTGATCTACATGCTGCTGCCGATCGCGGTGATCATCGGCTTCTCGTTCAACGATCCGGCCGGTCGCTACAACTTCACCTGGGTCGGGTTCACGCTCGAGCACTGGAAGAACGCGTTCGGGATCCCGGAGCTCAACGACGCGCTGCTCAAGAGCCTCGAGCTGGCCGCGCTCGCGACCCTGGTCGCGACCGCGCTCGGGACGATGATCGCGCTCGCCCTGGTCCGCTACGAGTTCTTCGGCCGCCGGGCCTCCAACTTCCTGATCGTGATCCCGATGGCGACCCCGGAGGTCGTGATCGGGGCGGCGCTGCTCTCGATGTTCCTGATCTACGGGATCTCGCTCGGCTTCGTCACCCTGCTGATCGCCCACGTGATGTTCTGCATCAGCTTCGTCGTCGTCGTGGTGCGCTCGCGGCTGATCGGCTTCGACCGCCGGCTCGAGGAGGCGGCGCGCGACCTCGGCGCCGACGCCTTCACGACCTTCCGCAAGGTCACGCTGCCGCTGATCATGCCCGGGATCGTCGGCGCCGGGATGCTCTCGTTCGCCCTCTCGATCGACGACTTCGTGATCTCGAACTTCAACTCGGGGACCACCGTCACCTTCCCGCTCTACATCTTCGGCGCCGCCCAGCGCGGCATCCCGGTCGAGGTCAACGTGATCGCGACGATGCTCTTCGGGCTCACCGTGATCGCGATGGTGTTCACGATCTGGCAGCAGGCGCGGGCCGAGAAGCTCGCCGCGATTCGGCCCGACCAGGAGGGCGAAGCCCCGGTCCCGGTCTCCGTCTCGCAAGCCCCCGGCACCGCCGCCGCAGGATAGGGTGGGGCGCGGGCCCGGCGCAGGGAGTCGCGCCGGGGGCCGAGACGCATGGAGAGCACGACCGCGAAGCTGACCGACGTACCGCCCGAGGGCGGGGCGTCGAGCGGCGACAAGGGGCTGAAGACCGGCGCGATCGGGCTGATCTCCAGCGTCGTGATCGGCGTCGCCTCGACCGCGCCCGGTTACAGCCTCGCCGCCAGCCTCGGCTTCGTCGTCGCCGCGGGAGTCGGGCTGCAGTCGCCGGCGATCTTCCTGGTCGCGTTCCTGCCGATGCTCTGCATCGCCTTCGCCTACTACTACCTCAACCGCGACGACCCGGATTGCGGCACCACCTTCACCTGGGTGACCAAGGCGATGGGACCGCAGATCGGCTGGATCGGCGGCTGGGCGATCATCGTCGCCGACATCATCGTGATGGCCAACCTGGCGCAGATCGCCGGCCTCTACAGCTTCCTGCTGATCGGCGTCGACGCCCCGTCGACCTTCCTCGTCACCCTGGTCGGGGTCCTCTGGATCGCGATCATGACCTACATCTGCACGGTCGGGATCGAGCTCTCGGCCAAGACCCAGTGGTACCTGCTCGGCGCCGAGATCGTGACCCTGGCGCTGTTCGCGATCGTCGCCCTGGTCCGGGTCTACGCCGGCGACTTCCCCGACTCGATCGACCCCTCGCTGTCGTGGCTGAACCCGTTCGAGATCGACTCGACCACGGCGCTGATCGACGGCGTCCTGGTCGCCGTGTTCATCTACTGGGGCTGGGACAGCGCCGTGTCCGTGAACGAGGAGACCGAGGACCCGAGCGAGGGCCCGGGGCGATCGGCGGTGATCTCGACCCTGATCCTGCTCGGGATCTACGTGATCGTCGCGGTCGCCGCCCAGGCCGTCCACGGGCCCGAGTTCCTGCAGCACCACAAGGACGACGTGCTCTCCGGCCTCGGCACCGACGTGTTGCCGTCGCCGCTCGACAAGCTGCTGATCATCGCCGTGCTCACCTCGGCGGCGGCCTCGACGCAGACGACGATCCTGCCGACCGCGCGGACGTCGCTGTCGATGGCGGCGATGCGCGCGATCCCGAAGACGTTCGCGGCCGTCCACCGCCGCTTCCAGACCCCGCACATCTCGACGATCGTCATGGGCGTGGTCTCGATCGTCTGGTACGTGGGCCTGACGCTGGTCTCCGAGGACGTGCTCGGCGACTCGATCGCGGCGCTCGGCCTGATGATCGCCTTCTACTACGGGCTCACGGGGTTCGCGTGCACGTGGTACTACCGCAAGGAGATCTTCACGAGCGTCAAGGCGTTCTTCGCGGTCGGCGTGATGCCGCTGCTCGGCGGGATCAGCCTCGCCTACATCTTCTTCAAGGCCGCGTCGGACCTCGCCGAGCCCGGCAAGCGCGACGTCCTCGGGCTCGGGCCGCCGCTCGCGATCGCGATCGCCTTCGGCATCCTCGGGATCGTGCTGATGGTCGCCCAATGGATCAACTCGCCGGAGTTCTTCCGCCGTAAGGCGGCTACGGCCCCGCCCGGGAGCCTCGATCCGAAACCGGCCCCTGGAGGTGCCTCATGAGCGAGCTGATCGTCGGCTACGACGGCACCGAATGCGCCGCCGCCGCGCTGCGCGCGGCCTGCGCCCTGGCGAAGGACGTCGGCGACAAGGTGGTGCTCGCCTACGGCTACGAGCCCTACCACGGCGCCGGCGACGTCGGGCCGCATCGCGAAGCGTTGCGCGAACTCGGCGAGCAGGTGACCCGCGAGGGCCGCGAGCAGGCCGAGTCCTACGACGTCGAGGTCGAGGTGGTGCTGGTCGCGGAGCGGCCGGCCGAGGCCCTGGTCAAGCTCGGCGCCGAGCGCGACGCGCGGCTGCTGGTCGTCGGCACCTACGGCGAGTCGGCGCTCAAGGGCGCGCTGCTCGGCTCGACCCCGCACAAGCTGCTCGCGATCAGCGAGCTGCCGGTGCTGGTCGTCCCCGCCTAGTCGCGGTCGCGCAACCCGCGCAGCAGCGGGGCGCCGAACCACACCCAGACGATCAGCGCGCCGACGACGGCCGGGGCGATGCCGACGATCGCGCCGTCGTAGACGACGTGGCTCACGAGCAACAGCGCCCCGCAGATCGCCGCGCCCATGAACGCGAGCCCCGCGATCGCGAGCCGGTTCGAGGTCCGCACGATCCATTCCTTGTCGAGCTCGCGGAAGCGGATCCGGTGGCGGGCGGTCGGCGCGATCAAGCAGATGCAGGCGGCGGCCGTGAAGAGCAGGGTCACGTAGTAGACGGACTTCTCGAACGAGGTGACGCCTGTCCAGCCCTGCTGGAACGGGACCACGAGCAGGAACGCGAACAGGACCTGGATCCCGGGCAGCGCAACGCGCAGCCCCTGCAGCAGTTCGTCGAGGTTGCGGTCGAGCCGCTCCTCCTCGGACTCGTGGCGGCGCTCGGCCTGCAGGCTCTTCGTCGGTTCGGACAAATCTAAGGCGGAATACCCGATCATCCGGCTTCAAAGCGCTCGGTAGCCTTATACGGATGGGCGAGATCGAGACCAGGCTCGCGATCGGGGGTGAGCGCGTCGCCGGGGACGGGGACCCGATCGAGGTCGAGAACCCGTACACCGAGGAACCGGTGGCGACCGTCAACGCGCCGTCGGCCGAGCAGCTCGAGGCGGCGATCGCCGCGGCGGCCGAGGCACAGCGCGGCTGGGAGCGCACCCCCGCGGTCGAGCGCGCCGAACTGCTGCACGAGGTCGCGACGCGGCTGCGCGCCCGGACCAGCGAGCTCGCCGAGCTGATGACCCTCGAGGGCGGCAAGCCGCTGCTCGAGAACTCCGACGAGATCGGCTGGACCGCGGCGGCGTTCGACTACTACGCGGAGATCGGGCGTGACTCGGCGGGCCGGGTGATCCCGTCGATCGAGGCGAGCCAGCTGGCGCTCGTGGTCAAGGACCCAGTCGGCCCGGTCGCCTGCATCGTGCCCTGGAACTACCCGCTGCTGCTGTTGGCGTGGAAGCTCGCCCCAGCCCTGGCGGCCGGCAACGCGACCGTCTCGAAGCCCTCCGAGCTGACGCCCCTGTCGACCCTGGCCGCCGCGCACTGCTTCGACCACCTGCCGGCCGGGGTGGTCAACGTGGTCGCGGGGGCCGGCGACGTCGGCGCCGCGATCGTCGCCGACGAGCGGATCGAGTGCGTCGCGTTCACCGGGTCGCTCGGAACCGGCAAGCGGATCGCCGCCGTCTGCGCCGAGCGAGTCGCCCGCGTCAACCTGGAGATGGGCGGCAAGGACCCGTTCATCGTCTGCGCCGACGTGGCCGACAAGATCGAGATCGCGGCCAAGGGCGGCGCCTGGGCCGCGTTCCTGAACGCCGGCCAGGTGTGCACGTCGGCGGAGCGCTTCTACGTGCTCGACGACGTCTACGACGACTACCTCCAGGCGTTCTCCGACCACACGCGGTCGTTGGTGATCGGCGACCCGCGTGACCCCTCGACCGACGTCGGCCCAATGGTCTCGGCCGGCCAGCGGGCGAAGGTGGTCGACCAGGTGGAGGCGGCTGTCGCGGCCGGCGCCGAGGTCGTCGTCGGAAGCGGGGACGCGGGCCACGAGCGCGGTCACTTCTTCGCCCCCGCGGTGGTCACCGGCGCCGCCGCCGACACAGCGCTGCTCTCCGAGGAGACCTTCGGCCCCGTCGCCCCGCTCGTGCGGGTGAGCTCGCTCGACGAGGCGATCGAGCTGGCCAACTCGACCCGGTTCGGCCTCGGGGCCAACGTCTACACAGAGGACATGAAGACGATGCTGCGCTGCATGCGCGAGCTGAAGGCGGGCACGGTCTGGTTCAACGACCCGCTCACCGACAACGACGCCGGGCCGTTCGGCGGCTTCCGCCAGTCGGGGCTGGGGCGCGAGCTCGGCCGTGAGGGGCTGGAGGCCTTCCAGGAGACCAAACACGTTCACATCGAGACCGAGATCGAAGCCAAGGAGTGGTGGTACCCGTATGGCGACTGAAACTGCAACCCGAACCCTTCGCAACTACATCGGCGGCGGCTGGGTGGAGGCCGCCGGCGACGGCACGCTCGAGGACCGGAACCCGGCCACGGGCGAGCTCGCCGCGCTGGTGCCGCTCTCCGGCGCCGCCGACGTCGACGCCGCGGCCCGCGCCGCGGCGGAGGCGCAGCCGGCATGGCGAGCGGTCGCACCGCAGAAGCGCGCCCGCGCCGTGATGGCCCTGCGCGCGTCCCTCTGGGAGCACCAGTCAGAGATCGCGCAGCTGGTCACCGAGGACATGGGCAAGACGCTCGCCGACGCGCGCGGCGAGGTCCTGCGCGGGATCGAGTCGTGCGAGGCCGCCTGCGGCATCCCCCACCTGCTCAAGGGCTCCAACCTCGAGGGCGTTGCCGGCGGCGTCGACGTCGAGCTCGTCCGCCAGCCGGTCGGCGTGGTTGCGGCGATCACCCCGTTCAACTTCCCGGCGATGATCCCGCTCTGGTTCCTGCCCTTCGCGATCGCTTGCGGCAACACGTTCATCCTCAAGCCGTCGGAGCGCGACCCGCGCCCGGCCGAGCGGATGTTCGAGCTGATCGACTCGATCGCCGAGATCCCGGCGGGCGTCCTCAACCTCGTCCACGGCGCCCGCGACGCGGTCAACGGGTTGCTCGACCATCCGCAGATCGACGCGATCTCGTTCGTCGGCCAAGCGTCGACCGCGCGGTACATCGCCGAGCGCTCGTCGGCCAACGGCAAGCGCTTCCAGGCGCTCGGCGGGGCCAAGAACTCGCTGATCGTGATGCCCGACGCCGACCTGGACGTGACGGTGCCGGCGATCATGTCGTCGGCTTTCGGCGCCGGCGGCCAGCGCTGCCTCGCCGGCTCTGTCGCGGTCCTGGTCGGGACGCGCGAGGAGCAGGACCGCAACCTCGAGGCGCTGACCGCCGCGGCCGCCGACCTCGGGGTCGGGCCCGGCGACCAGGAGGGCGTCGAGGTCTGCCCGCTGGTGGGGCCCGAGGCCCGCGACCGGATCGCCGCCGCGATCGAGTCCTCGGCCGCTGGTGACGACGAGGTGATCCTCGACGGGCGCCGCGACGCGGGGCCGGGCGGCACCCTGATCGGGCCGTCGATCGTCGCCGCCGCCGACCCGGAGTCCGACCTCGCTCGGGAGGAGCTGTTCGGGCCGCTGCTCGCGGTCGTCCGGGTCGACGACCTCGACGCGGCGCTCGAGTTCTCCAACGGCTCGCGCTATGGCAACGCGGGGTCGATCTTCACGACCTCCGGCGGCGCCGCGCGCGCCTACCGCTGGGGCGCCGAGGCCGGGATGCTCGGGGTGAACGTCGGGGTCGCGGCGCCGGTCGCCTGGTTCCCGTTCTCGGGCTGGAAGGACTCGATCGACGGCGACCTACACGCGAACGGCACCGACGCGGTCGAGTTCTACACCCGCAAGAAGGTGGTCACCTCGCGCTGGTGACCACCTAACCTCGGGCGGGTGAACCCGTTACTCGACCAGCGCCGCTGCCGGATCGGCCTCGGCACCAACCGGCTCACGGACACCCCGGCGAACCGCGCCTTCCTCGAGCAGGCGGTCGCCGCCGGGATCGACTTCATCGACACCGCCCACCTCTACACGAGCGGCGAGAGCGAGCGGACCATCGGCGCCGCGCTGTCGCCGTTCGAGCAAGGGCTCACGGTCGCGACCAAGGGCGGCTACGCCCGCGGCACCGGCCCCGACGGCCTGCGGGCCCAGATCGAGGAGAGCTTCGAGCGCCTGCGCACCGAGACGATCGAGCTCTACTACCTGCACCGCATCGACCCGGAGTACTCGGTCGAGGCGATGGTCTCGGTAATCGCCGAGTTCCACGCCGCCGGGCGGATCGAGCACGTCGGCGTCTCCGAGGCGTCGGTCGAGGAGGTCGAGCTCGCGAGGCTCGTCGTGCCGATCGCCGCGGTTCAGAGCGAGTACAACCTCGGAGCGCGCCACCACGACGAGGTGCTCGCCCACTGCGAGCGCAACGAGATCGCCTTCGTGCCGTTCTTCCCGCTGCGCGGCGGCGACTCGAAGGCGGTCGACGAGGTCGCCGCGGCCGCCGGCGCGACCGCGCACCAGGTCAAGCTCGCCTGGCTGCTGAAGCGCTCGCCGATGATGCTGCCGATCCCCGGGACGCTCTCGATCGCGCACCTGCGCGAGAACCTCGGAGCGCTCGAGCTCGAGCTCACCGACGAGCAATTCGAGCGCCTCGCTGCGTAGGCTCCGTGCCGATGACGACCGAGCAAACGCCGATCGACGAGCGCAAGTACCGCAACTACGTGATCGCCGGCGCGGTCGGGGGCTTTCTGCTGCCGATCGCCGGCCTGGTCGGGGCGCTGCTGTTCGCGCAACGGGGCGACGCGCGCTCAGCCTGGATCGTCGGCGGTGTCTCCGCCTTCGGCCTGGTCTTCTACATCGTCCTGTTCGCGCTCGTCTGAGCCGCGCTTAGGGCGGGGGCGGATCGCCGCGCGTAGGCCCTGATCTCGCCGCTCCAGCTGATCCTGATCGGTCGGCACCGTCCATGGCGCATCTCGGTGCGACCCTCGCTCCGAACCGCAAGCCCGTCGGCAAGCGGCGATGCGCGGTTCTCCTGCTTGACGCCAGATCGGTCGGCGACGCCGGTCGCTATGCGCCGTGCTCGACCGGGAAGCCGAGCGTCATCCAGTCGCGCAGCCCGCCGCGGTAATAGCGCACCAGCGACGCGGGCCGGCCGGCCTCGAGCATCGTCTCGATCGCGCGCGGGGTCGCGGCGCACTGGGGCCCGTTGCAGAAGAAGACCGTGGGCTCATCCGGCACCTCGTCGAGCCGGGCCAGGGTCTCGGCCGAGGGCAGGTTGACCGCGCCGGGAATGGTCTCGAGCTCGAACGCCTCGCTGGGGCGGGTGTCGACGAGCGGCAGGCCGTGCGCGAGGTGCTCGATCAACTCGAGCTCGCCGATCGTCCGCACGCCCGGGGCGACCTCCATCGGAGCGATCGTGCCCCAGGTCGCGTCGACGACGAACAGGCCGGGCTCACCGGCGAGCGCCGCCGGGACCATCTCGGCGTCGTCGCGCCGCTCGATCCGGCGGATGTTGGGCGCAATCGTCGGCATGTACCGAGTCTGGCGCCGGCCCCCGGCCGCAACCACGGCAGCGAGCACCGAGACTCACCGGTACTCGATACGGAGCTTGCTCAGGCGGCGGGCAGCAGCGACAGTGGCTCGCCCGGCGCCGCGTCGGCGGGACGCTCGCGCTCGCCGAAGGCGGCGACCCGCACGCCGATCAGGCGCACCGGCCGCGGCGGCGCGTAGGCACGCAGCAGCGAGCGCGCGGTCGCGGCGATCACCTCGGCGTCGCTGGTCGGCGCCTCGATCGTGTGCACCCGGGTGACCGTCGTCCAATCGTCGAGGCGGACCTTGATCCCGATCGTGCGGCCGCTCAGGCCCCGCTCGGCGAGCTCGGAGGCGAGCCGGCGCGACTGGCGGTCGAGGACCCCGATCAGCTCGTCGAGCGAGGAGATGTCGAAGTCGAACGTCGTCTCGACCGAGCGCGACTTCGCCTCGCGCCGGGCGACGGCCGAGTCGTCGCGAAAGTGCGCGCGCTCGTGCAGCCCGCGGCCGTGGCTGTTGCCGAACCGTCGCACCAGCTCGTCGGGCGGGTAGGCCTGGAGATCGCCGATCGTCCGCACGCCCAGCCCTTCGAGCCGCTCGGCGGTCTTCGGGCCGACGCCCGGCAGTAGCCGCGGCGGTGCTGAGGCGAAGCGCGCCGCCGCCTGCTCGCGCGTGAGGACGACGAAGCCGCGCGGCTTCTCGGCGTCCGACGCGACCTTGGCGACCAGCCGGTTCGGGCCGATCCCGACCGAGGCGTCGAGCTCGAGGCGCTCGCGGATCGTGCGCACCGCCCAGCTCATCCGCGCAACCGGATCGGGGACCGCCGAGAGGTCGATGTAGGTCTCGTCCAGCGAGACCGGCTGGGTGGGGACGCCGAGCTCGGCGACGATCGCCATCACCGCGCGGGAGCGCTCGCGGTAGTGCGCCATGTCGACGGGCAGGTGGATCAGGTCACGGCAGCGACGCTTGGCGTGCGCGACCGGGATCGCCGAGCCGACCCCGTACGGACGCGCCTCGTAGCTCGCCGTCGTGACGACGGCGCGGGGGCCGCTGCCGGCGACGATCACCGGCTTCCCGCGCAGCTCGGGGCGCCGCAGCAACTCGACCGCGACGTAGAACGCGTCCATGTCGAGATGGGCGATCGTCCGGCGTTGCGCGCTCACCGATCCATCGTAGGAGGCCACCCGGCGTCCACCCCGCACGCCCGGACGCGAAGCGGAGGACGTGGCGGGGGTGATTCAAGGGTGTGGCCCACTCCACCCCTAGGGCCCCTGGGCGCGAGGCGGGCCGGGGGCGAATATCGGGGTGTAAGTCAGCTTCCCATTCACCCCAAGGAGAACTCAGATGAACCGCAAGTCCCGCCTCACCGCCGCCCTCGCCACGGTCGCCGTCTCGGTCGCCGCCTTCGCCGGCGCCGCCGACGCCTCGACCGCCAAGTCGACCGTCTCGATCCTCGGCACCAACGGCGACTACTACGGCTACGTGCACTCCAAGGACGCCGCCCACTGCGAGAACGACCGCAAGGTGACCGTGTTCAAGCAGCTCGGCGCAGTCCAGGACCCCAAGGTCGACCAAAAGATCGGCTCCGACGTCGCCCAGCCCAACGGCCCCGACGCGATGTGGTCGATCGGCAACTCCGGCTACAAGTCGGGCAAGTTCTACGCCAAGGCCGCCAAGGTCCCGGGCTTTTGCAAGGCCGCGACCTCGGCGACGATCAGCCGCTAGCTCGCCCAGCCACCCGCGTCACGCGCCCCGGCCGCCCGGCCGGGGCGCTTTGGCGTTGCGGCGGCCGCGAGCGGCTAGCGCCCGATGTGGATGCCCATACGCTCCGGGATCCGGGCGACCGCGCGGGTCACCGGGCCCGGGCGGCGACCGCGTTCGAGCGCCGCCTCCTGGCGCAGGATCGCGCGCCGGATCACGGTGCCGCCGACAAAGCGGAACGGCTCCGGCGGCACCTGATGCGGCGGCGGGTTGACGAACGCGAGCCGGCTCGCCTCGTCGTGACGTTCCAGCGCCAGCGACGCGAGCGAGCGGCCGAGCATGTGCGACGGCCCGACGCCGTGCCCGGTGTAGCCGTACGCGCAGTGGACTCCCGGCTCGAGCTCGGAGATCACGGGCAGGTGGGTGGGCGAGACGTCGATCGGCCCGCCCCAGGCGTGGGCGATCCGCCTGCCCTCGAGCCCGGGAAAGAAGCGCACGAGGTGGCGGCGGACCTCGCCGACGACGGCAGGGTCGCGCTCCGCGTGGCCGTGCATCCGCGCGCCGAAGGCGATCCGGCCCCCGCCCCAGCCGAAGGCGATCCGGCCGTCGGGCGTGGTCCGCAAGTAGTGGATCATCGCCCGCGAGTCGGTGATGCACTCGCCCCCCGTCCAGCCGATCCGCTCCAGCAGCTCGGGCACCGGCTCGGTGATCACCATGTGGCTCGAGGTCACGGTCATCCGGTGATGCATGCTCGGCAGCTGGGCGAGCGCCCCGCCGGTCGCGAGCACCGCGGCCTTGGCGCGCACCCGGCCGTGCTTGGCCTCGGCGACCACGTCGCGGCCGTGCCGGTGCACCGACGTGACCCTGGTGCGCTCGAAGACCTGGACGCCACGGTCGCGCACCCGCCGGGCCAGGCCCTGGACGAGGCGGGCCGGCTGCACCGTCGCCGCGCCCGCGTAGAACGCGGCACCGCGGAAGATCGGCGAGGCGCAGCGGCGCTGGACCTCGGCGGCGTCGAGCTCGACGCAGGCGCCGGGCTCGCCGATCGCCCGGCAGGCCTCGAGCGCCGGATCCCATGCGCCGTCCCAGGCCGGCGCGGTCGAGACCTGCAGGTATCCGGCCTGCCGGTACCACGCGTCGACCTCCTGCTCACGGCAAAAGCTGCCGATCTCGATCACCGAGTGCTGGGCGGCGCGCGCGACCGCGACCGCCGCCGTGTCGCCGAAGCGCTCGCGCAGGTTCGGGAGGCTGAACCAGAGCGCGTTCACGAAGCCGCCGTTGCGGCCCGACGGCCCCTCGCCGCAACCGTCGGCCTCGATCACCGCGACCTCGGCCTCGGGGTGCAGCTGCTTGACGTGCCAGGCCGTCCACAGCCCGGTGTAGCCGCCGCCGACGATGACGACGTCGGCGGTCCGCTCGGACTCGAGCTCCGGCGCGGCCTCGAGCCGGCCGGCCTCGGCGAGCCAGTAGCCGTGTGCGTCGTGGCGCTCGGACATCGGCAACGAAGTGTCGGGCTCCGCGCGTCTAGGCAACAGGTGATTCGACCGCTGCACCGGATGCTGCACGCTCGGTGTGGCGTTCGATCAGCTCGCGCTGGACGGATCTCGGATGACCGTCGGGCGTCCGACGGGTCCAGCCGCCGTCCGACCCGAGCTCCCAGGAGTTGGTGTTGTCGGCGAGCGAGCGGTCGAGGACGTCGGTCAGCTCGGCCCTCGCCTTGTCGTCGAAGATCGGCGTGACCAGCTCGACCCGGTTGTAGAGGTTGCGCGGCATCAGGTCCGCTGAACCGATGTACATGCTGGGCGGCTCGCCGTGGCGCTCGAACGAGTAGATCCGCGAGTGCTCGAGGAAGCGCCCGACGACGGAGCGTACGACGATGTTCTCGGAGATGCCCGGCACGCCGGGCCGCAGCGCGCAGATCCCACGGACGTTGATGTCGACCTCGACCCCGGCCTGCGAGGCGCGGTAGAGCGCCCGAATCGCCGGCGCGTCGAGGATGGAGTTCATCTTCAGGCGGATCCGGCCGGGGGTCGCCGCCGAGTGGGACTCGATCGTCTTCTCGATCTCGGCGAGGATGCCCTTCTGCAGGTTGAACGGGGCGACCAGCACCTCGCGGTAGCTGCGCGGGCGCGCGTAGCCGGTCAGCGAGTTGAACATCTCGGCGATGTCGGCGCCGATCTCGGGGTTGGCCGTGAACAGGCCCAGGTCGGTGTAAATGCGCGCCGTCTTCGGGTTGTAGTTGCCGGTCCCGATGTGGACGTAATGGCGCACGCCCTCGCCCTCGCGCCGGACGACGAGCACGCACTTCACGTGCGTCTTCAGCGCCGGGATCCCGTAGACGACGTGGACGCCGGCCTGCTCGAGCTTCTTCGCCCAGCGGATGTTGGCGCTCTCGTCGAAGCGCGCCTTGAGCTCGACCATGCAGACCGCCTGCTTGCCGCGCTCCGCGGCCTCGATCAGCCCCGGGACCAGAGGCGAGTCGGCGCTCGTCCGGTACACGGTCTGCTTGATCGCGAGCACGTCGGGATCCGAGACCGCCTGCTTGACGAAGCGCTCGACCGTGGTCGTGAACGAGTCATAGGGGTGGTGGACGAGGATGTCGCCGCCGCGGATCGCGGCGAACAGGTCGCTCTCCTTCCCCTCCTGGCCGAGCAGCAGGCGCGGCGGGGTCACCGGGGTGTGCGGTGGGTCGCGCAGGTCGTCGTGGCCGGGGAGGCCGACCACATCCCACAGATCCCCGAGGTCCAACAGGCCCTCGACCTCGTAGACCTCGTCATCGGAAGCGCCCAGCGCCACCATCAGTTGGTCGCGCAGGCGGTCGCTCATGTCGGCGTCGATCTCGAGCCGCACGACCTCGCCGAAGCGCCGGCGGCGAAGCTCCTCCTCCACCGCCTGCAGGAGGTCGTCGGCCTGATCGGAGACGTCGTAGTCGGTGTCGCGGGTGACGCGGAACAGCGAGTGGTCGAGCACCTCCATCCCCGGAAACAGCGACTGGAGGTTGTCGGCGATCAGGGCGTCGAGCGGCACCAGGGTCTTCCTGTCGCCGCCGACGATGATGAAGCGGCGCAGGAGCTCCTTCGGCACCTTGACCCGGGCGAGGATCTCGTTGTCCTTCTCGGGATCGCGGAGCACGACGGCGAGCGACAGCGAGAGGTTGGAGATGTAGGGGAACGGCCGACCGCGCCCGATCACGAGGGGCGTCAGCACCGGAAACACCTGGCGCTCGAACAGCTGGGCGAGCTCGTGGCGCTCGTCGGCCGACGCCTGGTCGGGCGTGATGATCCGGATACCGTGCTCGGCGAGCGCCGGGCGCAACTCGCGCTCCACCGTCCGGCCGACCCGCAGGCGCTGGTCGAGGACCCGCTCGCGAACGGCCCTGAGGACGTCGGCCGGGGCCATCGCGTCGGCGGCCTTCGCCGTCGCCCCCGACTCGACCAGGTCCTGGAGGTTGGCGACCCGGACCATGAACTCCTCGTCGAGGTTGGACTCCCAGATCGCCGCGAACTTGACCCGCTCGAGCAGCGGGACCGAGGAGTCCTCGGCGAGCTGCAGGACGCGATCGTTGAAGGCGAGCCAGGACAGCTCGCGGTTGAAGTAGAGGCCCGAGTCCTCGAGATCCGGGCCGGAATTGACGAGTCCGCGCTCACGATCCTCGGTCAAGGCATCGGAGCGCGCGATCTCAGTCTCCATCGATTCCACAGGCGATCAACCGTGAAGGCTACCGCCGCGCTTTGCTCAGGCGGCTTCGGACAGCCGCATGGGCTGCGGCTTGCGCGCGCCGTCGAGGGCGACGCGGTACGCCGCGGCGAGCTGGTCGAACGCCACCTCCCACGTCCGGCCCTGGATCTCGGCGAGCGCCGTGCGCGCGAGGCGCTCGCGCAGGAAGGGCGACGCGGCGAGCTGGGCGATCGCCGCGGCGACCGCCTCCGGGTTCGGCTCGCAGAGCCAGCCGCTGTGACGATCCCGGATCAGCGACTCCGGGCCGCCCTCCCCGATCGCGATCACCGCCAGCCCGCTCGCCTGCGCCTCGGCGATCACCTGCCCGTATGTGTCCGTGCGCGAGCAGAACGCGAACAGGTCCGCGCTGGCGTAGGCGTCGGCGAGACGCTCGCGGTCGAGCCAGCCCAGGAAGGTGGCGTGCTCGCCGAGCCGGACCCGCAGCATCTGCTCCTCCGGCCCGCCCCCGGCGAGCAGCAGGTGCAGGCGCGGGTCGCGCTCGCGCGCGCGCAGGAAGCTCTCGGCGAGCAGGTCGACCCCCTTCTCCGCGGCCAGCCTGCCGGCGTAGAGGACCTTGATCTCGCCCGGGTAGCCGTCGGGCCGGCGGCGCTCGGGCCCGTAGAGGTCGAGATCCACCCCGCGAGCCCAGCGGTCGACCCGGTCGGGGTCGATCCCGAGCCCGGCGAGCGAGCGGTCGGCGGCCGGGCTCGGCGAGAGCACGCGCTCGCAGTGGCCGTAGAAGGCGGCGAGCGCGCCGCGCATGAGCAGCTCGACCTGCGGGTCGCCACTGCGCAGCCGAGCGTAGGTGGCCAGCTCGGTGTGGTAGCCGCCGATCACCGGGAGCCCGGCGATCCGCGCCGTCAGCGCGGCGCCGATGCCGGCCGGACCGGGCGAGATCAGGTGGACGAGGTCGTAGTCGCCGCCGACCAGCGTCTCGACCAGCTCGGGGACGCTCGGCACGCCGATCGAGAGCCCGGGGTAGAACGGGATCTCGACCTCGGCGACCGCCGGTAGGCGGCGGTCCACGCGCGGATCCGTGCTGATCACCTCGACCTCCCAGCCCGGGACACCATGCTCGCGGATGCGCTCGATCGTATGAGTGACCCCGTGCATCGAGCCGGCGCCGTCGACGACCAGCGCGACCCGCCGCGGCTCCGCGTCGCGACCCGACAGCTTCGCGACCTCGGTCGCGAGGATCGCGGCGGCGGGCACGTATGGCACCACCGGCACGCAGGCCTCGACCACCGCCCCGATCGCCGCCGCCGGATTCTCGACGGCGCCGCCGGTCACGATCGCCTCGACCGCGCCGCGCATCAGGCGCTCGTGGGCGCGGCGCGCGCGGCGGGCGAGCTCGGCGTGGCTGAAGTCATCGGCCTGCATCACGTCGATCAGCTCGGCCGGGCTGACGCTCAGCTCGACGCTCGCGAGCCAGGCCCGCAACACGCCGAGCGCCTCGTCGGCGCCGAGCTTCGCCGCGGTCGAACCGCCCCGGGCCGCGCCGTCCGCCACGACCCGCTCGGCGATCTCCAGCAGCGCGGCCGGGTTGACCGCGGCCGCGCCGCGATCAGCGTGTTCTGCGCCACCGGGCCCGGCGGCCAGCGCACGGGTAGCGAGGGCGATGGCCGAGTGCGCCCACTTGGCGGCGCTGCCCTGGTCGCCGTGGCACTCGGCCCGGCCCTCGCGCACGTGGCGCAGAAACTCCTGCGGCGTCGCCGCCGGCGGCGTCTCGGTGAAGGTCCGCCCGATGTCGACGCCGGCGTGGTCGTCGGAGCCGCCGATGCCCGTACCCCCGTGGGTCTCGATGTAGACCGCGGCCGGCCGGTTGAGCTCGCGGGCGCGCGAGCCGTTGCGGATCTCCCAGATCGGGAAGAGCTGCGCGAGCCGCCGGCGGTGCCCCGGCGTGAGCGGCGCGGCGACGGCGAAGAACGGATGCGCGAGCGCGCAGGTGATCTCGCGCTCGTGGAGGTACTCCGCGCAGTGCTCGAGGTCTCGCGCGTTGGCTTGCAGGAACTCGTGATCGGCGCCGTCGACGCCGTAACAGAGCACGTGCACGGCCTGCGGCTCGCCGCGAAACCAGGTCGTCAGCTCCTCGGAGACGAAGCAGTCCGGGCGATCGGCGAGCTCGAGGCAGCCGTCGATCGTGTCGTGATCGGTGATCGTCACGAAGTCCATCCCGCGCCGCTTGGCGAGCTCGTAGACCTCCTCCGGCTCGGTCGCGCACTCCGGCAACCCGATGCTGCGCTGGATCCCGAGCTTGGCCGTCTCCGACGCGCTCGAGTGACAGTGCATGTCCGCCCTAACCCCACTGGGAATCATCAGTGCTCCCTGATTAGCCTGCTATTTGCACCCTCAAGTTCGCCGTCGGCCAGCCGGGCCCCGTTACGGGATGGGAAACGAGCGGTGAAGCTCTTGTGAACCGCGCCCGGGCCCCGGCCGCCGCTCAGCCGAACTGGTAGCGGTCGAGCAGCTCGACGATCGCGCGGGCGACCGGTGGGTCGCGGAAGGCGTTGTAGGACGAGAGGAAGTGGCCGGGCTCGCCCGGGCGCCCGTGGAAGCACTCGGGGAACAGCACCGGGTAGGAGACCCGGAAGCCGTAGCGCTTCTGCTGCGCGGCGCGGCGCCGGATCAGCGCGCGGCGCCGGCGGCTGCCGAACTTCTTGATGAACCGACAGCCGCCGCTGCGGGACCGGGCCGGGTCGTTCTGCAGGTGGTAGAGAACCGGCTTGTGCTTGGCGAGCCGGCGGACGGCCGGCAGGTTGAGGTGAAAGACGGCGTCCTGGACCGAGTAGAAGTCCGCGCGGGCGGGCAGCGGCCGGCGCTTCGCGATCCCGAAGACGTTGCCTCCCACCCATTCGCCGTGCTTGTGAGCCGACTTGATCGCCGCGCGAACCATCCGCGGGTGCTTGTGGAAGGCGGTCGAGAAGAAGTCGAAGAACCAGCCCTCGTTGCCGAGCTTGGTGCGCAGGCGGCGCATCGTCAGCCGGACCGCGGCGGGCGTCCTGTACTGGACCGCGTTGAGCACGATGTCGAACTGAGCGTTCGGATTGGCCCGCTGCACGATCCGGCGGATCTCGCGCCAGGCCCGTGCCTCGTCGTGGGTCGGGTACTGGTTGCGCGCGTAGCGCAGCGTCCCGGTCACCCAGGTCGGGTGCAGGGTGGCGAGCGAGCGTCCGATCCGGCGCGCGTTCGTGTTGCGCACGGTGGAGATCCGGGTGTGGTGGACCCGGACCGACACGACCCGCGAGAGGGCGTGGGCGACGGCGGAGCCGGGCGCCTGGGCCGCCGGGCTGCGCGCGGCGCGATCGTCGCCCGCCGCCGACCCCGTCGCGACCAGCGCCGCGGTCAGCGCGAGGGCGATCAGCCCGCGGGTCAGAGCGCCTCGCGCCGCCATCTGGTCACGGCTTGCCCTGCTGGTAGAGGTAGCGCTCGAACAGCGCGCCGAGGTCTCTGCCGGACTTCGACTCCGCCAGCGCGATGAACTCGTCGATGGTCGCGTTGCCGTTCCGGTGAGTCGCCACCCAGGTGCGCATCGTCGCGTAGAAGTCGTGGTTGCCGATCCGCTCGCGCAGGGCCTCGAGCGCCATCGCCCCGCGCACGTAGACCGACACCGCGAACAACTGGGCCGGCTTCGGGACGACCGCGGGCGGCGGGTCCCAGAGCGTCGTCTCGCTCGCCGGAGTGCGCTTCAGCCGCTGCAGCCGGTGGGCGGGGCTGCCGCCGCCGATCGACTGCGAATAGCGCCACTGCGACCAGGTCGCAAACCCCTCGTTGAGCCAGATCTGCGGCCACTCGGTGAGGCTGACGCTGTCGCCGAAGTACTGGTGGGAGAGCTCGTGTGCGAGCAGGACCGCGTTCGGAGCAACATGAAAGGTCGGGCGGGTCTGGGTCTCGAGCGCGTAGCCGACCTTCGGCGCGTGGTCGACGATCGCCCCGACCTGGCCGAACGGGTACGGGCCGTAGAGGCGGTTGAAGAGCCTCAGGATCCCCGGGAGAGCGCGGAGCGGGCGCTTCGACTCTTTCGCCTCGCGCGGGTCGACCGCGACGTATGACGGGATCCCGGCGGCGCGGGAGCGGTGCAGCCGGAAGCGGCCGATGTTGACCGTCGCCAGATAGGTCGCCATCGGGTCGTCGGCGACCCAGGTCCAGGTCCCGTCCGGGTTGCGAATCGTCAGCTTGCCGTTCGAGATCGCCTTCAGCCGCTTCGGCGCCTTGATCGAGATCCGGTAGGTCGCCTTGTCGGTCGGCGTGTCGTTGCACGGGAACCAGGTCGGCGCACCCTGTGGCTCCCCGAGCGCGACCACGCCGTCATCGGTGGGGATCCAGCCGTCCGCCGAGCCGTCGGGGTCGATCAGATTGTGGGCCTCGCCGCGATAGCTCACCGTGACGATGAACTGCGTCCCGACGGGGATTCCCGCGGCGGGGGTGATCACCAGCTCCTGGCCCTCGCGGCTGAACTCAGCCGGGTCGGTGCCCACCTGGATGGACTTGATCCGCGGCCCGCGGTAGTCGAGATCGAAGCGGCTCAGGTCCTGGGTCGCCGTAGCGGTCAGGACCGCGGTCGCGGTCAGACGCCGCCGGCTTGGCTGGTAGCGCAGCTTCAGGTCGTAGTGGGAGACGTCGTAGCCGCCGTTGCCGGCCTTCGGGAAGAACGGGTCGCCCACGCCGGCGGCGCCTGGGGTGAAGTCCGCGGCGGCGGCGGGCGCGGCGATCGCGCCCGCGGCGGCGATCGCGAGCAGGCTCGCGCCATGGCGCCTTCTGCGCATCCCTACCACCGCGCCCAATCTACTGCGGCGGCTCGACCGGCTCGCCGCCGCCGAGCCGGTCGCGCTCGCTGCGGGCTCGGTCGAGCTCCTCGGCCGCCCGGGTGGCGCGCTCGGAGGCGGCGCTCTGCTCGCGCACCGCGCGCTCCAGACGCCGCGCCGCCTTGCGGGCCCGGCCCTCGGCCTCGCGGCGCTCGCGCGCCTGGCCGACCGAACGCTCGACCGCCCGATCGAGTCGCTCCCAGACCTCGCGCTCCTCGAGCTCGGCCCAGAGCTCGGCGAATCGCGCCGCGAGCAGGTCGCGGCGGGCGGCCACGCTGGCGCTCAACACCTCGAGCCCGCGATATGTGGCGCGGTGCGGTGCGGCCGCGGCGAGCGCCGGGTCGAGGGCGGTGGTCGCGCCGGCGAGCTCGCGGATGGCTCTCGCGTCGTCGGCGCGCAGGGCAGCGACCCGCTCGGCGATCCGGGGCAGTAGGACGTCGCAGTCGTGGAGGTCGCCGAGCACGTCCTGGATCTCCCGGGCGGCGCGCCGCGCGGCATCGGCGTCATCGCCGAAACGGTCCCCGAACAGCTCGAGCACGTAGCGCAGCCGCTTTGCGGCGATCCGCAGATCGTGGTGATCGCCGGCAGCGTCGCCATCGAGCGCGGTCGACCCGAGCGCGCGCACCTCGCCGAGCCGGGTGGCGACGATCCGCGCGGCGTTGTCGAGCAGCGGCCCGTCCGGGTCGAGCTTTCGCACCCGCTTCGCCTTCATTGCGCCTTCGCCGCCGCGGCGAGCTTGCGCAAGCGCCGCGCGAGCTTTTCAAGCCGCTCCGGCGCCACCAGGGGGGCCAGCGCCTCGTTCGCCTCGGCCTGCTCGGCGCGCACTCGCTCCACCAGGCTCTCGACCCCGGGGCGATCCGCCGGCTCGAGCCCGGTCGCGAAGCCGTCGAGGGCCTCCAGGGTGACGTCGCGGTCCCGGCGCTCGCCGAGCGCGTCGGCGAGGTCCTTGACCTCGCGCAGGACGCGCCGGTGGCGCTGGCGCGGAAAGCAGGGCTCGAACGCCTCGAGCGCCGCCCGCAGCCTCCGGGTCGCGACCCGCATCGCGTGCAGGGGTTCGATCTCGGCCGTCCCGAGCACGCCCTCGGTGTGCTCGAGCACCTCGTCGGTTCGCAGGGCGATCACCTTCGCCGCCACGGCGCCGAAGCGATCGTCGTCCTCGACTCCTTTCACAGGACGCGCCTTCGCCATGCCGGGAGAGTAGAGCCGGGCGCTAGGCGGCGACGGCCGCCGGAGCGCCGTGCAGGAGGTCGAGGATGATCCCCTCGCGCAGGCCGCCCTTGCCGATCTGCAATGGCTGGCCGAGCAGCTCGGAGAGCTTCTCCAGGATGAGCACTCCCGCAGGCAGGATGCGAACCCGGCGCGCATCGAGCTCGAACCGCTTCGCGACCTCGGCGATCGGTGCGCCGGTCAGCACCCGGACCGCGCGCTCCAGGGTCTCGTACTCGAGCACCGCGCCGACCAGGGTGCGCAGCGAGGTGGCGCTGCCGCCGACCGCGACGGCCTGGCTGGGGTGGTCGATCTCGACATCCTCGAAGAAGTCATCGATGTAGTCGCGAAGCGAGCGGACCTCGGCGGCCGAGGGTGGGTCCTTGGTCAGGAACTCCTCGGCGATCGCGCCAGAGCCGATCTTGAACGAGCGCACCTCGCGGACGCCCTCGGAGACCGTGCCGATGATGATCTCCGAGGAGCCGCCGCCGACATCGACGACGCCGACGTCGCCCTTGACCGGGTGGCCGAGCGTCTTCGTCGCGCCGATGAACGCGAGCCTTCCCTCCTCCTGCTCGGAGAGCACCTCGACCTCGAGCCCGGCGGCCTCGCCGATCCGCCTCGCCGCCACGGCCGAGTTCTTCGACTCGCGGATCGCCGCGGTGGCGACGATCTTGATCGCCTCCGCGCCGAGCTCCTCGGCGAGCCTCACCTGGGTGGTGACGACCTCGGCGAGCTCGTCGATCTTCTCGTCGGTGATCTTTCCCTTGCGCTTCGAGTCCTTGTCGAAGCGGGTGTACGCGCGCTGCTCCATCACCTTGCGCAGCTGGCCCTCCTGCGGCTCCGCGACCAGGACGCGGGTCGTGTTCGACCCGATATCTACCGCCGCGCAGAGCACGATTTCGATGATGGCAGAGATCGCGGATGAGGCCTCCCGCGTTCGGGGCTCGATCACCAGTTGTTCACATCCCGTTCACGTTCGTTTCACGGAGATTGCGGAAACGACGACGAATCTCATCTCGACGATGGCGGTCGAGCAGCGATCGAGCAGGGCGGGAACCGGAGCCGATGCTGCGGACGCGCGCGGCCGGCTGGCCGGCCGGCTCGGGCTCAGCGTCCCGAACGAGTGGTGGGCCACCGCGCCGCTGCTGAAGTCCTACGAGGCCGCCGGCTTCGACTGGGTGCAGCTGCACTCGCCGCCCGCCTCGGTCCTCAGCGTCGCCCGCCTGACGACCGAGCACGCGGTCGCCGCGGCGCGGGCGCTCGCCCCGACCGCCCTGAAGGCCGTCCTGCACGCGCCGCCGGGGCTGCGCGCCGGTAGCCGCGAGGGGGATCGCGCCTTCGAGGGCCTGCTCTCATACGCGGCCGAGATCAGCGCCGCCGCGGTCATCTACCACGCGCTCGCGCTGCCCGACGGTCGGGCGTCGGAGCGCGCCCTGACCGCGGAGGCCCGCTCGCTCTCACGCCACGCCAGGGTCGCCGAGCGCCTCGACGTCAAGATCGCGATCGAGAACCTCGCGCCGTTGTTTCCGGGTCGCGAGACGCTCTCTGCGAACCCGCTGCTCCTGCGCGGCCTGATGCGACGGATCGCCTCCCCCGCGGTCTGCATCTGCCTCGACCTCGGTCACGCGCATATCACGGCCGACCTGCGCAACACGAGGGTCGACCTGCTCTGCGAGCCGGCGCTCGACCAGGTCGGGGTCTTTCACCTGCACGACAACCTCGGCGCCCGCAGGCGCAGCGGCGGTGACGAGCGCGGGGTCGATCCGCTGCGCCTCGACCTCCACCTTCCGCCCGGTCGGGGGACGCTGCCGTGGCGGCGGCTCGCCACGACGCTCGCCGGCCATCGGGCGCCGATGGTGCTCGAGGTCCATCCGCCGTTCCGGCCCCGGCCTGCGGAGTTGCACCAGACGGTCAGCCGGATGCTCGGCTGAACTCACTCCCCCGCAGCGATGATCCCGCCGAGGATGTCGGCGGCGTTGCAGGCGCGGTCGATCGCCTCCTCGAGCGCCCCGAGGACGTCCTTCCAGCGGATCGTCAGCAGCGGATCGATGCCGCCGTCGAACAGCGACGCGATCGCGGTCCGGTGGATCCGGTCGCCCTCCTTCTCGAGCCGCCGAATCTCCATCAGGTGGGGCTCGAGCCGATCCAGGTCGCGCAGCGAGTGCAGTGCCCGCGACAGCTCGCGGCCGGCGTCGCGAAGCACGCTGGCCAGCGCCTCCGCCTGCTCCATCGGCGCCTCGATCCGGTAGATCGCGATCTCCTGGGCGGCCTCGTCGATGTCGTCAACGACATCGTCGATCGCCCCGGTCAGGCGATACACCTGGCCGCGGTCGAAGGTGCTCGCCTTGCGACGGTGCAGGGCGTGGAGGATCTTGTGGGTGAGCTCGTCGCCGACGTGCTCGCAGTCGGTGATCCGGGCGAGCAGCGCGGACGAATCGTCGGGCCAGGTGCGAAACAGCTCGGCGATCAGCTCGGCGGCGACCTTGACGTTGTCGCCGGCATCGGCGAGTCGGTCGAGGATCTCGTCGTCCGCGACGGTCTTTCCGAAGGTGCCGTGCCGACGCAATGCTGCGCGGCTGGAGCGGCTCAGCTGCATCACCCGACCCGGCGCCGCGCCCGCTAGCGGGGCACCGGGACACCCGGGTGCGATGCGTCCTGAAACTCGCGGAACAGCCCGGTCACCACGAACGCGACCTGCTCCCCGATGTCGACCGTGTTGTCGCCAATCCGTTCGATCGCCCGGGCGACCAGGATCATCGTCATCGCCCACTCGCGGCGGTCGTGGTCATCGCCGATCTCGAGCGCAATCCTGAAGATCTCCTTGTTGAGGTTGTCGACCAGATCGTCCTGGCCGACCAGGTCGCGAGCCATCTCGACATTCCGCTCCGCGAAAGCGCGTTTGCACTGCACGAGCTGGGTCTTTACCTGCCGCGACATTGTCTGGATGTCCTTGACGATCCGCTCGTCGGCGGGCGGTTCATGCCCGGCGATGGGGATCAGCTTCGCGATGTTCACGCACTGGTCGCCCATCCGCTCGACCGCCTTCATGAGGTGAAGGAGCGCGGCGATCAAGCGCAGGTCGGTCGCCACGGGCGCCTGGGTCGCGAGCAGGGTGAGGATCGACTGATGGATCTCCAGGTAGCGCCCATCGACGACGTCGTCGTTCGCGATGATCAGCTCGGCAAGCTCGGAATCGCGGTGCTCGACGGCCTCGTAGGCGCGCTCGAGCTGCGCCACGACCATGTCGATGCCCTCGAGCGCGTGGCGCTCGAGCGCCTCGAGCTGCTCCTGATATTGGTGACGGACGCCGTCTGGCATCAGCCGACCTTCCCGGTCACATAGTCCTCTGTGCGCGGGTCGCCCGGATTCGTGAAGATCTTCTCGGTCACGTCGTACTCGACCAAGCGTCCTTGGCGGTGCTTTTCATCCGCGTCCAACTTCACGATCAAGAACGCCGTCATGTCCGACACCCTGGCCGCCTGCTGCATGTTGTGGGTCACGATGACGATCGAGTAGCGCTCCTTCAGCTCCAGCATCAGGTCCTCGATCTTGCCGGTCGAGATCGGGTCGAGCGCCGAGCACGGCTCGTCCATCAGGATCACATCCGGCTCGACCGCCAGGCACCGCGCGATGCAGAGGCGCTGTTGCTGTCCTCCGGACATCCCGAAGGCGTTGGTGTCGAGACGATCCTTCACTTCGTCCCAGACCGCAGCGCCGCGAAGCGCCGTCTCCACGATCTCGTCCATGCTCCCGTCCATACCGAGGATCCGGGGGCCGAAGGCGATGTTGTCGTAGATCGATTTCGGGAACGGGTTCGGCTTCTGGAACACCATCCCGATCCGCTTCCGGACCTCGACCGCGTCCACCTCGGGCGCGTAGATGTCCTGGCCGTGGTAGAGGACGCGGCCGTCGACCGAGGCAGAGGGGATCAGGTCGTTCATCCGGTTGAGGCACCGGATCAGGGTCGACTTGCCGCATCCCGAGGGCCCGATCAGGGCCGTGATCGCGTTCTTGTACATCGGCATCGAGACATCTGAGACCGCCGGCTCGCCGCCGTAGGACACCGTCACCGCGTCGAGGTCGAACACCTTTTCGCGCGATGCGAACGCCGCCTTTCCGGTAGCCCCGTCGTGGGTCTCGGCGACCGTTCCGGCGAGGTTGACCCCCGGGATCGTTCGCGCGTCCTCTGCCTTCTCTGGATCGGTCACAACTCTGCCTTCCAAGCTAATCACCTACCACTTCTTCTCGTACTTGTTGCGCAGCCAGATCGCGACCGCGTTCATCGCGAGCAGGATCACCATCAGGACGAGGATCCCCGCCGCCGCCAGCGACTTGTACTCCTCCTGCGGATCGGAGATCCAGCTGAAGATCTGAATCGGAAGCGCCGTGACGTCGCTCAGCAGGCCGCTCGGGGCCGCGGTCGCGAAGGCCGCGGCGCCGATCACGATCAGCGGAGCCGTCTCGCCGATCGCGCGCGAGAGCGAGAGGATCGCCCCGGTCGCGATGCCGGGGAGCGCGGCCGGCAGGACCTGCTTCCAGATCGTCTGCCACTTGGTTGCACCGAGCGCCATGGAGCCCTCGCTAATCGACGGGGGAACGGCGCGGATCGCCTCGCGCCCGGCGACGATCAGGACCGGCAGGACGAGCAACCCGAGGGTCAGGCCGCCGGCGAGCAGCACGTGCCCGAGCGACAGCGGCCCGCGGACCAAGAAGGCGAGCCCCAGGACGCCGTAGACGATCGACGGCACCGCAGCCAGGTTCTGGATGTTGACCTCGATGAAACGGTTGAACCAGCGCTCGCCGTCGGCGTACTCCTCGAGATAGATCGCGGTCGCTACCCCGACCGGGATGATGAACGCGGCGCACACCACCATCAGCCAGAAGGTCCCAACGAGGGCGGGGCCGATCCCCGAGCTCGCCGGGTCGATCCGGGAGGGCGTCGCGGTCAGGAAGTCGAGGCTCAGCGAGCCGGCGCCCTCCTTGAACACCTGGACGAGGAGGACCACGAGCACCACCAAGCAAGCGACGATGCAGGCTGCCAGGCACATCTTGAAGGCGAACTCCCAGAGCCGGGTCGAGCGACCGGATTCGAATCGCGTCCGCACCGCACCGGCGACCGCCGCATCGGACGCGCTCATTCGTAGACCTCCCGGTACTTGCGCACGAACCGGATCGCGACCATGTTCATCAGCAGCGTGAGCACGAACAGCGTCAGACCAAGGGCGAAGATCGACTGGTAGCCGATCGTGCCCGCCGGGTTGTCGCCCTTGGCGGTCGCACCCATGAACGCGGTGACCGTGGCGTGAGGTTCGAGGGGGTTGAGACTCGAGCTTGGTGCCAGCCCGGCGGCGATCAGGACGATCATCGTCTCGCCGACGCCACGCGAGATTCCGAGCACGATGGAGGCGACCACACCCGAGATCGCCGCCGGAAAGACGACCCTCGTCGAGACCTGGCGTTTGGTCGCCCCCATCCCATAGGCGCCCTCACGCAGCCCCTGAGGCACCGCTGACATCGCGTCCTCGGAGATCGACGCGATCGTCGGAACGATCATGAACCCCATGATCAGGCCGGCCGAGAGCGCGTTGAACACCTGAACGTCAGCGTTGAGGAGGTCCTGGAGGATGGTCGGGGTGATGAAGGTGAGCGCGAAGTAGCCGAAGACGATCGTCGGCACCCCGACCAGGACCTCGAGAATCGGCTTCACGATCCGGCGCGTTCGCGGGCTCGCGTACTCGGAGAGGAAGATCGCCGATCCGAGCCCGACCGGGATCGCGACCAGGATCGCGATCCCGGTGACGAGGAAGGTGCCGACGAGGAGCGGGCGGACGCCGAACTCGGGGTCTTGGAACAGCGGCGACCATTCCTTCTGGGTGAAGAAGTCCGCCCCGACGTCCTTGAAGAACGGGATCGACTCCTTGAGCAGCGCGACGACGATCAGGATCGTCGTCAGGACCGAGATCGCTGCCGCGAGGAAGAGCGCAGCGCGAATCGCCTCTTCTCCCCACCGGCGACGGCGGACGCCGAGGGCTCCAGCCCCCGGCGTCCCACCTGCCGTTTGAGTCCCGGCTTCCACCGTGTACTCGTTTGTCCGCCGGCAACCCTCGAGGGGTGCTAGCCGACAGCCTTCGCCACGGCCGCCTGCGCCTTGGCCGCCTGCTGGTCGTCCATGGGGACGATCAGCGCGGACTCAGCGATCTGGTTGTAGTTGTCGCCGACGTACTGCACGAACGCGGAGACCTCCGAGCGCTGGAGGGCGTCGGTCGACGGATACATGAACAGCGGCCGCGAGAGCGGCGAGTACGACCCGTCCTGGATCGTCTCGGAGCTGGGAGCGACGCAGCCGTTGCCGTCATCCACGGAGACCAGGTTGAGCTGGTCCTGGCTCTGCTCGTAGTACGAGAAACCGAAGTACCCGAGGCCGTTCTCATCGCCCTCGACGCCCTGGACGAGCACGTTGTCGTCCTCGGACGGCTGGTAGTCCTTGCGGCTCAGGTCCTCCTCACCGTTGATCGCGTCGGTGAAGTAGTCGAACGTGCCCGAGTCGGTGCCCGGCCCGTAGAGGCTGACCTCGGCGTCCGGCAGCGGGTCGCCGGTATCGGCGTCGTTACCGAGCTGGCTGTAGTTGGTGACGGAGTCATCGGTCCACAGCTTCGCGAGCTGGTCGGTGGTCAGACAGCTGATCTCCAGGGCGGGGTTGGTGACGATGGCGATGCCATCGTTGGCGACCTGGAAATCGGAGTAGGAGACGCCGCCCTGCTTGCAGGCGTCGACCTCCTCGGGCTCGATCGGCCGGGAGGCGTCGGAGATGTCGGTCTCGCCCGCGCAGAACTTCTCGAACCCGCCGCTGGTCCCGGCGGCGCCGACCGTGATTTCGACATCAGGGTTGTCCTGGTTGAAGAGCTCGGCGGCGGCCTCGGCGAAGGGTTGCACTGTCGACGAGCCGTCGATGGTGATCTTCCCCGAGAGCCCGCTGGCGGTGTCGCCTCCGCTGCTGGTGTCGCCTCCACTGTCGTCCGAGCCGCATGCTGCGACGCCGACGGCGAGCACAGCGCTGCTGCCGACGGCGAGCAGCCAGTTCTTAGAGGTCACTTCGTTTGTCTCCTTGCATTGGTTCGATTTCTCTGAGCATCGGAGCGAAGCTTGTTGGCCCGGGGGCCTCCGGTGGTGAAAAAGATGTGAAGAGGCCGAAAACAAGCCCGGCCGGGGCGGCGGAGGACGGCTGGGCGCTAGCCGAGCTGGGCGATGCGCGGCTCGGCGAGCGGCTCGGCGAGCTGATCGTCGGTCTCGGTCGCGGGCGCGATCGGCGCCGTGGCGCCGGTCAGCGACTCGGGCTCGAACCGATATCCGACCCCGAAGTGGGTGTGGATGTATTCCCACTCGGGCGACAGCTTGTGGAGCTTGGCGCGCAGCTTGCGGACGAAGACGTCGACCGAGCGGTCGCCGTGGGCCATCGCGTAGCCCCAGACGCGCTGGTAGATCTCCTCGCGCTCGATCACCCGCCCCGAAGCCTCGGCCAGCACCTGGACGAGCTCGAACTCGCGCCTCGTCAGCTCGAGGCTGACGCCGGAGACGAAGGCCTGGAACTGATCGGCGCGGATCTCGATCTCGCCGGCGACCACCGGGCCCTGCTCCTCGCGGGTGCGGCTGCGGCGGCGGCGGCGGATCACCGCCTCGACCCGCGCCATCACCTCCTCGGGGTGGGCGGGCTTGGCGATCCAGTCGTCGGCGCCGAGGCGCAGACCGCGGACGCGCTGGGCGACCGTGGAGCCCTGCGTGCAGACGACCACTCCGAGATCCGGAAGCATCCCGCAGACGCGCTCCAAGAACTCCCAGCCGAGCGGCCCGATCACCGACGGATCGAGGATCAGCGCGTTCAGCTTCATCGCGACCAACTCCTCGGGCGGGACGCTCGAGGAGTGGACCCGGTATTCCCAGCCGGCCGCGTCGAAGCGGCGCGTGAGCACGCGGAGAAAGCCGCTGTCGTTGTCGATAACGGCGATGCGGGCTATCCCATGCTGAGCGTTCATCGATTGTCCGAGTTCCCCTGCGCCTCCGAGGCGCGGTGGCCGTGAGCCGGCCCTCTCTCGAGTCGAGCGAATCGTAGCCACCGCCGATCGGCCGTGGCGAGCGTTAACGGGACTTTCACATGCAAATTCTCACTTTTTTCACGCCCGGCGACGCCTCGGGCCCGAGACTCCGATCCGCGAGATCCTCTCTCTCTCGCGTAGCGCGCGGCTCCTCCCTGCCCCGAGCCGCGCGCTTTCTTTCGACCACGGGCTTAACAAGATCTTCTCCAGTTCGACACCACGCGTTCACCCGAATGGCCATGCCGAGCGCCGATGATCCCGCGTGGCGACGCGAGCGGCGCAGACGAGCCCCCGGCCGACGCGATCGGTGAGCTTCGCGGCCGCCGGGCCGCCGCGGCGCCTCGCCAACCTGGAGATCAGGCCGGCGGAGCTGCAGCTGCTCGTCGACGGCCGCCGAGCCAACCTCACGGTGCGCGAGTTCGAGCTCTTCTTCGTCCTCGCCGGGCGGGTCGACATCGTCGTCCAGCGGCCCGGAGATCTACGAACAGGTCTGGGGTGGAGCGATGCCGAGGCGCGATCGCTCCGTCGACGTGCTCGTGCGCAAGGTGCGGGCGAAGCTCCGAGACGTCGCGCCTGGGTGGCGCTACATCCACACCCACTTCGGAATCGGATACCGGCTCAGCCCGGAACGGGTCGACGAACGCTAGGTCGCGCTGGTGACCCCGGTCGCGACCAGCCCGAGGACGAGGACTCCGAGCGCGATCCGGTAGATGATGAAGATCGAGAAGTTGTGGCCGGCGACGTAGCGCAACAGCCAAGCGACCGCCGCATAGGCGACGACGAAGCTCACCGCGGTCGCGACCAGCGTCGGGCCCCATCCGACCCCGGCCGAGATATCGGAGGCCTTGGTCACCGCCTCGAGCACGCCCGGCCGCGGTCAGCGCCGGGATCGCGAGGAAGAACGACATCCTGGTCACCGTGGTCCGGTCGAGGTCACGGAATAGGCCGGCGGCGATCGTGGCGCCGGAGCGTGAGACGCCGGGGATCAGGGCGATGCACTGGGTCAGCCCCATGACCAGGCCGTCGCGGGTGTCGAACTCGTTCTCGTGGCGGCGACTGGGTCGCCGACTGGTCGGCTGCGTACATGACGAAGCTCCACAGGATCAGGGCCGTCCCGACCACCCACAGGCTGCGGATGTCGCCCTCGATCTGGTGCCTGAAGACCAGCGCCACGATCCCGATCGGGATCGAGCCGATCGCGACCGCGAGCCCGTAGCGGAACTCGCGCTCGGCGCGCTTGCGGGGGTCGACCAGGCCGGCAGCGAGGCCGGTCAGGATGCCCCAGATGTCCTCCCAGAAGTAGATGACGACGGCCGCCACGGCCCCGATCTGGATGATCGCCGTGAACGCCGTCACGTCGGCGTCGTCGATGTTGAAGCCCATCAGCTTCTCGGCCACGGTCAGGTGGCCGGTGCTCGAGATCGGCAGGAACTCCGTCACGCCCTCGATCACGCCGAGCACGATCGCTTCCAGGAAGGACATCGGCGCGGGAGCTTAGTCCTGGGGTCGCGCGGGGGTGCCGGGACGGTAGAGTTCGCGGCCGTGAACCGCGCCCGCCGCACGCTCGTCCTGGCCGTCGCCGTGATCGGCTGCCTGCTGCTCGGGGCGCCCGCCGCGATGGCCGCCGACGGGGTCGGGCTCTACGGGCGGACCGACGACAAGGTCGTCACCTTCTTCGCCTTCGGCGCGATGGCGTTCTTCACGATCTTCGTGATCGTCGCCTCGCTGATCCAGATGCGGCTCGACAGCCGCAAGGAGCGCGCCCGCGAAGAGCTCGAGCGCCTGCGGCGCCCGTAAGCGGCGCGCTGCCGGCGGCGCCGTGCTGAATGCACACACGCCCCCACTCGAGCAGCCGTTGCATAGTGTCCTCCGCATGAGCAAGGTGAGCTACGAGCGCGTCGGGGCCGCGGCGGTGCTGACGATCACGCGGCCCGAGCGGCGCAACGCGGTCGACGACGAGACCGCCGGGGAGCTGCTCGACGGCTTTCACCGCTTCGAGGCCGACGACGGCGCCCGGGCCCTGGTGCTCACCGGCGAGGGCCCCGAGGCGTTTTGCGCGGGCGCCGACCTGAAGGCGTTCGCCGAGCGCGCCGAGGCGTTCCTCGGCGACCACCCCGAGGGCGCCTCGCCGCAGGAGCGCGAGGCGGCCATCGCCGCGTGGCTCGATCAGCGCCCCGACGGGCCGCTCGGGTTCACCCGCCTGCAGGCGTCGAAGCCGACGATCGCGGCGATCTCGGGCTGGGCGCTCGCGGGTGGCCTCGAGCTCGCGCTCTGGTGCGACCTGCGGGTGGCGACCGAGGACGCTCGGCTGGGGTTCACCGAGCGCCGCTTCGGCGTCCCGCTGATCGACGGCGGCACCCAGCGGTTGCCGCGGATCGTCGGCATGGGCCGGGCGCTGGAGATGATCCTCACCGGCCGCGTGATCGAGGCTGCCGAGGCGCTCGACTGGGGGCTGCTGACCGAGGTCGTCGCCCCGGGTGCCCACCTCGGGCGAGCGCTCGAGATCGCCGAGGGCCTGGCCGCGTTCCCGCAGACGACGATGCTCTCCGACCGCCGCGCCGCGCTGGAGGGCATCGGCCTCCCGTTCGCCGAGGGACTGGCGCTCGAGGCCGCGCTCGGAAGGGACTCGGTGATCACCGGTGCCGCGGGCGCGGCGCGCTTTGCCGCCGGCGAGGGCCGCGGCGCCGCGGGCACGGGCGTCTGAGCCGCCCCCCACGCGCGCCGACTTTCATCCTGACCACCCCAGAGGTGGTTGAGATGAAACTCGGCGAGGAGGTGGGCGGGCGGTCGCGGGTCGTGGAGCGCCCCGCGCGTCAGGTGCCGATGCGAAACTCGGTGAGGAGGCGCTTCTCGGCCTCGCCCTCGACCTCGGCGACCACCTCGACGTGATCGGCGAGCGGGGTGCCGCGAAGCTTCGTGGCGAGCAGGTCGTCGACCTGGAAGATCCCGGCGGAGTTGTTCATCGTGATCTCGATGCGGACGGCGCGCTCGGTCCCGGCTGAGATCTCGACCCGGTCGATCGCCGCGGCCGAGATCGAGTGGATCCCCATCTGCCCCGCCTCGACCGGGATCCGGGTGCGCCCGTGGGCCATGTCCAGCGCGTCGGCGACTCGCACCACCCCGGCCTCGACGGTGTACGGCTCGCCGCGGCGGCGATGCCCGATGATCGCGTGCAGCGACTCGGCGATCACCACCGCCCGCTCGGCCGGGTCCTTGTAGACACCGGCGAGCACCTCGCGCAGCTTGCGCTCGGCCAGAAAGAGGCTGAACGCCTCGTGGTCGACGCGGTGAATCGACATCCCGACGTCGTGCAGCAGCGACCCGGCCGCGACCACCACCTCGGCGTCGCGCTCGCGCATCGCGTGATCGGTGACCATCGCCGGCTGCACGCCGCCCTTGTCCAGCAGCCGCAACAACCGCAGCGCGATGTTGAGCACCACCCGCATATGGACCCATGAGTGGTCCGACATCCCGAGCCGCTCGGACTGGACCTGCGCCATGTGCCACCAGGCGCGCACCTCGGGGTCCGCGTTGAGCCCCTCGAGCAGCGCCTCGAGCCGGCGGTTGCCACGGGTCGGGGCGCCGATCCGCGCCGCCGCGGTGGCATCGGCCGGCGAGCGCCCGAGCTCGCCGGGGCCGGCTGCCTCGACCTCCTCCGCCGGCGTCTCATCGGCCGCTGCCATCGCGCCATCCTCGCACGCCGGCCGGGTTGCCGGGGCGGGCGCTCCGGCACGGGTTTTTCCGACTCACGGCTGGCCTAGGCTGGGCGCCGTGGAGTTGGAGAGTGCGGGGAAGCGTCGCTGTCCCGACACCGGCCTCGCGGTGCCCGAGTGCAGTTGCCGGCGCTGCCTCGAGACGATGCTTGCGGAGTTCTCGCCCGAGCTGCTGGTCGGCGAGATCAGGATCACCCGCACCAAGCCGCCCCGGCGCCCCGACCCCGGCGAACGCCGGAAGGCGGCCTGAGGCGCGCTCGACCTCGAGCCGGTCTAGGGATAGCATCGGCCGCGATGTCGGACTCCGGTCAACTCGAGCTTGATCGGCGCGATCAGGTCGCTGTCGTCACCCTGTCGCGGCCGGACAAGCGCAACGCCCTCTCGATCGAGCTGCGCAGCGAGCTGGCCGACGCGTTCGCCGCCCTCTCGGACGATGACGACGTCGGCTGCATCGTCCTCACCGGCGCGGGCAGCGCCTTCTGCTCGGGGATGGACACGAGCGAGTTCGGCGGCGACCGCGCCCATCGCGAGCGCCTGGTCGAGACCAGCACCGTCGCCTTCCAGGCGGTCGGCGACTGCCCGCGCCCCGTGCTCGCCGCCGTCAATGGCCCGGCGCTCGCCGGCGGCTTCGCCCTCTCGTTGCTGTGCGACCTGCGGATCGCGGGGCCAGCCGCGACCTTCGGCTACCCGGAGCTGCCGCGCGGGATCCCACCGAGCTACGCGGCGGCGCGCGCGGTCCTGCCGGCCACGGTCGCCAAGGAGCTCTGCCTCACGGGGCGCGTGGTCGAGGCGCCGGAGGCCCAGCGGCTCGGGATCGTGCGCGAGGTGACGTCGGGAGACGTCGCTCGAACGCGCGGTGGCCCTCGCCGAGCGGATCGCGGCGCTGCCGCGCCAGTCGATTCTCGAGACCAAGCGCCGCACCCTGCTCGAGCGCAACCACCTGTGGGGCTTTCTGTTCGACGAGGAGGAGCGCGTCTTCAGGCGCGCCCTGCTCGGCGAGACCGAGGCGACGCCGGCCTGAGCCGCCGGCGCCGTCAGGCGTAGGGCGAGACCGCGGCCAGGATGTGGGGCCAGACGTAGATCTCCCACGTCGCCGAGGCGACCAGGATCGGGATCGCGATCGCGACGGTCGCGAAGGTGGCGGCCAGCAGGTCGTGCCACTGGTTGCGCCGGCTCGCGATCACCCACGCGGCGAGCGGCAAGAACAGCGCGACCAGCTCCGGGATCGCGTGCGGGAGGATCGTCATCACCAGGACGCCCGGGGAGATCCCGAGCTGGAAGGCCAGCTGGGCGCCGGTGAGGCCGAGCGCATAGGCCTGGGTGGCGAGCGAGAAGCAGGTCACCAGGCTGACCCAGGCGAAGGCGATCGGGCGCGCCTTCTCGTGGACGAGCTTCGAGAGCCCGGTGCGCTCGTCAGCGCCCAGCGCGAGCGAGCTGCCGGCGATGAACCCGGCGACGCAGGCGAACGCGTGCAGCGCGAGCACCAGCGAGTTGCGAAACAGGATGTGGGCGATGTCGACGACCTCGGGGTCCTGGTTGAGGCCCGGGACGCCGAGCGCGGTCAGATCGACCGGCGAGACCGAGGCGATCGCCCAGACCGCGAACAGCAGCGCCGAGGCGACGACGAGCGCGCCGCCGGCCCAGACCCGCAGCACCGGCCACGGGTTCGCGTTCCACCGCTCCAGGGCCCCGCGCGTGTCGCGCAGCCCCTGGACGAGGACGAAGTCGTTGCCGTTCATCGCCCACCCATCGGCAGACGAGGACGCCCACCCAAGCGAGCCGCGGGCGTTACTCGCGTCCTAGCCGCAGACCGGCCACGGGCTGGAGCCGGCGCGGGCGTACAGCAGCGAGGCGCGATAGCTCTGCTCCTCGGGTGACGCGTCGGCCGGGCTGCCCTTGCCGCCGACCGAGGCCCAGGTGCCGGTATCGAACTGGTAGAGCCCGTAGTAGGTGCCCGACGAGTCGACGGCCGTCGGGTCGCCGCCGGACTCACAGGACGCGATCGCGTCGAGCGTCGACTGCGAGACGCCGCCGGCGAGTCCGTAGTCGGGCTGGCTGGCGATCTTCGGCGCCCGTACGGCGAGACGCTTCGCCTTGGCGCCGAGCGCCTCGTAGCGCTTGACGATCTTGTGGTTCTCGATTGAGCTGTCGAAGTTGTCGGCGGGGCGGTCGAGCAGGCGCATTTGGGGCGCCGCAGCCTGGGCGGCCGTGGTGGCGCCGAGGCCGAGCGCGAGCGCGCAGGCAATCGAAAGCAGCTTGGACTTGCGTGACACGAGGTCACCTCCGTTCGGTGCGCCCGGTCGGCGTGGTTCGCCTCGAACTGGTCGGGGTGGTTGGCCGGGCGGCTTCGCGGCCCCGGGGCGGCGTTACATTCGAGTGACCGCCGCGCTCGTTCGCGCGGAGGCCCGCCTCCGGGGTTGAATCCGTGAGGCGGCAGGTTCACAGGCGAATCAGAGTTCGTGTGTGACGGTGGTCACACTTGCAAGCAAACGCTCATACTCAAGAAAAACCCCTGCTCAGGCTGATACGCCAGGGCTTCCCCGGGCGCGGCGCCTACGGGACCGGCATCTCCGAGGCGATCCTCAACCGGGTTGCGACGGGGGAGCTCGCCCCGACCTTCCGCCTCCACCGCCCCGCCCGCGAGCTCGCCTTCTCGAAGCAGGACCGCGCCGCGCCGGGGTTCGAGCGCGCTGTCGAGGCGGCGCGCCGGGCGGGCTTCGAGCCGGTGGTGCGGCTCGCCGGCGGGCGGGCCGCGGCCTTTCACGAGCACACGCTCGCCTTCGCCTGGGCGACCGCGGCCGAGCGGCCCGTGAAGGGCACCCATGACCGCTTCGAGACGATCGCGACGATCGTCACCGAGGCGCTTCGAGCGCTCGGCGTCGACGCGCGAATCGGCGAGGTTCCGGGCGAGTACTGCCGTGGCGCGTGGAGCGTCAACGCCCGCGGGCGGACCAAGCTGGCCGGGATCGGGCAGCGGCTGATCGCAGGGGGCGCCCATGCCGGCGGCGTGCTCGTGGTCGATAACTCGCCGCTGCTGCGCGAGGCGCTCGTGCCCGCCTACGAGGCGCTCGAGCTCGAGTGGGATCCCGAGACGGTCGGCAGCGTCGCCGACGAGGTCCCGGGAACGACCCTCGACGGGGTCGAGGCGGCGATCGTTGCCGAGCTCGGCCACCGCTTCGAGCTCGTCGATGCCGAGCTCGACCCGCGGACGCTCGAGCTGGGCGCCGAGCTCGAGCGCGGCCACGAGCCGCCCTCGTCATCCTGAGCGTCGGGACGCGACGACCAGAAGGCTCGCCTCCGGGTAAGTTGCCGTCGATGCGAATCCTCGCCTTCTCCGACCTGCACCGCGACCTCGACCAGGCCGCGCGGCTGGTCGAGCTGAGCGCCGACGCCGACGTGGTGATCGGCGCCGGCGACTTCGCCTCCGTCCACGAGGGCCTCGGCGAGACGATCGACGCGCTCGCCGCGATCGAGGCACCGACGCTGCTCGTCCCCGGCAACAACGAGACCGAGGACGCGCTGCGCGAGGCCGCGGCGGGCTGGGAGTCGGCGACCGTCCTGCACGGCGAGGGCACCGAGATCGACGGGGTCGCGTTCTTCGGGCTCGGCGCCGGGATCCCGGTCACCCCCTGGGACTGGAGCTTCGACCTCTCCGACGCCGAAGCCTCGGAGCGGCTCGCGGCGGCGCCGGCCGGCGGGGTGCTGATCGTGCACTCCCCGCCGCGGGGATACGTCGACGCGTCGAGCGCCGGTGACCACCTGGGCAGCGTCGCGATCCTCGAGGCGATCGAGGCCAAGCAGCCGCGCCTCGCGGTCTGCGGCCACATCCACGAGAGCTGGGGCGAGAGCTCGGCGATCGGCGCCACCGAGGTCCACAACCTCGGACCCGACGGCACGCGGCTGTCGATCTAGACACCCCCTCGGCGAAGACGTCACCGGGAGCTCTCTCGCGCCGAGCGCAGAGCACCCCCCAGTCGGTGACGTCTTCGCCAGGCCGGAGCGCTACGGGCGCCACGCGGCGAGCGCCAGCCTCTCACCCTGTCGTCCGGATAGCAAGGGGTCCCGCCGCAACTTCGATGCGGCTGACTACGGGCGTGAGATGATCCGCCGATGGCGGGAGCGACGGTGGATGCCGCGCGCGAACTGGCGCCGATGGCGGCTGAGCTGGCGCCCTCCTCCGAGCGGCGCCGGGCGCTCGAGCCCGACCTCTCCGAGGCGATCGCGGACGCGGGCCTCTACCGGCTCTGCGTGCCCGAGTCGGTCGGCGGCGGCGAGGCCCCTCCGGCGGAGCTACTCGAGTCGGTCGAGGTGCTCGCCCGCGGCGACGGCGCCGCCGGCTGGTGCGTCGCCGTCTGCGCGACCGCCGGCATGCTGGCCGCGTACCTCGAGCCGGAGCCGGCGGCGGAGGTCTACGGCGATGCGGAGGGCGTGGTCGGCGGCGTCTTCGCCCCGTCCGGGCGCGCGGACACGAACGGCGAGCTGCTCTCGATCTCGGGCCGCTGGCGCTTTGCCAGCAACGTCGAGCACTGCGACTGGGTGATGGGGGGCTGCATCGTCCATGACGACGGTGAGCCGAGGACGCTGGAGTCCGGGCGCCCCGACGTCCGCCTGGCGCTGATGGCCGCGTCGGAGGTGGAGGTCGTCGACACGTGGTCGGTCTCCGGGCTGCGGGCGACCGGCAGCCATGACGTCGTCGCCGACGCCGCCGAGATCCCGGCCGCCCGCTCGGCCTCGCTGCTCACCGGCGCCCCGCGCGAGCCCGGGCCGCTCTACGCCTTCCCCCCGTTCGGGCTGCTCGCCGGCGCGATCGCCGCGGTCGGGCTCGGGATCGCGCGCGGCGCGCTCGACGACGTCGGTGCGCTCGCGGGCGCGAAGACGCCCACCCTGAGCACCCGCAAGCTCGCCGAGCGAGCCTCGACCCAGTCCGGGATCGCCCGCGCCGAGGCGGCGGTGCGCGCCGCGCGGGCGCTGCTCTACGACGCGGTCGAGCGCGCCTGGGCCGCGGCGCGGTCCGAGCGCGCGATCCCGCTCGAACTGCGGGCCGGGCTGCGGCTCGCGGCCACGAACGCGATCGAGTCCTCGGCGGCGGCCGTCGACGCCGCCTGGTCGCTGGCCGGCGGCAGCGCGATCTACGAGACCGGGCCGTTGGAGCGCCGCTTCCGCGACATCCACGCCGCCACCCAGCACATGCTGGTCGGGCCGGCGACCTGGGAGCTGACCGGCCGCTCGCTGCTCGGGCTCGAGTTCGATTCGACTCAGCTCTGAGCTCCGACCGGCGCCTCAGGCGGCGCCTCGCGCTCAGGCGGTCTCGTAGGCCTCGACGGCCGCGCTGAGCCGGTCGAGCCGGCGCTCGAGGTCGGCCTCGTCGCCCTGCGCGACCCAGAACAGCGCCCGGTGCACCCCGCTGCGCTCGTACAGGTCGAGCACCTGCGGGTCGGTGGGCGCGTTGGCGAGCGTCGTCGGGATCGGCCCACGGCCGGCGTCGACCCCGGCATCGCGCAGGCGGGCGATCCTGGCGCTGATCTTCGCGTCGTCGCCGATCCGGTTCGGCATCCACTCGTCACCGAAGGCGAGCACCCGGTCGAGCACCCGCTTGCCGTGGCCGCCGACGATGATCGGCGGGTGCGGCTCGGTCAGCGGCTTCGGCCAGCACCAGATCCGGTCGAAATCGACGTGCTCGCCGTGATAGCTCGCCTCGTCGTTGGCCCAGATCTCCTTGATCGCCTCGACCCGCTCCCGCAGGATCGAGAACCGCCGCCGCGGGTCGGTGCCGTGGTTTCGCATCTCCTCCTCGTTCCAGCCCGCCCCGACCCCGAACAGCAATCGCCCGCCGGTGAGGCGGTCGACGCTGGCCGCGGCCTTCGCCGTCGCGATCGGGTCACGCTCCACCACCACGCAGATCCCGGTCCCGAGCTTGATCCGCTCGGTGGCCGCCCCGGCCGCCATCAGGGCGACGAACGGGTCATGGATGCGCGAGTACTCGCGCGGTAGCTCGGTGCCGGCCGGATAGGGGGTCTCACGCGACGCCGGGATGTGGGTGTGGTCGGTGAAGAACAGCGACTCGAACGGCCGCTGCTCGACCATCCGCGCCAGGGTGACCGGGTCGATGCCCTCGTCGGTGGGGAAGTAGCCGACGGCGAACTTCACCGCGCCAGCCTATGCAGCGCGGTGTCCGCGCAGCCGCCCGAGCGCTCCGAGCGCGGCGATCACCGGGCCGACCAGCGGGTCGGGGCCGACGGCGAGCCGGAAGCTGTCGCGGTAGGCGCTGAGCAGGGTCGCGTACGCGAGCACGCTCGGGGTCTTGCCGGCGGCCTCGCGATTGAGCGCGTCGACGGCGCGAAACCACTGCTCGGTGCGCCCCGCCGGGCTGGTGAGCCAGCTCACCCGGGCCGGCTCGTCGTGCGGGTTGAAGACCTGATGCGCGACGCCGGCCGGGATCTCGATCTCCTCGCCGACCTCCAGGTCGCGCTCGATCGAGCCGAGCCGGAACCGCAGCGTGCCCTCGAGGATCTGAAAGACCTCGCCCTGGAACGGGTGCAGGTGCTTGGGCGGCGGGCTGCCGCCCGGGCCGTACGTGGCCTCGACCACCAGCGACTCCGGGGTCGACTCGACCACGGTGATGGACTCGGAGTCCGTCAGCTGCAGCGTCTCGGCGGCCATCGGCTCAGCAGCGCTCCACCTGCTTGGCGATCGCCCGCGCGCGCGCCTGGTAGCCGGTGGCGTTGACGTGGACGCCGTCGCCGGCGAGCCAGCCGCGGTTGGAGGCGACCAGCCCGGCCCAGTCGACGACCCGCAGGTTCTGGTGGTGCTTGGCGACCTCGTTCAGGGCGCTGTTGAAGCCCGAGTAGCTGGCGCCGCCGACCGGCGGGCGGACGATGTTCGGGACGACCACGCAGCGGGTTCGCCCGGCGATCGAGAGCACCGACTCGACCGCGTTGCGAAAGCCGCTGACGTTGTGGGGGTCGTCGTTGGTGCCGAGCGCGAACACGACCGCGCCGGGCAGCCCGCCGCGCCCGCGGACGATCGAGACGCCCTCGGGCAGGAAGCGCGAGATCGAGACCGACTGGCTCACCCTCCAGCCGGACAGCGCGCCGGGCAGGTACGGCTTCGTCCCCTCGCCGAGCGAGTCGCCGACCGCGAACACGGCGCGCTCGCGGACGACGAGCTTGTCCCGGTCGACGGCGCGGCCGTTGGCGAACCAGGCGAGCTTGTACTTACCGGCCCCGTCGACGTCGAACCTCGTCCGCGAGAGCTGTCCGGGCTTGCGGGTGTGGCGGTCGCGACAGCGCTGGCGGTCGCCGGCCTTGCGAAAGCAGAGCTTGTAGCGCACCTTCGCCTTGCCGAAGGCGCGGAGGACGGCCACCGGGTGGTCGCCCTCGAAGCAGAAGGCGTCCGCGTGCTTGCCCTTCGCCCCGCAGGAGGCATAGGCGCGAAAGTGCTTGGCCGCCGCAGCCGAGGCTGGGATCGCGCCCAGGGCGATCAGCGCGAGGAGCGCCGGCACGAGGACCTTCCGGTGCATTCGCGGAAGGCTAGGCGCTCGCGGGCTGCGGGCGCTTCAGGACCCCTGCGCGCCCATCCGAGGGTGCGCCTACCCGCGCGCCCCGACCGCAACCCGATCGCGCCGGCGGAGCGCGACCGCGCCGAGGGTGAGCGCGAACAGGGCGGCGATCAGGCCGTACGCCCAGGCGTCGGCGGTCACGTCCGCGAGGCCGGCGAGCGCCGAGCCGCCGATCACCTGCCCGCCCGCCCAGGCCAGGCTGACCAGAGCGCTGGCGAAGGCGAGGTCGAGCCCCGCGGCCTCGGCGTTGTCGGAGAGCAGCGCCATCGCCGGGGTCCAGATCAGGCTCATCGCGAGCACCACGGCGACCAGGGCGACGGCGAGCAGGACGGTTGACGTGGGCACCGGCAGGATCAGCGCCGCGATCGGCGCCGCGACCAGGCCGGCGATGATCGGGGTCATCCGCCCGCGGCGATCCGAGACGCGGCCGATCGCGGGCGCGGTGAACGCCTCGATCGCCGCGGCGATGAAGAAGGCGGCGCCGACCGCGATCCCGGAGGCGCCGAAGGAGTCCATGCGCAGCGGGATCAGGACGTCAAAGGCCCCGGAGAGAACCGAGGGCAGGACGACGAGCCAGAACGCGAACAGCACCGGCGCGCCCATGATCGCCGCCGCCACCCGGCGCACGCTCGGGATCCCCGTCGGCCGGATGGCCGGGGTGGCGAGCACCCAGGCCGCGAGGGCTGCGGCGATCACGCCGACCGCGCAGAAGACGACCTCGGGGCCGGTCACGGTGGCGATCCCGCCGATCACGGGGCCGAGCAAGATCCCGAAGATCGCCGCCGCCAGCGCCGCGCCGATCATCTCCCCGCGGCGCTCCAGCGGCGCGGCGGCCAGCAACCAGGCGAGCCCGCCGGTCCAGGCGCAGGCGCCGCCGACGCCCTCGGCGAAGCGGGCGAGGTCGAGGACGACGATGTCGGTCGCGAACGCGAACGCGACGCTCGAGGTGCCGAGCAGGAACAGGCCGACGAGCATCGTCGAGCGAAATCCGATGCGGGCGGCGAGGAAGCCCGAGGGCATCGCCGCGATCAGGGTCCCGGCGGCGTAGGCGGCGCTCAGGACCCCGGCCGCCGTCTTCGTCAGCCCGTGCTCGTCGGCGTACTCGGGAAGCAGCGGGGTGATCGCCGCGTAGAACATCGTGTCGACGAGGATCACCGCGGCGACCAGCGGGAACAGGCGGCGCATGCGAGCACCGTAATTGCCGGGCGCGCGAACCGGGGCTAAGGTTGCCCCGGGACGGGGGTCCCGGGTGCGATGGACCCTGAACGACCGAAGCAGCTGTCGATCCCTGTGGTCACCGGGGTGATCGGGTTGGAGAGGGCGTTATTGGCCGCAACGGAGACCCAGCAACCTCGGTGCGGGCTCTCGGAATCGCACGGACAAGCCGTCGCCGCGGGGCCCAGCCCCTATCGGACCCGCACCAGCCGGACCACGGTCTCGGGGCCGAAGCTGCCGGGCTCGGTCGCGGTCAGGTCGACCTTGCGCCCGCCGACCCGGCCCAGCCCGACCGTCGCCGACTTGCCGGCGCCGATCGAGTAGTGGCGCGACTTCTGATGCACGCTGAGGGTGCCCGCGCACTTGATCATGTTCGGCTTCGGGCACTTGAGCTTGACCCTGAGGTTGTGGTCCTCGGTCCTGGTGGCGGCGCGGATCGCCACGAAGGCGGGCTCGGCGGCGGCGCCCTGGAGGAAGGTCTCACAGGCCCCTGCCGCCCAGTCGACCGGGAGCGGGTCCTTGAGGTCGATCTCGATGAAGTCGTCGCTGCCGGCGCCGCAGCTGGTCAGCTTGTCGGCGAAGCTGTCTGAGCGGGCGTTGATCGTGTCGTTTCCCTTGAAGCCGTTCAGCTTGTCGGCCCCGTTGCCGCCGATCAGGGTGTCGGGGCTGTCGAGGCCGTTTAAGACGTCGTCGCCGTCGCGGCCCTCATAGCGGCGCTTGGAGAGGTTTTCGAGCAGGCTGAAGGCGGTGTCGTTGCCCGAGCCCAAGATCACGTTGTTGGTGCCACTGACTCGGTCCTGCTCGTCGGGGTTGGCGCCGACCGAGCCGCTTTGGACCGAGCCCGAGTTGAAGAAGATGTCGGTGGTCCGCTGGGAGTAGTCGATCGTGTCGATCCCGGTGCCGCCGTCATAGGAGTCGAAGTCGCCGGGGATCGTCGACTCGTCGCCGGCCTTGAAGTAGTCGTCGCCCTCGCCGCCGATCACCTGGTCTGAGCCCTTGCCCGGGTCGATCGTGTCGTTGCCGTCATCGCCGTCGATCGAGTCGCCGGCGCTCAGCGCGGTCTGGTCCCAGCACCGCTCCAATGATGGTGGTGAAGGTCGGAAAGGCGCGGATGTTGTCGTTGCCCGGGCCGGCGTCGATCGTGTTGCCGCCCGAGGAGCCGACGATCCTGTCGTTGCCGCTGCCGGCGTCGACCGTCCAGGCTCCCGTCGCCGCCGGGGTGCCACCGATCGCGGAGACGGAGTTCTCGAGGTCGTCGTCGCCGCCACCCAGGTCGGAAGGTCCCGCGCTGGCTTCCGATTCTGGGGAAGACGAGATCGTCGCCGCCCCCCAGTATGTCCACGGTTACCCCCGACGCGGTCTTGTCACAGAGGATTGCAATTGAGGTGAGGCTCCGACTGCAGCCCTCGCCAGCGTCGGCGCCCTCGGCGCAGACGACGGTGCAGTCGGGGTTGGTGACGGTGACCGCCCATTGACCTGGCTCGCCCGTGTTGATGTCCACTTTGACTGTCGAAATGGTCGGATGTCGACGAAGAGCCCCGAGTCGGTCATCGAGACTCGGGCGAATGCGTCATCAGCCTGGGCGCTTGGCGCGAGCGCACCCGTCAACGCCACGGCGCTCAGAACCACCAAGCCGGCCCGAACCGACCGCGTGAGGATCCTGGGGCGTGGGATGTGAGGTCGAATGCTTCTCCCCTGGGGCGACCCTATCCGCTCCAGCGCCTTGGAGGCAACTCACTCCCTGGACACGAACGCGCGGGATCGGGTCGGCGAAGCGGCCAACCAGCACGGCGCCGACCGGGCCGCGGTCGATGCAGAGCTCACGGGCTCCGCGCCACGCCGTGAGTACGACTTGCGCGACCTGCGCGTCGCTAGGCCGGCTCGGCCCCCAGCGCCTCGCCGGCGGCGATGCGACCGTTGAGCGCGATCACCGAGCCGCCCGGATGCGTGGCGGCGCCGCACAGGTAGAGGCCGTCGAGCGGCGTTCGCGCCTCGAGCCGACGGTCCCACATCTGGCTCGGTAGCGCCTGGCCCTGGAAGATGTGGCCGCCGGTCAGCCCGATCCGCTCCTCGATGTCGGGCGGCCCCATCACCTGGAGCTCCTCGATGCAGTCGCGCAGGTCAGGCGCCCGGGCCTCGATCGTGTCCAGCGCCATCGCGGCGATCTCATCGCGCCGCGAGTCCCAGTCCCCCTCGGCGAGCGCGTACGGGACGAACTGGCAGAAGACGCTCATCACCTCGCGGTCGTCGGGGACCACGGTGCGGTCGTAGGCGGACTGGAAGTAGAGCTCGCAAAAGCCGATCGCCGGCACCCCGGCCCGGGCCGACTCGACGGCCCGCTGGGCGGCGTCGATCCCGTCGGTGATCGTCACCTGAGCGCGCTCGGGCACCAAGCCCTCCGGCGCCGCCGGGAAGGTCGGGAACCGGTTCAGGGCCACGTTGAGCTTCATCACCGGCGAGCTCACGTCCCAGCCCTCGAGCCGCTCGCGGTAGTGGCCCGGCAGCTCCGCCCCGCCCGCGTCGAGCAGGCCGAGCAGCCGCTTCGGATCCGCGTTGCAGATCACGATCGGCGCCGTGATCCGCTCGCCCGACTCGAGCTCGACGCCCTCGCCCGGGACGATCGCGGCCACCGGGAGCCCGGCGGCCAGCGTCGCGCCGGCCTCGAGCGCCGCATCGGCGATCGCGAACGAGGCGCGGCCGAGGCCGCCCTCGACGTAGCCCCACACCGACCCGAGGCCGAGCAGGTTGCCCTGGCGGTGCATGAGCCGGATCGCCGCCGTGCCCGCGTCCTTCGGTCCGGCGAACGTCCCGATCGTCCCCTGGCAGCCGATCGCGTCGCGCAGCCGCTGGTCGTCCACGTAGCGCCCGAGCATCGAGTCGATCGACTCCTCGAAGACGATGTCGATCAACTCCTCGTCGTCGCCGAGCAGCCGCTCGATCCGCTCGCGGTCGGGAGCAGGCGAGCGCCAGGTATCGCCGCCGTCCCCGCCGCGCAACAGGTCGCGGATCCGATCGAAGACGGCACCGAACTCGGCCAGTCCGGCGATGTCGGAGTCGGTGAAGCCCTGGGCTCGCAGGTACTCCTCGGTGCGCTGCGCGTCGAGGAAGCCCGCGTAGGAGCTGCCGTCGTCGAACGGGCACCAGAGGTTCGGGTCGGCCGGGGTGACGGAATACCCGTGGCGCTCGAGCTCGAGCTCGGAGATCACGACCTCGTCGAGCAGGCCGACCAGGTACGCGCACGGGCTGACGACGAAGCGCTGGTCGGCGAACGGCCGCTCGAGCGTTGCCGCGCCGCCGAGCCGGTCGCGCCGCTCGCACACCAGCACCCGCCTGCCGGCCCGGGCCAGGTAGGCCGCAGCGGTGAGGCCGTTGTGCCCGGCACCGACCACGATCGCGTCCCACTCGCGGCCCGCGAGCTCGGCCGCCGGGGCGGGCAGCCCGACCTGGCCCAGCGCCGAGTAGGTGTCGCCGGCGGCGTTCAAGCCGCGACGGGCTCGGACAGGAACGCCACGCCGGTGAGCTGCTCGGACACGTCCCACAGCCGGCGCCCCGTGTCGGCGTCCTCGGCGCGGCCGACCGGCTCGACCTCGGTCGGCGAGCCGCGAAACTCCTGGAAGCCGTCGGGTCCGTAGAACCGGCCGCCCTCGACGCCGTCGGCGGTCGCGGCGTAAAGCTGGGGCAGCGCGCCGCGGTCGGCGTCCTGGGCGAAGACGCGGTTGCCGACCGCGAGAACGGCCTTCATCAGCCCGGTCGGCCCGGTGCTCTGGAGGTTGGTGTCCGCGTAGCCGGGATGGGCGATCACGCTGATCACGGGCAGGCCGGCGGCGCGCAGGCGGCGGTCGAGCTCGAGCCCGAAGACGGCGTTGGCGAACTTCGACCGCTGGTAGGCCGGCCGGGGCGAGTACGAGCGCTCCCACTGCAGGTCGTCGAAGTCGATCCTGCCCGGCCTGTGCTCGAGGCTCGTGACGGTGACGACCCGGCCTGAGCCGGACGCGGCGAGCGCGTCGAGCAGCAGCCCGGTGAGCGCGAAGTGGCCGAGATGGTTCGTGCCGAACTGGCGCTCGAAGCCGTCGGCGGTCTCGCCGCGCGGCGGCATCATCACGCCGGCGTTGTTGAGCAGGATGTCGACCCGGCCGTGATCGGCGGCGACGCCGGCGGCGAACTCGCGCACCGAGGCGAGGCTGGCGAGGTCGAGCGAGCGCAGGTCGAGGTCGGCGTCGGCGACCGCCGCAGCGATCAGGGTGCGTGCCGACTCGCCCTTCTCGAGGTCGCGGACGGCGAGCACGACGCGCGCCCCTGAGCGGGCCAGCTCACGGGCGCTGACGAGGCCGAGCCCGCTGTTGGCGCCGGTGACGACGACGACTCTCCGGGTCAGGTCCGGGATCTCTTCGCTCGTCCACTTGGCCATTGCGCGTAGGATCTTCGCGCATTGACGCCCCCGAGCAGAGGTTGACCACCGTGTCGAAGATTCGCATTTTTCTCCTTGCCATCGCGCTCGCCGCGCTCGCCGTCGCCGCGGGCTGTGGCTCCGACGACGATTCGACGAGCGCCTCCGGCGACTCGACCAGCGGCGAGACGGTCTCGCTCAGCGACTGCACCCCGGACACGCTGGAGACGAAGACCGCCGGCACGCTGACGGTCGGCACCGACAAGCCGGCGTACCCGCCCTACTTCGAGGACGACGACCCGACCAACGGGCAGGGCTTCGAGAGCGCGACGGCCTACGCGATCGCCGACAAGCTCGGCTTCGACGCCGCCGACGTCAAATGGACGGTGGTCCCGTTCAACGCGTCGTTTGCCCCGGGCCCGAAGGACTTCGACTTCGACGTCAACCAGATCTCGATCACGCCGAAGCGCGAGGAGCAGGTCGACTTCTCCGATCCCTACTACGAGGCCGAGCAGGCCGTCGTGGTGCTCAAGGACTCCGACCTCGCCTCCGCGACCTCGCTCGCCGACCTGGCGGACGCCAACATCGGGGTCCAGATCGGCACCACCAGCCTCGAGGCCGTCAACGCGACGATCCAGCCGACCAACGAGCCGCAGGTGTTCGACAACTCCAACGACGTCGTCTCGGCGCTCAAGAACGGCCAGGTCGACGCGGTCGTGGTCGACGTCCCGACCGCCTTCTACCTGACCGCGGCCCAGGTGCCCGAGGCGACGACGATCGGCCAGTTCGCGGCGCCCGGTGGCGACACCTGGGGCGTCCTGATGGAGAAGGACTCGCCGCTGGTCGACTGCGTCAACGCGGCGATCGCCGAACTGGAGAGCTCCGGCGAGCTGCCGGCGATCGAGAAGAAGTGGATGAGCGACGTCACCAAGGCCCCGGTCCTGCAGTAGCGGGACCGGCGGCCGGGCGATAGCGATGGCGGACCGCCGCGCCGAGCGGGAGGCGGCGCGACGCGCGAAGGATCGCCGCGGGTTCACGATCGCCGCGATCTCGAGCGTGGTCGTGATCGGCGGCCTCGCTGTCTTGACCCTGACCAGCTCCGGGTGGCCGGACGTCCGCGACACCTTCTTCAACAGCGAGGTCTTCAAGGAGTCGTTCCCGGACATCCTCAAGGCCTTCTGGCTCGACGTGCGCGTGTTCTGCATCGTCGAGGTGGTCGTGCTGATCCTCGGCCTGGTGGTGGCGCTGCTCCGGACCACCGGGGCGCCGGCCCTGTTTCCCGTGCGGTTGCTCGCGACCGTCTACACGGACGTCTTTCGCGGCATCCCCACGGTGCTGCTCGTGTACCTGATCGGCTTCGGGATCCCGGCGCTCGACCTCAGCGGCCTGCCGACCGAGCCGGTGGTGCTCGGCGGGATCGCGCTGGCGCTCTCATACGGCGCCTACGTGAGCGAGGTGTATCGCGCCGGTCTGCGCTCGGTGCACCCGGGCCAGCGCGACGGTGCGCTCGCGATCGGGCTCACCGAGCGCCAGGCGATGCGCTTCGTGATCCTGCCCCAGGCGATCCGCCGGGTCGGGCCCCCGCTGCTGAACGACTTCATCGCGTTGCAGAAGGACGTCGCCCTGATCGCGATCATCGGGGTCTCCGGCGAGGCGTTCCGCGTCGCGCAGATCGACGCGTCGACCGACTTCAACTACACGCCGATGGTGGCGGCGGCGCTGCTCTACCTCGCCGTGACGATCCCCTTGGCGCGACTGCTCGACCGCTGGGGCTACACGGAGGCGGCGACATGACCGCGGAGTCAGGCGCCGCAACAGCGGCGCACCTCGGCTACGCCTCGGGGCCGGTGCTCGAGTTCCGCGGCGTCACCAAGGCGTTCGGCGAGCGCCGGGTGCTGCACGGCATCGACCTCGAGATCCACGAGCACGAGGCGGTCGCGGTGATCGGCGCCTCCGGCTCGGGCAAGTCGACGATGCTGCGCTGCGCCGACCTGCTGATCGAGATCGACGACGGCGACATCTTCCTCGACGGCGAGGTGATCACCGACCCCGCGGTCGACGCGGTCTCCGTCCGGCGGCGGCTCGGGCTCGTCTTCCAGGCCTACAACCTGTTCCCGCATCTGACCGTGCTCCAGAACGTGGTGCTCGGTAGCCACAGGGGGCATGGCGTGCCGCGCGGGGAGGCGGAGGAGGCGGCGCGCGCGCAGCTCAGCCGCCTCGGGCTCGAGGGGCGCGAGGACGACCGCCCCGACGAGCTCTCGGGCGGCCAGCAGCAGCGGGTGGCGCTCGCGCGGGCGTTCCTGGCGCGGCCGCGCGCGATGCTGCTGGACGAGGTGACCTCCGCGCTCGACCCCGAGCTGGTCGGCGAGGTGCTGGAGACGGTCCGGGCGCTGAAGTCCGAGGGCGTGACGATGCTGATCGCCACCCACGAGATGGGCTTCGCCCGCGAGGTCGCCGACCGGGTCGGCTTTCTGCACGAGGGCAAGCTGGTCGAGATCGGCCCGCCGGATCAGGTCCTCGGCGAGCCCAGGGAGCCGGAGACCCAGAGGTTTCTGAGGCGCCTGCTCGAGGCCGGCAGGGCCTGAGCGACCCCGCCGTTGGTGCCCCTGGCCACCGCGGGCGCTCAGCCCGACGCCCAGAGGTGGTCTCGCCGGTAAGCGGCGAGCGCCTCCTGCGCGGGGCTCCCGAGGAACTCCTCGGCGATCGTACTGAGCAGGTCCGTGATCGCCCGCTCGAGCATCCTCGCTTGGAACGCCAGCGCGGGCGCCCGATCCGGCGCCGAACAGCTCTCAACGACCTCGATCAGGCCCGGCAGGAGAACCGGGAGCGCGTGCCGCGGGTCGCGCGGGTGAAAGTAGTAAGCGATCGGGGAGTGGACGAAGTCATCGCGCATCGCAACGACCCTCGAGGTCAGGTCGGCCAATACGCCCGCTGACACCGACGGGTCGATCTCGGCTAGACCCGTCTGGCTCGAGCCCTCTGTCTCAATCAGAAGGGCGATCTCATGGGAGAGCGAGCGGTAGTCGGAGAGCACCCTGTAGAGGAGGAGAAGCCAGGAGATGCTCGCCGTGAGCAGGCCGAGCCCGATCACGGTCTCGAGCGGCCCGAGGAGTCGCAGGAGGTCGGTCGTCGGCACGATGTCCCCGTATCCGAGGCTCGTCAAGTCGACCATCGAGAGATAGACGGCGTCGATGATGCTGTCCTGCCCGGCGCTGCCCTGAGTGGTGACCGCGAACGCATCTGGCATGTGTGCCCAGATGATCAGCGCGAAACCGATTACGACCAACGCTCCCCAGGTCCCAATCACCGTGATGAACGCGACCGGCCCCGCAAACGAGAGCATCCGGTGATTGCCGCGCGCGAGGCGCTTGGTGACCCGCCAGACCGCGCGCATGAGCTTCTCGCTGACGACCCCCTGCCCATGCGGGTGAAACAGGGTGTCGAACACGTCGCGGAGCGCCACCAATACCAGCAGCGCTCCGAGCACGGTGATGGCGACGGTCACATCCACCAGCGTATTGAGCCACCGACGTTGATCATTGGCTCGTTGTCGCGAGTTGAAAGCCCCTATTGGGTGCGAGCAAGGGCTCGCTTTCGATGCGGGCGGCTCACGCCGGTTCGAGCACCGCCGCGGCAACGGCGAGCGCGACCTCGGCCCGCGGGCGAACCGAGTCCGAGGCGACGAACTCGTCCGGGTGATGGGCGTGGCCGCCGCGCGGCCCGAGCCCGTCGAGGGTGAGCGGCACGTGCTCGGCGAGGTGGCTCGCGTCGCTCGCGCCCCCGCGCGCGCCGATCCCCAGCGGGGCGCCGAGCAGCGCCGCCGCGTGGTCGATCAGCCGCTCCGCGACCAGCTCGCGGCTGTCCATCCCGGGCCAGCGCCGCACCAACGCGGCCTCGAGGCGAACGCCGTCGATCTCGGCGGGAACCGCATCGAGGACGGGCTCGAACGCCGCCAGGCGCTCGGCGCGCAGGTCGCAGATCAGCTCGCCGGCCGCCGGGACGACGTTGAAGGCGTCGCCGCTGTGCAGGACGGTCGGGATCGCGGTCAGGCGCTCGGGCCCCTCGGGATCGGAGCGGGCGGCGATCCGGCGCGCGGCCTCACCGAGCGCGAGCAGGGCGTTGCGGCCCTTGTCGGGCGACGAGCCCGAGTGCGCGGCGACCCCGTGGCCGATCACCCTGAGCGTCGCCGCCGCCTTGCGCTTCGCGACGACCGCCTCGCAGTGACCCGGCCCGAATTGCCCCGCCTCGAAGCACAGGCAGGCGTCGAAGCCCGCGAACCGCGGCCCGTGGGCGAAGCCACCGGTGCGCCACTCCTCGTCGACCACGGTCAGCAGGCAGAGCTCCGCGAACGCTTCGGGAAACCGGGCCAGCTCGCGCAGCACCCCGAGCGAGATCGCCACCCCGCCCTTCATGTCGACCGTGCCCGACCCGATCAGCTTGCCGTCCTCGCGCGCCATCGGGCGATGGTCCGGGTGGGCGATCACGGTGTCCAGGTGGCCGAGCAACAGCAACCTGCCATCGCCGGTGCCCCGGATCGTCGCCAGCAGGTCCGGAGCATGGCCGGCCGTCGAGCACGGCGGGCGCTCGATCTCGGCCTGGTCGGGGACGAGCGCGGCGACCAGCGAGCAGAGCTCCTCCGCCGCCGCGGCGTCGCCCGAGGGCGAGGAGACGGCGACCATCGCCTCGAGCTCGCGCTCGAAGTGCGCGGCGATCCGGCCGCCGGCCTCGGCGACCCATTCCGCGGTGAAGGTCTGGCTCATCCTGCGAGCTCGGGGATGTGGCGCTCGAGATGCTCGGCGATCGTCCGCCGCACCCACGCCTGCGTCTCGGCGTCGGCCATCCGGTAGCGGCCGAGCAGCAGCTTCTGGTCCTCGAGCGGCAGCCCGGCGATCTCCCAGTTGACCGCGAGCCGCTCGAACAACAGCTCGGCCCGGCGACGCCACTGGTCCTCGGTCGAGCTCGCGGCGCTGCCCGCGGGCTCGCGCAGCTTGCGGATCGTCCCGGCGCTGAGCTCGCCGCGCAGGGTCAGCACGTTGCCCTCCGGGTCGGTGTAGGCGAAGGTCGGCGCCGCTTCGGCGCGCTGGCGTTGTTTCTTGCGTCTGGCGATCGACGGATACTCCCAGGGTCGGCAAAGCCTACGAAAGGCCTACGAAAGGGGTATGGGGATGGAAGCGACGATCGAGGATCCCGAGGCGCGGGAGGTCGTCAGGAAGATCTCCGGACTCTGGTGGCTGTGGCTGGTCTTCGGGATCGGCTGGGCGGTGATCGGCGTGGTCATCCTGCAGTTCGACCAGGCGTCGATCAACACGGTCGGGATCCTGGTCGGGCTGATGTTCCTGGCGACCGGCATGCAGCAGTTCGTGATCATGGGCCTGGTCGAGCGGGGCCGCTGGCTCTACGGGATCTTCGGAACCCTCTTCATCATCAGCGGGATCATCTCGCTGATCAGCCCCGAGAACACGTTCGCGGCGCTCGCGGACATCCTCGGATTCCTGTTCCTGATCGTCGGCGTCTTCTGGATCATCCAGGCGTTCGTCTCACGCGAGATCAACGAGCTCTGGTGGCTGAGCCTGCTCGCCGGCGTGCTCATGGTCATCCTGGCCTTCTGGACCGGCGGCCAGTTCTTCATCGAGAAGGCCTACGTGCTGCTCGTCTTCGCCGGGATCTGGGCGCTGATGCAGGGCGTCACCGACGTCGTCCGCGCCTTTCAGATCCGCAAGCTCGGTCAGATGGTCTGAAAACGCATAGGGTGCGGGCCGATGGCGAGTGACTCGGCCGCCTCGGCCCGCAACCGCGTCCATCTGACCGCCGACCTCGGCGGCTCTCCGGACGCGATCTTCACGTACCTCACCGACCACTTCTTCGAGCTCTGGCCGGGCAAGGCAGCGGTGCTCGAGGCCGGCTCCGACCCGGCCGAGCCGATGGGCCTGGGGATGGTGCGCAGGATGAACCCGCCCGGCTCGGCGGCGCTCGAGGAGCGGATCGTCGCCCATGAGCGACCGCGGCTGATCGAGTACCAGGTGATCAACGACGCGCCCATCCACAACCACCTCGGCCGGCTCGAGCTGACCCCCACCGACGGCGGCGCGCACCTCGACTACACGATCGACTTCGACTACAAGCCGCCCGCCGCCGGCCCGGTGGTCACCCGGATCCTCAGCACGACCTGGGCGCTGCGCGGACGCCGCCGGCTCAAGGCAGCCTTCCCGACCCGCTGATCAGCCTCCGAGCAGGTCGCTCGCGCTGACGCCGACAGCGAGCACCGAGAGGTCGCCGCGGTCGCGAATCGCCGTCGCCGCCTCCGCCATCGCGGCCACCGCGACCCAGGCGAGCGAGCCACCGACGCTGATCCGCCGGGCCCCGGCGCCGCTGATCTCGGCCACGGTCAGGTTCGGCAGGCCGAGCACGTTGACCGGTTTGCCGACGGCCTCGCAGACGGCGGCGATCTGCTCGCCGGTGTGCAACCCGGGCGCGTAGAGAACGTCCGCGCCGGCCGCCTCGTAGGCCTGCAGGCGGGCGATCGTATCGTCGAGGTCCGGGTTGCCGCGGATGTGGTTCTCGGCGCGCGCGGTGAGCGTGAACGGGAAGTCGAGCCCGTGCGCGCGCTCGGCGGCCGCCGCAACCCGCTCGGCGGCGAAGCCGGGCTCGTAGAGCCCCTCGTCGGGGTCGTAGTCCTCGATCGACCCGCCGACCGCGCCTGCCGCGGCGACCCGGGCGATCGCCTCGGCGGCGGCAGCAGGTTCCCGGCCATAGCCGTTCTCGAGGTCGACCGAGAGCGGCAGGTCGGTGGCCGATGCGAGCGCCTCCACGTGCTCGACCACCTGGTCGAGCGTCGCGCCGCCATCGTCGACGCCGAGCGTGAACGCGAATCCGGAGCTCGTCGTCGCCAGCGCCGGGAAGCCGAGGGTGGCCAGCGCCTTCGCCGACCCTGCATCCCATGGATTCGGGATCACGAAGGTCTCGCCCTCGTGCAGGGCGCGGAAGGTGGCGCCTCGGTCCGCTTGGCTGGTGCTCGTCATCTCGGTCTCCCTTCGGCGGGTCGGCGTGGGCCTATTGTGGCCCCGATGAATCAACGTGAGGGGATCTCCCGGCGTGAGCTTCTGCGGCGCGGCGCCGTGGGCGCCGGGGCGCTGGCGTTGGGACCGACCGTGTTCGGATGTCGCGGCACGGCCGCGGCGGACGGGCCGCGGGTGGTGATCGTCGGCGCCGGTCTCGCCGGGCTGAGCTGCGCCGACCGGCTGGCGCGGGGCGGGATCGCGAGCGCGGTCTACGAGGCCAACCCGGAGCGAGTCGGCGGCCGTTGCTGGACCTCGCGCGACTGGGCGCAGGGCCAGACCGCGGAGCATGGCGGCGAGTTCATCGATTCGCGCCACCGCAAGATGCGAGCGCTCGCGGCGCGCTTCGGGCTCGAGCTGACCGATCTCTACGCAATCCCGAACCCTGGCAGCCCGCGCCTCTGGCTGAACGGAGCCCTGCGGCAGCGCGCCGACCTGCGCGCCCAGCGCGCCCTCTTTCAGCGCCGGATCGAGCGCGCGGCGCGACGGGTGGGCAACTACACCGCGGCGCACCATACGCGCGCTGCGGTCGCCTTCGATCAGCTCTCGGTCAAGGACTGGCTGGACGAGGCCCTGCCGGGCGGCAGCTCCAGCCTCTGGGGCCAGTACGTATGGGCCGAGATGGCGAGCGAGTTCGGCCTGGACGCCGGCCGGCTGAGCGCGGTCAACCTCTTCTACGAGTTCGCCGAGAGCACCCCGGGCGCCGACGAGCGCTACCACGTGCGCGGCGGCAACGACCAGATCGTCACCGGGCTCGCCGCCTCGCTTCCGGACGGCACGGTGAACATGGGCACGCCGCTCGAGGCCCTGTTCAAGCGCGGCGACGACCGCTACGGCCTGCGCTTCGGCGGCATCGCCTCCGACGTCGTCGCCGACCGGGTCGTGCTCGCGATCCCCTTCACCACCCTGCGCGAGGTCGATCTGTCGCGCGCCGGACTGAGCGCCAAGAAGCGCCGCTGCATCCGTGAGCTCGGGATGGGGACGAACGCCAAGGTGCTGATGCAGTTCGACGAGCGCCCGCATGCCTACGGGACTTGGAGCAGCTACATGTACAGCGATGCGCCGTTTCTGACCACCTGGGAGAGCACCCTCGGCGAGCCGGGGAGCGCCAGCATCCTGACCACCTACTTCGGCGGGCGCTCGGGCGGTCGCGGGCTGACCGCGGCCGGCCCCCACGCGCCGACCGAGCCACGCGAGGTGGCCCGCAACCTCGCCAGCCTCGACCAGGGCGGCCGGATGCTGCTCGGCGGGCTCGCGCAGGGATTCAGCGGCCGGGCATGGACCGACCACTGGGCAGCCGACCCGTGGGCCCGCGGCTCCTACGCCGCCTTCCTCCCCGGTCAGTACACCCGCTACTACGGCTACGCCGGCAAGCCCGAGGGCTCGGTCCACTTCGCCGGTGAGCACACCGCGACCGCCAACCAGGGCTACCTGGAGGGCGCGGTCGAGTCGGGCGAGCGCGCCGCGACCGAGATCCTGCGGGCGTGAGCGTAGTCCGGAGCGCCAAGGATCGGCGCGGGGCTGGGTAGGGGTGGCACGCGCCTGAGCGCTCTCGGCGGGCGGCGTCCGCGCACGCCCGGTGCGGCGACCACCTCCTGTGTGCTCCGGCGCCATGCGTCGGCAGACACCGTCACGAATCACACCCCACCCAGCCCGAAGCGCCACGGCCAGCGCGCCGATGTCGCACGCCGCCGCTGTCCAGCCCTGGCTGTGTGGGGTTTTGGGCGCATGTGACCCATAACCCCACACAGGCCCGGCACAGGCCCGGCGCGCGGGCGCGAACTCGCACGAATCACGCGCCACCCAGCCCAAAGCGCCACGCGTTGCGCACCGGCGCGAGGCGCCGCCGACCCTAACCCGCGCGGGGCTATCCTGTGAGGCAGCAAGTACGGGGGCGATTCAGATTCGACGTGGAATCGATCGTCTTGGTGTTGCGAGTCGAGGATCCCGGGTTGGCCTCGTAAAACTCTCCCGGGAACCAATCAAATGCGGACTCCAATCACGAGTTCGCCCTCGCTGCTTAGGTAGTTGAGGGAGTCGCTCCGGAAAGCCCGCGTTCCGGGTCAGCGGCTTCAACAGCGGGCTCACCGGTCGGGTAGGACCCTCGATCCAGCCGGGAAATCAACAGGAGGGTTGGGCGCCGGGGACGTACCTCGAGGATTGACCTAACCGGCGCCGAGATCAGACTCCTCGGGAACGCTCGTTGACGCATCAAGACAGGTTCCGCGGACGCCGGGGCAGTTCCGGCCGCCTCCATCAAACGCCCGCTCGGCAAGCGCCGGGCGGGCGTTGTCCTTCGCCGGCCGAGCGCGGCCGCTCCGTATCCTCAGTGGGGATGAGCGAGGTTCCGAACAGCCCCTGGACGCAACCCGCTCCGGCGCCCCCGGCGCCCGAGTACGAGCCCGTTCACCCGGGCTCGGGCCGCGAGGCGCTCGGCGAGCGGCTGAAGCGCTGGCTGGGACCGATCGGCGCCGGCGCGCTGCTGATCGCGACGAAGCTGAAGGCGGTCCTGCTCCTGCTGCCGAAGCTGAAGGTCCTGACCACCTCGGCGACGATGTTCGTCTCGATCGCGGCCTACGCGCTGATCTGGGGCTGGTCGTTCGCGGTCGGGTTCGTCGCCCTGCTCTTCCTGCACGAGATCGGGCACGTGATCCAGCTGCGCCGCGAGGGAATCCAGGCGTCCGCGCCGATGTTCATCCCCTTCCTGGGCGCGGTGGTCACGGCGAAGTCGATGGGCGACGACGCCGCCGCCGAGGCGCGGGTCGGGCTCGCCGGCCCGGTGCTCGGGACGCTCGCGACCCTGGTCCCGCTCGGGATCTGGGTGGCGACCGGCAACGAGTTCTGGCAGGCGCTCGCCTACGTCGGCTTCTTCCTCAACCTCTTCAACCTGCTGCCGGTCCTCCCGCTCGACGGCGGCCGGGCGATGGCGGCGCTCTCCCCCTGGGTCTGGCTGGTCGGCTACGCGGCGCTGATCGCGCTCACGATCGCCTTCTTCAACCCGATCCTGCTGCTGATCCTCGCCTTCGGCGGGTTCGAGCTCTTCAACCGCTGGAAGGCCCGCAACACCCCCGAGGCGCGCGCCTATCACGCGATCCCGGCGCGGACCCGGGCGATCGTCGCGCTCGTCTACCTCGGGCTCGTGGTCGGGCTCGCGATCGGCGTCGACCAGACCTTCCTGCACAAGGCCATCAGCGACGTCTGACGGGGATCTCGCGCCAGTCGCGGGTTTGCTCCCCGGGCCGGTAGGTCGAGTCGAGACGCTTGCCGACCACGCCCGCGAGGCCCTGCTGCTTGGCCGCCTCGCGCAGCGCGTTGCCGTCGCCGCGGTGATACGCCGGCGTCCGCCACGACTCGCCGTCGAGCTCCAGGGCCTCGAGCCGCTCGCGTCGCTCGCGGTACGTGAGCCCGAGCAGGCTCTCGCGCCCCTGGTGCAGCAGATCGAACGCGATCAGCGTCGCCGGGGTATCGCGGCGCCGGCGCCGGATCTCGGAGTCGGAGCTCGCGGCGAGGCGGCGCTCGAGCGCCTCGGCTGAACCGGCCGCGCCGTCGCCGAGGACCGCGACGACCCCGTCGAGCGCGATCGGCTCACCGCCGAGCCCGAGCGTGATCGCGGCGAGCTCCGGCAGGCGCGGGCGCAGGTCGTCGCCGGCGGCATCCAGCAGGGTCAGGTGGCCGGTGTCGCAGAGGGCGATCACCCGCTCGCCCGCCCAGCGGATCTCGAACCCCCAGCGGTCGTCGTCGCTCGGCATCCGGCCCGGCGTGGCCAGCATGGGCGCCAGCGCCTCGGGCAGTGGCTCGCCCGGCTCGGCCGGGTCCATGCGGTGGATCATCCAGTCCTTGCCTCGGGTGCGAAAGAGCGCGTAGCGGCCGCTGACGCGCTCGCCGTCGAAGCGAACGACGAGCTTGCCCGGCTCCCACTTCTCGGCCTCGTAGGTGCCGCGGTCCCAGATCCCCATGCTGCCCCCGCCGTACTCGCCCTTCGGGATCTCGCCCGCGAAGTCGATGTACTCGAGCGGATGGTCCTCGGTGTGGACGGCGAGCCGGTTGCGATCGGGATCGCGCGGCACCCCGCGCGGCAGCGCCCACGAGACGAGCACGCCGTCGCGCTCGAGCCTCAGGTCCCAGTGCAGGCGGCGGGCGTGGTGTTCCTGGATCACGAAGCGCGGCTCAGCGCCGGCCGGCCGCCGCTCGCCGCTCGGCTCCGAGGTGCGCTCGAAGTCGCGCTTGGCCCGGTATTCGGAGAGCGGTTCCCGTTTGCGCGCCACCTCGGTGGTGTACCCGATACGAAAGACTGGAGGCGAGATGGCGGAACGCGAGTTCGAGGTGATCGTGATCGGGGCGGGCCCGGCGGGCGAGGTGGCGGCGGGCCGCGCTGCGGACGCGGGCATGAGCACGGCGATCGTCGAGCAGGAGCTGATCGGCGGCGAGTGCTCGTTCTATGCCTGCATGCCGTCGAAGGCGCTGCTGCGACCCGGCGAGCTGCTCGCCGAGGTCGCCCGCGTGCCCGGCGTCGCCGAGCTGCCCAGGGGCGAGCTCGACCCCCGTCGGGTGCTGACACGCCGCGACGAGGTCATCCACGAGCTCGACGACAGCGGCATGATCCCGTGGCTCGACCAGCGCGGGATCGAGCTGATCCGCGGCCGCGGCGCGCTCGATGGCGAGCGCACGGTGATCGTCGGAGCCGATCGCCTCACCGCCACCAGGGCGGTGATCATCGCGACCGGCACCACCGCCGCGGTCCCGCCGATCGAGGGCCTCGCGGAGGCTCGCCCCTGGACGAACCGCGAGGCGACCACGGCGAGCGAGGTTCCCGGCCGGCTGCTGATCCTCGGGGGCGGCGTCGTCGGGGTCGAGATGGCGCAGGCGTGGGCCAGCCTCGGCGCCAGCGTCACCCTGGTCGAGGCGCTCGAGCGCGTGCTCGCCGGCGAGGAGCCCTTCGCGAGCGCCGAGGTGACCGCCGGGCTCGAGGCCGCCGGGGTCGAGGTGCGAACCGGCGTCAAGGCAACCGGCGCCTCCAGAGGCGAGGCCGGCCAGGTCTCGCTGCGCCTCGAGGGTGGCGAGGAGCTGCGCGGCGACGAGCTCCTGGTCGCCGTCGGGCGCCGTCCGCGAACCGCCGAGCTCGGGCTCGAGTCGGTCGGGGTCGGCGGCGGCGGTTACATCGAGGTCGACGACACGATGCGGGTCGGCGACTCGGATTGGCTGTACGCGATCGGCGATGTCAACGGCCGCTCGCTGCTCACCCACATGGGGAAGTACCAGGCGCGCATCTGCGTCGACCGGATCGCCGGCAAGGAGGTGACCGCCTCCGCCGACACCCGGGGCTCGCCGCGGGTCGTGTTCACCGAGCCGCAGGTCGCCGCGGTCGGCTGGACGCTCGAGCAGGCCACCGACCACGGCATCGCGGCGCGAGCGGTCGACGTCCAGACCGCGGCCAACGCCGGCGCCAGCTTCATCGGCCGCAACGCGCCGGGTACCTCGAGGCTTGTGGTCGACACCGAGCGCGAGGTCGTCGTCGGCGCGACCTTCGTCGGGCCCGAGATCGCCGAGTCGCTGCACGCCGCGTCGATCGCGGTCGCCGGTGAGGTGCCGATCTCGCGCCTCGTTCACGCGGTGCCGGCGTTCCCGACCCGCAGCGAGGCCTGGCTCTACCTGCTCGAGTCCTACGGCGCCTGAGCGGCGAGCTCAGAGCTCGAGCTTCGTCTTCAGCTCGGCGAGGAAGTCGCTCGAAAAGCCCGGGATCTGATCGAGGTCGTCGAGGCTGTTGAACCCGCCAACCCGCTCGCGGAACGCGAGCACGCGGCCGGTCTGAGTGACCGAGAGGCCGAGCTGGCGAAGCTGGTCATAGCTCGCGGCGTTGATCCTCACGGGCCCGGGGAGGGCGCCCGGCGCGGGCTCGGGGGCGTCCGCCGCGACGTGCTCGGGCTCGAGTGAGCTCGAGAACCACTCAGGCGTCTGCTCCGGTGCGGGCGGCATCTCCTTTTCGAGCAGCGCGTCGCCGTGCGGGCGAACCTCCGCCTCGGGCTCCGGGTGAGCGGGGGCGTCGGGACCCTCGAAGACCTCGCTGGTGTCCACCTCGGGCAGCGGCTCGGCGACCCGGTCGACCGCATCGCGGGCTCGCTGCTCGGCGGAACTGGCGCGGCGCTCGGCCTCGGCGATCCGGTCGAGCATCTCCCGCAGGCGCCCGGTGCGCTCGACCTCCTCCGCCTTGGCGGTGGCGAGCTGCTCGGCGCGCGCGGCCCGGGCCTCGGCCTCGGCGGCGCGGTTCTCGACCTCCTGGAGCCGCTCGGCGGCGCGGCGCAGGGCTTCGTCGGTGCGGCGCTGATTCTCCGCGAGGCGCTCCTCGGTGTCGACCAGCTCGCGAGCGAGCTCCTCCTCCTCGGCGCGGTGGCTCTTGAGCTCGTCCTCGGCACGGGTGAGCTCGGCGAGCAGCGCCTCGCGCTTGGGCTCGTGGCGCTCGGCCTCCGCCCGCTGGCGCTCCTCGGTCGCGCGGCGGCTCGCCTCGGCGGAGGCGCGCACGCGCTCCTCGGCCTCGCGGCGCGCCCGCTCGATCCGCTCCTCGGCCTCGCGCTGCATCCGCTCGACGTCCTCGGCGCGGCGCTCGGTCTCGGCCCGCGCCTCGGAGTCGGTTGATCTGGTCCGTTCGGCGTCGCTGCGGCGCTCGGCCTCGGCCAGCCGGGCGAGCGCCTCGCGCTCGGTCGCCTCGCGGATCGCGAGCTCGTCGGGGGCCCCGGCCTCGGCCGCCGCGGGCGCCTCGGGCGTCTCCGCAGGTTCCGGTTCCGCGGGCGCCTCAGGCTCCGGGGGCGACTCCGGCTCCGCCGGGGGCTCCGCAGCCGGGGGTGGCTCCGGCGCCGGCCGCTGCTCGGCCAGGTTGCGCACCGGGGGCGGCAGCGCGGCCATCGCCTGAGTGTCCTGCTCGCCATCCCCCGAGCCGACGGCCGCCGCACCGGCGGCCAGCGCTCCGACACCGGCCGCCGCGATCGCGCCGGAGGGCGCCGAGCCCTGCTCGGGCGCGGGGGCTGGGGCGCCGGGCGTGGGCGACGGGGGCTGGGGCGCAGGGGCGGCGGGCGCCTTGGCGCCTCGGGACTTCTTGGCCTCGGCGCGCGCACGCTGCTGCTCGGCGCGCTGCTGGCGGCGCGCGGTTGCCTTCGCCACGCGCTGTTCCTTGGCCTGGGCGCGCTGGTTCTTGCGCGCGTTCAGCTTCTCGGCCCGCTCGCGCCGCCGCCGCGCCCAGAACGACTCCTTCGCCGCGGGCTGCGCTGCCGCGGCCGGGACGGCCTGCTGGACGGCGGCGCGCGGCGGGCGCGTCGGGAGCCGGGGGCGCGGGGGTCGCGCCACCCTTCCCCCGCTTCGCGGCCTTCTTGGCCGCCCGCTCGGCGTCGCGCTGCTGGCGCTGGGCGAGCCGGCGCGCGCGCACCTCCTCCTGCTTTCGCTGGCGCTCGGCCTTCTTCGCGGCGGCCTTCTCCGCCCGCGTGCTCGGCGGCGGGGCGGCGGCCGGCGCCGGCGCGGCGCGGCGCGGCGGGTGCGGCGGGTGCGGGAGCCGGCCCGCCGGGCGGCGCGACCGAGGGCGGCGGCACGCTCGCGCCGGAATCGGGCTCCGGAGAGTCGGGCGCAGGCGGTTGCGAGGGATCCGGGACCGGCTCGGTGCCCGGTGCGGCCGCGGCCTCCCCCGGGTCGAGCGGCGGCGCCGATTCGGCCCGCGCCGGGTTGCTCGGGGCTCAGCGGAGCAGCGGCCGGTTCGGGCGCGTCGGCGGGCTGCTCCGCGCTCGGCGCGGGCTGCTCGGCGGCCTGTTCGCCCTTCTTGTTCTTGCGTTCGAGCCTGAAAGAGCGCATGCGTGGATCGTCTCACGAGCTTGTGCTGCTCGCCAGGCTTTTCTCCTCCGGGCCACATTCCCCTGCGCCTGCAGGGGATCGGTCGCGCGGCTCAGCGCTGGCGGTCGCGAAGCTCGCGCTCGACGTCGCGCTGCACGTCGCGGTCGCGGATCTCGCGGCGGCGATCGTGTTGCTGCTTGCCGGTCGCCAGGGCCAGTTCGACCTTCGCCCTCGCGCCCTTGAAGTAGATCCGGGTCGGGATCAGGGTCAGGCCCTTGCGCTGCATCCGGCCGATCAGGCGCTCGATCTCGTAGCGGTGCAGCAACAGCTTGCGCGGGCGCTCGGGATCGTGGTTCTCGGCCGCCTGCTCGTAGGGCGGGATGTGGGCATTTCGAAGCCACACCTCGCCGTCCTCGATCACCGCGTAGGCGTCGCCGATCTGGCTCTGGCCGGCACGCAGCGACTTGACCTCGGTGCCTTGGAGCTCGACCCCGGCCTCGAACCGCTCGACGAACTCGTACTTGTGGCTCGCGCGGCGATTCGTCGCGACGTCGCCCGAGGCTGCCTTTCGCTTCGGCTTCTTGCTCATCGAAGCCTCGGGCTCCGCCTCATCGACCTGCCTCCCCGGCCGCGACCAGGTCGACCCGCCCGCGCGCCGAATCGACCGCGTCGACGCGGACGCTCACCGGATCGCCGAGACGGATCGCGCGGCCGCTGCGCCGCCCGACGATCGCCGTCTCGGTCTCGTTGAGCTCGAAGCGCTCGCCGCGCAGCCGGCGCGCCGGCAGGAAGCCCTCGTAGGTGTCGCCCAGCCGGCCGGCGAAGCGGACGAACGCCCCGGGCGCGATCACCCCGGAGACCTCGCCCTCGAACGAGTGCTTCGGACCGGCCTCGAACAGCTCACGCTCGAGCAGGAACGAGGAGCAGATCTTGTCCGCGTCGCGCTCGGCCACCATCGCCTCGCGCTCGAGCTCCGAGCACGCGAGCGCCGCGTCGCGCGCCTGCGATCGCTCGGGCGCGACCTCGCCGGCGCCGATCGTCGAGAGGAGCGCCCGGTGGGCGACCAGATCGGCGTAGCGGCGGATCGGGGAGGTGAAGTGGGCGTAGGCGGGGCTGCCCAGGCCGGCGTGGCCAAGGTTGGCGTCGGAGTACATGGCGGGCTTCAGGGAACGCAAGACAAGTGATGTATACGCCGCTCGCCCGTGGCCGCGGCGCTCGGCCTCGACCGCCACCAGGCGGCTCGCCTCGGCGACCAACTCGCCCGCCTGCGCCGGCGAGATCGACGGGATCTCCCTCGGCAGCGGCGGAGTCGGGATCTCGAGCGCGGCGAGCTTGTCGACCAGCGCCGCCACCCGCTCCGGGTCGGGCCGCTCGTGGACGCGATAGACGGTCGGGACCCCGGTCCGCTCGCAATGGTCGGCGACCCGCTCGTTGGCGCAGATCATCAGCTGCTCGATCAGGCCGTGGGCCTCGGTCTGGTCGACCGAGTGAGCGGCGACGACGGCACCGTCGGCGTCGAACTCGAACTCGGGCTCCGTGGTCGAGATCTCGAGCGCCGAGCCGCGCCGGCCGTCACGCAGCATGGCCGCGGCGCGGCGCGCGAGCTCGAGCGGCCCCGAGACCAGCTCCGAGGGGGCCGCGCGACCGGCGAAGTATTCGTCCAGCTGGTCATAGGAGAGGCGCTCGTCGGAGCGCACCCGGCTGCGGTAAAAGCTCGCCGAGCGGGGTCGGCCGTCGGCGCCGATCAGGATCTCGGTGGTGACCGCGAGCCGGTCGACGCCGGGGGCGAGGCTGCAGGCGTCCGCGGAGAGGCGCAGCGGCAGCATGGGCTCGACCGTCCCCGGGACGTAGATGCTGTTGCCGCGCCGCGCCGCCTCGCGATCGAGCCCGGACCCGGGCCGCACGTGGGCGGCGACGTCGGCGATGTGGACCCACACCCTGATCCCGTCGGCGTCCTCGGACGCCGACACCGCGTCGTCGAAGTCGCGCGCGGTCGCCGGGTCGACGGTGAAGGTGTCGAGCGCGGTCAGGTCGCGCCGTTCGAGATCGGCGGCGAGCGCATCCTCCGCGGCGTCGGCGGCTTCGTCCTCGAGCCGGTCGCTGAAGCCGCGCTGACCGAAGCGCTCCCAGATCAAGGCGGCGGCGACGTCGCGCGCGACGCCTGGGTCGCCGAGCTCGGCGATCACGCTCGCCCGGGCGCCGTGGGTCTGGACCGCGACGAGCTCGCCGCCGCGCACCCGGACCCCGCCGCCGATCGCGACCTGCCCGGCGCCGCGCTCGAACAAGCGGCTCGGCGACGAGGAAGCGGCCGCGGCGGCCGACCACGGCGACGAAGCGGCTCAATTGCCCGCGGGCGGCAGCTGCTCGCCGACGACCTCGAGCGCCCGGTCGAGCGCCTCGTCGTCGGCCTCAGTGTCCGGGTCATCGGCGACCCGGACGTTGGGCTTGACGCCCTCGCCGAGGATCGACGTGCCGTCCGAGGTCAGGTACTCGCCGACCGTGAGATCGAGGGCGCCGCCTGAGTCGAGGTCCATGATCTCCTGGAACGTGCCCTTGCCGTAGGTGCGCGTGCCGACCACCTCGGCGAGGTCGTTCTGCTGGAGGGCCGCGGTCAGGATCTCCGCCGCCGACGCCGTGTTGCGGTCGGTCAGGACCGCGGTCGGGCGGGGCTCGATCGCGTCGCCGGTGGCGGGGTAGTCCTGGTCGCCCTGGGTACGGCTGCGGGTCGAGACGACGTTGCCGTGGTCGAGGAAGATGCTCGTGGACAGGACGGCCTCGTTGAGAAGCCCGCCGCCGTTTTCTCGCAGGTCGAGCACCAGGGCCTCGGCCCCCTGGCGATACAGGCGCTCGACCTCGTCGCGAAGCTCGCCGTGGGCGCCCTCGCTGAAGGTCGCGAAGCGGACGTAGGCGATCTTGTCGCCGTCGGGGTCGCGGCGGATCGCGCCCTTGACCGCCGGTACGCGGACGTCGGCGCGCTCGAGCTCGACGCTCTTGGCCGGGCCGCCGCCGGCCGGCTCGATCCGCAGCTCGACCGCGGTCCCCGGCTGGTCCCTTGATCCGCGCGGTCGAGACCTCGGAGGAGACCCCGGCGATCGACTTGCCGTCGACGGCGACGATCACGTCCCCCTGCTCGAGCCCCTGCTCCTCGGCGGGGGTGTCGGGGAGCACGCTGGCGACCCGCAGGCCCTTGGGGACCTCGGTCACCGTCAGCCCGACGCCGGAGAAGCGGCCCGAGGTCGCGGCGATGAAGTCGGCGTACTGGTCGGGCGTGAAGTAGTGCGAGAACTTGTCGTCGTTGCGCTTCTTCAGCTCCTCGACCATGCCGGAGATCGAGGCGTCGTCGAGCTCGGTGGTGTCGGCGGGCCTGAAGTAGTTGTCCTCGATCGTCTCGCGGGCCTGGACGACGGCGTCGTCGCTGCTCTCGTCGCCGAGCCAGCCGACGAGGAACGCCGCGAGCCCGGCGAGCAGCGCCCCGAGCACGAGGCCGAAGGCGACGCCGGAGCCGAAGCCGCTCCGCCGCTCGGGGCTCAAACCCGCAGGAAGCGGCGCAAAGTGATGCCGCTGCCGAGCGCGGATACAACTACCGCGGCGGCGACCAGCATCGCGACCAGGGGCACGAACCCCATGGTCGTGAGGTTGTCAACTAGAGCGAAGTCGTCGGCGAGTGGATCCACGATGGTGACCTTGCCGATCAGAAGTATGCCCACCGCGATCCCCGCGCCGAGCAGGCCGACGATCACGCCCTCGATCATGAACGGCCAGCGGATGAACCAGTTCGTGGCCCCGACGAGGCGCATCACCTCGACCTCGCGGCGCCGCGCGTAGATCGAGAGCCGGATCGTGTTGGCGACCAGCAGCAGCGAGGCGACCAGCAGCAGCGAGGCGATCACCAGGAGGACGATCTTGACCGCCCCGGTGACCTCGCGGATCTGATTGGCCTGCTCGCGGCTCTCGCCGATCGGCGGATCGATCGCGGGGCTGATCGGGGTCGGCTTGCCGGCCGCGTTGGTCGGCAGCAGCGAGGCCCTGACCGCCTCGAGGTTGTCGGGGTCGTCGAGGGTGAGGTCGAAGGAGGGCGGCAGCGGGTTCGAGTTGAGCTCGGCGATCGAGCCCTCGAGGTCACCGTGCAGCCGCGAGGTCAGGTCCTTCTTCGCGCAGGTCGCCGAGCAGTACTCGGCGCCGGTGACGTGCGGGATTGCGTTCAGCTTCTTGGCCAGCTCATCCTTCTGCGCCTGGCTCGAGTCCTTGTAGAGGAAGACCTTGAGCCCGATCTGGTCGCGAACCTCCGAGGCCTTCGACTCGCTGGCGCGCAGCACGGGGACGAGCACGCCGAGCAGCAGCGTCGTGATCACGATCGTCACGATCGCCGCGACGCTCGGGGCGGCGCTGCGGCGCAGGGCGCGAAACGCCTCGGAGAGGAAGAAGAAGATGCGGCCCATGGCTCAGTGCTCGAACCCGGGAGCCTCGCCCTCGCCCATGCCCATCTCGGCGCGGACGCGAGCGGCGAACTCCTGCGTCGACTCGTCCTCGTGGTAGCCGGCGGCGGCCTCGTCGCGGACCAGGCGGCCCTCCTCGAGCGCGATCACGCGGCGGCGCATCTTGTCCACCATCTCGCGGTCGTGGGTGACGACCAGCACCGTGGTGCCGGTGCGGTTGATCCGGTACAGCAGCTGCATGATCCCGATCGAGGTCTCGGGATCGAGGTTTCCGGTCGGCTCGTCCGCGAGCAGCAGCGGTGGGTGGTTGACGAACGCGCGCGCGATCGCGACGCGCTGCTGCTCGCCGCCGGAGAGCTCGTCCGGGTAGTTGTGGATCTTCGCCTGCAGGCCGACCAGGCGCAGGATCTCCGGCACCTTGCGGCGGATCTGCGAGCGCGGCTCGCCGATCACCTGGAGCGCGTAGGCGACGTTGTCGTAGACCGTCCGGTTGGGGAGCAGCTTGAAGTCCTGGAACACGGTTCCGATCCGCCGGCGCAGGTAGGGCGTGCGGTCGGCGGGCATCGCGTTGATGTCCTTGCCGGCGATCTGCACGGTGCCCGCCGCGGGCTCGATCTCACGGATCAGCATCTTGATCAGCGTCGACTTGCCGCAGCCGGTCGGGCCGGTGATGAAGGCGAACTCACCGCGGGTGATCTCGAGCGAGAGGTGCTCGAGCGCGACGTGGCCGCCCGGGTAGACGACCGTGGCGTCGTAGACGCTGACGATCGGCGGCTGGCCGGTGGGCTTGCGCGCGGGCGCCTTGCGCGAGCCGCGGCGGCGGTGCTCGCCGGCGTCGCGGTCACGGGTTCTGCTTGATCTGCGTGTAAGTAGTGGCATGCGCGGCCCTCTTTCTTCAGTGTCCCGCCCAGTCCTGCGCGCCTGGGCTGCGCCCGGCAGACCTGCACCGAAACCTGCGTCCGGCGAAGGCGATACCGAGGCGGGAAAGGCTAGCGAAGAGTGTTAGCGGGCCTTAATGATTCGCCCGGGTTGGGAGCTTTCGTTCACGGGAGCGCCATTTGTGCATCACCGCGAACAGGACAGCGGCGCCACCGAGCGCCCGGCCGCGCCGAGCCTGCAGGCGCTCGTGGACGTGACGGCCGACGGGGTGACGGGGCACGGCGGGATTGTCGCCGACCCGCTCCCGGTACCGACTACGGAGCGAGGTCGCGTGGCCCGTCCTGATGGCCGACCCCCAGGCGCGAAAATAGCGTTGCCTAGGATGACCTCGTTGGACCCTCGGTCCGGGGGGAAACGATGCCAGCTACACGATCCAACCCAAATCAGGAAACGGACACGCAGCCGCCGCCGTGGGCGGGCGCCACGATCGTTCCCCGGGCGCGCCTGATCGAGCAACTGGTCGCCGGCGGCGACGGGCCCGTTGTCCTGATCGACGCGCCCGCCGGCTTCGGCAAGTCGACGCTGCTCCGCGAGTGGGGCGAAACCGATCCGCGACCATTCGCGCGGCTGACGCTCGGCCGCCGACACGATGACCCAGTCCTGCTCACCGCCTCGATCGCGGCCGCGATCGCCGACGTGTCGCCGATCGACGAGCAGGTCTACTCCGCTTTGTACGGAGCGCATCAGGGCACCTTGAAGGTGGCGATCCCGCGCCTGCTCGAATCGATGCACGATTCCGACGACGCGATCGTGCTGGCTCTCGACGACGCGCACATGCTTTCCTCGCCCGAGTCGCTCGAGGTGGTCGCATCGCTCGCGGCCGGGCTGCCGGGCGGGTCGCAGCTGGCGCTGGCGTCGCGCACCGAGCCCTCAATCGGGGTCGGCAGGCTGCGTGCAAACCGCGCGCTGACCGAGCTCACGGCCCGCGATCTGGCGATGACCGATGCTGAGGCTGATCTGCTGCTGCGCTCCTGCGGCCTCGAGTTGCAGCCCGAGAGCGTCGAGCTCCTGGTCGAGCATACGGAGGGGTGGCCGGCGGCGCTCTACCTCGCGACCCTGTCGCTGCGCGATGCCCGAGACGCCGACCAGGCCGCACGCGAGTTTGCCGGCGACGACCGGATCGTCGCCGATTACCTACGCGACGAGTTCGTCGCCAGGCTGAGCGCCGAGCAGCTCGACTTCCTCACCCGCACCTCGATCGTCGACGAGCTCTCCGGCGACCTGTGCGACTCGGTGCTCGGCGCCGGCGGCTCGGCCGAGATGCTGCATGACCTCGCGCGGGGCAACGCGCTCGTCAACGCGGTCGACGCGAAGGAGCGGACCTTCCGTTACCACGCGCTGCTGCGCGAGATGCTCGGCTCGGAGCTGCACCGCTCCTACCCGCGCGAGGAGTCCGCGCTTCACGCGCGCGCCAGCAAGTGGTTCGAGCAGCGCGGCGATTTCGACCGCGCCGTGCCGCACGCGATCGCGACCGGCGAGCTCGACCTCGCCGCCGACCTGATCTGGTCCCAGACCGCCGCCTACGCGAGCGTCGGGCGAGAGGCGACGCTGCGGCTCTGGCTGAGGTCGTTCTCGGAACCGGAGATCGAGGGCTCGGCACCACTCTGCCTAGTCAGGGCGACCTGCGGTCTGTCGGCCGGGGACGGAGCCCTGGTCGCCCATTGGACCGGCCGTGCGCTCGCCGCGGTCGCAAGGCAGCCACGCCACGACGGAGAGGCGCTGCGGATTGCGGCTGGGGCGATCCAGGCCGCGGGCAGCGCTCGCGACGGCGTCGCCCGGATGCGAGACGACGCGCTCAGAGCCTTCGAGCTGATGCCCGAGGAGACGCCATGGCGCGGCCTGTGCAAGCTGATCGAGGGCTCCGCTCTGCACCTGAGCGGTGACCCGGAGGCGGCTCGGGCAGCGCTCGAGGGCGGCGCCCGATCCAGCGCCGTCGGCGAGCCGTCGGTGCACAGCCTCTGTCTCTCGCAACTCGCCCTGCTCGCGCTCGACACCGACGACCTGGACGAGGCGCGTCGGCTCACCTCCGCGGCGCTCGCTCGAATCGAGATCAACGCGCTGGCCGACCAGCCGACGACGGCGCTGATCTTCGCGGTCGCCGCCCTGGTCGAGGCGCGGCTTGGGGAGGCGGCCGGGGCGAGCGCCCACATCCGCCATGCCAATCACCTGCTCGACGCCCTGAACGAGATGAGCCCCTGGTACGAGTGCGAGGTCCGGATTGTGATCGCTCGCGCGCTGGTGTTGCTCGACGATGTCGCCGCCGCCCGCGCGCAGCTCGCCGACGCCGGTCGCCGTCTGCACCAGACGGGCGAGGCGCCGCTGCTGCGCAGCTGGCTCGAACAGGCGTGGAGCGAAGCGGATGCGGCGACGATCAGCGGCCGTTGGCCGCTGAGCCCGGCGGAGCTGCGGTTGTTGCGCTACCTCCCCACCCACCTGACCTTCCGCGAGATCGCCGACGAGTCGTTCGTCTCCGCGAACACCGTCAAGACCCAGGCGCGCTCGATCTACCGCAAGCTCGGCGTCTCGTCGCGCGCCGAGGCGGTCGCGACGGCGCGCACCGCCGGCCTACTCGAAGGCTGAGCGCGAAACGCCACGATCACCCCGATCGCGTGATGCGCGCCCGGAGCGCATACGGTTGTCTGCAGATCCCCAAACCAGGAGGCCGTCAGTGGACATCGAGAAGGACGTCAATGACCTCGCCAAGCGCCTTGGCGGCAAGTGGCTGATCGAGGGGGCGCCCGACGACAAGATCCCCGCGCAGGGCATGCCGCCGATCGCGGCGAAGCGGCTGATCGAGGAGGAGATGGTCCTCGACGGCATTCCGGAGCGCAACCTCGCCACCTTCGTCACCACCTTCATGGAGCCCGAGGCTCAGGAGATCATCGCCAGGAGCCTCGACGTCAACTTCATCGACCACGCCGAGTACCCGCGCACCGCTGAGATCGAGCAGCGGTGCATCCGGATGCTGGCCGACCTCTTCCACGCCCCGGGCGAGACCACCGGCGCCCGCACCCAGGGCTCCTCCGAGGCGATCATGCTCGGCGCCCTGTCGCTGAAATGGAAGTGGCGCCAGCGCCAGGAGGCCGCCGGCAAGGACACCACCAAGCCCAACCTGATCTTCGGCGGCGACGTGCACGTCGTCTGGGAGAAGTTCTGCCGCTACTTCGACGTCGAGCCGCGCATCGTGCCGCTGCAGCCCGACAAGTACACGATCGGTCCCGAGGACGTGGAGCCCCACATCGACGAGAACACGATCGGCGTCGCCGCGGTGCTCGGGACCACGTTCACCGGCCACAAGGACGACATCGAGGGGATCAACGACCACCTGGTCGCGCTCAAGCACGACAAGGGAATCGACGTGCCGCTGCACATCGACGGCGCCAGCGGCGCGTTCACGTGGCCGTTCCTGTACCCGGACTCGGAGTGGGACTTCCGGCTCGAGCAGGTGCGCTCGATCAACGCCTCCGGGCACAAGTTCGGGCTCGTCTACCCGGGGATCGGCTGGCTGATCTTCCGCGAGAAGTCCGACCTCGCCGAGGACCTCGTCTTCTACGAGAACTACCTCGGCAAGACCGACGCGACCTTCACGCTCAACTTCTCGACCGGGCGCCTCGATGGTGCTGGCCCAGTACTACAACTTCATCCGCTTCGGCCACGAGGGCTACCGCTACGTGATGGAGCTGATGGCCAGCAACGCGAAGCTGCTCGCCGACCAGATCACCGAGATCGGCCGCTTCAAGGTGATCGGCGCCGGCGAGGAGCAGCTGCCGCTGGTCGCCTTCAACCTCGCCGGCGACGAGCCGTTCGACGAGTTCGACATCGCCTGGCAGGTCGCGGCCGAGCGCGGCTGGATGCTGCCCGCCTACACGATGCCGCCGCAGGCCGACCACGTGAAGATGCTGCGGGCGCTGGTCAAGCTCAACCTCAGCCATGCGCTCGTCAACACGCTCGTCGACGACATCCATGCCGCGTGCGAGACGCTGGAGAAGAAGGGTGGCGTGAGCGAGAGCGAGCGCAAGCGCGTGAAGACCAACATCGGGATGTAGCCCGGTCAGGGCGGAAATCACCCCGTTGGGGCGATGACGCGGGCGCGTCGCTGACCTAGGTTGGGTCGATAAACGGGGGCCCGTCCGGGCGCCTCGCCATCGAACTGGGAGGTTTCCCATGGACTCTTACGAGAAGACCGGCGACGGCTGGGTGCTGTTCGCCGGCGTGATGATCCTGATCGCAGGTTTCATCAACTTCATCTTCGGGTGGGCGGCAATCGACGGCTCGTCGTTCTTCACCGACGAGGGCCGCTACGTGATCTTCACCGACCTCAACACCTGGGGCTGGTTCCTGCTGATCATCGGCATCCTGCAGCTGTTCGCGTCGTTCTCGATCTGGAGCCGCCACCCGTACGGCCGCGTGATCGGGATCGCGACCGCCAGCGTGAGCGCGATCGCGATCCTGTTCACGGTGAACGCGTATCCGTTCGCTGCGTTCATGCTGTTCCTGATCGACATGCTGGTGATCTACGGCCTCGTCGCCTACGGCGGTCGGGACAGAGCGGCTGGGTGACCGCCGTCCGGGACGAGACGCACGCCGCGCTGGCCGGGATCTCGGCCGGGCGCGTCGACGTCCTCGAGTCCGCCCTCGAGCTGCGCGAGGTGCAGCTCGAGGGCGCCGGCCTCGACCCGCTGACCTTCTCGCTGGTCAAGCTCGCGGTCCTGATCGCGCTCGATGCCCCGCCGGCCTCTTACGCGTGGCAGGTCGCCGAGGCGGTCGAGAGTGGCGCGAGCGCCGAGCAGCTGCTCGGCGTGCTGCGGGCCGTCGCCCCGCAGGTCGGCGGACCGCGGGTGATCGCGGCCGCGCCGGAGATCATGCTCGCCCTCGGCCTCGCCCTGCCCGACGGGCCGGAGTAGCGGCGATGACGGTGGTCATGCGACGGCGCCCGCTGCTGCGCGCCGCCGCGATCGGCAGTGGCGCCTACGTCGCCGCCCACCTGCGCCAGCAGACTCACCTGTGGCGCCGCGAACAGCAGCGGCTCGCCGAGCCCGGCCGCGGCCGGGCGGACGGCTCCGCCCCGCCCGCGGGCTAGGGCTCGGGCTCGCTCCCCTCGGGCAGCGAGAGCAGCGCCCCGATCAGGAAGCAGAGGGCGCCGAGCGAGGTGGTCACATTGGCCGCCGCGAGGCTGAGCTCATCACCGGTTTCGGGAACGATGTACCCGGCGATCGCGGAGATCCCGAAGAGGATGCAGCCTCCGAGGTTCACGGTCGAGATCTTCCACTCGAGCGTGCGCTTGGCCGAGAAGATGCCGCCATCGCGGACCTCGAGGTAGGCGAGCAGGCCCGAGATCAGGAAGCAGATCGAGCCGACGGCCTCCGGCGCCCAGACGAGCCGGTCGACCTGCGAGGTGTCGAAGCTCTGCTGCATCGCCCGGAAGGTGTTGACGTTGAAGAACACCGTCCCGACGAGTTGGATCCCGGTCGCCCACCAGTCGATCCGGTGCGGCTCGAACGTGAGCAGTCGCATCCGTCCGCTGCGCTTGCCGGAGAGGTCGCGGTCCGCGTTCGCCGCCTCGAGGTACTGGATCAGCGCCGCCGAGGTGAAGAAAACCGAGCCGACGAAGAACACCGTGCCGTCGGCTGCCGAACCGACGAGCTGGACGAACCCTGGAAACGGCCCGACCATGAAGCAGACCGAGCCGATCGCGAACAGCACCCCGATCCACCAGGAGGCGCGATGCGGCGCCCACCAACTCGATCCCCTGCCGTCGTCGCGTGAGAGACGCGACGCGTGCTTGCGGTGAAACCGCGACGACCAGACACGGGTCTCGCCGGACGGCGTCCGGTACTCGACCCTGGTCGTGAACGGGCCCGCGGCGCGCCGCTCGACCACCGTCCAGCCCTCGGGGGTGCGCGGGTACCGGTCGGCAATCCGGTGACCGAGCATGCGGGCAATCTACGGGGTCGACCTGCGGGAGCCCGCGGGTCGGCGGGCCCCACGCAGACCGTCAGCTCAGGCTTCCGCCCGGTCGGCCCCGATCGCGCCGACGTGCGGTCGATCTCGTTACGAGCAGTTAGTTGAGCTCAGGGGCTCGTCCGGTCATCCGCTGCTGACCTTCACCGAGCCGGACGTTCGGTCCAGACAGGTCTTGGTCGAGGAGAGCTTCGTCTCCTTGACCGTCGCGTAGTACTTGCCGTCCTGTGCTTGTCGGTCGCCGAGGTCGATCTCGAACTTGCCCTTGTTGTTCGTGTGATCGCCACCGAGCTTGCTGGTCTCGCCGCTGTGCTTGCGGTAGAGCTTGACCTTGCGGTCCGGCACGCAGCCGGACTTCGGCGAATCGATCTGGCCCTTGAAGGTCGCCGCGCCGTTCTCGACCTTGTACTTGAACTTCGTGAACGTGGTCGGATACTCCGTGTCGCCGGCGGCCGCGGCGAACGCCGTCGACGTCAGGACGACACTCGTCGCGATCGCAATCAGGCACCGTACGCGCGCCATCTAACGGCGCCTCCGCGACACCCGGCGGGCGGTACGGCGGCCGGTGCGTCGGGCGACCCTTCTCGTTCCGATCATCTCTCACACCTCCTCGTGGTCAATTTGCCGCGGTCTCGATCGCGTGCAGCTCCTGCGCCTCCTCGGCGGAGAGCAAGCCGATCCCGATCAGGTCGAGCGGGCTGATGAAGCCGTCGCTGATCCGGAACCCGCCGGCGCGAGCGATCGCGTCTCGCAGCGGCACGGCCCAGTGATGCTCGATCAACAGCAGCGCCGCGGCGGAGTCGTTGGGGATCTCCTCGACGACATCCCAGGCCTCCTCGTCGGAGAAGACCGTGGCGCCCTCGGCGGCCGCCTCCGCACCGGCGATCGCGCCGGCCTCCATGCCCTCCTCGCCGGCGATCCCGAGGCCGATCAGCGCCGCGACCTTGCTGCCGAGCTCGATCGCTTCGGCCTCGCTGAGGTTGCTCAGGTGCTCGACCTCGACCTCGCCCTCGGCGTCCTTGTAGACAGCGAGCGCATCGATCACACGCACCGTGTCGCTCTCTCGCAGGCGCTCCAACTCGGCGATGATCTCGCCGTGGAAGTCCGGCTGCTCGAAGCCCAGCACCAGGAGCTGAACCGGTCCGATCGCCATCTTGTCCCCTTTCCTCGCTCGACTCTTGCGCCGCTGAGCATCGCTATGCAGGCTCACCCGCGCATCATCCGATCGGGGTGATTGGCGTGTGCCGGCTTCGAATCACCCGGATCGGATGATGCGGTCGCGCGCCCGCGGCCGGACGATCGTCACGATGAGCCGGCCCGGTCGACGCGAGAAGAAGCCCGATGGGCTCTGAACGGAATTCGAAGGCGCTGGTCGTCTATTACTCGTTCAGCCAGCAGACCCGCAGGGTCGCCGAGATAATGGCGGCGGCCCTGGGCGAGCAGGGCTACACGGTCACAACGAGCACGATCGAGTTCACCGATCCGCACTGGGCCAAGCGCTTCTCCAAGGTTCCAATGCGTTTCCCGGCGCTCCAGATCCCGACGATCCTGGTCTCGCAGCGGCTGCGGAAGACCGGCGAGATCCGCATTCCCGATGAGGCGCAGGGCGATGACTACGACCTCGTCGTGGTCGGCTCGCCGACCTGGTGGCTGACGACGAACATGCCGGTCCGGTCCTACCTCGAGTCGCCGGCCGCCAAGCGCGCGTTGACCGGAAAACCGTTCGCGGCCTTCTCGGTCTCGCGGCGGTACTGGAAGGGCAACATGAAGGACGTCCGCAAGCTCGGCGAGGCAAACGGGGGCGAGTGGCTGGGCGAGACTCACTTCACCTCCGCCGGCGGCCAGGTCGGCTCGATGCTCTCATGGCTCGCGTACATGAAGCGAGGCGAGCCGCGCGAGAAGCTGCTCGGCGTGAGGATGCCCCCTCCCAACCTCCAGCCGGATTTCGAACAGCAGGCGCGCAGCTTCATCGATCGGCTCGCCAGGCCGGCAGCCCGCCGAGCAGCCGCTGGTCCATGAGCGCTGAGCGACGCGACGACTCGTCGGCAGTCGTCCTCACCGGCACCTCGACCGGAATCGGGGCCGCGTCGGCGGTCCTGCTCGCGGACGAGGGGTTCCGCGTGTTCGCCGGGGTGCGCCGGAAGGCGGATGGCGAGACGCTCAAAGCGCGGACCGCCGGCGACCTGACGCCGCTGGAGATCGAGATCACCGACGCGGCGTCGATCGCGACGGCGGCCAAGACGGTCTCAAAGGCGGTCGGCAACCGCGGCCTGTTCGGCCTCGTCAACAACGCGGGGATCGTCAAGCCGGGACCGTTGGAGCTGCAGCCGATCGACGACTTCCGGCGCCAGTTGGAGGTGAATCTGATCGGCCAGGTTGCCGTCACCCAGGCGTTCCTCCCGCTGATTCGCAGTGGCGAGGGCCGGATCGTCAACGTCGGCTCGATCGGCGGCCACGTCGTGCTGCCCCTGCATGGCGCCTACAGCGCGTCGAAATTCGGCATGGAGGCGGTGAGCGATGCGCTCCGGCTCGAGCTGCGCCAGTGGCGCATCCCGGTGTCGCTCATCGATCCCGGGGCAACTGACACCGCGATCTTCGGCAAGACCCTGACGGAGGTCGACGAGGTCGCCAAGCGCCTGAACGAGCAGGGACATACCGAATACGCCGGGCAACTCAAGGCGATCCGGCAGCTGGTCGAGAAGACCGCTGCGGATGCAGCCCCGGTCGACGAGCTCGCGAAGACCGTGCTCAAGGCGCTCACGGCGAAGAAGCCGAAGTCGCGTTACCTCGCCGGCCACGGCGCCGAGGCCGCGGTCGTCCTCGCCCGCACCGCCACCGACGCGATCAAGGACCGCGCCGTCGCTCGCGAGGCGCATCTGCCGCCGCCGGCCTGAGGGCCCGCAGTTCAGGCGTCGCCCGCGCAGCGAAAGCCGACGTTGCCCGCTGAGCTGTCGGGGGAGTTGCCCTGCCGCGCCGCCACCCTGTAACGCCGACAGTACGAGTCGTGGCACAGGTATGAGCCCCCCTTCTGAAGCTTGAACGAGCCCGCCTCCGGGCCCCGCGGATCGTGACTGCGCTCTCGCTCGCGAAATCCGACCTCGAACCAGTCCGCGACCCATTCCCAGACGTTGCCGGTCATGTTGTGCAGTCCGAAGCCGTTGGGGGGAAACGCGCCAACCGGGCAAGTGCCGTAGTAACCATCCGCGCTCGTGTTCTCTGTGGGGAATCGTCCCTGCCACACGTTCATCCGGTGCTCGCCGCCCGGCTCGCGCTCGTCGCCCCACGGAAAGACCCTGCCCTCCAGACCGCCTCGCGCCGCGAACTCCCACTCCGCCTCGGTCGGCAGGCGCCTGCCCGCCCAGGAGCAATAGGCGTGGGCGTCGTTCCAGGTCACGTGGACGACCGGATGGTCACCGCGGTCCTCGACCGACGAATGTGGGCCTTCCGGGTGTCGCCAGTCCGCTCCATCCACCTTGCGCCACCACGGGGCCGCGGCCACCGCCTGCGTGGGCGGGAAGTCGTCCGGTAACAACCCGGCGAAAACGAACGACCAGCCGAAACGCTCGGCCTCGGTCGCGTAGCCGGTCGCCTCCGCGAAGGCGGTGAAGTCCTCATTGGACACGGCCGCCGGATCGATGCGGAAGGAATCCAGCGACACCTCGCGGACCGGCGTCTCGCCGTCGGCCGGGTACGCCCACCGATCATCGCTGCCGAGCAGGAACGAGCCGCCCGCGATGAGCACCATGGCGTCAGCAGCAACGGTCGCCCCGGCGGCGGCCACGGCCGCGGTCTGCTGGAGCGGCTGCTCGTGACGAGCCCGAGGGGCGCAGCACGGGGACTCAATCGAGCCTGCTTGGTCCGGATGCGCTCCTTCGGTCATCGCAGCCAGCCTACCCAGGGCTCGGTGCTCAACCGCTGCCCCGGCTGTGCGGGCCGTCCGGCACCAGGGTTCGCGTTCACCCGGTTCGGGTGATGCATTACCGCGCCCGTGCGGTTCGATGCGAGGGTCACGCTCGCCGACAAAGCCAATCCATCCTCAGAGCACGGAGATAGACGATGAGCCAGCCCGATCGCACCAAGCTTCCGATCCCCAGCCGGCCGTTCGGCGGCGTCGCCAACCGAACGCTCGACGGCTCGGAGCCGGACTGGAACCTGATCGGGCACGTCGACGCCCCCGACGGGGCACCCAACGTGCTGGTGGTCCTGATCGACGATGCAGGCTTCGGCAATGCCGGCACCTTCGGCGGGCCGATCGACACGCCCAACTACTCGCGGATGGCCGACGACGGTGTCCGCTACAACCGCTTCCACGTGCCCGCGCTGTGCTCGCCGACCCGCGCGGCACTGCTCACCGGCCGCAACAGCCACGCGGTCGGATTCGGCTCGGTGGGCGAGTTCTCGACCGGATTCCCCGGCTACACGGCGTTCCTGCCAGACGACTGCGCCCCACTGCCGAGGATCCTGCGGGACAACGGCTATGCGACCGCCGCCTTCGGCAAGTGGCACCTGACGCCAGACGGCCAGCAAGGCCCCGCCGGCCCGTTCAACCGCTGGCCCACCGGTTGGGGGTTCGACTACTTCTACGGCTTCTTGGGCGGCGGGTCGGGGCAGTGGGACCCCTGCCTGACCGAGAACCAGAAGATCATTGGCACCCCGTCCGGGTTCTACGACGAGGAGGACCCGTACTACCTGCCCGACGACATGGCCGACAAGACGATCGACTGGCTGCACGCGATCCGCGGCCAGGACGCCTCGAAGCCGTTCTTCGCCTACTTCTCGACCGGCTGCAGCCACGCTCCGCACCACGTCTCCGAGCAGTGGGCGTCGAAGTACAAGGGCAAGTTCGATCAGGGCTGGGACAAGCTACGCGAGGAAACGTTCGCGCGCCAGAAGGAGCTGGGCGTGATCCCGCCCGATGCCGAGCTCACCCCCCGCGATGACGCGTTCCCCGCCTGGGACGACGTCCCCGACAAGCTCAAGGCCTTCTACGCGCGCCAGATGGAGGTCTACGCCGGCTACTCCGAGAACGCCGACTACAACGCCGGCCGCGTGATCGACGCGATCGACGAACTCGGCGAGCTCGACAACACGCTCGTGCTCTGGATCTGGGGGGACAACGGCGCCAGCATGGAGGGCACGGTCACCGGCTCGTTCAACGAGCTGACGATGCAGAACGGCATCCCGCTGACCGACGAGATGCAGCTGCAGCTCTCCGAGCGCTACGGGGGCGTCGAGGCCTGGGGCGACAAGATGATGGCGCCCCATTACTCCGCCGCCTGGGCGTGGGCGGGCAATACGCCGTTCAAATGGGGTAAGCAGGTCGGCTCGCATCTCGGCGGGACCCGCAACCCGCTCGTCGCCCACTGGCCCGAGAGGATCTCGGAGGGCGGGGCCCTGAGGCCACATTTCACGCACGTGATCGACATCGGGCCGACGATCCTCGACATCGCGGGCATCCCGATGCCGACCCACGTCGACGGGATCGAGCAGGAGCCGATGCACGGGGTCACGTTCGCCGACTCGCTCACCGACGCCGACGCTCCCGAGCGGCATACTCAGCAGTACTTCGAGACGATCGGCAACCGGGCGATGTACAAGGACGGCTGGTGGCTGTCGATGCGGACCGAGCGCATCCCCTGGGTGATTACGCCGGAGGCGCTGGGCCCGTACAAGCCCGGCGTCTGGGACCCCGACCAGGATCCGGTCGAGCTCTACTACCTGCCCGACGACTACAGCCAGGCGAACGATCTCGCCGCCGACCACCCGGAGAAGGTGCAGGAGCTGAAGGAACTCTTCTGGCAGGAGGCGGAGCGCTACAAGGTGCTGCCGCTGTTGTCGACGCTGGCGGGCTTCTTCGGGATGCTGCCTCCGCTCCCAGAGGGCGCCAAGTTCGAGTTCCGCGGTGACGTCGAGAACGTCCTCTCGGGAATGATCCCGCGGATCTACAACCACTCGTACTCGATCAGCGCCGACCTCGTGATCCCTCCTGGCGGCGCCGAGGGCGTGATCGTCGCCGAGGCCGACCACCTTGGTGGCTTCTCGCTCTTCGTCGATGACGGCAAGCTCACCCACACGTACTCGATGATGGGCGTCTTCGTCTTCCGCCAGCGGGCGTCAGAGCCGCTGCCCGAGGGCGAGGTGACGGTCCGGATGGAGTTCGCCGCGGACTCCGCCAGTCCGGCCACGGGCGGGGAGGTCACGCTGTTTGTCGATGACCGGCCGGTCGCCGACGGACGAATGGATCACACGGTCCCGATCCGCTTCTCGGGCTACGCCGGGATGGATATCGGACGCGACAACGGCGGGGTCGTCGACCTCGCCTACGAGGACAGAAAGCCGTTCGCCTTCACGGGCACGGTCAAGAAGGTGGTGTTCGACATCAAGCCGCACGCGTCGGAGGCCGAGAAGCACGAACTCCACCGCAACGTCCACCACGGGCACACCGCCCACGCGTTGACGGCGTAACGCGCACCTGCAATGAAAGGAGGCTCCGATGGCGCGACATGAGACGATCGACGTTCTGATCGGCGGTTACCTGTCGAAGCAGGCGGCCGAGGAGGACTACCAGTCGGTCCTGGACAGCGGCGGCGAACTGCAGGGGATGGCACTCGTAGCCAAGGATCTCGAGGGCGAGCTGGCGGTCGAGGAAACCGACCATATGGTCAGAAAAGCCGCCGGGGGTCTCGGGGCCGTCGGCTTCGCCATCGGACTGGCCGCGCCGCCGCTGCTGGCCGCCACGGCCGTCGGGGCCGCGCTCGGCGCCGGCACCGGCGACCTCCTCCACCACAAGGTCGCCGGCAAGGTGGGCGAGCAGGCGGGAGAGACCATCCCGCTCGGCGGCGCCGGGCTGATCGTCGCCTACGCGCACTCGGAGGCCGACAAGATCGAGCCGGCCGTAACCCGCGCCGTGCAGAAGACCGTCGGCGAGGCCGAGGGCAAGCACGTCGAGGCCCTCAAGGGGGCGCTCGCCGATGCGCAAAAGAAGATGGCCGAGGGGAGCGAGTGACCTGCCCACCCTGATCGGGGCGCAGTTCACACCGATCGGGTGACGGCGCGTCCCCGCGACGGGGTACGGTCGCGCAATGAATCGCAGCGAGGGACCGCGACGGTGACCGAGGCGGCCTACGGCGCCCCACTCGAGTGGGAACCGTCCGCGCCACGGCTGCGCCCGCTGCGGCTGCTGGTCTCGTGGGTCGTCGCGGCGGCCTCCGTCTATGTCGCCGGCGGCCTCGTCCGCGGGGTCAGCATCGACGATCCCGGGGGCGCCTTCCTGGTCGCCGCGGTGATCGCAGTCATCAACGCGGTTCTCCCGCCGACGATCGCCGCACTGCGGCTCCCGTTCACGCTGGTCAGCGGCTTCCTGCTCGTCCTCTTCGCCGATGCCGGAGCGCTGATGCTCACCGACGAGGTCTTCCCCGACGTGCTCACGATCGGCTCCTTCGGCGACGCGCTGCTGATGGCGCTGGTGATGGCGGCCGTCTCGATCGTGATCCAGGTGGTGACCGGGACAAACGACGACGACGAGTACACGCTCCGGGTCGTGAAGCGGATCGCGAAGCGCCAGGGCGGCGCGACGCGGGCCGATGCCCCGGGCATCCTGTTCCTCGAGGTCGACGGCCTGGCGCTGCCGGTCCTTCGCAACGCGATGCGCGATGGCAGCGCCCCCAACCTGGCGCGGTGGATCGCGGAGGAGGGCTACCACCTGAGCGAGTGGGAGACCGACCTCTCCTCGCAGACCGGGGCCAGCCAGGCCGGGATCCTGCTCGGCTCCAACGACGACATCCCGGCATTCCGCTGGGTCGAGAAGGAGACGCGGACGATGATGACGTGCTCGGCGCCGGGCGATTGCGCCGAGATCGAGCGCCGCCGCTCGACCGGGATCGGCCTGCTTCGCGACGGCGGTGCCAGTCGTGGCAACCTGCTCTCCGGCGATGCCGACGAGGTCATCCTCACGGTCAGCAGGATGGAGGCGGAGAAGCGTGCGAACCCGGGCTACCGAGCCTTCCTCGCCAACGGCTTCAACGTCACCCGAACGCTGGCCCTGTTCTTCTGGGAGGTGATCCTCGAGTGGACCGCCGCGCTCCGGGCGATCCGCCGCGATGTCCGCCCGCGCGGCCACCGGGGCGGCATCTACCCGTTCCTGCGCGGCGCGATGTGCGTGTTCGTGCGTGACCTGATCGTCTTCGGAGTGCTCACCGACATGATGCGCGGGCGGCCCGCCGTTTACGCGACCTTCTCCAGCTACGACGAGGTCGCCCACCACTCGGGCCTCGAGCGAGCCGACACGATGGAGGCGCTGCGCAAGCTCGACCAGCAGTTCGGGCGGATCGAGCGTGCCCGCCGCTACGCGCCGCGGCCATACGAGATCGTGGTCCTCTCAGACCATGGTCAGACCCAGGGGGCGACCTTCAAGCAGCGCAACGGGTACGGGCTCGACGAGCTGGTCGAGCGCTCGCTGGCAAGCGGCGACGTGGCCGAGTACGCCGGCGGTGACGAACAATCGGCGATGGTCGGCCACGCGCTCGGCGAGGCGACCGGCCGCAAGGAGGAGAAGAAGCCGAAGAACGACGTCTCGGGCCAGGAGGTCGTGGTCCTCGGGTCCGGCAACCTCGGCCTCATCTATCTGATGGAGGAGCCGCGGCGGCTGACGTTGGAGGAGATCGACGAACGCCACCCGAAGCTGATCGGGGCGTTGCGCGACCACCCGCACGTCGGCTGGCTGCTGGTGCGCTCCGGCGAGCGCGGCCCCCTCGTCCTCGGCGGAGCCGGCGAGCGTTGCCTCGCCGACGGGTCGCTGAGCGGCGAGGACCCACTCGCCGACTTCTCGCCGACGGCGGCCGATCATCTCCTGCGCAGCGATGGCTTCGAGCACGTCGCCGACATCATGGTCGGCAGCTTCTACGACCCGGAGCTCGACGAGGGCTGCGCGTTCGAGGAACTGATCTCCTTTCACGGCGGCCTCGGCGGTCCCCAGACACGGCCGTTCATCCTCCACCCGGAGCGTCTGAAGATGCCCGGGCAGGCGGTGCTCGGCGCCGCCGCGGTGCACGCTGTGCTTTCCGGCTGGCGAGCGGAGCTGAACGGATGATCCGCGGTCGGCGCGACGCCACGCCCGAAGCGAGCACCCTGCGGAGCCCGAGGACGAGTACATCGAGATCGACCCCGGCGAGCTGACCGGGATCATCCGCGTGCCGACCTGGCTGCGCGACCTCGGGCTGATGGCGTGGCTATTGGTCGGCCTCGGCCTTCTGCTGGCCGGGACGATCTGGATCCTCGGGCTGACCTACGTCATCGTCGGACCGGTGATCGTCGCCTCGGTGGTCGCCGCGGTGGCCTCGCCGCTCGTGCGCTGGCTCGAAACCCATCGCGTCCCGCGGCTGCTCGCGGCGGTCCTCGTGCTGGTCGGGCTGATCGCCCTCGCGATCGCGGCGACGGTGGTGATCATCACCGGGATCACCGGCGAGAGCAGCAGCATCACCGGCCACCTGGACAGCGCCAAGGACACGATCGCCGGCTGGCTCAAGGACCTCGGCCTCGACCCGAGCAAGGCCGACGCCGCGAAATCGGACGCCAGCAAGGGCGTCAGCGACAGCGCCGGAGCGCTGCTCAACGGCCTCGCGGTGGTCGTCGGGGAGCTCTCGTCGCTCGTCTTCTTCCTCGTGCTCACCGCGCTGAGCCTGATCTTCCTGCTCTCGGACGGGCCCAAGATCCGCGCCTGGGTCGAGAGCCACTCCGGCGTGCCGGCTGACGTAGCGCACACGATCGGCCAGCGGGTGCTGCAGTCCTTGCGGGGCTACTTCCTGGGCGTCACGATCGTCGCCGCGTTCAACGCGGCCGTCGTCGCGCTCGGGGCCGTGCTGCTCGGCGTGCCGCTGGTGGGGACGATCGCCGCGGTCACCTTCATCGGGGCCTACGTCCCCTACCTCGGCGCCTGGGCGGCGGGCGCCTTCGCGGTGCTGCTCGCGCTCGGGGACGGGGGTGCCGACGTCGCGGCCGGGATGATCGTGGTCGAGGTGCTCGCCAACGGCATCCTGCAGCAGCTCGTGCAGCCGTTCGCGATGGGCGCCGCGCTCGGCATCCACCCGCTCGCGGTGCTGATCGTGACGATCGCCGGCGGCGCCCTGTTCGGGATGGTGGGACTGGTGCTGGCGGCCCCGATGACCTCGGCCGTGGTGCGCATCTCGGCCGACCTCGCCCGCGCGCGGGCCGAGGCCGAGGCTCCTGCCGGGGCCGCTCGCGAGCCCCCGCTCAGCCCCGAGCCGGCATCCGGCTGACCGCTTCGCCGGTGCAGCGGCGATAGTGCGGGAGCCAGTCGAGGATCGGGACATACTTGGTCAGCCGCTCGACGCGCCGATTAGACCAGGACGCGGGCGGAGGCGAATCACCCAAAAGGGATGACGTGCGCCCGCTCACATGGCTTAGTGTGGTTACGAATGGCGACCGTTACAGCGGACGAACCCCGCGTGGCACCCTCGGGGGCGACCCCGAGCGAACGCGCAGCGCTCGGCAAGGCGGCCCGGGCCGAGGTTCCGCGCTCCAGCCACGGCGACTGGGAGCCCGCGGCCGATCGCCCAGACCCGCTCGAGGTGATTCGAGGCCGAGGACGCCGACCGGGTGCCGGAGCTGGTGCCGCTGCGCCACGGGCGCATGCTCGTCTCGGCCTTCACCTTCTACCGCGGTGCCGCGGCGATCATGGCCGCCGACCTCGGGCCGACGCCGACATCGGGCCTGTGGGTTCAGGCGTGCGGCGACGCGCACCTCTCCAACTTCGGCGCCTACGCCGCCGCCGATCGGGCCCTCGTTCTCGACATCAACGACTTCGACGAGACCCTGCCGGGCCCGTGGGAGTGGGATCTGAAACGGCTCGTGGCCAGCTTCGAGATCGCCGGGCGCGACCGGGAGTTCGACGATGCCCAGCGGGCCGAGATCGTGCTCAGAGCCGCTCGCAGCTACCGCGAGCACATGCGCGAGCTCGCCGGGCTCAGCAATCTCGATGTCTGGTACCTACGCGTCGACGTCTCACAGGTCCGCGAGACATTCGCGCCGCGCGCCACCAAGAAGGAGCGCAAGCGGTTCGACCGCAACGTCGCCAAGACCGTGCGCAAGGACCGGCTGCGCGCGTTCTCGAAGCTGACCACCCGCGTCGACGGCGAGCTGCGGTTCGTCAGCGACCCGCCGGTGCTGGTCCCGTTCGAGGAGATCTTCAAGGGCAAGCAGCTGAAGACGGCGCAGGCGAGGCTGCACGACGTGCTCGAGCAGTATCGGGAGACCCTCGACGGGGAGTACCGCCACCTGTATGACGAGTACCGGTTCGTGCACGCCGCACACAAGGTCGTCGGCGTCGGCAGCGTCGGCACCCGCGCCTGGGTCGACCCTGTTCGTCGGCCGCGACGACGAGCGACCCGCTCTTCCTCCAGGTCAAGGAGGCGCAGCCGTCGGTGCTCGAGCCGTTCACGGCGCCGACCGAGTTCCCCCACCAGGGCCAGCGGGTGGTCGAGGGCCAGCGCCTGACCCAGTCGAGCAGCGACATCATGCTCGGCTGGCTGTCGGCGGTGGGCCCGGACGCGAAGAAGCGCGACTTCTACGTGCGCCAGCTCTGGGATCAGAAGGGCTCGGCAGCGGTCGAGACGATGACCCCGCGGATGATGGCCATGTACGCGCAGATCTGCGGCGCGATCCTCGCTCGCGCCCACGCCCGCTCCGGCGATCGGATCGCGATCGGCTCCTACCTCGGCGACGGCGACAGCTTCGATCGCGCGATGGCCCAGTTCGCGGTCGCGTACGCGGATCAGAACGAGCGCGACTACGCCGCGCTCAAGGCGGCGGTCGCCGACGGTCGGCTGGAGATCGAGACGGAGGAGCGCTGACCCGATGACCACCCTCGCACCCGCCGCCGACCTTGCCGACCTCGACGTCAGCAACCTCGACCTCTGGGCCGAGGGCCCGCCGCACGAGACCTTCAGGCGGCTCCGCGCGACGAGCCGCTGCACTGGAGCGAGCTCGCCGACTTCGAGCGCGAGAGCGGCTTCTGGTCGGTGGTCCGCTTCGAGGACATCGCGGCGGTCGGGCGCGACCACGAGACCTACTCATCGGCGCGCAGCATCATCCTCGTCGACAAGCTCGCCGCCGAGCCGGGCGCGCCGGACCCGATCGACATCGCGGCGAACATGCTGATCACCCAGGACCCGCCGCGCCACGACCGGCTCAAGGCGCTGGTCCAGCGCGCGTTCACCCCCAAGCGGGCGATCGAGCACACCGAGCGCATGCGCGAGATCATCAACCTGGTCTGGGACCGGGCCCTCGAGCGCCATCCCGACGGCCGCCTCGACCTGGTTCAGGACGTCGGCGTCTTCGTCCCCTCGATGGTGATCGGCGACATGCTCGGCGCCCCGCGCGAGGACGCGGACAAGCTCGTGGACTGGACCAACCGCACGACGGCTTTCGAGGATCCGCGGCTGGTTCCGGACCTCGGCGACGTCTGGCGGGCGTTGGAGGAGTTCATCCCCTACGTCAACGCGATGATCGAGGACCGGGAGGTCCATCCCACCGACGACCTGACCACCGCCTTCATCGAGGCCGAGGTCGACGGCGAGCGCCTCAGCCACGAGGAGGTGCTGATGTTCTTCTTCCTGCTCATGGTCGCGGGCAACGACTCGACCAGGGCGGTGTTCACGTCCGGGATCAAGAACCTGCTCGAGGACCCCGAGCAGATGCGTTTGGTGCGCTCCGGCGAGGTCGAACTCGATCAGGTCGTCGAGGAGTTCGTCCGCTACAACCCTGCGTTCGCCTATATGCGACGGACCGCGACCCGTGACGCGGAGCTCGCCGGCAAGCAGGTGAAGGCCGGCGACAAGCTCGCGCTCTGGTACGTCTCGGGCAACCGCGACGAGTCGGTCTTCGACGATCCCGACCGGTTCGACGTGCGTCGCACACCGAACCCGCACCAGGGCTTCGGCGGCGGCGGGCGCCACTTCTGCCTCGGGGCCGGACTCGCTCGGCTGGAGCTGAAGCTCTGGATCTCCGAGACGCTGCGGCGCTTCCCCGAACTCGAGCTCGACGGCGACACCGAGCGCGTCAGCTCGACCTTCCTGAACCAGTACCGCACGATCCCGGTCGCGCTTCAGACCGGCTGAGCGTCGAACGCGGGCCGGACCGCCCGGTTGGCCGACTTCGAGCGCGAGAGCGGCTTCTGGTCGGTGGTCCGCTTCGAGGACATCGCGGCGGTCGGGCGCGACCACGAGACCTACTCATCGGCGCGCAGCATCATCCTCGTCGACAAGCTCGCCGCCGAGCCGGGCGCGCCCGACCCGATCGACATCGCGGCGAACATGCTGATCACCCAGGACCCGCCACGCCACGACCGGCTCAAGGCGCTGGTCCAGCGCGCGTTCACCCCGAAGCGGGCGATCGAGCACACCGAGCGCATGCGCGAGATCATCAACCTGGTCTACGACCGCGCCCTCGAGCGCCATCCCGACGGCCGCCTCGACCTGGTCCAGGACGTCGGCGTCTTCGTCCCCTCGATGGTGATCGGCGACATGCTCGGCGCCCCGCGCGAGGACGCCGACAAGCTCGTGGACTGGACCAACCGCACGACCGCGTTCGAGGACCCGCGGCTGGTTCCGGACCTCGGCGACGTCTGGCGGGCGTTGGAGGAGTTCATCCCCTACGTCAACGCGATGATCGAGGACCGGGAGGTCCATCCCACCGACGACCTGACCACCGCCTTCATCGAGGCCGAGGTCGACGGCGAGCGCCTCAGCCACGAGGAGGTGCTGATGTTCTTCTTCCTGCTCATGGTCGCGGGCAACGACTCGACCAGGGCGGTGTTCACGTCCGGGATCAAGAACCTGCTCGAGGACCCCGAGCAGATGCGTTTGGTGCGCTCCGGCGAGGTCGAACTCGATCAGGTCGTCGAGGAGTTCGTCCGCTACAACCCTGCGTTCGCCTATATGCGACGGACCGCGACCCGTGACGCGGAGCTCGCCGGCAAGCAGGTGAAGGCCGGCGACAAGCTCGCGCTCTGGTACGTCTCGGGCAACCGCGACGAGTCGGTCTTCGACGATCCCGACCGGTTCGACGTGCGTCGCACACCGAACCCGCACCAGGGCTTCGGCGGTGGCGGGCGCCACTTCTGCCTCGGGGCCGGACTCGCTCGGCTGGAGCTGAAGCTCTGGATCTCCGAGACGCTGCGGCGCTTCCCCGAACTCGAGCTCGACGGCGATACCGAGCGCGTCAGCTCGACCTTCCTCAATCAGTACCGCACGATCCCGGTCGCGCTCCAGGCCGCGCTGAGCGTCAGGACGGGCCGGACCGCCCGGTAGCGTTGCGGCCGGCTCGCCGTGCTGCACACGCTTCAGACCATCGCGACCTCACCCGAGCTGTTGCCGGCGCGGAGCCAGATGGCGTTCACGCTCGGCTTCCACATCATCCTGGCCAGCCTCGGGGTCGCCTTCCCGGCGCTGATGCTGATCGCCAACTACATCGGCCTGAAGCGCGACGACCCGGTCGCGCTCGGGCTCGCCCAGCGCTGGTCGAAGGTCGCGGCGGTCACGTTCGCGGTCGGCGCGGTGACCGGGACGGTGCTCTCGTTCGAGTTCGGCCTCCTGTGGCCGGCGTTCACCGGCCGCTTCGGCGGCGTCTTCGGGATCCTGTTCGCGATCGAGGGGATCTTCTTCTTCCTCGAGGCGATCTTCATCGCGATCTACATCTTCGGCTGGAAGCGCCTCAGCGGCTGGGCGCACTTCTGGACCGGGGTGCCGATCGCGATCTGCGGGATCGGCGGCGCCTACTCGGTGGTCAGCGTCAACGCCTGGATGAACCAGCCGCAGGGCTACACGCTGGACGCGGCGGGCAACGTCACCGACATCGACCCGCTGCAGGTGATGTGGACGCCGGCGACCGGCTACGAGGTCGTCCACATGATCCTCGCCGCCTACATGGTGACCGCGTTCCTGGTCGCGTCGGTCTACGCGGTCGGGATGCTGCGCGGCCGCCGCGACCGCCACCACCGGCTCGGCCTGCTGATCCCGCTCGCGGTCGGCTGCATCCTGGCGCCGATTCAATTCATGGTCGGCGACACCGCCGCGCGGGCGATCGCCGAGGACCAGCCGATCAAGTTCGCGGCGATGGAGTGCGTCGACCACACCCACAGCGACGTCACCGAGTACATCTACGGGGTCTGCACCGACGACGGCGTCAAGTGGGGGATCGGGATCCCAGGGTTCGACTCGTTCCTGGTCGGGTTCAGCACCGACACCGAGGTCACCGGCCTCGACACGGTGCCCGCCAACGAGCGCCCGCCCGCGAACACGATGCTGCACTGGTCGTTCGACACGATGGTCGGGATCGGCAGCGCGCTGATCGCGCTCGGAGCCTGGTTCGGCTTCGTCTGGTGGCGGCGCAGGGACATACCCAAGACCCCGTGGTTCCTGCGCGCGGTCGCGATCTCCGGGGTGGCCGCGATCGTCGCGATGGAGGCGGGCTGGATCGTTACCGAGGTCGGGCGACAACCATGGATCGTCCAGGGCGTGATGAGGACCGAGGAGGCGATCACCGGGGCCAGCGGCGTCTGGGTCACGTTCTCGATCGTGCTCGTCCTCTACGCGGCGCTCGGGACGGCGACCGTGTTGATCCTGCGGCAGCATGGCCCGCCGCTGGCGCGAGCGGGGACCGGAGGCGGTCGACATCCCGTACGACCCGAGCCCGAAGGCCGCTGGCGGCGGCCGAGAAGGAGGGGAAGCGGAATGAGCAAGGCCGACGTCGCGCGGCGATCCTCTGGGTCGGCGCCACCCTCTACGCCGTCTTCGGCGGCGCCGACTTCGGCGCCGGCTTCTGGTCGCTCGTCGGCGGGCGCGGCGAGCGCGGCGAACGCGCGCGCCGGTTGATCGACTCGGCGCCATCGGCCCGGTGTGGGAGGCCAACCACGTCTGGCTGATCTTCATCCTCGTCGTGCTCTGGACCGCGTTCTCGGTCGCCTTCGAGGCGGTGACGTCGACCCTGTTCATCCCGCTCTGCCTCGCCGCGTTCGGGATCGTGCTGCGCGGCTCCGGGTTCGCCTTCCACGAGGTCGTCGAGCGGCCGCGGGAGCGCCGCTTCGCCGAGCATCTGTTCGCGGCCTCGTCGGTGATCACGCCCGTTCTTCATGGGCACGGTGGTCGGCGCGATCGCCTCCGGGCGGGTCCCGGTCGGCAACGCCGACGGCGACCCGTGGTCGAGCTGGCTGAACCCGGTCTCGATCCTGGTCGGCGTCCTGTTCGTGGCCACCGGCGCCTACCTGGCGGCGGTCTTCCTGATCACCGACGCGCGCCACGCCGGCGACGCGGACCTCGAGCGCTACTTCTCGGATCGGGCGCTGTTCGCCGCGATCGGCACCGGGGCGATCGCGATCGCCGGGATCTTCGTGCTCCGCGAGGACGCCCGCTACGTCTACGACGGGCTCACCTCCGACGCGCTGCCGCTGGTGATCGCCTCGGCGTCTGTCGGAATCGGGGCGCTGGTCGCGATCCGCCGCGGAGCGCGCCGCGGGGCTCGCCCGCTCGCGGTCGGCGCCGTGGTCGCGGTGATCTGGGGCTGGGGCGTCGCCCAGTTCCCCTACCTGCTGCCGACCTCGCTGACGATCTCCGACGGCGCCGGCACCGGGCCGACGCTGACCATGGTGATCGTCGTCTTCGTGGTCGCCGCGGTGCTCGTGCTGCCGGCGCTCGGCCTGCTCTACACGCTGACGCAGCGACGGCTGCTCGGCAGCGAGCCCGGGAGCGACTAGGGCGCGTCCGGCTTCTCGGAGGCGGAGCGCGCGAGACCGAGATCGGCCCGCAGTGCGGTCAGCTGAGCCTCCAGCTCGGCGATCCTGAGCATCACCGGATCCTTGCCCGCGATGCGTTCGTCCGCCTGGGCCCGGGCGACGAAGGCGCTGGTGATGAACCCGGTGACGACCGCGAACAGGGACAGTCCCCCGATCATCAGCACGGTGGCGACGAGCTGCCCGGCGGTCTGGTCCGGGACGACGTCCCCGTAGCCCACCGTGGTCACGGTCTGCGTCGCCCACCACATCCCGAGCCAGACGTTGTCGAACGTCTGCGGGTCGATCAGGTGCTCCACAACCCCGAAGACGACCACGGCGACCAGCCACAGCGTGGCGATGATCGAAGCGGCGACCCGGGGTCGGAGGCCCTTCTTCTCCACCCTTCGCGCGATCAGGCGCCCGGCCCAGTGTTCCTCGGGCTGCTCAGGCTCGGCCATCGCCGCGCTGTTCGCCACCGGTCCCCACAGCCCTCCCCCCAGGCGATTTCACCCAGGTTGCGCGAGCGCCGGGCGGCGGTCGAACGCATAGGCTGCGCCGGCATGGCCGAAGCAGCCACCCCGCCGCCTGATCCGGCCGCGATCATGCGCAGCAGGCAGTTCATCGTGCTGCTGGTGCTCGCCGCGATCGTCGGTGTGGTCTCGTCGCTCGCCGCCTGGTTGTTCCTCGAGGCGGTGAACGAGGTCCAGGACGGCGTGTACACCGACCTCCCGGACGCGCTCGGTTACGACCACACGCCGTTGTGGTGGCCGCTCCCCTGGCTCGCGTTCGCCGGCCTGATCGTCGCGTTCGCGATCGCCCGCCTGCCCGGGCGCGGAGGGCACATCCCCGCACTGGGCTTGAACGCGTCGCCGACCGAGCCGATCGATCTCCCAGGCGTCCTGCTCGCGGCGATCGCCGGGATCGGCCTCGGCGCCGTGGTCGGTCCCGAGGCACCCCTGATCGCGCTCGGTGGCGGGCTCGGCTTCTTCGCGATCCGCAGGATCCGTGCCGATGCGCCGCCGGATTTGCAGACCATCGTGGCCGCCTGCGGCACCTTCGCGGGCGTCTCGTTCCTGTTCGGCTCGCCGCTGATCGCCGCGGTGCTGCTGATCGAAGCGGCGGGCTTGGCGGGACGGCGCCTGCCGCTCGTCCTGATCCCCGGTCTGCTCGCCGCCGGGATCGGGTCGCTGATCGAGATCGGACTCGGGTCGTGGACCGGCGTGAACACGAGCGCAATCTCGCTGGAGCTGCTGAAGCTACCCGAGTTCACGCGCCCCGATGTCGTCGACTTCCTCTGGACGATCCCGTTCGCGACCGCGATCGCGATCGGCGACCGTGGTCATCTTCCGCATCGGTCGGGTCACTGAGCGGATCGCCTCGCCGCGGCCGTTTGTCGCCCTGCCGATCGTCGGCCTGATCGTCGCCGGCCTCGCGATCGCCTTCACCGAGACGACCGACAAGGGACTCGACCAGGTCCTGTTCTCGGGCCAGGACGCGCTCGGCCCGCTCACCGCCGACGCCGCCAGCTGGTCGCTCTCGGCGCTGACGCTGCTGATCGTGTTCAAGGGGCTCGCGTACGGGCTCTCGATCGGAAGCTTCAGGGGCGGGCCGACCTTCCCGGCGATGTTCCTGGGAGCGGCGGCGGGCGTGATGGCGTCCCACCTCGCTGGATTCGATCTGACCCCGGCCGTGGCCGTCGGAATCGGCGCCGGGACGGTCGCGGTCCTGCGGCTGCCGCTGTCATCGGTGGTGCTCGCGACCGTGCTCACCGGTCAGTCGGGGCTCGGCGTCGGGCCGCTGATCATCGTCGGCGTCGTCGTCGCCTACCTGGTCGCCAACCTGATCGACCCACGTCCGGAAGCTCCCGAACCCGCGGCGGCGCCCGCTTGACCGGCGCGTCGAATCACCTCACCCGCATGACGCCGAGATGCCGGCGGCCCGTAGGCTGGGCTCGCTGATGGCTGGCGAGTTCCCGATCGAGCGCGACCTCGCATGAACCCGTCCGAAGGGCGGACGGCGACCACGTGGTCGGTCCTGGTGGTGCTCGCCGCGGCCCAGTTTCTGATGGTGCTGGACCAGTCGGTGATGAACGTCTCGATCTCGCAGCTGGTCGCCGACTTCGACACCACGGTGACCACGATCCAGGCTGTCATCACGCTCTATTCGCTCGTGATGGCGGCGCTGATGATCACCGGCGGCAAGCTGGGCGACATCCTCGGCCGCAAGCGCGCCTTCAAGATCGGCCTGGTCATCTACGGCGTCGGCTCGGCGCTCACCGCGGTCTCCTGGAACGTCCCGAGCCTCACCCTCGGATGGTCGATCCTCGAGGGCATCGGAGCGGCTCTGGTGCTGCCGGCGCTGGTCGCGCTGACGGCCGGCAACTACTCCGGCAAGGCCCGCGCGACCGCCTACGGGGTGCTCGGCGGCGTCGCCGGCGCCGGGATCGCGGTCGGGCCGATCCTCGGCGGCTGGATGACCACGAACCTGACCTGGCGCCTCGTGTTCGTCGGCGAGGTGATCCTGGTGGTCGCCATCCTGATCGGCACGCGGATGATGCGCGAGCCGGAGGCCGAGGAGCGGCCCGCGGGGCTCGATTGGGTGGGCTCGGTGCTCTCGGCGAGCGGCCTCGGGCTGATCGTGTTCGGCGTCCTGCAGGCGAGCAATTGGGGCTGGCTCGAGCCGCGCAACTCGCCGATTGAGCCGTTCGGCTTCTCGCTGGTCCCGTTCGTGGTCGCCGCCGGCGGGCTGCTGCTGGTCGCCTTCCGCGCCTGGGAGCGGCGCCGCGAGGCCGGCGGCGGCTCGCCGCTCGTGCACTTCCGGTTGCTCAAAATCCCGGTCCTGCGCAGCGGGCTGACGATGTTCTGCGCCCAGAACCTGATTCTGATGGGGATCTTCTTCACGATCCCCCTTTATCTGCAGATCGTCCAGGGCTTCGACGCCTTCGAGACGGGCGTGCGGATGCTCCCGGTCTCGGTCGCGATGCTCCTGACTGCCGCGGCCGGATCGGCGCTTGCCGCACGCTGGGCGCCGCGGACGATCGTCCGCGCGGGGCTCACCCTGCTGTTGGTCGCCGTAATCGCACTGCTGAGCACGATCGAGCCGCAGATCGACGACACCGCCTTCGCGGTCGCGATGGCGCTGCTCGGGGTCGGCATGGGGCTGATCGCCTCGCAGCTCGGCAACGTCGCCCAATCGGCGATCACCGACCGGGACCGCAGCGAGGTCGGCGGCCTTCAATACACCGCCCAGCAGCTCGGAGCCGCGCTCGGCACCGCGCTGATCGGGGCGGTGCTGATCACCGGCCTGATCGGCGCGTTCACGGTCAACGTCGCCGACAACCCGGACATCCCCGACTCGGTCAGCCAGGAGATCGGGATCAGGGTCGAGGGCCAGGTGAGCTTCGTCTCGGCCGACCAGATCGAGGCGGCGGCCACCGAGTTCGGTCTCGACGACGCGACCACCGAAGCGGTCGTCGCCGAGTACTCCGACGCCCAGCTTCAGGCCCTGAAGACCGCCCTGCTGGCAGCCGGCTTCATCGTGCTGGCAGCGTTCGCGGGCACCCGCAATCTGCCGACCGAGCGCTTCGGGAGCGCCTCGGAAACGGCCCGCGCAGGGCCCGAACCCGAGCCCGAGGGCGCCTCGAGCTAGTCCCCGAGCGGCCGGCTCACGTCGACGAGCGCCAGCGCCACCCTGAGCTCGAGGTCGCCCGGCCCGACCGGGTTGAACACGTGCAGGTCCTCGGCCTGGCGGACGCGGTAGCGCACCGTGTTCTCGTGGATACCGAGCCGGATCGGGATTAACCTGACGGTGATGAGCTACGACGGCGCCGAGAGGAAGACCATGTTCGAGTTCGACATCACCCAGACCAACGCCGCCGTACGGGAGTTGCTCGAGGTAACCGAGAACCCCAGACACAGATTCCTGTTGCAGGCCTATGACCGTCACCGCAATCTGGAGATGGCGGGCGGTACAAGGAGATCTTCGCGCCGGAGATGACCGTCGAGCATCCCGTCTACCACTTCAACCTGCTCGACGAAAAGCTCGTGCTCGACGGCCGCGAAGAGGTCGAGGCGGTCTACCGCCAATGGACCGAGACCGACCAGTGCATCTTCTACGTGGAGGACGAGCAGCTCGCGGTCGGCGACCGGATGGTCGTCTCCAGGTCACTGATGTACCAGCAGACGCCGGGCGCCGTGCTCGTCGCCTCCGGCGTTGAGGCAGACGAGAGCGCGACGTACCTCGCCAGAAGCCGGGAAGTGATGATCTGGCCGTATGACGAGCGCGGCCGGCTGGTCGGCGAGGACGTCTGGGAGTACGACGAGTCCGAGCGCGAGTTCATCGAGCTCGACCCGGCCGACGTCCTCACCTCACAGCGGTCGGGCGAGCTGCTCGAGCCGCTGATCAAGCCGTTGCCGTCGTTCGACGAGGTGGTCGCGGGCGTCGCCTGAGAGGCGACCACTCGCGATCGCGCCGGATTCACCCCAAGCGGGTGATCCGAGCGTCGGCGCAGAGGAGCATAGGCTGGCGTTCGATGGGGGAAGCCACCGAGACGACTCCAGCGGACGCAGCCGAAGCGCAGCTCACGCGTCGCTGCCGATCATCCTGATCGTGCTCGCCACGATCATCGGGCTGCGTCTCGGTGCCGGCGCTGTGGGCCAAGCGCCAGCTCCTCGAAACCGAGACCTGGACCACGACCAGCGAGCAGCTGATCCAGGACTCCGCCATCCAGGCCGCGGTCTCCAACTTCATCGTCACGGCCATCTACGACAACGTGGACGTCGAGGCGGCGCTCGCCGAGCGCCTCCCGCCGCAGCTCGCGCCGCTCGCCGGCCCGGTCTCCGGGGCGCTGCGAAACGCCGCCGACGACGTCACCCTGAAGGCACTCGAGCAGCCGAAGGTCCAGCAGCTGTGGGTGAGCGCGAACGCGGCGGCGCAGAGCAAGCTGATCGCCCTGCTCGAGGACAAGGGCGAGTTCGTCTCCACCACCGGCGGGGTGGTGACGCTCGACCTCAAGTCGCTGCTGACGTCGGTGACCGCGCAGCTCGGGCTGCCGGGCAAGCTGGTCGCGAAGCTGCCGGCGTCGGCGAGCTCGATCGAGGTCATGAAGTCGGACGAGCTCGACGCGGCGCAGAAGGGCGTCGACCTCCTGCAGACCGCCGCCTACGTCCTGACCGCGCTCACGCTGCTGCTCTACGCCGCCGCGATCTTCCTCGCCGGCGATCGACGCCGCACGACGCTGCGCGCCGTCGGCTTCTCCTTCATCGTCATCGGCGCCGTCGTCCTGTTCGCCCGCAGCGCCGGCGGCAACGCCGTCGTCAGCTCGCTCAGCGGCGCCGCATCTTCGGATGACGCCGTCAGCGTCCGCGTACGAAATCGGCACCTCACTGCTGAACGAGACCGGCCAGTCGATCCTCATCTACGGAATCGTGATCGTGCTCGCGGCGTGGCTCGCCGGGCCGACCGCCTGGGCGACCTCGATCCGCCGCGCGATCACGCCCTACCTGCGCCAGCCGCGGCTACGCGTACGGCGGCCTCGCCGCGCTCCTGGTGCTGCTCTTCTGGTGGGACCCGGTGGTCGCCACCCACCGCCTCGTCCCCTCCCTGCTGCTGATCGTCGTTCGCGGCGATCGGGGTCGAGACGCTGCGCCGCCAGGTGATCCGTGAGTTCCCCGACCGCGTGCAGACCAACTCGCCCGAGGGAATGGCGCGCGACATGTGGGAGCGGATGCAGGAGGCGCGCGCGGCACGGCGCGACGCCAGCCGCGGCGCCGGCCGGCGGGGGCGACGCGCGGCTCGCCCAGCTCGAGCAGCTGGCGCAGCTGCGCGAGTCCGGCATCCTGAGCGATGAGGAGCTTGCAAACGAGAAGCGTCGGATCATGGAAGGAGCAGCCACGGATGAGTGAACCAGGACCGGTCGAGTACATGATCGTCGCGTTCCCGGGCAACAAGTTTCAGGGCGAGATCGCGCCGGCACTCCACGAGCTGGTGGAGTCGGAGACGATCCGGATCATCGACCTCGCGTTCGTGGCCAAGGACGCCGAGGGCGACGTCGCCGCGTTCGAGGTCTCCGACCTCGATCCCGACGTCCAGGCGGCACTCGAGCGGATGGGCGCCGAGCCGACCGGTCTGTTCAATGAGGAGGACCTGATGGCGGCAGCCGAGGAGCTCGAGCCAGAGTCCTCCGCCGCGCTGCTCGTCTGGGAGGACCTCTGGGCAGCCCGCCTCGCGGACTCGATCCGCGACGCCGGTGGGGAGCTCTACGACCTCGGCCGGATCCCCCACGAGATCGTCGTCGCCGCCCGCGAGTGGGCGAGCGCCAACGCCTGAACCTCAGCAACAGCGAAAGGAGCCGTAGATGCCATTGATGAGAAGGGGCCCTGGGCTGGTCGGAACGGCTGCACGCGCGGGCGTCGCGGTGGGCGTCGCGGGCCGAGTTCAGCACCGCCAGCAAAAGAAGTGGGCCGCGCAGGACCAGGAGCAGTACGCGGAGCAGGAGCCGGAGCAGGCGCCGCCGCCCGCCGCCGCCCCGGCAGCGGAGCCCGACTACACGGCGGAGCTCGAGAAGCTCGCGAAGCTGCGCGACGAGGGCGTCATCACCGCCGAGGACTTCGACGCGAAGAAGAAGCAGCTGCTCGGGATCTAGCCCGGGCCGCCGCCTAGGTCCACTCGGGGCCGAACAGCGGCGGGCGCGAGACGATCGGCTTCAGCAGCAGCGCCTCGCGGGCGCGGTCGGCGATCCCGCTCGCGGTCAGGCCGAAGTGCTCCATGCACGCCTCGCCGGTGCCCGAGATCCCGAACTCGTCGCCGAGGCCGACGGCGAAGATCGGCACCGGGTGCTGCTCGGCGGCGACCGTGCGGACCGCGTCCGCCAGTCCGCCGGCGACCCGGTGTTCCTCGGCGGTCACCGCGACCCCGGTCTTCGAGAGCGACTCGAGGATCGGCGCCGAAGCGAGCGGCTTGATGATCGCGACGTTGATCACCTCGGCCTCGACCCCGTCCTCGCGCTCCAGCGACTCGGCCGCCTCCAGCGCGCGCCAGACCATGTGGCCGGTGGCGATCAGGCTGATGTCCGAGCCCTCGCGGATCACGTCGACGCCGTTGCCGATCGCCTCGGGGATGTCCTCGTAGACGATCGGGGTCGCCGGGCGGCCGAAGCGCATGTACATCGGCTCGTCGTTGGCCTCGTAGCTGTCGATCACGGCGCGGTACGCCTGGTTGTAATCGGCGGGGACGACGACCTGCATCCTCGGCATCGCCCGCATCAGCGCGATGTCCTCGATCATCTGGTGCGAGGCGCCATCCTCGCCCAGCGAGACGCCGCCGTGCGAGGCCCCGATCCGGACCTTGAGCTCGTTGTGGGCAATCCCGAGCCGCACCTGGTCGTAGGCCCGGCCCGACGCGAAGATCGCGAAGGTCGAGGCGTAGGGGACCTTGCCGGTGACCGCGAGCCCGCACGCCATCGACATCATGTTCGCCTCGGCGGCGCCGCAGTTGAAGAAGCGGTCCGGAAAGCGCTTGCCGAACTTCAGCGACTGGGTCGAGCCGGCGAGGTCGGCGTCGAGCGCGACGATCTCCTCGTGCGCCTCCCCGAGATCGGCGAGCGCCTCGCCATAGGCGGCGCGGGTCGCCGTCGGCTCCGACTTTGCCTCCGCGGGCACGTTCAGCCCGCTCCGTCGGCGCCGTGCAGCGCCCGGGTCTGCGCCTCGAGCCGCGCCTGCAGTTCCTCGAGCGCTTCGGCGGCGAACTCGGGGCTCACCGCGGCCTTGCCGTGGAAGCCGAAGCGGCCCTCCATCGTCGAGACGCCCTTGCCCTTGGTCGTCTGGCAGACGATCGCCGCCGGGCGGTCGAGGGTGCGGCTGCGCTCCAGCGCCTCGACCACCGCGGCCATGTCGTGCCCGTCGACCTCGACCGTGTCCCAGCCGAAGGCCTCGAACTTCCCGGCCACGTCACCGATGTCCATGACCTCCTCGGTCGTGCCGTCGGTCTGCAGGTGGTTGTAATCGACGATCGCGGTGACGTTGGTGACCCCGAAGTGGGGCGCCGCGGTCGCCGCCTCCCAGGTCTGGCCCTCCTGGCAATCGCCGTCGGAGAGCACCCCGAAGACATGCGCCGTATCGGCGAGGCCGTCGAGGCGCAGGGCGAGGGCGATCCCGACGCACATCGAGAGCCCCTGGCCGAGCGAGCCGGTCGAGACCTCGACCCCCGGGGTGCGATTCATGTCGGGGTGGCCCTGGAGCTGGGCGCCGATCTTGCGCAGCCCCATCAGGTCCTCGAGCGGGAAGTAGCCGTGATGGGCGAGCGCCGCGTACTGGATGGGCGCCGCGTGGCCCTTGCAGAGCACGAAGCGGTCGCGCTCCGGCCAGTCGGGCCGCTCGGGGTCGTGGCGAAGGACGCGGTAGTAGAGCGCGGCGACGATGTCGGCCGCCGAGAGCGACGAGTCGAGGTGGCCGGACTTGGCGACCGCGAGCATTCGCACGCACTCGGCGCGCAGCAGGGTGGCCCAACGCTCGAGCTCGGCGATCGACGGCTCGGCATCGGTGCGCGCGGGAGGCTTGGGGTCGGGCACCGGCCTCAGGTGGGTCACGTTCGCGAGGTTAGAGGCTGCGGCGCTCACCGGCGGGAACGTATGTGAGGCGGCGGATGGCAATCGGCGGCCCGATCTCCGCAAAATGCAGGTTGATGAGGATGACGACGATCCCGAGCTCGCTGCTGGCCGCCGCCGCGCTGGCGCTCGCGGGCTGCGGCGGCAACCCCGACCAACCGCCGACCACCACGGTCGCGCTTCCGCCGGCCAGCTCGACCACCGCGCCGACCACGACCACGACCGCCGACCCGCCCCCGGCTCCCCCGGCAGCCGAGCAGCCCCCCGGCCCGGCCGAGACCGCGAGCGAGGACCCGCGCGTCAACGAGGTCGAGCGCCGCGCGGCGCGGGCGGCGCGGGCCTACATCGAGGCGATCGACGCCCGCGACGGTGCCCGGGTCTGCGCGCTGCTCAGCTCGGGATCGCTCGGCGAGCTCGAGCCGCCGCGCCCCGGCGGCGACTGCGCCGCCACCGTCGAGGACTCGCTCGGTTATCGCGATCCGCGCGGGCTGCCGGTGTGGCAGAGCAGCCGGGCGGTGGAGGTCCGGGTGGCCGAGCTGAGCGGCGACGGGCGGCTCGCAAAGGTGATCGCGACCGTCGCGACCACCTACTCGGACCGCGACGAGGAGTCGATCGAGGACGACGTCATCTACCTGGTCCGCTCCGGCGGGCAGTGGCGCGTGGCGAAGCCGAGCGCGACCCTTTACCGTGCGTTCGGCGTCGCCGACGTCCCCCCGTCGGTGCTCTCGCCCCCCGGCTGAAACCGGCCCCGGGGAGCGCTCAGGGTCGTGGTGGGGCGATTCCCGATTGCGCTTCGTCCACAGCGTGGTGACCATGTCTGCCGGCCAGAGATCGAAAGGAACAACGTGAGCCAAGCCGCCACCCAAGCACCGACCAAAGTGATCGTCAGCGCCACCGACCTGAAGCGGACCTTCGGCGAGGGCGAGGCGGCGGTGCGCGCGCTCGACGGCGTCTCGGTCGAGTTCCCGACGGGCGGGCTGACCGCGATCATGGGGCCATCGGGGTCGGGCAAGTCGACGCTGATGCACTGTCTCGCCGGGCTCGACCGCCCGACGTCGGGCACGGTCGTGATCGACGGCACCGACCTCGCCGAGCTCGACGACGCCGAGCTCACCGAGCTGCGCCGCGACAAGGTCGGCTTCGTCTTTCAGTTCTTCAACCTGCTGCCGGTCCTGGACGCGCGCGAGAACATCCTCCTCCCGCTGAAGCTCGCCGGGCGCGAGCCCGATCAGGCGCGCCTCGACCAGCTCGTCGACGCGGTCGGCCTCGGCGACCGGCTCGACCACCGCCCCGCCGAGCTCTCCGGCGGCCAGCAGCAGCGGGTGGCGATTGCCCGCGCGCTGATGAGCGAGCCGGCGGTCGTGTTCGCCGACGAGCCGACCGGAAACCTCGACTCGCACTCCAGCGAGGAGGTGCTCGCGCTGCTGCGCACCGCCGTCGACGAGCTCGGCCAGACCGTCGTCATGGTCACCCACGACGCCACCGCGGCGGCGGTCGCCGACCGGGTCCTGGTCCTGGTCGACGGGCGGATCGTCCGCGACGAGCCGGCCGGAACGCCGGAGCAGGTCCTCGACCTGATGAAGCTCGCCGGCTGATGGGCGCAATCGCGGTCCGCAACCTCTGGGAGCGCAAGCTGCGCACGGCGCTGACGGCGCTGGCGATCGTGCTCGGCGTGATGATGGTCGCGGGCACCTACGTGCTCACGGACACGATCGACAAGTCGTTCGACGACATCTTCACGGAGTCGAACGCCGGCGTCGACGCCGTCGTCACCTCGAAGGAGGTGATCGAGACCGACGACGGCCAGGAGCCGGCGTTCCCGGTGTCGATCCTCGACCAGGTGAGGACGGTGGACGGCGTCGAGGAGGCGGCGGGCGGGATCACCGACCCGCAGGTTTCGATCATCGGGTCGGACGGCGAGCCACGCGGCGGCAACGGCGCCCCCAGCCTCGGCTTCTCGGCCGTGCCGGACCGCTTCGACCCGCTCACCTACGTCGAGGGCCACCCGCCGACCGCCGACGACGAGGTGGTGGTCGACAAGGCCTCGGCCGACGACGAGGGCTTCCAGCTCGGCGACCAGGTCGAGATCGCGGGCAAGGAGGCAGCGAAGGAATACACGCTGGTCGGCATCGCGACGCTCGGCGACGTCGACTCGTTCGGCGGCGCGACGATCGCCGAGCTCACCCTGCCGGAGGCCCAGCGGGTGACCGGCAAGGAGGGCCAACTCGACCAGATCACGGTCGCGGCGGCCCCGGGGACCACGCCCGAGCAGCTGGCCGCCAACCTGACCGCGGCGCTGCCGAACACGGTCGAGGCTGAGACGGGCGAGGAGAACACCCAGTCGCAGCAGGACGACGTCGGCGAGTTCATCGGCTTCCTGAAGACGGCGCTGCTGATCTTCGCCGGGGTCGCCCTGTTCGTCGCCGCCTTCCTGATCTTCAACACCTTCTCGATCACCGTCGCCCAGCGGACCCGCGAGTTCGCGATGCTGCGGACGCTGGGCGCCAACCGGCGCCAGATCCTCATCTCGGTAGTGATCGAGGCGTTCGTGATCGGGCTCGGCGCCGCGATCCTCGGGGTCCTCGCCGGGATCGCCTTCGCGCCGGCAATCGGGGCGCTGTTCGACGCGGTCGGGATCGACCTCCCTGACTCGGGCACGGTGATCGCCACCCGGACGATCGTCGTCGGCCTGCTGCTCGGCACCGGGCTGACGGTGCTCGCGGCGCTGTTTCCCGCAATCCGCGCGACGCGGGTGCCGCCCGTGAGCGGGCTGCGCGACGGAGCCGTGGCGGCCACCGCGAGCGAGCGGCACAAGCGCAACATCGCCGCGGTGGTGCTCAGCGTGGCCGGGCTGGCGATGATGCTGGCCGGCGTGTTCGAGGTGCTGACCCCCGGGATCACCTGGGTCGGGCTCGGCGCCGCCGCCACCCTGCTCGGCGTCGCGCTGCTGAGCCCGCAGCTGGTCACGCCGATGGCCTCGGTGGTCGGCGCGCCGCTCGAGCGGCTTCGCGGAGTGCCCGGCCGGTTGGCGCGCGAGAACTCGATCCGCAACCCTGCCCGCACCGCCTCGACCGCGGCGGCGCTGATGATCGGGCTGGCGCTGGTCTCCTTCGTGACCGTGTTCGCCGCCGGGATCAAGGGCTCGATCGATGACGCGATCGACAAGACGATCACCGGGCAGCTGATCGTGTCCAACGAGGACGGCTTCTCCGACATCCCGGTCGCCTCGCTGGAGGCGGTGCGCGGGGTCGACGGGGTCGCGGTCGCCTCGCCGCTGCGCTACACGCAGGACATCGTCCAGGGCGTCGGCGACGGCTTCCTGACCCTGATCGAGCCGGACACGGCGGCGCAGGTGGTGTCGCTCGACTGGAAGCAGGGCAGTCAGGACCTGCTCACGGACATGGGGCCGACCGACGCGGTGATCGACGAGAAATGGGGCACCGACAACGACCTCGGCGTCGGCGACACCTTCGACGCGAAGACCGCCTCCGGGAGGACGCTGACCTACACGGTCACGGGCACGTTCACCGACAACACCGACTTCATCGGTGACTACGCGGCCTCCGACGTCAACGCGGCCGCCTACAACGAGGCTCGCAACACGACCAACATCTTCGTCGCCCTCGACGAGGGCGCCGACCCTGACACCGTGATGGCGGCGATCGACGATCGGCTCTCATCCGAGTTCCCGACCGCGAAGACCGAGGACCGCGAGGGCCTCAAGCAGTCGATCTCCGACCAGCTCAACACGCTGCTCGGGGTCGTCTACGCGCTGCTGCTGCTCTCGGTGATCGTCTCGCTCTTCGGGATCGTCAACACGCTGGCCCTCTCGATCCACGAGCGCACCCGCGAGCTCGGCCTGCTGCGGGCGCTCGGCACCTCGAGGCGCCAGGTGCGCAGGATCGTCCGCTACGAGGCCGTGATCACGGCGCTGATCGGCGCCGTGCTCGGGGCGCTGCTCGGGGTCGTCTTCGCGGTGATCGCCAGCCGCCCGCTTGCCGACGAGGGGTTCATCCTCTCGATCCCGATCGGGACCCTGATCCTGATGCTGGTCCTCGCGGCGCTGGCCGGGGTGCTGGCCGCGATCGGCCCGGCGCGCCGCGCCTCCCGCCTGGACGTGCTCGAGGCGCTCGCCTACGAGTGACGCGGCGCCGGCGCGGCGCGGGGCGGCGAGCGACGAGCGACGAGCGACGACGACGGCGAACTGTGCGGCCAAATGCCCGGAACGCAGGGGCCAGGCCGCTCAGTTGGGATCGCGGGCCGACCGAGTGTCGCCTGAGGCACGGTTCCCGGGTCTCAGACGACTTTCGGCGCGCGCCTGGTGCCGCGCCGACTGCGGTTGACGCCTCAATGGACCGTGAAGCGTCGTCGCGGCCCCTCGGCGCGCAGCTAGCGAGCGACCGAGAGGATGCGCTGGCGCGGCTTCGTCCCGTGGATCAGCGTGACGTAGGCGCGCTTGTCGGAGAGCGCCGTCGACCAGAGGGTCCCGCCACGGCGTGAGAGCAGCGTCTTGCCGGGCTTGTGGCGGCCCGCCCTCGTGAGCTTCAGGCGGTCGGCGCGGCGCGTGGTGCGGACGTAGAGCAGCGACTTGCCACGCAGCGAGGGGTTCGAGAGACCCTCCGTGCGCGAGCGCAGCAGCGTGGACTTCGCCCGCTTCGGATGCTTGGCGCCCAGCACCCTGCGCACGATGGCGTTCTCGCGCGGGTTGGCTCGTGCGTAGACGAGCCGGTTGTCGTCGAGGCTCGGGCGACCGAGCTGGCCCGCACCGCCGGCGCGGCCAAGCGACTGTTCGGGGCCGGGGTGGGCCGGGTCGGCGACGTTGCGGGCGCGCATCAGATCGCGCCCGTGTTGGCGCGAGCGCCAGACGACCCAATGTCGCGAGACCGCGACCGCGTCCGCTCCCGCGGCCCGGACCCGGCCGACCACGTTCAGGTCCTTGCCCGAGAGCAGCCGGATCTCGCCGCCGGCGATCACCGCGACGCGGCCGTCGCCGAGCGCCGGATCTCTGCCCGGCAGCGCCACGTTGGCGCCGCCGCGCCGGATGAAGCCTGAGCCGTCCGGGCGCTGGAAGGCTACGTCGCCCGACCCGACCGACGGGTCGGCTGCGGGCTTCGCCTCGATGTGGGCCGCCCCGGCGGGCGAGGCGACGACCAGCGCCGCGGCGGCGGCGAGCAGCGCGAGCCCGTCGCCGAAGCGAAAGCCACGGTAGATCCCCGGCCGGCCCGCCATCGCCTCGGTCACCCGGATGCCGACGTCGCGGTCGGCGATCGGCGCGACCGCGACGATCGGCAGCGCCCGGCCGACGCCGAAGGCGACGCCGATCCCGACCCCGATCGCCGGGTCGCCGAGCGCGAACGCGATCCCGGCGAGCGCGAAGACGCCGAAGGTGAGCACGAAGGTGGTGAACCCGAGCCCGAGCAGGACGCCGTAGAGCGCCGCGGCGATCGGCATCGGCATCACCCGGCGCCAGTGCTCGGGGAGCTGGCGGCGCAGCTGCGGGAGGATCGGGACGCCTCGCAGCTCGGCGATCGCCGCGGCGGCCGCGACCGCCGCCGCCGCGATGTAGGCGACGGCCTGATCGGCGCCCTGCAGCAGCGAGCCGAGCCAGGCGAGCGAACCGAACGTGAGCACCCCGCCGACGAGCGCGCCGACCGCGAAGGTCGCGCAGGCGGCGATGGTCGTGGAGCGCCCACCCGTGTGGCCGACCGGCCCGATGGTCTCGATCATCGAGAAGCCGCACGGCGACCACGTGCCGCAGAGGCCGGCGAGCAGCGCCGCAGCCGCGATCGCGAGCTCGAGCCCGCTCAACGGCGGCCTCCGAGCGCCGCGCTCAGCATGGGATCTTGGTCTGGAAGAACATCACGCAGAAGACCTTGCGCCCCTGGTAGCAGTAGCCCTCCAGGGCGGCGTCGCCGTTGATCCGCTTCTGGGTGTGCGCGCAGCAGTCGCAGAGCTTGCGCACCGTGCCACCGCAGCAGCGATACCAGCTGCCGTCCATGTGGGGGTCGAAGTTGTAGACCCGCGAGGTCGCGTCGCAGACCTTCGTCCGCGGAGCGGGCGGCAGCGGCCGGCCGTCGGGGTCGCGCAGGGCCTTGCCGTGGCGATCGACCGGCTGGCCCTTGTCGTTGACCGCCCGGCCGAGGTCATCCACGGGCACCCCGTCCTCCGCGTTCAGCGGGTAGCCGTGACCGTCGATTCGCGGCAGGCCGGTCGGGTGCAGGCACGACCCGGTCGTGTAGGTGTGCCCGCAGAAGTGGTAGGCGTCGGCGTCGCCGGGCTTGACCGCCTTCGCGACCAGCCCCCCTGCCGTGACCGCGGTCAGCGCCGCCCCGGCCCGGGCGAGAAAGCCCCGCCGCGAGCTCTCACCGGCGAGCGAGTCGAGCGCGCGGCCGAACCGCTCCGCCCCGCGGCCAGGCTCAGACACCGATCGACTCCGCGAGCTCACGCTCGGCGCGGCGGCGCTCACCGGTGGCGAGCACGCTCTCGAGCTGGGCGAGGTTGTTGAAGGTCCCCTTGGCGAGCACCGCGCCGTCCAGGTCGAGCGCGATCGCGAACGGGCTTCCGGGAATCTCGAGCCGCGACCAGACGTCGGCGTCCTCGGCCTCGTCGAAGCTCGCGACGGCGACGCGCGGGTCGTTGGCGAGGGCGCGGATCGAGGGCTCGAGCGATCGGCAGATGTGACAGCCGGCGGAGGTGAAGACGGCGAGCCCGAGCACGGCCTCAGGGTCCGGGTCGAGGCGCCCGTCGAGGCCGCTGGGCGCAAACAGCGGTGGGCCCTCGTCGGCGATCTCGAGCGCCGAGCCCGGGCCGAGGCGCAGGCGCAGCAGGCCGACCTCGCGCGCCAGCGCGAAGACCGCGAACGCGAGCGCCGCGCACGCGAGCAGCGCGACGGCCAGCCCGAGGCCGAGCCACTCGTCGGTCGAGAGCTCCCGCTCGGGCAGTGACGGGAGCGCGGCGAAGGCCACGGCGAGCACGGCGTTGCGCGCCACCGCGGCCCAGCCGACGGTCGAGCGGGCGCCAAAGCAGGCGCACGGCGCCCCGGCGCGGCCGCGAAGGATCGCCGAGACCATCGTCGCTGCGAACGTCGCCATCAGCGCCGCAGCCAGATAGGCGGCGGTCGCCGATCCCGCGATCACGCCGGCCGCGAGTCCGAGCTCCGTCGCGATCAGCAGACCCCAGGCGACGGCCTGCGCGCGGCGCCCGCCGACTCCGAACGTCGCCATCGCGGCGCGACTCGATCCGGGGCTGGCGAGCTTGGCCACGCTGGCCCCGGCCAGCAGACCCCCGAGGACCAGTCGCGCTGCTACCTCGAGCACGACGTCAGCCTATTGAAACCATCCGCTCGATCGGGATCTTCGCCCGCTCGGCGATCTCCGCGGGGACCTTGACCTCGACCTGAAGGTTGCGCAGCGAGTCGCGGACCTTGGGCAGGGTGATCATCTTCATGTACTTGCAGAAGGCCATCCGGTTGGCCTCGATCAGGTTCGCCTGCGGCGCCGCCTGCTGCAGCGGGTAGAGCATCCCGTTCTCGGTCGCGACGATGAACTCGCCGCCGGGGTTGGCCTCGACGTGGGCGAGCATCCCCGAGGTCGAGAGCATGTGCACGCCCTCGGCGCTGATGTCCCCCGACGCGACGTACTCGAGCGCCTGGGTCGAGCAGCCGCACTCGGGATGGATCAAGAACTCGGCGTTCGGGTGCTCGGCGCGCGTCCGGGTGATGTCGTCGGGGCGGATCCCGGCGTGCACGTGGCACTCGCCGTCCCAGACGTGGAAGCGCGCGTAGCGCTCGGGATCGTCGACGAGGCCGGTCTCGCGGGCGACGAACGAGCCGAGCCACATGTCGGGGCCGAAGAGGATCTCGGTCTCGGGGCCGTGCTCGGCCCAGATGTGCTCGACCACCTGCACGGCGTTCGACGACGTGCAGCAGTAGTCCGTCTCGGCCTTGACCTCGGCCGAGGTGTTGACGTACATGACCACCACGGCGCCCGGGTGCTCCGCCTTCCAGGCTCGCAGCTGGTCGGCGTCGATCGAGTCCGACAGCGAGCAGCCCGCGTCCGGGTCGGGGATCAGCACGGTCTTGTCGGGGGAGAGGATCGAGGCCGTCTCGGCCATGAAGTGAACCCCGCAGAAGACGATCACGTCTGCCTCGGTCGAGGCGGCGCGCCGCGAGAGGCCGAGCGAGTCGCCCATGTGGTCGGCGACGTCCTGGACCTCGGGCACCTGGTAGTTGTGGGCCAGGAGGACGGCGTTTCGCTCCGCGGCCAGCGCGCGCACCTCGGCGCTCATGCGAGCGATCTCCTCCGGGGCCAGCGCCTCGGTTTGGATTGGTTGAAGTGTCGGCAGCTCCTGCATTCGAGCCCTTCTTCCCTCGTATGTTCGCCGGCCCGTGTGGGTCCACTGACCCACCTCAAACCGGGCGAATGACCTGACGCAGTTTACTGAGAGTCATGCCCGAGCTACCTGAGGTCGAGATCACCGCCCGCCGTCTGGGTGAGGCGCTCGCGGGTGCAGAGGTCGAGTCGACGCTGGCGCCGGGCATGGTCGCCGTGAAGACGCTCGACCCACCGCTGAGCGCGCTCGAGGGCATGCGCATCTCGGGCGCCCGCCGAATCGGGAAGATGCCGATCGTCGAGTTCTCGAGCGGCGAGCGGCGAGCGGCGAGCGGCGAGCCCGACCTGGAGCTCCTGGTCCACCTCATGAGCGCTGGCCGCCTCCAGGTCTTCGACAAGCGCGCCTCGCTCAAGGACCGCGCCTCGCGGGTGCTGATCCGGCTCGCCGACGGACGCGAGCTGCGGCTGCGGGAGTTCGGGACCAAGCAGCGGGCCTGGACGAAGCTCTACCGCCCCGGCGGGGTCGAGGCCGACGAGATGGTCGCGACGCTCGGCCCCGAGGCGTGGCCGGCGCCGCCGCTCGAGGCGCTCGCCGAGGCGGTCGACGAGCCCCGCCAGCTGCACCCGCTGCTGCGCGATCAGCGCGCGATCGCCGGGATCGGCCGGTCCTGGGTCGACGAGATCCTCTGGGAGGCGAAGCTGGGCCCGTTTCGCAAGGGCGCCGACCTCGACCACGAGGAGATCGAGGCGCTGGGGGCCGCGCTTCACGTGCTCGGCGACGCGATCGACCACTACGAGGAGGTGGTCGGCGACCGGGTCCCGGACAAGCTGCCGATGCCGCTGCGCGTCCACCGGCGCGAGGGCGAGCCGTGTCCGCGCTGCGGGACGACGATCGAGGCCGTCTACTTCGCCGAGCACCAGACGAACTACTGCCCGACCTGCCAGACGGGCGGCAAGGTGCTGAAGGACCGGCGGCTCTCGCGGCTGCTGAAGTAGGCGCTCAGCCGGCGGGACGGGCCGGACTGAGCCGGCTCACCGGTTGAGCAGACCGCCGACCAGCGCCCGGCCGACCGTCAACGGGTGGTTGAGCACCGTCGCCACCCGGCCCTTCAGGGTGAGCGGGTCATGGGCGATCCCGAGCTGGCGCAGGATCGTCCCGGCGTCGAAGTAGACGCGCTCACACACCAGGCCCTCGCCCTCGAACAGGAACATCGCGCAGAAGCGCATCTCGAACTTGCGCCCGGTCGCCGGCAGACCGCGGAACGAGCCCCGGTGGGTGCCGTAGAGCATCGCCTCGACGATCACCGCGTCGTCTGAGTGATGCAGGGCGATCAGCTCGTTGCGCTGGTCGGGAAACGCGGCCCTGGTCTCGTCGAAGTAGCGGTCGACCTCGGCCACGCCATCGAAGACGTCGCCGGTCGCGATCAGCTCGTACCTCGGGTGCTCGAACGTCTCCATGGTCACGTCGAACTCGTGCCGGTTCTCGGATTCCATGTGCTCGATCACGAGCGCCTCGCGCTTTTCCCTCACGGCCTTGGTCGGTGGCATGGCGCCGAGCCTACTCGGAGGCGATCATCGCCCGCGCCTGCGCCTCGTCGACGAACAGGCCGAAGCGGTCGACCAGGCGGTCGGTGATCCGGATCGCGACCGCGACGTGGGGCTCGAACTCGTCCGGGCTCCCGCGCCCGCGCACCCGCGCGGTCGCGCGGATCAACACCCAGCCGTCAGAGAGCTCCTCGATCTCGGTGTCGACGATCTCAATGAACGCCCAGAGCTCGTCGAGGCGCTCGAACCACTGCCGTAGACCCTCGTGGCCCCGGTACATGGGCTCGTGGCCGGGCTGGTCGTAGAGCGTCCAGGCCTGGACGTCCCCGGTGCACATCCGCTGCGCCTCCTCGACGCTTCGGCGCACGAACACGTCGAGGCCAAGCCTCGCCAGCCCTGCGTTCTCACCCACTGTCTCACCCACCCCCACCAGACAATATCCGGGGGCGAGCGCCTGGGCAAGCGCTCAGGCGAGCTCCACCAGCAGGCTGAGATCGAGCGCCGGCGCCGAGTGGGTGAGCGCGCCGACGGAGATCAGCTCGACGCCGGTGGCGGCGACCGCGGCCACGGTCTCGAGGTTGACGCCGCCGGAGGCCTCGAGCTTCGCCGCCGAGCCGGCCGCGTCGCGGGCGGCCACCGCGGCCCGCAGCTCATCCTCGTCCATGTTGTCCAGCAGCAGCCGATCGGCCCCGGCGGCGAGCGCCTCGGCGACCTCGCCGGCATCGCGGCACTCGACCTCGACCTCGAGCTCCGGATGGGCGGCGGCGGCGAGCTCGACGGCGCGCCTGACGCCGCCGGCGATCGCGACGTGGTTCTCCTTGATCAGGATCGCGTCGTCGAGGCCCATACGGTGGTTGCGCCCGCCCCCTGCGGCGACCGCGCGCTTCTCCAACGCGCGCAGGCCGGGGGTGGTCTTGCGGGTGTCGAGGATCACCGCGCCGGTGCCCCTGATCGCGTCGACGTAGCGGGCGGTCAGGGTGGCGACCCCGGACAGGTGGGCGAGCAGGTTGAGCGCGGTGCGCTCGCCGGCGAGCAGGCTGCGGGCCGGGCCGCTGATCAGTGCGACCTCGGCGGGAACCGAGTCGCGCCATTGACCCTCGATCAGCAGCCGGTCGAACGCGTCCGCGCCCGCTTGGCGAAAGGCCTCCTCGGCGACCTCCAGCCCGAACACCACGCCGGCCTGCTTCTGCACCAGCCTGGCGCGGGCGCGCGCTTCGGCCGGCACCGTCGCCTCCGAGGTCACGTCGCCGGCGCCGAGGTCCTCGGCGAGCGCCCGGCGGACGAGGTCGGCGAGCTCCGGCGCCGGCATCAGTACACCCAGGCGCCTCGCCTCCGCCTCATTTCGGGAAGAGGGCGATCGTGGCCGTGAAGCCGTGGAGGAAGTTGCGCCCCCCGACCGGGCCGATCTCGCCGGCGCAGAAGAACCCGGCGGTGGGCGCCGCGAACGCGTCCTCGAGCGCTCCGGCGTCGTGGTCGGGGACGTCGAACATGTGCGAGCCGCGCCCGTTGCAGGTGAACAGCAGCGCCCCTGCCGGCGGCTGGCCGGCCAGCGCCCCGGTCTGCATCCGCAGCGCCGCGCGCAGGTCCTCGTCGGCGGTGGCGCCGTCGCGGACGTGCATGCGGACGGTCTGCCCGACCCTGACCCGCTCGCCGATCGCGAGCTCGGCGCGCTCGGGGTCGGCGCCGAGGATCGGGCGGACGAGAAAGTCCCCGCGCTCGTACTCCGGCTGGTTCTCGTCGATCACGATCCCGAGCATCAGCCCCTGGGCCGCGAGCAGCTGCTCGCGCGGCTCGAGCTCGGCGATCGCGTCGCGCAGACGGTCGATCGCGGGCTTCGAGGCGAGTTGCTCGATCACGTTTCCGTGCGCCGCGGTGATCGTCATCTCCGGGCCGATCGGCGTCGCCCCCTGCGAGACGCACGGCAGCACCGGGACGCCGGCGAGCCCGGCGGCGACCGCGCCCCCGGCGATCACCTCGCGATCCTTAAACAGCGGCGCCGAGCCGGCGGCGGCGGCGCTCGCGAGCCCGCCCAGCACCGGCATCCCCGGCCGCTCGTCGTTCAGCGCCCGCAGGAGCGCCTCGGCGCTGAACGTGTAGGGGTCGGCGAGCAGCAGCGCCGCCTCGCCGAGCGAGTCCGGGTCGGGCAACCCCTCGACCGACGCGCCCTCGGCGCCCGTCGGGGCCTCGAGGTGGTGGGTGGTGATGCGCGCGCCGGGAGCCGAGAGCCCCCAGACGACCGCGCCGGGACCGCCCTCGAGCTCGCGGCCGCCGCCCACCACGCCGCCGGCGCCGCAGCCGATCAGCGCCGCGGGGGCGAGCCGTTCGTGGACCGCGCCGAGCAGCTCGTCGGCCTCGCTCAGGTGCGGGGCGGCGGCGAAGACCAGCGCCAGGTCGCACTCGGCGTCGAGCCCGGCCGCGGCGGCGGCCGCGGCGTCATCGAACGCGGCTGCCGTCTCGGGACGGTCGGAGATCCCGACTGCGACGGTGCTCGCCATCCTCAGCCCGATCCGGCCGCCTGGTTGAGGTACTCGCGCACGAACCCGTCGAGGTCGCCGTCGAGCACCCGGGCGGCGTCGCCGACCTCGAACCCGGTCCGATGGTCCTTGACCCTGCGTGGTCGGGTGCAGGGTGTAGCTGCGGATCTGCGAACCCCATTCGGCTGCCTTCTGCTCGCCGCGCTCCGCGGCGAGCTCGGCGGCGCGCTTGCGCTCCTCCTCCTCGAGCAGCCTGGCCCGCAGCATCCGCATCGCGGTGGCCTTGTTCTGGGTCTGCGAGCGCTCGTTCTGGCACTGGACGACGATCCCGGTCGGCACGTGGGTGAGCCGGACGGCGGAGTCGGTCTTGTTGACATGCTGGCCGCCCGCGCCCGACGCGCGGTAGGTGTCGACGCGGATGTCCTCCTCGTCGATGTCGACGTCGACCGCGTCGTCGACCAGGGGCGCGACGTCCACCTGGGCGAAGGCGGTGTGGCGGCGCGACTGGGCGTCGAACGGCGAGATCCGGACCAGCCGGTGGACGCCGCGCTCGGCGGCGAACAGGCCGTAGGCGTTCTCTCCCTTGGCGAGGAAGGTCGCCGACTTGATCCCCGCCTCCTCGCCCTCGGAGGCCTCCTTCATCTCGACCTCGAAGCCGCGGCGCTCCGCCCACCGCAGGTACATGCGCAGCAGCATCTCGGCCCAGTCCTGCGAGTCGGTGCCGCCTGCCCCGGAGCGGACCGTGACGACCGCGTCGCCGCCGTCGTAGGTGCCGCTGAACAGCCGGGCCTCCTCGAGCGCCGCGAGCCGCGACTCGACGGAGGCGAGCTGCGAGTCGAGCTCGTCGGCGAGCTCGGCGTCCTCGGTCGCCATCTCGGCGAGCTCGCCGAGGTCGCCGACGTCGGCCTCGAGCCCGCGGAAGGTCTCGAGCCGGCGCTGGGCGCGGGCGTGGGCGGCCGAGACCGAGGCCGCGTGCTCCTGGTCGTCCCAGAAGCCCGGGGCGCCCATCTCGCCCTCGAGCCGGGCTATCTCGGATTCGAGCTTGGCCGGGTCAAAGGTAGTCCGCGAGCAGGGTCAAGCCCTCGCGGATCTCAGCGATCCTCGAGCTCACAGCCTCCGTCGAAGGTGCCTCGGCCATGCGCCCAGCGTACTCAGATCGCCTCGATCGCCTCGATGATCGAGGCGAAGTTCTGGCGCCAGCGGTAGACGAGGCCGTCCCGGAGCTCGAACAGGATCCCGAACGGAGTCTCGTCGGCGACCGTCTCCGGGTCGTCCTTCCAGCGCCACTGGCGCCGGGCCGCCACGGCGACGTGCGAGTGCCCGACCTCGCGGACGTCGTCGACTACCACCGAGGAGACGAGGTGGCCGTCGTCGGTGGGCTTCGCCCAGCCGACCACCGCGTCGACGCCCTCGAAAGTGCCCTTGTCGCCGCGCGCTTTGACCTCCGGATGCAGCTCGGCTGCGATCGCATCGCGGTCGCGCGCCCGCACTGCGGCGAGCAGCCGCTCGACCGTCTCGGTGGCGCTCACCCCTCCGGGGGCGGCGACAGGCGGACGTCGAACCGCTCGGTGACCTTGTCACCCGCGGCGTCGGTGAGCTTCACCTTGAGCTTGGCGCGGCCGCTCTCGGCCTTGCGCGCGACCTTCAGCGAAACCTTGTCGTCGCCGGCCCGAAGCGTTCGCTTCAGCTTCGGGGAGGCGGACTTACCTCCCTGGCTGAGGGAGAGCTTGGCCCGCAGCGCCTCGGCCGTCTCGAAGGACACGATCACCAGTCGCCTGCCCCCGCGCTGCCCCTTGCCGACGCGCGCGACGTCGCCGGCGACGACGCTCGCCCCGAGCGGCTGCTCGCCCGGGCTGAGCTCGTAAGCGCCCCACGGCGGGTTGGCGTTCACGACCCGCCCCGGCTCGCAGGTGGCGAGGAAGCTGGCGAAATCAGTCGAGGGACTCTCGGTGATCACCCGGTAGGCCCCCGCCGGGACCTCGGTCCAGATGATCCCGCCGTCGCCCGAGGTCTCGGTCGTGGTCCGGTCCGGGATCACGTTGTCGTTGAAGTAGACCGTCGGCGGCAGCGCCGGGTCGCCGTGGGCGGTGGCGCCCGCGACCCCGTGGGGGGTGCGCTCGTGGAACGTCTCGTAGGGAACGCCGCGCACGTTGCGCGCCGAGGCGGTGGTGACGATCACGCATTGCTCGGGTCGCCCGTCGGCGCCGAACGGCACCGAGAGCAGCGCCGCGAGCCCGTTGTACTCGGCGTCGCCCGGGACCTGGAAGTTCGCGTTGAGGATCGGCTCGCCGCGGGTGTGGAAGGTCTGGAGGTCGATCTGGTTGTAGCCCGCCGGAGGCTCGATGTAGGGGGTGACGTTGGCGCCGTCGGGCACCGACAACGAGTAGTCGCCGTTCGCATCCGTGGTCGCGCTGAGCTGCGGGAGCTCGCGCACCCGGATCGTCGCGCCGGCGAGGTAGGTGTCCATGTGGTTGAAGGCGTAGGCGCGCCCGGAGATCTCGACCTTGGGCTTGGCCGACACGGCCGCGCCGGGCCCGGCGAGCGCGCCGAGCGCCAGCGCTCCGATCACCCCGGCCAGCGCCCAGGGGCGCCGGCTGCCTAGGCGCCGTGGCACTTCTTGTACTTCTTGCCGGAGCCGCACCAGCAGGGGTCGTTGCGGCCGATCTTCTCGTCGTCGGCCTTGACCACGGTCGCCGGGTTGATGCCGCCCTGCCCGTTGCCGCCCTGGGCGGTCGCCGCGGTGCCGCTGGCGGCGGCCGTCGCGACGCTGCCGGCCTGCGCGTCGCGCATCGCCGACGGTCGCTCCTCGCCGGCGGAGCCCGAGTACTGGACGTCGCCGCCGCCGCGGCGCCCCTCCTCGCCGAACATCTGCTCCGCCTGGGACGGCTCGATGTTGACCTCGACGTGGAAGATCACCCTGACGAACTCCTCCCAGATCGAGGCCATCAGCTCCTGGAACATCGTGAAGCCCTCGTTCTTGTACGCGACCAGGGGATCGATCTGGGCGAAGCCGCGCAGGTGGATGCCCTCGCGCAGGTAGTCCATCTCGTAGAGGTGCTCGCGCCAGCGGTTGTCGATGATCTGGAGCAGGATCTGGCGCTCGAGGTAGCGCATCAGCTCCGAGCCGAACTCATCCTCGCGGCGGTCGTAGGCGGCGCCGGCGTCCTCGATCAGCCGCTCGGTGATCTCCTCGCGGTTGGCGCTCTGCGGCGAGATCTCGCCGACGGCGACGCCGAGCGGCCACAGGCCGCCCGCGTGGCCCTCGAGGCCTGCCAGGTCCCAGTCCTCGAAGATCTCGCCCGGGGTGTAGGTCTCGACCATGCGGGCGATCACTTCCTCGAGCTCCTCGTGCGCGACGTCGGACATGTCGCGGCCCTCGAGGATCTCGCGCCGGTACTTGTAGACGACCCGGCGCTGCTCGTTCATGACGTCGTCGTACTCGAGCACGCGCTTGCGGATCAGGTAGTTCTGCTCCTCGACCTTCTTCTGCGCGTTCTCGATCGTGCGCGTCAGCATCTTCGCCTCGAGCGGGTACTCCTGCCCGTCGTCATCGACCGGGCCGAGGCGGTCGAGGATCTTGTAGATGCGCTCCCCGGCGAACAGCCGGATCAGGTCGTCCTCCGCGGAGAGGAAGAAGCGCGACTCGCCGGGATCGCCCTGGCGCCCGGAGCGGCCGCGCAGCTGGTTGTCGATCCGGCGCGACTCGTGGCGCTCGGTGCCGCAGATGAACAGCCCGCCGGCCTCGCGCACCTCGTCGCCCTCGGCCTGGGTCTGGTCCTTGAACCGCTCCGTCTGCTCGGCCACCTCCGCGTCCCAGCTCTCGTTCGCCGGGGTGACGCCGAGCTTTCGCAGCTCGTCGATCGCGAGCTGCTCGGGATCGCCGCCGAGCTTGATGTCGACGCCGCGCCCGGCCATGTTGGTGGCGATCGTGACCGCGCCGAGGCGGCCGGCCTGCGCGACCGTCTCGCCCTCGCGCTCGGCGTACTCGGGCTTCGCGTTCAGGACCTCGTGCTTGATCCCGGCGCGGGTCAGCTCGCCGCTGAGCATCTCGGAGATCTCCACCGAGATCGTCCCGACGAGCACCGGCTGACCGCGCTCGTGGCGCTCGCGGATCTCGTTGACGACCGCGGCCCACTTGCCCTGCTTGGTCTTGTAGATCTGGTCGTTGTGGTCGGCGCGGACCATCGGCCGGTGGGTATCGATCTCGACCACGGGGATCTCGTAGATCTTCATGAACTCCGTCGCCTCGGTGAGCGCCGTGCCGGTCATCCCGCTGAGCTTGTCGTAGAGGCGGAAGTAGTTCTGGAGCGTGATCGTCGCCAGGGTCTGGTTCTCCTCGCGGATCTGCACCCCCTCCTTCGCCTCGACCGCCTGGTGCAGGCCGTCGGACCAGCGCCGCCCCTCGAGGATGCGCCCGGTGAACTCGTCGATGATCTTCACCTCGCCGTCGATCACCGCGTAGTCGGTGTCGCGCTTGAACAGCGACTCGGCCTTCAGCGACTGGATCAGGTGGTTGACGAGCGTTCCGTGCTCGGAGACGTAGAGGTTCTCGACCCCGAGGAACTTCTCGGCCTTCTCCACCCCGGCCTCGGTGGGCGCCACCGTCTTGTGCTTCTCGTCGTACTCGTAGTCGTGCTCGGCCTCGGAGGTGTCGCGCGACTCACCGAGCGACTTCAGCCTCGTCTTCATCTCCTCGCCGACCATCTGCTTGGCGAGGCGGGCGAAGGTGTAATACGTGTCGGCGGCCTGCTCGGGGCGCCCGGAGATGATCAGCGGGGTCCGCGCCTCGTCGATCAGGATGTTGTCGACCTCGTCGACGATCGCGAACGCGTGCTCTCGCTGCACGCACTCCTCGAGCGTGCTCGCCATGTTGTCGCGCAGGTAGTCGAAGCCGAACTCGGAGTTGGTCCCGTAGGTGACGTCGGCCGCGTACATCTGGCGGCGCTGCTCCGGGTTCATCTCCGACTGGATGACGCCGACGGAGACGCCGAGCATGTCGTAGATCGGCTTCATCCAGAGCGCGTCGCGCCGGGCCAGGTAGTCGTTGACGGTGACGAGGTGGACGCCGTGCCCGTGCAGGGTGTTGAGGAAGACGGCGGCGGTCGCCGTCAGGGTCTTGCCCTCGCCGGTCTTCATCTCGGCGATCGCCCCGTCGTTGAGGACCATGCCCCCGATCATCTGGACGTCGTAGTGGCGCTGGCCGAGCGACCGCTTGCCGGCCTCGCGGACGAGCGCGAACGCCTCCGGCAGCAGGTCGGCGAGCGTCTCGGAGTCCTCGCGCGCCCGGCGGCGAAGCTCGTCGGCGTGGGCGCGGACCTCGGCGTCGTCGAACAGCTCGTACTCGGGCTCGTAGCGGTTGATGGCCTCGACGGCCTGCGTGTGTTCCTTGAGCTTGCGCCCCTCTCCGAGGCGCAAGGCGCGGTCGATCAGTCCCCGTGCCATGAACCTCTCAGGGTAGCGGTCGGGACACGCTCGGCCCGGCCGCCGTCAGGCGGTCCGGCCGCGCCATCGCCCGGCCGCGCGGCGGGTGCTGGCGCGCCCGCGACGCTTGTCGCGGTGGCGCTTCACCTGGCGCCGGATGTCCTCGGCGAGCTCATGGATCGAGTGCACCATCTCCGGGCTCGCCTCGCGGGCTCGCAGCGTCACGCCCTTGAGGTAAAGGGTCGCCTCCGCGATCTGGCTGTCGGCGATCGACGGGTTGCGCTCCTCGGAGAGCTCGACCTCCAGGCGGGCGAGCTCGGAGACCTGGCGCCCGGTACGGGCGAAGCGCTTGGCGACGTGCTCGCGCAGCTCCTCGGTCACCTCGACGTTGCGGCCTCTGACCTCGATTCGCACAGCTTGTTCTCCTTTGCTTCGCTCTCCACGAATCCTACGCCGAGGCGCAACCCGCGCCAAGCGCGCGGGCGAAGACCGCGGCGGTCAGCTCGCAGCCGCCCGCCCGCCGCAGCGCGCCGGCGCATGCCGCGAGCGTCGCGCCGGTGGTCAGCACGTCGTCGACCAGGATCACCCGACGCGGCGCCGGGCCGATCGCCCGGACGGTCGGCGGCCGCGCGAGGCGCTCGCTCCGCCGGCGCCCGACCTGGCGTGGGCCCGAGGCGCGGCGCAGCGTCGGCGCCTCCTCGAGCCCGAGCCGCCGTGCGAGCGCCGCGGCGATCAGGGCCGCGGCGTCGAAGCCCCGGCGACGGAGCCGGTTCGGCGCCGCCGGGACGGCGACGACCACGGCGCCGGGAGGCGCCCGGACGGTGCGGGCGAGGGCGGCCGCGGCGAGCTCGGCCAGGCCGAGCCGGGCGCCGAACTTGAGCGCGGCGACGAGCTCGCGGGCAGTCCCCTCGTAGGGCGCCGCCCAGCTGACCGGGCCGACCCCCGGGACCTCGCCGCCGCCGCCCCGCAGGCCGGCGAGCGCCGTCGCGCAAACGCCGCAAACCGGTTCGGGCGCCCGGCACGGAGCGGCGCAGATCCCGCAGCGCGGGGGCGCCAGCAGGGAGGCCGCCAGCTTCGTCGCCTCGATCGTCCGCATCGGCCGATCGTGCCCGTATCCGGCGCGCGGGTGGTGCGCGAAAGCGCGCGCGGGTGTGCCAATCGGGTCAGCTCGGCGCGGCGGTGACCGCGCGGTCGCGCCCGCCCCGCTTCGCCGCGTAGAGCGCCGCGTCGGCACGGCCGACGAGCGCCTCGGCGCCCTCCTCGCCGTTCCACTCGGCGATCCCGGCCGAGCACGACTCGCCGGCCGGCATCACGGCGCGCAGGCGCTCGACGAGCACCACCGCGTCGGCCAGGTCGCAGCCCGGCAGGATGATGCTGAACTCCTCGCCGCCGAAGCGGGCGAGCACGTCGTAGGGGCGCAGGGTTCGACGCCACGCCTGCGTCGAGTCCACCAGCAGGCGGTCCCCCGCCTGATGTCCGCGCAGATCGTTGTAACGCTTGAAGTGGTCGAGGTCGAGCATCGCCACGCAGATCCGGAGCCGGTCGCGCTCGGCCCGCGCGAGCTCCCGCGGCAGCTGCTGCTCCCAGTGGCGGCGGTTCGGCAGGCCCGTCAGCCCGTCGGTGCGCGCGAGGTGCTCGAGCTGGCCGAGCAGGTCGGCGCGCGAGATCGCCACCGCAGCCTCGGCGCCGAGCAGCTCGACCATCGACGAGATGCGCGACGAGACGCCCGCGACCTGGTCGCGCCAGCCGATCGCGAGGACCCCGAGCGCTGCGCGACCGCGCATGACCGGATGCCAGAGCACGGACTCGACCTGCGCGCGGCGCATGAACTCCCCGTCGGCCTCCGACGGGGGCGCGTCGGCGCCGACGAAGACCTCCTCGGACCGAGTGAAGGCGACGGCGGCGCTGAGCCCGTCGGCGAGCGGCAGCGAGAGCCCGTCGAGCACGGCGCCCGCGCAGGCCATCGGGACGAGGGCGCTGCCGTCGGCGGACGGCTCGAACAGCGCGGCGACCGGGGCGTCGGCGACCTCACGGGCCCCTTCGCACACCGCCATCCGGGCGCTGTCGCTGTCGACGCTGCGGGCGAGCGCCCGGGTCGCGTCGGTGACCGCGCTGACCGCGCTCGCTCGATGCCCCAGGTCGGGGTCAGAGCCGCCGAGGCCCGAGAGGTCGAGCGCGACCGAGAGGCCGCCGGTGATCTCGCCGCGGCGGTCCGTGAGCGGGACGAGGCGCACCCAGTAGTCGCGCCCGCTGCGGGCCGAGTGATACTCGAAGGAGCGCTGCTCGCCGCGCAGCGCGGCCCGGTAGTGGATCAGCAGCGGCTCGCGCTGGGCCTGGGGCACGTCGCCGAGCAGAAAGGCGCCCTCGATCTGATCGGGGCGGCGGTCCCCGAGCGCCAGGCCGGCCCCGGCGGCGAGGGTGACCCGCAGCTCGCGGTCGAAGGCGGCCACGACCGTCTCCGGCAGGTGGTCGAGCAGCGCGCGGTCGCGCCGCGCCGCGCGCAGGCGCCACAGCGCCGTCGCGAGCAGCACGCACGCGACGAGCAAAGCGCACACCAATGCCGATTCGACCACCCCCACAATGCCTTTCCTATCCGATTTCGCGCCCGCGCGCAGGCGAGCCGGGGACGATCAGTCGAAGATCGCGCGCTCGACCTCGGCGAGGTCGGGCTCGCAACCGATCACCGCCGGAGCCTTTCCGAGCGCGGTGTCGGGGTCCTTGAGGCCGTGCCCGGTCAGCACGCAGACGACGGTCTGCGGGGGCGGCCCATCGCCGGCGACCGGCAGTCCATGGGCGAGCAGGCCGGCGACCGAGGCGGCGGACGCGGGCTCGCAGAACACCCCCTCGCGCGAGGCGAGCAGCATGTACGCGTCGAGGATCTGCTCGTCGGTGACCGCCTCGACCCGCCCGCGCGAGCCGGTGAACGCCGCCATCGCCTCCTCCCAGCGGGCCGGGTTGCCGATCCGGATCGCCGAGGCGACGGTCTCCGGGGCCGCCACCGGCACGCCGAGCACCAGCGGCGCGGCGCCGGCCGCCTGGAAGCCGTACAGGATCGGGTTGGTCGAGAGCTCGGAGAACCCGCGGTGCCAGGCGGTCACGTTGCCGGCGTTGCCGACCGGGATGGCGAGGGCGTCGGGCGCCCCGCCGAGTTCCTCGACGACCTCGAAGGCGGCGGTCTTCTGGCCCTCGATCCGGTACGGGTTGACCGAGTTGACGAGCTCGATCGGGTGCGAGGCCGCGAGCTTGCGGACGATCTCGAGCGCCTGGTCGAAGTTGCCGCGCAGGGCGATCACCCGCGCCCCGTGCATGAGCGCCTGGGCGAGCTTGCCGATTGCGATCTTGCCCTCCGGGACGATCACCGCGCCGCGCATCCCGGCGCGGGCCGCGTAGGCGGCGGCGCTCGCTGCGGTGTTCCCGGTCGAGGCGCAGATCACCGCCTCGGCGCCGGCGCCGGCGGCGCGCGAGACGGCGACGGTCATCCCGCGATCCTTGAAGCTCCCGGTCGGGTTCGCGCCCTCGAACTTGAGCAGCACCCGGGCACCGACCCGGTCGGAGATCACCGGTGCCTCGATCAGCGGAGTCGAGCCCTCGTTGAGGGTCACGATCGGATCGCCCGGCTCGAGCGGCAGGCGGTCGCGATAGCGCTCGATCACACCGGCGGCCATCGGCTCTAGGCGAAGACTTCCTCGACGACGCGGATCGCCCGCGGCGCCGAGCGCAGGAAATCGAGCTCGGCGATCTCGGCGAGGGCGGCGTAGAAGGCCGTCTCGGGCGACTCGTGCAGGACCATGACCAGGTTCGCGTCGTCGCCGTGGCCGCGCTGGACGACGCTCTGGACCGAGATCCCGGAGCGACCGAGGATCTCGGCGATCCGAGCCAGGACCAGCGGCCGGTCGGCGACCTCGAGGTGCAGGTAAAAGGACGAGCCCACCTCGCGGATCACCTCGAGCCGGGCGCTCGGCTGGTCGACCGGGGCCTCCCCCGACAGGATGGAGACGAGGTCGCCGAGCACCGCGGTCGCGGTCTGCTCGCCGCCGGCCCCCGGCCCCGACATCGTGATCTCCGTGATCGAGGGGGCCTCGACCATGACCGCGTTGAACGGGCCCTCGATCGGGGCGAGCGGGTGATCGGCGTTGAGGAAGCACGGAAAGACGCGGACGCTGATCCCCTCGTCGAGGCGCTCCGCGACCCCGAGCAGCTTCAACGACAGGCCGAGCTCCTTCGCGTAGGCGAGGTCGTCGGGCTGGATCTCCGTGATCCCCTCGTACGTGACGTCATCGAGGCTGACCGGCGTATCGAAGGCGAGCCGGGCGAGGATCGCCATCTTCGCCGCGGCGTCGGCACCGCCGACGTCCTCGGTCGGGTCGGCCTCGGCGTAGCCGAGCTCCTGCGCGCGGGCCAGCGTCGCCTCGTAGCTCGCGCCGGTCGCGGCCATCTCCGAGAGGATGAAGTTGGTCGTCCCGTTGACGATCCCGAAGACCTTCTCGATCCTGGTCGCGGCCAGGCTCTCCTGGATGACGCGGATCACCGGGACGACGCCCGCGACCGCCGCCTCGAAGCGCAGCTGCACACCGGCGGCGCGCGCCGCCTCGAACAGCTCGTCGCCGTGCTGGGCGACCAGCTGCTTGTTCGCCGTGATCACGTGCTTGCCGCCCGCAAGCGCGCGCAGCACGTAGTCGCGCGCCGGGTCGGTGCCCCCGATCAACTCGACGACGACGTCGGCGTCGGCGAGGATCTGGTCGAAGTCGCCCTCCGAACGGCGCAGGACGCCGGCGAGCTCCGGACGACGGCCGCTGATCGCCTCGACCTGGAACGCCCGATCCTCCAACTGGCCGATGAAGGCCGAGCCGACCGTGCCGCGACCCAGGACGCCGATGCGCGCCACGTCCGTCACGACGCCCGTCCTTCGGCTGACCCGGCGCTCGCCGCTCGCCGCTCGCCGCTCGTCATTGGTCTCTCGCGGTCAGGTCGGAGTAGGTCTCGCGCCGCACGACGACGCGGGCGTCGCCCCCTGAGCAGAAGATCACCGGCGGGCGCGGGACGCCGTTGTAGTTGTTGGCCATCGCGAAGCCGTAGGCGCCGGTCGCCGGGGTGACGAGCACGTCGCCGGCGCGCGGGGCGGCGAGCGCGGCGTCGCGGACGATGATGTCGCTCGACTCGCAGTGCATGCCGGCGATCGTCACCGTCGTCTCGGCCGGGTCGGCGGCGCGATCGGCGACGATCCCCTCGTAGCGCGAGCCGTAGAGCATCGGGCGCAGGTTGTCGGACATGCCGCCGTCGACCGCGATGTAGGTGCGCAGGCCTGGGATCTCCTTCACGGTGCCGACCGTATACGCCGTGACCCCGGCGTTGCCCACCAGCGAGCGTCCCGGCTCGACCAGGATCCTCGGGATCGGGTCGAAGACCTCGCGTACGCCGCCCGCCTTGACGTCCGCATATTCCTCGATCGACGGCGGCCGGTCGGCGGCGGTGTAGGCGATCCCGAGCCCGCCGCCGACGTTGAGCAACCGGCACCAGGCCGGATCGGCGAGCCCGGCGAGGGCCTCGATCGCCCGCGCGTACGGCTCGAGCGCGAAGATCTGCGAGCCGATGTGGGCGTGGAGGCCGACGAGCTCGAGCGAGCCCGCCGCGAGCACCGCCTCGACCGCCGCCGCGGCGAGGCCGTCGGCGAGCCCGAAGCCGAACTTCGAGTCGAGCTGCCCGGTGCGAACGTAGCTGTGAGTGTCCGGCTCGACCCCGGGCGTGACCCGGATCAGCACCGGCTGGCGGCGGCCGGCCGCGGCGCAGATCGCATCGAGGCGGGCGACCTCGGCGAGCGAGTCGCAGATCACATGGCCGACGCCGGCGTCGACCGCCAGCCGCAGCTCGGCCTCGGTCTTGTTGTTGCCGTGCATGTGGATGCGCTCGGGCTCGAACCCGGCGCGCAGCGCGACGTGGAGCTCGCCGCCCGAGGCGACGTCGATCGAAAGCCCCTCCTCGCGGACCAGGGCGCAGATCGCGGTGATCGGCGCCGCCTTGCTCGCGTAGACGATCTCGTGGTCGGCGATCCGGGCCGCGAACGCCGCCTCGTAGGCGCGCGCCTGCGCACGGACGTGGTCGGGGTCGTAGATGTAGGCGGGCGTGCCGAACTCGCGAGCCACCTCGACCACGTCACAGCCGCCGATCTCGAGCCGGCCGCGGTCGTTGACGCGGGCGCCGAGCGGGTAGACGGCCGAGCCCTCGACGGGCGGCGCGTTGGTTGTGGTCGAGCCTGGGTTCATCGTGCGGGCTGGGATTGTGACGAGCGGGCGCCCCGGCGGGGCGGCGCCGCGCCGCGGTCCGCAAGGATCCCGGCGATGGGAAGGCGCTGGCTACCGGGACCGCGGGCACCGAGCGAGAGCGGCGAGCTCGCCGGTCGGCCCTACCTGCTGTGGACCCCGGACGTCCCCCCACCGTGGCCGGCGATGGTGATCGTCCACGGCGCGGGCTCGGCGAAGGAGAACCACGCCGACTTCGCGCGGGCCTGCGCGGGCGCCGGCTGGGCGGCGCTCGCCTACGACCAGCGCGGGCACGGGGACGGCGACGACGAGATGTCGCCGCGCGCGCTCACCGATCTCGGCCGGGTCGCCGCGGCGCTCGCGGCCCGCGATGAGATCGACGCCGCGCGCGTCTGCGTGCGCGGCTCCAGCCTGGGCGGCTTCGTCGCCATCCACGGCGCGGCGACCTCGGAGGCCATCGCGGGCGTGATCGCGATCTGCCCTGCGGGCGAGGACCACCTGCTGCGCGGGCTACGCGACGGCTCGCTCGAGTTTCGCGCGGGCGAGCGCGCCCGGGCCGAGCTCGCCGCCTGGCTCGGCGAACACGACCTCCGCGAGGCCGTCGAGCTGCTCGGGGGCAAGCCGCTGATCCTCGTCCACGCCGAGGGCGACGAGCGGATCCCGAGCGAGTTCTCGCGCGAGCTGGACGCCCGAGCCGCGCCGCCGCACAAGCTGATCCTGCTCCCGGGCGGCCACCATCGCTCCGCGCAGCACGACGCCGAGGTGCAGGGCGTGGCCCTGCGCTGGCTCGAGCGCAACCTCTAGGCGTCTACAAGTACCCAAGCGGGTCGACCGCGGAACCATTGACGCGAATCTCGAAGTGCAGGTGGGGGCCGGTCGAGGAGCCGGTGTTGCCGCTGTAGCCGATCACCTCGCCCTGGTCGACCTGGTCTCCGGAGCTGACGGCGAAGCTCGACTGGTGCGCGTAGCAGCTCGACAGCCCGCCGCCGTGATCGACGCAGGTGTAGTTGCCGTAGCCGCCGGTGTAGGCGGCGAGGATCACGGTGCCCGGCTTCGCGGCGCGCACCGGGGTGCCCTCGGGGACCGAGATGTCGATCCCCTCGTGCATGCGCCCCCAGCGATAGCCGAACGGCGACGTCAGGGTGCCGCTGACCGGCCAGATCCAGCCGCCGCTGGCGCCCTGGACCGGGCCGGCGGGAAGCGGCGCCACCCCGGGGGTGGCGCTCGCCTGCTGGATCTGCTGCTGGATCTGGTCCTGAAGATCGGAGACGTCGCCCTCGAGCTTGTCGATGTTCTCGCTCACCGAATCGAGCGCCGCGGCCTTCTGGTCGCGCGCCGCGGCGAGGTCGGCCTCGCGGGCCTCGAGCTGGATGCGGGTGCGCTCGAGCTCGGCCTTCTTCGACTCGATCTCGTCGCGGTCCTCGGTGACGCGGTCGACCGTCACCCGGGTCCCGTTGCGAAGCGTCCGCACCCGGCCGACGATCGAGGAGTCCTGTTCCTCGATCCGGCGCAGGTACTCGTAGCGTGAGACGAGGTCGTCGAAGCCGTCGGACTCGAGCATCACGGTGATCAGGTCGGGGCTCGGCGAGCGGTAGATCCCGACCAGGCGCTGGCGCAGCACGTTGAGCGAGCGGCGCAGCTGCGCCTTGAGCTGGGCGAGGCGCTCCTTCTCGCGGTTGAGCCGGGCCTGGACGCGGCGCAGCTCGGCGACGACGATCGCCTCGCGGTTGCGCAGCGTCGCGACCTCGCCGGCGAGCTGGTCGACCTGATCGTTGTACTCGTCGAGCTCGGTCGAGAGGACGCCCTTCTTGTCCTGCTGCTGCTCGAGCTCGGACTGCGTCTGGTCGAGCTCCGACTGCAGGTCCTGGGCGTCGGCGCCGGGCGACGCGACCAGCGAGAGCACGGCGAGCAGCCCGGCGGCGAACAGCGCCACCAGGGTGCGTGAATGCGAGTTTGTGTGTCCGGAGATCCGCATCTGAAAGCTTCGGGTTCGGGGCGTACCCCCCGACGCGCCCCCGTTCACCGAGGCGTCGAAATTAGCGACTGGATCCAGGTTTTCGGCCGCCCGCAGGCGACCTTGCAAGCGCTACTGCGTGGCTGCGACTGACCCGCCGAGATCGGGCTCGGTGGCCTCGGCGGCGATCGCGGCCGCCTCGATCAGGCGCTCGCGGTACTCGCTCACCTGCATCCGGGAGATCACCAGGCGCTGGATCTCCGCGGTGCCCTCGAACAGCTCGTAGATCTTCGCGTCGCGGAACCACTTCTCGAGCGGGCACTCGCGGGTGGTCGCGTAGGGGCCGACGAGGTCGATCAGGGTCCTCGTCGTCCAGACGGCGACCTGTCCGGCCTTCAGCTTCGACATCGAGCCCTGACCGGCGGTCAGCGGGATCCCGTTGCGGCCCATCCAGGCCGCCCGCTGGACCAGCAGGCGTGCGGCCTCGATCTCGGTCGCGACCTGGGCGAGGATCTGCTGGTTGCCCTGACGCTCGAGCGGCGGGCGCCCGGCGGTCGAGCTGGAGTCGAGCGCCGACTCGAGCGGGTCGGCGGCCAGCGGCTCCTCGTCGAGGTAGCCGAGCGTCCACTCGTAGGCGGCCTGCGCGATGCCGAGCGCCGAGGCGCCGACCAGCGGCCGGGTGAGCTCAAACGTGGCGAGGGCGTTCGAGCCCCGCGAGGGCTCGCCGCTGCGCGCCCGGGCGAGCTTGCGCTCGAGCTTCTCCATCCCGCCGAGCAGGTTGTCGAGCGGGATCCGGCAGTCCTCGAGCACGACCTCGGCCGTGTGCGAGGCGCGGATGCCGATCTTCGACTCCTTCTTGCCCTGGCTCAGCCCGGGGGTGCCCTTCTCGATCACGAACGAGGCCTGGCCGCGGTGGCCGAGCTCGGGGGCGACATTGGCGACGACGACGTGGACGTCGGCGATCCCGCCGTTGGTGATGAAGACCTTGGTCCCGTCCAGAACCCACTCGTCGCCGTCGCGCTTCGCCGTCGTGCGCAGGCTCTTGACGTCCGAGCCGGCGCCGGCCTCGGTGACGGCGTAGGCGCCGAGCTTGATCTCGTCGCCGACGCCGAAGCACTCCGGGACCCAGCGGGCGATCTGCTCCGGCGTGCCGGAGGCGGCCAGGCCGGCCGCGGCGAGGCCGGACCCGGAGATCGCGAGCGCGATCCCCGCACAGCCCCAGTGCAGCTCCTCGGCGCCGATCACGCCGAACATGCCGTCGGGGTCCGAGCCCATCCGCTGCAGATGATCGAGCCCGTGCAGGCCCTGCTCGCGTGCCTCGCGCATCACCTCCCAGGGGGTCGACTCCTCCGCGTCGTGCTGCGGCGCGACGGGCCGGATCACATCGCGGGCGAAGCGGCGCATCCTTGCCTTGAGCTCCAGCTGCTCCTCGTTCAGGGCGAAATCCACGGGCGACCTCCTGCTGCGTTCAAGAAACCGATTGACTGGTCAGTCAATCGGTGTGAAGCATAGGCGACCGGGGGTCCGGAAGCGTCGCCCGACTAGATTGCGGCCCGTGCTGGCGAGCGTGCGCTACTTCCTCTCCGACCTCGGCCACTGGCTGTGGACCCACCGGCTCGCCACGGGGGCGGGCCTGATCGTCGTCGCGCTGATCGTCGCGGGCGCCCTCGTCCTCGCGCTCGGCTCCGGCGACGGCGATCAGCCGGCCGGCGGTTCAGGTTCCGGCTCAGCGCCCGCCCCGCGGGTCGTCGTCAAGCCGGTGCCGACCCCGGAGGACACCGACGATCTCGGGTTCCCGGCGTTCGCGACCAAGAACACGACCCGGATCGCCGGCTCGGACGCGATCGCCAACGCCGCCGCCGTCGCGCTCGCCGTCCACCCGTCGACCGGCGGCTCGCCCGGGCCCGACGCGGTCACCCTGGTCGACGTCGCCGACTGGCAGGGCGCGGTCGCCGCCTCCGCGCTCGCCGGCCCGCCGGTGGCAGCGCCGCTGCTGGTCACCGACGGCGGGGAGGTCCCGCCGCTGACGGCCAGCGCGATCCGCGCCCTCGAACCCGGCGGTTCCGCGGCGACCGCCGGGCGCCAGGTCTTCGCGGTCGGCGACGCCGCCGCGCCCACCGACTACGAGACGCTCGAGGTCGAGGGTGCCGACCCTGCGGCGCTCGCGGCCGAGGTGGACAGGTTGCGCGACCGGCTGACCGGCGAGCCCGACGCGATCGTGGTCGCGAGCTCCGACGCAGCCGCCTACGCGATTCCGGCCGCCGCGTGGGCGGCGCGCTCGGGCGACCCGGTCCTGTTCACGGGCAAGGACTCGGTGCCCGAGGAGACGGTGAAGGCGCTGCGCAGCCATGACGGGACCCCGGTCTTCGTGCTCGGTCCGGAGTCCGTGATCGGCCCGGACGCGATGAAGGAGATCGAGCACGTCGCCCCGGGCGCCGAGCGGATCGGGGCCGAGGGGTCGATCGAGAACGCGATCGCCTTCGCCCGCTTCTCGAGCGGCGGCTTCGGCTGGAACATCAACGACCCGGGTCACGGGTTCGTGATCGCGAACACCGATCGCCCGCTCGACGCCGCGGTCGCCTCGCCGCTGTCGGCGAGCGGGACGTGGGGCCCGCTGCTGGTCACCGACGACGGCTCGGCCCTGCCGGCGCCGCTGAGCGCCTACCTGCTCGACCTGAAGCCCGGATACGCCGACGACCCGACCCGCGCCGTCTACAACCACGCCTGGCTGATCGGCGACACGTCCGCGCTCTCGGTCGCTCTGCAGGCGGAGGTCGACGAGCTCGCCGAGGTGGCCCCGGTAACGTCCGGCTCCGGCGCTGACGCCGGCTCGGGCTCGAGCCTCGGCCCGGAGCCCGGCACTCCGGAGTCGCAGCCGGACGAGCCGCAGCCCGACCCGAACCGAAACCGAGACCAGCGATGAGCGAGAGCGAGAGACCCGATCGACTCGGCGGACGCCGGATCACGGTCGAGGACATCCGCGCGCTGGCCGGCCCGTCGACCCCTCACTTCGCGCTGCAGATCCGCAACCGGATCCAGCGGCTGATCGCGCCGCTGCCCGCCGACGACCCGGCCCGGGCCGAGGGCGAGCGCCAGATCCAGCGGCTGACCGAGCTCGCCGCCCACTCCGGCGACCCACGGGGACCCGGGTGACGACCTCGAGCCCCGCCGCCGCCCTCGCGCGAACCGAGGCGCTGCTGACGGGGCCGGCGGCCGAGCTGGCCGCGCTGCGCGGCCTCAACCAGGCCGGCTACCTCGACCTGCTCGAATCCGAGGTCGAGTCGACGGGCGCGACCCAGGACCTGATGGTGACCCGGCTGGTCCCGGCGATCTACGAGCGGTACTGGCGCCCCGCGCTCGGGCGCGTGTTCAAGGGCGTCACCGGCCCGGGGATGGCCGAGGAGATCAGGATCGCCCGGCTGCTGCTCGGGCTCGGCGAGGGCGACACGGTGCTCGACGTCGCCTGCGGCCCCGGCAACTTCACCCGCGAGTTCGCGCGCACCGTCGGCCCCCAGGGGCTCGCGGTCGGCATCGACGCCTCGCGGACGATGCTCGAGCGCGGCGGTGAGGAGCTGCGTCGCGCCTCGACCTCCAACGTCACCCTGATCCGCGGCGACGCGACGGCGCTCCCGTTCGCCGACGCGAGCTTCGACGCGGCGTGCTGCTTCGCCGCCCTGCACCTGTTCGCCGACCCGCTGACGGCGCTCGACGAGATGCGCCGGGTGCTGAAGCCCGGCGGGCGGATCGCGCTGATGACCTCCGTCCGCCGCGAGCTCACCGTGCGGGCGCTCAAGCCGGTGCTCGAGCGGGCGAGCGGGATGCGGATCTTCGAGGGGGACGAGATCGCCGGCGCGCTCGAGCGGCTCGGCTTCACCGGCGTCCACCGGCGCCTCTCGGGCCTCGTGCAGTTCGTCGGCGCCCGCCTCGCCTGAACCCCCGCCCCCCCGCGCCGACTTTCATCTCAACCACCCCAGAGGTGGTCAGGATGAATCTCGGCGGGTCGGGGCGAGCAGACCGAGCGCCGTGATCGGGAAGACGAGGACGGTGACGAGGCCGGCGGCGATGAAGCCGGCCGAGGTGGCGGCGTCGATCAGCCCGAGGTCCTGACCGGCGCGGCGAATCCCGCCACGACGACGATCAGCAGGTTGTCGAACGAGATCTCCATCCCGCCCCGTCTGTCGAGGCGGGATGGAAACCGTTACGCGGGCGAGCTCAGGTCAGCCGGCGCACTGGTCGAGGCCGATCGCGCTGGCCTCCTTGTTGACGTCGGCGAACGGGCCGTCGCTGTCGCTGGCGGCGACCAGCGAGGGATCGTTCTCGACCTGGTCGAGCGCGTCCTGGGCGTCGGACAGGAAGCGTGTCGACCTGGTCGGCGATGTCCGCCGGCGGCACCAGCGCGCCGATCGCGTCGATCTGACCCTGGATCGAGGGCACGAACGTGTCAGAGACGAACTGCTCCAGCTGCTGGTCGGTCGGCTGGCCACCGCTGAACGTGCTGCTGACGGCCTGGTCGAGCTCCTTGTTGCCGGCGCTGCAGATGGCGTTGCCCTGCTTGATGAACTCCGCCTCGGTCAGCGCCGCGCCGGACGCACCGGCGGCGGTCGAGCTGGTCTCGTCATCGCCGCCGCAGCGCGGCGGCCAGCGACGCGGTGGCGGCCAGCAGCGCGACGGCGATCAGCATCCGCTTGGTCATTCGGTTGCTCCTGAGTGGTGGTGGTCCGGGACCGCGGCACCCTAACCGCGGCCGTCGGTCGCGTCCATCGACAACCGGCCCCTGCCCCGGCTCAGCGCAGACCGCATTCCTGCGAGCCGTAGGCGCGCGACAGCTTCGCCGCGCGGCGCAGCGCCGGCGGCGGCCCGCGGTCGACGACCCCGACCGGGTCGGCGCGGATCTCGTCGATCCCGTCCTCGGTCGCGGCGACGATCGCCTCGACCTCTCGCTCGTCGCCGGCCGGAGCACCGAGGGCCCGGATCGCGCGCACCTCGGCCTCGAGCGCCGGGATCGCGACCCCGAGCACCACCCGTTTCACCTCTGCCGGCGGCGCGTCCGACCGGCCGCCGGTCAGGTCGTCGCCCGCGGCCTCGATCCGGGCGTTGGTGGAGGCGCAGATTCGGTCCGCCTCGCGCAGGAACCGGACCTTCGCGATCGGTCTGGAGACGCCGGAGGGGTACGTATCGGCCGGGTCGTCCCCGCCGCAGCCGCCGATCGCGGCGCCCGCGAGAACCGCGGCCGTGGCGAGCGCCGCTCGCCGTTCGCCGCTCGTCATTCGAGTGAAACCCGGTCGAGCGGCGAGCGGCGAGCGGCGATTCAGATCCTCTGAATCAGCGTGCCGGTCCCGAGCCCGCCGCCGCAGCACATGGTGACCAGGCCCGTTTCCTTGTCGGTGCGCTCCAGCTCGTGCAGCAGCGTCGTCATCAGCCGGGCGCCGGTCGAGCCGAGCGGATGGCCGAGCGCGATCGCGCCTCCGTTGACGTTGACGCGGTCCATGTCCGGCTCGAGCTCACGCCGCCATGCCGCCACCACCGAGGCGAACGCCTCGTTGATCTCGATCAGGTCGATGTCGTCGATCTTCATCCCGTTGCGCTCGAGGATCTTGCGCGTCGCGGGGATCGGGCCGGTGAGCATGATCACCGGGTCGACGCCGACGGTGGTCTGATCGACGATCCGCGCGCGCGGCGTCAGCCCGAGGGCCTCGGCCTTCTCACGGGTCATCAGCAGCACCGCGGCGGCGCCGTCGGAGACCTGGGACGAGTTGCCCGCGGTCACCTTGCCGTCCTCCTTGAACGCCGGCTTCAGCTGCGAGAGCGTCTCGACGCTGGAGTCGGGCCGGATGCCCTGATCGGTCGTGTAGGTGTCGCCGTTGACCTGGAACGGGAGGATCTCGCGGTCGAAGCGGCCCTCCTCGGTCGCCCGCGCGGCGAGCTGGTGCGAGCGCACTCCGAGCTCGTCGAGCTCGGACCGGGGGATCTCCCACTGGTCGGCGATCATCTCGGCGGAGATCCCCTGCGGGACGAGGTTGTAGCGCTCCATCAGCTCGGGGCTGAACGCGAACCCATGCTCCTTCTGGACCTCGAGCGAATCGGCGAACGAGATGTGGCCCATGTGCTCGACCCCGCCGCCGATCACGACGTCGTGGACGCCGGAGGCGACGAGCGCAGCGCCGAAGTTGATCGCCTGCTGCGCCGACCCGCACTGGCGATCGACGGTGGTGGCCGGCGTCTCGATCGGCAGCCCGGCCTCGAGCCAGGCGTTGCGGCCGATGTTGATCGCCTGCTCGCCGAACTGCTGAACGCAGCCGGCGACGACGTCCTCGACCTCGGCCGGGTCGATCCCGGCGCGGTCGATCACCTCGCTGTAGGTGCGCGCCAGCAGCGTCGACGGGTGGACGTCCTTGTAATAGCCCTTCTCCGGATGGCCGCGGCCGACCGGCGTGCGGACGGCCTCGACGATCACGACCTCGCGCCCTGAGAACTTCCCGTTAGCGGCCATCAGCTTTCCTCCAGAGTTTGGGTCCGATAGTCAGTTTCATGATGGAACTCAAGTCTAACGCCCTCGCCTAGCCCCGCGTCGCCTCGGACTCGGTGACCCCGGGGGGCGTCCACCCCGGCCCGCGGAAGACGACCCCGACCTTGTCGCGCCAGCGCTCGGCGCGCCTGATGTCATGCCACATCGCGACGTACTCGTGGAAGGCGACCCTGATCGGGCGATAGGTACGCAGCTGCGTGGTCAGGCCGTAGCGAACGCGCTCACCCTCGGGCTCGTAGGTGCCGAACATCCGGTCCCAGACGATCAGGATGCCGCCGTAGTTGCGGTCGAGGTACTGCTCGTTGACGCCGTGGTGGACGCGGTGATGCGAGGGGGTGTTGAAGATCGCCTCGAACCAGCGCGGCAGCTTGCGGATCTTCTCGGTGTGGATCCAGAACTGGTAGATCAGCGACCACGCCTGGGCGAGCAGCACCATCCACGGCTCGAACCCGACGGCCGGCATCCAGAGCCAGAACGGGAAGTACGTCATCGGCACCCAGGTCTGGCGCAGCGCGGTCGAGAGGTTGTAGTGCTCGCTGGAGTGGTGGACGACGTGGCTCGCCCAGAAGGCGCGGCTCTCGTGCGAGATCCGGTGAAACCAGTAGTAGGAGAAGTCGTCCGCGAAGAACAGCAGCACCCAGACCCACCAGTCGTCCGGGCTGAGCCGCAGCGGGGTGAGCTCGTAGATGCCGACGTAGGCGGCGAGGACGACGAACTTCCAGCCGACGTTGATGACGACGTTCCCGAGCCCCATCGTCAAGCTGGTGCGCGTGTCGCGCGCCTCGTAGCCGAGCAGGCCCTCGTTCTCGGCCTGCACCTGGCGAAACGAGAGGTACTCGAGCACCAGCAGGAGGACGAAGAACGGGATCGCGTAGTAAAGGACCTCGGCCATGCGCCGCGTGATAGTAACCGTCGCGATGGGGAGCCCACAGGGATACGCGCGGCCCGCGATCGCCGGCAGCGGCACGATCGCGTGCGGCCTCGCCGCGTGTGCGACGCAGACCGCCGAGGTCAGGCTGCTCGCCCGCAGCGACGCGTCCGCGTGGCGAGCCGAGGAGAAGGCGCAGGCGGAGGCGCGCAAGCTCGACGGCGGGATGCCGGAGCGGATCAAGGTGACCACCGACCCGGCCGCCCTGGCCGAGTGTGACCTGGTCATCGAAGCGATCGCCGAGGACCGCCAGGCGAAGGGCGAGCTGCTCGCGACCCTGGCCTCGGCGGCGCCGGGCGCCGACCTGGCGACGACGACCTCGGCACTGCCTGTCAGCGAGCTCGGCGAGGCCGCCGGGGCGAGCGAGCGCTTCTACGGCCTGCACCCTTTCAACCCGGTCGCCCGCATGGAGCTGATCGAGCTCTGCCTGCCCGAGCGCCTGCCTCCCGAGGTCGGCGAGCGAGCCCGGGCGTGGTGCGCGGCGATCGGCAAGACGGCGGTCGAGGTTCCAGACATGACCGCGTTCGTGGTCAACCGGTTGCTGTTCCCGTACCTGTTCGAGGCGGTGCGTTTGATGGAGACGACGGGGATGCACGCCAGCGACGTCGACGCCTGCATGACCCTCGGCGCCGGTCACCCGATGGGCCCGCTGCGCCTGCTCGACTTCGTCGGCCTCGACGTCGCCGCCGCGATCGGCGACAGCCTCGACCGCCACGGCGCGGGCAGCGGCGCCGACCACGTCCCCGCGCTGGTCACGGAGATGATCGCCGCCGGCAAGCTCGGGCGGAAGTCCGGCGAGGGCTTCTACGAGTACTAGGCGGCCGCCTGGCGGCGCTTCGGCACCCCCGGCTCGCGGTGGGTGCCGCACAGGTCCCAGACGACCTCGGCCTCGGAGACGCCCTGGCGGCGAGCCTCCTCGACGACGCTCTCCCACGGCAGCTGCGCGTCCGGGAGCTCGTCCCAGCGCGCCAGCTCCATCGCCTCCAGCGCCCCCCTCAAGGCCGGTCCCAGATGCTCCTCCGCGCCCAGCATCGCCCTCAGGACCTCGAGCTGCTTATCGGTGAGCTTGATGACCCACATTTCCTACCCCTGGGTCGCTGACTCTGACCACGCGGACGGTATGGCGCCCCACGGACGGAAGCCGGTGGCGGGTTCGCCGCTAGTTGCGGCCTTCGGCGGCCGTGGTCCGGCGCCAGGGCGCGGTGCTCGGCGGTCACCGGATGGATCCGGACCGCGATGATGCGGTTGTCGCGCACCGACTCGACCCGCAGCTCATAGCCGTCGGCGCGCACCTTGTCGCCGCGCTTCGGCAGGCGCCCGAGCTCCGAGAAGACGTAGCCGCCGATCGAGTTGAAGGCGTCGGAGTCGACCGGAAGCTGGATCCCGGCGTCCTCGAGGTCGCCGAGCGGGACGTGGCCGCGCACGTACCAGTCGCCGTCGGTGAGCCGGCGCAACGAGGTCGCGCGGGCGTCGGTCTCGTCCTCGATCTCGCCGACGACCTCCTCGAGGATGTCCTCGATCGTCGCGATCCCGACCGTGCGGCCGTACTCGTCGGAGACGATCCCGATCGAGGAGCGCTGGCGCTGCAGCTCGGCGAGCAGGTCGTCGAGCGGCTTCGTCTCGGGAAAGACGGGCACGTTGCGCACCGCCGGCTCGAGCGAGGCGTCGCCGCCGGCGTTCAGGTAGAGGCGCACGAGGCTGTTGTTGTGGACGATCCCGCGGACCTTGTCGGGGTTGTCGTTCTCGACCACGACGAGGCGGGTGTGGCCGGAGGAGACGCAACGGCGCAAGCCCTCCTCGACCGTCTCGTCGGAGTTCACGGTGACGACGGCCGGGATCGGCGTCATCACCTCGCGCGCCTGCTGCTCGTGCAGGTGAAAGACGCCGCCGAGCATCACCGCCTCCCCCGGGTCGAGGCTGCCGCCCCTGGCCGAGGTCTGGATGATCTCCTTGAGGTCGGCCGAGGTGTGCTTCTCGCCGAGGTCGTGGGGGTCGACGCCGAATAGGCGCACGATCGCGTTCGAGGCCTTGTTGAGCACCCAAATGAACGGCTTGCTGATCGCCGTGAAGGTGTTCAGCGGTCGCGAGAGCGCCCGGGCGACGCCTTCGGCGCGGGTGATCGCCAGCATCTTCGGGACCTGCTCGCCGATCGTGATGTGAAGCGAGGTGGCGATCACGAACGAGATCACGAAGGCGGTCACGGTGGCGCCGGTGCCGTCGCCGAGCGCCGGCTCGATCAGGGTCGCGATCGCGGGCTCGCCGAGGAAGCCGATCCCGATCGAGGCGAGCGTGATCCCGAACTGACAGGACGCGAGCGACTCGTCGATCTTGTCGAGTTGCTCGAGCGCCTCCTCGGCCCCGGATTCACCCTCCTTCGCGAGCGCCTCGATCCGGCCCTTGCGCGTGCGCACGAGCGCGAACTCGGCAGCGACGAACAGCCCGTTGACGAGCACGAGAAGGACGAGCAGGACGAGGAAGAGCGCCGTCACCGCTGATCAGGGTGGGGCCGTGATTGCGGCCGCGTACTTCGGGGGAGGTCGTCGTCCATGGAGGACGAGGGAACGGTAGCAGCGGCGGTGGCCAACCCCGGGATAACGTCTGCCGGCGTGGACCAGGACCAGACCCCCTATCTCGACGCGCTGATCGCCTATGCCGATCGCGATCCGGGCCGCTTTCACGTTCCCGGCCACAAGGGCGGGCCGGGGGCCGACCCGGCCCTGCGCGAGGCGATCGGAGAGCGCGCCCTGCGCCTGGACGTCCCCGCCGGGATCGAGGGGATCGACATCGGCCCGAATCCCGCGCACGCGCCGTTCCAGCTCGCCCAGCGGCTCGCCGCCGACGCCTGGGGCGCGCGGCGCAGCTGGTTCCTGGTCAACGGCGCCTCCGGCGGCAACCAGGCGATCTGCCTCGCGCTCGCCCACCGCGGCGACCGCGTCGTGGTCCAGCGCAACGTCCACTCGTCGATCATCGACGGGCTGATCCTCTCGGGGATGCGGCCGCGATTCGTCGCCCCGGAGCTCGACCCCGAGCTCGGGATCGCGCACTGCCTCACCCCGGACACGCTGGCCGCGGCGCTCGACGACGCGCCCGACGCGGTCGCCGCGATGATCGTCTCGCCGACCTACTTCGGCGCCGTCGCCGACGTCGCCGCGCTCGCGGAGGTCGCCCACGCCCGGGGGCTGCCGCTGATCGCCGACGAGGCGTGGGGCTCGCACATGCACTTCTCCTCGGCGATGCCGACCGCGGCGCTCGAATGCGGCGCCGACGTGGTCCTCTCCTCGACCCACAAGATCTCCGGCTCGCTGACCCAGTCGGCCGTCCTGCACGTCGGCGATTGCGGCGATCGGATCGACGACCGGATCCTCGACCGCGCCGTCACCCTGGTCGAGTCGACGAGCCCGAACGCACTGCTCACCGCGTCGCTCGACGCGACCCGGCGCCAGGCCGCCGTCCACGGCGAGGAGCTGCTCGCCGAGACGGCCGCGTCGCTCGCCGAGCTGCGACAGCGCATCCGCGAGATTCCCGGCCTCGACGTGCTCGACGACCGGATCGTCGGCCGCGCCGGCGTGTACGCATACGATCCGACCCGGCTCGTGGTCGACGTCCGTGGCCTCGGCGCCACCGGCCATCGGATCGCCAAGATCATGCGCGAGCAGGACGACATCAACCTCGAGCTCTTCTCCGAGAACGTGATCGTCGCGGTGTTCGGGATCGGCGAGCGCGCCGCGCGCACGGGCGAGCGGCTGGCCGAGGCGCTCGAGCACGCCGGCGAGCGGATCGGCGAGGAGGACGAGGACGAGAAGCTGCCGCCGTTCGCCGAGCCGCCGCCGTGGGGCCCGACCGAGCTCAGCCCGCGCGAGGCGTTCCTCGCCGGCCAGGAGGTGGTCGACTTCGACCGCGCCGAGGGAAGGATCGCCGCCGAGTCGCTGGCCGCCTACCCGCCCGGCGTCCCGAACGTGCTCCCGGGCGAGCGCCTCACCCGCCCGACCCTCGACTACATCGCCGACTCGGTCGCCCACGGCGGCCTCGTGCGCGGCGCCTCCGACCGCACCCTGAAGACGATCCGGGTGGTAACGGCATGACGGCCGGGTCGGCGCCTGGCGCGGCCCGGTTGACACCGCGCACGCCCGGAAGCGGGAGCTGAGGACGTGGCGCGAGTTGTTCCGGCCTGGGGAGCCGACTCCGAGACCGGTCGCCTGAACCACGTCCTGCTCGGGCCCACCGAGAACTTCCGGTGGCTGCCGACCAGCGCGATCTCGAAGGCGACCCTCGATAGCGGCGCCAGCTTCGACTCCGAGCTCGCCCGCGCCCAGCACCGTGACCTGGTCTCGATCTACGAGTCCGCGGGAGTCGCCGTCCACCAGCTCGAGCCGGACCCGGCGCTCCCGTATCAGTGCTTCGCCCGCGACTCGAGCGTGATGACCCCTGACGGCGCGATCGTCACCCAGCTCAAGCAGCAGTGGCGCCGTGGCGAGTACGCGCCGGTCATCCGCTTCTACCAGGACAACGAGATCCCGATCGCGCGGATGATCACCGCCGGCTCGATCGAGGGCGGCGACGTGACGATCGTGGAGCCCGGGGTGATGCTGATCGGCAACGGCGAGGAGCGCACCGAGATCCAGGCGGCGCGCCAGCTCGCCGGCTGGATGACCGAGCTCGGCTGGGAGGTCCGGATCGAGCCGATCCCGGGCCAGTTCGTGCACATCGACGTGCTCGTCTCGATCCTGGCGCCAAAGCTCGCCGCGGTCTGCGTCGAGTCGGCCTCCGGAGGGCTGACCGCGTGGCTGCGCGCCAAGGGCTTCGAGATCCTCGAGGTCTCGACCGCGGACGCCTTCGAGCTCGGCGCCAACGCGATCTCGCTCGGCGACGAGCGCGTGATCTCGACCGCGGGGAGCGTCTCCTTGAACGAGCGGATGCGGGCGCTCGGGCTGACCGTCTTCGACCCCGACCTCTCGATGTTCACGAAGGGCGGCGGCGGAGCGCACTGCCTCGCGCAGGCGCTCGACCGCGACCTCGAAGGCTGAGCGATGGCGGTCGACGCCGGGCGGGTGATCGCCGAGCTGCGCGAGCTCGCAGCGCGCACCGGCGACGAGCGCGGCGCACAGCGCCTGTGCTGGGGGCCAGTTTGGGAGCGGGCACGCACCTATGTGACCGAGCTCCTCGCCGAGCTCGGGATCGAGCCCGAGATCGACCAGGCCGGGAACCTCTGGGCGCGGCTCGAGGGCGCCGATCCCGATGCCGAGGCGGTCGTGGTCGGCTCGCACGTCGACTCGGTGCCCGACGGCGGCTGGCTCGACGGGGCGCTCGGGGTGTTCGCGGGGCTCGGGGTGCTCCGCTCCTGGGCGAGCGCCGGACCGCCTCCGCGCCCGCTCGTCCTGGTCGACTGGGCCGACGAGGAGGGCGCTCGCTTCGGCCGCAGCCTCTTCGGCAGCTCGGCCTTCTCCGGCACCCTGGACCCGAACGCCCTCGACGGGCTGCAGGACGCCGACGGGCGCGGGATCGCGGCGGTGCTCGCCGAGCACGGCGTCGAGCTGGCCCGCGCGACCGAGTGCGGCGCGCGGCGCGCGGGACTCGGCTCCTATCTCGAGCTGCACATCGAGCAGGGCCCGCGTATGGAGCTCGAGGGGCTGCGCGCAGCGGCCGTCACCGGCTGCTCCGGGGTGGAACGGGTGCGCTTCGGCTTCGCCGGCCAGGCCTCACACGCCGGGACGACGCCGATGGACGCGCGCCGCGACGCTGGCCTCGCCGCGGCCGAGGCGGCGCTCGCGATCGAGCGGATCCCGGACGCGGAGGGCGGGGTCGCGACCACCGGCGAGCTGCGCCTCGAGCCAGGGATCCCGACCGCGGTCGCCGGCCGCGCGACCCTCGCCGTCGACCTGCGAAACCCGGACGCCGAGGCGCTGGCGCGGATGCTCGAGGCGGCGCGCGGCGCCGCCGCCGACGCCGCCGCCCGGCGCGGCTGCGCGCTCGACGAGCAGCCCGTCTGGAGGATCGAGCCGATCCCGTTCGACACCGGCCTCGTGTTCGCCGCGCGCGACGCCTGCGCCGCGGTGGCCGGCGAGCCGGCGAGCCTCTCGAGCGGCGCCCTGCACGACGCGGCCGAGGTCGCCCGGGTGCTCCCGGCCGTGATGGTCTTCGCGCCCTCCAAGGGCGGGATCAGCCACGCCCGCGAGGAGGACACCGACGAGGCCGACCTCGCGGTCGCGATCGAGGCCTTCGCCGCCCTCGCGGCCCGCGCCCTGACGCGCGGCTAATCCGCGCCGCGCGCGCGCCGCGCCGGCGCGCGCCGAGACCCCGCGCACCGAGACTTCGTTGCGCCGAGTTTCATCCTGACCACCTCTGAGGTGGTTGAAGTGAAACTCGGCGTCGGGAGGTGTCCGTGTAACGGACGGCGGGCAAGGACGACTCCCGAATCGATCCCCCGAACCGAAGGAGCGACCCGTGAGCGATCGAGACGTACTCAGCCCGAAGCAGGTGGAGCTTTGCGAGACCAACACCACCGACTACTCCGACCTCAAGGCGATGTTCATCAACTGCACCCTGAAGCGCAGCCCGGAGGTCTCGAACACGCAGGGCCTGATGGACATCTCGATCGAGATCATGCGGCGCAACGGGGTCGAGGTCGAGAACATCCGCGCGGTCGACCATCAGATCGCGACCGGCGTCTGGCCGGACATGACCGAGCACGGCTGGGAGGCCGACGAGTGGCCCGCGATCTTCGCTCGCGTGATGGCCGCGGACATCCTGGTGCTCGGGATGTCGATCTGGCTCGGGGAGAAGTCCTCGGTGGCGACGCAGATCGTCGAGCGCCTCTACGGCAACTCCCACCTGCTCAACGAGGCGGGCCAGTACGCGTACTACGGCCGCGTCGGCGGCTGCCTGGTGACCGGCAACGAGGACGGCGTCAAGCACTGCGCGATGAACACGCTCTACTCGCTCCAGCACCTCGGCTACACGATCCCGCCGCAGGCGGACTCGGGCTGGATCGGCGAGGCCGGGCCCGGCCCCTCCTACCTCGACGAGGGCTCCGGCGGGCCCGAGAACGACTTCACCAACCGCAACACCACGTTCGCGACCTGGAACATGCTGCACCTGGCGCGGATGCTCAAGGACGCCGGCGGGATCCCGACCCACGGCAACAGCCGCAGGGACTGGGACGCGGGCTGCCGGTTCGACTTCGTGAACCCGGAGTACCGGGCGTAGGCGCCGCTCGCCGCTCGAACGAGGGCCGGTAGGTTTGGCGCATGAGTGCCACCTACGACCGTCTCGCCGAACTGCCGATCACGATCGAGTCCTACGAGCTCAGCGGCCACGACCGCGAGTTCGGGGACTTCACCCGCCCGTCGACCGTCGTCCACCTCCGCGGCGGTGGGCAGGAGGGGATCGGCGAGGACGTCGTCTACGACGTGCTCGACCACATCGCCCACCGCGACGCCGGGCCGGTGCTCGACCTCGCGGGGCCGGCGACGCTCGGGGAGGCGTGCGCGCGGCTCGGCGAGCTCGACCTGTTCCCGGGCGCACCCCCGGAGCGCGAATCGTCACGCCATTACCGGCGCTGGGCGTACGAGTCGGCGGCGCTCGACCTCGCCCTGCGCCAGAACCGGATCTCGCTCTGGGAGGCCGTCGAGCGCGACCCGCAGCCGCTGCGATTCGTCTGCTCGACGCGGCTGTCGAGCTTCGACGGCGACGCGAAGTCCTCGACCGAGCAGATCCGCAACCGGCTCGCCCGCTACCCGGACCTCGAGTTCAAGCTCGACCCCGAGAACGACTGGAACGCCGAGCTGATCGACGAGATCGCCGAGCTCGCCCCGGTCCGCGTCCTCGACCTCAAGGGCATGTACTCCGGCACCCCGGTGGACGTCGACACCGATCCCGAGCTCTACCGTGCGGTCGCCGAGAAGTTCGAGGACGCCTACCTCGAGGACCCCGACATCAATGACGAGACGCGCGCGGTGCTGGCGCCCTACGACGACCGGATCACCTGGGATGCGCCGCTCGAGTCCCTGGCCGACGTCAAGGAGCGCGCCCGCAGGGCGATCAACTCCAAGCCGTCGCGGTTCGGCTCGCTCGAGGAGCTGCTCTCGGTGTACGAGTACTGCGACGCGAACGGGATCGCGATCTACGGGGGCGGGCAGGGCGAGCTGATGTGCGGGCGTGGCCAGATCCAGTACCTGGCCTCGCTGTTTCACGCCAGTACCCCGAACGATGTGGCCCCGTCCGGCTACAACGACCCGGCGGTGCCGAAGGGCATGCCGACCAGCCCGATGGACCCGTCGCAGTCCGAGACCGGTTTCCGCTGGGCCGAGTAGTAGGTTCGTCGCGATGGCCAAGAAGAAGCAGACGTTTGCCGACGCGCTCAACGACCAGATCGCGAACGAGTTCGCGGCCGCGATGCAGTACATCGGCATCGCCGTCCACTACGACTCCGAGACGCTGCCGCGGCTCGCGTCCTTCTTCTATCGCCAGGCGCTCGAGGAGCGCAGCCACGCGATGATGATGGTCCAGTACCTGCTCGACGTCGACGAGCCCGTGCAGATCCCCGGGATCGCCGCCCAGCAGTCGAAGTTCGACGACGACGTCAGCCCGGTGCGGATGGCGCTGGCCCAGGAGCAGCGGGTCGGCGAGGAGATCTACAGGCTGTTCGAGCTCGCCCGCGAGACCAAGGACTACCGCGCCGAGCAGTTCATGCAGTGGTTCGTCAAGGAGCAGGTCGAGGAGGTCTCGCTGATGACCGACCTGTTGAACGTGGTCGAGCGTTCGGGCGACAACCTGCTGCTCGTCGAGGACTTCATCGCCCGGGAGGCACTCGGCGAGGGCGGCGAGACCGACGCCCCGCCCGAGGCCGGCGGCGGCTGAACCGCCGCCGGCGTCAGACCTGACTCAGTAGTTCACCGATCCGGTGATCGCGACGGTCTCTCGAAGCTGGAGATCCCGTCTCGCAACGAACTGGCCGCAGCGCTCGGCGCCGAGGTCGGCACGGCGGCCGGAGCGGGCTGAGGCTCGACGTCAGACGACCCCGTGGGCGCGCAGGCTCCGCGCCGTCTCGACGATCGAGTCGCCGACCGGCCGGGGCGTCCAGCCGAGGTCGCGGGCACGCTGGCTCGAGAACTCGGTGCGCTTGCCGAGGTCGCCGGTGAACGAGCGCACGCTCGAGTCGAAGATGCCGACGGCTTTGATCAGCAGGTTGGGCGCGACGCGGGTCGGCACCTTGGCGGCATCCTCGCCGAGGCGGTCGCGCAGGATCGCCGCGATCTCGGCCATCCACAGGAACTGGTCGGTGGCGATCAGGCGCTTCCCGGCGGCATCCGGCGAGGTCATCGCCAGCAGCTCAAGCGCTGCGACATCGCGCACATCGACGAGGGAGAAGCCAAGCCGCGGCAGGGCCGGCATCGCTCCCTTCATCAGCCGCTCGATCAGCTCGAGCGAGAACGAGCGGTCGTTGCTCAGCACCGGGCCGATGATCGCGCCGGGATTGACCACGGCGAGCCGGTCGGTCGCCCCCCGCTCCGCGGCCAGATCCCACGCGGCGCGCTCGGCGATCGTCTTCGAGCGGGTGTAGGGCGCCAGGGAGGCGTTGTCGCCGTCGGTCCAGTCCTCCTCGGTGTAGGCGGACCCGTTGCGCGGCGGGCCGCCGTTGCGGACCGCCGCCACCGAAGAGGTGAGCACGATCCGCTCGACGCCGGCCTCGAGGCTCGCCCGCAGCACCCGCAGCGCCCCGTCGCGGGCGGGGACGATGAGCTCGTCGGGGTCCTTCGGCTGCGCGGGCGGGAACGGCGAGGCGACGTGGAGAACGTGGGTGCAGCCGGCGACCGCGTCGGGCCAGCCCGCGTCGTCGCGCAGGTCGGCGGCGACGACCGAAAGCCGCTCGCCCCCCTCCGCCCCGGCGGCCGCGACGGCCGCGCGCACATCGCCTTCGCGAGCGAGGTCGCGAACGGTCGTGCGGACCGCGTACCCGCGGTCGAGCAGCGAGGCCACGCACCAGCCGCCCAGAAAGCCCGTGCCGCCGGTGACCAGGACGGTGTGATCGGTATCGCTCAC
>CAWAFH010000015.1:0-217849 GCA_963781265.1 uncultured Solirubrobacterales bacterium
GTACCTCCACAAGAAGCCCCGGCTAACTACGTGCCAGCAGCCGCGGTAATACGTAGGGGGCTAGCGTTGTCCGGAATCATTGGGCGTAAAGCGCGCGTAGGCGGCCCGGTAAGTCCGCTCTGAAAGTCCAGGGCTCAACCCTGGAAAGCGGGTGGATACTGCCGGGCTAGAATCCGGAAGAGGCGAGTGGAATTCCTGGTGTAGCGGTGGAATGCGCAGATATCAGGAGGAACACCAATAGCGAAGGCAGCTCGCTGGGACGGTATTGACGCTAAGGCGCGAAAGCGTGGGGAGCAAACAGGATTAGATACCCTGGTAGTCCACGCCGTAAACGATGGGCACTAGGTGTGGGAGGTGTCGACTCCTCCCGTGCCGACGCTAACGCATTAAGTGCCCCGCCTGGGGAGTACGGCCGCAAGGCTAAAACTCAAAGGAATTGACGGGGGCCCGCACAAGCAGCGGAGCATGTGGTTTAATTCGACGCAACGCGAAGAACCTTACCTGGGTTTGACATGTTGGTGACCGGTGTGGAAACACACCTTTCCTTCGGGACACCATCACAGGTGGTGCATGGCTGTCGTCAGCTCGTGTCGTGAGATGTTGGGTTAAGTCCCGCAACGAGCGCAACCCCTGTCCTATGTTGCCAGCATTCAGTTGGGGACTCATAGGAGACTGCCGGTGACAAACCGGAGGAAGGTGGGGATGACGTCAAGTCATCATGCCCCTTATGTCCAGGGCTACACACGTGCTACATTGGCGCGTACAGAGGGAAGCAATACCGCGAGGTGGAGCAAATCCCACAAAGCGCGTCTCGGTTCGGATTGGAGGCTGAAACTCGCCTCCATGAAGGTGGAGTTGCTAGTAATCGCGGATCAGCAATGCCGCGGTGAATACGTTCCCGGGCCTTGTACACACCGCCCGTCACACCACGAAAGCGAGCAACACCCGAAGCCGGTGGCCTAACCCTTTTGGGAGGGAGCCGTCGAAGGTGGGGCCCGTGATTGGGGTGAAGTCGTAACAAGGTAGCCGTAGCGGAAGCTGCGGCTGGATCACCTCCTTTCTAGGGAGACATTCTCTAGATGTCGACCGGACCTGCGTCCATAAGTGGCTGGCACCACGGGACGCGTCGAGGGTTCGCCCTCGTCATGCGCTGCTCAGTTTTGAGAGACCGCCGGCGGGAGACCCCCGCTCGCTGACCTCGGCGGAGCTTGAAAACTGCACCAATAGCCAAAGTAAATGGGTATTCATCTCCATGACAGCCACGTTCGGCCGTCGTGGAGCTCACCGTCAAGATAGTAAGGGCACACGGTGGATGCCTTGGCACCAGGAGCCGAAGAAGGACGTGGACGGCTGCGATAAGCCGCGGTGAGTCGCTGAACAGGCATTGACCCGCGGATCTCCGAATGGGGCAACCCGGCGCCGGTAATGCGGCGTCGTTCATTGCTGAATACATAGGCAATGGAAGGCAAGCTAGGGAACTGAAACATCTCAGTACCTAGAGGAAAGGAAATCAACCGAGACTCCCCGAGTAGTGGCGAGCGAAAGGGGAACAGCCTAAACCTGGCATGTGTAAGCGGACACGCGTTGCATGCTGGGGGTCGTAGGGCTCGTGCCCGGATCGTGTCCGATCCGGCGACAGTTACCAAGTCAGGCTTTAGCCGAAGTCGAGTGGAACCTCGCATCACAGAGGGCAATCATCCCGTAGGCGAAAGAGCACTGACCTGTCGATCGAGTACCTGAGTAGGACCGCTGCCGTGAAACGCGGTCTGAACCTGCGGGGACCACCCTGCAAGGCTAAGTACTACCTGGTGACCGATAGCGAACTAGTACCGTGAGGGAAAGGTGAAAAGCACCCCGGAAGGGGAGTGAAATAGTACCTGAAACCGCGTGCCTACAAGTGGTCGGAGCGCTTCGGCGTGACGGCGTACTTTTTGCATAACGGGCCGGCGAGTTACTCGTCAGTGGCAAGGTTAAGCGATGAGCGGAGCCGCAGCGAAAGCGAGTCCGAACAGGGCGACACAGTCACTGGCGGTAGACCCGAAACTGGGCGAGCTATCCATGGGCAGGTTGAAGCGGGGGTAAGACCTCGTGGAGGACCGAACCGACCTACGTTGAAAAGTGGGCGGATGACCTGTGGATAGGAGTGAAAGGCTAAGCAAGCCCAGAGATATCTGGTTCTCTCCGAAATATATTTAGGTATAGCCTCGAGTAATTGCGTTTTGGCCGTAGAGCACTGCTTGGACTAGGGGCCCTACCAGGTTACCGACTTCAGGCAAACTCCGAAGACCAATACGTGTACCTCGGGAGTCAGTGTGCGGGGGATAAACTTCGTACGCGAAAGGGAAACATCCCAGACCATCAGCTAAGGACCCCAAGTGTTCGCTAAGTGGGAAACGATGTTCGAATGCACAGACAACCAAGAGGTTGGCTTAGAAGCAGCCATCCTTGAAAGAGTGCGTAACAGCTCACTGGTCAAGTGTTCGAGCGCGGATAATTCAACGGGGCTCAAGCGAACCTCCGAAGCTATGGACTCAGGACGTCTGCGGACGACCTGAGTGGTAGGAGAGCGTTCCTGTTGCTTGAAGCGATCGCGTAAGCGGTCGTGGAGCGGCAGGAAGTGAGAATGCCGGCATGAGTAACGCAAGGGAGGTGAGAATCCTCCCCACCGATTGTCCAAGGTTTCCTGAGTAAAGTTCGTCTGCTCAGGGTTAGTCGGGACCTAAGGCGAGGCCGAAAGGCGTAGCCGATGGCCAACGGGTTGATATTCCCGTACCACGTCGCGTTCGTTTGACCGATGGGGTGACGAGGAAGGGAAAGGGAACCCAGGCGATGGTCGTCCTGGGGTAAGCGCGTAGCCAGTCGTGGTTGGTAAATCCGCCATGGCGTTTTGACGCGAGGCGCGATGCCAGCTGGCTTGACCGCCGGCGAGTCCCCGCACCCATGCCTCCGAGAAAAACCTCTAGGGAGAGCGCTCGTGCCCGTACCGAGAACCAACACAGGTGGACAAGTAGAGAATACTAAGGTGAGCGAGATAACCCTCGTTAAGGAACTCGGCAAAATCGTCCCGTAACTTCGGGAGAAGGGACGCCCCGGTAGGGTGAAGCCACTTGCTGGTGGAGCTCGAGGGGGCCGCAGTGACTAGGTCCAACCGACTGTTTACCAAAAACACAGGCCTCTGCTAAGTCGTAAGACGACGTATAGGGGCTGACGCCTGCCCGGTGCCGGAAGGTTACGCGGAGTTGTTAGCTCTTCGGAGCGAAGCAGCGAAGCTAAGCCCCGGTAAACGGCGGCCGTAACTATAACGGTCCTAAGGTAGCGAAATTCCTTGTCGGGTAAGTTCCGACCTGCACGAATGGCGTAACGAGTTGGACGCTGTCTCAACGAGGGGCTCGGTGAAATTAGAGTCTCGGTGAAGATACCGAGTACGCGCGGCTAGACGGAAAGACCCCGTGAACCTTTACTGCAACTTGATATTGGAGTTTGGTACACCTCGCTCAGGATAGGTGGGAGGCTTCGAACCGACGGCTTCGGCTGTCGGGGAGCCAACCTTGAGATACCACCCTTGATGTGCTGAGCTTCTAACACAGCGCCGTTATCCGGGCTGTGAACAGTGTCAGGCGGGCAGTTTGACTGGGGCGGTCGCCTCCTAAAATGTAACGGAGGCGCCCAAAGGTTCCCTCAGCACGGTCGGAAATCGTGCGAAGAGTGTAAAGGCAATAAGGGAGCTTGACTGCGACACCGACGGGTGGAGCAGGAACGAAAGTTGGGCTTAGTGATCCGGCGGTAGCAAGTGGAAGCGCCGTCGCTCAACGGATAAAAGGTACTCCGGGGATAACAGGCTTATCGCTTCCAAGAGTCCATATCGACGAAGCGGTTTGGCACCTCGATGTCGGCTCGTCGCATCCTGGGGCTGAAGTAGGTCCCAAGGGTTGGGCTGTTCGCCCATTAAAGCGGCACGCGAGCTGGGTTCAGAACGTCGTGAGACAGTTCGGTCCCTATCTGCCGTGCGCGTTGGAGAGTTGAGAGGAGTCATCCTTAGTACGAGAGGACCGGGATGAACGCACCTCTGGTGTACCAGTTGTCCTGCCAAGGGCATTGCTGGTTAGCTACGTGCGGATCGGATAACCGCTGAAAGCATCTAAGCGGGAAGCCGACCTCGAGATGAGCTCTCCCATCCCCTTGAGGGAGTAAGACCCCTGGTAGACCACCAGGTTGATAGGCCGGCTGTGCAAGCGAGGTGACTCGCTCAGCAGACCGGTACTAATGGGTCGAGGTCTTGACGGATTATTTTGAATCCCTGTGTGCTTTGGCCTGCGGTGCAGTTTTCAAGCCCCACCGGGCTCGGGCGACCCCTCGGGGTCGCGCGGTCTCGACCAATTTCGGTGGTCATAGCGAGGGGGAAACACCTCTTCCCATTCCGAACAGAGCAGTTAAGCCCCTCAGCGCCGATGGTACTTGGGACTCGCGTCCCTGGGAGAGTAGGTCGCCGCCGTTTCTTCATCAGAGCCGCCTTCGGGCGGCTCTTTTTTTGGCCGCGTAGGATCGCGGCCGGATGAGCGTCTCGAACGATCGACCCGGACACGCTGCCGCTCCCGGCCCCGCAGCGGGGCTCGACGCCGCCCTCGAGCTGATCGAGGCCCTGGCTAACGGGATCGGGCCGCGGCGCCCGACCTCGCCGGCGGAGCGCGCCGCGGCGCAGCTGATCGCCGGGCGGCTCGGGGACGCGGGGATCGCGGCGCGCCTCGAGGACTTCGACGGCTATGACAGCTTCGCGCGGCCGTACGGCGCGATCGCCGCCCTCGCGGTCGCCCCCGCGCTGCTCCCGCGTGCGGCAGCCGGCGCGAGGTGGGGGCTCGGGGCGGCGGCCGCGGCGCTGCTCGCGGCGGAGGGAGGCCTGGTCCACACGCCGCTGTCAGATGCGCTGGCGCGGTCCCCGAGCGTCAACGTGGCCGCCACGGTCGAACCGCGGGGCCGGGCGACGAGGACGCTCTGCCTGCTCGCCCACCTCGACAGCTCGCGCAGCGGCCTGCTCTTCGACCCACGCTTCGCCGCCGCCGTGCGCGCGCTGCTCAGCGCTCAGGCGCTGGCGTCGGGTGCGCTGGTGGCCGAGCCGCTGCTGCGTCGCTCGCGCCCCGGCAGGGCGGCCGTCGCGCTGGCGCGTGCGGTGAACCTCGCCGGGTTGGCACTGCTGGCCGAGCGCGAGCTGCGCGGAGTCGACGTCCCGGGAGCCAACGACAACGCGTCCGGCGCGGCGGCGGTGGTGACGCTCGCCGCCGAGCTCGCGGCGCAGCCGCTTTCGTCGACGCGCGTCGAGATCCTGATCGCCGGCTGCGAGGAGTCGGGCCTGCTCGGCGCCCGGGCCTTCCTGAACCGGCACGCGACCGACGGCTGGATCTTCCTGAACTTCGACGGCGTCGCAGCTCCGGCGACGCTGCGCTACCTGCCCGAGGAGGGGCTCGTGCGCACCTGGAAGGCCGACCCGGCGCTGGTCGGGCTCGCCGAGCGGATCCGGGCCGAGCGCCCTGAGCTCGCCCTGGAGCCCGTCGACCAGCCACTGGGGCTCACATACGACGCGACCGCGGTGCTCGCGCGCGGCGGGCGAGCGCTGACCCTGGTCGCCGGCGATCACGGACGGATCCCGAACTATCACCAGCCGAGCGACACGGTCGCGAACCTCGACCCGCCGACGCTCGGGCGAGCGCTCGAGGTCGGTCGCGAGCTGATCCGCCTCGTGGACGCGGGTGAGGCGGACCTCGGCCGGGTCTAGCGGCGCTCGCGGGCGAGCGCTTCCACGGGCCCGCGGCAGTTCCCGCGGCGACCCGTCGCGAACGCCTCCCATCCGGCCCTCGGGCCGGGCCGTTCGCGACAGGGCCCGTCCGCGGTCGTCCCCGCGGGCGCGGGAAGCGGCTCGAGTCCGTACTCGCCGAGCGTGGCGAAGTCGATCGCCAGGTCGATGGCGCCGAGGATCCGCTGGCGCGTGCCTACGAGGCGCCGCGGGCCGAAGCCGCGTCGCGTCGCCGTCGAGGTGTCTTCTCTGTTCTCGTTTCTCGTTCTCACGCGTGCCAATCTAGGCTCGGGCTCGGACAGAACATATGTTCTGCAAGCGATCTTGCACCGGGGCCTGATTCCGCTTGTTCATCGGCTTCCGAAGCTGTGTGGCCGGGGGGCCACCGAGCTGATCTCGCGCGCCGGGCCGCCGCCGGCGGCAACCGCGCGCTCGGCCGGCTGGGCGTCGGCGTGGTCGGGGTCGCGACCGGTCTCGCGGTGGGCGGGCGGCTCGATCTGGCGGACCTCGGCGCCGGCGGCGTGGGCGGGAACCGAGAGCCGCTCGATCGAGTCGGCGACCAGGTTGAGGACGTTCTCGCGCCGCTCGAGACGGCCGCTGACGACGGCGAACGAGGCGGTTCGCACCGCGAGTCGGCACCGCTCGTAGACCGGCGGCGGCACGATCACGTTGACGACCCCGCGCTCGTCCTCGAGCAGCATGAAGACCACACCCTTCGCGGTCGCCGGGCGCTGGCGGGCGACGACCATCCCCGCGATCCGGATCGCGCTGCGATCGGGGGTCGAGGCGAGCTCGTCGCAGCGGACCAGTCCGGGGGCGAGCTCGGGGCGCAGGACCTCGATCGGGTGCTCGCCCAGGGTGATGCCGGTCGAGGCATAGTCGGCGACGATCCGCTCCCAGGAGTCGAGCGGGCGCAGGTCGGGCGGAGCGGGGAGGGGGAGCGCCAGCGCGAGCTGCGTGTGCGCCGGGCCGCTCTCGCCGCCGCGGGCGACCCCGAGACGCCAGAGCTCATCGCGGCGCGGCGCCCTGCCGGCCGCCAGCCCGAGCGATCCGCAGGCCCCGGCCCAGGCGAGCCGCTCGAGCCCCTCGCGGCTGACCCCCGAGCGCGAGGCGAGGTCGGCGAGGTCGCGATACGGCCCGCCGGCGTCGCGCTCGCCCACCAGAGCGGCGGCCTCGTCGGCGCGAACCCCCTTTATGTAGCCCAGGCCGAGGCGAACGGCCGGTTCGCCGCTCGCCGCTCGGTCGCCGCTCGCTCGAGCTGGCGAGCGGCGAGCGACGAGCGCCGAGCGCCGCCTCAACCGAGCACTCCACGAGGCTGGCGTTCACGTCTGCAGCGCTGACCTCTATCCCTCTTCTCTGCGCCTCATGCGTGAGCGAATCGGGCGGGTAGAACCCCATCGGCTGCTCGTTGAACAGGGCGCAGAGGAACTCGGGGCCGTAGTGGACCCGCAGCCAGGTCGACTGGTAGGCGAGCAGCCCGAAGGCGGCCGCGTGCGACTTCGGAAAGCCGAAGCCGGAGAAGCCGCGCACCTGCTCGAAGGCGCGCTCGGCGATCCCGCGCTCGACCCCGCGCTCGACCGCGCCGCTGACGAAGCGCTCCCCGTAGGCGTTCAGCGCCGCCTCGGAGCGGCGCCTGCTCATCGCCCGCCGCAGGCCCTCGGCCTCGCCGGCGGTGAACCCGGCGAGCGCCATCGCCACCTGGATCACCTGGTCCTGGAAGACGATCGCCCCGAGCGTGTCGGCGAGGATCGGCTCGAGGCTCGGGTGCTCGTAGGGGACCTGGTAGCCGGGGTCTGAGCGCAGCAGCCGGCGCCGCTCGAGGTACGGGTGCACGGCACCGCCCTGGATCGGTCCCGGGCGGACCAGCGCGACCTGGACGACGACGTCGTCGAGCGTCTCGGGGAGGCTGCGGGGCAGCATCTGCATCTGGGCGCGGCTCTCGATCTGAAAGACGCCGGTGGTCTCGGCAGCGCGGATCGCCTCGAAGGTCGGCTCGTCGTCGAGCGGGATCCGCGAGAGATCGATGCGCTGGTCGCGGGCCTCGGCGATCGACTCGACGCAGCGCTCGACCGCCGACAGCATCCCGAGCCCGAGCAGGTCGATCTTCAAGAAGCCGGCGTCGGCGCACGAGTCCTTGTCCCACTGGACGATCTGGCGCCCCTCCATCGCCGCCGGCTGCACCGGGCAGATGTCGATCAGCGGTCTGGTCGAGAGCACCATCCCGCCGGGGTGCTGGGAGAGGTGGCGCGGCAGCCCCCAGGCCTCGCGGGCGAGCACGGCGAGCCGCCGCCAGCGGGGCGTCGCAGCGCGCTCGGCGCCGAGCACCTCGGCGATGTCGCGCTCGACCTCGTCGCCGCGCGAGTACATGTCGGCGATCTGGGCGACCCGCTCGATCTCGCCGGGAGGCAGGCCGAGGACCTTGCCGAGGTCGCGGACCGCCCCCCGGGAGCGGTAGCAGGCAAAGGCCGAGACCAGAGCGGCGCGCTCGCGACCGTAGCGGTCGTGGACGCGGGGGATCAGCCGCTCGCGGATGTCGCGCGGGAAGTCGAGGTCGATGTCCGGCATCTCGGCGACGTCGTCGTTGAGAAAGCGGCCCAGGAAAAGGCCGGCGCGAACCGGGTCGACGTGCGAGAGCCCGGTCAGATAACAGACGACCGAGCTGACGCTCGAGCCCCGGCCACGGCCCGGGGGCAGCAGGTTGCGCGCCGAGTCCGGCCCGCGGACCTCGACCGCGACCTCGCGGGCCAGCTCCAGCAGGTCGAAGTGCAGGAGGAAGAAGCCGGAGAGGCCGAGCTTGCGGATCACCCGCAGCTCCTCCTCGAGGCGCCGGGCGGCCTCGGGGCCCTCGCGGGTCCCGGCGTAGCGCAGCTCGAGGCGCCCGCGGCAGATCTCGGCCAGCGTCCGGTCGGCCTCCTCGTCCTCGGAGCCCGGGTAGCGGTAGCCGAGCTCGGAGGTCAGGTCGAAGCGCAGCCGCTCGGCGATCCTGCCGCTCTCGGAAACCGCCTCCGGGTGGTCGGCGAACCGGGCCTCCATCGCCGCCGGCGAGGCGAGCACCGAGCTCGTGTTGCCGCGGCGATCGGGCTCGGATTCCTCGAGGGTCGAGCGGGTGCGCACGGCGACCAGCGCGTCTTGGAGCTCGGCTCGGCGGCGATCGTGGGCGTGGACGTTGCCGCTCGCAACGCAGGCGACCCCGAGGCGTTCGCCGACCCCGGCCAGCCAGCGGTTGCGGGCGCGGTCGCGGCGCCGCATCGGGCGCTGCAGCTCGATCCGCAGGCGCTCGCCGCCGAAGGCGCCGAGCAGCCGTCGCGCGATCGGCTCGGCGGCCCGCGGCTCGCCCCGCTCCCAGGCACCGGCGAGGGCGCCGTCGCGGGCGCAGCCGGTGAGGCAGACGAGGCCCTCGTTGCGCTCCAGCACCGAGTCGAGCGCCAGCGCGGGGGGGAGCGGATCACGATCGGGGCGCGGCCTGGTGTCGGCGTGCGCCTCGGTCAGCAGCCGGCAGAGGTTGCGCCAGCCGACAGCGGACTCGACCAGGACGGTGAGATGGACGGTTTCGCCGTCCCTCGCTCCAGCCCCCCCGGGAGCGGACGCGGAGCGGAGCATCTCGGGGGATGTGCTCACCGTCAGCTCGGCGCCGTGGATCGGGCGCAGCGGCAGCTCCCGGCACGACTGGGCGAGCTCCATCGCTCCGCAGACGTTGTCGTGGTCGGTGAGGGCGAGCGCCTCGTAGCCGTGCTCGGCAGCGGCGCGGGCGAGCTCGTCGGGCAGCGAGGCGCCGTCGCAGAACGAGTACGAGGAATGGGCGTGCAGCTCGGCGTATGCCATCAGCCGCGCTGCTCGTACCAGCGGGTCCCGTCCGGGGGCTCGCGGAAGACGACGATGTCCCGTCCGTTGACCAGCACCAGCTCGAAATAGCGCCTTTGCAGGGGTTTCGGTGTCCACCAGCGATCCTCGACCAGCCAGTCCTCGCGTACCGCCTCGACCGCGATCCCGTCGACCGCGACCGGGATCCCGTCGTCGCCGACGCCGACCGCGACCGGCTTCGGCCAATAGACCCGGGAGCTAGCCATGGCTCCAGGGCACCAGGATCGCGCGGCGCTCGGGGACGTGGGAGCGGGGGTCGACCTCGAGCACGCGCAGGACGGCGTCCCGTCCGGCCGCGGAGCGGACCTGGCGGACGGCCTCGGTCAGCCGGCCGTGGCGCTCGTCGGCGGGCGATGGGGCGAGCGCCCGCTGATCGCCGGCGAGCGGCCCGAGTTCAAGCGCCCGCAGGCCGATCCAGGCGGCGGGTCCGGGGAGCTGCTCGAGCCGGGGGTTGAGGGCCAGCGCGAGGCGCTCGGCGCTGGCGCTGGCGCTGCGCAGGGCCACCTCCGAGCGCCAGCCGCCGGTGGCCGCCAGCTGGGCCTCGATCCGCAGCCGGCGGATCGTGCGGCCGGCGCGCGCGGGGTGGGCGAGCAGGCGCTCGATCAGCAGCCCCAGCGCCCGCTCGAGCTGCGGGCCGGAGGCGGCCTCGCCGAGCCCGAGGCGACATTCGATCTCCTCGTGGGGCCGGCGGGGGCGAAGCGGCTCGTCGGCGCCCCGCGACAGCCCCAGCGCCCGCAGCCCGAGCTCACCGAAGCGATCGGCGATCGCGGTCGCGGGCAGCGCCGCGAGCTCGCCCAGGGTGCGAACCCCGAGCCGTTCGAGCGAGTCGATGCAGGTCGCCTCCTCGGCCCGCTCGCGGGGTCGCTCGGCGCCCTCGGCGTCGCGGCGCGCGAGCCGGCCGCGCAGCGCGTGCACCGGCAGCTCAGCCAGCAACCTCGCGGCGGTCGCCTCGCCGACCACGAGCGCCGGCTTTCGAGCCCTCATCCGCATCGCCGCCGCGCGCGCGGCGAGCCGGTTGGGGCCGGCGCCCACCCGGGCGCCCGCGGTCGGCTCGAGCGCCCGCCGCGCTCGGGCGAGGACCGCCTCGGGCCTGCCGCACAACGCCCGCAGGGGTTCGGCGGCGAAGAACGCCTCGCCGGGGCGCGAGGGCTCGACCGCGGCTCCGATCGTCTCCAGGCTGCGCAGCGAGCGCTCCCAGATCGCCTCCGCCCGCACCGGGTCCGGCGCGATCAGCCCCAGCGAAGGGCAGCGAGCCAGGGCCTCGCCGATCCGCATGCCGGGGCGGATTCCGTAGGCCTCGGCGGGCCCCGACGCCTCGCCGATCACCTGCGGGCCACCGGCCTCGGGAGCGAGCGCGACCGGGCGGCTGAGGAGCTCGCGCCGGTCCACCAGGGCGCTCGAAAGCGAGAGGCGGGGGATCAGCGCGCAGACGATCACAATCGAACACATGTTCGTATAGAGCGCCGGGGATGTCAAGCCGAACCCGCGGGCTGGTCACAATTGCGAGCGATGCCGCGATCGACCGTCACCCTCACGCTCGCCGCGCTCACCGCGTGCCTGATCGCGGGCTGCGGCGGCTCGTCGGACGAGACGGTCGCGGAGATCCCCGGCGGCGCCGACCCCGCCGAGGTCGAGGTGATCGACGAGTGGGCGCACACGCTCAGCATGGGTGACGTCGACGGCGCCGCCGCCTACTTCGCGATCCCGAGCGTGGCTCAGAACGGGCCGACGCTGCGCATCCGAAACCTCGCCGACGCCAAGTTGTTCAACTCCTCGCTGCCCTGCGGAGCGAGCCTGGTCGAGGCGACCACCGACGGGGAGTTCACGGTCGCCACCTTCCGGCTCACCGAGCGCCCGGGGACGGGCGTCTGCGACGCCGCGGCCGAAGCCGAGGCCCAGACCGCGTTCAAGATCGAGGACGGCAAGATCACCGAGTGGCGGCGGGTGCTGCCGGACGGCGACGGCGGCGAGCAGGCTCCGAGCAGCTCCGCCTAGCCGACGGCTTGCCTGCGCGCGGCCGATCCTGATAGGAATGGCAGCGCAGGGGCCTAGACGCCCCGTGGTGTTTTTTCCGAGAGAGGAGAGTTCATGTCAAGGATCAGGCTGGTCCTGTTGCCCCTTGTGGTGGCTGGCTTGTCGTTCGGGATCGCCGCCTGCGGCGACGACGATTCGACGACCGACGACCGGTGGCACAGACGTTTCAGGTGCAAGCTTCGACCTCCAGGTCGGGGCCCTTGTTCCGCTGACGGGCGATCTGAGCCGGACTTCGGCCCTCCAGGCCAGAAGGCCGCTGAGCTCGCGGTCGAGGAGGTCAGCAAGGCCCTCCGCCGACGGGATCACGATCGAGATCAAGTCGCAGGACACCCAGACCGAGCCGACGGCGGCTCAGTCGGCGGCCAAGCAACTGATCTCGGACGGGGCAACCTGCCTGCTCGGGCCGTGGGCTTCGTCGGAGACCGTCCCGGTCGGACGCTCCGTTGCCGCCCGCGACCAGATCCCGCTGATCTCGCCGTCATCAACCAGCCCCGAGATCACCGACCTTCCCGATGATGGCTATGTCTTCCGGACGGCTCCGCTCGGACGCGCTCCAGGGCCAGATGCTCGCGGACGCGATCGAGAAGGCGAACGGCGGCACCGAGGGCCTCGTCTCGATCGGTGGTCGCAACGATCCCTACGGTGAGGGCATCTGGTCGAGTTCCAGAAGGCCTGGGAGGCCAAGGGCGGCACCACGGCGACCCGGTCCTCTGGGATCCGGAGCTCTCGTCGTACAACTCGGAGGCCGATCAGATCGTGGCGGACTCGCCCGACACGTTCGTGCTGATCGACTTCGAGGAGCCCTGGAACCGCATCGGTCCGGCGCTGATGCGCACGGGCGATTTCGATGCGTCCAACCTCTGGACCACGGACGGTCTCGCGTTCGAGGATGGGATCCCGGATTCGATCCCGGTCGACACGCTCGCCGGCGCCAGGGGCACCGCGACCGTCGACTCCGGCTGACTCGAGCGACCGCGAAGGCGTTCGACCAGCTGTACAAGTCGTCCGACGGTCCCGGCGCTCGGGGTACGTTCGACGCTCAGAACTTCGACGCGGCGACGCTCTGCGGCCTCGCGGCGGTGGCAGCGGGTTCGAGCGATGGCCCGGCGATGGCAAGGATCAGGTCCAGGCAGTGGCAAGCCCACCGGGTGATCAGTACGACTTCACCCAGATGTCCGATGCGATCACGGCTCTGCAGGCCGGCGATGACATCGACTTCCAGGGCGTGTCCGGTTCGCTCGACATCGACGAGAACGGGGACCCGACGGTGGGTTCTACGAGACGTACGAGTACGACGACCAGGGCAAGTTCAAGGTCATTGGCACGGTCGAGCAGGAGTCGGGTCAGTAGCTCGCTGAGCTGCTGGCGACGGCCAGCCAAAGAGTGGACGGGCCCCGGCCGCAAGGCCCGGGCCCTCTTCGCTTTCAGACCGTGACGTCGGGTCCGGTCGTCCCGCGCGGCGCCGCCGAGATAGAGCTCGGCCACCTTCGGGTCGGCGAGCAACTCCGGGCCCGGGCCGTCGAAGCTTGTTCTGGCCCAGGTCGAGCACGTAGCCGCGGTGCGAACATCGCGAGCGCCCGGCGGGCGTTCTGCTCGACCATCACGATCGTCACGCCGGCCCGGTTGACCTCCTCGCATCTTCTCGAAGATCGCGTCGACGAACGCCGGCGCGAGGCCGGCCGAGGGCTCGTCGAGCAGCAGCACCTGGGGATCGGGCATCAGCGCCCGTCGCCATCGCCACCATCTGGCGCTCGCCGCCGGACATCGTCCCGGCCGCCTGGCTGCGGCGCTCGCCGAGCCGCGGGAAGAGCCGAACATGCGCTCCATCGCATCGTCGACCGGCACATCGCACCGGCGAGCGGCGCCATCTCGAGGTTCTCTCGCACGGTGAGGCTCGGAAACACGTTGTCGAGCTGGGGCACGTAGCTGAGCCCGCGCCGGGTGATGACATGCGGCGCCAGGCCGACGATCTCGTCGCCGCGCAAGGGCGATCGGCCCGGTCCGCGGTGCGGACGAGCCCGAAGATCGTCTTCATCAAGGTCGACTTGCCGGCCCCGTTGGGCCCGACGATGGTCACGATCTCGCCCTCGTTGACGTCGATCGCGACGTCGGTGAGGATGTCGACCTCGGGCACGTAGCCGGCGACCAGGCCGGTGACCTCGAGCACCGGCTCAGCCATCGGCCGGCTCCGCTTCAGCCGGGTCGGGCAGTCGCGCGGCGGCCTCGGTCTCGGCCGCCGCCGGGCCGCCACCCAGGTAGGCGTCGATCACGCCCTGGTCGCGCGCACCTCGTGCGGCTTGCCCGTCGGCGATCACCGCGCCCTGCGGCCATCACGATCGACCTCGGTCGGAGTGGTTCATCACCACGTCCATGTCGTGCTCGATGAACAGGAAGGTGACGCCGTGCTCGGCGCGCAGCCGCTGCATGTGGTCGAGCAGGCGGCGTCCGAGGGTCGGGTTGATCCCGGCCATCGGCTCGTCAGAGCAGGACCATCGCGGCTCGGTCATCAGCGCCCGCGCGAGCTCGAGCAGCTTGCGCTGGCCGCCCGAGAGCGTGCCGGCGTAGTCGTCGGCGAGCTTGTCGTCAGGTTGAAGACCTCGAGCAGCTCCATCGCCTGCTCGTGCATCTCGCGCTCGCGGCTGCCGCGAGGCGGCCGGGCGGATGATGAGGTCGCGCAGCTGCTCGCCGGGCTGGTCGCGGCGCCGCCAGCAGTCATGTTGTCGATCACCGGCATCGCCGCCAGCGCCTTGGTGATCTGGAAGGTGCGGACCATCCCGAGGCGGGCGATCGCGTACGGCGCCTTGCCGGCGATCGAGCGGCCGCCGAACGTGATCCTGCCGGCGTCGGGGCGGTAGAAGCCGGTGATCGACGTTGAAGAAGCGTCGTCTTGCCGGCGCCGTTGGGGCCGATCAGGGCGGTGATCGAGCCCTCGCCGACCTGCATCGTCGCCCCGTTGACGGCGCGGATGCCGCCGAAGCGCTTGACGACGCCCTCGGCCTCGAAGATCGGCTCGCGAGCGCGCGGACCGCCGCCGGTGCGGGCGGCTCGACCGCCTCAGTCACCGAGGACCATCTCCTCCTTCTTGCCGAACATGCCCTGCGGGCGGAACGCCATCAGCAGGATCAGCGATCAGCCCGACGAGCACGAAGCGCAGGGCGGCCACCTTGTCGGCGTCATCAGCGGCAGGTCCAGGAACCGCATGCCCTCGAGCAGCGTCCAGAGAATCACCGAGCCGACCAGCGACGCCCCAGTAGCTCGCGAGCCCGCCGAGGATCAGGATCGCGTAGCCGAGGAAGGTGACGAGCGGCTCGAACGTCGTCCGGGCTCACGGACTCGCAGGTTGATCGCCAGGAACCAGCCGGCGATCGCGCCGAGCGCGGCCGCGATCGCCAGCGACTGGAGCTTGTAGGAGAACGCGTTCTTGCCCAGCGCCCGGGCGGCGTCCTCGTCCTCGCGGATCGCCCGCAGGACCCGGCCCCAGGGGGTGTTCTGGATCAGCCGCGAGCGCGGTGACGCGCAGAACCGCGCGGATCCAGACGACGAGGAGGAGGGGCAACAGGCCTCGGGAGTCGGAGCCAGCCGAGGCCGATCGAGTCGAGGAGTCGTGGATCGAGTCGGAGGCGTTGACCAGCTGTCGGTCGAAGCACCGGAGATGTCGAGCTCGATCGCAGAACGTGCCCTGGTTGCCGCCCGTCAGCTCGCGGGCGTTCTGGGCGACGATCGCGGATGATCTCCGCGCAGGCGATCGTCGCGATCGCGAAGTAGTCGTCGCGCAGACGCAGCGACGGCAGGCCGACGAGCAGGCCGACGGCGATCGCGGCCAGCGATCGCGAGCGGCAGCGCGAGGCAGAACGAGCAGCCCGGTAGTCGACACGTCAGGATCGCCATCGACGTAGGCGCCGATCGCCATGAAGCCCGCCTGGCCGAAGTTGACGATCCCGGTGAAGCCGACGTTGAGCTGCAGGCCGAGCGCGAAGATGCGCGTAGATGCCGGCGAGGATCCCGACGTCGATCCAGAAGGCGAGTCGGTGAGCGAGTCGAAGGTGACCGCGAGCGGGAGCAGGGTCGGTCACCGGAGAGCACTAGACCACCTTCGCCTTACCGAAGATGCCCTGCGGCCGGATGATCAGGACTACGATCAGGACGACGAAGCCGACCGCGAGCTTCCAGCGCGAGTCGATGAACAGCGTCGACCACTCGGTCGCGAGCCCGAGCACGATGCCCGCCGACCAGCGCGCCGAACGCGTTGCCGATCCCGCCCAGCAGGACGGCCGCGAACATCGGCAGCAGCAGCGTGAACCCGAGCTCGGGCTGGAGCGGCAGGATCGTGCCGGCGAGGACGCCGGCGAGGCCCGCGAGGCCGCCGGCGAACAGCCCAGGTGTAGAGGATGACCCGCTCGGTGTCGATCCCGGTCGTCTCGGCGAGGTCGAGGTTGTCGACGAGCGCCCGCATCCGCTTGCCGAGCGGGTGAAGCGCAGCATCAGGCCGATCGCGCGATCACGACGATGCCGACGATGATCGGACTCAGCTCGGTGCGCCCGATCGTCAGAGCCCGAGGAACTCGACGGTCGAGTCGGTGACGTTGACGTCGAGCGACCTCGGTGCGTGCCCACGACGAACTGGATCAGCTAGCGGATCACGAACGCGAGCCCGATCGACATCAGCAGCAGCTGCAGCAGGCCGGCGCCTTGGCGCGCATCGGCGCCCACATCAGCCGCTCGAGGAAGACGCCGAGCGCCGCGGTACGGCGACCACGGCGAGCACCAGCGGCGGCGATCAGCGGGAGGCCCCAGGTGACGTTGACCAGGTAGGCGATGTAGGCGCCGAAGGTGAGGAAGTCGCCCGTGCGCGAAGTTGACCAGCTTGAGGATCCCGTAGACGAGCGTCAGGCCGACCGCGCCAAGCGCGATAGATCGAGCCGGTCGAGAGGCCCGTTGAGCCCGGTGCTCGGCGACCTCGGTGCAGGCCCTTGGCGGCGATCAGGTCGAGAGCGACCAGGAGCCCGAGGATGACGAGGGCGGTACGCGCCGGGTGGTCGCTCATCGCGTCCTTGAGGCGTCCGGAGACCCGACGCGTTATCTCCGACTGCAAGCGTGCCGGCTTCCATACCCGCGCTGATCCTATCCCGGCGAGCCGTCCCCCAAACGGGCAGCGCAACGCGAGATCACGGCGTCGGTGAACTCGGTGGTGCCGACGTGACCGCCGAGGTCGGAGGTCTTGACGCCCGCGGCGACCGTCTCCAGCACCGCGTCGTAGATCGCCTGCGAGCGCCCCTCCTCGCCGCCGTAGTGGAGCAGCGCGGCGCCCGCGAGGATCATCCCCATCGGGTTGGCGACGTCCTTGCCCTCGAGCGCCGGCGCTGTCCCGTGCGGCGCTTCGGCCATCGCGACCCGGGCGCGCAGCTCGTCGTCGAGGGCCAGCAGCACCGACTCGGCGCCGGCGATCGAGCCGAAGAGCGGCAGGACGAGGTCCGAGAGCAGGTCGCCGTCGCGGTTGAGGCAAGGGATCACGAGCGGCTCGGACGCGGCGCCGGAGACGAGCCCGGCCAGCGTCGCGTCGATCAGCACCGGCTGGTAGGCACAATCGGGGTGCCGGGCGGCGGCGGCATCCATCTCCTCCTTCAGCATGCCCTCGTAGACGGGGCTGACGGTCCACTTCGGCCCGCCGTAGACGCGGCCGCCGAGGCGCTCCGCCTCGCGGAACGCGTACTCGGCGACGGCGGCGCAGTCGGAGCGGCGGATCGTCTCGAGCCGGTGGGCGAGCTCGTCCTCACCGTCGGGCTCGCGCGACTCCTCCGCGCCGTAGGCGTCGCCGACCGCCATCCGGCAGATCGAGATCGGGTGGTGCACGCCGGCCACCGGGCTCACGCCCGGGATCCGGCGGCCCGTGCGGACGATCACCTTGCCGCCGATCGACTCGCGCAGGATCCGGTTCGGGCTGCCGACGTCGCCGGCGCCCTCCGGGGTGATCGTCGCCGCCTTGATCCCGAGCCCGGTCTCGCGCATCAGCGCGGCCGCCTCGGCGCAGACGGCGTTGTCGGTCGCGCGCCGGTTGGCGAGCGAGAGGTCGCAGCGGATGATCTCGAGCTCGATCCCGAGCACCTCCGGGTCGAGGACGCGCAGGGCCTGTTCGAGCAGCTCCTGGCCCGTCTGATCGCCCTCGAGCGCGACTATCCTCGGCACGTGGGCGAGGCTAGTTGTTCTTGGTGCGGGACGGGGATCGAGGCCGACGACGGCTATCGCGCCTACGAGCCGGCGGGGGAGAGGGCGGCGGCGTTCTGCCGCCTCGAGCACGTGGTGCCCTGGGCGATCCAGGGCGCACACTGGTCCGCGGGCACCGTCGCCGACGCCGCCGGGATCGAGCCCGAGGAGCGGCGCTGCTCGCACTGCGACGCCGAGCTCGGCGACGTGCGCGTGCTGTTCGTCCGCCACCGTGGCGAGCACCGGATCGCGGACGCCTTCTGCGGGGTCGAGCACCTGCGCTCCTGGGCCGCCGCCGGCGGCCGCTGGCGGTAGGGCTGCAACCCGGATAGATTCTGACCGCTGCGATCAGCGGGCCGATCGAGGATGGGAATGCCCCTTGGAGTCCGGTTCCACCATGTCTGACGCCCCCGATCCCGGGAGACGGGTGCACGTTCTGGGCGCGGGACCGGTCGGTCTCATGCTGACCGCGTTGCTGCAGCCGATCGAGGGCTTCTCGGTCCGCCTCTATGAGAAGCGACGCGAGTACACACGCAGCCGGATGGTCCAGCTCGCGCCGTATCTGGTCGCGGACTCGGTCGAGACCTACCGCACCGATTACATCGACGGGGATACGATCGCGGCCGTCTTCGAGCCGGCCGAGTTGGACGAGGGCCTCGCGTTTCGCCGGTCGATCCCGACGGACCTGATGGCGCTGCTGCGCGACTGGGCTCAGGGACTCTGCCCGCTCAACTCGATTGAGCGATCGCTCAGCGACCTGATCGATGCGCGCGAGTCGAACTCGGTCCACCGCAGCTCGGGCGTGGTCACGACCGAGGACGCGTTCGCGATGCTCGAGCCGGGAGACACGCTGATCGACTGCACCGGCAACAGGTCGGTGTTGCGAGACCACATGGTCCCCGGGTCAGATGACGCCGAAGGCGCGAACACGCTGAACATCAGGCTCGAGTACGCGCTCGTCATCACCTTCCTGTACGGGCAGAAGTACGACTGCAACGAGTACTGCAAGTACTACAAGAACGCCGGGAACGTCCAGTACAAGTTCATTCCGGCGGTCCACCGCACCTTCTACGACGGCAGCATCAGCCACGTGACCGGGATCGTCACGATCACCGCTGAGGACTACGAGGCGATGCCCCCGCAGTTCGACGGCGATTGGCTTCGCGCCAACTTCCCGCGGGTGGCCGAGTCGATGGACCGGTTCATCGACAAGATCAAGGAGGAGACGAACGGCGAGATAGTGGGCGATCTCGACGTTGTCCGGATCCCGCTGAATCTGTACCGGGCCCGCAACGCGACCAACCGGCGGTGGAGCGCGCAGGCCAACGGCGACGACCCATTCGCCGGGTCACCGGCGTTCCTGGCGGGCGATTCGGCGATCGGCTCCCCGTACTTCCAGTCGATCTCGCTGGGCTTCGAGTGCGCGATGGTCCTCGCGGGACTGATCGCGCAGCGCGAGCTGCCCCAGCGCGAGGTGCTCGACCGCTACGAGCTCTACATGTACAAGCAATGGCTGCGCGTCTACATGCGCAGCAAGATGATCAAGCACAACAAGGATCTGCTCGAGCGCGTCGACGACAGATACGCGCTCCTCGAGCAGCTGCACGTCTACTAGGTCGACTAGCTCGCCGGGCCGGTGAGGGGCGCTAACCGCGCTTCTTCTGCCGCTTCTCGCCGGCGCCGTCCGGCTTCGGCGCGGCCGGCGCCGCGGGGGCGGCGAAGTTCTCGATCAGCGCCGCGGTCTCGTCGGGCTTCTCGACGTTGGGGGAGTGGCCGGCGCCCTTGACCGTCTCGACCTGCGCGCCGGGGACCGCCGCGTACGCGTCCTGGGAGCCGGCCGGGTCGCAGATCTGGTCCTCGTCGCCGAAGATCGACAGCAGCGGCACCGGGATCTGGCGCAGGCGCTGGTCGAGCGGCGTCGCGTCGACGTAGTCCTCGTCCTCCTTCGCCGCCTGCTTGAACGACGTGTACGTCATGGCGTCGTAGTCGTTGAGGACCTGATCGGGGTTCGGGAAGCCGTCGGAGATCTCGTAACCCGGCGCGAACGCGTCGGCGTAGGCGTCCTTGACCGCGAAGTCCGGGGTCACGCGCCACAGGGCCTGGCCGAGCACGGGGGCGTAGGCGAGCTTCGCGAGGAACGGGACGGAGCAGTCATCCGTGCTCGGCCCCTCGTCGATGTTGACCAGCCGGTCGACCAGTTGGCTGGCGCGGTCGGCGAGCGCCACCGCGACCGCGAAGCCCATCGAGTGCCCGACCACCACCGCGCCCTGGACGCCGAGCTGGTCCAGCGCCCCCGCCACCAGCTCCGCCTGATCCTCGATCGAGTAGCCGCTCGACGGCTTCTGCGAGCCGCCGTGGCCCAGCAGGTCGACCCTGATCACGCGGTGGTTCTCGGCGAGGATGGGGGCGAGGTGGTCCCACCAGTGCAGCGAGCACGAGTAGCAGTGCAGGAGCACGATCGGCGCGCCGTCCCCCGAGCCCTCGTCGTAGACCTGGACGTCGCCGCCCGGGAGGCTGACGATCTCGCCCCCGTCGATCGTCACGCCGGCGTCCTTGGTCTCCGCGTTGACGACGAGCGTGTTGACGATCAGCAGCGCGACCAGCCCGATCAGCAGCGCGATCGCGATCTTCGAGCCGCTCTTCAACCCTGGCCGGCCTCCCGTGGCCCGAGCCCGAGCTCGTCGGCACGCTCGGCCATCGCCGCGATCACGAAGGCGACGTGCTCGTCGAAGTCGACCCCCAGCTCGTCCGCTCCCTGCTGGACTTCCTCGCGGTTGACGCCGGCGGCGAACGACGGCTGCTTCAGCTTCTTCTTCACCGACTTCGGCTTCATCCCCTCGATCCCGGTTGGGCGCACGTAGGCGCACGCTGCGACGAACCCGCTGAGCTCGTCGACCGCGAACAGGGTCTTCGCCAGGTCGGTCTCGCGCGGCACCCCGAGAAACGTGGCGTGACCGGCGACCGCGTCGATCAGCTCGGGCGGCCAGTCCAGCTCGGCGAACAGCCGCAGCGCCGTGCGCGGGTGCCCGTTCTCGGCATCGTCGAGATCGGGGAAGCGCTCGTAGTCGAGGTCGTGGACGAGCCCGGTGACCGCCCACAGCTCCTCGTCACCGCCGCGCTCGCGGGCGTAGGCGACCATCGCCGCCTCGACCCCGAGCAGGTGCTTGCGCAGCGACTCGGACTGAACCCATTCGCAGACCAGATCCCAGGCCTCGTCTCGTGTCGGTTGTGGCATCGGACCATTGTTACCCTCCGCGCCGATGGAGAAGTTCGTGATCAAGGGGGGCCCGGCGCTCTCGGGCGAGATCACCGCGGCCGGCAACAAGAACGCCGCGCTGCCGATCCTCGCTGCGTGCCTGCTCACCGAGGAGGAGGTGGTGCTCACCAACGTGCCCCGGATCCGCGACACCGAGACCCAGGTCGCGGTGCTCGAGCAACTCGGCGTGAAGGCGGACTGGACCGACGAACGCCTCTCCCTCCGCGCCGACACGGTCACGGACACAGCACCCGACGAGGAGCTCTCGGCGAAGATCCGCGCCTCCTTCCTGCTCGCGGGACCGCTGCTCGCCCGCTTCGGCGAGGCGACCATGCCGCCCCCCGGCGGCGACTTCATCGGGCGTCGCCGCCTCGACCCGCACCTCGACGCCTTCAAGGACCTCGGCGCGCGCCTCGACGGCGACCGCGCAATCGAGATCAGCGCCCCCGAGGGCGGCTTGCGCCCCTGCTCGATCTTCATGGACGAGCCCTCGGTGATGGGGACCGAGAACGCGCTGATGGCCGCCGCCCTGACCCCGGGGCCGACGACGATCGCGAACGCCGCGTCCGAGCCGCACGTCCAAGACCTCGCCCGCCTGCTCGTCAAGATGGGCGCCCAGATCGACGGGATCGGCTCGAACGTGATGACCGTCCACGGCCGCGACAAGCTCGGCGGCGCCGAGCACCGGGTCTGCGCCGATCACATCGAGGTCGCCAGCTTCATGGCGCTCGCCGCCGTGACCGGGGGCGAGCTTCGCATCCGCGAGGCCGAGCCCCACGACCTGATCACGATCCGGCGCCAGTTCCGGCGCCTCGGGCTGACGTCGATGGTCGAGGGCAACGACGTGCTCGTCCCGCCGGACCAGAAGCTCGAGGTCCGCGACGACCTCGGCGACGCGATCCCGAAGATCGACGACGGCCCCTGGCCCGCCTTCCCGGCCGACCTGACGTCGATCGCGCTGGCGCTCGCGACCCAGGCGCGGGGCACGATCCTGATCTTCGAGAAGATGTTCGAGAACCGCTTGTTCTTCGTCGACAAGCTCGTTGCCATGGGCGCTCGGATCACGCTCTGCGATCCCCACAGGGCGATCGTCAGCGGTCCGAGCCGGCTTCACGGTGAGCGAGTCGAGAGCCCCGACATCCGCGCCGGCATGGCGATGCTCATCGCGGCGCTGTGCGCGGACGGCATCTCGGAGATCGGCAACGTGGTCCAGATCGACCGCGGCTACGAGCGCATCGACGAGCGCCTGCGCCACCTCGGAGCGCGGATCGAGCGAGTGGCCGTTGAACCGGTGCCCGCCTGACGGCGGTCACCTCACCTACCCGGGAAATGCTCCGCTTCGCGTCCGCTTCCGCGGGGTCTGCGGAAGGATGATGTTCACGTGATTCATTCGATACCCCCCGGGACCCGGGACATCCTGCCGGACGAGATGCGCGAGCTGCGGCGGCTCAGCTTGGCGCTGATCGACGTGTTCGAGCGCTTCGGCTACGGCGAGGTCTCGACCCCGACGATCGAGTACGAGGAGGTGCTCGCGCGCGGCGAGTCCGAGCGCGGCGCGCCGGTCGCCTACCGCTTCTTCGACGAGTCCGGGGAGCTGCTCGCGATGCGCTCGGACATGACGGTCCCGATCGCCCGCCTGGTGGCGAACCGCTACGCGACCGCCGAGCCGCCGTTTCGCCTCTGCTACCTCGCGACCGCCTACCGCGCGATCCGCCCGCAGCGCGGCCAGATGCGCGAGTTCACCCAGGCCGGGGTCGAGCTCGTCGGGGCCCCGGCGCCGGAGGGGACCGCGGAGGTCGTCGAGGTGCTCGCCACGGCGCTCGACGCCGCCGGGCTGCGCCGCGCCGTGATCGGGCTCGGCGACGCGGATCTGTACCGCCAGCTGCTGCGCGAGCTCGAGGTGGGCGACGAGGCTTCGGCCCGCCTGCTCGAGTATCTGGCCACCCACGATCACGTCGGCCTCGAGGCGGAGGTCGGGGCGCTCGATCTCGCCGCCGACGAACGCGAGTTGCTGATCCGGATCCCGATGCTGCGCGGCGGCCCCGAGGTGCTCGAGCAGGCGCGCGCGATGTGCGGCGAGATCACGGCGCGCGCCACCGCTCGGCTCGAGGCGACCTTCGAAGCGGTCCGGGCGCGCGGCGTCGGCGACCGGGTGAGCCTGGACCTCGGCCTGCTGCGCGACCTCGGCTACTACACGGGCGCGATCCTGGAGGTCTACGACCCGGCGCTCGGCCACATCCTCGGTGGCGGCGGCCGTTATGACGACCTGATGAGCCGCTTCGGCCGCCCGCTGACCGCGGCCGGCTTCTCGCTGTACCTGGAGCGCCTGCACGTCGCGCAGGCGGAGGAGGAGCGGCTCGCGGACGCCGCGGAGGGCGGCCCATGAGCGGCGTCGCGAGGCCGGTTCGCACCGATGCCGACCGCAGCCTCAGCCTGGCGCTGCCGCGCGGTGCCCTGTTCGGTGGCAGCCTCGACCTGCTCGACCGGATCGGGATCGACACCGCGGAGCTCCGCGGGGACTCGCGCTCGCTCGTCTTCGAGACCGCGGGCCTGCGGTTGGTGACGATGCGCCCCTCGGACGTCCCCACCTACGTCGAGGCCGGTGCCGCCGACCTCGGGATCACGGGCAAAGACGTGCTCTTCGAGCAGGCCGATCGCGCCGTCTATGAGCTGGTCGATCTCGGGTACGGGCGCTGCCGGATGGTGCTCGCGGCGCGGCGCGGCGACGACAGCCTCGAGCGCGCCGAGCGCCGTCTCGGGGCGATGCGGATCGCGACCAAGTACCCGCGGATCGCCGAGTCGCACTTCGAGGCGACCGGTCGCCAGGCCGAGGTGATCGAGGTCAAGGGCTCGGTCGAGCTGGCGCCGCTCGCCGGCCTCGCGGACGGGATCGTCGACCTCGTCGACACCGGTCGCACCCTGGCCGAGAACGAGCTCGAGGTGCGCGAGGAGATCACCGTCTGCACGGCGCGCCTGATCGCCAACCGGGTCGCCCACAAGCTGCGCGCCGCCGAGATCGACGATCTCGCCGAGCGCCTGCGGGAGGCCGCGCGATGAAGCTCGAGTCGATCGAGTGGGATGGCGCCGACGCGGCGGCGCTGGCCCGCCGGCTGCGGGGGCTCGCGCCCTCGCTGACCGACGTCACAAGCGACGTGAGCGAGGTGATCGACGCGGTCGCCGAGCGCGGCGACGAGGCGATCCGCGAGCTCGCCGAGCGCTTCGGCGACGCGCCGTCGGAGTCGCTGCGCGTCGACCCGGAGCTCGTCGCGGCGTCGCCCGCGCTGGTGGCACCCGAGGTCCGCGAGGCGCTCACCGCGGCGGCGCACAACGTCGCGGCCCTGGCGCGGGTCGAGGCGCAGGCCGAGCTGCGGCCGGTCTCAGCCGACCTCGAGGCCGGCCAGCGGATCGAGGTCGGCGCCAGCCCGGTCGCCTCCGCCGGGGTCTACGCGCCCGGCGGCCGCGGCGCCTACCCGTCGTCCGTGCTCATGGGGACGATCCCGGCGCGCGCTGCCGGGGTGCCCCGGATCGCGGTCGCCTCACCGGCCGGCGCCGGAGGCCGTCCGGCCGACGCCGTGCTCGCCGCCTGCGCGATTGCCGGGATCGACGAGGTGTACGCGATGGGTGGTGCCCAGGCGATCGCGGCGCTCGCTCTCGGAACGGAGACGGTCGCCGCGGTCGACGTGGTCGTCGGCCCGGGCAACCGCTACGTGACCGAGGCCAAGCGGCTGCTCGCCGGCCGGATCGGGATCGACGGGATCGCCGGGCCGAGCGAGCTCGCCGCGGTAGCCGACGGCACCGCCGACCCAGAGCTCCTCGCGCTCGACCTGTGCGCGCAGGCGGAGCACGGCGACGACGGCCTGCTCGTGGTGATCTCTCCCGACGCGGCGCTGCTCGACCTGGTCGGAGAGCGCGCGACCGCGCTCGCCGCCGAGCGGCCCAGCGTCGGGTCGCCGCCGCTGGCGCTCGTGACCGCGCCGGGGCTCGAGCTCGCGCTCAGCCTCGCCGACGCGCTCGCCCCAGAGCACCTGGAGCTCGCCTTTCAGGGCGCCGACGAGGCGAGTGCGCGAGGTCGCGTCGCCGGCTGCGTTTTCGTCGGGTCCGGCGGCGCGACCGCGTTCGGCGACTACGCCGCCGGCTCCAACCACGTCCTGCCCACCGGCGGCGCGGCCCGGTTCGGCGGTCCACTCGGTCCGGGCGCTTTCATGCGGCGCACCGCTGTCGTTCACGTCGGCTCCGCGGCGGCAGCACAATTGGCGCCCCACGTGGCAGCGATCGCGAACGCCGAGGGCTTCCCGGTGCACGGCGAGTCGGCGCTCGCGCGGGTGAAGCGATGAGCGACAACGAACAGGCGCCTCAACAGCAGCGCGGCTCGGCAGAGCCTCGCATGGCGAAGATCGAGCGCAACACGCGCGAGACCCGGATCACGCTCGAGCTGACGCTCGACGGGGGCGCGGTGCGGCCGTCCACCGGGGTCGGCTTCTTCGACCACATGCTCGAGCTGCTCGGACGCCATGCCGGCGTCGGCCTGGTGGTCGACGCGTCGGGCGACCTCGAGACCGGCGCTCACCACACCGTGGAGGACGTCGGGATCGCGCTCGGCCTGGCGCTCGACGAGGCGCTCGGCGACCGGGCTGGGATTCGCCGTTACGGCCACGCCGTCGTGCCGATGGATGAGTCGCTCGGCGAATGCGCGATCGACATCTCCGGCCGCCCGTTGTGTCGCTTCGAGTCGGACCTGCCCGCGGTCTCGATCGCCGGCTTCGACTCCGAGCTCGCGGAGGAGTTCTTTCGGGCCGTCGCCTCGAACGCGAGGCTGACCGCGCACGTCTCGACCCGCTACGGAACCAACGCCCATCACCTGATCGAGGCGATGTTCAAGGCGTTCGCGCGCGCCCTGCGGGTCGCGGTGTCGGTCGATCCGGATGAGCGCGGCGTGCCCTCCACGAAGGGGACGTTGACTTGACGCGCGTGTGCGTGCTCGATTACGGGATGGGGAACCTGCGCTCGGTCGAGAAGGCCTTCGAGCGCGTCGGCGCCGAGGCGGTGATCACCAACGATCACGAGCTCGCCCGGTCGTGCGACGGCCTCGTGTTGCCCGGCGTCGGCGCGTTCGCGCGCGCGATGGAGCGGATCGGCGAGCTCGAGCTCGACCGCCTGATCGGCGACTGGGTCGCCGACGGCCGCCCGCTGCTGGGAATCTGCCTCGGCTTTCAGCTCCTGTTCGATTCGTCGACCGAGCTCGGCGGGGCCCCCGGCCTCGGCCTGATCGAGGGGACGGTCAGCGGGCTCGAGGCCGACGGCCTCAAGGTGCCTCACATCGGCTGGGAGCCGGTCAGCTGGGAGGCGGAGTCGGAGCTCACCGACGGGATCGCCGATCAGACCCCGTTCTACTTCGTCCACAGCTTCGCGCCGCGCCCGCGCCGCGAGGAGGACCTGCTCGGCACCGCGGTCCACGGCCGCCGCTTCGCCTGCGCGATCGCCCGCGAGCAGACCTACGGAGTCCAGTTTCACCCCGAGAAGTCGTCGGCCGCGGGCCTGCACCTGCTCGGGAACTTCGCCGCGATCTGCAGCGCCGTGCCAGCGTGATCCTCTACCCGGCGATCGACATCCGCGACGGCCGCGCGGTGCGCCTGGTGCAGGGCGACTTCGACCGCGAGACGGCCTTCGACGCCGACCCGGCCGACGCCGCGAGGCGCTGGCTCGACCAGGGCGCGCGGGCGCTGCACGTCGTCGATCTCGACGGCGCCCGCGCCGGCGCCCCCGTCAACATCGAGCACGTCGAGCGGATCTGCGAGCTCTCCGGCGAGGTCCCGGTCCAGGTCGGCGGCGGCCTGCGCGAGGCCGGCGATGTCGCCTCGGTGCTCGCCGCCGGAGCGACGCGCGCGATCCTCGGGACCGCCGCGCTCTCGGACCCCGCGCTGGTCGAAGCGCTCGCCGGCGAGCACGGCGACGCGATCGTCGTCTCGGCCGATGCGCGCGGCGGCACCGTCGCCGTACAGGGCTGGGAGCGCGAAACCGGCGCCAGCGTCACCGGCGTGATCGCCGACCTCGCGCGTCGCGGGGTGCGCACCTTCGTCTTCACGCCCGTCGAGGTGGACGGGACGCTCCAGGGACCCGGGCTCGAGGCCCTGGGCGAGGCCGCCGCGGCCGCGGCGGCGGCCGGTGCGGAGCTGATCTACTCGGGCGGGATCGGCGAGCTCGACCACCTGCGGTCGCTCGCGGCAGCCGCGCTCCCGTCGGTGACGGGCGCGATCGTCGGGCGGGCCCTCTACGAGGGGCGGTTCACGGTTGCCGAGGGCCAGGCGGCGCTCGGCCCGGGCTGAGCTCGATCGAGTACTCGACCAGGCGCAGGCCGAGGTCGGGATCGGGGCCGTCGCGCTCGTAGGTCCAGCCGCGACGCTCGTAGAAGGCGCGCGAGCGACGGTTCGCCGCCGGTGTGAACAGGCGGGCGCGCTCATAACCGCGCGCGGCCATCTCGCCGGTTGCCGCGTCGTGCAGCCTGGCTGCGACCCGGCGCCCCCAGTGGCTGGGTCGCACGAACAGCTGCCAGAGGTGCGCCTTGCCGGGGACCGGTGGCCGCTCGCGCCACCTTCCGCCGGGCTGGTCGAACGGCTCGCCCCGCGCCGGGGTGAACGAGACGTGGCCGATCATGGCGCCGTCGGAGTCGTCGGCGAGCAGCGCCCAGGTGTCGGGGCGGGCGAGGATCTCGGCGGTCACCTCGGGTCGCGGCTCCGGCGGCACCCAGCCGGCCGGGGCGAACTCGGCGAAGGTCTGGAACCCGGCCATCAGGTTGGCGACGATCGCGTCGAGGTCGTCGGCCGTGGCGCGGCGAGTGCTGATCGGTTCCTGCATCGATCGATTCTTACCCGGTCGAGGCCTCGCGCTAGCCTCAGCCCATGTTCTGGTTTCGGGTGTTGGCGATCGCTCAGGTCGCGCTGCTGGCGCGCCATCACCTCGCCCTGCTCGAGCCCGACGAGCGGCTCCGGCTCGCGAAGCTGGTGTCCCAATCGCGGGGCCGGCCGCGCAAGCACCTCTCCGCCAATGAGCGCGAGGAGATGCTGCGCCTGGCGCAGAAGCTGGAGCCGGGAGCGTTCGCGCACGGCGCCTGGGGCGCGGTGCGCGGTCGCATGAAGAAGAAGGTCTGAGCGCGTGGCGCTGAAGCGGGTGATCCCGTGCCTGGACGTCGACGCGGGGCGGGTGGTCAAGGGGACCAACTTCGTCGACATCCGCGACGCCGGCGACCCGGTCGAGCTGGCGGAGCGCTACGACGCCGAGGGCGCCGACGAGCTCGTCTTCCTCGACATCACGGCGTCGCACGAGAATCGTGACACGATCACGCAGCTGGCCCGCAGGACCGCCGACAACGTCTTCATCCCCTTCACGATCGGCGGCGGGATCCGCTCGGTCGGCGACGCCCAGGCAGTGCTCGACGCCGGGGCCGACAAGGTCGCCGTCAACTCCTCGGCGCTGGCGCGCCCGGACCTGATCTCCGAGCTCGCCGTCGTCTTCGGCTCCCAGTGCGTGGTGGTCGCGATCGACGCCCGGGAGCACGCCCGTGCCGGCGACTCCGCTTCCCGCCCCGGCCGCGGCCGGACCTATGACGTCTTCGTGAACGGCGGGCGGGCGCAGGTCGAGGGCCGCGAGGCGGTCGCGTGGGCGCGCGAGGCCACGGAGCGCGGCGCGGGGGAGGTGCTGCTGACCAGCATGGACCGCGACGGGACCACCGAGGGTTACGACCTCGGGTTGACCCGCGCGGTCGCCGACGCGGTCGCCGTCCCGGTGATCGCGTCCGGCGGGGTCGGCGAGCTGTCGCATCTGGTCGAGGGGATCACGGACGGCGGCGCCGAAGCGGTCCTCGCCGCCTCGATCTTCCACTACCGCAAGCACACCGTCGGCGAGGCGAAGGCCGCGATGCGCGACGCCGGGATCCCGGTCCGCGGCGGCTAGGGTGCGACCTCGATGACCGAGGCGCGCGCAACCGCCGGTGCGGACGACGATCGGGTCCGGGTCACGACCTGGACGTTCGCGACCGCCGGCGACGCGACCGGCCACCACCGCCACGAGTTCGACTACGTCGTCGTCCCGGTCACCGGCGGAACCTTCACGGTCATCGACCTCGACGGGGCGGTGCGGGAGATGACGCAGGTCGCGGGCGAGCCGTACCTGGGCACGGCCGGCACCGCGCACGACGTGATCAGCTCGACCGACGGCGAGGCGGTGTTCGTCGAGGTCGAGCTGAAGCGCTGAGGCGCCTCAGCCGCCGCCGCTCTGCTGCTGTTCGCCGCCGGCCTGCTTCGCCGCCTGATGCGCGGCCCGCTGGCGCTGGCGCTTGGCGCGCTTCGCGGCCTGCTGGCGCTTGCGCTTCTCCCGGTGCGCCTGCTGCTGGCGCTGGCGCTCCGCCTGGCGGCGGTGGGCGGCGCGGCGCTGCTCCGCGGCGGTCTCGTGCTCGAAGGCGCGGATGTTCGAGCTGCCGGTCAGATACATCCGCTCGCCGTCCGAGATCACGGGGTTGTACTCGCCGAGCTCTGACTCGAACGTCCGCTTCCCGGTCTTCACGTTGAAGCCGAAGGTCCCGAGGTTGGGGCCGAGCGCCGCGACGTAGACGTTCTCGCCGAGGACGGTGGCGGCGCCGAGGATCACGCCGCCGAGACGCTGCTGCCAGCGCACCTCGCCGGTCTTCGCGTCGAGCGCGTAGAAGTTCTGGTCCTTGGAGCCGACATAGACGGTTGGCTCGGTCTTCGGCGTGTCGGCGATCGCGGGCGCCGCGTAGACCCAGTCGCCGGTCGAGTGGCTCCAGAGCAGCTCGCCCGTGTCCTGATCGAAGGAGTAGACGCGGGTGTCGATGGAGCCGAGGAAGATGCGCCCGAAGCCGACCGCGATCGTCGAGTACACCGGCCCGCCGCGGCCGAAGCTCGAGCCCTGGGTGCTGGACTGCCACACGTACTGGCCGTTCGAGGCTCGCAGGGCGAACACCTGACCGGCGTAGTTGGCGCCGTAGAGCACCCCGTCGTCGAACGCGAGCCCGCCCTTGACCGCGCCGGCGGTGTGGACCTGCCAGTCGGGCTTGCCCGTCTTGCGGTCGAGCGCGTAGATGTCGCCGGATTCGCTGCCGACGATCACGTTGCTGCCGATGACGATCGGCGAGGTCTCGCTGCGCCCCGGCAGCGGGTAGCGCCACAGCAGCTTGCCGTCCTTGGCCCGCAACGCCAGGGCCTCGCCCTGGTCGACGCCGGCGGCGCGCTGCAGGGTGACCGCGAACACCACGCCGTGTGAGTAGGCCGGCGACGCGGCCCCCAGCGCCCCGATCTGCTTCTTCCACTCCACCTTGCCCCGGTCGGCGCTGAGCGCGTAGAAGAGCGCGTCCTTGTCCTGGAAGTAGAGCGTTCCCTTGGCCACGATCGGCGAGAACTCGAGCAGCTTGCCCGCCTGAAAGCTCCACTCGGAGGCGTCGAACGGCGGCTTCACCCGCTTGGTCGGCAGATAGCGGCTGCGCTGCAGGTCGTAGCCGTAGACCGGCCAGTCGACGGTCTTCACCTGCTCCGCGTGCGAGGCCGGCTTCTCGTCGCGCTCGAGCGTGCACGGAGGCGGGCAGCTCTGGTCGGGATCGCGCTTCAGGACCAGGTAGGCGGCGGCAGCGCCGCCGATCGCGAGCAGGCTGATCAGCGCGATGATCGCGATGTGCACGGGGTCGCGCCAGGCGACCGGGATCTTCGGGAAGTCCGGCATCCGCAGGGGCCGTCATGGTAGGGAAGCATCCCCCCAGCGCCCCCGAGTGAGACCGTGGCGACCAAGCGCGAGATCGAGACCGCACGCCTCGCCGAGAGGATCTCCGAGCTGCCCGGCTTCGCGCGGGTGCGGTCGGCCGCGGCCCGGGTCGAGGCGCCCGTCTACATCGTGGGCGGGGCGGTTCGCGACGCGCTGATCGGCCAGCCGACCGACAACCTCGACCTCGTGGTCGAGGGCGACCAGATGCCGCTGATCGAGGCGCTGGAGGGCGCCGCGGTGATCCACGACCGGTTCGAGACCGCGACGGTCGCGGTGGGAGGCGGCGCGGTCGACATCGCCCGGGCGAGGAGCGAGACCTACGCGTATCCGGGCGCGCTGCCCGAGGTGGAGCCGGCGGACCTCGGCCGCGACCTCGAGCGCCGGGACTTCACCGTCAACGCGATCGCGGTTGCCGTCGCCGACCCGGGGCGCCCGATCGACCCGCTCGGCGGCCTGGAAGACCTCGGCGCCGGCGCGCTGCGGGTCATGCACGATGGCTCGTTCACCGACGATCCGACGCGCGCCCTGCGCGCCGCGCGCTATGCCGCCCGCCTCGGGCTCGAGCCCGAGCCCCGCACGCTCGAGCTGCTGCGCGCGGCCGACCTCGCCACCGTGTCGGCGGACCGGGTCGCCGCCGAGCTCGGCAAGCTCGCGGCCGAGGACGACCCGCGCGCGGGCTTCGAGCTGCTCGACGGCTGGGGCCTGGTCGCGCTCGCGCGCGGGGCGGGGCCGCTGATCGACGCGGCGCTCCGGGTCCTCGAGCGCCCGGCTTGGGACGGCGTCGCGACCCGGGCGGCAACGGTGCTCGCCGCCGCGCGCGGCTCCCGGCCCGCCGCCGTCGCGCTCGCCGAGGCCGAGCCCGGGTCGGCCTCCGCCGCCGTCGCCGCCGCCCGCGGCCGCGAGGGTGTCGACCTCGTGCTCGCCCGGGCCCGGGGCGCCGAGTGGCTCGACGACTACGTCGAACGCTGGCGCGAGGTCGAGCTCGAGATCTCAGGCGACGACCTGATCGCGGCCGGGGTGCCGGAGGGCCCGGCGGTCGGCCGCGGGCTCGCCGCGGCGTTGCGGGCGAAGCTCGACGGTGAGGTCCGCGGGCGCGACGAGGAGCTGCGATGCGCCCTCGAAGCGGCGGCCTCATAGCCTTGCGGGCATGAACTGGCGTGAGCGCGACGGGGTCCGCTGGCTCGAGGCCGGCCTGCCCGGCGGCAGGGCCGCCTTCTCGACCCGCGGCGGCGGCGCGAGCGAGGGCCCGTTCGCATCCCTCAACCTCGGCCTCTACACCGATGACTCCCCGGCTGCGGTACGCGCCAATCGCACCCGGCTCGCCGCGGCCCTGGGGCGGGAGGCCGAGGGCGTCCTGTTCGGCTTTCAGGTCCACGGCGCCGCCGTGGCTCGCCGCGAGCGCGCGCCCGAGCCGAACCCGTTCACGGCGGACGCGCGCCCCGCGGACGCCGATGGCCAGGCGACCTCCAACCCGGCGCTGACCCCGTTGGTGCAGGTCGCCGACTGCCTTCCTGTCGCGATCGCGGGCGACCGCGGCGTGGCGATGCTGCACTGCGGCTGGCGCGGGCTCGCCGACGGGATCGTCGCCCGCGGCGCCGGCGAGGTCGGCGCCACCGCGGCCGCGATCGGCCCGGGGATCGGACCGTGCTGCTACGAGGTCGGCGATGAGGTGCTCGCGCGCTTCGCCGGGCTCGGCGACGGGATCGCCGCGGGCGGGATGCTCGATCTGCCGGAGGTCGCGCGGCGCCTGCTCGCCGCCGCCGGCGTCGGCTCGGTCGAGTCGAGCGGGCTGTGCACGAGCTGCGAGGCCGAGCTGTTCTTCTCGCATCGTCGCGACGCCGGGCGCACGGGGCGCCAGGCGGGTCTGGTCTGGCTCGATGGCTGAGCCGATCCGCGACATCGACGCCGCGGTCGTGCGCGCCAACCTCGAGCGGGTGCGCGAGCGGTGCGGTCCGGAGGTGGAGATCCTCGCCGCGACCAAGTACGTGCTGATCGACGAGCTGGAGACCCTGGCCGAGGCCGGGATCGAGCTGGTCGGCGAGAACCGCCTGCAGGATCTCGAGGCCAAGCACGAGCGCTTCGGCGACCTGTTCACGTGGGACTTCATCGGGAACATCCAGAGCCGCAAGGTCCGCCGGATCGTGCCGCTGGTGCGCCTCATGCACTCGGTCGCAACGGAATCGGTCCTCGAACAGCTCGGGCGCCACGGCGGCCCGGACACCGAGGTGCTGGTCGAGGTGAACGTCTCCGGGGAACCGGAGAAGGGCGGGGTGGAGCCGGCGGCGCTCGCCGGGTTCATCGAGCGCTGCCCGGTGAAGGTCGCCGGGTTGATGACGATGCCGCCGTTCACGGCCGACCCGGAGGCCTCGCGGCCGTACTTCGCGCGGCTCGCCGAGCTCGCCGCCGAGCACGGCCTCGCGCGCCTCTCGATGGGCACGAGCCAGGACTGGGAGGTCGCGGTCGACGAGGGCGCGACCACGATCAGGCTCGGAACCTCGCTATATCGCTAGGTCCGGGCGCTTTCTTGCTCCATAATCCGGGTAAAGGAATCCCGGGACCTCCAACGAAACCCGCAGCCGTATGGCAATCCGAGACACATGGCACCGCGCGCTCGTCTACTTCGGCCTCGCCGAGGACCCTGAATACCAGGAGCACGACATCTACGAGCCCGACACGGTCTCGCACGGCCAGGTCTACGAGGGCGGCGCCGCGCCGCGCTCGGCGACCGTGAGCCGGATCTCGGAGCGGCGCCGCTCGCGCGACGAGATCGACGACATCTTCGCCGACGACGAGCCCCCGCGCCGCCGCCTGCAGCCGCTGCAGCCGGTGGGCAACGGCGGCGGCGCCGACGTCCAGGTCCACCTGGTCACGCCCGCCAGCTTCAACGACGCCCAGGAGGTCGCCGACCGCTTCAAGCACTCGGTGCCGGTGATCCTCAACCTGCAGACCACCGACGGCGAGCTCTCGAAGCGCCTGATCGACTTCGCGTCCGGGCTCACCTACGCGCTCGACGGCGGCATGCAGAAGATCGCCGAAAAGACCTTCCTGCTCACCCCGCGCAACGTCGAGGTCTCCGCCGAGGAGAAGGCGCGGTTGGTCGAGAAGGGCTTCTTCAACCAGTCGTAGCGGCTCGTCGCTCGCCGCCGGGCCTCGCGTTGCGCGCGGGTCCAGCCGCGGCGCGGCCCACCCGCCCGCACCGGGGCGAGCGACCGGTGCGCCAGCAACCCGCCGAGATTCATCGCAACCACCTGCCGAGGTGGCTGAGATGAAAGTCGGCGGGGTTGACCGGCGAGCGCCGCGTAGATTTCAGGGCATGAAGATCGGGTTCGCGGGCTCAGGCAACATGGCGGCGGCGCTGGCGCGGGGGTGGGCCGGCGCCGAGCACGGACCGGAGGCGATGTACTTCGCCGACGCCGGCTCGGGGCGGGCCGCAAAGCTGGCCGAGGAGGTCGGGGGAGAGGCGGTCGAGAACCTCGCCGAGCTCGCGCTGCGATCCGATGCCGTCGTGCTCGCGGTCAAGCCGAACGCGCTCGAGCGCGCCGCGGAGCAGCTCGGAGGGGCCGGCGACGCGATCGCGTCGGTGCTGAGCGCGACTTCCGTCGCTCGCCTGCGCGAGCTGTTCCCCGACGTCCCGGTGGTGCGGACGATGCCGACGATCACCGCCGAGATCCAGCGCGGCGTGATCTGCCACGCGCCGCTCGAGCCGAACGACGGCGAGACCGGTGCCCGGCTGCTGAACCTGTTCGGCGAGCTCTCGCACCTGGTCGAGGTGCCCGACGAGCTGATGGACGTCGCCACCGCGGCGATGGGCTGCACGCCCGCGTACCTGGCGATCGTCGTCCAGAACCTCGCGGAGGCAGGCGCCGCCGAGGGCCTCGGCCCCGAGCAGGCCTACGAGCTGGTGCTCGAGAGCTTCGCCGGGACGATCGAGCTGCTGCGCCGCTATGACCCGATCACCGTTCGCGCCTCGGTCGCCTCGCGCGGGGGGAGCACCGAGGCCGGGCTCGAGGCGCTCGCCGACGCCGGCGTCGCCGAGGGCTTCAAGGCGGCGTTCGCGGCCTCGCTCGAACGGATGCGCCAGTGAGGCGGAGCCCGACAGGGCGAAGCCGAACCGCGCCGCCGTTGAGGCGCCTATCTTGAGCATCGTCGCCCTGACCCGCGGCGACATCGCCAACTACGCCTCGGCGCTGCTCTTCGTCTACTTCGTCCTGATCATCGCCAACATCGTGCTCAGCTGGGTGCAGCAGTTCCGGCCGATCCCCTACAACCTGGCGCTGCGCTCGGTGCTCGGCTTCATCGAGGAGTCGACCAACCCGTACCTGAACCTGTTTCGCCCCTGGGTGCCGCGGATCGGCCCGCTCGACATCAGCCCGATTGTCGCGATCCTGGTGCTCTCGATCGGCGGCGGCCTGATCGTCAGGCTGATCGAAGGGTGAGCCCGCGAGCGCGCAGTTGGCTGCGAATGGTCGCGGTCGGCGTCGTCGTGATCGCGCTCGATCAGGTGGTCAAGGCGCTCGTCCGCGGCTCGCTGGCGCCGGGCGAGCGCGCGGACCTGGCGCTCGGGGTCGACCTCACCCGGGTGACGAACAGCGGCATCGCCTTCGGCCTGTTCAGCGACGGCGGCGACGCGGTCGTGGTCGCGTTCACCGCGCTCGCGCTGACCCTGATCCTCGGCTGGTTCGCTTTCGACACCCTGCGGCCCGGGCTCTGGCTCGGGGTCGGCCTGCTGACCGGCGGGGCGCTCGGCAATCTCGCCGATCGGGTCTTCGACGGTGCGGTCACCGACTTCATCGACCCGCCGCTGTGGCCGGCGTTCAACGTGGCCGACATCGCGATCACCGTGGGGGTGTTCGTGATCGCGCTCTCGGCGATGACCCCGGCGCCGGCTCACGACCCGGCGACGTGAGCGCCGCGCCGCGCCCGGTCCACGTCGACGACCGCCTCGCGGTGATCGAGAAGCCCGCGGGCCTCGTCGTGCACCCGGCGCCCGGCCACCGGGGCGAGACGCTCGTCGACGCGCTCGGCCCGATGCTCGGCGGCGGGCCGGCGGAGCGCCCCGGGATCGTCCATCGCCTCGACAAGGACACCTCGGGCTTGATGATCGTCGCCCGCGATGACGAGGCGCACCGGCGACTCTCGGCGATGATCAAGGCGCACGAGGTCGAGCGCACCTATCTGGCCCTGATCGAGGGGCGCCCGCGCTCGCGCAGCGGCACGATCGACGCGCCGCTCGGTCGGGACCATCGCGCGCCCGAGAAGCGCGCGGTCCGCGGCCGCGGTGCCCGCGAAGCACGGACCCACTTCACGGTGGTCGAGGCGCTGCCGGCCGACACCCTCGTCGAGGCGCGCCTCGAGACCGGGCGCACCCACCAGATCCGCGCCCACTTCGCCGCGATCGGCCATCCGGTCGCAGGCGATCCCCGCTACGGCCACGCGGGGCGCCTCGACCTCGAGCGCCAGTTCCTCCACAGCGCGCGACTCGCCTTCACGCACCCGTTCAGCGGCGAGCGGCTCGAGTTCGAGAGCCCGCTTCCGGCTGATCTGGCCGCGGCGCTCGAGCGCGCGCGAGCCTGACCCACGCGGGGGCTCCTACGATGACGCGGTGACGTCGGCAAAGCAGATGATGCGTGCCGGGCAGCTCTATCGCGGCGACGACCCGGAGCTCAACCGCGAGCTCGACCAGCGCCAGGCGCTCGTCGGTGAGCTGAACGGGATCCCGTACGAACGCCGCGACGACCGCCGGGCGGCCTTCGAGCGTCTGCTCGCCGCGATCGGGCCCGAGACGTTCATCCGCCCGCCGTTCTACTGCGACTGGGGCGACGGCATCCGCATCGGCGACCGCTGCTTCGTCAACTCCAACTGCACGCTGCTCGACGGCGCCCCGATCTCGATCGGCGACGAGTGCCTGCTCGCCGCGGGCGTGCAGCTGATCACCGCGACCCACCCGATCGATCCGGTCGCGCGCCGCGCCGCGTGGGAGCGGGCGCTGCCGATCACGGTCGCGGACGGGGTTTGGCTGGGCGCCGCCGTGCTCGTCTGTCCGGGGGTGACGATCGGCGAGAACACGGTGGTCGGCGCCGGCTCGGTGGTCACGCGCGACCTTCCCGCCGGCGTGATCGCCTACGGCAACCCCGCCCGCGTCGCCCGCGAGATCGACGATCGCGACCGGGCCGAGGCGGCGAGGCTGGCCGGGCCTCTACACTGACGCTCGTCCAGTAACCGATCCCCGCGCGCGAACAAGGGGCCCTGCCCGGCGCACGAAAAGCCGGGTCCCCGGAAGCGGCGCGGGAGACCAATTCCAGACCAAAGGGAGCACCGATGTCCGAATCAGGACTCAAGTCCGAGCCGGGGCTGAGGGAGCTGCTGACCGCAGGCCTTCATTTCGGCCACCAGACCAGGCGCTGGAACCCGCGCATGCGTCGCTACATCCACGGCGAGCGCGACGGGATCCACATCATCGACCTGCTGCAGACCGAGCAGCTGCTCAACCAGGCCCGCGACTTCGCGGTCGAGGTCGCCGGCAAGGGCGGCACCGTGCTGTTCGTCGGCACGAAGAAGCAGGCGCGCGATTCGGTCAAGAACTGGGCCGAGGCGAGCGGCATGCCGTACGTCAACCAGCGCTGGCTCGGCGGCCTGCTGACCAACTTCCAGACGATGTCGGCCCGGATCGACCGCCTCCACGAGCTCACCGGGCTCAGGGACGACGGCCGCCTCGAGCTGCTGCCGACCAAGGAGCGGATGTCGATGGAGGCCGAGCTCGAGAAGCTCGAGTACAACCTCGGCGGCGTTCGCGACATGAAGCGGCTCCCGCAGGCGGCGCTGATCATCGATCTGAAGACCGAGGCCATCGCGGTCGCCGAGGCGACCCGTCTGGGGATCCCGATCCTCGGCCTGGTCGACTCGAACGTCGACCCGATGGGCGTCACCTACCCGATCCCCGGCAACGACGACTCGATGCGCTCGTGCGAGCTGGTCGTCGGCACGATCGGCAGCGCGGTCCAGAACGCCGCCAACACCTATCGCGAGATGGAGGCCAAGCGCCGCGCCGAGGAAGAGGAGCGCCGCCGCGCCGAGGAAGAGGCGAAGCGCAAGCGCGAGGAGGAAGAGCGGGCTCGCAAGGAGGCCGAGGAGGCCGCCGCGAAGGCCGCCGCCGAGCAGCAGGCCGCCCAGCAGGCGGCCGCGCCGCCCCAGCAGGCCGCGCCGCAGGGCCAGCAGGCTCCGGCCCAGGGAGGAGCCCAGCAGGCGGCTCCCGCGCAGCCTCAGACCCCGCCTCAGCCGCCCCAGCAACAGCAGCAGCCCCAGCAGGCGGCGCCCGATCAGGCCGAGAAGGCCGAGGAGGGTTCGTGATGGCGGTGGGAGCCCAGGACGTGAAGGCGCTGCGCGACCGCACCGGCGCCGCGATGATGGATTGCAAGGCGGCGCTCGAGGAGGCCGATGGTGACGCCGACAAGGCCGTCGAGCTGCTGCGCGTCAAGGGCCAGGCATCGGCCGCGAAGCGCTCGGGCAAGGCGACCAGCGAGGGCATCGTCAGCTCCTACATCCACGCCGGGGGCAAGGTGGGCGTCCTGGTCGAGGTCCAGTGCGAGACGGACTTCGTCGCCCGCACCGACGACTTCCAGGAGTTCGCCCGGGAGGTCGCGATCCACATCGCGGCGCTCAACCCGCAGTTCGTGTCGATCGACGAGATCCCCGAGGAGGCCCGCGAGGCCGAGCGGCGGGTGTTCGAGGAGAAGGCGCGTGAGGAGGGCAAGCCCGACAACGTGATCGAGAAGATCGTCGACGGCCAGCTGAAGAAGTGGGCCAAGGACGTCGTCCTGCTCGAGCAGGAGCACGTGCGCACGGACCGCTACGACGGCAAGACGATCGAGCAGATCCGGGCCGACCTGGCCGCCAACACCGGCGAGAACGTGCGGATCGCCCGCTTCGCCCGCTTCGCCGTCGGCGAGGAGTAGGGCCTCGCCGCGCAGCGACTAGGGTTGCCGCCGATGGCGGACCCGATCTTCAGCCGGATCCTGCTCAAGGTCTCGGGCGAGGCGCTGATGGGCTCGCTCGAGTTCGGCACCGACCCCGAGCGGATCGATCAGATCTCGCAGCAGATCCACGACGTCGCCTCGCGCGACGTCGAGACCGCGGTCGTGGTCGGCGCCGGGAACATCTACCGCGGTCTCGAGGGCGCCGCGCAGGGGATGGACCGGGCGACCGCCGACTACATGGGCATGCTCGCGACCGTGCTCAACGCGCTCACGCTCCAGGACGCGCTCGAGCGGCTGGGTACCTACACGCGGGTGATGTCGGCGATCGCGGTGACCGAGGTCGCCGAGCCCTACATCCGCCGGCGGGCGATGCGCCACCTCGAGAAGGGGCGCGTCGTGATCTTCGCGGCGGGCACCGGCAACCCGTTCTTCACCACCGACACGGCCGCGGCGCTGCGGGCGCTGGAGATCCACGCCGAGGCGATCCTGATGGCGAAGCACGGGGTCGAAGGCGTCCATGACGCCGACCCGTCGGAGGTCCCGGACGCCAAGTTCCTGCCCGAGATCACCCACATGGAGGCGATCGAGAAGGGCCTGCGGGTGATGGACTCGACCGCGCTCTCGCTGTGCATGGACAACGGCCTGCCCATCCACGTCTTCAACATGGCGGACCCGCTCAACATAGATAGGATCGTCAGCGGCGAGCGGGTCGGCACCATCGTCCGTACAGAGGCCTGAGAGAGGAGCGGCGCACAGTTGTCCGAGATCACCGATGAGTTCATCTCCGATGCCGCCGATCGGATGTCGAAGTCGGTGGAGTCGTGTCGCCACGAGCTCGCCACGGTCCGCACGGGACGCGCCTCGCCGCACCTGCTCGACCGGATCGTGGTCGACTACTACGGGGTCGAGACGCCGATCAAGCAACTCGCCCAGGTCTCGGCCACCGACGCCCGCCTGCTCACCGTGACCCCGTTCGACAAGAGCTCGATCGCCTCGATCGAGAAGGCGATCCTCGAGTCCGACCTCGGGCTCACGCCGTCCAACGACGGCAACGTGATCCGGCTGCAGATCCCCGAGCTCAACGAGGAGCGGCGGCGCGACATGGTCAAGGTCGTCCACGGCGTCGGCGAGGAGGGCAAGGTCGCGGTTCGCAACATCCGCCGCGACGTCATGCACGACCTGCGCGAGCTCAAGAAGGAGGGCGAGGTCGGCGAGGACGACGAACGCCGGGCCGAGTCCGAGCTGCAGAAGCGCACCGACGAGGCGACGACGGAGATCGACGGCCTGCTCAAGGCCAAGGAAGAAGAGATCCTCGAAGTGTGAGGGGCCTGTGAGCTCCCGATCACCCGCAGGAAGCGGACGCGAAGCGGAGCATTCCGGCGGTCCCAGGTTCGTCGCGATCATCACCGACGGCAACGGCAGGTGGGCGGCGGAGCGGGGGCTCCCGGCGGTCGAGGGACACCGCGCCGGCGCCGACACGGTCAAGGCGCGCCTGCGCGATGCCGCGGAGCTCGGGGTCGAGGAGCTGACGGTGTTCTCGTTCTCGACCGAGAACTGGCAGCGCCCCCGGGCCGAGGTCGACGGGCTGATGGCGATGTTCGCCGAGCGGATCGAGCGCGAGACGCCCGAGCTCGACGCCGAAGGGGTGCGGATGCGCTTCGTCGGCCGCCGCGAGGGGGTCGCGGCCGACCTGGTCGAGCGGATGGATTGGGCCGAGTCGACCACGGCGCAGAACACGCGGATCACCCTCTTCGTCGCCTTCAACTACGGCGGCAGGGCGGAGATCGTCGACGCGGCGCGAAGCTTCGAGGGAAGCTCGGAGGAGGAGTTTCGCAACCACCTCTACGCGCCCGAGATGCACGACCCAGACCTCCTGATCCGGACCAGCGGCGAGCAGCGTGTCTCGAACTTCCTGCTGTGGCAGTGCGCCTACTCGGAGCTCGTCTTCTCCGAGCCGCTGTGGCCCGACTTCGACCGCGCCGCGTTCGAGAGCGCCCTCGGCGAGTACGAGACCCGCCGGCGCCGGTTCGGGGGGCGTTAGCCGATGGAGGGATCGCGGCCGTTCGACTCCGAGGTCGACTTCGACCACCCGCGCCGCGCCCGTCCTGAGCCGCCGCCGCCGCTGGCCGCCGAGCGCGGCCGCCGCAAGGGCGGGCGCCCGCCGCGCAAGCCGCGTCGCCTGCGCTCCGAGACCCTCGCCCGGATCGCCTGGGCGCTCCCCTGGATCGCCATCGTGGTCACGATCGCGATCATCGGCGGCGAGGTGTTCGCGGCGGCCATGGTCGGCTTCGCCTGCGTCGGCATCCACGAGTTCTTCCGGATGACGCGCGACGCCCGCCCGTTCCTGCTCACCGCGTTCGTGGTCGCGGCCGGACTCGTCGTCGCCGCCTTCTACGGCGACCAGTACCAGATGATGATCGTGCTGGCGGCGAGCATCCCGCTGATCTTCCTCTCGTCGATCACCCGTCCCGACCGCGACGGGATCACGCTCTCGGTCACCGTGACGGTCTTCGCGATCGTCTGGATCGGGGTTCCGTTCGCGCACGCGGTCCTGCTGCGCGAGCTTCCCGAGCACGGGGCCGCGCTGCTCGTCGACGTCCTCGTCGCGACCTTCGTCGCCGACACCGCCGCCTACGCAGGCGGGCGCCTGTTCGGCCGCCACCGCCTGGCGCCGGCGCTGTCGCCGAACAAGACGCTCGAGGGCCTCGCCTTCGGCTTCGTCGGCGGCACGCTCGGGCTCTGGTTCGCCGGCCTGTACCAGGACTGGCTGCCGGGAATCGACGCGCTCCTCATCGGGATGGCCGTGGCCGTGCTCGCCCCGATCGGCGACCTGTTCGAGTCGATGCTCAAGCGCGATCTGCAGATCAAGGACTCGGGGACGATCTTCGGGCCGCACGGCGGCCTGCTCGATCGCCTCGATGCGCTCCTGTTCACGATCGTCGCCGGCTACTACCTGGCGGTCCTGTTCGTCTACTGACCGACCGCGTTCAATCAACCGAGCGCGCGCACGAACTCGATGTCGTCGCGCAGGCCGGCCAGCGGCCCTGGCGTCTCGACCACGGCCGCGGGCGCCGCGGCCAGGCCGGCGCTGATCATCGCGCGCAGCGCCTCAGGGTCGATCTTGCCCTCGCCGAGGCGCTCGTGGCGGTCGGCGCCGGTCCCGGCCGGATCGCGCGAGTCGTTGGCGTGGAGCAGGTCGAGGCCGCCCGTGATGGCGACCGCGCGCTCGACCGCGTCGCCGAGCTCCTCGCCGGCCGCGTGGGCGTGGCAGGTGTCGAAGCAGAAGCCGAGGTCGATCCCGTGGTCGGCGTCGTCGATCGCCTCCCAGAGCCGCGCGAGGGCGTCGAAGCGCCGCGCGACCGCGTTCTCGCCGCCGGCGGTGTTCTCGACCAGGACCTTGACGTCGGTCTCGAGCAGCTCGAGCGAGCGCAGCCAGCGCCCGGGGCCCTCGGCGATGTCGTCCTCGGCGTGCCCGCCGTGGACGATGACCGCGGCGGCGTCGATCTCGGCCGCCGCGTCGCAGGTCTGCTGGAGGATCTTGCGCGAGCCGTAGCGGACGTTGGGCTTCGGCGAGCAGACGTTGATCAGGTACGGCGCGTGGACGAAGACGTCGATCGGGCTCGCCCGCAACGCGTCGGTCTCGGGATGGGGAGGGGGCTTTCGCCACGAGCCCGGGTCGGAGAGGAAGATCTGGACGCACTCGGCGCCCAGTTCCGCGGCCGCCTCGAGGGGCGCTTCGCGCTCGACGTGAGCGCCGATCTTGGTCGTCGAGCCGGCCACGGCCCGAGCATACGGGCTGCCCGCGACCCCCAAGGGAGCGCGACCGGGGTTTGGGGTCGAGGTTTGGGGTTCGCCCCGATGGCGCGGGGGCCGGCGTCGGTGAGGGTTCGCCCACCAACCGATCCGGAAAGGAAATCCATGAACCGACCGATCCCCCTCATCCTCGTCGCCTGCGCCGTCGCGGCGCTGGCCCCGGCGGCCGCAAGCGCCGCCGGCGGCACCAAGACGGCGAAGTTCAAGGCCTCGATCAGCGGTAACCAGGTGACCACCTGGGGCTACGACAAGGCCGCTGAGCCGCCGTGCGTCGGCGCCGTCCACTCGGCCGGCTCGGTGCAGATGCCCTACCGCTCGCGCAAGCCCACGAAGCTGTCCGCGATCCAGGTGCCGAAGAGCAACCCGCTCTACCAGACCAGCCACGGAGACCCGTTCTTCTCACCGACGATCAAGGTCTCGGCCTCGGCCGATGTGGAGGGCGAGGCGAGCGCGACCGGACCGCCGAACCCTGACCAGTGCGACGACAACGGCGGCGGCGTCGTCGAGCAGCCCAAGGACTGTGGCCTCGTCGTCGGCTTCCTCGACGTGAAGCTCTCCTACATCCTCGACGACGAGGTGCTGGTCACCGGCAACGCGCTCGGCTGGGGTCAGAGCGCGATCTCGACCGGCGGCGGCGACGAACTGCGCAACGCGTTCATGAACTGCCCCTACTGGGAGGGCGGCCCGTACGACGACAGCGAGGCGCAGGGCGACCTGATCTTCGCGCAGGAGAAGCTGGCGCCGAAGCGCGTCTTCGACAAGAACCGCGAGAAGATCGTCATCGACGGCTCGGTCCGGGAGTGCTATGACGACACCGGGATCTCGGCCTGCGGCCGCGACCCGGAGGATCTCTTCTACGGCGAGATCCTGAACACGTTCAAGCTCACCCTGAAGCGGGTCAGGTAAGCGCGACCAGGGCGCGGGCCGGTGCCGTTGCGGGCGCCGGCTCGCGCTCATCTGCGCGTTAGACGCATCGCTACCCTGGCCCGATGGCCAAGCGGGTGGTGATCTGCGGCTCGACCGGTTCGATCGGCGAGCAGGCGCTCGACGTGATCGGGGGCTCCGACGAGCTCGAGCTCGTCGGCCTGTCCGCCGCGACCAACTGGGAGCGCCTGGTCGCCCAGGCGCGCGAGCACGGGGTCGGCGCGGTCGCGCTCTCGGACCCGCAGGCGGCCGAGCGCGCGGGCCGCGAGCTCGAAGGCGCCCGTGTGCTCGCCGGCGACGAGGGCGTGCGCGAGCTGATCGCCACCGCCCACGCCGACCTGATCCTCAACGCGATCGTCGGGACCGCGGGCCTCGGGCCGACCATCGTCGCGCTGAGCGAGGGCATCGCGCTGGCGCTCGCCAACAAGGAGAGCCTCGTGGTCGGCGGCGAGCTGATCACCGCGCTCGCCGAGGCGACCGAGACCCGGATCCTGCCGGTCGACTCCGAGCATTCGGCGATCTTCCAGCTGCTCGAGGGAGAGGCGCCCGGGAGCGTCGACCGCCTCGTCCTCACCGCTTCCGGCGGGCCGTTTCGCGGCCGCACCGACCTCAGCGGGGTCGGCGTCGAAGAGGCGCTCGCCCATCCGACCTGGGTGATGGGCGGGCGGATCACGATCGACTCGGCCACCCTGTTCAACAAGGGCTTGGAGCTGATCGAGGCCCATCACCTGTTCGGGGTGCCCTACGAGCGGATCGACGTCGTCGTCCACCCGCAGTCGATCGTCCACTCGCTGATCGAGCTCAACGACGGCGCCCAGCTCGCCCACCTCGGCCTTCCGGACATGAGGGTGCCGATCTCCTACGCGCTCCACCATCCCGAGCGCGCCGACGTCACCGTTCCGAGGCTCGACCTGGCGGCCGTCGGCCGGCTCGAGTTCGAGTCCCCGGACCTGGAGACCTTCCCCTGCCTGCGCCTCGCCCGCGAGGCCGGGCTCGCCGGAGGCACCGCTCCGTGCGCGCTGAACGCCGCCGACGAGGTCGCCGTCGCCGCGTTCCTCGACGGGCGGATCGCGTTCACGGCGATCGCCGAGGTGATCGCCGGCACGCTCGACGAGGTCCAGGGCGAGCCCCTGGCCCACTTCGAGCAGCTCTTCGAGTGCGACGCACGGGCCCGCGAGGTTGCCGCCGGGCTGGTCGGGCGGGCGGCGGTGGGCGCGTGATTCGATGAGCTGGATCCTCGCCTTCCTCGGCTTCGCGGTGCTGATCATCTGCCACGAGGCGGGCCACTTCACCGCCGCGAAGCTCGTCGGCATGCGGGTCGAGCGCTTCTTTTTGTTCTTCCCGCCGAAGCTTTGGAGCGTGCGCCGCGGTGAGACCGAGTACGGGATCGGCGCGATCCCGCTCGGCGGCTTCGTGAAGATCACCGGCATGAACCCGGAGGAGGAGCTCGACCCCGAGGTCGCCCCGCGGGCCTACTCGAACATGCCGGTGTGGAAGCGGATCTTCGTGATCTCCGCGGGCCCGTTCGTCAACCTGGTGATCGCGTTCCTGATCCTGTTCGCGCTCGGCTTCACGCTCGAGAAGGCGACCGCGGTCGCGGTCGACAACGTCGAGTCGGGGACCCCGGCCGCCACCCACCTCGAGGCGGGCGACCGGGTGCTGTCGATCAACGGCGTGACCAGCGGCGCCGGCGCGCCGGACGAGCAGGCCGACCGCCTCGTCGCGGCCCTCGACGGCCTGCACTGCGCCGGTGGCAGCGAGGCCGACGGCTGCCGGGCGACCGAGGCGGTGCCGATCGTCGTGGTTCGCGACGGCGAGCGCCAGACGATCGACGCGCGACCGTTCTACGACGCCGACGCGGAGCGCTTCCGGTTCGGCTTCAGCTTCGTCGGCGCCGGCCTGGTGCCGGCCGAGCGGACGATCTCGAGCTCGACGAGCTTCGCCGTCGACCGGATGTGGCAGGTGACCTCGGCCACCGTCGGGATCGTCGGGCGGATCTTCAACGCCGAGGAGCGCAAGCAGATCTCCGGCATCGTCGGCAGCTATGAGGTCACCCGGCAGTCGTTCGAGTTCGACACCCGCCAGGCCCTGCTGGTGCTGGCGCTGATCAGCCTCTCGCTCGCGGTCATCAACCTGTTTCCCTTCCTGCCGCTCGACGGCGGGCACATCTTCTGGGCCGTGGTCGAGAAGGTCCGCGGCCGGCCGGTATCGCTGCGAGTCATGGAGCGCGCGTCGGTCGTCGGCTTCGCGCTCGTGTTGATGCTGTTTGCGATCGGGCTCTCGAACGACATCGGCCGCCTCTCCGGCGACGGCTTCGGGATCCGCTGAATCCCGCCTCGAGGAGCGCCGGCGGACGCCCCCGATTGCGCTTTTCGAGCGCCCCGTGAGAGGATCGGATTTCCACGCTTGAAGCGACAGGAGGAGATCCAAATGGCTGACGGCACCGGGCTGATCAAGCGGTTCTACGAAGACGTGATCGGGAACGGCAACCTCGATTTGATCGACGAGCTGACGACCGATGACATCGTCGATCATGAGGAGGGGCTTCCCGGGCAGCCCTCGGGTCGAGAGGGCGTGAAGTTCTTCGTCAACGCGATGCGGGAGGCGTTCCCCGACGTTCGACTCAAGTCGATCGAGCCGATGATGACCGACGGAGATCTCGAAGCCGCCCGCACCATCGTCGCTGGAACCCACGAAGGGGAGCTGATGGGAGTTGCCGCGACCGGCAAGAGCGTCGAGTTCGAGTCCATCGACATCATCCGCGTCGAGGACGGCAAGGTTGCCGAGCATTGGGGCGTCACCGACACGATGAGCCTGATGCAGCAGCTCGGCGCGATCCCCGGGTAGCGCGTTCGTCTCAGAGTCGGCCAAGCGGCGGCCGGGGTCATCGTCGGACGGCCGGCCGCAGCGTCGCTGTCCGCTGAACCCCCGCTCAAGCGATAGTTTTCCCGGACAACGTCGGGATTTCTTTTGAGGAGGAGAGATGGAGGCGACGGCCGCGGAGCGTTACGCGAGCGGGGGACCGGGACGGGACCTTTACGCGCAGAACCTGGCGTTGGCCTTCCAGGCGACGGTCGATCGGATCGGCGACGACCCGGCGATCCGCACCGGGGACGGCGACGACGAGGTCGTGATCACCTGGAACGAGCTGCGCGAGCAGGTCGGCAGGATCGCCGGCGGGCTCGCGTCACTCGGCGTCTCGAAGGGCGACACGGTCGCGATCATGCTCAACAACCGGCCCGAGTTCATCCCGATCGACATGGCCGCGGTCTCGCTCGGCGCGGTCCCGTTCTCGATCTACCAGACCTCGTCGCCTGAGCAGATCGAATACGTCGTCTCCGACGCGGGCGCGAAGGTCGCGATCGTCGAGCCCGCGTTCCTCGAGGTGTTCTCGAAGGCTCGTGAGAACCTGCCGGAGGTCGAGACGCTGATCGTCGTCGGCGGCGAGGGCGGCGACCACACCCTGGCCGAGCTCGAGGCCATCGACCCCGAGTTCGACACCTCCGACTCGGTTGCGGCGGTCGAGCCCGACGACCTGCTCACCCTGATCTACACCTCGGGGACGACCGGGCCGCCGAAGGGCGTCCAGCTCACCCATCGCAACCTGATGATGCTGACGGCCGGGGTCGAGGACATCGTCGACTTCCCGGATCGCGGCGCCAAGGTGATCTCGTGGCTGCCGGCCGCCCACATCGCGGAGCGCGGGGCGCACTACTACCTGCCGGTGATCCGCGGCTGCACGGTGACGATCTGCCCGGACCCGCGTGAGATCGTCTCCTTCCTGCCGAAGGTGCGACCGACCTGGTTCTTCGCGGTGCCCCGCATTTGGGAGAAGCTCAAGGCGGGGCTCGAGGCGAACCTCGCCAACCTGCCCGGCGAGCAGGGCGAGCAGGCGCGCGCGGCGCTCGACGCCGCGCTCGAGAAGCTGCGCCTCGAGCAGGCCGGGGAGGAGGTCCCCGAGCAGCTCGCGGCGGCGGTCGCCGAGGCCGACGAGAAGATGTTCTCGAACCTCCGCACGACGCTGGGCCTGGACGAGGTCGTCGCGGTCAACGTCGGCGCGGCGCCGACGCCGCTCGAGGTGCTCGAGTTCTTCCACGCGATCGGGATCCCGATCGGCGAGCTCTGGGGGATGTCGGAAACCTGCGGGACGGCGACCGTCAACCCGCCGGAGAAGATCAAGCTCGGCACCGTCGGGCCCCCGGTGCCGGGGGTCGAGATCAGGCTCGCCGAGGACGGCGAGGTCCTGGTCAAGGGCGATGTGATCATGGCCGGCTACCGCAACATGCCGGAGAAGACAGCGGAGACGATCGACGACGAAGGTTGGCTCGCGACGGGCGACATCGGCGAGCTCGATGCGGAGGGCTACCTGAAGATCGTCGACCGCAAGAAGGAGCTGATCATCAACGCGGCCGGCAAGAACATGTCGCCGGCGAACATCGAGGCGAAGCTGAAGGCGGCGAGCCCGTTGATCGGCCAGGCGATCGCGATCGGGGACGCGCGGCCCTACAACGTCGCCCTCATCGTCCTCGACCCCGACTTCGCTCCGGTGTGGGCGCAGCAGAACGGCAAGGGCGACCTGTCCGGCGAGCAGCTCGCGGCGGACGAGGAGCTGGCCGCCGCGATCCAGGCCGGCGTCGATGAGGCGAACGCGAAGCTCTCGCGGGTCGAGCAGATCAAGAAGTTCACGGTGCTGCCGACCGACTGGGCCCCCGGAGGGGACGAGCTCACGCCGACGATGAAGCTGAAGCGCAAGCCGATCGCGGAGAAGTACTCGGCCGAGATCGAGAAGCTCTACGGAGGCTGAGAGCGAGCACCCGCGCGCGCTCGGCCTCGCGCGGGAGATGTTCGCGGCGGTCGCGGTGCTGCGCACCGACCGGGCCTGGCCGGGCGGAGGAGACTTCCGTTTCGCCTGAGCGCGCCTAGCGTGACACGCGCGCGTTGACGCGTGACGGGCGCGCCGACACGCTGCGCCCGTGCCAGCCGACGGGTTGATTTCGCCAGACAGGGCAACGGTTTCAACCCGTCGGCGGTGGGGCGCGGTGGCTGAGCTCGCGGCGCGCCAACACGGGGTGGTCGCATTGCGTCAGCTCGAAGCGCTTGGGATGGCCCCGGCGACCGCACGGTCGTGGGTGGCAGAGGGCTGGTTGATCCGCTTGCATCAGGGCGTCTTCGCCGTCGGGCACGCGGCTCTGCGTCCGGAAGCCCGCTACCTGGCGGCGGTGCTCGCCTGCGGCCCGGACGCGGCGCTGTCGTACCGCTCGGCGGCGGCGTTGCTCGACCTCCGGGCCAGCGCGGCGGCGCACTCTCGACGTCACCGCGCCGATCCGCACGGGTCGCTGCCGGCCGGGAATCCGGATTCACCGCGGCGATCGCCTGGCCCCGGATGAGGTCCACGAGCATCTCGGCGTTCCGTGCACCACGGTGGCGAGGACGATCCTCGATCTAGCGGTTGTGCTCGATCACCGCGGGCTCGAGGCGGCGGTCGAGACCGCGGAGCGGAGGGAGGCCCTCGACCTCCGCTCGATGACGGTCCTACTGGGCAGACACCGCGGCCGCCGAGGCGTCGCACGGCTGCGTCTGGTTCTCGCGCAGTTCGACGCTGAGATCATCAATGTGCGCAGCGAGCTCGAGGCGCGCTTCTTCCACCTCTGCGTCGACCACGATCTCCCACGGCCGCTCGTGAACCGACGCCTGAGCGTCGGCGACCGCGAGCTCGAGGTCGACTTCCATTGGCCACGGTCGATGCTCGTGGTGGAGACCGACGGCGCACGCGTCCACGGCACAACCGGAGCTCGCGTGCGCGACCGGGAGCGCGACCGTCTGCTCACCGCCGCCGGCTGGCAGATCCGCCGCGCGGACTGGCACGCGGTGGTGCTCAACCCCGAGCCACTCGTGTCGGAACTGCGCCGCCGCACCGCCGCCGATCGGCCGACGGGTTGATTTCGCCAGACAGGGCAACGGTTTCAACCCGTCGGCGGTGGGGGCGCGGCTGGGGCGGCGTCAGCGGCGCTCGGTGACCTTGAAGCGGTACGAGGCCGGGGAGGGGTCCGTGTTGCCGGCGTCGTCCGTGGCGGCGACCGTGAACTTGTGCTTGCCGGGGTCGAGATGCTTGTACTTCTGCGGGGAGCTGCAGGCCTTCGCCTTGTCCTTGTCGAGCTTGCATTCGAACTCGACCCCCGGCTCGTTGGCGTCGAACCGGAATTTCGCGGTCGTCTTCGAGGACTTCTTCTTCGGCCCCTTGGAGATCGACGTCTGCGGAGCCTGGCGATCGCCGCCGCAGGCGACCTCGGTCGGCGCCGTCGCGTTGTTGCGGGGCAGCGGGTTGGAGAGCGCGAAGTCGGCGGCGCTGTCGTCGGTGTCGTCGGCGGCCTCGAGCAGGGTCGAGCAGCCGGGCGCGATCGAACGGCGCAGCGCCATGGCGCCGCTCGGGAAGCCGGTGACGGGGGTGCCGACGGCCCCCGGCAGCATCGCGGCGCCCGTGAACGGACCGTAGGCGACGCAGTCGACCGGGATCGCGTCGAAGCAGACGGCGCCCCCGGAGTTGCTGAAGCCGAGGCTGTGGGTGATATCAGGCGCGACGCCCTCAACCGGACCAGGCGCGATCAGGATGGTGCTCTGACTCTGGCCGCCACTCACGTTGGTGAGTGGAACGTCGTCGATCTGAGCGCCGGCTGGATCGTACGTGGTCACGTGATGGCCCGAGAGGAAGGTCTGGCCCGGCGAGTACATCTGCAGCTCCACGTACGGGACGGAGGTGGCGGCCCGGATCTCGCGGATCTTCATCAGGTGGAAGTTCGCCTGCGCGGGCGCGGCGCCGGCCACCAGCGCGGTCAGCGCGACGATGAGCGCGATCCTCCTCTTCATCGGCATCACCCTCTCATACGAATCTGCGCCGTTCATGGATTGGCGCATATGCTCGACTGGATGAAGCGACTCGCCGTGATCGTGATCGCGCTGGGCGCGACGGTGGCGCCGGCCGCCGCCGAGGCGGTGCCTGACTGCGGTCGCGCGCCGGTCGTCCGCGTGCTCGCGTCCGGCCAGGGCCAGCTCGAGTCCGTGATCGCCGATGAGCGGGGCCGCCTCTACTTCACCGATCTGCGCGGCGGGCGGCTGCTGCGGCTCAGCTCACGCGGCGCCGAGCCCGAGGTGCTGGTCGACGGGATCACCGCGCCCGGCGGGCTCACCTGGATGCCCGACGGAAGCCTCTTGGTCGGGTACGGCGATTCGGCCGTGACCGCGTCTCGCGGGACCGAGAACCCACAGGCCGGGCTGCTGCGGGTTGACCCGAAGACCGGCTCCTACACCGTGTTCGCGACCGGGCTGACGATGGCCAACGGCGTCACGCGCGGCCCCGACGGAGCGGTCTACGCGTCCAACGACTTCGGGATCGGCATCGACCGGGTGATCGGCGGGCAGGTCGAGCTCGCCTGGGCGCAGCTGCCGTCGTCGAACGGACTCGTCGTGAGCTCCGACGGCAAGACCCTGTACTCGGCACAGACCTTCGTCACCAACCCGTCGATCGCGGCCGTCTCGCTCACCGGGCCGCCGACGGTGAGCAACTACTTCACCGAGACCGATGTGGCGGACGCACTCGCCGGGCTCGACGGCCTCACGCGCGACGATCACGACCGCCTGTACGTCGCCGCCAACATCGGCGGCGCCGTCTGGAGGGTCGGCACGGACCGCAATGCCTGCGCGCTCGCCCACATGGCGCCGGTCGGGCCGAGCTCGGTCGCCTTCGGTACCGCGACCGGGAGGCGGCCGCACGGTGCCGGGCGGCGCAACCTCTACGTGACCACGTTCCAGGGCGAGCTGCTCCAGCTCAAGAACGTCCGCGGCAAGGCCCGCTGAGGCTCAGCCGAGCGCGAACCGCAACCGCGCCCGCTCGAACCGGTCGATCGATTCGGTGCCGAGCGCGAGGGCGGGGGTGAGGGCGCCAGCGCGCTCGGGCGTGACCCCCGGCTCGGCCAGCATCAACCCGGCCTCGCCGAGCATCCTCGCGGTTGCCAGGTAGCCGGGGTGCCCCTCCGCGTCCAGGGTCACGACGAGCTCGTCGCCCGCGGGTGTGCGGCCCTCGGCGACGAGGCGCCAGCGCCACTGCTCGATCCGGTCCGCCGCCGGGCCGAACCCGGAGGAGGGGAGCACCCTGCGCAGGCCGGTGGCCACGCGGGAGCGGATCGCGGGCTGGGCCAGGGCCGCTGCCCGCATCCCGAGCTGGGTCGCCGAGAGGGTAAGAGCCGCGCCCATTCGCAGCGGGAGGGTTGGCCCCGAGCCGGCGATCGCCAGCCCCTCGCGATAGCGAAACGGCCGCATGGCGACGCCGCGCTCGGCCGCCTCGACCGCCGCGGTGCGCTGGATCACGGCGGGATTGATGAAGGCCGCGGGGCTCATCGGCGCGATCACCGAGCCATCGGAGGCGCGGCGCGGGCGCAGCCCGATCGGGCTGCGGGCGCGGACCGCCGCCGCAACGCGGGGATCGGAGATGAGCGCCGCCGGATCGGTGAGCACCGCCGGGTCGGTCGATCCGACGGCCTCGGCCATGCTCTGGAACGTGCCGCCCGAGATCATGTCCGAGGGCCGCGGCAGCCCGGGTGGCCGGCCGGTGACGGAGATCGCGACATCGACCTCGGCGAGCTCGGCGTTCCAGCGATCCCGCGCCGCCGAGACCAGCAGCTGCACGGCGAGGTCGGGAGGCAGGGCCTCGAACCCGCAGACCTGCACGATCTTCACCCCGGCGTCGCTGGCGGCGACGTCCAGGTCGGCGACGATCTCGCGTACGAACGGGATCTCCCCGGTCAGGTCCGCGTAATGCGCCCCGGCCTCGATGCAGGCCTCGATCACCGGGCGCCCCCGGGTCGTGTAGGGGCCGACCAGGTTCAGCACGACGGTCGCGCGCGAGGCCATCTCGACCAGCGCCGCACGGTCGCCGACCTCGGCGGCGACCGTGGCCGTCGGCGCCGCGCCGACGTCGGCCAGGGTGCGGGTGAGCTTCGCCGGGTCACGGCCGGCGGCGCCCCAGTTGGCGCCGACCTCGGCCAGATAGCGGGCGACCTCGCGCCCGGTCACGCCGGTCGCGCCGAACACCATCACGTCGAGGTCTTTCGCGGCGGCCCCCATTGGGGACGTGAGACTAGTGCCCGCTGGCCGGCGACCGGCTAGCAGGCCGCGGCGACCGCGCTCTTCGCGTCCTTGACGGCCTGCTTTGCCTTCTTGACCTTGTGCTTGGCCGCGATTCGGGCGGTTTCGGCTCTGGTCCTGTTTGCTTGGATTCGCGGACCGATGGCGCCGGCGTCAGAGGCGGGCCCCGGCACTGGCGGCCTCGTGCCAGTAGGCGACGGTCGCGGGGTTGATCCAGACCGACCGGCGGCGACCGGTCTCACTCGTGAGCTCGAACGGAAGGCCGCGCGCCGCGGTCCACGCCGAAAAGACGGCATCGGCGTCCTCTTGGACTCGGATCAGAAGCGGGTTCTCGCCGTGCGGCGCGGCGAAGTAGATGGTCGTAGGCATGAAGCGAACCTATTGGGCGGCTCGGACGCCGGGAAGCATCGCGCTCTCACACCGCTGCGGAGACGCCCGCGGCGGGGTAACCGGCCCACCTTGACTTAGCGCGATTGGATGAGAAGGTCCAAATTGCCAACCAGAAGGGGGGCCGGGAGGAGCCAAGGGATGAATCAGCCTCGCAGCCTCGCAGCCCGCGCCGGGCGCTGGAGCGCCACCCACCGCAAGAAGGCGATCTGGGGTTGGCTGGCATTCGTGATCGTCTCGGTTGCGATCGGCGGGGCGGTTGGGACAAAGGTCCTCCAGCAGGACGAGCTCGGGGTGGGCGAGTCCGGGCGCGCCGACCAGGCGATCGAGGGGGCGTTCCCGAGGAGTGCCGAAGAGCTGGTCCTGATCGAGAGCGACACCGAGACGGCGACCGACCCGAGCTTCCGCGCCGTGGTCGCGGACGTGCAGCGGCGCCTCGCGCAGGTGCCGTACGCCCAGGAGTTCGAGAGCCCCTACGCGGCGGGCAACGGCGGCCAGGTCTCTGCCGACGCCCACTCCGCCCTGCTGCGTTTCAAGATCGTCGGAGACGACACGGAGACGCAGGATCGAGTCGGCCCGGCCCTTGCCGCGATCAGCGCCGCGCAGGCAGCCAACCCGGGCTTCACGATCGGCCAAACCGGCGACGCCAGCGTCAATAAGCAGCTCAACGAGTCGATCAGCGACGACTTCAAGCAGGCGCTGTTCACCTCCCTGCCGATCACGCTGCTGATCCTGCTGCTCGCGTTCGGCGCACTCGTGGCTGCCGGTGTGCCGCTGCTGCTGGCGCTGACCGCGGTGCTGGCGACGATCGGGCTGATGGGCCCGATCAGCCAGCTGAGCGGAGTGGACAGCTCGGTCAACGAGGTGATCCTGCTGATCGGGCTTGCGGTGGGAGTCGACTACTCGATGTTCTACCTGCGCCGCGAACGCGAGGAACGCGAGTCGGGGCGCAGCGAATCGGCGTCGCTGGCGGCGGCGGCTGCAACCTCCGGGCGGGCGGTGATGATCTCCGGTCTCACGGTGATGATCGCGATGGCCGGGATGTACCTGGCGGGCGCGTCGACCTTCCAGTCGTTCGCAACCGGCACGATCCTCGTTGTCGCGGTGGCGGTGGTGGGGTCGCTCACGGTGCTTCCGGCGACCCTGGCCTGGCTCGGTGACCGGATCGAAAAGGGAGGCGTCCCGATCATCAAGGACCAGCCGTGGAACGCCGGGGAGAGCGCGCTTTGGTCACGGATCCTGAGCCCGGTCCTTCGTCATCCCGTTGTTGCGGTCGTCGCTGCCGGTGGCTTGCTGGTGATCCTGTCGATTCCCGCCTTCCGCCTTCACACGGCGAACCCGAGCGTCAGAACGCTGCCGCAGGACCTCTCGGTGATCCAGACCTACAACCAGATTCAGGCGGTCTTCCCCGGTGGCCCAATTCCGGCCATCGTCGCCGTCAGCGCCGCGGATGTGACCTCGCCCGAGGTGAGCGGCGCGATCGCGGACCTACGTGACCAGGCCGCGTCCAGCGCGGACTTCGAGCAGCCGATCACGACGGAGGTGAGCGCTGACCGCACGGTCGCCCAGGTCAGCATCCCGCTTGCCGGGGACGGCAGCGACTCCCAATCGACGGCGGCCCTCGCCTCGCTGCGGGACGATCTGATTCCGGCGACAGTCGGAGGAGCCCCGGGCGTCACCGCCGACGTGACCGGCTACACCGCCGAGTCGGAGGACTTCACGGACACGCTGAAGTCACATGCACCGCTGGTGTTCGGATTCGTGCTGCTGGCGGCGTTCATCCTGCTGCTGTTCACTTTCCGTTCGATCGTCATCCCGTTCAAGGCGATCGTGCTCAACCTGCTCTCAGTTGGGGCGGCCTACGGGATCCTCGTCTGGATCTTCCAAGAAGGCCACCTGGAGTCGCTGCTGGGCTTCGAGTCGAGCGGAGCGATCGTCTCGTGGATGCCGATCTTCCTGTTCGTCGTCCTGTTCGGGCTCTCGATGGACTACCACGTGTTCATCCTCACCCGGATCCGCGAGGCCTTCGATCGAGGAATGCCAACCAACGAAGCGGTGGCGCACGGGATCAAGACCACCGCAGGCGTCGTGACCAGCGCCGCGGTCGTGATGATCTCTGTGTTTGCGATCTTCGCCACCCTTTCGCTGCTGATCTTCAAGCAACTTGGCGTCGGGCTCGCGATGGCGGTTCTGATCGACGCGACGATCATCCGCGGGGTGCTGCTGCCGGCGACGATGAAGCTGCTCGGCGACTGGAACTGGTACCTCCCGGGCTGGCTGGAGTGGCTGCCCCGCGTCACTCAAGAGCCCGAGTTGCCGCCGGTCGCTCCCGGCGAGGCCGAGGCGGACCGGCGCGAGCCGCCGACGAAGTCGGCGGACTCCGGGGCCAAACACGCAGGTTGACGGGCAGCGGATCGGCGGTTCGACGCGTTTGCGGCCGACCCGCGGCCGCGCGGCGCGTCGGCGAGTGCCCCGCAAACCGCATCGCCAAGCCGCATGCAGCGGTCACCGGAAGCACACCGTCAGCGGCACACCCGCTGTCACAATGTCGGCATGGCATCGAAGCGCCAGATCTTCGTCGGAGGCGTGCCGATCGGCGGGGGCGCCCCGGTCGTCGTGCAGACGATGACCAAGACCGAGACCGCCAACCTCGAGGCGACGATGGATCAGATCGAGAAGGTCGCCGAGGCCGGCGCCGACCTGGTCCGCTGCGCCGTCCCGCGCGACGAGGACGCCGTCGCGCTGAAGACGATCGTGGAACGCTCGCCGATCCCGATCATCGCGGACATCCACTTCAACTACACCCTCGCCCTGAAGGCGATCGACGCCGGCGCGCACTGCATCCGGCTCAACCCGGGCAACATCGGCGGCCGCGAGAAGGTCGCCGAGGTCGCGATCAAGGCGAACGAGCACAACGTGCCGATGCGAATCGGGGTCAACTCGGGCTCGCTGCCCAAGCACCTGCACCCGCTCGAGCGCGAGAACCCGGTGGAGGCGCTGGTGACCGCGGCCACCGAGTTCGTCGAGATGATGGAGTCGCTGGACTTCGAGAACTTCAAGGTGTCGATCAAGTCGACCAACGTCCCGAACACGATCGCCGCCAACCGGCTGCTGGCCGAACGGATCCCGTACCCGATCCATCTCGGGATCACCGAGGCCGGGACGAAGTGGTCGGGGTCGCTGAAGTCCGCCGTGGGCCTCGGGACCCTGCTCGCCGACGGGGTGGGGGACACGATCCGGATCAGCCTCTCGACCTTCCACGCCGAGGAGGAGGTCAAGGTGGCCTGGGAGATCCTCAAGGCGCTCCAGCTGCGCGAGCGCGGCCCGGTGCTGATCGCCTGCCCGACCTGCGGCCGGCTGCAGTTCGACATGGACTCGGTCGTCGCCGAGATCGAGCAGCGCCTGGAGGCCTACGAGGAGCCGATCGAGGTCGCCGTGCTCGGCTGCGCGGTCAACGGGATCGGCGAGGCTTCGCACGCCGACTTCGGGATCACCGGCGCCAAGAACGAGGGCCTGATCTTCGCCCACGGCAAGCCGCTGAAGAAGGTCCCGCAGGACGACCTCGTCGACGCCCTGTTCCGTGAGATCGACAAGACCCTCGACCGCGGCTCGCTCGAGGTCGACGACCGCAAGGCAGCCGAGGGCGCCGAGTGGCTGCAGCGGATCGAGGAGGAGAATGCGGGCGAGCTGACCCCGGAGCGGATCGCCAAGCTCGAGGCCGAGAAGGCTCGCGCCGAGGGCAACGACGTCACCGCGGAGCCGTTCCTGAAGCCCGTCAAGGGCAAGAAGGTCGAGCTCGACGAGAGCGCCTCGCCGACCGCCGGCCGGCGCTTCACGCGGGCGTGAGCGACCGCCCCGTCGACCACCTCGATCTCGTGGTCACCGACCTCGAGCGCTCGCTCGAGTTCTACAACGGGTTGCTCGAGCCGCTGGGCTTCGTCCGCAACACCGCGATCGTCGGCGAGCGCGGCGAGCGGGTCATCTACATCGGCGGCAGCGGGGGCCCCTCGGTGGGCCTGCGCCAGGCGCAGTCCGACGCACACCCGGTGCCGTATGACCGCTACGCGGTCGGCATCCACCACCTCTGCTTCGGGGCGCCCAGCCGCGAGGTCGTGGACGAGCGCGCGGCGTGGCTGCGCGAGCGCGGTGCCGAGATCGAGAGCGGGCCTGCCGAGTACGAGTACATGGCCGGTTACTACGCGGTCTTCTTCCACGACCCGGACGGGATCAAGCTCGAGATCAAGCACGTTCCCGGCTGAGCGGCAGGGGCGCCTCGAGCGTCGTCCACCGATCGACCTCCGGGAGGCCGAACTCGTGCAGCTTCGCCACCGAGCCGACGACGCGGTAGCCGAAGTGACGCCGATACCAGGCGATCGTCTCGGGGCGGTCGGCGTTCGTGATCACCCGCCGCGCGCCGGCCTCCGCCATCCGCTCCATGCGCAGCGTCTGCAGGCTGCGACCGAGCCCCTGGCCGCGGACCGCGGGATCCACCGCGAGCAGCGTCGTCTTGCCGGTCAGCGCTCCGTCCAGCTCGAGCAGCCGGTAGCCGGCGACAGCGACGATCGCGCCCTCGGACTCGGCAACGAACCAGTCGCCGACGTCGAAGTCCTCCATCTCCGGCGAGGGCACGTGGTGCATGTTCGCCGTCTCGAGCACGCACAAGATCCCGGTGCGATCGGCGGGCAGCCGCGCGGGGCGGATCCGGGCTCGGGCGTGCACGGGCCGACCACCCTACGCCGGTAGGCTGGCCGCTTCATGACCAGGCTCTCGACCTACCTCCTGCCGACCCTGCGCGAGGACCCGGCCGACGCCGAGGCCATCTCGCATCGGCTGATGGTGCGCGCCGGTCTCATGCGCCAGCTCGGGGCGGGCCTTTGGACCTGGCTGCCGGCCGGATACCGGGTCGTGAAGCGGGTCGAGGCCGTGATCCGCGAGGAGATCGACGCGATCGGCGGCCAGGAGATGCTGATGCCGGTCCTACAGCCGGCGGAGCTCTGGCAGCGCACCGGCCGGTACGAGATCGAGGAGCTGTTCAAGCTCAACGACCGCAAGGACTCGCCGCACGTGCTGGCGATGACCAACGAGGAGGCGCTGACCTTCCACGTCGCCCGCGACATCCGGTCCTACCGCGAGCTGCCGAAGATCCTCTACCACCTGCAGGTCAAGGAGCGCGACGAGCCGCGCCCGCGCGCCGGCGTCCTGCGCACGCGCGAGTTCACGATGAAGGACTCGTACTCGTTCGACCGCGACGAGGAGGGGCTCGACGCCAGCTACGACCTGCACCGCCGCGCTTACGCGCGGATCCTCGACCGCTGCGAGCTGCGCTGGTATGAGGTCGAGTCCGACGTCGGGATGATGGGCGGCTCCGCCGCGCACGAGTACATGGCGCCGTGCGAGGCGGGAGAGGACGAGGTCGCCCTGGCGCCGGGCTACGCGGCGAACGTCGAGGTCGCCTCGGCGACCGCCCAGGCGGTTGAGCTGCCGCCGGCGCTCGACGAGCCCCGCGAGGTCCCGACCCCGGGCCTGACCACGGTCGACGAGGTCTCGGAGGCGCTCGGAGTCGCGCCCGGCGCGGCGCTCAAGGCGATGCCGGTGATCGTCGAGGGGCGGGGGATGGTGCTCGCCCTGGTCCGCGGCGACCACCGGCTGAACGAGACCAAGCTGCGCAACGCGCTCGGCGCCGGCTTCAGGCAGGCGAGCGCCGACGAGATCGAGGCCGAGCTCGGCCCGCCCGGGTTCATCGGCCCGGTCGGTGCGCAGGTGCCGGTGGTCAAGGACGCGGCGATCCAGGGGTCCGGCTATTTCGCCGGCGCCAACAAGCCCGACACGCATCTGATCGGGGTCGAGCCGGGCCGCGACTTCGAGTTCACCGAGCTCGACTTTCGCTCGGTCGAGGCCGGCGACCTGTCGCCGTCGGGTGACCCGATCGAGATCGAGACGGCGATCGAGGTCGGCAACATCTTCAAGCTCGGGACGCGCTACTCGGAGCCGCTCGGCGCCGCCTACCTGGACCCGGACGGCAAGGAGCGCCCGATCGTGATGGGGTGCTACGGGATCGGCCCGGCGCGGATCATCGCCGCGGCGATCGAGCAGGGCGCCGACGAGCAGGGGATCGTCTGGCCGCGCTCACAGGCGCCCTGGCAGGTCCACCTGGTCGCGCTCGGCAAGGAGGGCGAGGAGACGTTCGAGGCGGCGGAGCGCCTGTACGAGGAGCTGCGCGAAGCGGCGATCGAGGTCCTGTTCGACGACCGCGCGGCCGGTCCGGGGGAGAAGCTCACCGACGCCGAGCTGCTGGGCTGCCCGTTGCGGATCGTGGTCGGCAAGCGGGCGCTCGCCGAGGGCGAGGTCGAGGCCCGCGAGCGGCGCTCGGGCGCCGACCACCGGCTCTTGCTCGCCGACGCGGCGCGACGCGCCGGCGAGATTCTCGAGCGGCTCGGCTGAGCTGATGCCCTCGAAGCGCCGTCTGTTCGGGATCGACCGCTCCGGGCCGCTGCCGAGCCAGACCCGCCGCGGGGCGCCGCTGCACCCATGGACGATCCCGAACCTGGTCGGCTACCTGCGCCTGGTGTCGATTCCGGTCTTCCTGGTCCTCGCCTTCAACACGGAGGACGGGCGGGGAACGGCTCCGGTGCTGCTCTACCTGTGGATCACGGCGGGGGACTACCTGGACGGCTTCCTCGCCCGGGCGACCGGTCAGTACTCGCGCATGGGCGCGCTGCTCGATCCGGTCGTCGATCGGCTCGCGGTGCTCGCCGGGGCCGTGGTCTGCTGGCACTTCGAGCTGCTCCCGCGCTGGGCGCTCGCGCTGCTGGCCGTGCGCGAGGTCGCGACCCTGGCCCTGGCCCAGCTCGCGCTGCGGCGCGGGATCGACATCGAGGTCAACTGGATCGGGCGGATCGGCGTCTTCCTGGTCTTCGGCGGGATCTTCTGGAGCATGGTCTTCGACTGGTGGATCATCCAGGCCGGGTTCGTCCTCGGGGTGCTGATGACGGTCCTCGCGACGGTCGTCTACGTGCGCGCGGCGCTCGGCCGGGCGCCGCATGGGGGCGTGCAACCGTCAAGCTCAACTTGAAGTTTGCGCTGCGGCCTTATAATCGCCGGTAGCCGGCCGTGGCCGGGAATCCCAACCCGCAGGACGTGATGAGCACCGAATACGACGAAACCTTCCCCGACATGGGCTCGATGAGCGACCAGGAGCTCAAGGACCTGATCAACCAGCTCACCGAGGAGGAGCGCGAGGTCTCATATCGCCGTCGTGTTCTGCACGGCAAGATCGACATCATGCGCGCCGAGTTGGTCAACCGGCTCAAGGTGAAGCGCGAGGGCGGCGACGCCGCGCTCAGCGGCGCCGACGTCGAGCAGCTGACCGACATCCTGCTCGGCAAGGTGCCGCCGTCTCCGGAGGACGAGTCCTAGGTGGACTCGTCGTCAACAGGGGTCTGAACCGATGGCGCTCCATTGTCCCGAGTGCGGCTTCGTCAATCCCGAGGGCGCCAACTACTGCCAGAAGTGCGGCGCCTTTCTCGGTCGCCCGGACGGCAGCGACGAGCCCTCGACGATGACTTACAAGGTCGACGAGACCGGCGAGTACACGCCGATCGACATCGACGAGGAGGTCGACAAGACCGGCGCCGCGCTCGTGATCCGCTCGGGCGGCGGCAGGGCGGGGGAGAGCTTCCCGATCGACCAGGAGCGGCTGAGCATCGGGCGCACGCCCGACGCCGCCGTCTTCCTCGACGACGTCACCGTCTCGCGCAACCACGCGCTCGTGGTCCAGCGCCAGGATGGCTACTACATCGACGACCTGGGCTCGCTGAACGGCACCTACGTCAACCGGCGGCGGATCGAGTCGCATCGCCTCGAGGACGGCGACGAGATTCAGATCGGCAAGTACAAGCTCAGTTACCTGGAGCGGTGAGGGGCGCGCGATGGCTGTGATGGCAGGCAAGACGGCGGTCGGACCCGAGCGAACCGAGCCGGGGGCGCGCGACAGCGGCGATTCGCGCCCGCGCAAGGCGCTCACGATCGGCGCCGTCGCGAAGATCCTCAGCCAGGAGTTCGACGACATCTCGATCTCGAAGATCCGCTACCTCGAGGACCAGAAGCTGCTCGCGCCGCGACGGACCGCCGGCGGCTACCGGTTGTACAGCCAGGCCGACGTCGAGCGCCTGCGGGCGATTCTGCGGATGCAGCGCGACGAGTTCCTGCCGCTGCGGGTGATCCGCCAGGAGCTGCAGACCGGCGACTTCACCGGGCGCCGGCCCAGCGACGAGAGCCAGAAGCGCCGAGCCGCCTCGGTCGGCGAGGCGGTCACCACCTTCACCCGCGAGGACCTGCTCGGGGAGGCGGGCGTCGGCGAGCAGTTCCTGCGGGAGCTGCAGGACTTCGGGATCGTCGCCGCGAAGCGCCGCGACGGGCGCGACACCTACGACGAGACCGATCTCGAGATCGTCCGGGCGGCGGCCGAGCTGTCGAAGTTCGGCGTCGGCGGGCGCAACCTGCGGGTCTTCAAGACGTCGGCCGACCGCGAAGCGGCGCTGCTGGAGCAACTGCTCAGCGCGCAGCTGCGCTCGCGCAGCCAGGCGCGGCGCAAGGAGGCCGTCGAGAACCTCGAGAGCCTGGCGGCCGTCTGCGGGCACCTCAAGCACCTGCTCCTGGTCCGCGATCTGCGCCGGCTCAAGTCCACCGCGGAATAGCCGCGCCACCATCGCGATTGCGATGCCTCGCGTTTCGAGATCGAGGGTGATCGAGGCGGAGCCCGACCGGGTCTGGGATCTGGTCTCCGACCCGCACAACCTGCCGCGCTGGTACCCGCGCGCCAAGCGGGTCGAGGACGTCCGCGGCGCGGGCGGCGATCGCGCCCATTGGACGACCGTGCTCGAGACCGAGCGCGGCACCGGGGTGCGGGCTGACTTCCGCTGCACCGGCTCGACCACGCCGCGGCGCTACGCCTGGGAGCAGCAGATCGAAGGGACCCCGTTCGAGCGCGTGCTGCGCTCCGCGACGCTCGAGATCGGGCTCGAATCGGCCGCCGCCGGGACCGAGGTCACCCTGACCAGCGAGGAGTCCCTGCGCGGGCTGTCGAAGCTCGGCGCGGTGATGATGCGCGGCGCCGCACGCTCGCGCCTCGATGACGCGCTCAGCGGGATCGAGCGGGTGCTGGTCGGATGAGCGCCGCCGGGCCGGACTGGTGGGGCTGGGGCGACCCGTCCGAGCGCAGGGCCCTGCCGGAGACCGCGCTCGCGATGCTGCGCTCAGAGCTCGGCGACGGCGAGCCGACTCCGGCGGTCGAGCTCGGCTCGGTCGAGCTCCCCGAGGCCCGTCCGCTGCCGGCGGGACTGGCCGAGATCGTCGGCGAGACGCGGGTCGACACCGGTCACGAGGCGCGCCTGCGCCACGCGGTCGGCAAGGGGTATCCCGACTTGATCCGCTCGCGTGGCGGGCGGGTCGAGCACGCTCCGGACGCGGTCGTCACCCCGGGTGACGCGGCCGAGATCGCGGCCCTGCTCGAGCTCTGCTCGGCGGAGCGGGTCGCGATCGTCCCGTTCGGCGGCGGCACCAGCGTCGTCGGCGGCGTCGAGCCGCTGCGCGGCCCGCACGATGGCCTGATCACGATCGACCTCGCCCGCCTGCGCGCGGTCGCGGTCGACCCGGTCTCCATGACCGCGACGCTCGGGCCCGGGCTGCGTGGCCCCGAGGCCGAGCGAGCGCTGGGCGAGCGCGGCTTCACGGCCGGGCACTTCCCGCAGTCGTTCGAGTACGCGACGATCGGCGGCTTCGCCGCGACCCGTTCGGCGGGGCAGGCGTCGGCCGGCTACGGCCGTTTCGACGAGCTCGTCACCGCGCTCGCGATGGCCACTCCGGTCGGCGAGCTGCGCACGCTGCCCACCCCTCACACCGCCGCCGGCCCCGCGCTGCGCGAGCTGGCGCTCGGCTCGGAGGGCGTGCTCGGAGCGATCACGGAGGTCACCCTGCGCGTCCGCCCGGCGCCGCAGGCGCGCCGCTACGAGGCCTGGGTTGCCGCCGACTTCGCGGCCGGCTCCGAGGTCATCCGCGCGTTGGCCCAAAACGACTCGCTGGCCGACGTGACGCGGCTCTCCGACGAGGAGGAGACGCGGGTCTCGCTGGCGCTGTCGGGAACCGGCGGCGCGCAGCGCGTCGCGCTCGACGCATACCTGAAGCTCCGCCGGCGCGCCGGCGGATGTCTGATGATCTGTGGCTGGGAGGGCACCGAGGAGGACGTCGACCGCCGCCGGGCGCTCTCGGCGCGGCTGCTGCGGCGCGGCGGCGCGGTGCCGCTCGGCCGCGCTCCCGGCCGGGCCTGGGAGCGCGGGCGCTTCGCCGGCCCGTACATGCGGGACGAGTTGATCGACCAGGGCTATCTGATCGAGACGCTGGAGACCTCGCACACGTGGAGCCGGGTCGGCGAGCTGCACCGGTCGGTGGGCGCTGCGCTCGACCGCTCGCTGCGCGACCAGGGGACGCCGGGGATCGTCATGTGCCACCTCTCGCACGCCTACCGGGACGGCGCCTCGCTGTACTTCACGTTCGCCGCTCGCGCGCGGGCCGGTGCCGAGCTCGAGCAGTGGCGGGCCGCCAAGGCGGCGGCCTGCGAGGCGATCGTGGCCGCGGGCGCGACGATCACCCACCACCACGCCGTCGGCCGCGACCACGCCCCCTACATGCGCGCGGAGGTCGGCGAGACCGGGCTCGAGGCGCTGGCGGCGCTCAAGGAGCGGCTCGATCCGGCCGGGATCATGAACCCGGGCAAGCTGTTGCCCGGGGACTGATCCGGCTCAGCCGCCGCCGCTGCCGCCGCCCGCCTGGGTGGCGGACTTGGGGATCTCGCCGCGCAGGATCAGCTCGCCGGGCTCCTCGAGCACCAGCTTGGTCGCCTTGATCGCGTCGCGCACGACCTTGCGCACGGTGTCCACCGGGGCGATCGAGACGTCGACGAACTGCACCCTCGCGACCAGCGGCAGCACGGCCGAGGGGATCGAAAAGCGGTTCTGGAAGCTGCCGTCGCCCGCGACGGTGATCGGCGAGAGCGGGTAGCCCTGCTTGTCGTCGACCATCAGCCAGACGACGTAGGTCTGACCCGACGGGGCGGGGTCGAGGCCGTCGATCGTGACCTCGACGAACGGCTGGTCGCCGGTCGCGAGCCCGAACACCGCGTCGCCCTTGGCGTCGCCGCCGTCGACGGGCTTCAGCGCGACCCGTTGGATCTCCTGGTCGCCGGAAGCGGCGGCGGTCGACGCATCCGCGGAGGTCGCGGCGCTGGTCGTCTCGTCGCCGCCACCGCCGAAGGCCCCGGCGACGGCGAGCACGATCGCCAGAAGCAGCACGCCGGCGCTCGCCGCGATGACCATCGTGCGCGTCTGTGCGCCCGAGAGCCCGGACCGGCGCGGCGCACCCTGGTCGCCGCCGCCGTCATCGGGCGCCGGCGCCGGGCGCGAGCGGCGCCGCGACCCGCGGGGCTCGCCAGGAAGCCGCGGCAGCTCGGCCGCCGGGTACATCGCCCGCAGCGTCTCGCAGAGCTCGGTGGCCAGCCGGTGGTCGGCCGGATCGTCTCGCAGGTGACGGGACGCGTCCGCGCGCCCGATCGGGTCGGCCTGGCCGAGCAGGTAGTCCGTGAGCCCGACGTTGCGGTCCGGATCGGCCCCACCGAGCTCGGTCAGCGCAGCGCGGGCGCGGGCGCGGACGTCCGCCTCGTCCTGGCCGAGCAGCCGGGCGAGATCGGCATAGCTCTGGCCGCGCTCGAGCAGCAGTTGGAGGGTCGCCTGTTGGTCCGGGGTCACCGCCATCGACGCGAAAGCCTACGGGTTGGGGGCGGGCGGCCACGCAGGTGGCCCCGCATGGGCGTCGCTAGGCTGCACGCGATGACGGGTGAACCCGGCGACCTGGCCGAACTGCTGGGAATGGAGATGCTCGACCCGGGCCCCGACCGGGCGCGGGCGCGGCTCCCGGTCACCCCGAAAGTCTGTCAGCCGTTCGGGATCGTCCATGGGGGGACGTTCGCCTCGATCGCGGAGACGCTGTGCTCGTGGGCGACCTACGAGGCGGTGAAGGCCGAGGGGATGGCGGCGCTGGGCCAGTCCAACCAGGCGAACTATCTGCGCCCGGTGAGCGCCGGCTTCGTGCACGCCGAGGCTCGGCCGCGCCATCGCGGGCGAACGACCTGGGTGTGGGACACGGAGATCACGGACGACGACGCCCGCCTCTGCGCGCTCGTGCGGATGACGATCGCGGTCCGGCCGATGCCGGGCGGCCCCTAGGCCGGACCGTTCGAAGCGCAGTATCGCGCCCCCGAGCGTGGATCAGCCGCCGAAGCGGTTGGTGATCGGCAGCCGCCGGTCGCGCCCGAACGCCTTCGACGTCACCCGGATCCCGGGGGGTGACTGGCGGCGCTTGTACTCGGCCAGGTCGACCAGGCGGATGACGTCGTCGACGACCTCCGGTGGCAGGCCCTCGGCGGCGAGCGCCTCGCGTGACAGATCGCGCTCGACGTAGCCCTCGAGCACCCGGTCGAGCAGCTCGTAGGGCGGCAGCGAGTCCTCGTCGAGCTGGTCGGCGCGCAGCTCGGCCGACGGTGGGCGCTCGATCACCGAGGCCGGGACGACGTCGGCGGTGGCGGTGGCGTTGCGGTGGCGGACCAGCTCGTAGACGACGAGCTTCGGGACGTCCTTGATCACCGCGAGCCCGCCCGCCATGTCGCCGTAGAGCGTCGCGTAACCGACCGACATCTCGCTCTTGTTGCCCGTCGTCAGGACGAGCGCGCCACGGTCATTGGAGAGCGCCATCAGCAGGTTGCCGCGGATCCGCGCCTGGACGTTCTCGGCCGCGAGCCCGGCCCCCGACCAGTGCTGGCTGAGGATCTCGCCGTAGGCCCGCATCGCGGCCTCGATCGGCAGCTCGATCAGCTCGGTTCCGAGGTTGCGGGCGATCGCGCGCGCGTCGGCCTGCGTGTCGGGGCTCGAGTGCGGTGAGGGCATGACCACGCAGGTGACCCGCTCCGGGCCGAGCGCGTCAGCGGCGACCAGGGCGACCAGCGCCGAATCGATCCCGCCCGAGAGCCCGATCAGGACGCGCTCGAAGCCGTTCTTTCGGGTGTAGTCGCGCACCCCGAGCACCAGCGCCTCGTAGAGCTCGTCGAGGTCGGCGAGCGGCGTCTCGATGCGGCCGGGGCCGCCGCCGAGCTCCCAGAGGAGCAGGTCCGGGACGAACTGGCGGCCCCGCGCGACAACCTCGCCGTCGGCGCCGACGACGAAGCTGTGGCCGTCGAAGATCAGCTCATCCTGGCCGCCGACCAGGTTGCAGAAGGCGATCGGGACCCCGAACTCGCGCGCGCGTCCGCCGAGCATGCCCTCGCGCTCGATGCCCTTGCCGCGCAGGTACGGTGACCCGGAGGGGTTGACGATCAGCTGCGCACCGGCCTCGGCCTCGAGCGCCCCGGGCGGACCCGGCTCCCAGAGGTCCTCGCAGATCGTCAGCCCGACGCGGACGCCGTCGACCGCGATCACCGCCGGCTCGGTGCCCGGCTCGAAGTAGCGGACCTCGTCGAACACGCCGTAGTTCGGCAGGTGGTTCTTGCGATAGACGGCCTCGACGCGGCCGTCGCGCAGGACGGCGAGCGAGTTGTGGACCGGGCGGCGCGCGGGCCCGTCGCGGCGCCGCTCCTCCTCGGCGCTGCCGGCGACCGGCTCGGCAAACCCGACCACGGCGGTGATCCCGGCGGCGCGCTCGGCCAGGGTCGCGATCCGCTCGGCGTTCGCGTCGCCGAAGTGGCCCTTCAGGTACAGGTCCTCCGCCGGGTAGCCGGGCAGGGAGAGCTCCGGGGCGACCACGAGGCCGGCGCCGGCCTCGCGGGCGTCGTCGATCGCGCTCGCGATCAGCGCGGCGTTCGCGTCGAGGTCGCCGACGGTCGGATTGAGCTGCGCGAGCGCAACGATCAGGCTGCCCGAGGGTTCGTTCATGCGCACAGTATGTTCAGAGCCTTGTTTCAATCGACGACCAGGCGAGCCGCTGCCACCGCGCTCGCCACCGCTGCGTTCGCCGCGGCCCTCGCGGCGCCGGCCATGGCCGACGACGAATCGCCGCCCGCCGAGCCGCAGGTGGATGTGTCACAGAGCGAGGCGAGCGCGATCCTCGACACCGCGGAGGCGACCGTGGTCCCGGAGTCCGCGCCCCCTGACGCCGAGCCGGCGGTCGACGCCACGGCGGCGCTGCACGACCTCGCCGTCACCTATCCGGAGCTCGCCGGGGCCGAGCGCCGTCGCGCGGAGGGCCTGCTCGCCCGGCCCACCGACGGTTCGGCCGACCCGCTTCGCGACGGCTATCCGAAGCCGGCGCCGATCGCGAGCGCCGAGAGCCCGCACTTCTGCGTCACCTGGGTCAACGCCGGGGGGTACGAGGACGCGCCGAACCTGACCGACGCGAACGGGATCGCCGACGGCGACGGGACTCCCGACTACGTCGAGTCGGTGCTCTCGATCGCCGAGTACTCCTACTCGGTGGAGGTCGCCCCGGGGACCATGGGCTGGGCGCCGCCGAAGCCCGACAAGGTCGGCTGTGGCGCGGACCCCGGCGCCCACGCCGACGTCTACCTGAAGCAGCTGGGCGATGACGGACTGTTCGGCTACCAGACGGTCGACCCGGGCCAGGGCCGCAAGCGCAGTCAGTACGGCTACATGGTGCTCGACAACGACTTCTCGAAGGCGGAGTTCGGATACGACGACCCCGCGATCCCGGCGAGCGTCACCTTCGCGCACGAGTTCAACCACCTGCTTCAGGTCAACTACGACACCTTCCAGGACACGTGGATGCTCGAGTCGACCGCCACCTGGGCAGAGGAGAAGGTCTACCCGGACATCAACGACTACCTCGGCTACGTCAGCGCGTTCGCGAAGTTCCCCTCCAACCCGATCACCAAGGTCTATCCGTCGCAGAAGCTCGAGTCCCTGCGGATCTACGGCGCTGCGGTCTGGAACCACTGGCTCGACACCGGCGGCGGCGGGTTCGGCTCGAACACGATCCGGCGCGCCTGGGAGCTCTCCGATCAGACCGACCCGGCCGACTTCGCGCTCGGCGCCTACAACGAGGCCATCGACCGCTCGGGCGGCAAGGGCTTCAGCCGCGAGTTCGTGCCGTTCGCGGCGAAGACCGCCGAGTGGAGGGCGGGCGCCGGCGGCTTTCCCGATCACGCCGAGTATCCGAACGTGAGCCGCAAAGGCTCGCTGAGCAAGGGTGGGAGCAAGACGTTCGACCTCGATCACACCGCCTACCGCCTCGTCCAGGTGAAGTCGAGCGGCGGCGGCAAGCTGCGGCTGCGAGTCGACGCGGATGACGGCGTCCGCGCCGGCGTCGCGCTGGTCGGCCGCATCGGCGACACGGTCACCGGCTCCGTGAAGAGCAAGGTCAGCTTCCTCGCCAAGGGCGGCAAGGGCTCGGTCACCCTCGATGATCCCGGCCGCTTCGACCGGATCACGGCGGTGGTCGTCAACGCGGACGAACGCGTCAACGGCTTCAAGAACAACGACTGGGTCTACAGCCGCGACGATTCGCAGTTCAAGATCGAGCTCTCCGGCTAGTAGCCGGCGAGACGCTGTCGCAGCGCCGTCGTCCGCGCGCACGAAGCCTCGAGCGCAGCCTGCCCCAGCCGGTGCGTCCGGATCGCCCGAGTCAACGCGGCGTGGGCGGCCTCACCCTCGCTGAGCGCCGTGAGGATCAGGTCGGAGCCCGCGCGCACCGCCCCGACCGCCGCTTCGCCCTCGTCGATGCCGGTGGTGCTCAACGCGCCGGCGTCGAGATCGTCGGTGATCACCACGCCCTGAAAGCCCAGGCGGTTGCGCAGCAGGCCGTCGATCACGCGGCGCGATTGTGATGCCGGGCGCGACGGGTCAAGCGGGGAGTAGGTGGCGTTGGCCACCATGATCAGGTCGACGCCGGCCTCCACCGCCGCACGGAACGGAACGAGCTCGCGCTCGAGCCGGGCGCCGGTGAGCTGGATCGCGGTCGGCTCCAGGTCGGTGTTCGTCGCGGCGGAGCCCAGGCCCGGGAAGTGCTTCGCGGTCGCCGCGACGCCGGACCCCTGGAGCCCGCCGGCGAAGGCGGTCGCGAGCCCGGCGACCTCGTCCGGATCCGCCGCGAAGGCGCGCGACCCGAGCACCGGCGTCGCCAGGTCGAACACCGGTGCCAGGTCGACGTCGATGCCGAGCTTCGCCAGCGCTCTTCCGGTCGCCTCGCCCTCGGCGCGGGCGCGGGCGGGCCCGGCGGCGCCCATCGCCGCCGCGGAGCGGCTCGGTGGGAGGGAGGGCAGGCGCTCGACGTCACCGCCTTCCTGGTCGATCGCCACCAACGGGGCGGGCGCCCCGGCGCGCTGCGCCGCGCGTCGCAGCTTCGCCACCTCGGCGCCGAGGGCGCCCGGGTCGGCCCCCTCTGGGGGAAACAGGATCACCCCGCCGATCCGGCCGCCGGCGATCCTGCGGCGCAGGGCCTCGGTCGCGGTCGACTCCATCCGCACGATCAGCATCTGGCCGGCGAGCCGGGCCGGGCTGGTGGCGACCTCGGTCGGGCAGGTCACCTGCTCGATGGCCCGGGACGGCGAATCGGCCCCGTCCTCGTCACCGCCACCGGTGATCGCCCCCGCGATCAGCCCGAGGACGAGCGCCGCGGCGGCGATCCCGATCAGGGCGGTCCGGCGGCGCCGGGCGATCTCCTGACTCGGGACGCGGGCCCCGCTCACCTGGCGACGTTGGGCTGGCCCAGGTTGCTGACGATCAGCGCGACCAGCGTGACCAGGTAGATCTGGCCGATCAGCGCCTCCATGATCGCCAGCGAGCGGCCGAAGTCATGCGCCGCGGTCAGGTCGCCGAACCCGGTGGTGGTCATCGTCGTGAAGCTGAAATAGAGGAAGTCGGAGACGTCGCCGCCGTCGATCTGGGCGAAGAAGGTCCCGTCGTCGAGCACCGAGATGATCCCGTAGGCGTAGGCGAAGGCGCTCCCGATCAGCAGGTAGACGCAGAGGACGCCGAACATCGTCCGGATCGTGATCTTGTGCGTCCGGCGTGCCTGCCGCACGACGCCGATGATGATCGACGGCGGTGCGAGGATGACCAGCAGGAAGCCGAGGACGCGGCCGCCACCCAGGTCGAGCTCGCCGGAGCCGATCACGATCCCCACGGCCGTGAGGACGGCGATCGCGGTGACCACGGTCGCGAAATGGACCAGCCAGCGGCGCACGCCCGAGACCGTGAGCGCGGCGATCAGCGTGAAGCCCTGGAGGAAGATCGTCACGACCCGCGCCAGCTCGGTCTCGGGGGCGCCCATCTGAAAGCCGATCTGGGCGAGGATCAGGATCAGCAGCCAGCCGTAGCCGTACCCGTCACCGTGGAAGTGGCGCCGCAGGGAACCGGAATCGACGGGCAGAGCTGTCGAGGGCACGATCGCCCCTTCATAGGGGCGCGGTCGGACGGACAGGCGCCGCGGCCGGCGTCAGTGTGCGCCGGCGACCGGGAGGCCGCGCCAGACGCGGCTCAAGCTCCAGGCCGAGACCGCGGCCCAGACGCCCTCGAGCAGGAGGAATCCCCACTGGCTCTGGTCGAGCGCCAGGAAGGCGAGGACCGCCGACCCCACGAGGTTGAGGATCAGGTAGGCGACCGAGTCGACCCGCAGCCGGCCGAGCTGGGCGCCGGCGAACCCGGCGAGGATCAGGAGGGCGCCGACCACCTGGATTACCTGGTCCATCGGCCCAGGTTAGTCACGCGCAGGGCGCGGCTGGTAGCCTCGCGCCGCGATGGCCTCCGACGAATACCGGGTCGAGATCGACATCCACGAGTCCGTGCACGGTCGCCTCAGCGAGCGGCTGCGCTCGCTCGACCTCGACGACGAGGTCGCCGAGCGCCTCGGCGACCGCGTGATCGTGACCCGCGACGGCGAGAAGCTCTACGTCTACACGCAGACCGCCGAGGCCGCCGCCGAGGCCGAGCGCGTCGTCGGCGAGGTGCTCGCCGAGGAGGGCCTCGAGGCTGAGATGCGCCGCCGCCGGTGGAATCCCGAGGAGCGCTTCTGGCAGGACGCCGACGAGCCGCTCGCCCCCGCCGACGACTTCACGCCACCCGACCCCGCGGACACGGCGACCAACAAGGACCTTCCGCACCCCCTGTTCGTCTACATCGAGGAGCACGAGCCGGAGTTCCTGCGCGACCTCGGCCTCTGAGCTTCTAGCTCGCGACGACCTCGAACTGCGACATCAGGCCATGGTCCTCGTGGTCGAGCATGTGGCAGTGGATCGCGTACTTGCCGGTGTAGTCGGCGAAGTGGCCGGCGACGACGACCCGGTCGCCCGGCTCGAGCAGGAAGGTCTCCTTGAGGCAACGCTCATGGGTCGGGGGCTGCTTGCCGTTGCGCGAGAGCATGTACCAGTCGGTGTGATGCATGTGGATCAGGTGGGCGACCGCGGTGCGGTTGTGAAGCTCCCAGGTCTCGGTCGTGTCGAGCTTCGGGAAGGCGTCCGAACGCGCCGGGTCGAACGTCTTGCCGTTGACGAGCCAGGAGGGAACCAGTCCCTTCGAGATCGAGAACTCCCACTTGCGCTGCGGGTTCGGGCTCGCCTGGGCAACCCAGTCCGGGAGCGGGCGCAGCGAGGCCGGCACGGCGCTCGGATCCTCGGCGCGGGCGCCCACCCGGAACTCCATCAGCGGGCCGACATGCGTCTTCGAGGCGATCCCGCCGCCACCCTTGTGCTTCGCGCTCTGCAGGACGACGCGCTTACCCGCGACGCTGGTGAAGTCGAGCACCAACTCGACGCGCTCGCCCGGGCCGATCAGCGCGCGGCGCCGGGTCACCGGGGCCGGCATCAGGCCGCTCTCGGTCGCGATCTGGGCCATCGGCGAACGGTCTGAGAGCTCGAGGTTGTAGAGGCTGAAGTTGGCCGCGTTGAGAATCCGAACCCGGTAGCGGGCGGCGGCGACCTCGAGGTGCGGGAGATGGACGCCGTTGACGAGCGCGAGGCGGCCGACGACGCCGTCGTTGGGCGCGTGAGCTGCGCTGTCGAAGGGGTCGGTGAGCTGGTTGCGCTTATCGAGCGAGCGGTCGGCGATCATCAGCGGCACGTCGCGATCGCCGCTCGGCAGGCCGAGGCTCGCGTCGAGGTCGTCGTCGATGATCATCATCCCGGCGAGCCCGCGCCAGACATTGCGGCCCGTGCGCTCGAGCCGGTGGTCGTGGTACCACTGGAAGGCGGCGCGCTCGGGGGCGCCGTCCTCGGTCAGGTCGTAGGTGTAGGTGCGCCGGCCGCCGGGGGCGATCAGCAGGTCGTTGCCCGACTGCGCCGCATCGAGACGGCCGGAGATGTCGCAGTAGAGCGCTCGCGGCTGGCTCGCGGTCAGCCCGCCGGGTTGGCCGTCCTCGGACGAGCGGTTGTGGCCGCCGTGCAGGTGGACGGTCAGCTCCCCGGCCTTCGCCGGGAGCTTGTGGACGAAGCTGACCTCGGTCTCCTCGCCGGCGGGACGGCGGATCGTCGGCCCGGGGAAGCTGCCCCCGTAGGTCCACATCTTGGTCTTGCGACCGGCGACGACCGCCACCTTCGCCTCGCGCATCTCGATCTCGATCTGCGCGCCCGTGAGCACCGGGGGAAGCCGCAGGGGCGCCTTGAAGCGCGGCTTCGCGAGCGCGCGCTCGAAGGCGCGCGCGACGCCGCCGGAGCGCGAGCGCCGCGGCGCGATCAGCGCCGCGGCACCCAGCGCGCCGGCGCCGAGGGCGGCGCGGCGCGTGAGGCGCCCGCCGTCTCGGCCCGACTGCGCCCGAGAGGCCGTGACTAGCCCTCGGTGACGGTGATCTCGCCCTGCATGAACGGATGCACGGCGCAGACGAAATGCAGGACCTTGCCGGGCTTGGCGGTCACCTCGCGGGTGAAGCTCTCGCCCTTGCGCTCCGCCACCCAGGAGTCGCCCTTCTGCTTCAGGCTCCCCTGGTGGTCCCAGCCCTGCTTGCCGACCTCGACCGGGTTCTCCCCGATCTCGCCGGTCTGGACGTTCACGTCGTGCCACTTGACGATCGCGCCACAGATCAGCTTGAGCTTCTTCTCGCAGCTCTTGATCTGGCTGTTGGACGTGGGGATGTCCTTCTCCTTGACGAGCGAGAAGGTGTGCGGGCCGACCTGGCGCGGATTGGTCTTGTTCTTGATCTTCAGATCGGTGCCGGCGGCGACCGTCTCCGGACCGGAGAAGAACAGATCCTTGCCGTCGCGCTCCATCTTGATGACGGTGGCGCCGGACTTCTGTGGCGCGCTCGCCGAGGCGCTGGTGGCGCCGACGACGGTGAGCGCCGTGAGCGCGGCCAGCGCGCCCAAAACACGCAGGGTCTTGATCAACTGCGTTCCTTTCCACGGCTCCTGAGGAGCCCGTCTCTTTGGTGGTGTCGCCCGCATTCCCCCACCGGGCGGTTCGTGCGCGAGCACCTTACCCCGCCGCGCGGCCGCTGTACATCCCTCTTTAGGATGACTTTCCGGCCCGCTGCGAGATGATCGACGCGTGCTGATCGCGGTCACCGCCGACGACTACGGCTACGCCGGCGCCTACGACTCCGGGATCGTCGAGGCCGCGGCGGCGCGAGCGATCGATGGCGCCTCCGTGATGGCGATGCGCGGACCCGATCCCGCGCCGCTGCTGGCGGCTCGGATCGAGCTCGGCCTGCACCTCGAGCCGGCTCCGGCGCCCGAGCGCCAGCTGGCCGCGTTCGTGGACCTGGTCGGCGCCCGGCCCGCCTACCTGGACGGCCATCACCACTGCCACGCGACCCCCGGGGTCGCTGAGCTGGTGGCTGAGCTCGGGGCCGAGCTGGGGGTCCCGGTGCGCGGCGTGGGGGACGCGCATCGCGCGTTGCTGCGCGAGCGCGGGGTCGCCTCGGCGGACCTGCTGATCGGGCGGTTGGCCGAGGACGAGCCGCCGATGCCAGCCGAGCTCGCGGGCTGGCTCGCCGGCGAACCGCAACCCGAGGCGGTGGTCGAGTGGTTCACCCATCCGGGTCACGCCGATCCGTCGGCGGGGTCGTCCTACGACGCCGGTCGCGAGCAGGACCTCGCGCTGCTGCTCGACCTCGGCCCGCCGGCGCGCTGGGCCGAGCGCGGGATCAGGCGCTTGCCGCTCGGGCGGGCGCTGGGCGCCTGACGCCGCGCTTTTGTCTGGGCTCCGGCGGCGCCAGCGCCGCGAGCTCGGCGAGCGAGTCGCGCAGGTCGTCGGCGAGCGTCTCGAGGTCGCCGAACGCGTCGTAGTCGCCGATCAGGCCGAAGTTGACCTGGCCGTTGTAGCTCATGATCCCGAAGCAGACGGCCTGGCGCTTGGCCAGCGGCACCATCGGATAGATCCGCTCCAGCCGGCGGCCGAGCAGGTAGAGCGGGAACTGCGGCCCGGGGACGTTGGTGACCACGAGGTTGAAGAAGCGCTGGCTCGACTGCAGCCGCGACGCCTGGCCCGCGATCGTGGGCGGGGCGAAGTCGGCCAGCTCGGTCATCAGCGTCGCCCCGACGGCCTGCTTGGAGTGCTTGAGGTCGCCCATCGTCGAACTGACCCGGCGCAGGCGCTCGGCCGGGTCCTCGCACCAGACGGGCAGCGGCGCCATGTATGAGGACACCTGGTTGCCGAGGACCCCGTGCTGGTCGGCGCTGCGGACGCTGATCGGCACCATCGCCCGCAGCTCGAGCCCGTGCGTCGAGTGGCCGTGCTGGCGCAGGTAGCGCCCGAGCGCGCCCGCGGTGGCGGCGAGGACGACGTCGTTGACGGTCCCGCCGACGACGTTCTTGATGCGCTTGAGGTCCGCGAGGTCCGCGTTCACCCACGCGAATCGCCGGTAGGGGCCGATCGCGACGTTGAACGGCGAGCTGGGCGCGGCGAAGCCGGCCTTCGCGAACGTTCCGGCGGCCTCCGCGGCGTCCAGGGCCGCGCGAGCGACCCGTCGTGGACGCGCGAACAGGGCCCGGGCGCCGCGGACGATCTCGGCCGGGCTCGTGGCCCGTTCGAGCAGCGCCTCGCCGAGCATCTGCGCGTCCGAGGGCTCGGGGTGCGGGGTCCAGGCGGGGGCGGTTGCGGCGCGCTCGGGTTCGGCGGCGAGGTCGAAGAGGACGTTGGTTATGTCAACCCCGGAGACCCCGTCGACGAGGGCGTGGTGGCTCTTCGTGACGAGGGCGAAGCGATCCCCCTCGACCTTGTCGACGAGCCACATCTCCCAGAGCGGCTTCGAGCGATCGAGGCGCTGCGAGAAGATCCGCGCCGCCAGCACCCGGAGGTGCTCCTCGTCGCCCGGCTCCGGCAGGGCGGTGTGGCGGATGTGGTAGGTGAGGTTGAACGCGGGATCGTCGACCCACTTCGGCCTGCCCTGGCCGAACGGGACCATGCGCAGCTTCTGGCGAAACCGCGGCACCAGGTGCAGGCGCGACTCGATGTGTTCGCAGAGCTCGTCGTAGCCGGGGGTCGGGCCCTCGAACAGCGTCGTCGAGGCAACGTGCATGTGGGCGGGCCCGCGCTCCAGGTGAAGAAACGAGGCGTCGAGGCCGCTGAGGCGATCGGAGCTCATGCACGGATCTTCTCAAACCCGTTAAGTCTGTGAGCGCGATCACACACGGAACGTGTGTTCGCCATACCATCGCACGCTCGAAACTGGGAAAGAAAGCGAAAGCGATTGCCTAATCGCCGTCTCGAGGGGACGGCGAGCGGGGGACCCAGAGAGGCCGCCGACCGGCGGCTTGCCGGCGCTCGGATCGAAAGCCGGCTTGGGGCGAATCGGGCCGTGATCGGCCTGTAGCGCGCGCCGGGGCCGAACCCCGGGACCCGCGAGCCCGACAGCTAACCCCGCAGGCCCGAAAGGAAAACTGAAGATGCGACGTTTCCGCCTGCGGCGGAGACGGCTGGCAGCCGCTGCGCTGCTGCCGCTCGCCGCGCTACTGACCACATCCGCGCTCGCCGCCGCTCCGTCGGCGCCGCGCAGCGCGCGGATCGACGCCTCCCATCGCACCGTCCCGTTCGGTGGCTCAGTCCGCCTGCAGGGTGCCTTTCCGGGCGCCTCGAAGCTGCCGATCGAGCTTCGCTACCGGGCCGCGGGCTCGAGCGCCTGGCACACCGCGGCGCACGCCACCACCGGGGCCTCGGGGCGCTACCGCGTCAGCGTGAAGCCCAAGCGCAGCGCGAACTGGCGCGCCGAGCTCGCCGGCGGGCCGGTCGCCCAGAGCGCCGGGACCGAGGGGGCGTCGCAGGGCGTCGACGCCGGCACCGGCACCCAGCCGATCGCGGTGCGGTCGAAGACGCGCGCCGGGATCGGCGGGCGCAACGCGATGGTCGGCGACCACGTCAAGGTCAAGGGGAAGGTGACCCCGGCCGGGGCCGAGCGCCGCGTCGTCGTCCGCATCGACGGCGAGAAGCGCACCGTGACCGCCGGCCGCAACGGCCGCTTCGCCCTGCGCTGGCGGGCGTCGTCGACGGGCGTCTACGACGTCGACGTCCGGGCGCGCGCGAATCGAGTCGCGACGGGCAGCCGCGACTCGGCCGGCCGGGTCACGGTCTACCGCGGGGCAGCCGCTTCGTGGTACGGCCCCGGCCTGTATGGCAACCCGCTCGCCTGTGGCGGCACCCTGTCGCCGTCGACGATGGGCGTGGCGAACAAGTCGCTGCCGTGCGGAACCAAGGTGCACCTGCGCTACGGCGGCAACTCGGTCACCGTGCCGGTGATCGACCGCGGCCCGTACGCGGGCAACCGCGAATACGACCTGACCGCCGCGACCAAGCAGGCGCTCGGGTTCCCCGACGTCGGCACGGTGCTCACCACCCGCTGACGCCGCGCTCGGCAGGATCCCGCCCACCGGCGCTAGAGTCGGTGGGCGGGGCCCACCACGCCGAAGGAGCACGATGGAGGACACGGACGAGTTTCAGGCACACGACCTCGAGCAGCGCCGCGCCGAGGAGCAGCGCGCGGTCAGCGAGGGCGGGGGAGGCGAGGCCGAGGGCTTCGAGCTCGCCGAGGAGGAGCTGATCGAGCACGCCTCCCACGGCGACCCGGGCCCCGACCCGAGTAATCTCGCCGGCGAGGCCGAGGACTACCGCGGCGACGAGGGCGGCGAGGCCGACCACGAGCAGTCGAGCGAGGCTGAAGAGGACTGAGCGTTGGGCTCGGAGGCGAAGAACCTCGAGGCGATCTCCAAGGCGATCGATCAGCACAACTCGAGCTGTCCGTGGCCCGCGTCAGAGGTGCGGATGAACCCGTACGAGATCGAGCGCCTCGGCTGGGACGAGATCCGCGGCCTGCCGGTGGTCGGCGACCCGAACCTGGGCACCGGCCGCTTCCGGATCGTCTGCTCGCGCGATGGCGACGGCGAGGAACTCGAGGAGGTCGAGGCGATCGGCACCCCGGTCGAGGTCCCGGCCGAAGTGGGCGTGGGCGGGGGCGACGCGCCGGTCCGCCCGCCCGTCTAGCCGCCTGGCCACCCCAGCCGCGCAGCACCCCCAGCCGCCCGGCCATCCCACCGAGTTTCATCTCAACCCCCGTAGGGGTGGTTCAGATGAAAGTCGGCGAGCGGGGGGCGAGCGGGGCGGCGAGCGGGCGAGCGGGCGGCGGTCAGTCGCGCGTGAAGTCCAGGATGAGTTGCGCGGTCTCGAGCGGGACGTCGAGTTGCGGGCAGTGGCCGATGCCGTCGAGCTCGACCCAGTCCGCCTGGGGGAGCCACTCGGTGCGGAAGCGCTCGGCCGCCGAGGGCCAGAGGAGGATCCGGTCGGCCGTGCCCCAGACGACCCGCACCGGGCAGCCGATCCGCTGCGCGTCCAGGCTCCAGCCGGCGCTGATCGCGTGCTCGATCAGCGGGATCGCCCCGTCGCAGCCCGCGGCGCCTCGGATCTGATGCGCCAGCAGCTCGACCGGGATGTGCTCGTAGTTGGTGACCGTGAACTCGGTCGCCCGGCGCCTGCCCTCCGGCGAGGCGAGGATCGCCTCCGCGTAGGGAGCCGCCGCCCGGAGCAGCTCCTGCATCGTCGTGAAGTAGCCAAGCGTGTCTCGGAGCGCGCCGTCGTGCACCGCCCACCCGCCGGCCGGGGCGAGCGCGACCACGGATCGCGCCCGGCCGCGCGCTGCGAGCTGTAGCGCGACATAGCCGCCGAGCGAGTTGCCGACGATGTGGGCGGTCTCGAACCCCGCTTCGTCCATCGCCCGCTCGACCGCGTCGGCGAGCACCGCCTCGCTCACGGGCCCGTCGATGGGCGGGCCGCCGGCGTGGCCGGCGAGGGTCGGCGCGAGCACGTCGTGATCGCGCTCGAGCGCCGGAAGGACGAGCTCCCAGGTGCGCCACGTGTCGATGAAGCCGTGCAGGCAGACCACCGGCGTCCCGGCGCCGCCGCGATGGGAGGGGGTGAAGGTCGACGCCGTCATGGTCACGGTGCCGGCGCCCGGCTAGAGGTCGAGCCCGAGCTCGGAGGTCACCTTCTGCGCCCAGATGTTGAGCTCGGTGAAGCCCCCGGTCAGGATGAGGACGCCCATCGCGATCAGGATCCCGCCGCCGAAGCCGACGATCGCCCGGTAGTGGCGCTTGAGCGCGGCGAACGCCGTCGTCGCGCGCGAGAACGCGAGCGCCGTGATCAGGAACGGGACCGCGAGCCCGAGCGAGTAGACGAACAGCAGAAAGGCGCCGTGGGCGGCCTCGCCCTGGATCCCGGCGAGGGTGAGGATGCCGCCGAGCGCCGGCCCGGTGCACGGCGTCCAGGCGATCGAGAACGCGGCGCCGGCGACGATCGGGCCGCCCTTGCCGGCCCGGGCGAGCAGCGCGTCGACGTGCCACTCGCGGTTGAGGCGGTCGACGAAGGTGGCGGCGATGAACAGCACTCCCATGACGATCAGGAGGACGGCGCCGATGTTGGTGAGCAGGTCCTGGTTGTCGCGCAGCCGTTCGCCGAGCGCGGTGGCGGTCAGCCCGAGGAGGATGAAGACGACCGAGAACGAGGCGATGAAGAGCAGGCTCGGGCCGAGGACCTTGCGCCAGTCGGTCGACTCGATCTCGTCGACGCGCACGCCCGTGACGACCGACAGATAGCCGGGCACGAGCGGCAGCACGCACGGCGAGATGAACGAGACCAGCCCGGCGATGAAGGCGACCGGTACGTCGGCTCCGTTGACTGGGTCCATCGATCGAGTTCTACCGGGCGGCTGCCCGCGCGGATCAGTTCAGCGCCGCGGCAAGGCGCCGGCGGTGCTCGCGGGCGAGCTCGTGATCGGCGCCGAGCTCGGCGAAGATCCCGACCATCACCGCCCGCAGCAGGTCGCGCTCGTCGGGGTCGCTGGCCTCGGCGATCAACTCCTGCAGCGGCTCGAGCGCGGCGTCGTAATCGCCGGCGTCCCAGGCGGCGAAGGCGCTCGCCAGGCGCGGATCGAGCTCGCCGTCGCCGTGGGGCCGCGAGAGCCGGGCCCGGGCCGCGAGGCCCTCGGCGAGAAAGTCTCCCTGGAGCGCGTCCAACAGCTCCAGCGCCTCCCCTGTATTCCCGCGGGCGAGCAGCAGCTTGCCGAGCGCCGCGGCGGCGGCGCCATGGCCCGGATCGAGCTCGAGCGCCTTGCGCAGCGACGCCTCGTCACCGACCGCGACCAGCTCGTCGGCGGGCGAGGGGACGAGGCCGTCGAGCCAGCGCTCGATCTGCGCGGGCGGGATCGCACCGGTGAACTCGGCGACCACCTGGCCGTCGCGAAACGCCTTCACCGCGGGGATTCCCTGGACGCCGAAGCTCGCCGACAGCGACTGGTTCGAGTCGACGTCCACCTTCGCCAGCTCGACCTTTCCGGCGCGCTTTCCGATCGCCGCCTCGAGCGCCGGGCCGAGCTGGCGACAGGGGCCGCACCACTCGGCCCAGAAGTCCACGACGACGGGCAGCTCGCGCGAGCGCTCGACCACCTCGGTCATGAAATCTGCTTCGCTCACATCCTTGATCACGGGACCATCGAGGTTAGCGACCGTGCAGAATGCGGCCGATGGCCGAGGCCGACCGGGACGACACCGCCGATGAGGTCGAGGAGAGCCTGCGGGGGCGCCTGCTGATCGCCTCGCCGGCGCTCACCGACCCCAACTTCGCCCGCGCCGTCGTCCTCGTCACCGAGCACGGCCCGGACGGGGCGATGGGGGTCGTCCTGAACCGCCCCTCGGAGATCGAGGTCGACGACGTCGCGCCCGAGTTGGCCGAAGTGGTGGACGGCGAGCCGGTGTTCGTCGGCGGCCCCGTGCAGCCACAGGCGCTGGTGGTGCTCGCCGACTTCGACGACCCTGCGGGCGCCGCCTGGGTGGTCGTCGACAGCGTCGGGTTCGTCGCCGCCGACACCGAGTACTCCGACCTCCCCGGGATGGTCCGCCGTGGCCGCGTCTACGCCGGCTACTCGGGCTGGGGCGCCGGCCAGCTCGAGGCCGAGCTCGCCGAGGAGGCGTGGATCGTCGAGCCGCCCCTGCCCGCGGAGCTGTTCGCGCCCGACCCCGAGGACCTGTGGCCGCGAGTGCTCGAGCGCAAGGGCGGTCAATTTGCCCTGGTCGCCCGGATGCCCGACGACCCGGCGATGAACTGAGCCGCGGATGGCGGGGGAGAGGATCTGCGTGATCGGCGCCGGCTCGTCCGGGATCGCCTCCTGTCAGGTCCTCAGCGCGCGCGGGATCGAGTTCGACTGCTTCGAGGCCGGTTCCGAGGTCGGGGGCAACTGGCGCTACATGAACGACAACCAGATGTCGTCGGCCTACCGGTCGCTGCACATCAACACGTCGCGGCGGACGATGGCCTACGCGACCTACCCGATGCCGGGGGACTACCCGGACTACCCGAACCACTGGCAGATCGCCCGCTACTTCGACGACTACGTCGACCACTTCGGGTTTCGCGACCGGATCCGGTTCCGGACCGAGGTCACCCGGGTCGAGCCGGCCGGCGGCGGCCGCTGGCTGGTGCGGTGGCGCTCGCTCGACGGCGGGGAGGTGGGGGAGGCCGCCTACGACGCCGTCATGGTCGCCAACGGCCATCACTGGGATGCGCGGTGGCCGGAGCCGCCCTACCCCGGACAGGACCGGTTCGCGGGCGAGCAGCTGCACGTTCACGACTACAAGACCCCGGACGTGCTCGAGGGCAAGCGCGTGCTGGTGCTCGGGATCGGCAACTCGGCGACGGACATCGCGGTCGAGTCGTCGCGGGTCGCCGATCGGACCTTCCTGGCGATGCGCCGCGGCGCCTGGATCCTGCCCAAGTACCTGCGAGGCAAGCCGACCGACGAGCTCGGCAACGCGTTCGTCAACCGCCTGCCACTCGCCGTGGTCCGGCCGCTCTACCGCCGAGCGCTGAAGACCGCGACCGGCGACCCGATGGACTTCGGGCTGCCGGAGCCCGACCATCGGCTCGCCGAGGCGCACCCGACGATCTCGGCGGAGCTGCTGCCCCGAATCGGCCACGGCGACATCACCGTGAAGCCGAACATCGCCGAGTTCTCGGGCGGGCGCACGGTGCGGTTCGCCGACGGCTCGACCGAGGAGATCGACCTGGTCATCTACTGCACCGGATACAAGATCAGCTTCCCGTTCTTCGACCCGGACCTGATCTCGGCCCCGGACAACGAGATCCCGCTCTACCGCCGCGTCGTGAGCCCCGAGCACCCGGGCCTCTACTTCATCGGCCTGCTGCAGCCGCTGGGGGCGATCATGCCGCTCGCCGAGGCGCAGTCGGAATGGATCGCGGACGTGCTCGAACACAAGGTCGAGCTCCCGTCGGCCGCGGAGATGCGGCGCGAGATCCACCGTGACCGGGCGGCGATGGCAAAGCGTTATGTCGCCTCGAAGCGGCACACGATCCAGGTGGACTTCGATCCGTATCTGCGCTCGATCCGTCGCGAGCGCCGCGGCGGGCCGCTGCGGCGGCGGTTGCGCGAGCGGCGGGCGGAGAGGGCCTGACGGCCGCCGCCCTCGCCTCGAGGGTTCCCGGGTCCTGGGGTCTGCGCGGGCAGCCGCTGCCGGCGATCCGGCGCGGGCTGCTGGTCGCGACGCCGGTCGCGGTCGCGCTCCTGACCGAGCTCGAGCTCGACGACAAGGTCGCCGGCGGCCTCGGCACCGCCGCGCTGATCTGCGGCTTCATCGCCTTCGACGCGCCCGCCAGGGTGCGGGTGCGCTGGCAACTGCTCTGCGCGCCCGTCGTCGGCGCCTGCGCCGCGCTCGGCGTCCTCTCGAGCACCTCGACGGCGCTCGCGGTCGCGACGATGGCGGTGGTCGCGGGGATCGGGGCGTTCTGCATCGCCGTGTCGCTGCGGCTCGCGATCGCCGGGCTCACGTGCACGCTCGCGCTGGTGATCAGCCAGGGGCTGTTCCTCGGGGTCGAGGAGGCCGACCGCGCCCTCGTGCTCGGGATCGGCGGCGGGCTCCTGCAGGCCGCGACCGCGGCGCTCGCCTGGTTGTTCGCCGACCGTGCGCGCGAACCGGGCGATCCCCGCGCCGGCGCGCGCGCCGGGCTCGAGAAGCTGCGCGCGAGCCGCACGTGGAACAGCGAGGCGACCCGCCACGCGCTGCGCTTCGGCGGGGCGCTCGGGCTCGGGGTGGCGATCTACCGGCTCGCCGGGTTCGACGACCACGGCTACTGGGTGCCGCTGACGATCCTGTTCGTGCTCAAGCCCGATCCCGACCAGACGACGGAGCGGATCGCGATGCGCGCCGCCGGGACGGTCGGCGGGCTGATCCTGGCGACCGCGCTGGCAGAGGTGCTCACCAACGACCTGATCCCGGTGACGATCGTGCTGACGATCGCCGCGGCGCTCGCCTACGCGCTGCTGGCGATCGAGTACGCGCTCTTCACGACCGCGATCACCGTCTACGTCGTCCTGCTGACCGACACGCTCGGCTCGTCGCCGTTCGCCGCCGCCGGCGAGCGCGCGCTCGGGACCGTGCTCGGGATCCTGGTGGCCGCGGTGGCGTTCAGGGTGGTCGGAACGGCCGAGCGGGAGGCCAGGGAGCGCTGAGGGGGCTCCAAGAGGGCGGCTTCCGGTTCCTGCGCTCGATAATCGCTCTTATGTCAACTCGCCCTCGGAATCCTCGTAGGCGCGCAGGAGCCGCTGCGGGGCCTTCCTGCACCAGGACTCGATCAGGCGCTCTTCCAGCTCGCCGGGATCGACCCGGTCGAGGTTGATCAGCATCGCCGGATGGTCCTGGTAGTGCGGCGTCACGTAGAACGTCTCGGGGTCCGCCTGCATCAGCGCTTCGCGCTCGAGCACGTCGATCATCACCACCAGCGCGCCGTCCTCGCGCAGGCGCGCGAACCCCTTGCCCCGCACCTTCAGCGCCGGCGTCCCGTACCAGGTGCCGACCTCCACCTCGGGCAACCTGGTTCCGAGCGCGCAGACCTCGTCCCAGGTTGACATAACTAGCCGCGCAGGTCGCGTCGCCCGATGCCCACCACGGCGACCACCGCCATCACCGCCGAGAAGGCGCCGAGCACCGCCAGATGACCGACGTCGAGGCCGTTGGCGAGCGGGTCGTTGCCCTCGTAGTAGTAGAACGGCGACAGGTACTTGAGCCACTCGAGGCCGCCGACCAGCGGCGCGAAGCCGTTGATCAAGAAGCCGACGACCGCGAACGCGGCGGCGCCGCCCGCGGCGAGCGCCTTGCGGCCGGTGGCGGCGGCGAGCGCCAGCGCGACCGAGCCGCACGCGCACCCGAAGAAGGCGAGCGCCAGCGAGAGCGCCGCGAGCTTGTCCACCGCGATCCCGCCGCCGCCGAGCGCCACCCCGACGATCAGCCCGAGCCAGACCCCGAGCGCGAGGATCGCCACCGCGACGACGACCGCGGCCGCCTTCGCGAGCACCATGCTCGAGCGGGCGATCGGGTGCGCGAGCACCATGGCCATGATCCGGTCCTCCTCCTCGCCGGCGATCGAGCCGGCGGCGCCGGTGATCGCGATGGCCGCGATCACGAGCGGACCGTAGATGGCCCCGATCTCGCTCTTGAACCAGCCGCTCAGGGTGCCGTAGTCGGCGCCGCCGAGCAGGTCGCTGACTCCCTCCGGAAGGTCGAGCTTGCCGATCGAGTCACCGACCGCGGGAAACAGCGCGCCGACCATGAGGATCACGGCGATCACGCCGAGCGTCGTGATGCAGGTCGATACCAGCCGCAGCCGGACCGCGAGGGCAAAGGTCGGGCCGCTCATTCCTCGCGCTCCTCGCGGTAGTAGTGCAAGAAGATCTCCTCGAGATCGTCGTCGCGGCTGCGGAGCGCACGCACCTCGTGCTTGGCGATCTCCTTCAGCAGCGGATCGACCGAGCCCTCGAAGGCGACCAGCAGGTGGTTGCCCTCACGCTCGGCGCTGCGGACCCCGGGCAGCGCCCTGATCGCCTCCGGTTCGGGGCCGCCGTGCGTGAACTCGACCTCGAGCCGCTGGATCGCGATCGCGCGCAGGTTCTCCAACGAATCGACGACCACGAGGCGGCCGCGGCGCAGGATCGCGACCCGGTCGGCCACCCGCTCGACCTCGGAGAGCGTGTGCGACGACAGGAACACGGTCCGCCCCGCTGCCGCCACCTCGGCCAGCAGCGCGTGGAAGCTCTGCTGCACGAGCGGGTCGAGGCCGGCGATCGGCTCATCGAGGATCAGCAACTCCGGCTCGTGCATGAACGCCTGGATCAGGCCGAGCTTCTGGCGATTGCCGGTCGAGAGCTCGTGTACGGGCCGGTCGAGCTGGGCGTCGAAGCGCGCGGCGAGGCGATCGCGCAGACCGCGGTCCACGCCGCCGCGCAGCTCCGCGAGGTAGTCGAGCATGGCCGCGCCGTCGAGCTTCGGGTAGAGCGCGAAGTCGCCGGGCAGATAGCCCACCCGCCTGCGGATCTCGAGGCTGTCGCGGCGGCTGTCGAGCCCGAGCAGGCTCGCCGAGCCGCCGCTCGGGCGGATCAGGTCGAGCAGCAGCCGCATCGTCGTCGACTTGCCGGAGCCGTTGGGGCCGAGGAAGCCGAAGATCTCGCCGCGCTCGATCTCGAGCGAGAGGTCGAAGAGGCCATGGCCCTGGCCGTAGTCCTTGGTCAGCGCCTCGGTTCGGATCACCGCGTCGCTCATCCCACCTGCCTGCCTGCGAGCCGCTTCGATGCCCTGGTTGTACAGCGATTGCAGGGATTTCGCTTTGTGGGGGTTCTGGAAGGTTTGGATGCATGGGTCGCGGGTAACCGCGGGCCAAGCCCTGCATGCGCTCGCTGCGCGGGAGGGCACTTCGAGGGCCCAGGTCACCCCCCACCTGGGCCCTCGTCTTATTTCCGGGGGTTTCCGGGAGCGAGGCTCGGGGTCGCCGAACTCCGGGCTCTATCTTGCGCCTCGACGGGATGAGCAAACAGCGACGCCAGCGCAGACGACCAGGGGACCTGCCGCCGCCGGGGGGGCCGACCGACGCCCTCGCGGCGGAGGCCGAGTTGCTCAGCGAGTACGCCCGCACCCGCGACGAGAACGCCCGTGAGGAGATCGTCCGCCGCTTCCTGCCCTTCGCCCGCAGCCTCGCGATGCGCTACAGCGGCGGGGTCGAGCCCTCCGACGACCTGGTCCAGGTCGCAAGCCTCGGGCTCGTCTCGGCGCTCGAGCGCTTCGACCCCGAGCGCGGGGTTCCGTTCGCGGCGTTCGCCGGGCCGACGATCCTCGGGGAGCTGCGCCGCCACTTCCGCGACCGGGTCTGGACGCTGCGGGTCCCGCGCGGGCTGCAGGAGAGCATTCGCGCGGTCGAGGATGCGATCACCAAGCTCAGCCACGAGCTCGAGCGCTCGCCGACCGTGGCGGAGATCGCCGACCTGCTCGAGACCTCGGAGTCGGACGTGCTCGAGGCCTTCGAGGCGGGAGCCGCGCGGCGGATGGTCTCGCTCGACCGCCCCACCCCGGGGACCGAGCCCGGCGACGAGGCGCCGATGGCGGAGCGGATCGGGGCCGATGACCCGGGATACGAGCTGGTCGAGGACCGGGTCACGATCGACGTCGGCGCCGATGTCCTCGACGACACCGAGCGCGAGGTCCTCCGGCTGCGCTTCGCCGAGGACCTGACGCAGTCGAAGATCGCCGAGCAGGTCGGTTACTCGCAGATGCACGTCTCGCGGATTCTCAGGCGGGCGGTCGCGAAGCTGCGCGACGCGGCGGCCGTCGACGAGCCCGACGGCGCCTGATCAGCCCGGCTTGCCGATCCGGATCGCGAGCAACTCGCCGTCGTCGACCGCGTCGATCCGGACCTCGTCGGCGAGGCTCTCCAGCGAGGCGTCGATGGCCGGCAGGCGCATCCCGTCGAGCAGCCGCCGTGCCGCTCCCGGCTCCAGCGGGCCCACGCGGACCTCGAACGACCCCTGCTGCTCGGAGACCGCGAGGCGCGCGGTCCCGTCGGGGAAGCTGAGCTCGCCGTTCGCGGAGATCGCGTCGCTGAGCAGCACGGCGTCGGAGAGCTCATCGACCGAGAAGTCGGCCCGCGTCGCGAACATCGAGATCACCCGCGAGAGGATCGGGGCGAGCAGCTCGCCGGCCGGCAGCGAGATCCTCGTCTCGTCGAGCGCCTCGGGGGCCTCGGGGACGCCGTTGGAGCTGGGACCGAACGGGATCCTCATCCGCACCTCGGTTCCGTGCCCGGGGGCGCCGCTGACCTCGAAGCTGCTTGTGAGCGCCGCGATCAGCGGCAGGCCCAGGCGGAGGCTGCGGTGCTCGACGTCGGCCAGCGGGCGGATCCCGGCGCCGTAGTCGCGCACCCGGACCATCAGGCAGCCGTCGTCAGGCCAGGCGTCGACGTCGAGGACGCCGGCCTCGTTGTCGTCGTAGGCGTGGGCGACGACGTTCATGCACGCCTCGGTGACCACGGTCTTCAGGTCCGCGACCTCGGCGGGCCCCATCTCGAGCGCCTCGGCGAGGCCGCTCAGCGCGTGGCGCACCAGGGGGACGTTCGCGGCGACCGCGGGCAAGGAGAATTCGACTCTGGCGGCCTCCGGCTCCACGTTCTCGTCCGTACCCCCCGTGATCTGCGGCTAATCGCGTTTCCAGGCGCGCCCGAACAGCTTGCCGAGCCTCCCGGAGCGAACGTTCGCGCTGAAGGTGCCGGCGCCGCTCTCGGGCGGCGGCAGGTTTGCGACCGACTCCGGGGCGATGGTCAGGGTGACGCCGCGCTCGGCCGTGCGCGCCACCTCGGGGGCGTCGGCGAAGCGCAGGCCATGCCCGTCGGTCGCGATCACGATCCCGTCGAGGATGTGCTCGCGGTAGTTGTCGACCACCTGGTCGACGGTTCCGACCACGGTCCCGTCGGCCGCGTACACCGGCGTGCCGCGCTGCACCGCCGTGTAATGGATCGCTGCTCCGTCGTCTGGCACGCCCGACAGCATAGATTGGGGGCGATGTCGGGTTACTCGGGGACTCCGCTGCCGCGCAAACTCGGGATCAAGGAGGGCTCGACGGTCGCGTTCGCGGGCGCCCCGCCGGAGTTCGCCGCTGCGCTGGGCGAGCTGCCCGACGCGGTCACCGTCCGCGGCCGAGCGACCGGCTCGCTGGACGTCGTCGTCGCCTTCTTTCGCCATCGCGCCCGGCTCGAGCGTCGCCTCGAGGCGCTCTCGACGACGATCTTTCCGGCCGGCGGCCTCTGGATCGCCTGGCCGAAGCGCGCCTCGGGCGTGCCGACCGATCTGACCGAGGACGTCGTCCGCGAGCTCGGCCTCGCGCTGGGCCTGGTCGACAACAAGGTCTGCGCCATCGACGCGACCTGGTCGGGCCTGCGCCTCGTCCATCGCCGCGAGAACCGCTAGCCCCGGGCCCCCACGCGCCGACGGGTTGAAAACGTTGCGCTGTATAGCGAAATCCGCCCGTCGGCCTGCGGACGGCGCTTAGGCGGCGAGGCGGGCGGCGACCTCCGGGCGAGCGCAGAAGTCGGCGATCTGCCGCGAGAGGCGGCCACCCTGCCAGGCGAGCGGCGACTCCCCCGGCTCCTCGCTCACCAGCGTGGCGTTCGGGAGGCGCTCCGACCACGCCTCGGCGACCGCGTACGGGTGCCCGCCATCGGCCTCGTCGTGGCTCGCGACGACGAGCGCGGGCACGTCGAGCAGCTCGAGCTCGGCGAGGTCGTCGAACGGACTCGACCGCGGCACCTGGCGCAGCGCCTCGGCGACCGCGGCCGGGTGGCGGTGGCGTCCGAGCCGCTCGCGGGCGATCCGCAGCATCGTGTCGCGCCATCGCGGGTCGAGGCCGTCGTCGTAGGCGGCGATGAACCCCTCCACCCCACCGGACTCGAGCCCATCGGCGAGCGCGTCCCAGTGGCGGAGCGACTCCTCGGTGGGCGGCACCCCGATCCAGGCCGGACCGATCGCGACGAGCGCCGCGACCCGGTCGGGGTCGGCGAGCGTCAGAGCGGTCAGCGTGTGGGCTCCCATCGAGTGACCGGCGAGCACGCAGCGGCGCCCGGGTGCCTCCGCGTCGAGCAGCGCCGCGAGGTCCTCGGTGAGGTCCGGGTAGCCGTAGCCGTGACCGGCCGCCGCCGGGTCCGAGTCGCCGTGGCCGCGGGCGTCGTAGGCGAGGGTCCGGAAGCCCTTCCGCACCAGCACGCGCGAGCCATGCGTCACATAGCGACGCGAGGCCGTCAGCCCGTGCAGGAGGGCGATCGGGGGAGCCCCGGGCTCGCCTGCTGCCTCGCCACGCAGCACCCCTGCCGGGCCGCTGAACTCGAGCGCGTGCGCCGGCTCGCTCACCGGGCGCCGGCTGCGTCGCGGGCGAGCGAGAGCGCGGAGGCGAGGTGCTCGACGTCCTTGTATCGGAGCCCCAGCAGGGCGACATGGCGGTAGCGGACGATTCCGTCGGGGTCGACGATGAAGATCGAGCGCCGCACCAGTCCGCCGGGGGCGACGACACCGTAGGCGCGCGCGGTCTCGTGATCCGGGTCGGCGAGCAGCGGCACCGTCAGCTTGTGCTCGGCGATGAAGCGCTCGTGGGAGTCGACCGACTGCGGCGAGATCCCGAGGACGTCGGCGTCGAGGTCGTCGAGGTGGTCGGCCGCGTCGCGGTACGAGCAGAACTGGCGCGTGCAGACCGGCGTGAAATCGCCCGGGTAGAAGGCGAGCACGACCCAGCGCCCGCCGTAGTCGCTGAGCCTGTAGGTCCGCCCGCCGGTTCCGGCGAGCGCGAACTCCGGAGCCTGGTCGCCGATCTCGATTCTGGACATCCGGGCGAGCGTAGCGAGGCGGTCGCCTCGCTCAGCCCGCGTCGATCGTCACCTTGTCGATCGTGACCACCTGGGTCGGCTGCTCGGACTGGTCCCCGAGCTTGCCGATCGTCTCGACCACGTCCATGCCGTCGGCGACTTCGCCGAGCACCGCGTAGTCCGGCGGCAGGCCCGCATCGGCGGGCGCCGTGACGACGAAGAACTGGCTGCCCGAGGCCCCGGGCGGCTCGACCGCCGTCTTCGCCATCGCGACCAGGCCCTTCTTGTAGGTCGTGTCCTGAGGCGGTGGCTCGGTCACCGTGTAGCCGGGTCCGCCGGTACCGGTGCCGGTCGGGTCGCCGCCCTGGATCACGAAGCCGGGCGCGATGCGATGAAAGATCGTCCCGTCGTAAAAGCCCTGCTCGGCGAGGAACGCGAACGAGTTCGCCGTCTTCGGCGAGCCCTTGGTGTCGAGGTCGATCGTGAACGTGCCGCAGCTCGTCTCGACCGTGGCCACGGCGGCCGCGCCCTTGCTGAGCACCTGTTCGGGGCGCTTGAACTGGTCCTTCTTCGCGGGCGGCTCGTCGACCTCGGCGCAGTCGCCCGATGCCGCCGTCGTCGACGAGGCGGTCGAGTCGTCGTCGCCCCCGGAGGTCGCGATCACGACGCCCACGATTGCCGCGACGACGATCGCGCCGAGGAAGATCAGCCGGGTGCGGGCCTGGCTGGACATCGGCCGCAGGCTAGAGGATGGTCGCGACGGCCCGCGGGGGTGCGGCGGCGCTTGCGATCATGGCGGCGTGAGCGAGCGCTCCACCCAGATCCCGACGCGCACGAGGCTGATCGGCCGGGCGCTGAACGCCTCCGTGGCGCACGCGCCGTGGCTGTGGCCGGTGCTGAGGCGCCCGATCCAGGGCTTCTTCGACGGGGCGGCGCAGGGGTGGGACCAGCGCACGGGTGCGGGCTCGGTGGACCACCTCGAGGCGCTCGCGACCGCCACCGCACAGGTCGCCCCCGCGCCCGAGCGCGTGCTCGACCTCGGCACGGGGACGGGCGAGGGCGCCCTGTTCTTGGCCCGCGAGTACCCGACCGCGCGCGTGCGCGGCGTCGACCTCTCGCCGGAGATGATCCGGCTCGCGCGCGAGAAGGTCGGGCTCGACCCCGAGGGCCGGATCGCCTTCAAGGTCGCCGACGCCGCCGACCTGCCCTTCGAGGACGAGTCGTTCGACCTGGTGACCATGGTCAACGTGCCGCCCTTCTTCGGCGAGATCGCCCGAGTGCTGCGCCCGGGCGGCCATGTGATCTCGGTCGCCACGGGCGGCTCCTCCACCCCCTTCTACACCCCGGCGTCCGTGCTCACGCGCGGTTTTCGCCGTCATGGCATCGACCCGGTCGACGACGGGGTCGCCGGGCGCGGCACCTACTTCATCGCCCGCCAGGCCGTGGGTAGGCTCAGCGCGCGATGACCGCCCCAGCGCCCGGCGCCGGCCGCTTCCTGTTGCTCGTCAACCCGTCCGCGGGCGCCGGGCGCGCGCGCGAGCTGCTGCCTCGGGTGCAGGCGGCGATGGCCGCGGCGGGGCTCGAGCAGCGCACGGTGATGACCACCGGCCTCGCGCACGGCTGCGACGAGGCCCTCGCGGCCGCCGCGGCCGGCGAGATCCCGGTGGTGATCAGCGGGGATGGGCTGATCGGGCAGGTCGGCGGCGCGCTCGCCGGCTCCGAGACCGCGCTCGGTGTGATCCCCGGCGGGCGCGGCAACGACTTCGCGCGGGTGCTGGGGATCCCCGAGGACGTCGACGCGGCGGTCGCGGCGTTGGCCGCGGGTCACAGCCGCCGGATCGACGTCGGCGAGATCAACGGCAAGCGGTTCCTCTGCATCGCCAGCTGCGGCTTCGACTCCGACGCGAACCGGATCGCCAACGAGGCGAAGTGGATCCGCGGCAACCTCGTGTACGCCTACGCCGCGCTGCGGGCCTTGATCGCGTGGAAGCCGGCCCGCTTCACGATCACCCTCGACGGCGTCAGCCACGAGCTGCGGGGGTACTCCGTCGCCGCGGCGAACAGCAAGGCCTACGGCGGGGGCATGTTCATCGCGCCCGACGCCGAGCTCGACGACGGCCTGCTGGACGTGGTCACGACCGGCGAGGCCGGCAAGGTGCACTTCCTGCTCAACCTGCCGAAGGTCTTCGACGGCAGGCACGTCGCCAACCCCGAGGTCAGCGTCGCGCGGGCGGCCGAGGTCCGGATCGAGGCCGACCGCCCGTTCGCCGTCTACGCCGACGGCGACCCGATCGCGGACCTTCCCGCGACCGTCCGCGTGCTGCCGCGCGCCCTGCGCGTGATCGTCCCCGAATGAGCGCCGCGGGGCGCGGGCCGGGCTTTCGCGCCAAGCTCGGCGTCGCCAGAGCGACCGGGGCGCTGAGCCGCCGCAGCGGCCGCGGCGGAGGCACGACCCTGCCGGGGCGCCTGCTGTTGAGGCTCGCGCCGGACGCGATCAGCCGCCTCGGCGCCGGGCTCGAGGCGGGCTCGACCGTGATCAGCGCCACCAACGGCAAGACCACGACCGCGGGGATGCTCGCCGCCGCGATGCGCGCCGCCGGCCGCGATCCGGTGCACAACCGGGCCGGGTCGAACATGAGCTGGGGCGTCGCCACCGCGCTGCTCGAACAGCGGGGCGCCGAGGGGCTGTTCGAGGTCGACGAGGCGTGGCTGCCGCGGATCGCGGCCGAGCTCGATCCGAAGCTGATCGTGCTCGGCAACCTGTTCCGCGACCAGCTCGACCGCTACGGCGAGCTCGAGCACCTCGCCGACGAGTGGGCGCGGATGGTCTCCGGGCGCTCGGGCGGCTACGTGCTCAACGCCGACGATCCGCTGGTCGCCGACCTCGGACGCGACCACGAGCTGCGCCCGCGCGACGGGGTCACCTACTTCGGGATCGAGGACGCCTCCCAGGCCCTGCCGGAGCTCCAGCACGCCTTCGACGCCAAGCACTGCCGCCGCTGCGGGCACCCCTACGCGTACGCGTGCGCCTTCGTCGGCCATCTCGGCCACTACGCGTGTCCCAACTGCGGCGCCGACCGGCCCAGCCCGCAGGTGGCGGCGACCGCGATCGAGCTGTTCGGGATGCGGGGATCGCGCTCGCGGATCGCGACCCCGTCGGGCGAGGCGACGCTCGAGCTGCCCCTGCCCGGCCTCTACAACGTCTACAACGCGCTCGCCGCGCTCGCGGCTGCCCTGCGCCTCGGGATCGGCCTCGACCCGGCGATCGAGGCGCTCTCAAGGGTCGAGGCCGTGTTCGGGCGCGTCGAGACGATCGAGGTGCGCGGCACGCCGGTCTCGATCCTGCTGATCAAGAACCCGGCCGGCGCCAACGAGGTGATCCGCACCCTGCGCCTCGAGGGCCGCGAGCGCCCGCTCGAGCTCTGGATCGCGCTCAACGACCGGATCGCCGACGGCCGCGACGTCTCCTGGGTCTGGGACGCGGACTTCGAGCTGCTCGCGGCGAGCGCGGGCCGCGTCCATTGCTCCGGGACCCGGGCGCCGGAGATGGCGGTGCGGCTCAAGTACGCCGGCGTCGACCCCGCGTCGCTCGTGGTCGAGGAATCGATCGAGCGCTCCTTCGATCGCGCCGTCGACGAGGCCGCGGGCCCGCTCTATGCCCTGCCGACCTACACGGCGCTGATCGAGCTGCGCACCCTGCTCGCCGAGCGCGGGCTGGCGAAGGAGTTCTGGCGGTGACCAGCGTGCGCACCACGGAGGCGATCTGGCACGAGGTCGAGTGCGGGGCCTACGCCGCCGACCTCGCGACCTGGGTCGAGCTCAGCCGCGCGGCGGGTGGCCCGGTGCTCGAACTCGGGGCAGGCGGCGGCCGGGTCGCGATCGAGCTCGCGAGGTCCGGCGTCGACGTGGTCGCGCTGGACCGCTCGCGCGAGCTGCTGGACGACCTCCGGGCGAGCGCCGCGGCGGCCGGGCTGGAGGTTGAGACGGTGTGCGCGGATGCGCGGGAGCTCGCGCTCGGCCGCGAGTTCGGCGCCGTGCTGGCGCCGATGCAGTTCATGCACCTGCTCGACGGCCCGTCGGAGCGCGGCCGGCTGCTGGGGGCGATCGCCGAGGGACTGCGCCCCGGCGGCACCTTCGCGGCGGCGCTGCTCGCCGAGGACGCGCGCGAGGTCGAGACGACCCCGGGCGCCGGGCTGCTCCCGGACGTGCGCGAGATCGACGGCTGGGTCTACTCGAGCCTGCCGCTCGAGGTCGCCGCCGTGGCGGGTGGGTTCGAGCTCCGTCGCCTGCGCCAGATCGTCTCGCCGGCGGGGGAGCTGACGGAGGCCACCGACGCGATCCGGCTCGCCGAGCTCAGCCCCGGGCGGCTCGAGGAGGAGGCTGCGCCGGCGGGCCTGCGGCCGCGCGAGCGGATCGCGATCGAGCCGACGGCCGACCACGTCGGCTCGGTCGTCTGCGTCCTGGAGGCGACCGGATGAAGCTGCGCGTCCTGGCGCTCTACCCGGAGCAGATGAACATCTACGCCGACCGCGGCAACATCCTCTTTCTGCGCCGCCGCTGCGAATGGCGCGGGATCGAGTTCGAGCACGCGACCGCCGGGCCCGGCGAGGGCTTCGATCCCGGGGTCCACGATCTGATCTACATCGGCGGCGGCCAGGACCGCGACCAGGAGCTCGTCGCCGAGGACATGGTCGCCACCAAGCGCGAGGCGCTCGCCGCCGCCGTGGCTGACCGGGCGGTGGTGCTCGCGGTCTGCGGTGGCTATCAGCTGCTCGGCCACGGCTATGAGCTCGGCGAGCGCCGGATCGGCGGGCTCGGGCTGGTCGACCTCGAGACCGTGCGCGAGCCGGGCGCGCGGCTGATCGGCAACGTGGTGATCGAGGCCGACCTGGGCGCGGGCCGGCGGCTCGAGGTCGCCGGGTTCGAGAACCACGGGGGGCGCACCCGCCTGGGCCCCGGGGTCGAGCCGCTCGGCCGAGTGATCCGCGGACATGGGAACAACGGCTCCGACGGCGGCGAGGGAGTCCGTAGCGAGGGGGTGTTCGGGACCTATATCCACGGCCCCCTGCTGCCCAAGAACGCGCCGCTCGCCGACCATCTGATCGCGCTGGCGCTCGCCCGCGCGGCCGGCGGGGAGGTCCCGCAGCTCGAGCCCCTCGACGACGAGCTCGAGGCGGCGGCCCACGCCAGCGCCCGGGCCGCCGCGCTGCGCGACTAGGGCCGGGCTCGCATCCGGTCGGGCCGCGCCACCGGCGGGCTTCAGCGGCCCGTGGAACCGAACCCGCCGTCGCCGCGCGCCGTGGCGCTCAGCTCCGCGGCCTCGATCGGGACGACGCCGGCGACCGCGACGATCACCAGCTGCGCGATCCGGTCGCCGGGCGCGATCTCGAACGGAGCCTCCGCGTCGGTGTTCAGAAGCAGCACCCGCAGCTCGCCGCGATAGCCCGAGTCGATCAGGCCGGGCGCGTTGACGAGCGCAATCCCGTGGCGCAGCGCGAGCCCTGACCGCGGCAGCACCAGCCCGGCGTGCCCGGCCGGGATCTCGACCGCGAGCCCGGTGCCCACGGACGCCCGGGCGCCCGGCTCGAGCATCGCCGCTTCGCTCGCGTGCAGGTCGAGGCCGGCGTCGCCCTCGTTGGCGCGCTGCGGAATCCGCGCCGCCCGATCGAGCCTGATGAAGCCGACCTCCACGGCGCGAGCCTAGCGGCGCTCAGGCGGCGTCGGTCGGGGCGCCGTCGGGCCCGACCGCAAACTCCGCGAACCGGTGCGTGAGCGCTGCCGGGATCCGCGCCGAGACGCGGACTCCGTCGGCGCGCTCGCGCCGCTCGACGTTGCCGGCGAGCTCGTAGAGCTCCGAGAGCCGCCCACCCTGCTCGTAGGGAACGAGCAGCTCGACCTCGCGCAGCGTCTCCTCGAAGGCGCGCTCGATCCGGTCGCGAAGCTCGTCGATCCCCTCTCCCGCTCGCCGCCGAGACGCCGATCGCGTCGGGCTCGCCGACGAGCAGCTCGCGGCGCTGTTCGTCATCGAGCAGGTCGAGCTTGTTGTAGACGAGCAGGCGCGGCTGCTCGCCGGCGCCGATCTCGTCGAGCACGGAGTCGACCGCGGCGATGGCCTCGGCGCGCGCCGGGGCCGGATCGGACCCGTCGACCACATGGACGATCAGGTCGGCGATGCGGGTCTCCTCGAGCGTCGCCTTGAACGCCTCGACCAGCTGATGAGGGAGCTTGCGGATGAACCCGACCGTGTCGGTGACCAGGTAGCGGCGGCCGTCGTGCTCGTAGGCGCGGGTGGTCGGGTCGAGGGTGTGGAAGAGCCGCTCGCCGACGCTGACCCCCGCGCCGGTGAGCGCGTTCAGCAGGGTCGATTTGCCGGCGTTCGTGTAACCGGCGAGCGCGACCGCCGGCACGGCGGCCGATTCGCGCCGCGCGCGCATCACGCCGCGATTCTGCTCGACGCGGACGAGACGGCGCCGCAGCGCCGAGATCCGGTCGCGAGCGAGGCGGCGGTCGGTCTCGATCTGCGACTCGCCCGGTCCGCGGGTGCCGATGCCGCCGTCCATGCGCCCGGCGCCCAGGCGCTCGAGGTGCGTCCACAGGCCGCGCATCCGCGCCAGGTTGTACTCGAGCTGGGCGAGCTCGACCTGGAGCTTGCCCTCGGCCGAATGGGCGTGGTCGGCGAAGATGTCGAGGATGATCGCGGTGCGGTCGATCACGGGGACGTCGAGCGCCGCCTCGAGGTTGCGCTCTTGGCGCGGCGCGAGCTCGTCGTCGCAGGCGACCAGGTTGGCGCCGGTGCGCTTGATCTCGGCCTTCAGCTCGGCGAGCTTGCCGCGGCCGAAGTAGCGGTCGGGGTCGGGCGCCTCGCGCACCTGCAGCATCTCGCCGGCGGTCGCGACGCCGGCCGTGCGCAGCAGCTCCTTCAGCTCGGCGAGCTCGTCATCCCCCTCCCCGGGGGCCTTCGGCGCGACGCCGATCGCGACGGCACGCTGGCGCGCGCGGGCGTTGCGGACGCCCGCCTCGAAACCGTTCGTCGTCGCGCTCGAGGCGCCGTTCGAGCTCATCCTGTGAGTGTAAGGCGAGCGCCGACGCTCGCCCGAGCGCCTACTGGTACGGGCTCGTTGCGAGCGACGCGCCGTGCTCGGCGGCGCAGGAGTCGGCCATCAGCTCGTCGTTGCCGTAGTTCGCGTGACAGAGCTCGTGGGCGATCACGTAGTAGGTCGGGTTGGAGATCGAGACGTAGTGGTCGCCGGGCTCCGGGCAGCTGTCGTACGGGCAGGTGACGCCCCAGTGCGAGTTGCCGTCCCAGTCGAGCGCCGGACCGACGCAGCGCATGTCCCAGCCGGCGGGCAGCGTGAGGCCGTGCTTCGCGGCGAGCTCCAGGTTGTCCTCGCACGCGCCGCTGACCTCGAGCGGCTCGCCGGCGGCGTTGCGCACCTGGCCGAGGCCCCGGTCCTCGTCGGCCTCAGCGCGTGGGGGCCGCTTGGGCTCGGGCCTGGCGAGCAGGTCGAGCCGCTCCGACGGCGGCGTCGCGCCGGCGACCGGCGCGGCGGCCCGGGCCTGCTCGATGCCCGAGCGCGCCGGCGCGAAGAGCAGCGCCAGGGCGGCGAACGCGAGCAGCGCCGCGAGCGTCGCGAACACCGCGCCGGCGCGATCGAGCTTCCTGCCGCCCCCGAGACCCATGCCCCGGAGATCGGCGGCTCACCGGCCGGGGCCAGCCCGGGCGCCGTTTCTGGACGGTTTGGCGATTCAGCGACAGGCGAGCGGCGGGCTCGGCAGCCGGCGCGCGGTCAGCCCGATGTCGCCGACGTAAGGGAGCGCCCCGACCGAGCAGGCGTCGGCGACCGACTCGCGCTCGGCGTCACGGTCGCCGTTGCCGATCGCGAACGCGAAGCTTCGCGCCGGCAGCGTCCGGCGCGGCTCCGACGCCCCGGCCGGCACACCGGCGATGACGACGGCGAGCGCGGCCGCGCATGCGATCCCCGGTAGTCTGCGCACGCAGATGAGGGTATTCCTCACCGGGGGCACCGGCTTCATCGGGGGTCATGTGGCCCGCAAGCTGCGCGCGCGAGGCGACGACGTCCGCGCGCTCGTCCGCTCGACCGCGAAGGGCGCCGAGCTCGAGCAGCTCGGCTGCGAGCTGGTCGTCGGCGACCTCGGCGACGACACCGCGATCGCCGAGGGGATCGAGGGGGTCGACGCGGTCATCCACGGCGCCGCGGTGTACGAGGTGGGGATTCCCGAGAGCGAGCACCGGGCGATGTACGAGGCGAACGTCCTCGGGACCGAGCGCGTTCTGCGCGCCGCCCTCGCCGCGAAGACGCCGAGGGTCGTCTACATCTCCACCGTCGCAGCGTTCGGCAACACCCACGGCGAGGTCGTCGACGAGACCTACGAGCACCCGGGGCGCGAGTTCACGTCCTATTACGAGCAGACCAAGTACGAGGCCCACCGGATTGCCAAGCGCCTGATCGCCGACGAGGGCCTGCCGTGCGTGATCGTGCAGCCGGGCGGGGTCTACGGTCCCGACGACCACTCCGCCATCGGCACTCAGATCCATCAGTTCCTCGACGGCAAGATGCCGATGATCGCCTTCCCGGAGCTCGGGATGAACATGGCCCATGTCGAGGACGTCGCCGACGGCATCCTGCTGGCGCTCGACCGCGGCGAGCTCGGGGAGTCCTACGTGCTCGGCGGCGAGATCACGACGATGCGCGAGCTGATCGCGACGGTCGGCCGGGTCGCCGACCGCAAGCCGCCCTCCCGCGCGATGCCCACCCGGGCGCTGAAGCTGCTCACCCCCGCCGGCCCGCTGGTCGGCAAGCTGATGGGACAGCCGCCGAACCTGCGCGAGCTGATCTCCTCGGCCGACGGCGTCACCTTCTGGGCCAAGCAGGACAAGGCGATCGCCGAGCTCGGATACTCGCCCCGCGGGCTCGAGGCCGGAATGCGCGAGACGCTTTCCGCCGAGGGCCGGCTCTAGCTGCTCAGGCCGCGGTCGGGCGGGCGCTGGGGGCGTGCCCGCCGGCGCTCGGCATCAGCGCGGCGGCGGCGATCACGGCGGCGAACGCGAGCCCGCGGGCGAGGCCCTCGAACACGCTCGAGCCGATCGGATCGCCGAAGACGACGACGCCGCCGAGAATCGCGGCGCAGTTGGAAGACGCCGAGGCGGTGGCGATCACGGGGATCGCCTCGCCGAGCTGCATCCCCCGGGCCAGGGCGAAGAAGGCACCGAGCCCGCCGACGACGACGAGCACGGTCCAGGGGCTGACGAGCGCCGACATCCCGCCGAGGTCGATCGCCTCGGTGAGCGCCTTGATCGCGACGTTCGAGACCCCGATCAGAAGACCCGAGGAGAGGCCGAGGACGACGCCGTGGCAGACGCTCCCGCGGCGCAGGACGCCGGAGGCGAACAGCGCGAGGCCGGCGCCGACGGTGACCGCCTCGAACCCGGCGAGGGTCAGCAGCGAGTAGCCCTCGTTCTCCTGCGCGTGCGGCACGGTGACCGCGAGGAACGCCAGACCGGCGGCGGCGAGGCCGAGGCCGAGCCACTCGCGCGCGCCCAGCGCGTGCCCGAAGTAGCGGGTGGCCGGATAGGCGATCAGCACGAGCCCGCCGGCGATCACGGCCTGGACGAGAGAGAGCGGGGCGACCGCCATCGCGGCCACGTGCAGGACCCAGGCCACCGCGGCGACGGCGAAGCCGATCGTCCACCAGCGCGAGCGAAACAGCTCACCGACGCTCCGCAGCGGCCGGCGGAAGTTGATCTCCGGGGCCTCGCAGGCGCCTCGGTGCTTGCACAACATCCCCAGGTTCGCCATTGCGGCGCAGGCGAGGGCGAGCGCTATGCCAAGAGTGGTCATCGGTTATCTGCTTCGGTAAGTGTCAGCAGGACCTTGAATCTCCCCCCTACCGCCCGCTCGGGAGCGGTCCTGCTCGAGGAGCATATTGTTAGCAAGTCCTAACAGTGATTGCGAAGCTCGGCTTCCGCCTCGATCTCGACGAGCCAGCGCGGGTCGAGCAGCGCGGCGACGACGACCATCGTCGCCGCGGGCTCGGCGGCGCCGAAGAACTCCCGGTGGACGAGCCCGACGGGCGCCGAGATCGCCGCGTCGGTGACGAACATCCGGGTGCGGACCACGTCCTCGGGACTCGCCCCCAGCTCGGCCAGGGCGGCCACGATGAGCTCGCAGCAGCGCCGCGCCTGAGCCGCCGGATCGGGGTCACAGCTGCCGTCAGGCCAGACCGGCGCGGTGCCGGCGACGGTCACCCGGTCGCCGCTGCGGACGGCGCGGCAGTAGCCGTAGCGCCCTTCGAGCTCGGAGCCGGACCGCGCCCGGCGGCGCTCGGCCACCTCAGACCAGGTGCTCGCGCAGCCGCTCGACGGCCTCGCTGATCCGCTCGTCCGGAGTGGTCAGCGAGATCCGGAAGAAGCCCTCCCCGCTTGGGCCGTACATCGATCCCGGCGACACGACGACCGCCGCCTGCTCCAACACGAGCTCGGCGAACGAGGTCGAGGTGTGGCCCTCCGGGACCGGCGCCCAGACGTAGATCGTCCCCTTCGGCGCGGCGACGTCGACGCCGATCTCGCGCAGCGCCCCGACCACGAGGTCGCGCCGCCGGGCGTAGATCTCGTTCATCTCCTCGACCGGCCGCTGCGAGCCCTCGAGCGCGGCGACGCCGGCGAGCTGGACGGCCTCGAACAGGCCCGAGTCGACGTTCGTCTTCAGGCGCCAGTAGGCGGAGACCGCGTCGGCGTTGCCCAGGATCGCCGCGCAGCGCCAGCCGGTCATGTTGTAGCCCTTGGACAGCGAGAAGACCTCGACCCCGACCTCCTTCGCGCCGGGGGTCGCGAGAAAGCTCGGAGCGACGTAGCCGTCATAGGTGGTCTCGGAGTAGGCGTTGTCGTGGACGACCAGGATCTCGTGCTCGCGGGCGAGCTCGATCACGCGCTCGAAGAGGCCGTCGGGGACGATCGCCCCGGTCGGGTTGTTCGGATAGTTCAGGAAGATCAGGCGCGCGCGGCGCAGGTGCTCGGGGTCGATCGCGTCCAGGTCCGGAGCGAAGCCGCGGTCGGCGACCAACGGCAGCACGACGGCCTCGGCGCCCGCAAGCACCGGGCCCCCGGTGTAGACGGGGTAGCCGGGGTCGGAGGCGAGCGCGACATCGCCCGGGTCGAGGAAGGCGAAGCAGAGGTTGTAGATGCACTCCTTCGCGCCGATCGCCGGGATCACCTCGGTCTCGGGGTCGATCTCGACGCCGAAGCGGCGCGCGTAGAACGACGCGAAGGCCTCGCGGAACTCGGCGCGGCCGCGGTTGGAGGGGTACTGGTGGGTGCTCGGGTCGGCGACCGCCTCGCGCATCGCCTCGACGACGTGCGGGTAGGTCGGCTTGTCCGGATCGCCGATCCCGAGGCTGATCACGTCGATCCCGGCCTCCCGCTTCGCGGCGACCTTGCGCTCGAGCTCGGCGAACATGTACGGCGGGATCGCCTCGAGCCGCTTGGAGGGGTCGGTGAGTGCCATCGGGCGCGGGAGGCTACCCAAAGCGGCGATACTGGCGCCGTCGTGAGGTTGACCGCGAGAGAGCTGGCAATCCTGTTCGCGATCGGTGCGGTCGGCGGCCTGGTCGGCGACGCCGGCCACGTGCAGGCGGGAACGACCACCTACCTCGACGATGCGACCCCGTTCGTGTGGGAGAGCGCGCTCTGGTTCCCGGTCCTCGTCGGGCTCGCGACGGCGTCGCTGGGCGAGTTGCGGCTCCGCTTGGGGCCGGCACGGCCCGGGTTCGACCCGCGGGTCGGCATCGGCGCGATCGCCGCCGTGCTGGCGATCTACGCGGTCACCGCGCTCGTCTACGACCAGCCCGAGGGCCCGGCCACGACCCTGATCGTCACGCTCGCGGTGATCGTCGCCTGCTGGCTCGCCGGTGGGCGCCCGGCGATCGTCTGCGGCCTCGTCGCCGCGGTCGCCGGGCCGCTGGCCGAGATCGTCATCGTCGAGCTCGACCTGGCCGAGTACGCGCCCTCGGCCGACACGCTGTTCGGGGTCGCGCTCTGGCTCCCGGCGCTCTACTTCGCGTTCGGGTTCGTCGCCGCGCGGCTCGCCGAGCTGCTGGTCGCGCGGCGTTGAACCCTCAGTGAGCGGTGTCACGGACGTTCCGTGACGCAGGCCACAGCGCCGCGCTGGGCCGCCTGAGACGGTGAACGCAGCCACTACGAAGGGAATCCAATGCGTTCCGTCATTCTCGCCATCACCGCCCAGCCCCACCGTCGCCCCGGCCGCCCGGCGGACGTGAAGACCGCTCCGCGCGGCGCTCGACGCCGGTCCGGGCGCGGCTCCTAGCCCGCCAGCGCCTCGACCAGGCCCGGGTCGAGCTCGCCCACATAGACGCGCGAGGCCGTTCCGATCAGGGTGACGGCGAGGTCTTCCGTGACCTCGACGGTGAGGTCGCCACCGTCCAAGCGGACCGTGAGCGGGCTCGGCGCGCCGCCGAGGAACGCGGCGACCGCGGCGCCGCTGGCGCCGGTCCCCGAGGAGAGCGTCTCCCCCACCCCGCGTTCGAAGATGCGCGCCCGCACGGTCGAGCCGTCGACGTTCGTGAACGAGACGTTGGTGCGCTGCGGAAAGTGCTTGCTCGACTCGATCGCCGGGCCGAGCCCGGCAAGATCTAGGTCTTCGAGGTTCTCGCCGACCTCGATCACGCACTGCGGGTTGCCGACGTCGACGTGCTGGAAGTTCCAGTCGCGCCCGCGCGAGCTGACCGTGCCGCTGCCGTCCTCGGGCCCGTCGGGGTAGAACGGCGAGGTCACAGAGGCGCGGCCGAGCGCCATCGAGACCTCGTTCGGTCCGGTGATCGTCGGCGTCACCTCGCCGGCCTTGGTCAGGATCGTGAACGTGTCGGCGTCCGTCCAGCCGGCCGCCCGCAGGTAGAGCACCGCCTCGCGGGCTCCGTTGCCCGACAGCTCCGCCTCCGAGCCGTCGGGGTTGAAGATCCGCAGCTCGGCGACGTGACGGTCGTCGGCCGCCTCGCTCAGCAGCAGGATCCCGTCGGAGCCGACGCCGAGATGCGGCTCGCAGATCCGCCGGATCCGCGCCCCGGTGAGCTCCCACGGCAACGCCGCTGCCTCGACGACGATGTAGTCGTTCCCGAGCGCCTGCCACTTCTCGAACCGCACGCCGGGCACCCTAGTCGAGCAGCGCCACGATCTCCGCCGCCGTCTCGGCGTCGCTGCGACCGCTGCGGTCGAGCACGCGGACGTCCTCCATCCGGCGCATCCAGGTCAGCTGGCGGCGGGCGTAGCGCCACTGGGCACGCTTCATCCCGTCGACGTCACCGGCGAGCAGCTCGTCGAACCCGATGGCAGCGCGCGCGGTTCGCGACGCGCCCCGCGCGTCGGCGCTGCGGACGTCCTCGAGCGCGCCGCTGCGGATCATCTCGTCGACGCGGGCGTCGATCCGCTCGCGCAGGAGATCGCGCTCGATCGTCAGCCCGACCAGCAAGGTCGGGACGCGCAGGCGCCGGCTCCACATCCCGTCGCCGCTCGCGTGCGGGGCGATCCCGAGCCGCGCCAGCTCGGTCAGGCGGACGATCCGCTTGACGTCGTTGGGGTGGACGCCGGAGGCAAGCTCCGGGCTGAGCTCGGCGTGCACCGCCGCCGGCCCGCGAGCGGCCACGTCGGCCTCGACCGCCGCTCTGACCTCAGAGGGGACGGCCGGTCGCAGCTCCAACTCGGAGAGCGCGGCGCGCAGGTACAGGCCGGTGCCGCCGACGACGATCGGGCGCCGGCCCTCGGCGAGCAGCGAGTCGATCTCGGCGTGGGCGAGCTTCGCGAACCGGCCCGCCGAGAACTCCTCGCCGACCGCCGCGACACCGAGCAGGCGGTGCTCGAGGCGCTCGCGCTCGGCCGGCGTCGCGGCGCCGCTCAGGACCTCGAGCCCGCGATAGACCTGGATCGAGTCGCAGCTGATCGCGACCGGATTCTCCCCGCGCTCGCGCAGCAGCTCGGCGGCCTCGATCGCGATCCCGGTCTTGCCGATCGCGGTCGGGCCGAAGATCGCCAGCGCCCGCATCGGGCCGGGCTAGGTGGCGCGGCTCAGCAGCCGCTCGTGGCCGGTCAGGGTCTGTGAGGTGGCCGCCTCGATCTCGACCTCGACCAGCTCGCCCACCGCCGCGGTGCCGGCGAAGTTGACCGCCTTGTTGTGGCGCACCCGCCCTCGCAGCTGCGTCGCGTCGCGTCGCGTGGTGCCCTCGACCAGCACCTCCATCCGGCGCCCGACGAACCGCTGGGCGCGCTCGCGGGCGCGCCGCTGGACGGCCTCGACCAGGCGCTCCATCCGCTCGCGCTTGACCGGGTGCGGAACCTGGTCGCCGAGGGCCGCCGCCTCGGTCCCGCGGCGCGGGCTGAACACGAACGTGAAGGCGCCGTCGTAGCCGACCTGCTCGACGACGTCGAGCGTGCGCTCGAAGTCCTCGTCGGTCTCGCCCGGGAAGCCGACGATGACGTCGGTGGTCAGCGCGCAATCGGGCACGTGCTCGCGGATCAGCGCCACTCGGTCGAGGTAGCGCTCGCGGTTGTAGGTGCGCCGCATCGCCTTCAGGATCGGGGTCGAACCAGACTGCAGCGGCAGGTGGATGTGCTCGCAGACCGATTCGAGCTCGGCGTGGGCGCGGATCACGTCCTCGCGCATGTCCTTGGGGTGCGGGCTGGTGTACCGGATCCGCTCGATCCCGTCGACGGCGTCGAGCCGCCCGAGCAGCTCGGCGAAGCTCGTCCGGCGCTCGCCGAGGTCGCGCCCGAAGCTGTTCACGTTCTGGCCCAGCAGCGTCAGCTCGCGGACGCCGTCGGCGGCGAGCCGCTCGGCCTCGGCGACCAGCTCGATCGGGTCGCGGCTCTGCTCGCGGCCGCGGGTCGAGGGGACGATGCAGTACGAGCAGCGGCAGTTGCAGCCCTGCGAGATCTGCAGCCAGGCCTGGAACTCGCGCTCGCGGCGCATCGGCAGGTCGCCCGCGAAGCCCTCGAACTCGAAGTAGCCCTGCGCGCTGAGCGAGTCCGAGGTCAGGAACTCGGCGAGGCGAGCGATCTGGCCCGGGCCGAAGGCGACGTCGACGAACGGGAAGCGCTCGAAGACCTCGTCCTTGACCGACTGGGCCCAGCAGCCTCCGACCCCGACGACCCGCTCGGGGTTCTCGGACTTGAGCCGCTTCGCCTCTCCGAGGTGGGCGATGAAGCGGTTGTCGGCCGCCTCGCGGATCGAGCAGGTGTTGAAGAGGATCAGGTCGGCGTCGGCGCGCTCGGCGGCCGGCGCGTAGCCGAGTGACTCGAGCATCCCCTTCATCCGCTCGGAGTCGTGCTCGTTCATCTGGCACCCGAACGTGGTTACGTGGTAGCGCTTCCCGCTCACGCGGCCAATCTTAGGAGGACGAATGGAGTACGAGCAGATCACCTACGAGCTCGACGACCACGTCGCGGTGCTCACCTACGACCGCCCCGAGCAGCGAAACGCGGTCTCGAGGCGGATGAACGAGGAGCTCCACCACGCGTGGCGGCGCTTCCGCGACGACGATGACGCCTTCGTGCTCGTGGTCACCGGCCGCGGCGAGGCGTTCTGCGCCGGCTGGGACCTCCAGGACGCCGCCGACTGGCCCCGGCCGGAGTGGGACGAGTTCCGCACCCACGTCTACGACTCGGCCGGCGACTGCGGCTACACCCGCCGCGTCGACGTGTTCAAGCCGGTGATCGCCGCCGTCAACGGCTGGGCGGTCGCGGCCGGGCTCGAGAACGCGCTGCTCGCCGACATCCGGATCGTCGCGCGCACCGCCGTCTTCGGCGCCCTCGAGCGGCGCTGGAACATCGTCGCCGGCGACGGGATGACCGTCCGCCTGCCGCTGGTCGTCGGGTATGCGAAGGCGATGGAGCTGATCGTCACGGGTCGCCCGGTCGACGCCGAGGAGGCGCTGGCGATCGGGCTCGCGAACGAGGTCGTCGACGAGGGACAGGCGCTACCGCGGGCGCTGGAGCTGGCCCGTGAGATCGCGGCGCTGCCCCAGGGCGCGATCAGGACCGACAAGGAGACGATGGTCCGCAACGTCGGGCGGACGTACGAGGAGCGGCTGCGCAACGAGGTCGAGGCGGCGCTGTCGATGTTCTGGCGCCGCGACTCGCACGCGATCGGCGCCTCGGCGTTCAAGCGCGGCGAGACGCCCGAGTGGCCCAACCATGGGCTCTAAGGGAGTTTCGCCTACTGGCGCGCCGCCCAGACCGGGTCGAAGCCGCGCATCGTCGGCCGCGTGATCCGCTTTCGCACCTCGCCGCCGATCGTCCGGCGCGCGAGATGGAAGGTCGTGTGGCGCCCGGCGACCATGTAGACGATCTGGTTGCCCGAGGGGCTGTACTTGGGCCCGAAGGTGTAGTTCGCCCCCGGGCGGTTGAGCCGGCGCATGGCGGTCCCGTCGGGCCGATCGTGTACAGGCTGGAGTGCGTCTGTCCCTCCCAGGCGGAGTTGAAGACGATCCGGCGGCCGTCGGGCGAGTAGTCGGGGTTGCCGGCGTTCAGCCGCCACGGGGTGATCCGGTGGATGTCGAGCGAGTCGAGCTCGACGGTGAAGATCGCCGACGCCTGCGTCGGGCTGTCGAGGTCTTGGAAGGTGCCCGCGAGCTGGGTTCCGTCGGGTGACCAGGTCCAGCCGCCCGCCTCGAAGTCGCGCTTGCCGTTGCCGGTGTCGTGGATCAGCGTGCGCAGATGCGTCCCGTTGCGATTCATGATCATCAGGTCGATGTGGTCCGCGTTGTCGTTAACGATCGGCGCGAAGGCGCGGTTGAAGACGATCCGGCTCCCGTCGGGCGACCAGGCGGGCTCGCCGTCGCCCAGGCACCGGCCGGTGCAGCCGTGGGTGATCGTGCGGGCGTTGGCGCCGCCGATCCGCATCGTGATGATCTTGTCGGGGACGCGCCGCGAGCCGATCAGCGTGAACGCGATCCGCCCGCCACGGGGCGAGACGTCAGCCGCGACGGCGTCGCGCCGGTAGTCCGTGAGCACGTGGGCGTGACGTCCGCGCGGCGTCAGCGTCGTGATCTGCGCCGGGCTCGAGCTGGTGAAGTGCGAGAACACGATCCGCCCGTTGTGCCCGGCGAAGGTGCCGGTGGCTGGGCCGGCCACGGCGACCGTCGCGATCCCGATTCCGAGCACGATCCCAGCGGCGACCTTGCAACGCCTCATCCGACACCTCCGAGTCCGGGGTTCCTACCCTCCCCGACCCGAAAGCGCTATGTCAAGGGGGCTCAGCCCTTGCCGCTGGTGACCTGAGAGAGGTACGAGACCAGTGCGTCGAGCTGCTCGGGGCTGAGCGAGGTGCCGTAGCTGGTGGGCATCACGTTCGGCGGATACCCCTGCTCGACGAAGGCGCTGGGGTCGACGATCGACTGCTTGATGAAGGCCTCGTCCTTGCCCTTCAGGGCGGCGTCGAGGTCGGGGCCCGTGGTCGCCGTCGAGCCCGCGTCGGCGAGCGTGTGGCAGCCCGTACAGCCCTCGGTCGCGAACACCTCGGCGCCGTCGACCGACGCGGTCGTCGCGGTGCTCGTGGTGGTGCTGGGCGAGGCGGCGGCGCTGCCGACCTCCTCGTCGGCCTCCGTGGTGTTGCCGGCCTCCTCGTTCGCGGCCGCGTCGGCGGCCAGCTCGGCCTCGTGCGCGTCCTGCTCGTCCTCCGCGTTTCGCCACGCGAAGGTCATCGTCGCGACGACGACGAGCGCGATCGCGAGCGTGCCGCCGACCAGGACCGCGCGCGAGGTCGGAAACTTGTCGTAGCGCAGTCCGAGGAACGAGACGACGAGCGCGATCGCCACCAGGCTGAGGCCCAGGACGAAGAAGGCGCTGTGATTGAGCTCGGCGACGGGGATCATCGGGGGCGGATCCTAGAACACCGCCGCGGACGCGCTCCCCGCGCCCCGACCGGGCGCCGGTCAGCTCGCATAGCTCGTCGAACGACTTTCGCGGATCACCGTGATCTTGATCCTCCCCGGGTACTCGATCTCCTTCTCGACGGCCGTCGCGATCTCGTGCGCGATCAGCGCCGCGCGCTCGTCATCGACCTCACCCGGATCGACGATCACCCGGATCTCGCGACCGGCCCGCATCGCGAACACGCGCTCGACGCCCTGATGGCGGGTGGCGATGTCCTCAAGGTCTCGCAGGCGCCCCACGTACTGCTCGAGCGCGTCGCCGCGCGCTCCCGGTCGCGCCCCGGAGACGGCGTCGGCGGCCTGCACGATCACCGCCTCAACCGTGCGCGGCTCGACCTCGCCGTGGTGGGCCTCCATCGCGTGGGCGACCGCCTCGGCCTCCCCGCGGCGCCGCGCGATCTTGCCGCCGACCAGGGCGTGCGGGCCCTCGACCTCGTGGGTCACGGCCTTGCCGATGTCGTGCAGGAGGGCGGCGCGGCGGGCGGTCTCCACCGAGGCGCCGAGCTCGTCGGCCATCAGCGCCGCGAGCTGTGAGCACTCGACCAGGTGGTCGAGGACGTTCTGGCCGTAGCTGGTCCGGAACCGCAGCTGCCCGAGGAGGCGCAGGAGCTCCGGGTCGAGGCCGTTGACGCGCGCCTCGAGCGCCGCCCGCTCCCCCTCCTCCGCGATCCGCACGTCGATCTCGTCGCGGACGTGCTCATAGGTCTCCTCGATCAGCGCCGGGTGGATGCGTCCGTCGGCGATCAGCCGCTCGAGGGTCTCGCGCGCGATCTCGCGCCGAACCCCGTCGAAGCTCGACAGGACGACCGCGGACGGCGTCTCGTCGATGATCACGTCGACGCCGGTGAGCTTTTCCAGCGCGCGGATGTTGCGCCCGTCGCGGCCGATGATCCGGCCCTTCATCTCGTCGTTGGGGAGCTCGACCAGGCGCGTGGTCGACTCGCTGGAGTGCTTCGCCGCGATCCGGTGCATGGCGACCGACAGGATGCTGCGCGCCCGGCGCTCGGCCTCGGCGCGCGTCTCCTCCTCGATCTGCTGGAGCCGCAGTCCGGCCTGGTGGCGCGCCTCCTGCTCGACCTCGGCCAGCAGCAGCTGCTTCGCCTGCGCTGCGCTCAGCCCCGAGAGTCGCTCGAGCTCGCGGCGCTGGACGCGCTTCGACTGCTTCAGCTCCTCCAGCTCCTTGGTGAGGTTGCGCTCACGGTCCTCGATCGCCTGCGTGCGCCGCTCGGCGTCGGCGCGCTGGACCCCGAGCGACTCGGCCTCGCGCAGCGCGCGCTCCTCCATCCTCGCGATCTCCTCGCGCCGGGCGCGCAGCTCCGCGGCGCTCCCGGTGCCGTTGCCGACTGCAGGGTCGGCCGGGGTGGTCGGGGCGGGGTCGGCGGAGCGCTCGCGCCGCCAGGGAAGCCAAAGCGCGCGTTGGGCCATCGCATCCTCTCCGCGGCCCAGCGGTGGGGCCGTTCGCTATCCCGCTTGTCGGCGGCCCGTTCGTCGGACCGCCGCGACCATCGGCCACAAGCGCGCCCGCGAATGCTGCTGATCATCGCCGCGCGAGGTGCGCGGCCGGGCGGCGCCTCAGGCCGCTCGGTGGTCTTCCTCTGGGATCTGGGTGGTCAAGTCGATAGTGGTGGAGGAGCGGTTTTCAGCTGCTTCGCTTGCGTGATTGAGGCGGCAACGGCCGCACGCCGATCGTAAACCCGGACCGTTGATCTGGCAAGCGCGGCAGGCCGCGGCTCAGGCAGCCCGGCGCTCGAGCCCGCGAACGGCGTCGTAGGCGACCTCGGAGTCGTAGCCGCGCCGAGCCAGGTAGGCGACCGCCCGGGCGCGCGAGCGCTCGTCGGCCGCGGTCTCGCCGCGCCGCTCGAGCAGCGCGATCGCGCGGGCGAGCTGGTCGTCGTGGCCGTCGCCCGCGAGCGCCCCGTCGATCAGGTCGCGCTCGACCCCGCGCGCGATCAGCGCCGCGCGGATGCGCTCCGGCCCCCAGCCGCGCAGCTCGCGCTTATCGGCCGCGAAGGCCGCGGCGAACCGCTCGTCGTCGATCGCCTCGGAGTCGATCAGGCGCTCGATCGCCTCGTCGACCGCCGCCCGCTCGAAGCCGCGCTCCGCGAGCCATTCGCGCAGCTCGCCGCTGGTGTGCTCGCGGCGCCCCAGCGCCTCGAGCGCCCGCTCGAAGGCCTGCTCGGACATCCGTGCGCTTCAGGCGGCCTTGCGCTCCGGCTCGGCCGCGGCCGGTTCCGTGCTCTGGTCGGCCTCCGCCGGCTCGGGAACCGCCCGCGGCGGCGCCGGGGTGCGCTCGACCCCGAGCTCGGCGAACAGCTTCGCCTCGATCTCGGCGGCGAGATCCGGGTTCTCGGCCAGGTACTGCTTGGTGTTGTTGCGACCCTGCCCGAGGCGCAGCTCGCCGTAGGAGAAGAACGAGCCGGACTTCTGCACCAGGTCGTGCTCGAGCGCCAGATCGAGCAGGCAGCCCTCGTGTGAGATCCCGAGGCCGTAGGTGATGTCGAACTCGGCCTGCTTGAACGGCGCCGCGACCTTGTTCTTGACCACCTTCACGCGGACCCGGTTGCCGACCGCCTCGGTGCCCTCCTTCAACGTCTCGATCCGGCGGATGTCGAGCCGCTGCGAGGCGTAGAACTTGAGCGCGCGGCCACCGGGCTGCGTCTCCGGCGACCCGAACATGACCCCGATCTTCTCGCGGATCTGGTTCGTGAGCAGGCAGACGGTCTTCGCCCGGTTCAGGTTGCCGGCGAGCTTGCGCATCGCCTGCGACATCATCCGCGCCTGCAGGCCGACCTGCTGTTCGCCCATCTGGCCCTCGAGCTCGACCCGCGGGGTGAGCGCGGCAACCGAGTCGACGGCGACCACGTCGACCGCCCCGGAGCGAACCAGGACGTCGACGATCTCGAGCGCCTGCTCGCCGTAGTCGGGCTGCGAGACGAGGAGCTCGTCGATGTTGACCCCGATCGTCTTCGCGTAGACCGGGTCGATCGCGTGCTCGGCGTCGACGAACGCGCAGACTCCGCCGCGGGCCTGGGCCTCCGCGATGATGTGGTAGACGAGGGTCGTCTTGCCGGACGACTCGGGGCCGAAGATCTCGACGATCCGGCCGGCCGGCACGCCGCCCACTCCGAGCGCGAGGTCCAGCGACAGGGCGCCGGTCGGGATCGCGTCGACGTCGACGTGGCCCTTGTCGCCGAGGCGCATCACCGAGCCCTGACCGAAGTCCTTCTCGATCTGGGTCACCGCGGCCTGCAGGGCCGCGTTCTTGGCCTGGGCCTCCTTGTCGGCCGCCTTGAGCTCGGCCTTGGTCGCATCCGCCATCTCTAGATCACCTCTTTTGGGTCCTGGTCCCTTCCGGGGAAGGCAAGTCGACGCCGGCAAGGCGCTCGTACTCGGCTCCTTGCGGCTTGAGATCGGAACGGTAGAGCGCCACCCGGACGGCACCGAAGGGCTCCGTGAGCCGCTTCGGCAGCGGTTTCGGCGCCCGCTTGACCCGTTGTGGGCGGCTCCTGCCGCGACGCTCTCCGGGGGCCGGCGGCAGGCGCTCGGACCGCACCCTGGCGATCGTCACGTGCGGCCAGAAACCCCGCTTCTCCGGCTTGTAGAAGCGCTCGGCGGCGAGCGCCTCGGCGAGCTCGGCCTGCAGGGCCGAGGCGCTCTCGCTGGCGCCGCCGATCGCGTAGAGCCGCGGCCTCCCCTTCGGCATCGCCGACGCCTCGGGGTCGAAGCGCAGCTCGACCGGCCGCGGGGTGACCCGGCCGAGCAGCTCGGCGATCCGGCCGATCGCCTGCTCGGGATGCGAGGACAAGAAGCACAGGGTCACGTGCAGCGCCTCGGGGCGCATCGGCCGCAGGGCGGGATCGCTCAGCGCCTCGGACTGCCAGCGCGCGATCGCCCCGCGGACGTCCTCGGGCAGGTCCAGGGCCATGAACAGGCGCGCTGAGCTGGCCTTGGGCCGCTGATCGGTCACCGGGCCAACCTACGCTGCCTCGCGGCGTTAGGGGCGCGCACAGCGCGCCAACTGGGCGCCACGATCGTCACGAAAGCGAGACGTGGCGGAAGCCGAGCCGCCCTCCATCGACCTCCGCGACCCCGAAGCTGCGCTCCGGCGCGCGCCGGCGCTCCGTCGGGCTTCCGGGGTTGAAGATCTGAAAACCGGCCGCGCGCTCGTGCAGCGGCAGATGCGAATGGCCGAAGACGACCGCGTCCGCGTCCGGGAACGTCCCGCGCAGCCGCTCCAGCCGGCCGCGCGCCGGGCCGGCGTCGTGGATCACCGCGATCGTGACCCCGGCGATCTCGACCCGCGCCCGCTCGGGCAGCAGCTCGCGCAGGCGCGGCTCGTCGACGTTGCCGTGCACCGCCACCAGCCTCGTCGCGATTTCGGCGAGCTCCTCGTACACCTCGCGCCCGAAGAAGTCACCCGCGTGGATCACCAGGTCGGCGGCCCGCACGGCGCTCAGGAGCTCGTCGTCCAGGCGCCGCTGTCCGCGCGGCATGTGGGTGTCGGCGAGCACGGCGATGCGCGCCGCGGCGCTCACAGCTCGGCGAGGAAGGCGCGCAGGTCGTCGCCGAGCAGCTCCGGCTCCTCGAAGGCCGCGAAGTGACCGCCGCGGTCGAACTCGGTCCAGCGGCGGAGGTCGCCGAGCACCCGCTCGGTCCACGCTCGCGGCGGGCGGACGAGCTCGGCCGGAAAGTCGGCGACCGCCGCAGGCACCTCGATCCGCTCGCCGGCGGCGAGCCGCCAGCGGTCGCGCGCCTCGGCCGCGTAGAGCCGCATCGACGAAGCGATCGTCGCTGTGGCCCAGTAGAGGGTGAGGAAGTCGCAGAGCTCGTCCTTGGTGAACCGCCGCTCGACCTCCCCGCCGCAGTCCGACCAGCGCCGGTACTTGTCGACCAGCCAGGCCGCCAGCCCGGCCGGCGAGTCGTTGAACGCCGGCGCCAGCGCGTCGGGCGCCGTCCCCTGGGCCAGCAGGTGAAAGCCCTCCCGCAGGCGCCAGCGCTGCGCCCGCTCGGCGTAGGCGATCTCGGCCTCGCTCATGCGGCGGATCGGCCAGGTCGCCGGGCACCGGGAGCACCCCGGGAGCGTTCACGTGCAGGCCGGCCACGACCTCCGGGGCGTCGAACGCGATGCGCGCGCCGATGATCGCCCCCCAGTCGCCGCCCTGGATCGCGAAGCGCCCGTAGCCGAGCGCCGCCATGAGCTCGCGCAGCCGGGTCGCGACCCCGGCGACGTTGAGCGCCTGCGCCGGCGGCTCGGAGAACGCGAAGCCCGGCAACGACGGAATCACCACGTCATGACCGGCGGCGACCAGCGCCGTCGCCAGGTCGAGGAACTCGATCGGGGCCCCGGGCCAGCCGTGGATCAGCAGGATCGGGAGCCGCTCCGGGGCCGCGACGCCCAGGGGCTCGAGCGGGGCTCGCTCCCAGATCACGTGCATCCCCTCCCATCGCCAATTGGAGAGCCCGTTCAGGGCGCGCTCGATCTGGCGCCAGTCATAGGCGCCCGCCCAGTGGTCGCAGAGTGACCGCAGGTAGTCGTAGTCGCCGCCGTGCGCCCACCCGGTGCCGGGCGGCTGGGCGGGCCAGCGCGTCCGGCCCAGGCGCTCACGCAGGTCCTCGAGGACCGCCTCGCCGACCTCGATCTCGAAGGGCTCGGGCTCGCTCACCGCCACTCCCGCCTTCGCGGCCTCAGAGCGGGAAGTCCTCGCCGAGCAGCAGGCGCCGGACCAGGTGCAGGGCGAGCGTGCAGGATCGGTCGCGGATCTCGCTGCGGTCGCCGGGGATCACCGGGTCGCGGGCGATCTTCGACCCATCGCTCGCCAGGACGCTGATGCACACGTAGCCCACTGGTTTCTCCTCGGTGCCCCCGTCGGGGCCGGCGATCCCGGTGATCCCGACGCCGATTCCGGCACCGAAGCGCTCCAGCGCGCCGCGCGCCATCGCGTCGGCGACCTCGGGCGAGACGGCGCCATGGCGCTCGATCAGCTCGGGAGGCACCCCGAGCAGGTCGACCTTCGCCTGGTTGGAGTAGGTGACGACACCCCCGAGCAGGTACGCCGACGCCCCGGGCGGGTTCGCGAGCCGCGCCGCGAGCAGGCCGGCCGTGCACGACTCGCCGAGCGCGATCGTGCGGCCGTCGCGAAGCAGATCGGCGACCTGCGCGTCGATCGTCGAGCCGTCGAGGCTGAAGACGAAGCGCTCATGGCGCGCGACCAACCCGGCGACCACCGCCTCGCGATACCGATCGGCGCCGGGGCGGTGGCGCACGTCGATCTCGAGCTCGCCGCGGCGCAGGCAGGTCGTGATCTCGAGCGGCGAGAGGTCGGTCTCGGCGCCGATCTCGCGCAGCGACTTGGCGATCTCCGACTCCGGCAGCCCGAACATCCGCAGCGTCTGGACCGTGTAGGGCTCGGCCCTGGCGAGCACCGCCTGGACCTCAGCGGTCGCCAGCGCCCCGTCCCACATCGCGTGCAGCTCGCGCGGCGGGCCCGGCAGGACCACGACGACCGGGCCGTCCTCGACGCCGAGCACCAGGCCGGGCGCGGTCCCGACCGGGTCGAGCGCCACGGCGCCGCGCGGGACCATCGCCTGCTTGCGGTTGGCGGCCTCCAGGGCCGCGTCGCTGAATCGCATCCGGCGTGCGAACCCGGCGATGATCGCGGCGATCTTGGCCTCCATCTCGGTGTCCAGCTCGAGCTCGACACCGGCGAAGCGCGCGACGATCTCGGCGGTCAGGTCGTCGGCGGTCGGGCCGAGCCCGCCGCTGGTCACGATCAGATCGCAGCCCTCGGCCGCCATGAACCGCAGCCCTGCCTCGAGGTCCTCGGGACGATCGGCGACGACGAGGATGTGCGCGACCTCGATCCCGTGCGAGGCGAGTTGCTCCGAGACCCACGGACCGTTGCGGTCCGTGATCCTCGCGGTGATCACCTCGGTCCCGGTCACGAGAATCCCGGCGCGCACGCTCACGGGCAGTCCTCCCCCGGGCGCCGGGCCGCGACCAGGTGGCGCGGCGGCGTGATCGCGAACGCGGCCGGGCCCTGCACACGCGGCAGGCGGCGGCTGTGCCCGGCGACCTTGAGCGCCAGCTGGTCGGGTTCGAACCCCGCGGGGAAGCGCAGCTCGAAGCTCTTGCGCTCGAACCGCTCGCGGTCGTCGACGCTGAGCAGCTGCCCGTCGATCAGCGCCTCTCCCCCGCCCCCGACCAGGCAGACCTCGACCGGGTCGCGGACGCGGAAGGCGAGCTCCACGGTCCCCTTGCCATCCGGGGCCTTCGCCGCCGCCCCATCGCCCGCCTGCGGGGCCTCCGCCGGCTCGCGCGGCGGCGGCTCGGACTCGTCGCCGCCCACGATCAGGGCGACGATCACGGCGGCGCCGAGCAGGAGCACGGCGCCCAGCGCCCAGAGCCTGCCGCTCGAGCCCTGGCGGCGCGCGCCGGCGCGCCGGCGCCCTTCGAGCACGCGATCGCCGAGGGGATGCATCGAGGGCTCCGGATCGACCTCCACCTGACGGCGGTACTCGTCGACGATCGCCTCGGCGTCGAGGCCGAGCAGCTCCGCGTAGCTGCGCAGAAATCCCTTTGCGTAGGCGCTGCTCGGCAGCTCGTCCCAGCGCTCATCCTCGAGCGCGCGCAGGTACTTGCGGCGGATCTTGGTCTGATCCTCGACCGTGGCGAGGTCGAGCGAGGCGCGGATCCGAGCCGCCTCCAGGCGCTCCCCGATCCTCATCTCGCCCGGTCGCTCGCCGCTCATCGCGGCAGTATTGTCGCTGTCCGAGGCGGCGGGCGCTCGCGGCTAGGACTCGACCGGCTCGAGCCCGGGCTCGGTCGGCGCGTCGTCGGCGCCCCCGGCGTCCTCGATCACGCCGCTGGCGAGGCGATCCAGCAGGCGCGGCAGCTCCGACTGCGAGACCAGGACCTGGCGCGGCTTCGAACCCTCGTAGCCCGAGATGATGCCGCGCCGCTCGAGCATGTCGATCAACCGTCCCGCGCGGGTGTAGCCGACCCGCAGGCGACGCTGGATCATCGACACGGAGGCCGTCTCGGACTCCACGACGATCCGTGCCGCGTCGGCGAGCAGATCGTCCTGGTCCGGGGAGAACTCGCCCTCCGCGCCCTCTTCGACCTCGGGCTCCTTCGCCTCGAGCAGTTCCTCGTCGAAGTCGGGCTCGCCCTGCTTCGCCCAGAAGTTGCAGACCTTGGCGATCTCCTCCTCGGTCACGAAGGCGCCCTGGATCCGGTTCATCTTCGAGGTCCCGACCGGGCGGAAGAGCATGTCGCCCTGCCCGAGCAGGGTCTCGGCGCCGCCGCTGTCGAGGATCACGCGCGAGTCGACCTGGGAGGCGACCGCGAACGCGATCCGGGACGGGATGTTGACCTTGATCGTGCCGGTGATCACGTCGGTCGACGGCCGCTGGGTCGCCAGCACGAGGTGGATGCCGATCGCGCGCGCCTTCTGCGCGAGGCGGATGATCGAGTCCTCGACCTCGGCGGGCGCGACCATCATCAGGTCGGCGAGCTCGTCGATCACGCAGAGGATGTGTGGCAGGGGCGCCTCGCCGGCCTTCTTGCGGATCCGGTTGAGCTCGACCAGGTTGCGCGCCCGGGCCTCGCTCATCACCCCGTAGCGGCTCTCCATCTCGCCGATCAGGTTCGCGAGCACGTTGGCGGCCATCCTCGGGTTCGTGACCACCGGCGTGAGCAGATGCGGGACGCGCTCGTAATGGTTGAGCTCGACCCGCTTCGGGTCGACGAGCACCAGCCGCACCTCGTTCGGCGAGGCGTGCATGAGGATCGACGTCAGGATCGCGTTGATGCAGCCGGACTTGCCCGATCCGGTCGTGCCGGCGACGAGCACGTGCGGCATCAGCGCGAGGTCGGCGTTGACCGACTGGCCCGAGACGTCCTTGCCGAGCCAGGCGAGCAGCGGCGAGGCGCCCTTCGGCCGCTCCGTGTAGAGGTCGCCGAGCCGAACGAGCCGGCGCCGCTGGTTCGGGACCTCGACCCCGACCGCCTTCTTGCCGGGGATCGGCGCGAGGATGCGGATGTCGGTGGAGGCGAGGGCGTAGGCGAGGTCGTCCTTGAGCTGGGCGACCTTGGCGACCTTGGTCCCGGGCGCCAGCTGGAGCTCATAGCGGCTCACGTGAGGGCCGCTGACGGTGCCGAGCAAGCGCGCCTCGACGCCGAAGTGGCGCAGGGACTCGAGCAGCGCGCTGGCGGTGGCCTCGCGGTCGCGCATGTCCGGGCCCGGGTCGGCCTTGCCGCGCTCGAGCGCCTTGGTCGGCGGCAGCTTGTAGGAGATCTCCTCGGACTCGGTGACCCCGCCCCGGGTCCGCGTCTTGCCCTGCGGCGTCACCCCGAGGCCCTGCTCCTCGATCACGTTGACCTCACCGGCGAAGCCGGGCGGCTCGGGCGCGGCCTCGGGTTCGTTGGCGAGCTCGTCGTCTGCGTCGGCGTCCCAGCCCTCGCCGTCGTCGCGCTCGTGGATCGCGATCGTCTCCGCCTCGGCCTCGGCGGCGAGCTGCTCGGTCTCGAAGGTCTCGGTCTCGGACGCGCGGGTGATCGCGATCTCGTCGTCGGGCGCGTCGCCCCACGGCTCGGCCTCGGTCGCGGGGCCGAGGCGCTGGGTGCGCACCGTGCGGGCTACCTCGCGCCCCTGGGTACCGGCCTTGCGGACGGCTCTGCCGGTCGCCCCGAGGACCGATGCGACCGTCGTCCCGGTGAGTAGCAGCGCGCCGGAGATCAGCATCAGGATGACCAGGATGTGAGCGCCGATGCGCTGGAAGAGGCTCGATGTCGCCCAGTAGAGGCCCTCGCCGAACACCCCGCCGTGCTCGACCATGAACTGCTGCTCGAAGTAGTCATGGCGGTGCGGGCGCTCCGGCCCGAGGCCGGCGGTCTGCGCCGCGAAGGCGAGCAGCAGCGCGGCGAGCACGAGCACCGCGCCGGCGTTGAGCGCCGACGGCGTCTCGATCACCGGGCGCGCGATCAGCGAGGCGCCCCAGGCGCCGAGCGCCAGCGGGATCACGTACGCGACCTTGCCGAACGCCTGGGCGAGGCCTTCGGCGAGCCAGCCGCCGACCTTGCCCCCGTCCCAGCCGAGGTAGAGGACGAACGCGAGGAAGACCGCCGCGGCGACCAGGCCGAGCCCGATCACGTCGTAGTGGCGCTGTTCGAGTCCCTCCACGAACTCGCGCGGATCGCGGCGCTGCCGGGGCGCCGGGCGGCGCCTCGCCGCCGGGCGGCGGCCGCGGGCCTTCGGGGTCTGCTTGGTCCAGGGAAAGATCATGCTCAGCGCGAAGCGCGCGGACGCCCGCTCCGTGCCTGGGGATTCGACGGGCGGGCCCGGTCCCCTGCGCTGGCTGGGCGGCGGCGCCCGCGGCGCTAAACCGGCGCTAAATATCCGCCCTGACCGGGGGTTTCGCCTCTACCCTTCCACTCATGCTCAGCGACGACCCCCAGGCGGGCCGCGTGCTCGTGGTCGAGGACGACGAGGCGATCGCCGATGTCCTGCGACGGACGCTGCGCCAGGAGGGCCACGAGGTGCGCTCGTCGGTCGACGGCGTCGAGGCGCTGCGGGCAGCCGAGGAGTTCGTACCGGATCTCGTGATCCTCGATCTCGGCCTGCCCGGCCTCGACGGCGTGGAGGTCTGCCGGCGGCTGCGGGCCGAGTCCGATGTGCCGATCCTGATCCTGACCGCGCGCTCGGAGCTCGACGACCGGGTCGAGGGCCTCGACTCGGGCGCCGATGACTACCTCTCGAAGCCGTTCGAGCGCCAGGAGCTGTTGGCGCGGATGCGCGCCCTGATGCGGCGCCGGCCGCCGCGCGGCAGCGCCGCCCTGGTCGTCGGCGACCTGCGGCTCAACCCCGACACCCGCGAGGTGCACCGCGGCGAGCGCCCGATCGAGCTCACCAACCGCGAGTTCGAGCTGCTCGAGTACCTGATGCGCAACGCGCGCCTCGTCGTCTCGCGCGAGCGGCTGCTCGAGGAGGTCTGGGGCTATGACCCGCTCGCGATGACCAACACGATCGACGTCTTCATCTCGAACCTGCGGCGCAAGCTCGAGGAGGGCGGCGAGCCGCGCCTCCTGCACACCAAGCGCGGCGCCGGTTACGTGATTCGCGCCACCGCCGCCGATGGCTGAGCGGGTCGCTCGCCGCCTGCCGACCTCGATCAAGCGCTGGCCGGTGCGCTGGCGCCTCGCCGGCGTCTCGGCCGGGCTGACGCTGCTGATTCTCGTGGTCTTCGCGCTGGTCGTCGGCCGGCTCGCGACCGAGCGGGTCAAGGACGACTTCCAGCAGGAGCTCGAGAGCGCCGCGAGCCAGCTGCGCAACCAGATCCAGCTCCAGGGGGTCGGCATCAACGCCCCCGCCGGCCCGAACGTCCTCGACCTGCTGATGGCGGGCGACGCCGCCCTGCGGATCGTCGACTTCGACGGCCGCGTCGTGTCGCGAAACGGCACTCCGCAGCAGACGGCGGGCGCCCCGGACATGGGCGCGCCGGAGCCCGACCAGGCGACCAAGGTCGGCAACTACGAGGTGTTCTCGCTCCCGCTCTCGGCCAGCTCGATCCCGCCCACGTACCTGCAGTACGCGCGCGACCGCGAGCCGCTCGAGGCGACCCTCAGCAAGCTCTGGCTGTTCCTCGGGATCGGCGTCGTCGGCGGGACGGCGCTCGCGGCGCTCGCGGGTCTCGCGGTCGCCGGCCGCGCGATGCGGCCGATCTCCTCGCTCACGACCGCGGCGCGCGAGATCGCCACCACCCGCGACCCGTCGCGCCGGATCCCGATGCCGGAGTCCGACGACGAGGTGGCCGAGCTCGCCCGCACGCTCGAGCAGATGCTGCGCGAGCTCGACGCAGCTCGCTCCGAGACGGAGGCGATGATCCAGGCGCAGCGCGACTTCGTCGCCGACGCGTCCCACGAGCTCCGCACGCCGCTGACCAGCATCCTGGCGAACCTCGAGCTGCTCGAGGCGAGCTTCGCAGCGCGCGGCGGCGACTCCGACGAGCAGGAGATCGTCGCCGGGGCGCTCGGGTCGTCGCGCCGGATGCGCCGGCTGGTCGCCGACCTGCTGCTGCTCGCCCGCGCCGACGCCGGCCGCACCGGCCCGCGGCGCCGCTGCGACCTGGCCGAGGTCGCGACCACCGCGGTCGCCGAGGTGAGGCCGATGAGCGAGGACCACGCGATCGAGCTCGACGCGGCGAGCGGCGTCGCGGTCGAGGGCAACCCCGATGACCTCCATCGCCTCGTCGTCAACCTGGTCGAGAACGGCGTTCGCCACACCCCCCCCGGATCGACGATCTCGGTGACGGTGCGGGCCGAGGGCGACGAGCGCGCGGTGATCGAGGTCGGCGACGACGGCCCCGGTCTGCCGGAGGGCGTCGGCGACCAGATCTTCGCCCGGTTCGTGCGCGGCAACGGCCCGGCCGACCTCTCGGGCGACTCCGGGACCGGCCTCGGCCTCGCGATCGTGAAGGCCGTTGCGGTCTCGCATTCGGGCGCGGTCGAGGTCGGCGCGAGCGCCGCCGGAGGCGCCCGTTTCACCGTCCGGCTGCCGTTGCTCGAGCCCTCGCTCGAGCCGGCCGAGATTTTTTAGCACCGCTTTACAAGGGGCTCATACGTTTGAGACCGGACGAGACACCGCCCGACGAGGTCACCCCCGACAGTGCCTCGTCGGGCATCCATTGGCCAGTTCTGAGTCTGAGCCAATTAGGCCCGCCGGGGTCTCCCCTCCCTGAACCCCGGCGGGCCGCCTTCTTTCCGGCTCGGCGCCGGCGGCCGGCACCCTACGCCTGGAGCCCGGCCGCGAGGACAGCGTCGGCGTAGTCGCCGCGGACGTCGACCCGGGCGATCCTCGCGTCGCGCAGGGTGAAGATGAGCGCCCAGCGGGCGTCCACCGGGACCCCGCTGCCCGTGCCGCGCCCCTGAGTGTGCATCCCGAGCACCACGAGGTCGCCACCGGCCGTGGAGTGCTCGACCTCCACCTCGGCCGACTCGGCGTCGAACGACTCGAACAGCTCGGCCCAGAAGGAAAAGATCGCCTGCGGGCCGACGATCGTTCGCCGGCCGGGAAACGCGGCGGTGTTGTGCCACTCGGCGTCGGCGTGAAAGCAGCCCTCGGCGGCGCCGTAGTCACGCCGGCCGAACGCCTCGAGCATGCCTTGGACGAACTTCACGTTGCGCTCCGACACCGTCCCGCCAGTATCGCGCGCATCCCCCCGCCGCCGAGTTTCACCTCAACCACCTCTGCGGTGGTCAGGATGAAACTCGGCGGGGCGGGCGGTGTGAGCGCGGCGGCTACAGGAACTTGCGCGCCCGCATCGTCGCCTCGATCTGGGCGGCGTGCGCTCCGCCGTAGAGCAACTGGTCGGCGGCGAGCAGGGCCTTGGCCCCGTCCTTGAAGTTCGACTTCTTGGTGAGCAGGAAGTTCGACTCGAGCACGACCCGGTCCATGACCGACTGGCCGCCGGGATCGTTGCCGAGCGCCGTGCGCAGCTCGAACAGGGCCGACGACCAGACCTCGCCGACGCAGTGGATCTCCTTGCGGCACTTCTGCTCGGCCTTCTTGACGTCGTAGCCGCGGTCCGCGCGCCGCCCGCAGGTGCCGGTCGGCGAATACGAGATGCCGTCCCAGTCGAAGATGCACGTGTCGAACGGGCTGCCGCCGGTGACCAGGGCCGACATCGCGGCGGCCAAGTAGTCGCCGAAGCCCTCGCCCATCGTCGCGCCCTGGCGGGTCTGCAGCGACTTCGGCGACGCCTGGTCCTGGAGCGAGTGGCCGTACTCGTGGATGATCACGTCGGCGTCCTCGCCGTCATCGACCCCGCCGGTGCCGAGCACGAGCTGGTGCGTCATCGACGAATAGAACGAGTTGTCGTCGGGGATTGCGTCGGCGAACACCTTCTGCGGCTTGGAGCGCAGCGGCTGTGACAGCCCGAGGCCGTCGGCGTAGGACCGCGTACGGTCGATGTGGAAGTACGCCATCACGGCCTCGAAGTCGTTGTCCGAGCGGTTCAGGGCCGTGAAGTCGGCCCCCGGGGCGCACACCTTCTTGCCCTTCTTGGTCACTCGAGCGTCGACATAGGCGCCCTTGAGGCAGCCCTGCGGGTCGGTGAGGCGCTCGAGCGTCACCGGGACCTGGAGCGAATCGACGAGCGCGTAGTGCTTGTCCTGCTTGTCCTTGAGACCCGAGTAGCTGCCCTGGGTGACGACGGGGTTCGGGTTGAAGATCGAGGCGGCCCCGTGGTGGAGCAGGTCGCGCGAGCGCAGCTTCTCACCGGTGCGCGCGTCGACGGTGACGAGCAGGTCGGCGAGCGGCTGGGCGGACGGCAGCGAGACCTCGTAGGCGAGCTCGCCGCTGCCCGGGTCGACCCCGAGCTTCGCGCCGGCCGGCGCGCGCAGGCGCTCGGCGCCGGTCGCGGCGCGGGCCGCAGCGATCGCCTCGTCCTCTGAGATCGCGGCCTCGCGGCCGGCCGGGTCGAGCCCGTCGACGGTCGAGTCGGAGACGATCGTCGCCGGGGCGCCCTCGGGCGCGACCGCGACGGCCTCGGCCCCGAACACGGGCAGGCCGGCGACGCGCTGCGAGTACCGCTGGATCGCGCCGCCGCCGGGGACGCTGAGCGTCGGCTCGGCCCGCAGCTGCGCGGTCGGCGCGTCGACGCGCTCGGCGACCCGCGCCAGCGGCCCGGCCGAAGCCGTGGCGGCGATCGAGAGGCTGGCGGCGATCGCCACCGCCGCCCCGGCTGCGAAGCGGCCCGTGAGCCGGAGGCCTGCGGCCGAAGCCGCGCCGCGGCGCGGTTGAGCCGCCGTATTCATCCCTGCCATGGGCCGTACCTTAGCTGCCGCTAGACCTCGACTACGACCGGCAGCACCATCGGGCGACGGCGCAGACGGTCGTAGACGAAGGCGGCGATGTCGTCGTGCAGGTCCTGCTGCAGGAGGACCGGTTCGGTCACTCCCTCCTCGGCCAACCGGGCGAGCGAGGCCTCGACCACGTCGCGCACCTCCTCGAGCAGCGACTCGTCCGCATCCTCCATGAACGGGACGCCGCGGAAGATCAGCTCCGGCGGCGCGACGGAGCTGCCGTCCTCGGCGTCAACCGTCGCGACGACGATGAAGACGCCGTCGGCGGACAGGGCGCGGCGGTCGCGCAGCGCGACGTCGTCGGGATCCCCGATGTCGACGCCGTCGACGAAGATCATCCCGGAGTGGACCTGCTTGCCGAACTTGGCGCCCTTGGCGTCGAGCTCCAGCGGCAGGCCGTTGCGCCCCTTGTGGATGCGCTCGGTCGGGACGCCCACCGCTTCGGCCAGCTCCGCGTGCAGCTGGATGCGCTTGTGGTCGCCGTGAAACGGGAACACATGGCGCGGCCGCGTCAGGTTGAGCATCAGCTTCAGCTCCTCGCGCGAGCCGTGCCCCGAGACGTGGATCGGCGCGTCGGCCGCCGTCACGACGCGGGCGCCGATCTCGAAGATGCGGTCGATCGTCTCGTTCACCGAGCGCTCGTTGCCCGGGATCGGCGTCGCCGAGAAGATCACCGTGTCGCCGGAGTGCAGCTCGACGTCGCGGTGGTCGTTGAACGCCATCCGCCGCAGCGCCGAGAGCGGCTCGCCCTGGCTGCCGGTCGAGATCGCGATCACCTTCTCGTCGGGGAAGTCCTCGATCTCCTTCGGCGAGATCAGCAGCCCGGAGGGGGCGTTGGCGATCCCGAGGTTGGATGCGATGTTGAAGTTCTTGCGCATCGAGCGCCCGACCAGGGCGACCCGCCGGTCGAGCTGGGTGGCCGCGTCGATCACCTGCTGGACGCGGTGCACGTTCGAGGCGAAGCAGGTGACGATGACCCGGCCCTCGCAGCGCGCGAACTGCTCGAGCAGCGCCGGGCCGACCGTGGCCTCCGAGGGCACGACGCCGGGGCGATCCGCGTTGGTCGAGTCGCCGCACAGGCAGAGGACGCCCTCGGAGCCGAGCTCGGCGAGCCGGGCGATGTCGGCGGGACGCCCGTCGATCGGCGTCTGGTCGAACCGGTAGTCGCCGGTGACCACGATCGCGCCGAGGTCGGTGTGCAGAGCGACCGCGCGCGCGTCGGGGATCGAGTGGGACATGTGGATCATCTCGATCTCGAACGGGCCGGCCCGGCGACGCTCGCCGAGCTCCAGCACGGTGAGCGGCGCGTCGCGCAGCTTGTGCTCCTCGAGCTTCGAGCGCACCAGCCCGATCGTCAGCGGCCCGCTGTAGATCGCCGGCGGCATCCCGATCTCGCGCAGCACGTACGGGAGAGCCCCGACGTGATCCTCGTGGGCGTGGGTGAGCACGATCGCCTCGATGTCGTCGGCGCGACCGCGCAGATAGTCGAAGTCGGGCAGGACCAGATCGATGCCGAGCATCTCGGCGGTCGGGAACATCAGGCCGGTGTCGACGACGACGATCCGGCCGTCGCGCTCGAACACGGTCATGTTCTTGCCGATCTCGCCCAGGCCCCCGAGCGGCAGAATGCGGATCGAGTCGCTCAAGCCGTGCTGCTCGCGATCAGGCCCTGCGCCTCGAGCGTCGCCTGAATCGAGGCGCGCTCTTCGTCCGAGGCGGGGACCATCGGCAGCCGCACGTCCGCGGCGATCACGCCGAGCAGCTCGAGCGCCGTCTTCGCCGAGACGGCGGGCGGCGCGACCATCATCGCCGCGTAGAGCGGGCCGAGCTCGGCGTCGATCGAGCTCGCCGCATCGCGATCGCCGCCGACCGCGGCGTCGTAGAGGTCGCGGAGGCGCCTCGGGGCGACGTTGGAGGCGACCAGGATGCCGCCGGCGCCCCCGAACTCGAGCGTGCGCAGGAAGCTCTCGTCGTTGCCGGCCAGGATCTCGAGCCCGTCGATCGGCCCGAGGTCGTCGTTGTTGGCCTGCTTGACCGCGACCACGTTCGCGTGCTCGGCCGCCAGCGATGCAAGCAGCTCGGGCGGGAGGTTGATGCCGCAGCGCGAGGGGATGTTGTAGAGCACGATCGGGGTCTCTCCCGCGGCCTCGGAGACGGCGGCGTAGTGGGCTCTGATCCCCGCCTCGTTCGGCTTGTTGTAGTACGGGGTGACGACGAGGACCGCATGGGCACCGACGTCGCGGGCCTTGCGCGTGAGGGCGACCGTGTGGGCGGTGTCGTTGGAGCCGGTTCCGGCGATCACCGTCGCGTGATCGCCGACCTCGTCGAGGACGGCGTCGAAGAGGCGCACCTTCTCGTCGTCGTGCAGCGTCGAGGCCTCGCCGGTGGTCCCGGCGACGACGAGGCCGTGGCAGCCGTTGTCGACCAGGCGCCGGGCCAGGCGCCGGGCCGAGTCGAGGTCGATCGCGCCATCCGGCTCGAAGGGCGTAACCATCGCCGTCAGCACTCCGCGGATCTCGCTCATCGGCCCAGGGTAACGCGACTCAAGCGGCGAACACCGGCGGGCGTCTGTCGACCCACGGCTGCGCCCGCTCGAGCTGCGCGGCGATGTCGATCAACAGGTCCTCGCGCCCGAACGGGGCCACGAGCTGGACGCCCACGGGCAGCCCGTCCGGAGTCCAGTGCAGCGGCACGGAGATCGCCGGCTGGCCGGTGGCGTTGAAGATCGCCGTGAACGCGCCGGCCGGGATCGCGCGGCGAAACGCGTCCAGCGGGTCGTCGCCGTGCTGGTCGTAGGTGCCGAGCGGCACCGGGGGCTCGGCCATGGTCGGCGTCATCAGGAGGTCGAAGCCGCCCTCCTCATACCAACCCGCGACCCCGCGGGCGACGAGCTGATGAAGGCCGTGGTCTGCCAGGTAGCGGGCGCTCGAGCGCTCGCGGCCGACCTCGGCCAGCGCCCAGGTAAGCGGCTCCACGTCGTCGGCGGTGACCTCGCGGCCGATGAGCATCCCGAACTGGTCGAGCGCGACCGCCTGGCCGGCCGCCCAGCGGGTCATGAACGAGTCCTCCAGGTTGAGCGCCTCGGCCTGAGCCGGGTCGACCGGCGACGAGTCCTCGACCGCGTGGCCGAGCGACTCGAGCAGCTTGGCGGCCGCCTCGACCGCGGCGACGCACTCCGGCTCGGACTTCAGGCCGGGCACGGGCGGGTGCAGAGCGAAGCCGATGCGAAGCTTGCGGTCGGCCTCGAGCTCCTCGACGTACGGTCGCAGGGGCGCCGGCGCGACGTAGGGGTCGCCCGGCGCCGGGCCCTCGACCGCGTCGAGGACCGCGGCCGTGTCGCGCACCGAGCGCGAGATGACGAGCTCGGTGGTCAGCCCGGTCATCACGTCGCCGACCAGCGGGCCCTCGGTGATCCGCTGGCGGGTCGGCTTGAGGCCGACGAGGCCGTTGACCGAGGCCGGGATCCGGATCGAGCCGCCGCCGTCGTTGGCGTGCGCGATCGAGACCATCCCGGAGGCGACCGCTGCGCCGGAGCCCCCGCTCGAGCCGCCGGTCGTGCGCGAGGTGTCCCAGGGGTTGCGGCTCGGGCCGTAGGCCTCGGGTTCGCTCGTCGGCAGGATCCCGAGCTCGGGCGTATTGGTCTTGCCGACGACGACGAAGCCGGCGGCGCGAAAGCGCTGCGCCAGGGTGGTGTCGACCGGAGCGCGGAACTCCGCCTCCTTGAGCAGCTTCATCCCCAGGTGCAGCGGCTGGCCCGCGTAGGCGGCGCCGAGGTCCTTGAACAGGAACGGGACGCCCTTGAACGGGCCGTCCGGCAGATCCGGCGAGGCGGCCTCGGCGCGCCCCTGGTCGAACTGCTCGTGGATGACCGCGTTGACCTGCGGGTTGAGCTCCTCGATCCGGGCGATCGCCTCCTCGACGAGCTCCGTGGGCGAGACCTCCCCCTTGCGGACGAGCTCGGCCTGGGCGGTCGCGTCCATCGGCGCTGATTCCATCACAGATCGGTCCCGCGCCCGGCGCCCGGTCTCAGAGCAGCTGCTCGAGGCCGACCGTGATCCGGTCGGGTAGCTCGGCGACCCGGCGAACCGCCAGCAACACGCCGGGCATGAAGGAGCGCCGGTCGATCGAGTCGTGGCGGATCGTCAGGGTCTCCCCCGCTCCGCCCAGCAGGACCTCCTGATGGGCGACCAGGCCGGGCAGCCTGACCGAGTGGATCGGCTCGTGGACGTTGCCGCCCGAGGCGGCGATCAGCTCCGCGGTCCGCTTCGCCGTTCCCGACGGGGCGTCGAGCTTGCGGTCGTGGTGCAGCTCGACGATCTCGACCTCGTGCAGGTGACGGGCGGCCTCGGCGGCGAACTTCATCATCAGCACGGCGCCGATCGCGAAGTTCGGCGCGACGAACACGTTCGCGCCCCCGCGCTCGGCGTCCGCCCGCAGCGCCATCAGGTCGAAGCCGGTCGTGCCGACCACCGCGTGGACGCCGGCGCCGAGACAGGCGCGCACGTTGTCGACGGCGGTGTCGGGGACGGTGAAGTCGACCACGACGTCCACCCCATCGAGGATCTCGCCGAGCTCCGTGCCGAGGGCCGGGTCGGCGCGCCCGGCGAGCTCGAGGTCGTCGGCGCCCTCGACGGCGTCGCAGACCGTCGCGCCCATCCTTCCGGCCGCCCCGGCGACCCCGACCCTGATCACGAGCGGCCGGTCAAGCCACCAGCGCCTCGGACACGGAGCCGGCCGCAGCTCGGAAGCGCGACTCCTCCGGGCCGACGCAGGCCGCTGCGAGCTTGTGCGGGTCGTAGAGCTCGGCGGCGAGCTCGGCCACCTCCTCGGCGCTGACCGCGTCGACGCGCTCGAGCATCTCGTCGAGCGAGAGCAGGGGGACGTCGAAGAGCACTCCGCGCGCCAGCCGGCCCATCCGCGCCCCGGTTGCCTCGAGGCCGAGGACCATGCGGCCCTTGACGTGCTCCTTGGCGCGCGCGAGCTCCTCGTCGCCGACGCCCTCGTCGTGGAGCTTGACCAGCTCGCGGCCGATGATCTCGCACGCCTCGGCGACGTTGTCGGCGCGGGTGCCGACGTACATCGCGACGAAGCCGCGGTCGACGAACTCATGCGTGTAGGAGCCGACCGAGTACGCGAGCCCGCGCTTCTCGCGCACCTCGCGAAACAGCCGCGACGAGACCGATCCGCCGAAGATCGTGTCGAGGATGCCGAGCGCGAAGCGGCGCTCGTCGGCGCGCGCAATCCCGGGGCCGCCGAAGCAGATGTGGTACTGCTCGGTCTCCTTGGGATAGAAGCTCAGCCGGGCCTGCTCGGGGGCCGCCGCGCCGTTGACCGACCCGTTGGAGCTCCCCGGGGCGGGCTGCAACAGCCGCTGCGAGAGCTCGACGATCCGTTCGTGCTCGAGATGTCCGGCCGCGGCCACCACGATGTTGCCCGCGGTGTAGCGGGAGGCGTGGTAGGAGGCGATGTCCGGCACCGGGATCCCGCCGATCACCTCGGCGGTGCCGAGCACGCGGCGACCCAGCGGCGTGTCGCCGTAGATCGCCTCGGCGAGCACGTCGTGGACCCGGTCCGAGGGCTCGTCCTCGTACATGGCGATCTCCTCGAGCACGACCGCGCGCTCGGAGTCGATCTCGTCGACCGGGAGCGAGGGCGCCAGGAGCATCTCGGCGAGCAGGTCGAAGGCGTCCTCCGTGTGCTCGTCGAGAAAGCGCGCGTGCAGATGCGTCGTCTCCTTGCCGGTGGCGGCGTTGGTCGCCGCGCCCATGCCGTCGAAGAGCTCCGAGATCTCGATCGCCGAGTGGCGCTCGGTGCCCTTGAACAGCAGGTGCTCCAGGAAATGCGAGACGCCGGCTTGCGCCGGCGTCTCGTCACGTGATCCGGTTTTCACCCAGAGGCCGAGGGCCACCGAGCGAACCGAGGGAACGACCTCGGTCACCACCTGGACCCCCGAGTCGAGCGTCGTGAGCTCGACTCCCTCGGGCAGCGCAGAACCAGGCGACTCAACGGCGTCGCGGCTCGGCTCTGCTTCGCTCCGCCTCACTGTCAATCGAGGCGCTCGCGCTGACGCCCACCGCGACCGCCGTCGCGGCCGCCCCTGCCACCGTCGCGACCGCCGCGTCCACCGCGCCCGCCGCTGTCGCGACCGCCGCGACGGCCTCCGCCGCCGCCCATGGTCGGGTCGCCGGTGCCGAGCTTCTGCATCTCCTCCGGCGACTTGCCGGCGATCGCCGGGTCGTCCGTGAGGCGCAGGCCGATCCGGCCACGCTCCTTGTCGACCTCGGCGACGGTGACGTCGATCTCGTCGCCCTGCGAGAGGACGCTCTCGACCGTGTCGACCCGCTCTCCGGGCTTCACGTTCGAGATGTGCAGGAGACCGTCGGTGCCCTTGACCAGTTCGACGAAGGCGCCGAACGTCGTCGTCTTGACGACCTTGGCCTTCGGGAAGTGGTCGCCGATCTCGGCCTCGCGCGTCATCGACTCGATCCGGGCGATGCAGCCCTCGACCAGGGCGACGTTCGGCGCGTAGATCCGCACCGTGCCGTCGTCGTCGATGTCGATCTCGGCCTCGAACTCCTCCTGCATGCCGCGGATCGTCTCGCCGCCCTTGCCGATCACGGCCCCGATCTTCTCGGGGTCGATCTTGATCGACTCGATCGCGGGAGCGAACTCGGACAGCTTCTCGCGCGGCCCGTCGATCGCCTCGGCCATCTTGTCGAGGATGAACAGGCGTCCCTTGCGGGCCTGCTCGAGCGCGTCCGTGAGGATCTCGAAGGTGACCCCCGAGATCTTGATGTCCATCTGCAGGGCGGTGATCCCGTCCTTGGAGCCGGCGACCTTGAAGTCCATGTCGCCGAGGTGATCCTCGACGCCGGCGATGTCGGTGAGGACGATGTAGTCATCGCCCTCCTTGATCAGGCCCATCGCGACGCCGGCGACCGGGTATGCGACCGGGACGCCCGCCGCCTGGAGCGCCATCGACGAGGCGCAGACGGAGCCCATCGAGGACGACCCGTTCGACTCCAGCGTGTCGGAGACGACGCGGATCACGTACGGGAACTCCTCCTGGTCCGGGATGCTCGGCACCAGGGCCCGCTCGGCGAGCGCGCCGTGGCCGATGTCGCGGCGCTTCGGGCCGCGCATGAACCCCGCCTCCCCGACCGAGAACGGCGGGAAGTTGTAGTGGTGCCAGAAGAGCTTCTTCTCCTGGAGCCCGAGGTTGTCGACCTTCATGTCCATCCGCGTCGTCCCCAGCGTCGCGCTGGAGAGGATCTGCGTCTCACCGCGGGTGAACAGACCCGAGCCGTGGACGCGCGGGGCGACGTCGATCTCGGTCTCGATCGGGCGGATCTCGTCCTGGGCGCGACCGTCGGGGCGCTTCTTGTCGACCGCGATCCGCTTGCGGATCATGTCCTTCTCGATCTTCGCGAACGCACGCGCGACCTCCGCGGACTTCTCCGAGGTGGCGTCGTCGTCGCCCTCGACCGTGCCGAGGTCGGCGGCGGCCTCCTCCTCGACCGCCTTGATCGCGTCCTGGCGGGCGAGCTTCTCGGGCACCTGGGTCGCGTCGTCGAGCTTCGAGCCGTACTTCGAGGCGATCTGATCGAGCAGGCCCTCGTCGATCGACGGAGCCTCGATCTCGACCTTGTCCTTGCCGGCCTTGGACTGGAGCTCCTCCATCGCGCCGATCAGCGTCTTGATCTCGCCGTGGGCGATGTCGAGCGCGTCGAGCACCTCGGCCTCGGTGACGCCGTCGGCGCCGCACTCGACCATCAGGATCGCGTCCTTGGAGCCGGAGACGATCAGATCCATCTCGAGCTCGGGGTGCGTCTCCTCCTCGGGGTTGACGATGAAGTCACCGTCGAGCTTGCCGATGCGGATGGCACCGACCAGGGTCTCGACCGGGACCGGGGAGATCGCCAGCGCCGCTGAGGCGCCGTTCATCGCGAGGATGTCGTAAGGGTTCACGTGGTCGACCGAGATCGGCTGGGCGACCAGCTGGGTCTCGTAGTGCCATCCCTTCGGGAACAGCGGCCGGATCGGGCGGTCGATCATGCGCGCGGTCAGCGTCGCCTTCTCGCCCGCCCTCGCCTCGCGGCGGAAGAACGAGCCGGGGATCTTGCCGGCGGCGTAGTGCTTCTCCTCGACGTCCACCGTCAGCGGCAGGAAGTCGACATCGCGCAGGTTGCCCATCGTCGCGGTGCAGAGGACCATCGTGTCCCCGGCGCGGACGACGACGGCGCCGCCCGCCTGGCGGGCGAGCTTGCCGGTCTCGAAGGAGAGCTCGTTGCCTCCGACCTCACACGAGACGCGGGTCACGTCGAACATACTCATCTATTCAGCTTTTCCTTTCGGTAGCCCGGTTGGCTACCCAACGTTCCAGAACTTCTCGTTCTCTAACGGGTGCGATGTTACAAGGAGCGCAGGGCTGCGAGTTGGGCTGCGGGCTCGCTCGGAAGCGCGCTGCCGCCGGCGAACGCCGTCGGCGTGCCCGTGACCCCGGCCCGGATCCCGGCCTCGAAGTCGGCCCGCACGCGCTCGGCGACCGCGGCGGAGCGGCGATCGGCCTCGAACCGCTCCAGGTCGAGCCCGAGCTCGGTGGCGCGGCGCCACAGATGCGGGTCGTCGACGTGCGCCGGATCGGCGTAGATCGAGTCGACCATCGCCCAGAAGCTGGGCTCGTCGTGCAGTGCGGCAGCCTCGGCCGCGGCGTGGAGCGCCGGCGAGCGCGGGCGCTTCGAGGCGATCGGGAAGTGGCGCAGGCAGAGCCGCAGCCGGAGCTGGGAGATCTCCGCCCAGGCGGCGGCGCAGGCCGGGCAGCCGAGGTCCGCGTAGACGATCACCTCGGGCCCGTCGCCGCGAACGTGATCGCCCGGACCGAGCGCCGGGACCGCGGCGCTGGTCAGGTCAGCCAGCGGTGGACTCCGGATCGCCCGACACCGACTCGAGGGCGTCGAAGATCAGGTTGGCCCCCGGGATCGTCAGCGGGGTCGGCTCGGCGTGCACCCAGCGCACGATCCCCTGCTCGTCGATCAGGACCAGCGACCGGTTCGGGGTCCCCCACTCCTCGAGGTAGGCGCCGTAGGCGCGCGAGACCTCGCCCTTCGGGTGAAAGTCCGAGAGCAGCGTCAGCTCGAGCCCGAGGTGCTTGCGAAACGCGTTGTGCGCCCAGCTGCCGTCGGTCGAGACGCCGATCAGCTGCGCGCCCGCGGCCTCGATCTGGCCGAGCACCTCCTGGTAGACGGAGAGCTGGTCGGAGCAGACCGGGCTGAAGTCGTTCGGATAGAAGGCGAGCACGACCTTGCGGCCGCGCAGGTCGGCGAGGCTGACCTCGTTCCCGCGGTGATCCGGAAGCGTGAACTCGGGGGCCTTGGTGCCGGGCTCGATCACGGCGGCCGGCCGGCGCCTCTAGCGGCGCAGGCCGAGGTCGGCGACCAGCGCGCGATAGCGCTCGAGGTCGGAGCGCTCGAGGTAGCGGAGCAGCCGCCGGCGCTTGCCGACCAGCATCAGCAGACCGCGGCGCGAGTGGTGGTCCTTCTTGTGCGTGCGCAGGTGCTCGGTGAGCTCGTTGATGCGCTCGGTGAGCAGCGCGACCTGGACCTCGGCCGAGCCGGTGTCGCCGTCATCGCGACCGTACTTGCCGATCAGCTCCTGCTTCTTTTCCTTGGTCAGACTCATGATCAATCGTGGTCGCGCGTCGCCTGGAACGATAGTTCCTCGCTCGAGCTCCGCGCTCGCGGCGCAAGAGGTTAGCGAGGTGGTTCGAACTCGGCGCAAAGGGTCCGCGCGAGCCCGACGTCGTGGCCCATCTGGGCGACCAGATCGTCGACGCTCTCGAAGCGCTTCTCGCCCCGCAGCCGGGCGATGAAGGCGATCCGCAGGGTCTGTCCGTAGAGGTCCGAGTCGTGATCGATCAGATATGACTCGATCAGCACGCCGCGGCCGGTCTCGAAGGTCGGGCGCACCCCGACGTTGACCGCCGCCGGGATCCCGTTGGCGAAGGCCGCGTAGACGCCGTGGCCGGGATAGGCGTAATCCTCGGAAGGGACCACGTTCGCGGTCGGGAACCCGAGCGTGCGACCGCGCCCGTCCCCCTCGACGACCTCCCCCTCGAGCAGCAGCGGCGCCCCGAGGCAGCGCATCGCGCCCTCGACGTCGCCCGCGGCGACCAGGGCCCGGATCCGGGTCGACGAGACGGTCTCGCCGTCGACCTCGACGAGCGGCTCGACCCGGGTCTCGAACTCGGAGTGCGAGCGCAGCATCTGCGGGTCGCCCTTCGCCCTCGTGCCGAAGCGGAAGTTCTCGCCGACCGAGACGGCCGTGGCCCCCAGCGTCTCGATCAGGATGCGCGAGCAGAACTCCTCCGCCTCGATCCCGCGGAACTCCTGATCGAACGGGATGATCACCAACTCCGCGACGCCGAGCCCCTCGATCACGTCGCGCTTGATCTCGAACGGCATGATCAGCTTCGGCGCCGCCTCGGGGTGGATGACGCTGAGCGGGTGCGGCTCGAAGGTCAGGACGGTGTCGGAGCCCTTGATCACCTGGCGGTGGCCGACGTGCACGCCGTCGAAGGTGCCGATCGCGACCCGTCGCGGGCGCGCCTCGGCCTCGTTCAGCGGGGTGACGGCGATGCTCATCGCACGGAACTGTGGCAGCTTCCGATCGCGGAGCCCGAAGGGCGAAGCGGAGGTGCGCCGCTGTTAGGCGCCTTTCTCCGATCGCGGATCATCCGGCAGGCGCGCGAGCGCGTCGGCGAGCGCGATCGGCGCATGCTCGTCCGCCTCGCCGACCGCGAACGGGCCGATCGCCGTCCGGCGCAACTCGGTGCAGTACGCGTCGCCGAGGTCGGCGACCAGGCTGCGCACGTAGGTGCCGGACGAGCACTCGATCTCGAACTCGGCCTCGGCGCCGGTTCGCCTCAGGCACTCGAAGCGGTGCACGGTGACGATCCGCTCCGGAACCTCGAACCGCTCGCCCCGGCGCGCCCGCTTGTACGCGCGCTCGCCGCCGACCTTGATCGCCGAGTAGACCGGGGGGCGCTGGCGCAGCTCGCCGGTGGGCAGCGGCCCGAGCTCGTCGGGGATCCGACCGGTCTCGGTGATCTCGCCGTCGCGGTCGCCGGTATCGGAGACGGCGCCGAAGCGGGCCTGGACGCGATAGGTCTTGCGCTGGGCCATGAACCGCTGCTGCTCGCGCGTCGCCCGGCGCCCGAGCAGGACGATCAGCAGGCCGGTCGCGAACGGGTCGAGGGTCCCGGCATGCCCAGCCTTGGCGCCGAACTCCCGCCGCGCCCTGGCGACAGCATCGTGGGAGGTGATCCCGGCCGGCTTGTCGACCAGCAGGATCGCGCCGCCGTCGCCGACGGCCGCGTCGCTACTCACCGCGTTGAGCCGCGACCTCGGCGCGCAGGAACTCGAGCAGCTCCGGGTAGGGCAGGTCGCTGCCGAACCCCGCCGCCCGCCGGTGCCCGCCGCCGCCGTGGGCGCGGGCGATCGCCGACACGTCGATGTCGGTCGACCGCAGGCTGACCTTTCGCGCCGAGCGCCCACCGTCGGTCTTGTCGCGGATCATCGCGGCTACCTCGACCCCGTCCAGGGCGCGGACGAAGTCGATGATCCCCTCGGTCAGCACCTCCCCCGCCCCGGTCTCGCCGTAGTCATCGGCGCTGATGTAGGTGACCGCGAAGCGCCCGTCGTCGAAGCGCTCGATCTTCTCCAGCGCCCGCGCGGTCAGCTTCCACTTCTCGATCGGGACGCGCTCGTACAGGCGGCGGTAGATGTCGTTGACGTCGACTCCGGCCTCGATCAGCTCGGCCGCCATCCGGTGGGACGCCGGCCGGGTGTTCTCGTACATGAACTTGCCCGTGTCGGTGATCAGCCCGACGTAGAGCGCGGAGGCGATCTCCGGCGTGATCTCGGCCCCGAGTCGCTTCGCAATCGTGAACACGATCTCCGCCGTGCAGCACGCCTCGGTGTCGACCAGGTTGACGGTGCCGAAGCGGGTGTTGTCGTGGTGGTGGTCGATGTTCAGCACGCGCGCGCCGTTGCGCTGCAGGAAGTCCACCGGCATCCGGTCGATGTTGCCGCAGTCGAGGAAGACCAGGGTCCGGTCGACGACGTCGACCGGAGGCTCGTGAAAGACCTCCTCGAGCGGCAGGAAGCGGTACTCGATCGCGAGCGGGAACTCCTTCGCGGCGAGAAACATCACCGAGTCCTTGCCGAGCTGCTCGAGCAGATGGTGCATCGCCAGCAGCGAGCCGAGCGCGTCGCCGTCGGGGCCCTCGTGGGTCGTGAGCAGGAAGCGCTCGCCCGAGCGCAGCTCGTCGACGGCGCGGTCGAGGTCCGAGGTCAGGGTCGTCTCGCTCACTGCGGTGGCTCCTCGCCCTCGAGCAGCTGGGTGAGCCGGACCCCGCGCTCGAGGCTGTCGTCGTAGCTGAACTTCAGCGTAGGCGTGTGCTTGATCCGTACCTCGCGAGCGATCGCCGCCTGCAGCTTGCCGTGCGAGGACGCGAGCGCGGCGAGCGTCTGCTCCCGCTCGGCCTCGTCGCCGAGCACGCTCACGTAGACGCGCGCAGAGCGCAGGTCGGGGCTTGTCTTGACATGGGTCACGGTCACAAATCCGATCCGAGGGTCCTCCAGGTCGCTGGCGATCGCCGAGCCGATCACCTTGCGCATGACCTCGTCGATACGGCGCATTCGGTCGCCACCGGCCATACGCGGCCAACATAACAGGGGGGCTTGAAGACCTATCCGCGAACGTCCTCGAGGGTGATCAGGTCGCGTTCGAACCTGCACCGATCGGGACAACGAGCCTCCACGAACCGCTCCAGTTCCGCCGCTCGCTCTCGCACCTCCGCGCCGCCGACGAGCGCGCACAGCAGCACCGCGCGGCGGCGATCGTCGTGCGCCTCGGTCTCGGCGACGGCGGCGACGAACCGCTGGCGCAGCTGCGCCTTCAGCGAGCTGAGCAGCTTGCGCTTGTCCTTGAGGCTCGACGAGTCGCGGAGGTCGAGGTGGATCTCGGTGAGGCTGATGTACGGGTTCGCCACTCGCCGTTCGCCGCTCGACTGATTTTCGCTCGAGCGCCGAGCGGCGGACGCCGAGCGCCGACGCTATTCCAGCGTCTTCTCTACCTGCTTCGTTTCATACGCCTCGATCACGTCGCCTGCCTTGACGTCCTGGAAGCCCTCGAGCACGACGCCGCACTCGAGCCCGGCCTCGACCTCGCGCACGTCGTCCTTGAAGCGGCGCAGCGAGCCGATCCGGCCGGTCCAGGCGACGGTCCCGTCGCGGACCAGCCGCACCTCGGCGCCGCGGGTGAGTCGGCCGTCGGTCACCGAGCAGCCGGCGATCGTGCCGACCTTCGAGGCCTTGAACAGCTCCAGCACATCCGCTTGGCCGAGCGCCTCCTCGACCTCCTCGGGCTCGAGCATGCCCTCCATCGCGGCGCGCAGCTCCTCGGTCACCTTGTAGATCACCGAGTAGGTGCGAATCTCGACGCCCTCCTGCTCGGCGGCGCGCCGGGCATCGGCGAGCGGGCGGACGTTGAAGCCGATGATCACCGCGTCGGACGCGGCCGCGAGCATCACGTCGGACTCGTTGATGCCGCCGGCGCCGGCCCGGATGACGTTGACGGCGATCTCGTCCTGGGGCAGCTTCGCGATCTCGTCCTGAAGCGCCTCGAGCGAGCCCGAGACGTCGCCCTTGAGGACGATGTTGAGCTCGTTGATCTCGCCCTCCTTGGCCTTCGCGAAGACCTCGTCCAGGGTCAGCCGGCGCGACTGGCGGCGGGCCAGCTGCTCGGTCTTCAGGCGGTGGGCGCGCTCCTCGGCGAGCTGGCGCGCGCGGCGGTCGTTCTCGACCACCTCGACGTGCTCGCCGGCCTCGCAGACGCCCTCGAAGCCGAGCACCTCGACCGGATCGCCCGGCCGCGCGTCCGTGACCTTGGCGCCGGTGTGGTCGTGCATCGCGCGCACCTTGCCCCACTGCGGCCCGGCGAACAGCGAGTCGCCGACGTGCAGGGTGCCGCGCTGGATCAGCAGCGTCGCGACCGGGCCGCGGCCCGGGTCCAGATGCGATTCGATCACCGACCCCGAGGCGGGCGCGCCCGGGTTCGCCTTCAGCTCCTCCACCTCGGCCAGCAGCAGGATGTTCTCGAGCAGCTCGTCGAGGTTCTCGTGCGTCTTCGCCGAGACGTTGACGAAGATCGTGTCGCCGCCCCAGTCCTCCGGCGTCAGGCCCTGGTTGCCCAGTTCGCCCTTGACCTTGTCCGGGTTGGCTCCCTCGAGGTCGATCTTGTTGATCGCGACCAGGATCGGGACGTCGGCGGCGCGCGCGTGGTCGATCGCTTCGACCGTCTGCGGCATCACGCCGTCGTCGGCCGCGACGACCACGACGACGATGTCGGTCACGTCGGCGCCGCGGGCGCGCATCGCGGTGAACGCGGCGTGGCCCGGCGTGTCGATGAAGCTGATCGTCTTGCCGTCCTGGTGCACCTGGTAGGCGCCGATGTGCTGGGTGATCCCGCCGGCCTCGCCGGCGACCACCTCGGTCTCGCGGATCGCGTCGAGCAGCGAGGTCTTGCCGTGGTCGACGTGGCCCATGATCGTGACCACGGGCGGCCGGTCGGCGAGGTCCTCGTCGGCGTCGTCATAGGCGGGCGCCTCGACCGCCTCTTCCGCGGCGGTGACGATCTCGACCTCGCGGTCGAGCGCGCCCGCCAGCACCTCGATCGTCTCGTCGGAGAGCGTCTGCGTGAGCGTCGCCATCTCGCCCAGCTGCATCAGCTGCTTGATGACGTCCGCCCCGCCGACCCCGAAGATCTCGGCGACCTCGCGCACGGTCGCGCCGGACGGAATCTTGAGCGCGGGCTGGACCTGCTCGACCGCCGGCCCCGCGACCGGCTCCTCGAGCAGCGGCCGGCGACGGCGCCCGCCACGTCGCCGCGGCGGGCGGCGCGGCGGCGCGTTCTGGGGCTGGTCGCGGCGCGAGGCCTGCGAGTCGATCACGACCCGGCGGCGCTTCTTCTGCCCCGCGGCACCGCCGTCGGCGGCCGGCTGGACCGGGCGGGCCGGCTTCGGCTTCGCCTCGGCGGCGGCCTCGGCCGCCGGCGCCGCAGCCGGCGCGGGCTTCGCCTCCGCGGGCTTGGCCTCGGCGGGGGGCGAGCCGTTGGCGGCCTTCAGCGCCTGCAGCGCGTCGGCCTCCTCGACGCTCGACGCGGCGGCCTTGGCCTCGATCCCGGCAGCGGACAGCGCCGCGAGGACCTCCTTGCTGGTCAGGCCCTGCGCCTTGGCGATCTCATGGACGCGCTTGCGTGCCAACTAGCGCGCCTCCTCGGGGGCGGCGACGCCCTCGTCGGGCGCGTCGCCGTCGGCCGCCTGCTCCTCGAGCTCGGCTGCCTCGGCCTCGGCCGCCACCTCGACCTCCTCCTCGGCGATCTCCTCATCGACCGCGTCGGCCTCGGTCTCCGGCTCGGCGGCCGGCGCCTGCTCGGCCGGAGCCTCGGCCTCGGCGGGCGCTTCCTCGGCGGCGGGCGCCTCGGCCTCGGCGGGCGCTTCCTCGGCGGCCTCGGTGAACTCGGCCTCCGCGCGCGCGACCAGGCTCGCGACGTCGCCCTCGGCGGCGTCGGGGTCGGCGAGCACCGCCACCTCGGCGTCGGAGAGCGGCGAGAGCACCGTCACCTGGTTGGTCGCGAAGCGCGCCAGCGCCTGGTGCTGTGGCAGTCCGCAGTAGCGCGAACCGTCGAGGGCCGCGTTCGGGCAGCGGCGCCCGGCCGAGAGCACGGCGCCGCAGCGTCCGTCGGCCTGCTCCTCGCCCTCGTCGTACTCCATGTCGTCGGCCTCGACGAACTCGGTCTGCGACTTGATGTCGACCTTCCAGCCGGTCAGCTTGGCCGCCAGCCGGGCGTTCTGGCCCTCGCGCCCGATCGCCAGCGAGAGCTGGTCGTCGGGGACGATCACGGTCGCCTCCTTGGTCTCGTCGTCGACGAGCACCTCGCGCACCCGAGCGGGCGAGAGCGCCTTGGCGACGAAGCGGGCGGGCTCGTCGTTGTAGGGGATGATGTCGATCTTCTCGCCGCGCAGCTCGGAGACGACCATGCGCACGCGCGACCCGCGGGGGCCGACGCAGGCGCCGACCGGATCGACGCCGTCGGCGTGCGAGATCACCGCGATCTTCGAGCGGTAGCCGGGCTCGCGGGCCACGCCGACGATCTCGACCAGGCCGTCGGCGATCTCGGGCACCTCGAGCTCGAACAGCTCCTTGATCAACTCCGGGCTGCGGCGGCTGACGACGATGCTCGGGCCCTTGCCCTCGGCCGACACGTCGGTGATCACGGCCTTGACGCGCATCCCGTGGTCGTAGCGCTCGTTCCAGACCTGCTCGGAGCGCGGCAGCAGCGCCTCGACGCGCTCGCGCAGCTGGACCAGCGTGTAGCGGTTGTCCGACTGCTGGATGATCCCGGTGATCAGCTCGCCGACCCGGTCCTGGTACTCGTCGTACATCATCTGACGCTCGGCCTCGCGAATCCGCTGCAAGATGACCTGCTTGGCGGTCTGCGCGGCGATCCGGCCGAAGTCGTCCGGGGTCACGTCGCGCGACTGGATCTGATCCTCGTAGGGGGCCAGGATCTCGGGGTCGAGCTCGGGCTCCTCCGGCTCGCGCAACTCACCGGTCTCCGGATCCACGGTGGGCTCCTGGTCCTCGGCGACCTCGGCGAGCAGCTTCTCCTCCAGCTCCGGAGGCAAGATCAACTCGAAGACCCGGAAGTCGGCCGTGTCGCGGTCGAGGTCGACCCGCGCGTACTTGGCCGAGCCGGGGCTCTTCTTGTACGCGGACAGCAGGGCGTCCTCGAGCGCCGCCATCAGCGTCTCGGCGTCGATGCCCTTCTCCTGCTCGAGGCCATGCAGGGCCTCAACGATCTCGCGACTCAAGCGTTGCCTCCAAACTCGGGAACCAGATTCGAACGGCGGATGCGCGCCAGTGGGATGCGGATGTCGGCGCCGTCGGCGACGAGCTCGACGCCCTCGTCGTCGGCGTCGATAAGCGTCCCGGTGAAGTTTTGACGGCCCTCGATCGCCTCGGCCGTGCGGACCTTGATCCGCCGGCCGAGGAAGCGGCGGAAGTGCTCGGGCTTGGTCAGCGGCCGGTCGACGCCCGGCGAGGAGACCTCGAGCGCATATGACTCCAGCAGGTCGCGCAGCTCCACCGTGACGCGCTCGCACAGGGCGAGGTCGACGCCCCCGGGGCGGTCGATGTAGAGCCGCAGCGTCTCCGCCGCGGGGCGCTCGAGCGCGATCAACTCGACCTCGGGGTCGAACCCCGCCAGCCGGCTCTCGATCGTGTTCTGAAGCTCTTGAAGGTCGCTCACTTGATCCGCTCTCCTCGGTTTCGTCGGCCCTCTCCGACCCCGAAACCGCGAAAAAAAAGGTGGGCCCGGGCCCACCACTCTCAGGGTTCGGGTACGTGAGAAGGTGCGTTCAGTATAGCCCCGAGCCCCGCGAGCGCGGGCGCGATTCAGGCGTCGTGATCGGCCTCGACCAGCAGGGTCACCGGGCCGTCGTTGACGAGCTCGACCTCCATCCGCGCGCCGAACTCCCCGCGGTGGGCGCCGAGCCGCTCGCAGAAGCGCTCGTACAGCGGCTCGGCGAGCTCCGGGCCGGCGGCCGCCGTGTAGCTCGGTCGGTTGCCCCTGCGCGGGTCCCCGTAGAGGGTGAACTGGCTCACGCACAGCACCTCGCGCTCGCCGAGCGGCTCGTTCATGCGCCCGTCGGCGTCGTCGAAGATCCGCAGGGCGCGGACCTTGTCGGCGAGCCGGTCGGCCTCCGCCGCGGTGTCGCCCGATCGGACCCCGAGCAGGATCAGCAGCCCATCGCCGATCGCGGCGAGCTGCTGGCCGTCGACGCGCACAGCCGCGTGGCTGACCCGTTGGACGAGCGCGCGCAAGCGCTCAGGAGGCCCACCGCAGCCGGTCGCGGTAGAGGCGGTAGTCGGGCCGGTCGGGGCGCAGGTTCGAGGCCAGAGCCAGGTGATGGCGGGCCCGCTCCCGCTCGCCGGTGAGGCTCAGCGCCCGGCCGAGGCAGAAGTGGGCGTAGTCGTCGACCGGGTGCGTCTCGACCACCGCCTCGAACTCGGTTGCCGCCTCGGCGAACTGGCGGTTGTGAAAGTAGGCGCGGCCGAGCGCCTCGCGGACCGAGCTCTTCTCCGGCGCGCGCCGGGCGACCTCGGCGAGCGGCACGGTGGCCTCGCCGGGGCTGCCGTCCTCGAGCAGCTCGACCCCGCGGCGGTAGAGGATGTAGGTGTCGTCGCTGGGCATCAATCGAGTGTAGAAGCGCTGTGTGGGCGCGCCCGGCGCCGGACCCCTACCCCCTGCCGCGCACCGGCTCCCGGAGCGCCTCCACCCGGTCGAGGACCGCGTCGGCGATCTCGTCCTTCGAGGCGATCGGCACGTGGTGCTCGCCGTCTCGTTCGACGATCGTCACCTCATTGCGCTGCGAGTCGAAGCCGATCTCGGGCCGCGAGACATCGTTGAAGACGATCGCGTCGACGCCCTTGCGCTCGAGCTTCGCCCGCGCGCGCTCGATCGCGTCAGCCCCCGTCTCGGCCGCGAACCCCACCAGCGTTTGACCCGGGCGGCGCTCGGCGGCGACCCCGGCGAGGATGTCCTCGGTCGGCTCGAGGTGCAGGTCGAGGCCGTCCGTCCCGGTGCGCGCGATCTTCCCCTGCTCCGGGTCCGCGGCCGTGAAGTCGGCCGGGGCGGCGGCCATCAACAGGACGTGGGCGCCGGCGAACCGATCGCGGACCGCGGCGCCGAGCTGCGCCGTCGTCTCGACGGCGAGCGTCTCGATGCCCGCGGGCGCGTCGGTCGCGAGGTTCGCCGCGATCAGCGTGACGACGGCCCCGCGGCGGGCAGCGGCCGCGGCGAGGGCGACGCCCATCCGCCCGCTCGAGCGGTTGCCGATGAACCGCACCGGGTCGATCGGCTCCCTGGTCCCGCCGGCGGTGACCACCACCCGAAGCCCGTCCCAGGCGCCGCCGGCGGCCGGCAGGGTCGCCTCGACCTCGGCGAGCAATCGCTCCGGGGCGGCGAGCCGCCCGACCCCGTACTCCCCGCGGGAGGCGAGCGAGCCCTCGTCGGGGTCGATCACGATCACGCCGCGCTCGCGAAGCGTCTCCAGGTTCGCCACGGTGGCCGCGTCGGCGTACATGCGGTCGTTCATCGCGGGGGCGATCAGGCGCGGCGCGGTGCAGGCGACGAACCCGGTCGTGAGGATCGAGTCGCAAAGGCCGGCGGCCAGCTTCGCGATCGTGTTCGCCGAGGCGGGCGCGACCAGGTACGCATCGGCATTGGCGACGACCTCGAGGTGGCCGATCGGGTCGTGCGCGGCCGGTTCGTCGCCCGGGAAGGCGCCGCGCAGCGGGTCGCGGTCGAACTCGCCGGTGAGGACCGGGGCGCCGACGATCCCCTCGAACGACGCAGCGCCGACGAAGCGCTGCGCGGTCGGTGTCATCGTCACGCGCAGGGCGTGACCGCCCGTGGTCGCCAGGCGGGCGAACTCGAGCGCCTTGTAGGCGGCGATGCCGCCGCTCACCCCGAGAAGGATGCGGGCCATCGCCACAGGCTACGCCCGCGGGGCCGCCGAATCCGGGCGCGCCGTTGCGGCGCGCGGTGTGGACTCAGGCGCGGTAGCGGTAGTCGATCTTGCCCTGAGCGAGTTCCTCGAGGGCGATCGTCAAGTAGTTGCCGGTCTGGCTCTCGACCATCGGCGGCGTGTACTCCTCGTAGCTGCCCTCGCCGAGCGCCCGGTAGTAGCTGTTGAGCTGGCGGGCACGCTTCGCGGCCACGAGCACGGCGGCGTAATGGCTGTCGGTGCGCTGGAGCAGTTGGTCTACGCGGGGCTTGATCATCGCCGGGGAGTGTAGGGGAATCGCCGCTCGTCTCTCGACGCTCAAGCGCCGTTCGAACGGCGAGCGGCGAGCGGCGAGGGTCAGCCCAGCTCGTCGCGCACGATCGCGACCAGCTCATCGGCCGCCGCATCCAGATCCTCGTTCACCACCACGTGCTGGAACTCCTCCTGCGCGTCCAGCTCGATCTCGGCGGTCCTCAGGCGCTCCGAGATCGCGGCCGGGTCGTCGGTGCCGCGGCCCTCGAGCCGCTCGCGCAGCGCGGCCGGGTCGGGCGGCGCGATGAAGACGAGGACCGCCTCGGGCATCGCGGCGCGGACCTGACGCGCCCCTTGGATCTCGATCTCGAGCACCAGCGACTCGCCGCCGCGGAGGCGGCGCTCGACCTCGGAGCGCAGGGTGCCGTACCGGTTCCCGCTGTAGGCGGCGTGCTCGAGGAACTCGTTCGCGTCCGCGCGAGCGGCGAACTCGTCGCGGTCGAGAAAGTAGTAGTCGCGCCCGTCCTCCTCCCCGGCCCGCGGCGACCGCGTGGTCGCCGAGACGGAGAGCCCGAGCCCTTCGATCCGCTCGCGCAGCCGCCTGATCAGGGTGCCCTTGCCGACCCCGGAGGGCCCGGTGATCACGAAGACCTTGGCCGCCGGATTCATCGCGGCAACCCTAGGGGCGTCGCCGGACTACCGGCGCAGGTACTGGACCAGCTCGCCGCGCTGACGGGCGGAGAGCCCACCGATCGTCTTCGACGGCGAGATCCGGCACTGGCTGAGGATCTTGTTCGCCTTCACGCGGCCGTACTTGGGGACCGCGAGGATCATGTCGAAGGCCTTCGCGGAGAGCACGTAGTCGGGCGGGTCGAGCAGCAGCTGCTCGATCTTCACCTTGCCGCCCTTGAGGTCGCGCTTCAGCTGGGCGCGCGCCGAGCGAATTTCGTTCGCCCGCCTGAGGGCCTTCATCCGCTGCTCTCGAGACCTCTCGGGGACGGCGGCGGATGTCATGTCGACGGAGGCGGGGGCCATCGGCGGCGGCGAGTATAACCCTGCGAGCGCGAGGCACAAGGGGGAAGTGGCGGTTTTCGGTGAAATTCGCTTCGACCTCAGGTTGAGGTCGACGTGAGCTCGGCGCGCGGCAGGCCCGAGAGACCCCGGGCCTCGAGCTCGGCAACTAGCTCGGCGCGGATGCGCGAGGCCGCCGCCGGGTCGCGAAAGCTCGCGGTGCCGACCGCGATCGCGCCGGCTCCGGCCGCGAGGAAGGCCAGGGCGTCCTCGCCGTTCTCGATCCCGCCCATCCCGACCACCGGGATCGAGACCGTCGCCGCCACCCGGCGGACCTGATCGAGCGCCACCGCCCGCACCGCGGGCCCCGAGAGGCCGCCGCTGCCCGCGCCGAGCCAGGGCCGCATCGTCACCGGGTCGACGGCGGTCGCCTTCAGCGTGTTGATCAGCGAGACCGCATCCGCCCCGCCCTCCTGGGCCGCCGCTGCGACCGCGGCCGGATCGGCCGTGTTCGGGGTCAGCTTCACGATCAGCGGCTTCGCGGTCAGCGGCCGCAGGTGCTCGCAGAGGCCGAGCGTCTCGGCCGGTTGCTCGCCGACGATCAGGCCGGATTTCACGTTCGGGCAGGAGACGTTGAGCTCGATCGCGGCGACCTCGTCGCGGGCGCCGACCGCGGTGACCAGCTCCGCGAAGCCGTCGCGGTCGGTCGCCATCACCGAGACGCAGAGCGGGACCGGCAGCCCGGCCAGCTCGGGGAGATCGCGCTCGATGAACCCCGCGAGCCCCTTGTTGGGCAGCCCGATCGAGTTGATCATCCCCGCCGGCGTCTCGAACAGGCGCGGCGGCGGGTTGCCCGGCCGGGGCTGGGGCGTGATCGTCTTCGAGACGAACATGCTGAACGGGAACCGGTCGGCGATCGCGTCGCCGAACGCGCGCCGCGCCGCGATCGCGTCGAACGTGCCGGAGCCGTTCAGAACCGGGTGCGACAGGTTGATGCCGCACAGATCGAGCGACAGGTCCGGCGCCGGAGTCAATGCCCTGACCCCGCCACCAGCGCCGATTCGACCTCCGCCGCGTCGACGACCGGGCCGTCCACGCAGAGGCGGATGTAGCCACCGCCGCGGACCGGAACGGCGCAGCCGAAGCAGGAGCCGAAGCCACACGCCATCGGCGTCTCCATCGCAAGCTCCGCGGGCACGCCGCGCTCCGCGCAGATCGCCCGCACCGCCTCCAGCATCGCCGGTGGGCCGCATGCGTACACGGCGGCGCTGGCCGCGTCGTCGCCCTCGAGCACGACCGAGAGCAGGTCGGTGACGTAGCCGCGGTGACCGCTGTGGCCGTCCTCGGACGCGGTCCGGACCTCGGAGCACCGAAACAGCTCGAGCCCGCCCGAATGCGCCTGGTCGCGGAACCCGAGCAGGACCCGCTGGGGCACGCCGCGGTCGGCGAGCCGGCGGCGCCAGAGAGCGAGCGGCGCGATCCCGATCCCGCCGCCGACCAGGACCGCGCCGGCGGCGTCGCGCGAGAGCGATGCCGGGGTCGCGAACGGGCGTCCGAGCGGCCCGGTCAGGTGCAGGCGCTCGCCGGCGCTCAGCGCCGCGAGGCGCGCCGTCCCGGGCCCGACCGCCTCGAGGAGGAAGTCCAGCCGCAGCCCATCGCCGGTCGCCTCCGCCTCGGCGACCGAGAAGGCGCGCGGTAGGTACGGACGTCCGCTCGAGCCGCCCCAGCCGTCGGCGGCGAGCATGTAGAACTGTCCCGCCTCGGGCTCGGGTCCGTCGCGGTCGAGCGCCGAGACGATCCGGTATCCGCCGGTCGCCGCGTTGTCGACGACCTCGCACTCGCGCCGCCCGAACGGGGCGAGCACCCGCCCGTCAGCGCCAGGGCTCACGAGCCGCGCTCGAGCGGCGAGCGGCGAGCGGCGAGCGAATCGAGTCCCATGCAACTCCTGCAGCGAGACCGGCTCATCGGCCCCCTCGCGCGCGGCGACGATCGCCCGCGAGGCCGCGGTCGCCCCGGTCATGGTGGTGATGCAGGGCACCCCGTGGCGGACCGCGGCCGAGCGGATCTCGTAGCCGTCGGAGCGAGCGCCGCTGCCGGTCGGCGTGTTGACGACCATGTCCACCTGGCCGGTGCGGATGTAGTCGACCACGTGCGGCGAGCCCTCGCCGATCTTGTTGATCGCCTCGACCGGGATCCCCATCCGGCGGATCGCCTGCGCCGTGCCGCGGGTTGCGATGAGCTCGAACCCGAGGTCGTGGAAGCGGATCGCGAGCCCGGTCGCAGCCGCCTTGTCGGCGTCGGTGACGCTGAAGAAGACGGTGCCGGCCTCCGGCAGCGAGACCCCGGCCGCGGCCTGCGCCTTGCCGAACGCGGTCGGGAAGTCCTCGGCGATCCCCATCACCTCGCCGGTCGACTTCATCTCCGGGCCGAGCACCGCGTCGGCGCCGGCGAAGCGGGCGAACGGCATCACGGCCTCCTTGACCGAGACGTGGCCGTTGTGCATCGTCGGCAGCTCGATCGCGGCCAGCGGCTCGCCGAGCATCAGACGGCAGGCGAGCTTCGCCAGCGGCGCCCCGATCGCCTTCGAGACGAACGGCACCGTGCGCGAGGCGCGCGGGTTCGCCTCGATCACGTAGAGCCGCCCGCCGGCGACCGCGTACTGGATGTTGATCAGCCCGATGACGCCGAGCTCGAGCGCGAGCTGGCGGGTCGTGCGCTCGATCTCGCCGAGCATCGCCTCGCCGAGGCTCATCGGCGGGATCACGCAGGCCGAGTCGCCCGAGTGCACGCCGGCCTCCTCCACGTGCTGCATGATCCCGGCGACGATGCACGTCTCGCCGTCGCAGAGCGCGTCGACATCGACCTCGATCGCGTCCTCGAGGAAGCGGTCGAGCAGCAACGGGTGCTTCTGGTCGGCCTTGACGTGGCGCTCGAGGTAGTGGGCGAGCTGGTCGGCCGAGTAACAGATCTCCATCGCGCGGCCGCCGAGCACGTATGAGGGCCTGACCAGCAGCGGGAAGCCGACGTCCTCGGCGATCAGCGCCGCCTCCTCGGCCGAGTGGGCGGTCCCGTAGGGCGGGTGGGCGATCTCCATCCGGCGCAGCAGAGCGCCGAAGCGCCCGCGGTCCTCGGCCAGGTCGATCGCGTCGACCGGGGTCCCGAGCAGCCGGACACCCGCGTCCTGCAGGGGCTTGGCCAGCCGCAGCGGGGTCTGGCCGCCGAACTGGACGATCACGCCCTCGGGCTGCTCGACCTCGAGCACCGCGAGCACGTCCTCGGCCGTCAGCGGCTCGAAGTAGAGGCGGTCCGAGGTGTCGTAGTCGGTCGAGACCGTCTCCGGATTGCAGTTGATCATCACCGCGTCGCGCCCCGACTCGCGCACGGTCATGGCCGCGTGCACGCAGCAGTAGTCGAACTCGATCCCCTGGCCGATCCGATTCGGCCCCGAGCCCAGGATGACGACCGCTTCGCGGTCGCCGCGGCGCACTTCGCCGGTCAGGAAGTCGCCGCTCGCCGCTCGCCGCTCGCCGCTCGGGCGCCGCTCGTGGGCCGAGTAGTAGTACGGCGTCCTGGCTTCGAACTCGGCTGCGCAGGTGTCCACAGAGCGGAAGGTGCGGTTGAGCTCCTCCGTGCCGTCGCCGTCCCGCGCCAGGGCCTCGAGCTCGCGCAGAAACCATGGGTCGACCGCGGTCCGCGAGTGGATCTCGTCGACGTCGATCCCGCGGCGAAACGCCTCGAGGATCAGGTCGAAGCGGTCGGCCCGCGGCGTGTCGAGCGCCTCGAGCAGCTCAGCGTCGCCGGCGGGGAGGTCGGCCGGCGAGTCGAGCTCGCGCGAGCGCATCGCCTTCGCGAACGACTCGCGGAAGGTGCGCCCGATCGCCATCACCTCGCCGACCGACTTCATGTGGGTGGTCAGCTCGCCCTCGGCGCCCGGGAACTTCTCGAACGCGAACCGCGGCATCTTGGTCACCACGTAGTCGATCGTCGGCTCGAAGGACGCCGGCGTGACCCCGGTGATGTCGTTGTCGATCTCCTCCAGCGCGTAGCCCACCGCGAGCTTGGCGGCGATCTTCGCGATCGGGAAGCCGGTCGCCTTCGAGGCGAGGGCCGAGGAGCGCGAGACGCGCGGGTTCATCTCGATCACGACGATCTCGCCGCTGGCCGGGTCGACCGCGAACTGGACGTTGGAGCCGCCCGTCTCGACCCCGACCGCCCGGATCACGCGGATCGCCTGGTCGCGAAGCTCCTGGTAGAGCGGGTCCGTGAGCGTCTGCGCGGGCGCGATCGTCACCGAATCGCCGGTGTGCACGCCCATCGGGTCGACGTTCTCGATCGAGCAGATGATCACGACGTTGTCGTTGTGATCGCGCATCACCTCGAGCTCGAACTCGCCCCAGCCGAGCACGGACTCCTCGACCAGGACCTGGTTGATCGGGCTCGCCGCGAGACCCTCGGAGACGACCCCCAGCAGCTCGGTCGCATCGCGACCGACCCCGCCGCCGTGGCCGCCCAATGTGAACGCCGGGCGGACGATCGCGGGCAGCTTGATCTCACCGGCGTCGAGGCCCCGCTCGACCTCGGCGACCGACTCGACGATCCGCGACCACGGCACCCGCAGCCCCGCCGACTCCATCGTCTGGCGGAAGGCATCGCGGTCCTCGGCCCGGTGGATCGCGTCGTAGTCGGCGCCGATCAGCTCGACCCCGAGGCGCTCGAGCGTGCCGTCGTCGTGCAGGTCCTTCGCCAGGTTGAGCGCCGTCTGGCCGCCGAGCGTCGGCAGCAGCGCGTCGGGGCGCTCGCGCTCCAGGATCCGGGCGACTTGCGCCGGCAGCAGCGGCTCGACGTAGGTGCGATGGGCGAACTCCGGGTCGGTCATGATCGTCGCCGGGTTCGAGTTGACGAGCACCACCTCGTAGCCGTCCTCGATCAGCACCTTGCACGCCTGGACTCCCGAGTAGTCGAACTCGGCGGCCTGCCCGATCACGATCGGTCCCGAGCCGATCAGGAGGATCTTCTCGATGTCGTCGCGCCGCGGCATCAGGCGGCCTCGGCGAGCGCGAGGAAGCGATCGAACAGATAGCGGGCGTCGTGCGGGCCGGGCCCGGCCTCCGGGTGATACTGGACCGTGCAACCGGCGACGTCGCGCAGGGCAAGGCCCTCGACGGTGCGGTCGTAGAGGTTCAGGTGGGTGAGCTCCGCGGCGCCGAAGTCGGTTTCCCACCGAACGGGCTCGTCGGCGTCGATCGTCTCGCCGCCGTCCGGCGGGCGGACCGCGAAGCCGTGATTCTGCGAGGTGATGTCGATCTTCCCCGTCTCCAGGTCCTTGACCGGGTGGTTGGCGCCGCGGTGGCCGAACGGCAGCTTGAAGGTCTCGAGCCCGACCGCCCGGCAGAGCAACTGGTGGCCGAGGCAGATGCCCACCACCGGCCGCTTGCCGACCAGTTCGCGCACCGAGCCGACCACGTAGTCGAGCGCCGCCGGGTCCCCGGGGCCGTTGGCCAGGAAGACCAGGTCGGGGTCGCGCGCCAGCACCTCCGCGGCCGGCGTCGTGCACGGCAGCAACGTGAGCCGCGCCCCGCGCTCGCGGAACTGGCGGATGATCGAGAGCTTGATCCCGGTGTCGAGGGCGACCACGTGGGGGCCGTCGCCGTCGAGCTCGATCGGGTCGGCCGGGCTCACCCCCCGGGCGAAGTCCGCGCCCGCCATCGGCGGCTCGGCGGCGATCCGCTCCAAGGCCTCTTCCTCGCCGGTTGCCGCCTCGAAGATGCCGCCGCGCATGGCGCCGCGGTCGCGGATGTGGCGGACGAGCGTGCGCGTGTCGACGCCGCTGATCGCGCTCACCCCGCAGGCCTCGAGCCAGTCGATCCAACCACCCTCCGCGTCGGCCGCGTCCTCGCCGTTCTTGGCCTCGCGCATGATCACGGCGCGGGCCTGGACGCGGTCAGACTCCATCGCCGCAGCGCCGACCCCGTAGTTGCCGACCAGCGGGTAGGTGTAGGTGATGATCTGGCCCGCGTAGCTCGGGTCGGTGATCGCCTCCTGATAGCCGGTCATCGAGGTGTTGAAGACGACCTCGCCGAGCGCCTCGACGCCCGTGCCGCAGAGGTCGCCGTCCAGGCGGGTGCCGTCCTCCAGCAGGACGTAGCCGGGCCGCTGGCTCACTTGACCAGGCCCTGAACTTCCTTGAAGGCCGCGGCGTCGCTGCCGCCCAGCAGTTCGAAGAGGCTCATCTCGACGCTGGTCAGCAGCGCTCCGGAGCGCTCCATCCGCGCCAGGCCGAGGTCGCGGTTGGCGTCGGTGCGCGAGCCGACGGCGTCGGCCACGACGTGCACCTCGACGTCCTCGTCGATCAGGTCGAGGACGGTCTGGTTGACGCAGACGTGGGCCTCGATCCCGCAGACGATCGCCTGGTCGCGCTCGCCGAGGTCGAAGCCGTCGGCCTCGACGGCAGAGAAGCGCACCTTGTCGCGCACCGTCGCCGACTCGGGCAGGTGGTCGGCCACCTCCGGCACGGTCTCGCCGAGCCCCTTCGGATACTGCTCCGTGACCACGACCGGGATGCCGATCGCGGCCGCGCCGCGGACCAGCGTCGCCGAGGCGGCGGCGATCTCGTCGAAGCTCGGCAGCGCCTTGCGGAAAGCCTCCTGGACGTCGATGACGACCAGGGTCGCGCGTTCGGGGTCGAGCTTCACGGCAACGGCCTCAACCTCACGCTACCCCCATCGCGAAGCTGCGCTGCCGGTAGGCGACCCGGCCGGCGACCATGGTCATCAGCACCTTGCCGCGCAGGCGCCGCCCGGCGAAGCAGGAGTTGTCGGAGCGGCTCTCCCAACCGTCGGCCCCGGCCTCCCACTCGGCGTCGAGGTCGCAGAGCGTCAGGTTCGCCGCCGCGCCCGGAGCGATCCTGGGCACCTCGAACCCGAGCGGCTCCGCGCCTCCGTTGAGCCGCTCGAGCAGGATCTCCAGATCGAGCACGCCGGGCAGCACCAGGTCGGTGTAGAGAACCGCGAAGGCGGTCTCCAACCCGGTGACGCCCATGGCGGCCTGCTCGAACGGCACCTCCTTCTCGTTCGAGGTGTGCGGAGCGTGGTCGGTCGCGATGCAGTCGATCGTCCCGGAGCGCACGGCCTCGATCAGCGCCTGGCGGTCGACCTCTGTGCGCAGCGGCGGGTTCATCTTGAAGCGCGAGTCGAGACTGCGAACGGCCTCGTCGGTGAGGGTCAGGTGGTGCGGGGTCGCCTCGCAGGTGACCTGGATCCCGTACGCCTTCGCATGCTCGACCACCGAGACCGACTCGAACGCCGAGAGGTGCTGAACGTGGATGCGCGCCTCCTCGAACATCGCCAGGGCGATGTCGCGCGAGATCATCGTCGACTCGGAGACCGACGGCACCCCGGCGATGCCGAGCGCCGCCGAGACCTCGCCCTCGTGCATCGACCCCCCGGCCGAGAGCTCGGAGTCCTCCTCGTGGAGGGCGATCGGCAGCCCGACCAGCCGCTGATACTGAAGCGCGCGGCGCATCACCCGGGCGCTGCGGATCGGCAGGCCGTCGTCCGAGAAGCCGACCGCCCCGGCGTCGGCGAGATCAGTCATCTCGGTCAGCTCGGCGCCGTCCATGGCCTTGGTCACGGTCGCGAAGAACCCGGTCGGGACGGCGGCCTGCTCGCGCGCCTGCTCGCGCAGCGCGGCGACGTCGGCGGCCGTGTCGACCGGCGGGTCGGTGTTCGCCATCGCGAGGATCCCGCAGTAGCCGCCGGCCGCCGCGGCCCGCGATCCCGTCTCGACGTCCTCCTTGTCCTCCCGCCCCGGGGTGCGCAGGTGCACGTGCGGGTCGAAGAAGGCGGGAAACAGCGCCATCCCGTCGGCCTCGATCACCTCCGCGCCCTCGGCCTCACCGCTGCCTGGCTCGGCGAGCTCGGCGATCTCGCCGTCGCGGACGACCACGTCGCGCGTCTGGTCGAGGTCCTGGCGTGGATCGACCACTCGGGCGCCGCGGACCACGACCGCGCCGGACGGCTCGGCCTCGGTCCCCCGCCAGTCGAGTTCGGCGATCCGCCGGCTCACGCGGGCTCCCCGATCGGGGTCGGGGCCGGCAGCTCGAGGTCGCCGGAGCCGCGCGGCTCGCCGCCCGCGAGCAGCTCGTAGAGGATCGCCATGCGGACCACGAGCCCGCTCTCGACCTGGGCGACGATCAGCGAGGCGGAGCCGTCGATCACCTCGGGCGACAGCTCGACCCCGCGGTTGACCGGGCCGGGGTGCATGAGCAGCTGGCGCGGCCCGAGCCGTCGTGAGTCGATCTGGTAGTTCACCGCGTACTCGCGGATCGACGGCACGAAGGTGTCTGTCATCCGCTCGCGCTGCATCCGCAGCGCGTAGACGACGTCGGCCTCGCCGAGATCGTCGAGCGAGTACGCGACGCCGACCCCGAGCGCCTCGGCGATCCCGCGCGGGATCAGGGTCGGCGGGCCACAGACGGTGACCTCCGCGCCCATCGTCTTGAAGCAGAGGGCGCAGGAGCGCGCGACGCGGCTGTGCAGGACGTCGCCCACGATCCAGATCCGCTTGCCCTCGAGGTCGATCCGCGGGCGCCCCTCGAGCCCGCTGAAGCGGTCGAGCAGCGTGTAGGTGTCGAGCAGCGCCTGGCTCGGGTGCTCGTGCTTGCCGTCCCCGGCGTTGACGACCGCGGCGTCGGTCCAGCCGCTGACCAGCTTCGCCGCGCCGGCGTGCGGGTGGCGGATGATGATCGCCTCCGGCCCGTAGGCCGAGAGGGTCGCGATCGTGTCCTTGAGCGACTCGCCCTTGTCGACCGAGGAGCCGCTCGACTTGACCGAGACCAGATCGGCCGAGAGCCGCTTCGCGGCGAGCTCGAACGAGGAGCTCGTCCGGGTCGAGGACTCGTAGAAGAGGCTCACGACGGTGCGGCCGCGCAGGGTCGGGACCTTCTTGATGTCGCGGCGACCGACCTCGGCGAAGCTGGCGGCGCGCTCCATGATCCGGTTGATGTCGGCGCGCTCGAGGTCCTCGATCGAGAGGAGGTGTCTCATCGGCCCGCCCCGCTCGGCGCCGGGTCGCCGACCCGCTCGATCGTCACCTCGTCGAGTCCGTCGACCTCCTCGAGCCGGACGTAGACCCGCTCGTCGCGCGCCGTCGGGAGGTTCTTGCCCACGTAGTCCGGGCGGATGGGCAGCTCGCGATGGCCGCGGTCGGCCAGGACCGCGAGCTGGACGCGCTCCGGGCGTCCGTAGTCGAACAGCGCGTCGATCGCGGAGCGCGCGGTGCGCCCGGTGAACATGACGTCGTCGACCAGCACCACCGTGCGGCCATCGAGGTCGAAGTCGAGGTGCGAGCTGTGGACGACCGGCTGGGCGCCCGGCTCGCGGTCGCCGATGTCGTCGCGATAGAAGGAGATGTCGAGGTCGCCGAGCGGCACCTCGGCCCCGCCGAGCTCGCCGACGAGCGCGTGCAGGCGACGCCCCAGCACCGCCCCGCGGGTGTGGATACCCACGAGCGCGATCGACTCCGACTCGGGGTTCTTCTCGACGATCTCGTGCGCGATCCGCACGAGCGTGCGGCGCAGATCGTCCCGGTCGAGGACCACCCTCTCGGGCTGGTTTTCCATGCGCGCCCCTTCCTGGCCTCTCTGGACCTGGTTAAAGGAACCGACGCGTCGAGCCTAGCACCCGCCGAGGCGCCCTCCGAGCGACGCGACCTCGGTTTTCGCCGAGCTTGCGGTAATGATCAGGCTGTGAACCCGGAGGTCGTACAGCTGATCGACGCCCACAGCGCGGCCGGGCGGCGGTTCGAGGCCGGCGGCTTGCGCAGCTTCGTCCGCGAGCACGGCGAGGGGCCGAACGTGGTGCTGCTGCACGGGATCCCGGCGAGCTCGTTTCTGTATCGCAAGGTGATCCCGCGGCTCGCCGATCAGGGACTGCGAGCGATCGCGCTCGACTTCCCCGGGCTCGGGCTCGCGGACCGGCCGGCAGGCTTCGACTACAGCTGGTCGGGCCTTTCGCGATGGCTCGGCGAGGCGATCGACGCGCTCGGCCTCGACCGCTGCCATCTCGTCGTGCACGACATCGGCGGGCCGATCGGCGCCGAGTGGGCGATCCGCAACCCCGATCGGGTGCATTCGCTGACGGCGCTCAACACCGATCTGACCCCGGCGACGTTCCGTCGCCCCTGGGTGATGCGGCCGTTCGCCGTGCGCGGCCTCGGCCCACTCTGGCTGCACGGCACCCCGCCTTCGGCGTTCGCGGCGTTGTTTCGCCGCCAGGGGCTCGCTGACCGCGCCGCGATGTCCACGGCTGAGATCTACGTCTACCGCGAGCTGCTGACGAGGATCGACCGCGGCCGCGCCTTCCTGCGGATCGTGCGCGGCTTCGAGCTGACCGACGAGAAGGACCGGTTCCTTCGCACCGGCCTGGCCGCCCGCCCCTACCCCGCTCAGGTGATCTGGGGCGAGCGCGACCCGGCGCTCGGGCTCGACCACCTCGAGGGTGTCAAGCGGGTGCTCCGCGTCGACGCGGCGACCCTGCTCCCGGCCAAGCACTTCCTGCAGGAGGATCAAGCCGGCCCGCTCGCGTACGCGATCGCCGACCAGGTCGCCCCGCTCGGCTAGGGATCGCCCTCGGCGCGAGCCAGCGCCGCCGCGGTCCGGTCGTCGAGCTCGGCGGAGGCGAGCTCGACCCCGGGCGGCAGCTCGACGTGCAGCTCGCCCGACAGATCGATCGCGACGGTGACGTCGCGCGGGCGGCAGTCGAGCACGTGCCCGCCGCGCTCCCGGTCGGCGCTGATGAAGTGCAGGTGATAGCCCTCGGCCTCGAGCCCGCGTGCGTAGTCGGGAAAGCGGAAGCCGACGACCGTCCCCTCGACGTCGGGGAGCTCGAACACGTGCTGGTCGGCGACCACCTCGGTCAGCGTCTTGTACGGAGGCAGCTGGCGCGGCACCGAGCGGGCGAGGACGCGCTCGAACTCGCCGTCGATCCGCATCGCGCAGCTCGCCTCCGGGTCGGCTGCGACGCGGTCGAGCTCGGCGAGGAGCTCCGCGTAGGTCATCGGGCCGGTCAGCTGCGTCTCGAACGACGCCTCGAACCAGGCGAGCGCGGCGAACGGGGTCCGCGCCTCGGGGGCGATCGGTTCGCAGTAGCCGTCGACGTCGGCGCGGTAGAAGCCGCCGTCGAGGGCGATCATCTCGCCGTCGAGGCCGTTCAGCGTGCCGAGGCCGAGGTCTCCGTGCTCGGCGAGCTCGGCGAAGCTGACATCGCCGTCGAAGGCTCCCTCGAGCAGCGCGCCGATCGTCGACGCCTGAAAGAGGACGTGGGGCTCGTGCTCGGGGTGCAGGTCGCGGTGGCGAAGCGACTCGACGTGCAGGTGGCGCGCGAGCTGCTCGTCCAGGGTCAAGCGGGCTGCTCCTCGGGCGCCTCGGGCGGGCGCCGCGCGCCGTTCTCGACCAGGCGCGGCGCGCCGCGCTCGGGGAACGGGATCTCGACCAGGTCGAAGTCGCGCGGCGCGATCGCCTGGCCGAACTCCTCGCGTGCCTCGGCGAGCACCGCGCGGACGTCGTAGCGCGACGAGATGTGGACGAGGGCGAGCATGTCCACGCCGGCCTCGGCGGCCAGCCTCGCGGCCTGGCGCCCGGTCGAGTGCCCCGTCTCCGCGGCGCGGGCGGTCTCCTCGTCGGCGAAGCTCGAGTCATGGATGAGCAGCTGAGCCTGGTGCGCGGCGACCCGGGTCATCTCGCACGGCGCCGAGTCGCCACTGACCACGATCTTGCGGCCCGAGCGCGCCTCCCCCATCACCTGTTCCGGCGCGACCTGCCCGTCGGCGCCGGGCACCGTTTCGCCGTTCTGCAGCCGCTTGAAGTCGGGGCCGGGGCGAACGCCGAGCGCCGTCGCGGCGTCGGGGTCGAAGCGCCCGGGGCGCTCGTCCTCGACCAGCGCGTAGCCGAACGCGCGCATCCGGTGCTCGACCTCGAACGCGCGCACCTCGAAGCCGTCGTGGCGCACCGCCTCGCCGGGGTCGAGCTCGATCAGGTCGACGTCGTAGCCGAGCCGGCCGAAGATCCGCCGCAGCGCCTTGAACAGCTCGAGCAGCCCCGGCGGGCCGATCACGCGCAGCGGACGCTCGCGCCCGTTCAGGTCGTACGTCTTCAGCAAGCCCGGGATCCCGAGGTAGTGGTCGGCGTGCAGGTGGGTGACGAAGAGCTCGTCGACCTGGACCAGGCCGGTCGAGCGCTGCATCTGGCGCTGCGAGCCCTCGCCGCAGTCGAACAGCAGCCGTACCCCGCCCACCCGGGCGAGCAGGCAGGCGGTCGAGCGCCGCGCGGTCGGCACCGAACCCCCGGTGCCGAGGAAGACCAGGTCCATGTCCACGGCTGCAGGGTATTCGCGGGCGCGCGCCCTAGCCGGCGGGGTGGGCACTGAGCGTGCCCGGCGAGCTGATCTCCTCGGGCTCGATCACCCTGCGCAGGTCATCACGGGTCCAGTGCGCGAACTCGAAGTCCGCCGCAAAACGGACCCGCGCACGCTGGCGGTTGCGAGTCGGCTCCAGCCGCAGGCGGGCTGCGCTCGGTACCTGGTCCACGGGGATCAGGTAGACCGCCTCAGTGTTCGGGAGGTAGACGCCGAACAGGTCGGCTCGTCCTTTGTAGGACTGCTGCCCCCGCCCATGGTCGGTGGCGTATGCGTTGAACAACAGACAGCCAGATGACAGCCAGGCCGTCTTGCACTGGACACGGAGAAATCCGGGCTCTGTGGCGACGACCAGGTCATACGGGTGGCCCTCCCCGAATGGGACGAAGACCGCGTAGCCGCCGCCGACGAAGCAACTCAGGATCGCGGCCTCGCCAATGGCTCCCGATGTTCGATTCTCCATCCAGTCACCGTACGGCGGGAACCGGACAGAACGTATGTTCGGCTCGGTGAGGGCTAAGCTCCCGATCCTCGCGCCCGTAGCTCAGTGGATAGAGCGCCCGCCTCCGGAGCGGGAGGCCGCAGGTTCGAATCCTGCCGGGCGCGCTTCGCTCGTCGAGCTCGCGGTGCCCGCCCTCGTCCACCGCGGCCGCGACGTACTCCGCGAACCACGCCGCGAGCCGCTCGGCTCATCGCGCAGGCCGCGCCTCTGGGTGGGACCGGTACCAGTCGATCGTCCGCTCGAGCCCCTCGTCGAGGTCGACCGTGGGCTCCCAGCCGCAGCGCTCGCGGATCTTCGTCCCGTCGACGAACTGGCGGTCGATCTCGCCCTCCGGCTTGCCCTCGCCGCGAACCTCGGGCTCGACGCCGGTTCCCGCGAGCGCGGCGATCTTCGCGACCACGTCGCCCACCCGGTGCGGCCGGCGGCCGCCCGCGTTGAAGGCCTCGCCGCGCACGTCAGCCCGGTCGAGCGCGGAGGCGATCGCGATGTAGGCGTCCGCCGCGTCCTCGACGTAAAGGAAGTCCCGCTCGGGTGAACCGTCGGAGCGCAACACCGGGGGCCTGCCGTCGATCGCGGCGCAGACTGCTTCCGGGACGATGCGCGAGAAGTGGAGGTCGCCGCCGCCGTAGGTGTTGGCGAACCGCGTCACCGCGACCGCGAGCCCGTACGCCGGGGCGTAGCTGCGGGCGATGATGTCCGCCGCCGCCTTCGAGGCCTCGTAGGCGGTGGTCGGCTGAAGCGCGTACTCCTCGCGGTACGGAAGCTCGGCGTGCGCGCCGTACGCCTTGTCGGAGGATGCGACCACCACCCTTTCGACTCCCGCCGCGAGGCAGGCGTCCAGCAGCGTCCAGGTGCCGCGCACGTTGGTCTCGAACGCCGGCAGCGGCGACTCGGCGACGGAGCCGACGATGGCCTCGGCGCCGAGGTGGAAGACCTCCACGACTCGATGCTCGCGCAGCCCGCGCGCCAGCGACTCGCCGTCGGCCAGTTCCGCGCGCATCTCCGGCGCGCGATCCTCCAGCCCGAGCAACGACAGCGTTGTGCGCTGCCTTCTCGCCGGGCGCTCGAGCCGGACCACCTCGCGGCCGCGCTCCAGCAGTGCCTTCGTCAGCCAGGCACCGGTGAACCCTCGTCCGCCGGTGACCAAGGCCGTCCCCACTAGGCCTCCACCCCCTGTCGCTCCCAGATCGCCCAGGGCGCCTCCCCCGATGCCCAGAGGTCGTTGAGCGTGACCGCGTCCTTGTAGGTGTCCATGCAATCCCAGAAGCCGTCGTGGCGGTAGGCCCCGAGGCGGCCCTCGTCGGCCAACGATCCGAGCGGCTCGCGCTCGAGCACGCTGTCGGCCCCCAACCGCTCGAGGAAGGCCGGCTCGCAGACGAAGAAACCGCCGTTGATCCAGTCGTCGAGGCGCGGCTTCTCGCGAAAGCCCTCGACCCGCTGATCGTCGCCGACGATCGCGATCCCCCACTGGCTGAACGGCCGCACGACGGTCATCGTCGCCGTCGCCCCCAGCTCCTCGTGAGCGCGCGCCTGGGCGGCGAGGTCGATGTCGGCGACCCCGTCCGCGTAGGTGAGGCAGAAGCGACCGCCCTCGAGCCGGGCCGCCGCCGCCGCCACGCGCCCGCCCGTCTGCGTGTCAACGCCCGTGTCGACGCACTCGAGCTCGATCCCGCCCGGCAGTTCGTCCGCCGCGCTCGCGAACGCCTCGACCTGGTCGCCGAGATAGCCGGTGAGCAGAACGAAGCGGCGGTGACCCTGAGCGGCGTAGATCCGGATCACGTGCCAGAGGATCGGCCGGCCCCCGATCTCGACCAGCGCCTTCGGAATGGCGTGGGTGTGCTCCTGGAGGCGGGTCCCACGCCCGCCGCAGAGAATCGCGACCGGGACGTCGGACGCCGACTCAGCGCCCACCAGCGACGGCCGGCAGGATCGTCACCTCGTCACCGTCCGAGAGCCGGGTCTCGAGCCCGTCCTGAAAGCGGATGTCCTCGCCGGAGACGTAAACGTTGACGAACCGACGCAGCGTCCCGTCCTCCGTGATCCGCTCGCGCAGGTCGGCGTGCGCCTTAAAGACCGCGTCCAGCGCCTCGCCGACGGTCGCGCCGTCGACCTCGAGCTCGTCCTCGCCGTCGGTCGCGACGCGAAGCTGCGCCGGAATCTTGACCGTGATCGCCATCGGCGGAAAGTTATCGGCCTCAGACCGCGATTGGCTCACAAGCGGACTCGAACGAGTCGAGGCTCGGCTCGATCTCCGTGATCTCGAATTCCTCGCGGACCGCGTCCAGCGTCTTCAGGCCCTCGCCGGTGATCACGACGACGACCCGTTCCCCCGGATCGATCGCGCCGGCCTCCGCCAGCTTCGCCAGCACCGCCGTGGTCACGCCCCCGGCCGTCTCAGTGAAGATGCCCGTCGTCTCGGCGAGCAGCCGGATCCCGGCGCGGATCTCGTCGTCGGTGACCGCCTCGACCGACCCGCCCGTACGACGTGCCAGATCGACCGCGTACGGCCCGTCGGCGGGATTGCCGATCGCGAGGCTCTTCGCGATCGTGCTCGGCCGCTGCGGCTTGCAGACGTCCCAGCCCTCCGCGTAGGCCTCGGCGACCGGATTGCAGCCGGCGGCCTGGGCGCCGCTGAACACCGGCAGCTCGCCCTCGACCAGGCCGAGGTCGATCCACTCGCCGAAGCCCCGGGCGATCTTCGTGAACAAGGAGCCGGACGCGATCGGGCAGACGACCCGGTCGGGCAGCTCCCAGCCGAGCTGCTCGACGATCTCGAAGGCGATCGTCTTCGAGCCCTCGGCGTAGAACGGGCGCAGGTTGACGTTCACGAACGCCCACGGGCGCGTCTCCGCGAGCTCGATGCAGAGCCGGTTGACATCGTCGTAGCTGCCCTTGACCCCGACCAGCCGGGTGCCGTAGACGCCTGTCGCCAGCAACTTCTGCTCTTCCAGATCGGACGGCACGAAGACGTACGACTCCAGTCCGGCGGCGGCCGCGTGCGCGGCGACGGCGTTCGCGAGGTTGCCGGTCGACGCGCAGGCGACCGTCTCGAAGCCGAGCTCGCGCGCCTTCGCCAGTGCCACCGCAACGACCCGGTCCTTGAAGGAGTGGGTCGGGTTGGCGGCATCGTTCTTGACCCAGACCTCGTCGAGGCCGAGGCGCTCCGCGAGCCGGTCGGCTCGGACCAGCGGCGTCAGGCCGGGCTGCACCGGGTCGCGCGGCCGCTCGGCGAGCGGCAGGAAGTCGGCGTAGCGCCAGATGTCCGCCGGGCCCGCCTGGATCTTGCGCTTCGCCTCGCCAGCGTCGAAGCCGCTGTAGTCGTAGCTGACCTCGAGCGGCCCGAAGCACTGCTCGCAGACGTAGTGCGCCTCGAGCGGATAGACCTGCCCGCACTCCTTACACGTGAGCGCTGTGGGTGCCATCGATGAAACTCCTTCCGATTCCGTTGCCTTGACGAAAAAAGACCTCTGCCTTTGCGAGCAGAGGTCCGGAATCGGACTTCCACTCACATCTCCCAGGCTGTTCGCCTGCTGGAATTGGCACCTGTCCTCGGATCTCTCGATCCTCGGCGGTTGCCGGGGTTTCATCGGGCCAGTCCCTCCACCCCTCTGGATGCAGTGGTTATGTGGTCGCGACTATACCAGCGCCGTGCGCCCCATCGCGCCGGCCGCGCACCGTTCCTTGCGCCGGGCATCGCGGGCGTCGCGTACCCTTGTCCCAGATCCGGATGAACGAGCCGACCAGCGAGACGAGCAACGATGCCGAGCCTTCCCAAGCCCAGGCTGCGCCGCAACCGCGGCGAGCTCGTCGCGCCGTCTGAGCCCGGCGAGCGCACCCCGCAGGTCGAGACCGTCCAGGGATCCGGCCTGCGCTGGATCAACATCGAGCGCCCGACCCCGCTGGAGACGGCCTGGCTCGAGGAGCAGTTCGACTTCCACGCCCTCGACTTCGAGGACGTGCTGTCGCGAAACCAGCGGCCGAAGATCGACGAGTACCCGGCCTACCTGTTCATCGTCCTGCACTTCCCGGTCTTCGACCGGCAGGTGAAGCGCCTCAACGCGGGCGAGCTCGACATCTTCGTCGGCCGCGATTTCGTCGTCACGATCCCCAACCAGCCGCTGCAGCCGATCGAGTACCTGTTCGAGCGCTGCCGCCAAAAGGAGGAGCTGCGCGAGCAGCTCTTCTCGCGCGGTTCCGGCTACCTGCTCTACCGGATCATCGACGACGCCTTCGACTACTGCTTCCCGATGCTGCGCAAGATCGGCAACAAGCTCGACGCGCTCGAGGACGAGATCTTCGAGGGCCGCTCGGAGGACATCGTCCGCGACCTCTCCAACGCCAAGCAGGAGATCATCAACTTCCGCAAGGTGATCCGCCCGCAGCGGACCGTGCTGCGTGACCTCGAGAAGCTCGAGCAGCCCTTCCTCGCCCCGGAGGGCGGCGAGCTCGAGATCTACTTCGACGACATCGGCGATGCCCACGAGCGCATCTGGGACATGCTCGAGAACTACAAGGAGGTCGTGCAGGCGCTCGAGGAGACGAACGAGTCCTACATCTCGCACCGCTTCAACGACACCCTGCGGATCCTGACGGTGTTCAGCATCGTCTTCCTGCCGGCCACGCTGATCGCGAGCGTGTTCGGGATGAACGTCGGGCTGCCGGGCGGGGGTGAGCCGCCAACGTCCTCCACCCACGTGTTCTGGATCGTCATCGCGGCGATGATCGCCCTGCTCGTCGTCATGCTCGTCTTCTTCCGGCGCCGCGGCTGGCTCTGAGGTCCGCGTCGTGAACTGGATCCCCGCCGACTTCGACTTCCCGCAGCGGCTCGACCTCGCGAGCGGTCATCACCTGCGCCCGATTCGCGCCGACGACGCGGAGATCGACCTGCCCGCCGTGATGGGCAGCCGCGAGAGCCTGTTCGCGATCTACGGCAAGGCGTGGGGCTGGCCGCCGGAGTCGATGACGCTCGAGGTCGACCGTGACGACCTGGCCCACCACGTCGAGGAGGCCGACGCGCGCGAGGGCTTCCTGTACGCGGTGCTCACCGCCGACGAGACCGAGCTCGTCGGGTGCGTCTACGTGTACCCCTCGGCCGCCGACGCCGACGCCGACGCCTCCTGGTGGGTCGTGGACGCGGCCCGCGGAACGGAGGTCGAGCGCGAGCTCGACGTCACCGTGCCCGCGTGGCTGGCCGAGACGTGGGGACTCGGTTCGGTTCGCCGCCATCCCTAGGATCCCGCCGTGTGGCCAATCAGCGGATCTGGGCGCCGTGGCGTCTCGCGTACGTGAAGGACGCCTCCAAGGACGCCGAGCAGGAGTGCATCTTCTGCGCGAAGCCGGCCGAGGGCGACGATGAGGCGAACCTGATCGTCCACCGCGGCGAGCGGTGCTTCGTGATCCTCAACCTGTTCCCGTACACGAACGGCCACCTGATGGTCGCTCCGTATGCCCACGTCGGCTCGATCGCGGAGCTCGACCCAGAGACCTGCGCGGAGATGATGGCGCTGGCGCAGCGAGGGATCCGCGTGCTCGAGGAGAAGTACGCGCCGCACGGCTTCAACGTCGGCTTCAACCAGGGCCGGGTCGCCGGCGCGGGGGTCGAGCACCACATCCACATGCACGTGGTGCCGCGCTGGGGAGGCGACACGAACTTCATGCCCGTCCTCGGAGACACCAGGGTGATGCCGCAGACGGTCGAGCAGAGCTACGAGACGTTGCGAGGCACCTTTGACTGACGTGAAGGCATCGATCTTCAAGGCCTACGACGTCCGCGGCCTCTACGGCGAGGAGCTGGACGGCGAGGTCAACTACCAGCTCGGCCGCGCCTTCGCCCGGGTGCTGGCCGACCTGCGGGGCAAGCCGGTAGCCGAGCTGCGGATCGGGCTCGGCCGCGACATGCGGCTCCAGGCGCCGGAGATGGCCGGCCGGCTGCGTGACGGGATCGTCGCCGAGGGGGCCGACGTCGTCGATGCCGGGATGGTCGGCACCGAGATGCTCTATTTCCTGGTCGGCTCGCGCGAGCTCGACGGCGGGGCGATGGTCACGGCCTCGCACAACCCGAAGGCGTACACCGGCGTCAAGCTGGTCCGCGAGGGCGCCCTGGCGCTCTCGGGCGATGCGGGGATCGGCGAGATCCGTGACCTGATCCTCTCGGCTGCCCTCGGCGAGGCCCCGGGCGGCGGGGCGGTCGAGGTGGTCGACGTCTACGAGGACTTCCAGCGCCACGCGTTCGCCTCGATCGAGGTCGAGAACGTGAAGCCGCTCAAGGTCGTCGTCGACGGCGGCAACGGGATGGCCGGGCCGATGGTCGGCCCGCTGCTCGAGCGCCTGCCGCTCGAGCTGGTCGAGACCTACTGGGTCCCCGACGGCGAGTTCCCCGACCACGAGCCGAACCCGCTCCTGCCCGAGAACCGCCAATTCATCATCGACCGGGTGCTGGCCGAGGGCGCCGACCTCGGGATCGCCTGGGACGGCGACGCGGACCGATGCTTCTTCATCGACGACAACGGGGAGTTCGTCGACGGCGACTTCCTCACCGCGCTGCTCTCGAGGCTGGTGCTCTCCAAGCAGCCGGGCGCGGACATCCTCTACGACGTGCGCGCCAGCCGCGCGGTCCCCGACACGGTCAGCGCCGCCGGCGGCACCCCGCACATCAACCGGGTCGGACATGCGTTCTTCAAGCAGGCGATGCGCGAGCTCGGCGGCGCGTTCGGCGGCGAGGTCTCGGGCCACTACTACTTTCGCGAGTTCTGGTGCGCGGACTCCGGCACCCTGCCCGCCCTGTTCGTGCTCGAGCTGCTCGGCGTCGAGGGACGGCCGCTCTCGGAGCTGGTCGGCGAGTTTCGCAGCCGTTACTTCATCTCCGGCGAGATCAACTCCGAGGTCGCCGATCAGGACGCGAAGATGAAGGAGATCGCCGCCGCCCACGCCGACGCGGAGATCGGCTGGCTCGACGGGGTCTCGGTCGATTACCCGGACTGGCACTTCAACGTCCGGCCGTCGAACACCGAGCCGCTCCTGCGACTGAACCTCGAGTCGCTGGTCTCGCGCGAGGACATGGAGCAAAAGCGCGACCAGATGCTGGACTTCATTCGCTCGTGACGCCCGAGGAGGCGCTGGACGCCGCCCGCGCAGCGGGAATCAGACGCCTGCAGATCCCAACCCCGTTCGCGGTCGGGCGGGTCAACTGCTACCTGCTCGAGGACGAGCCGCTGACCCTCATCGACACGGGCCCGAACTCGGGCAAGTCGCTCGACGAGCTCGAGCGCCAGCTCGCCGACGCCGGGCATTCGATCGAGGACCTGGAGCTGATCGTGATCACCCACCAGCACATCGATCACCTCGGCCTGGTCGAGATCGCAGCCGCCCGCTCCGGCGCGTCGGTGGCCGCGATCGACGTCGTCGTCCCGTTCGTCGAGAGTTACGGGGCCGACACCGAGCGCGACGACGAGTTCGCCGGCGGGCTGATGCGCCGCTACGGGATCCCCGACGACGTGGTCAGCGCGCTGCGCAGCGTCTCGGCGAGCTTTCGTGGCTGGGGCTCGGCGGCGCGGGTCGACCGGCCGCTCGCCGACGGGGAGCTGCTCCAGCTGCGCGACCGCGCGCTCGAAGTTCAGCTTCGGCCGGGGCACAGCCCCTCGGACACGCTCTTTTGGGATCGCGACCGCGCGATCCTCATCTGCGCCGACCACCTGATCGGCCACATCTCCTCGAACCCGCTCCTCTCGAGACCGCTCGACGGCTCGGACGAACGGCCGCGCGCCCTGGTCACGTACCTGCGCTCGCTCGCGCGCACCCGCGAGCTGCCGGCCGCGATCCTGCTCCCCGGCCACGGCGAGCCGATCACCGATCACGTCTCGCTGATCGACGACCGCTTCGCCCTCCACCGCCGCCGCGCCGAGAAGCTGCGGGGGCTGATCGCCGAGCGGCCGCGGACGGCCTACGAGCTGGCCCAGGAGCTGTGGGGAAACGTCGCGGTCACCCAGGCCTTCCTCACCCTGTCCGAGGTGGTCGGCCACGTCGACCTGCTGATCGACGCGGGGCTGGTGCGCGAGGTCGCCGACGGCGAGGTCGTTCGCTTCGAGGCCACGGGGGCCGACGGCGAGGTCGCGATCCCGCCTACGATCACGGCGTGAGCGCGGGCACCGCTGTGAGTTCAGGCGACCGGGTCAAGCCGTCGGTCAACGGGGGCTCGTCCGGGGCGCGGGCGAGCAAGAAGCGGATGCTGATCATCGTCAACCCCTACGCGACGACGGTGTCGGATCGGCTCAAGAACCTGGTCGTCTACGCGCTCCAGGGCCGCTACGAGGTCGAGGCGGTCTCCACCGAGGCCCAGAACCACGCGACCGAGATCGGCCGCGAGGCGATCGACGGCGGCTACGACCTGGTCGTCGCCTTCGGCGGCGACGGGACCCTGAACGAGGTCGCCAACGGTCTCGCCGGGACCGACGTGCCCGTCTCGATCCTGCCCGGCGGCTCGACCAACGTCGTCGCGAGGACGCTCGGGATCCCGAACGACGTCGTCGACGCGACCGAGCACCTGCTCGGGCTCGCCGACCGCTTCGAGCCACGCCGCATCGACCTCGGGATCGCCAACGGGCGCCGCTTCGTCTTCTCGTGCGGCTCTGGGCTCGACGCCTCGGCGGCGATGCGGGTCGACCGCAGGCCGAAGCTCAAGGCGAAGGCCGGGCCGTACTTCTACGCATGGGTCGCGCTCAGCTCCTTCTATCGCGACTACCTGCGCAACCCGGTCCGGATGCGCCTCGAGGCGGGCCCGCGCAGCGCCGAAGGGGTCACCGTCCTCGCGCAGAACTCCGACCCGTTCACCTACTTCGGCAGCCGCCCGGTTCGGGTGTGCGAGAACGTCGAGATCGACGACGGGACGCTCTCGGTCGCCGTCCTGCGTCGCGCCGCTCAGCGCGACATGGGCTCGATCGTCGCCCGGGTGCTCACCGAGCGCCTGCGGGCCCCGGGCCACCGCCAGATCGACCACTTCGACGACGTCACCGAGGCGGTGGTCAAATCGGTCACGATCGGCGCCGACGGCGAGCCGCGGCCGTTTCCGATCCAGGTCGACGGCGACTTCGTCGGCGTCCATCCCGAGCTCGCCCTGGCGATCGATCCGGGGGCGCTGACGGTCATTGCCTGAGGCCGATCCCGAGTGCCTCTTCTGTCGCATCATCGCCGGCGAGACCCCGGCTGAGATCGTCTTCGAGGACGAGGTCTCGCTCGCGTTCCTCGATATCCGCCCGGTCTTTCACGGGCATACGCTCCTCGTATCGCGCGCCCATCACGAAACGCTCGCCGACCTGCCGGCCGAACTGATCGAGCCTTATTTCACGAACGTCCAGATGCTCTCGGGCGCCGTGCCCGACGCGATGGGCGCGCAGGGCTCCTTCGTCGCGATCAACAACGTGGTCAGCCAATCGGTGCCCCACCTGCACACCCACGTCGTCCCGCGGGTGCGCAAGGACGGCCTGCGCGGGTTCTTCTGGCCGCGGACCAAGTACTCCCACGACGCTCACGCGGCCGAGACCGCGGACCTGATCCGCGGGGCGGTCGCTAGAGCCGGAGCGTCTCGAACCTGACCCTGCCCTCGGCGATCGCCCGCTCGACCTCGCGCTCGCTGGCGCTGAGGCGCGAGCCGCCGGTCTTCACCTCGACCAGGACCACCTCGCGCAACTCGCCGCACCCGAGCCCGTCGAAGACGACGTAGTCGATCGGCGCGCCGAGAAAGCGCGCCTCCGCCGGGTCGAAGCGGTCGCTGAACGCCGGGACCAGCGGCGCCATCTGCTCGCCCGCCTTGCCGGCGAGGACGCTGCGACTGCGCCTGGTCGCGTCCTTGCGGGCGGCGGCGAGATCGGCCTCGCCGTAGCGATAGGTGAGCCGGTAGCGGACATGCGAGATCGCCAGCCAGGCGAGCGCCGCGATCGCGATCGTCAGCAGCGCGGTGGCGGCGGTTGCGTTCATCGGCCCAGTGTGGGTGCCGGCGCGGTCGCCACCGCGAATCTGCAAGGCCGCACCCGGCGGCGGGGCGGTTCGGCTCAGACCTCGTTGCCCGCCCGGTAGCCGACGTTGTGGGCGATCAGGCCGAGCCCGTCGAGGGCGCGGAAGATGGCGGGCTCGACGCGGCCGCGGATCAGGTGGCCGCTCACGTCCCAGGCCGAGCCGATCAGGCCGTGGACCAGCGGCCACCGCGGCGCCGCGCCCGGATGGCGCTCGTTGAGCCAGCACGAGCCGGCGCCGTACCGGGCGATCATCGCCAGGAACGAGCCCAGGTCCTCCCGGTGGTGGTGCTCGACCCGCGCCGCCGGCCGTTGCTCCAGCTCCCACCCCGCTTCGCGCATGCGCCAGCAGAAGTCGACGTCGCCCGCCGAGCGGATCCCGTCGGCGAAGCCGCCGAGCTCGTCGAACGTCTTGCGGCGGATCAGCAGGTTGCCGGTGGCGGCGGCGACGCCGGCCGAGCCGTGCATGCCCTCCGCCTGATCGAGGAAGTTGCGATCGCGCGCGTAGCGGGCGAGCAGCGAGTCCTGTTCGATGACGCCGACGATGCCGCCCGCGACCGCCCCGGCGCGCTCGCCGATCGGCTCGGCGAAGTAGCGATCGATCAGGTCGGGCTCGGGCACGCAATCGGCGTCCACGAACAGGAGCCATTCACCGCGCGCGGCGGCGGCCCCGGCGTTGCGGGCGAAGTAGGACGACGGCTGCTCGGACGCGTGGACCACCGTGGCGATCCCGGCGAAGGCGCGCTCGGCGACCCCCGCCACCGTGTTGTCGGCGACGATCAGCTCGTCCCCGGGGCGGAGCGCGAGCCCGTCGAACGCCTCCCCGGCGCGAAGCGCGTACGCCTCGTCGCCGCACAACGGCACCACCACCGCCACGGTTGGCCTCGAGCGCCGGGCGCCGAGCGGCGAGCCCCGATCAGTCAGTCGGCGTCACCCGATACGCATCGAACACGGCCTCGAGGCTGCGGAGCCGGTTGATGCACTGCTTCAGCTGCTGCGAGTCGCCGACCTCCACCACGAAGCGGTTGCGCACCATCGGGTGCTTGGTCGAGCAGTTGGCCTCGAGGATGTTCACGCCCGCCTCCGAGAAGGTCCTCGACAGGTCTTCAAGGAGGCGAGTTCGATCCCACGCGTCGACCTGGAGCTCGACCCGGTAGGACGTGGCGTTGTCGCCGGCCCAGGAGACGTCGGTGAACCGCTCCGGCGCCTTCATCAGCGCGCTGACGTTCTTGCAGTCGTCGCGGTGGATCGTGATCCCGCGCCCGAGCGAGACGTAACCGACGATCTCGTCGCCCGGGACCGGGCGACAGCACTTGGCCAGCCGGACGACGACGTCGTCAACGCCCTCGACCTTGATCCCGTAGCTGGACGCGTCCTGGGTGCGCCGCTGGCGCTCGTCGCGCCCCTCGAGCACGCCCGCGAGGCGCGCCTCGGTCTCGTCGCCGGCGACCGCATCGCCGGACTTGAGCCGCTGCATCACCTTCGTGACCACGGTCTTCGTCGAGATCTTGCCCTGGCCGAGCGCGATGTAGAAGTCGTCGGCCTTGCGGAAGCCCATCTCGCGCGTCAGGTCGGCGAGCAGCGGCGAGCCGGCGATCCGCTGCGGCGGCAGCCCGTTCTTGCGCAGCGCGGCCTGCAGGTCGTCGCGGCCGCGGTGCTCGGCGTCCTCGCGCCGCTCGCGCTTCAGCGAGGCGCGGATCTTGTTGCGCGCCCGGCTCGTCCGCACCAGGGCGAGCCAGTCGCGCGACGGCCCGCGGTCCTGCTTCGACGTGAGGATCTCGACGATGTCGCCGGACTTCAACTGGTAGTGCAGCGGCACGATCTTGCCGTTGACCTTGGCGCCGACGCAGCGGTGGCCGATGTCGGTGTGGACCGAGTACGCGAAGTCGAGCGGGGTCGAGCCCGCGGACAGGTTCTTGACCTCGCCGCGCGGCGTGAACACGAACACCTCGTCCTCGAACAGGTCCACCTTGAGCGACTCGAGGAACTCGGTCGCGTCCTCGGCGCCGTCGTTCTCGAGCAACTGGCGCAGCCAGGTCATCTTGTCGCGCTCGGCGTTCGCCGACTTCGAGCCCTCCTTGTAGATGACGTGGGCCGCGATCCCGTACTCGGCGGTCTCGTGCATGTCCGGCGTGCGGATCTGGATCTCGAGCGGCCTGCCCTCGGGCCCGATCACGGTCGTGTGCAGCGCCTGGTACAGGTTCAGCTTCGGCGTCGCGATGAAGTCCTTGAACCGGCCGGGGAGCGGCTTCCAAATCGAGTGGACGATCCCGATCGCGCCATAGCAGTCCTTGACCGAGTCCACGATCACCCGCATCGCGGTGAGGTCGTAGATCTCGTTGAACTCGCGCCCCTTCTTCGACATCTTCGAGTAGATCGAATAGAAGTGCTTGGCGCGGCCCGAGATCTGCGCCTCGATCCCGACCTTGCGCAGCTCGGCGACGAGGAAGTCACCGGCGTCGGTCACGTAGGACTCGCGCTCATTGCGCTGCTGGGCGACCAGCTTCTTGATCTCCTCGTACTTGCGCGGGTGCAGGCGCTGGAACGAGAGGTCCTCGAGTTCCCACTTGATCGCGTGGATCCCGAGCCGGTGCGCGAGCGGCGCGTAGATCTCGAGCGTCTCGCGCGCCTTCTCGATCTGCTTCTGCTTCGGCATCGCCTCGAGCGTGCGCATGTTGTGCAGGCGGTCGGCGAGCTTGATCAGGATGACCCGGACGTCCGTGGCCATCGCGACCATCATCTTCCGGTAGTTCTCGGCCTGGTGCTCGTCGCGGCTCTGGAAGGTGATCTCGGTCAGCTTCGTCACGCCGTCGACCAGCTGGGCGATCTCGTCGCCGAACTGGTCGCGGACCTCGTCGAGGCTGGCCGAGGTGTCCTCGACCGTGTCGTGCAGGAGCGCCGCGCTCAGCGTGTCGGTGTCGAGTCGCAGCCCGGCGCAGATCTTCGCGACCTCGACCGGGTGGGTGATGAAGTCCTCGCCGGATTTGCGCCGCTGGTCGGCGTGGCGCTCGCACGCGAAGGCGAATGCGCGCTCGATCGTGTCGCGCTCGATCGCCGGATCGCCGTTGGCCGTGTGCTCGCCGACGACGGCGAACAGGTCGCCGAGCAGCGCGCGTTCGTCCGCGGTCAGGCCCTTGGTGACCTCGTTCACCGGAGCCGCGGGCCCGTGCGCGTCGTCCGCGCCGACCTGGACGTGGCCGCTCACGGGAGCCCCCGCCCGGTTGGCCTCCGCTAGCTCTGTCTTCGTTCGCTCAGGAATCGCCGACCCTCCTCGGAGCACCTCCGGTAGGCGACGTACGCCGCGGAGCGCTCAAGTTCCGTCCCCGACGAGGATACGGCCCCCAGGCGGCGATCGGGGCCAAAATCGCTCCAGCCTGCGAGCTCGAGATCGACCAGGACGCGCGACCAGCGGGCGGCCGCCTCGGGCGACCGCGGGTGGGCGCGCTCGGCGCCGCAGAGCACGGCCCGCGCAGCGTCGGCGTCGAGCCCCCCGGTTCCGGCGGCGAGCAGCTCGCGGTAGAGCGCGGCGAGCGATGCCCGCGACGGCCATTCGTCGGCGTGGACCCGCAGCGCGAACTCCGCCTCGGCGCGGCCGTCCACGCGGTGCAGCCAGCCGGCTCCGGCGCCCACCAGGGCCTGGAGGTGCGCGAACGGCGGCGGGTCGATCACGACCAGATGCTCGAAGCGCCCGGCCAGCCCGGGGTCGCGGGCGAGCGCCGCCCAGTCGGCGAGCACGACCCCGGCCCCGGCGACCGCGACCCGGGCCTCGGCGGCCGCGATCTCGGCGTCGCCGAGGCGGGCGGAGACGAGGCCGAGCTCGCCCCCGCCGAAGCGGGCCGGGCGCACCGCGCGCTCGACCAGCTCGCGCCGCCGGACCGCGTCGGCGCAGACGGCGAGCACCCGGCAGCCGCTCGATGCGAGCGCGGCGATCGTCGCCGTCGCCGACGCCCCGGGGCGCTCAACCGGCTCCCGGGAGCCATCCGGGAGGTCGAGGTGCGGCGGCCACGGGGTCAGCGCGGCGCCAAGCTCGGCGTCGTGGCGGCGCCAGAACTCGTCGGCGCCGATCGCGCCGGCGGGCGGCTCGGCCTCCTCGATCGATCCCGGCGGGTAGATCGAGCCGAGGACGACGCGCGGCTCGACCGCGCCGTTCCACTCGTTGAGCTCGAGCTCCACCGAGAGATCCAGAGGGCCGGTCGCCGCCGCCTCGGCGAGCGAGCCGTTGACCCCGAAGGCCACGCCGAGCGCGCGCGAGGGGCCGCTCGAGAGCACGAAGCGCGCGTGGCGATCGCCCTCCCCCATCGGCCGCACGTCGCCGACCTTCGCCGCCGGGACGAGCAGCCGCACCCCCGGGTTGCCGTTGCCGAACGGCGCGAGGCGGCGCAACTGCTCGGCGACGTCATGGCCCAGGCTCTCGCCGCCGACGACGGCGTCCACGACCTCGAGCCGGACCGGCTCGGCGGTGGCGAGCGCGCCCTCGCAATGCGCGGCGAAGGCGCGGCGGAACTCGTCCACCCTCCCCGCCTCGATCTCCAGGCCCGCGGCTGCGCGGTGACCCCCGTAGCGGCTCAGATACCGCTCGCACGCGCGCAGCGCCTCGAGCAGGTCGAACCCGGGAACGCTGCGACCCGAGCCGCGCCCGGAGCCGTCGGCGTCGAGCGCGATCAGGATCGCGGGGCGGTTGTGGCGCTCGGCGATCCGCGAGGCCACGATCCCGACCACGCCCGGGTGCCAGCCGCCGCCGGCGAGCACGAGGCCGGCCGCGTCGCCAAGCCGATCGGGCAGCTCGGCCCGCGAGGCCTCCGCGGCCGCCAGCACCTCGCGCTCGACCTCGCGGCGTTCGCGGTTCGCGCGGTCGAGCTCGGTCGCGATCTCCGTCGCGCGCGCCTCGTCGGCGGTCAGCATCAGCTCGACCCCGGCATCGGCGCGGTACAGGCGGCCGGCGGCGTTGATCCGCGGGCCGAGCCGGAATCCGATGTCGCCCTCGTCCAGGCGCTCGGGGACGACCCCGGAGGCGGCCATCAAAGCCCGCAGGCCGGGCCGGCGCGCCTGGCGGGCGACCTCGAGGCCGCGGCGCACCAGGGCGCGGTTCTCGCCGCGCAGCGGGACGAGGTCGGCGACCGTGGCGAGAGCGACCAGGTCGAGCTCGGCCTCCGCGGCCTGGGCCCCGAGCAAGGCCGAGCAGAGCTTGTAGGCGACCCCCGTCGCGCACAGCTCGGGGAACGGATAGCCGCCGAGCGCCGGGTGCAGGATCGGACAGCCGGGGAGGTCGTCGCCGGGCTGATGGTGGTCGGTGACGATCACCTCGATCCCGGCGGCCTGCGCCGCGGCGACCTCGTCGATCGAGCCGATCCCGCAGTCGGCCGTGATGAGCAGCCCGGTGCCGCGCTCGGTGAGCCGCCTCACCGTCGCCATCGTCAGCCCGTAGCCGTCCTCCTGGCGGCCCGGGATCAGCCAGTCGCAGTCACCCCCCAGCTCCCGCACGGCGCGGACCGTGATCGCGGTCGAAGAGACCCCGTCGACGTCGTAGTCCCCGTGCACGGTCACCCGCAGCCCGGCGGCGACCGCGGCGCGGATCCGCTCGCAGACCGCCGCCATCGGCCCCAGCAGCAGCGGATCGTGGCTCTCGTTCGCGTCGAGGAACTCGCGGGCCTGCGCGAGCGTTCGATAGCCGCGCCGGACCAGGGTCACGGCGACCGGCTCGGCGAGGGCGAGCCCGTCCATCAACGTGCGCGCCTCGCGGTAGTCGTAGGGCTCGAGCGAGAACGCCCTGGCGGCGGATTTCTGCACGCTGCCAGGCTAAGAAGCGCCTGGGACGGAATCCCGCGGCGCGGACGCACCCAAAGTGCGCCGAAAGCGGGCCGATCCGCCCTTAGGCGGGCTCGACCAGCGCTGCCTCTTCCTGGCGCACGCCGATCCAATACACGACCGCGATCCCGATCAGCGTCCCCGGGATCGCGAACAGGAGCGTCTCGATCCCCGTCTGGCCGATGCTGTCGCCGATCGCGATCTGGGCGAGCGCTCCGGTGACCACGGCGCCGGTCACCGCGCCGAGCAGCGCGCCGACGATCCCGCCCCAGAACCGGTCGGGCAGGAAGACCGTGAAGTGCCAGAGCGCGACCCCGGTGGTGACCCAGACCAACAGCGCCATCTATCTCGACCTCCCGTGCTTGCGCCGGCGCTTGGACTGCTTCATCCGCTGTGCCTTGCGCTCCTCGCGCTTACGCGCTCGCTCAGCGTTGGCTTCGGGGCGCCCCGCGACCCCGTCGCCGGACTCCTCGGGGGTCGGTTCGACCGGCGCGGCGCGCTCGACGGGCGGGTCGGCGACCGCGACCGGGGCCGCGGTCGGCGCCGGCGCCTCGTGCGGCTGGGCGTCGCCGCGGCCCTCGCCGTCGGCCGCGGCGGCGTCGGGCACGTGCCGCTCGACCTCGTCGATGCGGGCAACCACGTTGTCCTCGGGGAACGTCGGCACCCGACCCATGGCCTCCTCGATCCGGGCCCGGCGGGAGCGGTAGGCCGGCTCGCGCTCCTTCCACTCGGTCAACACCGGCGCCGCGATGAAGATCGACGAGTAGGTACCGGAGGCGACCCCGACCATCATCGCGAAGGCGAAGTCCTTGAGCGTCTCGCCGCCGAAGACCAGGAGCACCCCGATCAGGAAGACCGTGGACAGCCCGGTGATCAGCGATCGGGTCAGGACCTCGCTCATCGAGCGGTTGACGATCTGTGAGAACGCGGCGCGCGGCATCCGCGGCACGTTCTCGCGCACCCGGTCGAAGACGATGATCGTGTCGTACATCGAGTAGCCGAGGATGGTCAGGAAAGCGGCGACCGTCCCGCTCGTCACCTCCTGGCCGACCAGCGCGTAGATGCCCGCCGTGAGCAGGATGTCGTGGACGAGGGCGATCAGCACCGGGACCGCGTACTTGGCCTCGAATCGCACCGCCACGTAGAGCGAGATCACCAGCAGGCTGAAGACGATCGCGATCAACGCCTTGTTGGCGACCTGGGCGCCGAAGGTCGGCCCGACCGACTGCGAGTCGAAGCTCTGGTCCCCGCCCTCGAGCCCGAACTGATCCTCGAGCAGCGCCTGCACCTTGGTCACCTGATCCGGCGGGATCTGGGCCGAGATCTGGATCACGTTGGCGCCGAAGTCGGGGTTCTCGGTCTCCTGGATCTTCGCCGCCGAGGCGTCGTCGATGTTGCCGTCCGAGAGCGCCTGGCGGACGTCATCGACGCTCGCCGGCTCGGCGAGCGCGGCCTGAATCCGGGTCCCCGACTCGAAGTCGATCCCGAGGTTGAGCTGCTTGGTCGCGAAGGCGATCGCGCCGATCGCCAGGATCACGCCCGAGAGTGAGAAGAAGTACTTCGAGGCGCGGGTGAAGTCGAACTTCCACTGCTTGCCCTCGCCGCTGGCCCCGAGGAAGGACGGCGAGCGCAGGATGGGCGACCGCCCGAGCAGGCCGAGCACGGCCTGGGTGAACAGGACCGCGGTGAACAGCGAGACGATCGTGCCGATCCCGAGCGTGAACGCGAACCCCTTGACGCCCGCGGTCGCCAAACCGAAGAGGATGAACGCGGTCAGCAGGGTGATCACGTTCGCGTCGATGATCGTCGCGATCCCCTTGCGATAGCCCTCGGAGATCGCCGAGAGCATGGATCTCCCCGCTCGCACCTCCTCCTTGATCCGCTCGAAGATGATGATGTTCGAGTCCGCGGCGACGCCGATCGTGAGGATCAACCCGGCGATCCCCGGCAGCGTCACGGTGATCGGCAGCGCCTTGATCAGGGCGAGGTAGTAGATCGCGTAGACGATCAGCCCAAGTGCCGCGATCACCCCGAGGAACCGGTAGTAGAAGATCAGGAAGCAGAGGACGAGGGCGAGGCCGATCAGGCCGGCCTTCAGGCCCTGGTCGAGCGCCTGCTGGCCGAGCGTCGCAGAGACCGTGGACTGGCTGACCAGGGCGAGCTTGATCGGCAGCGCGCCGATCTTCAGCACCTCGGCGAGGTCGTTGGCCTCCTGGGCGCTGACCCCGGAGATCTGGGCGCCGGTGCGCCCGTCGATCCCGGCCGGGTTGTCGACGAAGTTGATGATCGGGTTCGAGACCAGCTCGCCGTCGAGCACGATCGCGAACGAGCCCGAGAAGTTCGAGGCGTCGTTGGACGAGATCCCGGCGCAGGGGGCGCCGCCGTTTGCCTGCGCGCAGGCGTCGGCGCCGCGCGCCGCGATGTCCGCGGTCACGTTCGAGAACGCCTCGCGGCCGGAGTCGGTGAAGTTGAAGTCGACGGTCGGCTGGTTGAACTGGTCGGTGCCGGGCTTCGGGTCGGTGATCTCGTCGCCGGAGAGGGCCGGGCGATCGTGGAGGACGAAGAACGACGACGGCGCGTCCGACTCGTCGACGTCCTGGGTCGCCGGGTCGTCGTCGGGCACGTCCTCGACCACGACGGTCCCGCGCGGCACCGCGACCACCCGCGTATCGGCGCGCGTCGTTCCGGCGGGCAGGTTCTGGTAGAGGTCGGACTTGACCTCGGACGGCTCGCCGATCGGCTCGAGCGAGTTCTTGTCGAACAGGTAGTACGTATCGCCGCTGGTCGTGCAGCCCTGCTTCTGGCACTGCTCGGTCGATACCTCGGGCTGCTCCGACGCGGCCTCGACCGCGTCGATCAATCGCGTGTAGGGCCGATCCTCCGGGTTCTGCACGTCCGGGTTGGGCGGGATGACGTTCGGCTCGAAGTCGTAGAGGAACAGCTGCGCGGTGGTCCCGATCTGCTCGGTGGCCCGCTGTGCGTTCGAGACGTTCGGGAGGTCGACCTGGATCTGGTCCTGGCCGATGCGCGAGATCTCGGGCTCGGAGACGCCGAGCGCGTCGACGCGGTCGCGGATGATCTCGATCGCCCGGTCGATGTCCTCGGGCGTCACCTCCGGGACCTGCGGGCTCGGGCGCCCCTGGTAGACGAGCTCGGTGCCGCCCTGAAGGTCGAGCCCGAGCACCGTCGGCTTCGAGGTGATCACGTAGATCGAGACCCCGAGCAGGGCGATCACGAGACCGAGGATGATCAGGCTGTTACGGCGTTTGCCCATCCGGGCGCTCTACTGCGGGGTGAGCACGAGCAGGAGCCCGCCGTCGTCGTCGTAGGCGGGAAAGAGGTCGGCGACCGCCTCTGCCGGGAGGTCGCCCTCGGCGTTCACGGCGACCCGCTTGCCGAGCGAGCGCACCCCCCACTCCAGCGTCGTCTCGATCGGATCCGTGGTCCCATCGTTGTCGGTGTCGGCGGTCACGCCGCCGTCCCCCTCGTCGATCCACTCGAGCCCGAGCACCTCGCGGACCGGGCGGCCGATCACCTGCTCGTCCTTCAGGCCGGTCAGCTCGAAGCCGTTGCGGCCGACGTCGAGCAAACGCGCGTCCTGGTCGCAGATGAAGAAGGCAGCATGGGGCGCCGGATAGTAATCGTCGAGCAGTTCGAACAGGAACGGGGCGCCGCACTTGGTGCATGCCTTCGGGCGTGGGCTCAGGCCTTGGCGTTCGCCGGAGAGCTCGCGGTTGCCGCAGTTCGGGCAGATGAAGAAAGGCACGGCGGTAAGCCTAGCGATGGGATTCGCCAGGCTCAGAAGAGCGATGCGGCGCCTTCAGGCACCGGCAGCCCGAGGTGGGCGTAGGCCCGCTCGGTCACGACTCGGCCGCGCGGCGTCCGCTTCAACAGGCCCTGCTGCAGGAGGTAGGGCTCGTAGACATCCTCGATCGTCTCCTGCTCCTCGTCAACCGCCGCGGCCAGGGTCGAGAGCCCGACCGGGCCGCCGGAGAACTTGACCGCGATCGTCTCCAGGATCGTGCGGTCGTGGCGGTCGAGGCCGCCCGAGTCGACCTCGAGCAGATCGAGCGCCTCGCCCGCGACCGCGGCCGTGATCACGCCCTCGCCGCGCACCTGGGCGTAGTCGCGAATCCGCTTCAGCAGCCGGTTGGCGACCCGCGGCGTGCCGCGGGAGCGCTCCGAGACGACCCGCTCGCCCTCGGGCTCGATCTCGACCCCGAGGATGCCGGCGGAGCGGCGAACGATCTGGGCCAGGTGCTCAGGCCGGTAGTGCTCGAGGCGCTGCGAGACGCCGAACCGGTCGCGCAGCGGGGTCGTGAGCAGGCCGGCTCGGGTCGTCGCGCCCACCAGCGTGAACGCCGGCAGGTCGAGCGTCACGGTGCGGGCCCCGGCTCCCTGGCCGAGGACGATCGGCAGCTGGCGGTCCTCCATCGCCGGGTACAGCGTCTCCTCGATCGCCCGGTTGAGGCGGTGGATCTCGTCGATGAAGAACACGGACCCGGGCTCGAGCCCGGTCAGGAACGCTGCGATGTCGGCCTTGCGCTCGAGCGCTGGGCCCGCCGTCTGCACGAACGGCGCCTCCAGCTCGGCGGCGATGATCTGCGCGAGCGAGGTCTTGCCGAGCCCCGGCGGGCCGGCGAGCAGGACGTGGTCGAGCGACTCGTCGCGGCCGCGTGCAGCCTCGATGAAGACGGAGAGCTGGCCGGTCACCTGCTCCTGGTTGACGAACTCCGAGAGCCCGCGGGGCCGCAGCGAGCGGTCGAGCTCGTCGTCACCCCCGGCGCGAGCCTCGGCGATCGGCTCGGTCGCGATCGGGTCGTCGAGCCCGCCGTCGGGCGCTTGCCGCTCGAAGTTGGGATCCCTTGCGATGCTCACGCCGCGTCCTTTGCCGAAGCGGCGCGCAGGGCCGATCCGATCAGGTCCTCCGGGGTCTCGCCCGCCGCCGACTCCAGCAGCTTCTCGGCCTCGGCGACGGTGTAGCCCAGCCCGACCAGCCCGTCACGGGCGAGCGAGCGCGGATCGTCGTCGGGCTGGCCGGCGATCGTCGGCACCCCTTCGGCGAGCTCGTCGGCGACCTTCTCGCGCAGCTCGACGATCACCCGCTCCGAGGTCCGCTTGCCGATTCCGGGCACGGCCTGGAAGCGCTTCGCGTCGCCTGCCGCGATCGCCCGCAGGAGCTCACGCGGCGTGCCGCCGGAGAGGATCGCGATCCCGACCTTCGGGCCGACCCCCGAGACCGAGGTCAGGTGCAGGAACAGGTCGCGCTCCTCCTCGGAGGCGAACCCGAACAGCTGCATCGAATCGTCGCGGACGACCAGGTGGCTGTGCAGCGTGATCTCCTTGCCGCTCGCCGGGACCGCCTTCAGCGTCTCCGCCGACACGGTGAGCCGGTAGCCGACGCCACCGGACTCGACGACGACGTGATCGGGACGGCGGACCAGGACCTCGCCTCGAACCGAGGCGATCACGCGATCACCGCCGGCCCGGCGGCGGGCTCGAGCGCCTGCGCCGTGCGGGCGTGACCTGCGTGGCAGATCGCGACGGCGAGGGCGTCCGCGGTGTGGTCGGACTCGGGCGCCCGAGCGAGCCCCAGCAGCGCGCCGACCATCTGCTGCACCTGGCGCTTCGCGGCGTTGCCGCTTCCGCAGACCGCCATCTTCACGGCCTGGGGCGTGTAGTCGAAGCATGGGATCTGGCGCTGCGCGGCCGCGAGCATCGCGACCCCGCGCGCCTGACCGACGGCGATCGCCGAGCGGACGTTCTTGCCGAAGTAGAGGTCCTCGAGCGCCACCGCGGCGGGCTCGTGCCAGCCGATCAGCTGCTCGAGCTCCGAATGGATGCGAGCGAGGCGGTTCTCGAGCGGCGCCCCGGGAGGAGCTTCGATCACGCCTCCGTCGACCGCGGTCATCTGACCGCCGGCCAGGCGCACGACGCCGAACCCGGTATTCGCCACGCCCGGGTCTATGCCCATGACGAGGATCACGGCTACTGATTCTGTACGCGCGCCCGGATGCCTCTTTCGGCGGCGCGTGGGCCCCGATCGAGCGGCGATGTAACGGTCGGCGCCGGGACCGGGCGATGCGACCAGCCCGGCGAGACAGGCGTCGTTCGCCTAAGCCGCGACCTGCTCGAGCAGCGCCTCGGGGATGTCGAAGTTCGCGTGCACGGACTCGACGTCGTCTTGATCGTCGAGCGACTCCATCAGGCGGACCAGCGCCCGGGCCTCGGACTCGTCGGCGATCTCGACCACGGCGTTGGGTTCCATCGCCAGGTCGGAGGACTCGATCTCGACCCCGGAGCCCTCGAGGGCGGCGCGCACCGCGGTCAGGTCGGCGGGCTCGGTGGTGACCTTGAACACGTCGCCGTCACGGGCGACGTCCTCCGCGCCGGCGTCGATCGCGCCGATCAGGTCGTCCTCGGAGTAGCGCTCGCCGTCGACGAGCACGACCCCCTTCTTCTCGAACTGCCAGGCCACCGAACCGGGCTCGCCGAGGTTGCCGTTGTGGCGGTCGAACGCGTGGCGGATCTCGGCGCCGGTGCGATTGCGGTTGTCGGTCAGCGCCTCGACCAGCAGCGCCGCGCCGCCGGGGCCGTAGCCCTCGTAGACGACGCGCTCGATCTGCTCGTCCCCGGCGCCCTCGCCGGTGCCGCGGGCGATCGCCCGCTCGATGTTGTCCTTGGGCATCGAGTAGCTCTTCGCCTTCTCGATCGCGGCGGCGAGGGTGAAGTTCGAATCGGGGTCACCGCCGCCCTCGCGCGCGGCGATCGCGATCGCCCGAGCCAGCTTCGTGAACAACTGGCCGCGCTTCGCGTCGGTCGCCGCCTTCTTGTGCTTGATCGACGCCCACTTCGAGTGCCCGGACATGGCCCGAAGTCTAGGCGCCGCCCCCGCCGAGATTCATCGTGACCACCGTGGCGGTGGTCAGGATGAAAGTCGGCGGGTGAGGCGCGTAAAACGCCGGCCGCGGCCGGACCCCCATCCGGCCGCGGCGCAGCGTCGGCATCCCATCGGCGTCGCCTTTGCGATACCCCCTTGTGCCCCTGGCACAAGATCTCGGCGGCGCGTGTACGTATGAACAGCGCCGAGCGGGCCAAGTTGCGCCGCGCGAAACGCGGACGTCGGTGGCCTCAGCCGACCGACGCCTTGATCGTCATCGTCCCCATCGGGATCCCCTTGCGGAAGGGGAACGCGAAGGTGTCGGTGAGCACGCCGGCCCCAGCCTTCGCCAGGCTGGCCTCGGCGTCCTTGATCTTCAGGTTGGTGCCGGTGCTGCCGCTGATCGTCGCGTCGGACAGATCGAGGTCCATGAACCGGACCGCGGCGTGATCGGACTTCGCGAACAGCTTCGTCTTGTTCTTGCCGATCTTGACGACGAACTGCGTGAACTTCACCACCCCGCCCTCGGCGGTGTTGCGGGAGAACACCAGGCCTCCCTTGTGCTCGATCGTCCCCTTCGGGCCCTCGCTGACGTCGCCGCCCGAGATCGGGAAGTTGACCCCGCGGTGCTTGTCGGCCGCGGCGCCCGTCGCCCCGACCGCGATGCTCATGTCGGCGAAGCCCTCGAACGTGGCGGTGTCGGGCTTGAACACCGACTTGCCGCCGGTCACCGGGTCGGCCCCGGCCGTGGCGACGAAGCCGAGCGCAGCGATCAGGCCGATCGCCGCGCCGCTTGCAATCAAACGCTTCATTGCTCCTCCTCGATCGATCTCAGACGGCAAACCGGCCATCCTCCTGCAGCAATTCGCCGTCGACCTCCACCCGTCCTCCCCGTCGCAGGTCGCAGACCATGTCGGTGTGGACGGCGCTCTCGTTGACGCCGCCCGACTCGGGGTAGCTGGCGCCGACCGCGAGGTGGATCGTGCCGCCGATCTTCTCGTCGAGCAGGACCGAGCGGGTCCCGTTCTCGATCCCGAAGTTGGTGCCGATCCCCAGCTCGCCGAGGCGCCGCGCGCCCTCGTCGGAGTCGAGCATGTTGATCAGGTACTCCTCGCCGCGCTCGGCGGTCGCGTCGACCACCTTGCCCGACTCGAAGCGGAGCCTCACGCCGGCCACCTCGCGGCCGCCGATCGTCGCCGGGAGGTGAAACGAGACCTCGCCCTGCGCGGAGTCCTCGATCGGGCCGGTGAAGAACTCGCCGTCGGGCATGTTGTGCTCGCCGTCGCAGGGGATGAAGTGACGCCCGGCGATCCCGAGGGTCAGATCGGTGCCCTCGGACACGATCCGCACCTCCTCGCGACCCTCGATCCACTCGGCGAGCCGATGACATTCCTCCGAGGCGCGCTTCCAGGCCCCGAGGGGGTCGGGGTCGTCGGCAAGGCACGCGCGGTAGTAGAAGTCCTCGAAGTCGGCGAGGCTCATCTCGGCGTCAGCGGCATGGGCGTTGGTCGGATACATCGTCCCGACCCAGCGGTAGTCGCCCTCGGACGAACGCTTGAGCATCGTCGCCATCAGCTCGCGGGTCGCGTTGCGGCGCCTCGTCTGGCGCTCGGGACCGACGTTGGACAGCTCGCGCGTGTTCGTGTCGGCCCAGATCGCGATCCGGCAGTCGGCCTGCTCGATCGCCCACTCCTGCACCGGCGAGATCCAGTCGAGCTGGGCGTCGGATGCGTGCTTGAAGTACGACGCCTGCTGTCCGTCGAACGCCATCGAGACGACCGGCATCCCACCCGCCTGCAGGACCTGCTCATAGATGGCCGCGACCAGCGGCTCGGCGGCGCTCGGCCCCTCGATCAGGCAGGTGTCGCCCTCCCCCACGTGCGTCGAGTACCCGACCAGGATCCTCGCCAGGTTGTCGACCCTCGGGTCCTTCATTCAGTCTCTCCTTTCGGCGCCGGCTCCCCCCGCCGGCGCGGCCTCGCGCCGCTCGCTCGCGGCGGTCGCCATCGCCATCAATAGTGCGTGTACGCGTGAATCCCCGCTCAGCTCGGGATGAAACGAGCAGAGCACGATCTGGCCCTCTCGGACCGCGACCGGATGGTCGTCGACCGCTGCCAGAACCTCGACTGCCGGGCCGATGCTCTGCGGCTCCACCCAGGGCGCGCGGATGAACACCGCCCGCAGCGGCTCGGGGCCGATCCCGGTGAGCTCGAGGTCGGCTTCGAAGCTCGCGATCTGGCGGCCGAAGGCGTTGCGGCGACAGACCACGTCGACGAGGCCGAGGCGCTCGCGGTCGCAGACGATCATCCCCGCGCAGGTGCCGAGGATCGGGCGCCCGGACTCGGCGTGGGCTCGGATCGCCGGCTCGAGGCCGTCGCGGGCGATGGCCTTCATGATCGTCGTCGACTCGCCCCCGGGGATCACCAGCGCATCGAGGTCGGCAAGCGCCTCGGGGGTCCTGACCTCAGCCGGCTCGGCGCCGAGTCCGGCCAGCATCGAGGCGTGCGCCGCGAAGTCGCCCTGGCTCGCGAGCACGCCGACCCGGAGCCGGCGCGGCTGGTCCCCCGCGAACGGCGGCTCAGACACCGCGATGCTGAAGCAGCTCGCCCTGGGCCGCGAGCTCGGCGATGTCGTCGCCGCGCATCGGCTCGCCGAGGCCGGTCGAGGCCGCGGCGACCCGCTCGGGGTCGTTGAAGTGGGTGGTCGCCTCGACGATCGCCCGGGCGCGCCGCTCGGGATCGGAGGACTTGAAGATTCCGGAGCCGACGAAGTTGCCCTCGGCCCCGAGCTGCATGGTCAGCGCCGCATCGGCCGGGGTTGCGATCCCGCCGGCGCAGAACATCGGCACGGGGAGCTTGCCCTCGCGGGCGACCTCCTCGACGATCTCGACCGGCGCGCGCAGTTCCTTCGCCGCCCCGTAGAGCTGCTCGGGATCGAGCGTCCCGAGCCGGCGGATCCCGCCGACGATCTCGCGCAGGTGGCGGACGGCCTCGACGATGTTGCCGGTCCCGGCCTCGCCCTTGGAGCGGATCATCGCGGCACCCTCGCCGAGCCGCCGCAGCGCCTCGCCGAGGTCGGTCGCGCCGCACACGAACGGGGTCTCGAACGCGTGCTTGTCGACGTGGTTGGCCTCGTCGGCCGGCGTCAGCACCTCGGACTCGTCGATGTAGTCGATCTCGAGCGCCTGCAGGACCTGAGCCTCGGCGAAGTGGCCGATCCGCGCCTTGGCCATGACCGGGATCGTCACCGCCTCCTGGATCGCCTTGATCATCGACGGGTCGCTCATCCGCGCGACCCCGCCGTCGCGGCGGATGTCGGCCGGCACCCGCTCGAGCGCCATCACCGCGACCGCGCCGGCGTCCTCGGCCACGCGCGCCTCGTCGGCGTTGACCACGTCCATGATCACGCCGCCCTTGAGCATCTCAGCCAGGCCGCGCTTGACCCTGAATGTCCCCGTCTCACTCATCGAGCCCCTGAGGATACGAGAGACGCGCCCCCGCGCTCGTCCGGCGAGGTCCAAAATCGCCGCGCTCGATTGTCCGAGTCGTCAGCCCCCGCGCGCAAACTGGCCGTGAAAGCCGAACGGGATGTGGTGCGGCGCCTCGGCCCGGGCGATCTCGTCCAGGCTTGCGGCGTCCAGGACGAGCAGGAACGAGTTCCCGCGGCCGGCGTCGAGGACCACCGACAGCAGCACCCCGGCGTCCTCGGCCGCCGCCCCGGGCTCGGCGACGAAGACGGGCTCGCCGGCGTACTGGCCGGGCGCCGACCAGGCTGCGGTCTCGCCGCGCTCGACGTCAGCCTTGACGATCCGGGCGAGCCACCCGGAGTCGTCGGTGCCGACCCCCCAGACATAGCGGTGCTTGCGCTCGTGGCAGCGGCCGTAGTTGATCCGCGGCAGGTCGAAGCCCTCGTCGACCAGGCGCTCGTGCGAGACGCTGCCGTCCTGAGGACGGATCCGGAAGCGGCGCAGCTCGGGGTCCGCGACCGGCTTGCCGGCTCGCAGGCGCTCGAGGTACAGGTCCTCGACGATCCCGGCGTCGTCGAACGTGCACAGGTCCACGACGACCTGGTCGCCTTCCTCGTAGGCGTTGACGTGGTGAAAGCCGAAGCAGGCGTCGGTCTCGAACGGGCCGCTCGCCTCACCCGTCGCGCGGTCGAGCAGCGTGAACCGCGTGCCGAGCTCGGGCTTCCAGCGGTAGTTCTCGATGTAGGGGCGGCCGCTGAGCGCGAGGCGCAGCGGGTTGACGACGAAGGGGAACTCGGCGAGCACCAGCCAGCGCTCGGTGAGCCCGAACGAATGCATGTAGGCGGGTTCCTTGACCGCCCGGCTGGCGATCACCTCGGGTGCCGCATCCTCGGGAGCGAGCCGGAAGAACCGGTATTCGTTGCGGGGCCCGAGCTTCGCCGAGTAGTTGATCAGGCCACCGCTCGCGCGGTCCAGGTGCGGGTGCGCGGTGGTCAGCATCCCGGGCGCCTCGTAGGCGACCCCGACGGTCTCGAGCGTCTCGGCATCGAATTGGACCGGGATCGGGGTCTCGGTCATCGCGATGAACCGGTCCCCGAGCTCGACCAGGTTGACGTTCGCGTTGTCGGACAGGCTGGGCGAGAACATCGCGGCGACCCGCTGGAAGAGCGACCTGCACGGGTCGGTCGCGAACTCGGAGTGCGTGATCCGCCCGGTCCGCTTCGCGTCGCGATAGGCGTTGCCCTCCAGGAACCGGCTCGCGTAGGAGACCCGCCCGCCTCCGATCCCGAACCGGTGCAGCATCGCGAAGCCGTCGAACCAATGGTTCATCGTCCGCTCGCCGACCTCCCACTTCGCGGGCCCGGTGCGCAGGAGCGAGCCGGTCAGCCACTCGGGCAGCTCGCCGCTGAGGGGCAGCGAGTCGACCCGGACCTCGTCCTCGAGGGATTCGAAGCCCTTGGCGGACCCGGCGACCGAAGCGGCGGGGTCGATTGCGGCTTCCATACGGCCCCAACCCTAATAGCCGGGCGGGTGCGTGGCCACGAATCCGGCCGGATCCCGGGGGCCCTGCCAGCGGGGCCCGGCGCCGCCCGAGGTGTCGAAGCGAAGCCCGGCGACGACCATGTAGGCGTGCCCCGGATTCGAGTAGACGGTGATCCACTGGCCGGGGCCGCCATCGCCCCAGGTCATGAAGCCGGTCGAGTCGAGAGGTGTGGAGAGGAAGCCGCCGCCGTGCAGCGCGAAGCTGACCGATCCCGAGCAGTCGTAGCCGCTCGACTCGAACGAACCGTGACCGCCGCCCCACAGGTACGGCATGTCCGAGATCGCGTTGGCGGCGGCGATCGTGTCCTTGACCGCCTGCGGCGCGTCGGCCGGGGCCGTGGCCGTGCCGTCCGAGTTGATCGTCGCCGACGAGCCGCTCGGCGGCGCGACGTTCTCGGTTGGCGGCGCGGCCGCCGCATCGTCGCCCTCCGGCGCGACGGCGGGAGCCGGGGTCGAAAGCGCGCGGACGAGGCTGCGCTCCTTGCCCTGAAGCTGGGCGAGCTGGCGGCGGCGCTCGTCCTGGGCCGCCTGGAGCGCGGCCTCGCGCTGCTCGAGCGAGGCTCGTGACGCGGCCAGCGTCCGCTGGCGCTCGGCGATCGCCGCGCGGGCGGCCTCCATCCGCTGCACCGACGCCTCGACGTCACCGACGTAGGACCTGGCATCGGTCCGCAGCTCGCGGACCTTGTCGACCACGCCGGCCTCGTAGTCCCGGATGCGCTCCAGGTAGACCGAGGTCGCCGCGAGGTCGTCGAAGTCCTCGGAGTCGAGGAGCATCGTCAGCACGTCCGGCTCGCCGTGGCGATAGATCGAGACCAGCAACTGCCGCAGGTCCCCGAGCGCGCCCTTGAGGCGCCGCTTCGTCTCGGCGAGCGCCTCGCGGGCCGCGGCGAGCTCGTCCCGGGCCGCGGCCAGCTCGGCCTCCTGCTCCGCGAGCTCGGCCGAGACCTTGTCCTCACGCGCGCGGAGGGCCGAGACCTCGCCGATCAGGGCGTCGACGGCGGCGTTCTGATCGGCGAGCCGCGAGCGGACCTCTTCCTGCTGCGCCCGGACCGCATCCAGCTGTTCGCTCTGCGCGCTCGAGCTCGGCCCGGTCGCGAGCCCGGCCGCCAGACAGCCCGCGACGACGGTCACCGCGATGGCGAATCGACGGCGGGATGGGCGGGGACTGATCTGCGCGCTCGGCATGGGGTCGCCGGGCTGCGGGCCGGCGGCACCACCGACCGTAGACGGCGCGCGAACAAACGTCAGCGTTTCATGAGCGTTTGCAGGATCCGTTGCGTGGGAGGAATCTCCCAGCCCGCCCCGACGCCGCGCGGTTCTGGGCACTCAGCGCGGTATCGGCGACGCAACCGCCCCGATCCGGCGGAACTTGGGAGGCATCGGTCGATCGTCCACCCGTGCGGCGCCCAGGCTCAAGCCCAGGCCCGACGCCGCGCGGTTCTGGGCACTTAGCGCGGTATAGGCGACGCAACGGCCCCGATCCGGCGGGGCGTGGCGCGAGCTACTTCAGCTTGAAGGCGCGGATCCGATCCTTGTACGCGCCCTTGTCGCGGGCGTAGACGCCGTAGGCGAGCGCCTGGACGATCGCCAGCAGCGACGTGTTCGAGCGCGTGAACGAGGGCCCGTTCGACGAGTAGTAGAGCGTCAGGTCGGAGTGCTGGCCGATGTCCGAGAGCGTCGCGTCGGTGATCGCCATCGTCGACGCCCCGCGGTGCTTGGCGAGCTTCATCGCGCGGACCACGATCGGATGCGCGCGGCCGGCCGAGAAGGCGATCACCAGCGAGTCCTCGTCGACGCGCGAGAGTCGCGTGATCGAGTCCTGGCGCGGGCTGGCGACGACCTCGGCGCGGATGTCGAGCAGCGCCAACAGGTGGCGCAGATAGCTCGCGAAGAATGCAAGTTGGTCCATGCCGACGATCATCACCCGGTGGGCGCTGCCGAGCGCGGTGACGCACGCCTCGACCTGCTCACGGGTCAGGTTGCGGACCGTCTCCTCGACGTTGGCGTGGTCGGCGGCCAGCGACGCCTCGAACTCGGAGTGGTCGAAGTCGAACAGCGGCGCGGTCGAGTTGCCGGTCTCGGCCGGCCCGCGGCTGCGGTACTCCTCGATCGCGGCCTGCTGCAGCTCGGGGTAGCCCTCGAAGCCGAGGGCCTGTGAGAAGCGGACGACGGTCGAGGAAGAGGTGTCCGCGCGGCGGGCCAGCTCCTCGGCGGTCTGGAAGGCGGCCTCGTCGAGGTGGTCGACGATGTAGCGGGCGACGTCCTTCTGCGAGCGGGAGAACTCGTCGAAGCGCTCGGTGATGTAGGTCGAGAGCGCCTTGCCGTTCGGCCGGGTGGGGGTCCGGCGCGCGGTGCCGTTGGCGGAGCTCGAGCGGGTGCGGGTGGCGGGGCGAGACTTGGTGGCGGTCTTGGTCACGGGCGGTTGTTTCGCCTCACCCACCCCTTTTCCTCTCGCGGGCGGTCGAATGCAAGATCGGCCGCCGATGTGGTTGGATCGCGGCGATGGACCCCGAGCCGCTGTTGCGCCAGACCAACCGCAACATGATCGCCTTCGACCTGGCGCTCGGCTCGGCGGCGTTGCTCGCTCCCGACGCGACCCTCCGGGTCCTCGGCCACGATGAGCCCTCGCCCGACGCCCGCGAGCTGTTTCGCCGCTGCGGTCCGATCTGGCTGACCTTCGCCGCGGCGCACCTCGCCGCAGACCGGCGCGACCGTCCCGAGGACTGGTGGGCGCTCGCGTGGCTGCGGGGCACCGAGATCGCCACCGACATCCTGTGGTCGCGCTCGAACGCCTTCTCGCGGCCCGGCGCCCGCGCCGGGATGTGGTTCGCGGGGGCCGGCAACCTGGGGATGGCCGCCGGGTTCGCCTGGCTGGCTCGAGAGCGGTCGCAGCGGGCGGCGCGCCCAAGCGGGCTCCGCGGGCTGCTGCGCCGCCGCTAGGACGGGCCGCCGGGCGTCGGCGCTATTGGTAGAGCAGGAAGTCGGGCTCGGGATCGAGGCCGAGCACCGCCGTGGGCTTCATCAGCGGCGCGTCGCGCCGGTAGAAGAGCGAGAAGCCGTCGAAGAGCCTCGGGACGGCGAGCGCCTCGTATCCGGCGACCTTCGGGCCCGGGCTGCCGATCCCGTCGAAGTTGAGGACCACCTGGACTCCGCGCCGCTGCTTGACGTTCGTCCGCCCGCGGATCGAGCCCCGGCGAAACTGGTGCACGACGAGCAGCTTCGGTGGCAGGTCCTCGTCGCGGACGATCGCCGCCAGCCGCTTGCTGACGCCGTTCACCTGCGCGGCGGTCACCTTGCCCGGGGTGCGGCCGGGGATGCCGCGACGGCCGACGTTCCATTCCGGGTCGATGGCGACGTCGACCTCGGGCTCGGCGATCCAATCGCCGAGTGCCGCCAGCTCGGCCGGGAAGGTCGAGCGGCCCGGCTGGATGTCCAGCATCAGCCTCGCGCCGGCCTCGCGGGCCTGGGCGAGGTAGAGCCCGATCACCTCGTCGCTCTGGCGGGTCCGGTAGAGGCGGTCCGGGCCGCCGCCCGCGGTCGCGAATACCGAGACGAGGTCGAACTCGCCGACCACCGGCCGGTCGCCGAGCTCCGCGTAGGGCTCGGTCTGTAACGCGAGCGCCCGCGCCGCGCCGGGCACCGTGTGCGTGCCAAGCACCGTCTGGCCCATCTGCGGCGCGCCGTAGAGGGCGACGACTCGGCTCGCGGGCAGCGGATCGCCGCCAACGGTGCCGCCGATCCCACCTGTGCCGCCCGCGCGGGGAGCCGGGTGGGCGGGCTGCTCGGCGAGGAACTCGCGGGTCTCGCGGGCGATCTCGGCTGCCGTCGGCGGGCGGGCCGCAGCGGCCGCCGGCGGGGCCGCGACCGCGAGCGCGGCGAGGATCGCGGCTGTCAGCGCACGGACCATCACTTGCGTCAACAAGCTACGCCGCACGGAAGAGCGCTCCTGCGGGCGCGAACCTGTGCCCGCGGGTCGCTCAGGCGGGCGCGCGGTCGCGCAGGACGCGGCGCAGGATCTTGCCGGAGGGCGACTTCGGGATCTCCTCGATCACCTCGACCTGCCGGATCTTCTTCTGCGGCGAGACCTGGCCGGCGACCCAGTCCATCAGCTGGTCGGAGTCGAGGTCATCGCGGGCGGCGACCACGAACGCCTTCGGCAGCTCGCCGGCCTCCTCGTCGGGGACCCCGATCACGGCCACGTCCGCGACCTCCGGGTGGGTGATCATCAGCGCCTCGAGCTCGGCCGGCGCGACCTGGAAGCCCTTGTACTTGATCAGCTCCTTGAGCCGGTCGACGATCTCGAAGAAGCCGTCGTCGTCGACCACGGCGATGTCGCCCGTATGCAGCCAGCCCTCGGCGTCGACCGTGGCCGCGGTCGCCTCGTCGTTGTTGAGGTAGCCCCGCATCACCTGCGGGCCGCGGATCCAGAGCTCGCCGCGCTCGCCGGGGGCGACCTCCTCCCCGCTCTCCGGATCGACGAGCCGACATTCCGTGTTGGCGAGCGGCGGGCCGATCGTGCCGGGCTTGTTCTCGCCGTCGGGGCGGACCACGTGCGTCACCGGGCTGGTCTCCGTGAGCCCGTACCCCTGAATCACCTTGCAGTCGAGGCGCTCCGCGACGCGCTCGGCGAGCTCGGCGCCAAGCGGGGCGGCGCCCGACATCACCGTCATCAGCGAGGACAGATCGCGGCCGTCGACGGCCGGATGCTTGGCGAGGGCCAGGGCGATCGGCGGCACCACGTACGCGCGGGTGACGCCGTGGGTCTCGATCAGCCCCAGGAACTGGTCGAGGTCGAAGCGCGGCATGGTCACGATCGTCGCCCCGGCGTGCAGGCCCTGGTTCATGATCACCGTCATCCCGTAGATGTGGAAGAACGGCAGGCAGCCGACCAGGACGTCGTCCTGCTTGATCTCGAAGCTGTCCTGGAGCTGGACCAGGTTCGAGACCAGATTCAGGTGGGTGAGCATGACGCCCTTCGGCAGCCCGGTCGTGCCGCTCGAGTAGGGCAGCGCGGCGAGATCGTTGTCGGGGTCGATCTCGACCTCGGGAGCGGCCGCGGGGTCGCCGAGCAGCTCGGCGAACGGGGTGCCGCCGTCGGCTTCGCCGAGCACGTAGACCTGGTCGCCGATCCCGGCGTGCTCCGCGGCCTCCAGCGCCGCCTCGAGGAACGGCGGCACGGTGAGCAGGAGCTTGCGCGCCCGAGTCCTCGAGCTGGTGGGCGAGCTCGTTGGCCGTGTACAGCGGGTTCACCGTCGTCGCCCGGCCACCGGCCGAGGCGGCGCCGTGGAAGGCGATCGCGTACTCCGGGACGTTGGGCATGTAGATCGCGAGCGCGTCGCCCGGGCGCGAACCCGCGCTCCGCGAGGCCGGCGGCGAGCGCGCGCACGGCGCGCTGAAGCTCGCCGTAGGTGATCGTGCGGCCGCTCGGGCCGTCGATCAGCGCGGGCTTGTCGGCACGCGCGCCGGCGTTCTCGAACACGAACGAGGTCACGTCGGCGGTCGGGATCTCGACCTCGGCGTACGGGCTGCGGTGGATCACGGCGTCCTCCCTGTCGCTTGGCGGCTCACGCTGAGGTGAACCTATCTGCTCAGCCCGGTGGGGTCCCTGCGTCGTCGGGCACGACAGCGCCCATCGCGTGAAAGCCGCCATCGACGTGGAGGATCTCGCCGCTGATCGCCGCCGACCAGTCGGAGAGCAGAAAGCAGACGGCGTGCGCGACCGGGGTCGGGTCCGAGGTGTCCCAGCCGAGCGGCGCTCCGGCTCCCCAGGCGCCGGCGAGCAGGTCGAAGCCGGGGATGCCACCGGCGGCCGCCGTCCGGACGGGCCCGGCGGAGACCAGGTTGACGCGGATCCCGCGCGGGCCGAGGTCGCGGGCGAGATAGCGCGTCGTGGACTCGAGCGCTGCCTTCGCCACCCCCATCCAGTCGTACGCGGGCCAGGCGACCGTGGCATCGAAGTCGAGCCCGACGATCGCGCCGGAGTCGGCGCGCTCCAGCAACGGCGAGAGGTGGCGCGCGAGCGCCTGCAGCGAGTAGGCGCTCGTCCGGAAGGCCTCGGCCGCGCTCTCGAACGGCGTCTCGAGAAACGACCCTCCGATCGCGTCCTCGGGCGCAAAGGCGATCGCGTGCAGGACGCCGTCCACCCGGCCCCAGCGGCGGTCGAGCTCACCCGCCACCGCGGCCAGATGAGCCTCGTCGTTGACGTCGAGCTCGAGCACCTCGGGCGGGTCCGGCAGGCGCCCAGCTGCCCGCTCGGTCATCCGCATCCCGCGTCCGAACCCGGTCAGCAAGACCTCGGCCCCTGCGAGCTGCGCCTCGCGCGCGACCGCGAAGGCGATGCTGCGCCTGGTGATCACGCCGGTGATGAGCAGCCGCTTGCCGGCCAGCAGGTCCGCGCTCAAAGGGCCGGCTCCGGGTCGAGCCCGAGCAGGCGGGCAAAGCCCGCCGCGGCCTGGCGGTGGCCGCGAGCCGACGGGTGCAGGCCGTCGGCGACGAAGTTCTCGGGCTCGGCGAGGCCCGGATGCTCGGCCACGTCGAGGCACGCGACGTCGAAGTCGCGGGCGACCCCACGGGTCGCCCGGTTGAGCTCGACGAGCCCCCGCTCGAGCCGGGCCCTGGTCCGCGGTCCGAGCTCGAGGAAGTCCCAGCGCTCCGGCGCCGTCGCCGTCACCACGACGAGCGAGCTGGAGGCGCGGCGCAGGCGCGCGAACAGGGCGCTCAGCCGGCGGCGGTAGGCCGCCACGTCGGGCCGCACCGAGAACAGCACGTCGTTGGCCCCGCAGACCACCGTGACCAGGTCGGGGCCGAGCTCGAGCGCCGGCTCGAGCTGCTCGAGAACCAGCTCTGAGGTCGCGCCTTCGACCGCGAGGTTGCGGTAGACGAATCCGGGCACGGCGCTGCCGAGCCGCGAGGCGAGCCGGTCCGCCCAGCTCTCCCCCGGCCCGCAGCCGGTCCCGGCGGTGAAGCTGTCGCCGAGCGCGACGTAGCGGCGGATCGCCCGCCCGGCGGCTTCGCTTCGCGACCCGGCGGGGCGCTGGCCGACCGCGCTCATCCGCCGAGCGCTCCGAGCGCCCACGCGAGCCGGTCGGCGGTTGCCTCCGGCTCGATCACCTCGTCGACGAAGCCGCTCGCGGCCGCGGCCTCGGCGGTCAGATGCTCAGCCGCGTAGGCGGACGCGAGGCGGTCGCGAAGGTCGCCTCCCGGGTCCGCGGCCAGGCGGCGGCGCTCGGAGATGCCGACGGCCTGCGACGCGGCCATGATCCCGATCTCGGCCCGCGGCCAGGCGAACACCATGTCCGCGCCGAGCTCCTTCGAGTTCATCGTGATCACGGCGCCGCCGTAGGCCTTGCGGATGATCACGGTCAGCTTCGGCACGGTCGCGGAGGCAAAGGCGCGCAGCAGCGAGGCGCCGTGGCGGATCACGCCGGCCTCCTCCTGGCGGCGCCCGGGCATGAACCCGGGGGTGTCGACCAGCACCACGAGCGGCAGGCGGAAGCGGTCGCAGGCGGCGACGAACAGCGCGCCCTTCTCGGCCGCGGCGGCGTCGATCACTCCGCCGAGCCGCCACGGCTGGTTGGCGATCACGCCGACCGGGCGGCCGTCGATCCGCGCCAGCGAGGTGACCATGTTGCGCGCCCAGCCGGCTCCCAGCTCCAGCGACTCGCCGCCGTCGACGATCGTCGCGATCAGCTCGCGGATGTCGTAGACCCGACGCGGCTCGCGGGGGACGCCGGGCCCGGCGCGCCCACCGGGCGGTCTCGCGGCAGCCCGCGGCGGCGGGTCGCCGATCGACCCCGGCAGGTAGGCGAGCAGCTCGCGAGCGAGTCGGGCGCCGTCGGCCTCATCGCCCGCATGCAGCTGGCAGACGCCGTTTCGCCCGTGCACCGAGGGCCCGCCCAGGTCGGCCATCGAGACCTCCTCGCCGAGCGCCTCATGGACCACCCGCGGGCCGGTCAGGAACATCCGCGCGCGCTCGGTCATCACCACGAAGTCGGTGAGCGCCGGCGCGTACGAGCCGCCGCCGGCCGAGATCCCGCTGACGATCGAGACCTGGGGGACCCGATGTGAGAGCGCGACGCTCTCGCGGAAGATCCGCCCGTAGCCCGCCAGCGCCGCGTGGCCCTCCTGCAACCGCGCGCCGCCGGACTCGACGAAGCCGACCACCGGGGCCCCGGCCTGGCCGGCGAGCCCCATGACGCGGACGATCGTCTGCGGCGTGGGCCTCGCCGAGCGAGCCGCCCATGAAGCCTGGGTCCTCGGCGAAGCAGAAGATCGGGCGTCCGTCAGCGGTCCCGGCCCCGGCGAGGACCCCGTCACCGGGCAGCGCCCGCTCGCCCGCCCGGGTCGAGCGCACGGCGGTGCGCAGCGCGCGGAAGCTGCCCGGGTCGCAGAGCGCCTCGAGCCGCGCCGCGGGGTCGGGGCGCTCGCCGATTCCGGCGGGCGCACCAGAGCGGATCGTCGCCCCGGCGCTCACTCGGTCGCCTCGATGCAGAGCACGACGTTGTGGCCGCCGAACCCGAACGAGTTCGAGATCGCCGCGGGCGGGCGCCCGTTGCGCTCGAGCGCGCGCGCCTCCCCCGGCACGTAGTCGAGGTCGAGCCCGTCGTCGGGCTCCTCCAGGTTGAGGGTCGGCGGCGCGACCGACCGCTGCAGGGCCCCGACCGTCGCCACGGCTTCGACGGCGCCTGCGGCACCGAGCAGATGGCCGATCGAGGATTTCAGCGACGAGATCGGAACCGATCCGGCGCGCTCGCCGAACACGCGCTTGATCGCCTCGGTCTCGGAACGGTCGTTGAGCGGGGTCGAGGTCCCGTGCGCGTTGACGTAGTCGACCTCGCCCGGCTCGATCCCGGCGTCGCGGATCGCAGCCTGCATCGCGCGCGCGGCGCCGTCGCCCTCGGGGTCGGGAGCGGTCAGGTGGTACGCGTCGGCGGTCGCCCCGTAGCCGCTCATGCGGGCGAGCACGGTCGCGCCGCGCTCGGCGGCCCGCTCGGCGTCCTCGAGCACGATGATCGCGCCGCCCTCGCCGATCACGAACCCGTCGCGGCGGCGATCGAAGGGCATCGAGATCCCGGATTCGGACGTCGCGCCCATGCGGGCGAACGCGGCGACGGACAGCGGCGTCACCCCGGCCTCGGAGCCGCCGACGACGCAGGCGGCGACGTCGCCGCGCTCGACCATCCGCATCCCGGCGCCGACGGCCTGGGCACCGGCGGCGCAGGCCGAGACCGTCCCGTAGCACTCGCCGCGAAGGCCATGGCGCATCGCCACCGCGCCCGCGGCGGCGTTCGGCATCATCTGCGGCACGCACAGCGGGGACATCGCGCGCGGGCCCCGCTCGAGCATCACCGTGTGCTGCTCCTCGATCGTCGCGATCCCGCCGATCCCCGTGCCGATCACGCAGCCGATCTCGGTGGCGTCGTAGGGCAGCTCTTCGCTCCATCCGGCCTGGGCGAGCGCCTCGTCGCCGGCGACCAGCGCGAACTGGGTGAAGCGGTCGGCGCGTCGCGCCTCGCGGCGGCTGAGGAAGTCGGTCGGCTCGAACTCGCTGCAGCGCCCGGCGCCGTCCTCGATCCCCGACTCACCGGCAACCCAGCGCTCGATCAGGGTCGTCGCCCCGACCCCGAGCGGGCTCACCGAGCCGAGCCCGGTTATGACGACCTCGGGGGTCACGCCAGTCGCTGCGAAACGAGCTCGACGACGTCGTTCACGGTCTCGACCTTCTCGAGATCGGAGTCCTGGACCTCGATCCCGTACTCGTCCTCGACGATCTGGGCGAGCTCGACCAGGTCGAGCGAGTCGACGTCCAGGTCCTCGAACCTCGAGCCGCCGGAGAGTCCCTCGCGGTCCTCTCCGAACTCGACCAGCGCGTCGATCACGCGGGCTTCGAGCTGCTCCTTGGTTGTGTTCGCGGTATCAGGCACGTGGCGGTTCCTTTCGTTCGCTGATTGGCGTCTGCCCCGCGGGGCTCAAGCGCTCATTCCTCCGTCAACGGTAAGGGTGGCACCGGTGACGTACGAGGCGGCCGGCGAGCACAGGAAGCCGACGCATGCCGCGACCTCCTCCGGCGTCCCGATCCGGCGGGCCGGGATCGCGGCCGCGATCGCCTCCGCATCGAGGTCCGCGGTCAGCTCGGTCGCGATCATCCCCGGGGCGACCGCGTTCACGGTCACTCCACGACGTGCTACCTCGACCGCGACCGTGCGGGTGAGCGCGATCAGCCCGGCCTTCGCCGCAGCGTAGTTCGCCTGGCCCGGGTTGGCGCGGATGCCGACCACCGAGGCGATGTTGACGATCCTTCCGAACCGCGCCCGCATCATCGGCCCGAGCGCCCGCTTGGTGAGCCGAAACGCGGCGCTCAGGTTGGTCTCCAACACCTGATCCCAGTCCTCGTCGGTGAGGCGCATCGAGAGGTTGTCGGCCGTCACCCCGGCGTTGTTGACCAGCACGAGGACCTTGCCGAGCTCCTCCTCGGCAGCCGCGACCAGCCGGTCGGCGGCGTCGGCTTCGCTGACGTCGGCCTCGAGCGCGATCGCCTGCCCGCCGCCCTCGGCGACCCCGGCGGCGATCCGCTCGGCGCCGTCGCGGTCGGAGCGGTAGTTGATGGCAACGGGCCAGCCGGCCCCGGCGAGCTCGGTCGCGATCGCCGCGCCGATCCCTCGCGAGGACCCGGTGATCAGGGCGCAGCCCTCCGGCAGCGCGGCGACGCCCGCCGGGGCGCCCTCGACCACCTCGCCGGTCTCCGCGCTCATCTCAGCCTCGCCCCCACTCGATCAGGCCGCCGCCCCACGTGAAGCCGGCGCCGAACGCGCCGAGGAGGACGCGGGAGCCGGGGCCGATGCGCCCGGCCGCGACGGCGTCGTCGAGCGCGATCGGGACGCTCGCCGCAGAGGTGTTGCCGTGGTTGGAGATCGAGTCGACGACCAGGTCCGGGTCGAGCCCGAGCCGCTCACCGACCGCGGCCAGGATCCGCCCGTTGGCCTGGTGGTAGACGAACAGGTCGATCTCATCGACCCCGATCCCTGCATCGGCCGCGACCTCGCCGGTCACCTCTGCCAGCCGGGCGACGGCGTTGCGGAACGTCTTGCGCCCGTCCATGCGGACCACGTTCTCGATCTGTGTGGCGACGATCGCGTCAGCTCCGCCGCCGTCGGCGCGCAGCCTGATCGCCCCGATCTCGCCGGCCCCGCCCGGGGTGACGACGGCGGCCCCGGCGCCGTCGCCGAACAGCCCGGCGGTGCGGCGGTCGTCGAAGTCGACGACACGGCTCATCAGCTCGGCGCCGATCACCAGCACGACCCGGTGGCGGCCCGAGCGGATCGCGCCGGCCGCGAGGTCGAGCGCGGAGAGAAACCCGGTGCAGGCGGCGCCGACGTCGATCGCGCCGGCCGCGCGGGCTCCGAGCCGCTCGGCGACCAGCGGCGCCGCGTTCGGGACCCGATGGTCCGGGGTCGAGGTCGCGAGCAGGACCAGGTCGACGTTGGCGGCTTCGACGCCGGCGCGCTCGAGCGCCAGCCGCGCGGCGTCGGCGGCGATGTCGGTGAGGGTCACGTCGGGCGCGGCGTGGCGGCGCTCGACGATCCCGGTCCGCGACTGGATCCACTCGCTGTCGACCCCGAGTCGCGCGCCGATCGCGTCGTTGGAGACCACCCGGTCGGGCAGCGCGGCCGCGACCGACGCGATCCCCGCGGGGGCGATCGACGCCGCGAACGACGCGGCGGTCGAGGTTGCCGCGCGGGGCGTGGTGAGGCTAGGCACGCGCCGCCTCCTGGTCGGGGCTCTCGACCTCGACGTCGTCGAGGATCCGCGGGACGAGCTTCGCCAGAACTCGCCCCGGGCCGACGTCGTCGAAGCGGCGCGCCCCCAGCTCGTAGAGGCAGCCCATCACCCCGGCCCAGCGGACCGGCTCGGTCAGCGCCGCGACCAGCTGCTCGCGCGGGTCGTCGGCGAACGGGGAGGCGGTCGCGCACGAGATCACAGCGGCAGCGGTCGGGGCGAACTCGATCGCCGACAGCAGCGCCTGGAACGGCTTGGAGGCGGGCGCCATGTCGGGCGAGTGAAAGGCGCCGGTGACCTTGAGCCGCTTTGCTCGCAGGCCGAGCTCGCGCGATTCGGCCCGCGCGGCCTCGAGCCCGGCGTCGCGGCCGCTGAGCACGAACTGCTCGGGAGAGTTCTCGTTCGCGAGCGCGAGGCCGTGACGCTCGGCGAGGACCAGCGCCTGCTCGCGATCGCCGCCGACAGCGAGCATGCCGCCGTCGACGGCGGTGACCGCCGCCTCGTCCATCAACCGCCCGCGCTCGGCCGCGATCCGCAGCCCGTCGAGATCGCCGATCGCTCCAGCGGCGACCAGGGCGCCGATCTCGCCGAGCGAGTGGCCCGCGTAGGCCAGTGCCTCCGGGCGGCCGCGGCGCTCGAAGCCGGCGATCGAGGCGCAGTAGATCGCCGGCTGCGCGAACCGGGTCGCCTCGGCGATCCGCTCGAACGGGTCGGCGCCGGTGAGCTCGACCGCGAGGCGGTGCAGGTCGGGGCGCACGCTGCGGACCAATTCGCCGCTCGACGGGTCGCCGACTCCCTGGCCCGGGAAGAGGATCGCGAGGGTCGCGTCAGGCTCGGTCATGCCTACACACCTATCCCGTCGCGCGGCGGCGGTTAAGGCGATCCGGGCGACAACCCCCCATTCGGGGGGTGCGCGGGCGAACTGCGGGGGGTCGCCGGGCGATCGGGCTCACCGCGTCAACCCGAGGCGCTCGGCGCGGCGGGTCGCCTCGGCGCGGTTCTTGACCCCGAGCTTTCGATACAGCGAGCTCGCGTGCTCCTTGACCGTGTGCGGTGACAGATACAGGGCGGTGGCGATCTCGCGGTTGGTGCGGCCGGAGGCGATCAGCGCCAGCACCTCGCGCTCGCGCTTGCTCAGCGGCGTCGCCGGGGCCTCCTCGTGGCGGCCGAAGACGGTCATCCCCTTGCCGACCATGCGGACCGCGCTCGCGACCTCGTCGGCGCTCCAGTCCTTGGACACGAAGCCGGAGGCACCCGCGGTCCGGGCGGCCTGCGGTGAGATCCAGCCGGCGCCGGAGATCAGCAGCACCCGGGTCTCCGGCGAGGCGGCGCGGATCGCCTCGCACAGCTCGGCGCCGGAGCGCTCGCCGAGGAACAGGTCGACGAGGGCGACCTGCGGCTGCAGACGCTTTGCCGCGGCGAGGCCTTCCTCCGGGTCGGACGCGACCACGCAACGCTCGACCCAGCGCTGGCTGCCCAGCAGGACCTTGAAGCCCCACTGGACGACCGCGTGGTCGTCGACGATCAGCACGCACAGCGGTCGCTCAGGCACCGGCGGGCACCTCCGCGATGAAGCCCTCGAGGTCGCTCGTGGGCAGCACCAGCCGCACGCGCCAATCGCCGCCCTCGGTGCCGAACTCGAGCATCCCGCCGCGCTGCATCGACTCGTATGCCGCGAGCCGGAGCCCGAGACCCGAGCCGGCGCCGGGCCGGGCGCTGATCCCGTCGTTGCGAACCTCGAGCGCAAAGGCGCCGTCGGCGTGGCTGATCGCGATCCGGACCTCGCTCGGGTCGGCGTGCTTCTCGGCGTTGCGAAGCGCCTCGGACAGGACCGAGACCGCGAGCGGCTCGAGCCCCTCGGGAACCTCCGCCCCCGGCTCCCACCGAACGCTGATCGGGACCGCCTTGTACTGGCGCCCCAGCCGCTCGAGCTCGGCGCGCAGGGTGGTCCGCGCGGGCTCGGAGGTCGGCTCGAGCGAGCGCTCGAGCGCGTCGCGAAGCTCGCCCAGCGCCGCCTCGACCTCGGCGGCGGAGCGCTGCGCGTCCGCCGCGCTCAGCTCGCGCCCGGAGCCGAGCACCATGGAGACGCCGAAGAGCCGCTGCATGACGCTCTCGTGGACCTCGCGGGCGAGCTCGATCCGGTCGCGCAGCAGCGAGTCGCGCTCGTGCTGGGCAACGGCCTGGCGGACGGTCGTCGCGAGCGCCGCGGTGCGGCCCAGCGCCCGCATCGTCGTGATCTCCTCCTCGCCGAGATCGAGCGGGCCGCCGTTGCGGTCGGCGAAGATCACGCCGAGCCAGCGACCGGCGGCGGCGACCGGCGTGCAGGACACCCCGTTCAGCGTCGGGATCTCGGCGTAGCGGTCAGGGACGTTGCCCGCGAGCCGGTCGACGACGATCACCGCGTCCTCGCCGAACGCCCGCTGGGCGATCGGCGTCTCCTCGAGGCTGCCGTAGACGTGGGCGAGGATCTCCGGAGCGACCCCGTGGCTTCCCGCCGGGACGACCAGGCGCCGGCCCGGGTCGTAGACGAGCAGCACCGCGCGCTCGAGGGAGGTCAGCCGGCAGATCGCCTCGCAGATCCGGTCGTCGAGCGGGTCGCTGTCGTCGCTCTGGTCGCCGAGCTCGAAGAGCAGGCTGACCACGACGTCGACGGCGCTGCCCGGAAGCGTCTCCGGCTCACTGCTCACGTGGCCGCCCTCTCCACATCGGCCTGCAGGTTACGCCCGTACGATGGCGGCGATGATCCGCACGCCACACCGCGACCCATGGGGTCGAGATCTGGCCGGGACCCTGCACGAGCTCGAGTTCGAGAGCGAGGCGCTCGCGGGCAACCCGCTCGGCGATCCGGCGACCCGCCCGCTCTACGTCTACACGCCACCGGGCTGGCCCGACGACGGCCCGTATCCCGCGGTCTGGTCGATCCAGGGGATGACCGGGCAGATCGACATGTGGCGCAACCGCAGCCCGTACCAGAGCACCTTCATCGAGGACGTCGACCGGATGATCGTCGGCGGCGACTGCCGCCCGGTCGTCGTCCCGATGCCCGACTGCTGGACCGCGTACGGCGGCTCGCAGTTCCTCGACTCGGCCGGGACCGGCAACTACCTCACCTACCTGTGCGACGAGCTCGTGCCGTTCGTCGACGATCGCTTCAACACGGTCGCCGCGCGTGACTCGCGCGCCGTTCAGGGCAAGTCGTCGGGCGGCTACGGCGCACTCGTGCTGCCGATGCTGCGCCCCGAGCTCTGGGGCGGGCTCGGCGATGTCTCGGGCGACGCGGCGTTCGAGTACTGCTATCTGCCCGAGTTCCCGCAGACCTGGGCGATGCTGCGCGAACACGGCTCGATCGAGGCGATCTGGGAGCGGCTGCTGACCGACCCGTCACCGTCCAACGCGCTCTTCGCTGCCGTCAACGCCGTCGCGATGGCCGCCTGTTACTCACCCGGGCCCGACGGCGAGCCCGAGCTGCCGTTCGAGCTCAGCGACGGCTCGCTGCGCCCCGAGGTCTGGGAGCGCTGGCTGCGCTGGGACCCGGTCCGCATGATCGACGACCACATCGACGACCTGCGCTCGATGCGCGCGATCTCGCTCGAGTGCGGTCTGCAGGACGAGTGGAACCTCTACGTCGGCACCGCGATCATCCACGAGCGCCTCGAACGCGAGGGCATCGGCCACCGCTTCGATCTGTTCGAGGGCAAGCACGGCGGCCTCACCCCGCGCTACGCGCCGCTCGTCGCCTGGCTGGCCGACCGGCTCGCCTGAGCATGGACGACGTGGTCCGGCGCGCCACCGCGTCCGACGCCCCCGACGTCGCCCGCCTGCTCGACGCGTTCAACCGGGAGTACGACACCTTCACGCCGGGCCTCGAGGTGCTGACCGACCGCGCGGCGCGGATGCTCGCGAGCGGCGAGATCGTCGTCCTGCTCGCCGGCGACGGCCCCGAGGGCCTCGCCCAGGTCCAGTTCAGGGCCTCGATCTGGGCCGCGGCGCCCGACGCCTACCTGGCCGAGCTCTACGTCATCCCCGAGCGCCGCGGTCATGGGCTCGGGCGCGCCCTGGTCGACGCGGCGATCGAGGTCGGGCGCGAGGCCGGCGCCGAGGTGATCGACCTCAACACCAGCGACGACGACCTCGCCGCGATCGGGCTCTACGAGAGCAGCGGGTTCACCAACCGCGAGGGCGGCCCGGACGGGCCGCGGATGCGCTACTACGAGCGCTCGCTCTAGCCGGCGACGGCCGAGCGACAGCTCATCGGTGTGGGTCCGGGCGGCCGCCGACGGCCAGGTTGACGTTCGCGTAACGGCCATCCCCGGTCAGCTCGCGACCAAACCACTCCGGCGGCTCGAAACCCGAACTGTCCGCATCGGAGTCGAACTCGACCTCGACCACGGCGAGCCCCGAGAGCGAACCCTCATAGACGTCGATCTCGTAGACGTGCTCGCCGGCCGCGACCAGCGCCCGGCGCTTTTCGACCCGTCGGCCCACGGTCAGCGGCCACAGCGAATCGAACGTCTCCGCGTCCAATTCGATCTCCTGCTCGAACCGCGACTCGCCCGCCCCGTGCTTGACGGTCAGCGAGCGGTCGCCGTCGGCTCGGCGCAACCGGACCTCGGTCCCGTTCGGATCGACCGCGACATACCCCTGCTCGATTCGCTTCGAGTGGGACCCGCGCTCGACGGCCGCGGCCGGGTCGATCAGGAACTTGCGCTCGATCTCCGTGGCGATCGGTCGATCGTAGCCCTCCGGGCGAGCGGCGCTCGAGTTCTGACTAGGCTGGCGCCATGGGCGTGAGCCAGTACTACTGCGCCGCCAGCCTCGACGGCTTCATCGCCGAGTCCGACGACACGCTCGAGTGGCTGACCGGCTACCGCGGCAGCTACGAGGCCGACGGGGTCGACCCGCGGCCGAACGACTACGGGTCGTTTTACGACGGGGTCGGCGCCCTGGTCAGCGGCTCGGCGACCTATGAGTTCGTGCTCGACCACTTCGGCGGCGAGGGGTGGCCGTACGAGGGCAAGCCGTGGTGGGTGCTGAGCTCGCGCGAGCTGCCGGTACCCGACGGCGAGGGCGTCGACGTGCGCGTGGTCGAAGCCGGCGTCGCCGAGCTTCACCCGGAGCTGGTCGAGGCCGCCGGCGAGCGCAACGTCTGGGTGGTCGGCGGCGGCAACGTCGCCTCCCAGTTCGCCGACGACGGGCTGCTCGACGAGCTGCTCGTCACGGTGGTCCCGGTCGTGCTCGGCTCCGGCAAGCCGCTGTTCGACCGCCGCCTGCCCGCCAACCCGTTCGACCTCACTGGGAGCACGGTGTTCAGCAGCGGGATGGTCGAGCTGCGTTACTCGCTCAGGGGAGGTGAATCAGCGTGACCCGCGACCGTCGTTCGACCGCAACGTCGGCGGACCCTGGGCGCCGGGCTCTGAGCCGACCGGCGGATAGCCGTCGCTCTGCGACGGCTCAGGGATCGCCGAGCTTCCACGCGCTCGGCCACGGACGGGCCGGCGGCAGATGCCGAACCCGGATCCGCGCATCCACGACGAGCGCTCCATCCGGGCCCGCCACGACCGGATTGAGGTCGAGCTCGGCGATCTCCCGATGCGCCTCCACCATCGCGCCGACGCGCAGGATCATCTCCTCGACGGCGGCGAGGTCGGCGGGCTCCGCTCCGCGGTAGCCGGTCAGCCGCGGGAACAGCGCCAGCGAGCGAAGCATTTCGCCCGCGTCCTCTGAGGCGAGGGGACAGACGCGCACTGCCACGTCCTTCAACAACTCGGCCTCGACGCCCCCGGCTCCGCAGGCGACAACCGGACCGAAGACCGGATCATCGACGACACCGATCAGCAGCTCCACCCCGGTCTCGACCATCGCCTGGACAAGGAACGAGTCGCGGGTCGCGCCGGCTCGAGCCAGCGCCTCGTCGATCTCCTCCGCCGCGCGCGCGACCGCCTCGCCTCCGGCGAGCCCGATCCGGACCGCTCCCAGATCGCTCTTGTGAAGCAGCCCGGCTCCCTGTGCCTTGAGGGCGATCCTGCCGCCGAGCGCCGTCGCCGCCTCGGCAGCGCCGGCGGGATCCGCTGCGACCCGCGACGCCGGGGTCGCCACCCCGTAGCAATCGAGCAGCTCGTCGATCGCCCGGCTGTCGAGCCACTCCCCGCCCGACTCGAGCGCGTGGGCGATCACAGCGGCGGCCTCGGCCCCGCGGGCGCCATCGACGCCGAGCGGCTCGCGCCGGGGACGCGCCCTCCAGCCCACGTGGCGCACCACCCGCGCCAGCGCCTTGGCGGCGTCCTCCGGATAGAGGTAGGTCGGCACCCCTCCCGCGCTCGCCATCGTCGCGTGATCTCGCGCCGACATGAACACGGCCTGCACCGGGATCTCGCGCGGCATCCGCCCAACGGCCTCGCGGACCGCCTCGGCGACGTCCTCGGCGCTGATCAACAGCGGGCGGATGAAGATCACGATCAGGGCGTCGATGCCCTCCCAGGCGGCGAGCGTCTCGATCGTGGCCCGGTACTCCTCGGCGCCCGCGGTCGCGATCATGTCCACGGGATTCGCCACCGAGGCCTCCGGGGCCAGGGACCGCCGCAGCGACTCCCGCACCGAGTCCGGGGTCGGAGGGACCTCGAGGCCCGCCGCCTCGCAGGCGTCGGCGCACATGATCCCTGGGCCGCCTGCGTTCGTCACCACACCGACGCGGGATCCGGTCGGCAGCGGCTGGTTCGCCAGCAGCGAGGCGACGTCGAGCATCTCGGAGAGGCTGTCCGTGCGGATCACCCCAGCCTGGTCGAAGAGCGCGTTCACGCTCACGTCGGACGCCGAGAGCAGGGCCCCCGTGTGCGATCTCGTGGCGCGCTCGCCCGCGACCGAGCGGCCGCTCTTGACGACGACGACCGGCATCTCGCGACCGACCCGCTGGGCGACGCGCGAGAAGCGGCGAGGATCGCTGAAGGACTCGATGTAAAGCAGCGCGACGTTGGTCGCCGGGTCCTGCTCCCAGTACTCGAGCAGGTCGTTCGCGGTGATGTCGGCGCGGTTTCCGATCGAGGCGAACGAGGAGACGCCGAGGCTGCGGTCGCCTGCGAGCTCGATCAGGGCGAGGCCCAGCGCGCCGCTCTGGGTGACGAACCCGACGTTTCCGGCCGGCGGCAGATCTGGCGCGAACGTGGCGTCGAGACGGGGGCCGGTCGTGTTGAGGACGCCGAGGCAGTTCGGGCCGACCAGCCGCATTCCCGCGCCACGACAGATCTCGACCAGCTCTTGCTGGCGCGCGACGCCCTCCGCGTCGCCCTCCGCGAAGCCCGACGAGATCACGGCGAGCGCCGGGATCTCACGCTCCGCGCACTCGCGTGCGACCGCTGCAACCGCGGCCGCGGGGACCGTCACCACAGCCAGGTCCACGCGGTCGGGCAGATCGAGGACGCTCGGGTAGGCGCGGACCGCCTGCACGACCTCGGCCGCCGGGTTGACCGGGTAGACCACCCCGTCGAAGCCGGCGTTGAGCAGGTTGTGGAAGACCTCGCCCCCAACGGTGCCGCGCTCGCGGGAGGCGCCGATCACGGCGATGGAGCGCGGCTCCAAGAAGAGGCGCACCGCGGCCTGGGCCGCAAGCCGGTCGCGATCGTGGAACCGCTCGACCGCGGCGGCGGAGAAGGACGTCGGCATCTCCACCCTGAGCGTCCCGGGCAACGAGGACATCTCGGCCGGGAACCCGCTCTCCCGGAACACGCTGATCATCCGATGGTTCTCGGCCATCACCTCCGCCGTGAAGACCGAGATCCCGTTTGCCGCTGCCGCTTCGGCCAGGTGGGCGAGCAGGATGGTGGCAAGCCCGTGTCCCTGCAGCTCGTCGGCAACCACGAACGCGACCTCCGCAACTCCCGGGCCCTCCTCGAAGTAGGCGCCCTGGCCGACGACGCGGTCGTCGGTCCCGCGGGTCGCCACCAGTCCGTAGCGACCGGCGTAGTCGACGTCGACCAGGAGGCGCGCGGCGGCCCGCAGGTCGACCGCCCCGGAGAAGAAACGGAAGACGCGCGAGCTCGGATCCAACCGCTCGAGAAAGTGCCGCAGCGGCTCCTCGTCGGTTGCCGTCACAACTCGAATGTGAACGGTCGACCCGTCCTTGAGAACCGCGTCGGCCGCCGGCAGGTTGCCGCTTGCCGGCGACACTACTCCGACAGCCCGGCGGCTTCGAGGGCTTCTCGCTCGCTTTGATAGATCTCCCACCTGACCACCCGTCCCTCGCGCCATTCCGCGAGCTGCCAGACGAGGTCCTCGAGGGCCGCGCTCCCCTCGCCGAGGGCCCGGTTGGAAAGCTCGGCGACGGTCACCGGCCCGCCCTCCCGCACCCACAGGATCTCGACGAAGAAGTCCGGGAAGACATCGAGCAACGCCTGCCACCAGTCGCGGACGCCGTCGTGACCGCGGTAGGGGCCGCCCTCGATCGCGAGGACTCGCGAGACGCCGATCACATCAGGGTCAGCCAATGCGAGAAACCCCTCGAGGTCGCGTCGGTTGAACGCCTCGATCCCTCGCCGGTAGAGCTCGGCGTTTACCTGGAAGTCCGCCATCGTCCCGCGAGTATCTCGCGAAAGCGCCCCGTTTCCATGCCCGTCGCGATCTCGACGGGGCCGCTGGGCGCCGGCCGCATCGCTGTTAGGTTGGGCGCGAAGCCCAAGCCCAAGGAGGAACGATGTCCCTACGAGGAGTCGACCACGTCGATCTCGCGGTCAGCGATGTCGAACGCTCCCTCGCCTTCTACCTCGGAATGCTGGGTCCGCTGGGCCTGGCTGTCGAGGGCCGCTTTCAGACCTACCGGGAAACCGAGGAGGTCGTGTACCTCGGTTTCGGTCAGAAGTTCGTCCCAGGGGCCGTGCCCGAGACCCGGCTCGGACTCCGGAAAGCGGACGGAGGCCGCCACGATTACTACGGCGTCGGCATCGAGCACCTGGCGTTCACGGTCGAGAGCATCGAGGAGGTCGACGACGCCTACCAGCGCTGCCTGGACATGGACGCCCCCATCCACTGCCCACCCGAAGACGAGCCCGATCTACCGGGCTATTACGCCTTCTTCGTCTTCGACCCCGACGGCTTCCGCATCGAGGTCTGCTTCACGTCCGACTCGGTTCGCCGGCAATGGGATGCCGGAGAGCACCTCGAAGTTGGGCCGCATCGAGCGAGCAACTGAAGGCAGCGGTGTAGGTTGTGCCGATGGGGGGAGCCGCCAGAGCCTGCGTCGTGTGCGCTGCGGCAGTCCTCTCGGCGGTGGCCATCGTGGGCGCGCCCTCCGAGGCGGCCGACGCCACCGCGCACCAGGTCACCGTGCTCACCAGCTACGGGCTCGTGGCCAAGTTCAAGACCGCGACATGCCACCGGCGCAAGGGCAGGTTCGAGCTCCTGACGCCGAAGGTGGACGGCGGCTACTCGCTGTTCGTCTCGATCGCGGACTTCGATCGCAAGCAGCGCGTCTATCCGGTCACCCAGGGCAAGGACGATCCGCTCGTCTCCGTGGTCCAGCACGGGTCGGACCTGAGTTACAACAACGACAACGTCCCGCCGTTTCCTGTCCCGGCGGCCGGCGAGATCCGGTTTGACCCGCGGGCTCCGAAGCTCGTCGGCGTCGGCTACACCCCGGCGTTCACGGCCGATGCGACCGACGCCGCCACGATCACCGGCGTGCTCACCTGCAAGTACCCGAAGCGTCGCCGCGGCTGACCGGGACCGGCGCGCACGCGTCGCGCTGGCGTGAGGCGAGATACTTGGATCGATGTCGCTGGCGAACGTTGAGATCGTGCGCCGTCTCTACGACACGGTAGCTCGGCGTGACGCCGCAGCCGTCCTCGACCTGTACGACCCAGAAGTCGAGTGGGATATGACGCGAGGACCGCTCGCGGGTCTCACGGCGTGGGGTGTCTACCGAGGCCACGAGGGCCTGCAGCGCTTCTTCCGAGAGCGGTACGAGGCATGGGAGGCGATCGAGGACCATTGCGAGGAGCTCATCGATGCGGGCGAACAGGTCATCTCGGTCACGACCACCCGAGGGCGCGGACGCTCGAGTGGGGTCGAGGTCGAGGGGACGAATGCCTCCCTTTGGACGATTCGGGACGGCAAGATCGTCCGAGTGGTGTGGTTCGGGAGCCGCGACGCGGCGCTCGAAGCCGCCGGGGTATCGCAGTAGCTGCTTGGACCGCGGGATTACACAGATGGGTCACCGATCCGTGCCAACTTTGGATCAATACGGACGCCGCTCGTCGATCCGTGCCTGGGCCCCGCGACCTCCGTCCGCACCGGTTCCTACCGTCGAAGTCGATGCTCGACGAATTGCAAGAACGGCGGCTACCCGACCCGCGCGAGTGCGTTCAAAGCAGCCCCGGTGACCGACTCGCCGGCCTCGGCGATCCGTACTCGAGCACGACCGCGGTTCCGCGGAACCGCGATGACATGTCATGTGACGACGTCACAACGGTTCCGCGGAACCATGACAGTGACGCCCACGTGTCATCGCTCGTCGGCTTCGACATCCCCGCGATTCAGTGCCTCAACCCCGCGCTCAAACGATTCCACGTTCTCCTGCGACATCGCCTACTCCGACAGCTCGGCGGCTTCGAGTGCCTCGTTGCGAGTCGCATACTCCCGGCCACGCGCGATCTTCCGATCTCGGATCGTGAACACGACCCCGAAGGTCTCATCAGGTTCGATCCCACTGAGCTTGGCGCGTCCGCCGTAGCGCAGTAGGGCGACGACGACGCCACCACCGGCGTCGATCAGCTCCACCGGCTCGATCCAGAACTCGTCGAAGGTGTCCATCCAGTCCTGCACGTATGCCCGCATGGCGTCCTTGCCGTGAATCGGACCTGGGTCATCGGGAGCGCCCTTGATCGCGCGGTGGTCGAGATCGTCGCTCCAGTGCTCAATGAATTGATCGAGCCCCCCACGGGCCAGAGCCTCGTAGGCGTCCTCTACGGTGGCGACGACGTTCTCCTGCGACATCGCCCACCAGTATTCCGCGGCGCCGGGGGGAGGGTCGAGATCCGCTGAGCGCCCGGCGATCGCTTTCCGTACGGCCACACGCACAAGACGCAGGAGGAGGTGTACGTGGTCCTGCGCGGGAGCGGGCGGATGAAGCTCGACGACGAGATCGTCGAGCTCGAGCAGTGGGACGCGGTGCGCGTCTCGCCCGGCACGTGGCGAGGCTACGAGGCCGGGCCCGAGGGGCTCGAGATCATCGTCATCGGCGCTCCCAATCTCGGCGAAGCTCGGCGTGAAGACGTCGAGGGCCAGCGCGACTGGTGGGCTGACTAGCGCCAGGTAGGTGCACATCAATACCCGCCGGGTCGGAGGGTCAGATCCGTACCCGGCTGGGGCCGAGTCCGGTTACGGTTGGCGGTGGCGACGAGTAAGCCAATCCGGGTCCAAACGTCAATGCACCGTCCTCTACTGACCATCCGCTCGAGGTCGTCATGCTCAAAGTGAGCTGGACCGGCAACCGCGTCGCCGAGCGCACCGATCGCGTTGACATCGAGATTCCGCCGGGCAGCTCCCAGGTGATCATGTCCCTGCGGCCATGGTCGGCGAGGGCGTGCTGATCGACCTCTCGCAGATGAGCGAGCGGGCGATCGCCGACACGCTCGCGCTGCTCGACCACCTGGACCCGTCGGATGAGGTCCCCGCGATCTTCACCCACGGAGCCTTTCGCTTCGGCGGCTTCATCAAGCCGACGATGGGCCGGCTCGAGTCGGCGGCCGACCTCGCCGCGCTCGAGCCGGCCCTGCGCGACCGCTACGGGGCAACCGATGCCGAGCGCATCTGCTCGGGCAACGCGCTGCGCGTCCTACGAGCCGGCTGGGGGCGCGGCTGAGGCGGGCCTGCGCTCGAGCTCCGCGCGGGCGGTCGCCAGGAGCTCGGGAGGGTCCTGGCAGGCGCGGCAGTCGAAGACGAGCGCCGAGCCCTGGTAGCCACGGGCGAGCAAGAGACCGTCGGGGCTCAGCGACGCCTCGGCGACCGCCCCTATGTCGACCGGGTAGTCGACGACGGGACGACCGGTCGCCGCCTCCCACACCCGCACGCGCCCGCCGTTCAGCCCCGGCCAGGACGAATCGCTCGTCGGCGCTGAACGCGACCGCGTTGACCGCCCGGTCGCTCTGCGAACGTCCGCAGGCGAACCTCACGATCCACGTCCCAGAGCTCGGTCGAGACCTCGCTGCCGACCAGCAGCAGCGAGCCGTCAGCGCTCAGGTCAAGTTCCACGCCCTCGACCTCGAAGCGGCCGATCGAGGCCGGGTTGCGCGGGTCGTCCAGGTCCCAGACGCGCACGACGGGTGCCGCGTAGTCGAAGATCGCCACCTTCCGCTCGTCGCCCGAGAAGGCGACCGCCTGCGCGTTGTTGTTGAGGTACACGTCCAAGAGCGCGATCCGCTTCTGCGTCGCCGAGTCGATCACCTCCGCCGAGTCCCTGCTCGAGCGCCGGACCGCGATCGATCCCGTCGGGCTGACCTGCGGCCGGAAGAGGCCGTTCACGGGTAGGTCCGCCAGCACATCTCCGCTTCGCACGTCGACCGCCGTGGTCGCGGAATCGATGTAGACCGTCAGCCGCGGGTCGCCGTCGGCGAACCCGAGCGCGGCCATGTGGCCGAAGGACGTGTTGAACCCGGGCTGTGGGATGGACCAACTCCGGGCGTCCGCTGCATCGCGGCAGCTGGTGGAGCGCACGATGATCGCGCCGGTCGCGGTCAGGCACGTGCTTCCGTCGGGACTCTGCGCGGCTGCGACCGCCGGTCTCACGCTCAGGCTCGTGACCGTCAGCGGCCACACCCTCACGATCCCGTCGGGACTCAAGGTTAGAAAAGCGCGCCCGTCCGGGCTGAACTGCGCGCTGCGAGCGCCCTCGACGCCGGAGCCCAGCCGCGAGATCTCGACCAGCGGCGTCCCCACCCGGGCGTCGGTCAGGCGCGGGTCGAGCCCGCGGGCGGAGACGCGCAGCGTCCCGTCGGGGCTCAGGTCCCCCAGGGGCGGCTCCCCCGGCTGCGGGCCTCGATAGGGCGCCGGCTCACCCGACGCCAGGTCCCAGCGCAGGATCCGGCGCCTGCCGTTGCGGTTATAGCTCGCGGTGACGACGCCGGCCGAGTCGCCGGTGAATCGGGCGGTGCCGATGAACTCGTCGGGAACCTGGAGCAGGGCGCTCTCGCGCGGAGCCTCGAGGGCGGCTCTCAGCGCGTCGGTCGACTCCGGAGTCGGCGAGGTCTCGGCCGCGTCGACGGCGATCTCAAGAGCCTTCCAGGGGTCCGCCTCGACCGCGGCGATCGCGGCGGCGGCGAGCTCACGCGAACGCGCCAGCTGCGCCTGTCGGACCGCCTCGTCGCGCTGCTGGGTGGCCTCGTTTCGCTGCACGAGCGCGACCACGGCCAGGACCACGCTGACCGCGAGGGCAGCGGCGACGGCGCCGATCGTGATCCGCTGGCGGCGGGTGGCGGCGGCGCGGGAGACGAGCAGATACTCGGTCTGCAGCGGCGTCGGCTGCGGCTCGCGATCGGCTCCCTGCTCGCCGAGCCAGCGCTCGCCGTCGGCCAGGTCGCTGCCGCGCAGCAGAAAGCTCGCGTCCCTGCCGCGGTCCTGCCATTCCTCTGCACGCTCCAGCAGGCGCGTGTGCTGTCGCGCCCACTCGGGCAGGTCCTCGATCGCGGCCAGCAGCGCGGCGAGGCCGGGAGGGAAATCCGAGTCGGCGCGAAAGAGGATGTAGTTGCGGCTCGCGAGGTCGTCGGGCACCGGCACGGAATCGGGCTCGCGCCGAAGCAGGGGCGCGATCCGCTTGTGGGTCGCGAGCGCGTGCTCGAGCTCGCGGCGGCACGGCTCCGAGCGCAGCGAGTCCGGCGAGATCACGAACGCGAAGACGTCGGCGCCCTCGATCCCGAGCTCGATCTCCCGACGCCACTCGACCGCAGGCCCGATGTCCTCGCGATCGACCCAGACGTCGACCCCGGCATCGGCGAGGGCCGCGCGCAGCCGCTCGACGAACGGCTCGTCAGTGCGCGAATAGGAGATGAACACGTCGGCCATCTCGCTCCCCCTGGGGATCGTTCCGACCCTATCCCACCGCCCGCGATCCTGACCTCGGGGCGCGCCAGGAGCTCACCCTCCACGCGTCGTTTGGTCGCACGAATCGGCCGTTCGTCCATAACTTCACAGCCCTCGACGCGTCAAGCCGCGAGGTCTGCCGGGGCAGTGCGACGCAGCCCTTGACACGGCTACCCGCCCGGGTGTAGACCCTGGATAGCGCCATGAGCGACGGGGGGCTAAACGAACGGGTCGTCTGCCTTTACTCGCTCTCGAAGGACCTCGAGGGCGAGCTGCGCCTCATCGAGTCCGAGAAGGAGCGGTGTCGCAAGCGCGACTGCACGACGCTCGAAACCCTTCATCAGATCGAGCTGCGAGCCTCGCGCCACGATTGCGACTCCGACGTCGGCGCGCTGCTCGACGGAGTCATCCACTCCGGCGACCTCGTGCACAAATTCGAGGGCGGCGATGGTCTGCGCCGCGGTGTCCACGAGGGCTCATTCCGCTGGAAGGGTGTGGGCGCGCTGGCGACCGGCACGCTGCGCGGCGTCACCAACGCCGGCACCCACCGCAGGCCGGCGTTCGACGACTGCCAGCGCTGTGACAACCCTGGCGTCATGGAGGGGCTCATGCTCGGGACGATTCCCCGCGCGCGCGATCGGGGGCTGATCGGGTGCGGGGTCCAGGCGGCCTACCGGCTGCGCTTCGACCCCTCGAGCGAGGGCGGCTCCGGCGCCGTCGCCGGGACGCTCGAGGGCGCGGTGATCTGCGACTGCGGCGGCCAGCCGCCCCGGACGTGCGTCGAGCTCAGCGCGTTGGCGCAGGGCACGGGGTCGAACCCGCGGACGGAGCAGGGGGTCGAGTTCAGCGTCTACGACGACGCGGCCGGCACCCCGGCGGGCAACACTCTGATCCGCACCCTGGGGATGTCTGCCGGGCTCGACGTCGGCTACAGCACCGAGGTCAGGCTGCCCGTCGCGTGTGCTTCAGTCGAGGCGACTCTGATGACGCAGGCCCAGCCAGCGGTGCTCGAGGCGTTCTCCGGCGCGACGTTGGTCGGCACCGACAAGATGACCGGTGCGCAGAACGTCGAGGAGACGCTTCGGGTTGCGGGGCCGTCGATCGACCGCGCAGTGATCACCGCAAAGGCGCATGAGACCGTCCTCGTGCGCTTCTGCTACGAGCCGATGCCACGATGAACCGCTGCCGCAACCCGCTGCACTGCATCCTGCCTCCGAGCGTCCTCGAGAGCATCGCCGTGAACGGCGACGAGGAGCAGCGCAGCTGGGCTGTGAGCGCGCTAGGCCACGATCACTCGATTCGCCTGGCCCGGGTCGAGAACGCCAAGTCTCGGGCCGGCGGACCGCGGGAGGGGGCGGATGCGCTCGCCGTCCGCGCTGCCGCGAAGCCAAACCGGATCATCCGCGATGCGGCCGGCACCGAGGACGTCAACGCCAAGATCGTTCGCCGCGAGGGGGACAAGGCGACCAAGGAGAAGGCCGTCGACGAGGCCTACAAGGGATTGGGTGACACTTTCGCGTTCTTCAGCGAGGCCTTCGACCGCAACTCGATCGATGACGCCGGGATGCCGCTGCGAGGGGTGGTCCATTTCGGCGACCGCTACCCGAACGCCTTTTGGGACGGCAGGCGGATGGTCTTCGGCGACGGCGACGGCGAGATCTTCAAGCGGCTGACACGCTCCACGGACGTCATCGGCCATGAGTTGGGGCACGGCGTCACCGAGGACGAGGCCGGCCTCGAGTACTTCGGTCAATCCGGGGCGCTCAACGAGTCGATGTCGGATGTCTTCGGGTCAATGGTCGAGCAGCACAAGCGAGGCCAGACCACGGCCGAGGCCGACTGGCTGATCGGCGAGGACGTCTGGACGCCCGGCATCCAGGGCGACGCCCTGCGCTCGATGAAGGCGCCGGGCGAGGCATACGACGATCCGCTCGTCGGCAAGGACCCCCAACCCGCGCACATGAGCAAGTACGTCGAGACGAACCGGGACAACGGGGGCGTTCACATCAACTCGGGCATCCCCAACCACGCTTTCCATTCGGTCGCGACGACGCTCGGCGGGCGCTCCTGGGAGGCGGCGGGGACGATCTGGTATGCGGCGCTCCGCGACCCAGGCCTCGGTACCCAGTCGAGCTTCCAGCGCTTCGCCGGGATCACGGTCCGGGTCGCCCAGCAGCTCTACGGAGCCGCGAGCTCCGAGGCGCTCGCCGTCTACGGCGGCTGGGAGAAGGTCGGGGTTCCCGCCCCGAAGCCCTGAACGGTGCGTCTGGAGCTGACCCGGAGCGGTGGGATCGGCGGGCTCAGCGAGACGCGGTCGATCGACACGGGCGCGCTCGAGGCGCCAGAGGCGCGCGAGGTCGAGCGCCTGGCTTCGCAGGTCGATCTGGCCGGGCTTGCGCGGCGCTCTCCTGTGCGAGGCCGCGGCGCAGATCGGTTTCAGTACGACCTCGTGGTCGAAGCGGAGGGACGGCGGTCTGAGGTGAGCGTCGCCGAGGACGCCGCGCCGCCGGAGCTCGACGAGCTCGTCGAGTGGATGCTGCGCCAGCCCGATAGGGGCTGATCGCGGGGAGCGGGGTTCGACTTGCGCGACGCGGAGCTCAGCCAGGCCTTCCGACTCGACCTCGACGAGATCTCCGCCCTCGCCGTGCAAATCGAGCGCGACGGTCTTGCCCGGGTGCTCGCGGTCGGCGACCGGGACTTCGTCGTCGTCAGCGCAACGCTGGCCGGGGACGGGCTCGACGACGAGCATCCCGAGAACGTCGGCGACCTGATCGACGAGCAGGCCGCTGACTCAGGTTCCAGCTCGGAATGGGAGGCGATCGCGGCGGACGGCGCCGGCCGCGTGTTCCTGGTCCGCGAGGACACCGCGAGCGTTGTCGTCCTCGCGCCCGGCCTCGAGCGCCAAGTCCACACGATCGAGCTCGACTGCGAAGCGGGCCCGGAAGAGAGGGCCGCCGAGTTGCTCGACGGCAACGCCGGGCCGGAGGCGATCGCGCTCCTTCGAAACGGCCACCTCCTGGCCGCCAAGCAGCGCGATCCGGTCCTACTGATCGAGTTCGGCCCGCAGCGCGACGATTTCCCGCTCGGCTTCGGCGTGGGTGCGCATCTTCCGGCGGACGAGGAATTCGAGCTGGCCGGCGGACGGCAGAGCCATCTCTTCCCGCTGCGGTCGTGGCAGCTTCGGAAAGAGGACGAGGACGAGGTCGAGAGCCTCAACGACCTGGCTGTCGACGCTGACGGCAGGGTGCACGCGATCTCGTCGCTGTCGCGTTGCCTGTATGAACTCCAGCCGGGGGCCTCGGACGAGGAGTTCGAAGCGAGCCCGCGGTGGCGTCTGCCGAAGTCGATCGAGCCCGGCGACGATCGAAAGCCCGAGGGGCTGGCCTTCGGTGGTGAGCAGCGGCCCCTGGTCGCGATCGACTCCAAGGACTACGACGAGAACGTCTTCCTGCTCGAGCGACTCGAGCGCTGAGCTTGGCCGAGTATGGCTGCCACCACGACACCCCCACGGACGACCCGAGGTCCTCCCACGGGCGCTCGCTCCTATGACGCTTTCATCTCCTACAGTCACGCGGCCGACGGCCGCCTGGCTCCCGCGCTTCAGGCAGGTCTCGGATCGCTCGCCAAGCCCTGGTACCGGCGGCGCGCGTTGCGGGTCTTTCGCGACCAGACCAGTCTCTCCGCTTCTCCGGAGCTCTGGTCGGCGATCGAGGAGGCGCTCTCTCAGGCGCGCTTCTTCGTCCTCTTGGCATCACCCGAGGCGGCGGCCTCGCACTGGGTCGACCAGGAGGTTCGCTGGTGGCGAGCCAACCGCAGCCACGACACCGTTCCTGATCGCGCTCACCGGCGGAGAGCTTCGCTGGGACGAGGGCCTCGGGGACTTCGACGCGGAGTCGGCCGTCCCGCCCGGGCTCCGCGGTTGGTTTCCGCGCGAGCCGCTCTGGGTCGATCTGCGCTGGGCGCGCGACGAACGCGACGTCTCGATGCGCAACCCGCGCTTCCGCGACAGCGTCGGCGAGCTGGCGGCGCCCGCTGCACGGCGTGCCCAAGGACGAGCTGATCGGCGAGGACATCAGCCAACATCGGCGGACGCTGCGACTCGCCCGAGGTGCGGTGGCGCTCCTCGCGCTGCTCCTGACGCTGGCCGTCGTCGGCGGAATCGTGGCGCTCGTTCAGCGAAACGAGGCGATCGCCCAAAAGCAGCGCGCGCAGTCTGAAGCGCTTACGGCGACCGCAGGCCGGCTGCTTGGCTCAGACCGCCTCTTGAGCACGCGGCTGGCCGCCGAAGCGGTCACCATCGAGGAAACGCCCGGAGTCCGCAGCTCATGCTGAGAAGGGCGGTGGTGGGGCTCCAGCATGAGGTGTTGCTGCAGGGCCACCGGACGCCCCGTCGAGGACGCCGCCTTCAGCCCCGACGGCGAGCGGGTGGTGACCGCGAGCAACGACCGGACCGCGCGGATCTGGGACGCCGAGAGCGGCGCTCAGCTCGAGACCCTCCGGGCCACCGACGCCCGGTCACGAGCGCCGCCTTCAGCCCCGACGGCGAGCGGGTGGTGACCGCGAGCTGGGACGAGACGGCGCGGATCTGGGACGCCGACAGCGGCGCTCAGCTCGCGATCCTGCGCGGCCACAGAGGCTTTGTCAAGAGCGCCGCCTTCAGCCCCGACGGCGAGCGCGTGGTGACCGCGAGCGACGACGGGACGGCGCGAATCTGGGACGCCGAGAGCGGCGCTCAGCTCGAGATCCTCCGCGGCCATCACACGATGCTCGAACCGCGTTTCTCGAGCGCCGCCTTCAGCCCCGACGGCGAGCGGGTGGTGACCGCGAGCGACGGACGAGACGGCGCGGATCTGGGACGCCGAGAGCGGCGCGCAGCTCGACGATCCTGCGCGGGCACACAGAGCTGGGTCGATGGCGCCGCCTTCAGCCCCGACGGCGAGCGGGTGGTGACCGCGAGCGAAGACCGGACGGCGCGGATCTGGGACGCCGAGAGCACCGCCGCTGCTCGATGATCCTCGGCGGCTTCATCGGGAGCCGCTCTCGAGCGCCGCGTTCAGCCCCGACGGGCGAGCGGGTGGTGACCGCGAGCGACGACCGGACGGCGCGGATCTGGGACGCCGAGACGGGCGCGCAGCTCAAGGTCCTCCGCGGCCACCGAGACGTGGGTCGAGGAGCGCGGCCTTCAGCCCCGACGGCGAGCGGGTGGTGACCGCGAGCGCTGACCGGACGGCGTGAATCTGGGAGGCGAACGGCGACGCGCCGCTGACGGTTCTGCGCGGCCATGAAGACGCCGTCTACGAGCGCCGCCTTCAGCCCCGACGGCGAGCGGGTGGTGACCGCAAGCGACGATCGGACAGCGCGGATCTGGGACGCGAACAGCGGCGCGCAGCTGGCGATCCTGCGGGGCCACAAAGACGCTGTCAACAGCGCCGCCTTCAGCCCCGACGGCGAGCGGGTGGTGACCGCGAGCGCGGACCGGACAGCGCGGATCTGGGACGCGACAGCGGCGCGCAGCTGGCGATCCTGCGGGGCCACGGCGACGATCGTCGGCAGCGCCGCCTTCAGCCCCGACGGCGAGCGGGTGGTTACCGGCGGTCATGATCGAGACCGCGCGGATCTGGGACGTCGACAGCGGCGCGCAGCTCGACGTGCTGCGTGGCCATCGGGACTACGTGGACGGCGTCGCGTTCAGCCCCGACGGCGAGCGCGTGGTGACCGCGAGCTTCGATGGGACAGCGCGGATCTGGGACGCCGACAGCGGCGCGAAGCTCGAGACCCTGCGCGGGCACGCCGACTCGCTGACGAGCGCCGCCTTCAGCCCCGACGGCGAGCGGATCGTGACCGCGAGCGGCGATGGACGGCGGGGATCTGGGAGTGCGGGGTTGCCTGCGAGCCGGTTCCCGCACTGCTCGAGCTCGCGTCACAACGAGCCGGGACGCTGCGCGACTCCGACCGGGACCGGTATGTCCCGGAGTGACGGCGAGCAAGAGACGGGGGGCTTCTGGGTCGGCCAGGCTCAGTCCCGATCAGATCGATGGCCGCCACCCGGTAGCCGAGGTGGCGTAGGCAGACCCGGCTCCACCTGGCGGGCGGCGTCGGCCTGTCGAGCCTGCAGTTCTCGCAGAGCCTCGTTCATCTGCTGCACCCAGCCGCCGAGCTCGGTGCTGAGTACCGCCTCGCCGCGGCTGACCAGGTCCTCGAAGCGCTCCGGATCCGGCTCGGCCGGGACCTGGGTGGGCCACTCGCGCTGCAGGGCGGCCAAGCGAGCGGCGGCCTGGTTGTAGGCGACGATCGTCGCGTCCGCCTGCAGGTAACCGAGCCGCGCGATCGCGCCGCCGCCGATCGCAGTCGTCAGGCCGATCCAGACCTCCTCGCCGGCAGCGGCGACGATCGCTCCCACCGCGCCGGCAGCGACCGCGACCAGCTGGAACAGGTTCCGGCGTCGATCGAGATGCGCGATCCGGCCCCGGTAGTAGGCGAGCTGATCGGAGACTCGGATCCGCAGGTACTGCGTTGGGCCGATCGGGCTGACTCCGTCATCGTTGCGGCTGGCGCCGTACATCGGCGGCGGCAGGGGTCCGTCGTAGGGGTGATCGCGCCGCTGCCGACGTCCGTCTGCACGAGCTGCACCTCGATGTGGCCGAGCTGAGTCGCCAGCGCGGCAGGCCGTTTCGCCGGGTCACCGTCCGGCAGGTTGGCGTCCGCATAGAGGCCGGTCCGCGTCCGATAGCGGTAGATCTCCACCTTGATCGCCTCCGCCGCGCCCCTGAGCAGCACCCAGCGCTTGCCGGTTGCCCGGCGGTTGGCCACCGCGATCAGCACCGATGCCAAAATCGGCGCCGCGACCACGGCCCAATGCAAAGCGGCGCCGCCCAGCGACTGGTGGAGGAGGGCGAGGAACGTCGCGAGAATGCCCAGGCCGAGGATCGCGCCCTGGAAGCGCTCGAACGTGTTGCGCATCCGGGTGGCGAGACCGTCGTAGGTGGCGAAGGTTCGCCAGGCGTCCTTGAGCACCGGGTCGTCCTGGAGCTCCCAGGCGAGGCTGCGGGCGAGTTGGGCGGCGTCGTCGTCAGCGAACCGCCGCACGTCTCCGTCGCGGACGATCTCGCGCAGGTTGGCATCGGTGATCGATGAGAGCTCGGGCGACCGCTGGATGAGGCGTCTTGGCAAGAGGCGCGTCGCGCCGAAACCGCGTGGTTCGCGGTGTGTACGCCACAACTTCGCGACCGGGTCCGACGTCCCCCCGGTGCCCTCGATGATGAACACGGGCCAGCCGCGACGGACAGCCTCGCTCACCTCGGTCTGCGCCACGGCACCACCGCCGGCGACCACCATGACGACCGGCGACGCGCCCGCGATCGCCTCGGCCACGTCGGCGAGGAGCTCGGTCTCGCCGCCCCATTCGGCGCTGTCGGCCAAGACGAAGTGGCTGTGATGCGCTTCCAGCGGCGTGCGATCGCCGTCGGCGCCGTCGGCGCCACCCGGATACGTCACCTTGCCCGCAGGCGCCACCCCGACCAACGGCGAGTGGGCGTTTCCGCGCTCGGCCCGGGCGTTTCCATCACCGCCATGACTCCGGCGGCGGTGCCGCCGTCGACGACCGCGGCGCCGGTCAGGCCCGCTGCCATCGCGACCGCGGGGGCAAGGACACGCTCCGTCCGCGAGAGTGCCGCGCCGGTGAGGTCGTTGGCGCCGCCGCAGACGACGATCACCGGGCGGCCCACGTCGACCGCAAGGCCGAGCCTTGAGACCAGCTTGCGCGGGTCGGCGCCGTTCTCAGCCGCGACCAGCAGCGCCTCGTTGCCGTTCTCGAACCGGATCCCTTGCGACCCACTCGCAGCTGGGTTCGCCTTCACGAGCCGATCATCTCACTCAATCGGCTGTGGAGGAAAGCGCCTGGACGGATGAAGCGCGGTTAGCGCCAGATCCTCGAGACCTGCTCGGCCACCGAGGCTCCCACCGAGGCAACGGCGGAGGCCTCGATGCGACCCTCGACGACTCGGAGCTGTTGCTGGGGCGGCCGGTGAGCCGCGAACAGCAGGCGGTCGAACGCGCGCGCCGGAGCGAACATCGCCGGCTCGCTGAGCTTCCACACCGGGCAACGCGGCTGGGTCGAGCCCGTCGCGTCGAGGATGCCGTTGACCGCCCGCCGGGAGGCTTCGTTCGCGCCCTCCATCGTCGCCAGGTCGGTGTGGGTTCGGACGTAGTCGGACGCTAGGAAGAGGTTCTCGATCTCGGTCACGGCCTCGGGGCGATCCTCCCAGGAGCCCGCTGTGTTGATCAGCAGCGGCTCGAGGTTCATCGCCGATGTCGGGTTGGGATAGACGATCGCGGGATCGAGGAACCAGGCCGGACGATTCGCCTCCTGGAGCACGTCGATGCCGGCGTCCTCTAGCCCGGCCTCGAGCTGGGCCCA